>CAYQMX010000014.1:0-178842 GCA_964418745.1 uncultured Vitreoscilla sp.
TCATGGTGTTCGTGTCTCCTGTTGTTGTCCTGGCGCTGGCCGGCATGTCGTTGCCCAGTGCGTTCAGGTCGTGAAGCCGATCCAGCGCCCGAAGAAGACGATGATGATCCAGATCGAGAGCGACAGGGCGCCCGCCGGGTGCGCGGCCGTCGGCAGCGCGGCCAACGAGGCGAGGATCGGGTCATCGAGCACCAGCCCAACGGACTTCCGGCGCAAAGTTGCGAGTTTCATCTTCTGGTGGTCTGCGGCGGGGGGGCCGCCGTGTTGTCTCTGTCACCGGGTCGCCAACCGGCTGATGTCACTCTACCCGCTTTCAACCAAAAAATCGATATTCTCCGTTGCTATCGTTATTTTACGGATTGATCAATGCCATCACCACGTCGTCGCCCTGCAGCGGTAGAATAGAAACAGCAGGGTTTACCCGCTGAATCCGGAGAAGATGTGAAAGTCCCCAGCAACGGCAAAGTCATCACCAAGACGAACGAGACCTACCAGATCTTGCGCAATGCGATCCTGTGGGGCGAATTGCCGGCAGGGTCGCGTCTTCGCACCAACCTGTTGACCAAGGAATACGACATCAGCCTGAGCTCCTTGCGCGAGGCACTGTCGCAGCTTTCCGCGGAGGGACTGACGCAGGCCGAGGCGCATCGCGGCTACGTGGTGACGCCGATCTCGGTGGAGGACGTCGTCGATCTTGCGCGCGTACGCACGGTCGTCGAGACGCAGTGCCTCATCTGGGCGATCGAGAACGGCACCCTCGAGTGGGAGTCGAACATCGTCGCGGCCACGCACCGGCTGCTCAATTCCGCGCGCGAGCTCGATCAGGAGGCCCGCCCGTCCACCTGGACCGATGCCCATGCCGCCTATCACGCGGCGCTCGTGGGCAGTTGCGGCAGCTTGCGCCTGCGGCAGATCCGGAACAATCTCTACGAACAGAGCGAGCGCTACCGTCGTCTCGAGCTGAGCATTCCGCACGACCGCAACGCCGATTCCGAGCATCGCCTGCTTGCGGAGGCCGCGATCGCCCGCGACACGCCGATGGCCACGCGCCTGATGCACAGCCACATCAATCGCACGACCGAATTCATCGTGCGCGCGCTGACGGAACGCGACGCGGTCTCGAAACCGCTGCGCGCGCCAGGCAAGGGTGCGAAGGGCGCGCCGCCGATCGAGGACGTCAAGGCAGCGGTCGCGACGGCCGCCAAGGCCAAGGTCGCAGCTACCCGGGCCAAGCCTGTCGCACCCAAGGCGAAAGCGCCCGTGAAGGCCGCGGCGAAGCCGCGCGCCAACGGCGCAGGGCGCGCCCTGGCCTGAGGCACCGGGCCCGTCGCCTCGAGCGACGGCCGCGGCGCCGAACTAGCCGAAGAACTCCTGCGTGGGCACGGGAGCCCACTGGTACAGCGCGTTGTCCGACAGTTGCGCGCGCCCCACCGGCGTGGTCGCGTTCACCAGGTCGCCGTCGGTCCAGTGCTCCAGCTTGTTGCCGAACGGGTCGCGCCAGTAGTCGAAGATCTGGCTGCCCTGGACGTGGCGGCCAACGCCCCAGGAATGGCGGCGTCCGCGGTTCTTCAGGAACTCACCCCCCTGCACGAGGTCATCCAGGTCGACGACCTCGAAGGCGCAGTGGTCGAAGCGGGAACGGCCGTCCGCGGCTTGCATGATCCCGATCGTGTGGTGATCGGTCCATTGGGCGCCGAGGCCGCAGTTCATGAAGGCCCCGACCTCGTTGTCTTCCGATCCGTCGAAGTAGATGTCGGAAGCCCGCATGCCAAGCACGTCCTCGTAGAACGCCTTGCTGGCGCGGTAGTCGCGGACGTGCAGGGCGACATGCCCGAGCCGTGCCACTTGCGAAGGCGCCGGCTGCAGGCGCACGGTGCGGCCCAGCCGTTGGCGCGCGTGGACGTTGTTGCTCGGCACCGCGGCGCGGCGCGGCAGCGGCTCGAGTTCCTGCTGGCCGAACAGCGCGTCCACGATGAAGCCCGAGGGATCCTGCGTGCGGACGCGCAGTCCGCCGCCCGGATCGGGGTTGTCCTCGACGGGCGCGCCGACGCGCGCGGCGATGGCGCGCAGGGCCTGTTCGCTGTCGACGAAGAAACCGAAACCGAGCTGCCGGCACGCCTCGCCGAGCTCGGTCACGTGGGCGTGATGGGCGCTGTCCATCGTGCGCATGAACAAGGCGTGGTCCGTGCGCGCGCTGCGGTGGAGGCCGAAGTCCACCAGGAAGTTCTCCATCTCGTCGAGGTTCGTCGCCTGGTAGCGCACGTAGGCAATGTCTCTGATCGTCATCTTCGTAGTTCTCCAGCGCGTGCTGCGTTCATGGGTGCGGGGCGTGAGCCGCCAGCGACTCCCGATCGATAGGGTAATCCATTTCTTGCAATAAAATCTATAAGATCGACAATCATGCATTGTACAGGGTGGCCCGACATCGCTTCCGGCAAGACCTTCTACGCCGATACGCCCCAACGACATCCCAGGATCCCGAATGAAACTTGCTCGCTACACCCACGATGGCCGCACCCGCATCGGCGTCGTGGTCGGCCAACAGGTCATCGACCTGCAGCTCCTGCTCCCTTCGGCCCCCGCCACCATCCGCGAGGTGCTGGCCGCCGGCCGACCGCTGCGCGAGGCGATCGCCGGCGCGCTCGCGGGCGCGCCTCAAGGCCTGCCGCTGGACGCCGTGCGCCTGGAGGCGCCGGTGCCGGACGCGCAGAAGTACATGGCCATCGGCATGAACTACCACGACCACGCGGAGGAGTCCGCCAAGGCCGGCATCACCGTGCCGAAGAACCAGCTCTGGTTCAACAAGCAGGTCAGCTGCATCACCGGCCCCTACGACCCGATCTACAAGCCGCGTGTCTCGGACAAGATGGACTACGAGGCGGAGATGGGCGTCGTGATCGGCAAGCGCTGCCGCTACGTCTCCGTGGACGACGCGCGCTCGGTGGTCGGCGGCTATTTCGTGGCCAACGACGTCACCGCGCGCGACTGGCAGTTCAAGAGCCCGACCTTCACGCTCGGCAAGTCCTTCGACTCGCACGGCCCCACCGGCCCCTGGATCACCACGGACGACGAGATCGCCGACCCGCATGCGCTGGAGATGCAGCTCTGGGTCAACGGCGAGCGTCGGCAGCACACCAGTACCGGCCGCATGATCCACGACATCTGGCAGCAGATCCACGAGCTGTCGCAGGTGATGACCCTGGAGCCTGGCGACCTGATCGCCACCGGCACCTGCGCCAACGTCGGCATCGCGCTCGGCAAGTTCCTGCAGGTCGGCGACGTCGTGCGCGTCGAGATCGAGCACCTCGGCCACATCGAGAACCGGGTCGAGGAAGAACCCGTGCCGACCCGATGAAGCTGGCCACCCTCAAGAACGGCACGCGCGATGGCCGCCTGGTCGTCGTCTCGCGCGACCTCGCGCGGGCCGTCGACGCGGCACCCGTCGTCACGACCCTGCAGCAGGCGATCGAGCGCTGGGACGAGGTGCAACCTGCGCTCGAGTCGCTGTCGGCCGCGCTGAATGCGGCGGCCGCGCCGACGGCCTTCGCGTTCGATCCGGCCGACGCGATGGCGCCGCTGCCGCGTACCCATCAGTTCGTCGACGCCTCCGCCTTCCTCAACCATGGCCACATCATGGAGCGGGCGTACAACCTGGACGTGAAGAAGACGGCGGGCATCCCCATCCTCGTGCAGCGCCAGTCGGACGACTTCGCCGGACCGTGCGACGACTATCCCTTTCCCAGCGAGGCCGACAACGGCGACTTCGAAGGCGAGTTCGCGGTGGTGGTCGCCGATACCCCCATGGGCAGCAGCGCCGCCGAGGCGCAATCGCGCATCCGACTGGTGACGATCCTCAACGACGTCAGCATGCGGACCCACCTGTTCCGCGAGCTGCAGATGGGCTTCGGCTTCATCAACGCCAAGCCGGCGACAGTGTTCGCACCCGTGGCCGTGACGCCCGACGAGCTCGGGCCGGCGTGGCGGGACGGCCGCGTGCATCTCGACCTTCGCGTGCATCGCAACGGCGAGCCGTTCGGCCACCCCAACGGCGGCGAGATGGACTGGAGCTTCGGCGAACTGCTGGCACACCTGGCGTACAACCGCAACCTGCGGGCGGGCACCATCCTCGGCTCGGGCACGGTGTCGAACAAGACGTGGCGCGACGTGGGGTCGGCCTGCCTG
This sequence comes from uncultured Vitreoscilla sp., assembly GCA_964418745.1. Taxonomy (GTDB): domain Bacteria; phylum Pseudomonadota; class Gammaproteobacteria; order Burkholderiales; family Burkholderiaceae_C; genus Scleromatobacter. The sequence goes on from CAYQMX010000014.1 coordinate 4,183, forward strand.
GCCGAGCGCCGCGCGGTCGAGAAGATCGACACGGGCGAGTCCCGAACCCCTTTCCTGAGGTATGGCGACACCCTGCGCTTCGAGGTGCTGGCGGCGGACGGCACCTCGGTCTTCGGCGCCATCGACCATCGCTACGTCCCGTCGGCGACAGGCCGGGCCTGACGCGCAGGTTCGTCGCCGGAGCGGAGCGATCACGAGTGACCCGGGCAACCCGGTCACTCACGCGGCCCGCCTCCGCCTGACGGCTGCGGTGCGAGCCACCCCTCGGAGCGGCCGGGCGTGGGCTCATGCAGCACCGGTCGTCCGGCGCACGATCAACTGCGTCGGCAGGAGATCGCGCGTCGCCGGATTGATGTTCTGCGCGTCGATGCGTTCCAGCAGGCGTCGTGCCGTCGTCCGGGCCATCGCCTCCACGGGCTGGCGCACCGTCGTCAACCCGATGAGCGGCGAGCCCGAGGCCGGGTTGTCGTCGAAGCCGATCACCGACAGCCGCTTCGGCACCGCGACGCCCGACACCTTGGCGGCCTCGAGCACCCCCAGCGCGATGGTGTCGTTGCCAGCGATGATGGCCGTCGGCGGCTCCGGCCGCGCGAGGACCTGCATCGTCGACGAGTAGCCGTGCTCGGTGGTGTAGTGGCCCCACAGGATGGCGGACTCCGCACCAGGGCCGAACCTGAACACGCCCAGCGCCCCCTTGGCGCGGTCGCGCGCGGTGGACGTGTTGCGCGGCCCCATCACGAGCGCGACCCGGCGGTGGCCCAGTTGCTGGAGATGGCGGGCAGCCTCGGCCCCCGCATGGAGGTTGTCGATCTCGACCGTGTCGACCGGCACGCCGTCGACCGAGCGCACGACCAGCACCAGCGGCACGCCGCGGCGCTGCAGTTCCGGCACGATCTTCGAGTCGAGCGTGGCGGTGGCGAACACCATGCCGTCGAAGTAGCCGTCGATCAACGGCCGGAAGCGCGCCAGCTGCTCCAGCTCGTTGAGCGAGTCGATGATCAGGGTCGTGTGGTAGCCGTAGCTCGCGAAGGCGTCGTGCAACTCCTCCAGCAGCAGCGTCATGAAGCTGTTGTGCAGGTTTCCCACGACGAGGCCGATCATCCGCGTGGTGGACTTGCGCACGCGCCGGTTGCCCGCGCCGAACCGGAAGCCCAGGTCGGCCGCGGCTTGCTGCACGGCCGCACGCGTGGCCTCGCTGATCGCCGCGTGGCCGGCCAGCGCGCGCGACACCGTCGACTGCGAGATGCCCAGGTGGTCGGCGATGTCCTGCAGTCGCGTGCCGCCGGCGCGCGGCGCCGACACCAGGGTCTTCGAAGGGGATTGGCGCGCTGTCATGGGAAGTGAGGGTTAACGCGATGCATATGCATGCAACTTGCATGGAAGCTTGCGCTGTAATTGTATGCATCAACCGGGCCGGCAGCGTGCGGCCCGCCTTTCGCCCCCCGTCCGGAACGACCCCATGACCGTCCAATACCTCAAGCAGGGCAAGCCTGCCGCCGCCAAGGCCGACCTCAACGCGCAGGTACGCACCACCGTCGAGACCATCCTCGGCGACATCGAGGCGCGCGGCGACGCGGCCGTGCGCGAATACAGCGCCAAGTTCGACAAGTGGTCGCCGGAGAGCTTTCGCCTGAGCCAGGCCGAGATCGACGCCTGCATCGCCTCGCTGGGCCCGCAGACGCTGTCGGACATCCGCTTCGCGCAGACGCAGATCCGCCGCTTCGCGCAGATCCAGAAGAGCTCGATGCACGACGTCGAGATCGAGACCCTGCCCGGCGTCGTGCTCGGCCACCGCAACATCCCGATGAATTCGGTGGGTTGCTACATCCCCGGCGGCAAGTACCCGCTGATCGCCTCGGCCCACATGAGCGTGCTCACCGCCAAGGTGGCCGGCGTCAAGCGCGTGATCGCCTGCGCGCCGCCGTTCGACGGCAAGCCGTGTCCCGAGATCGTCGCCGCCATGCACCTGGCCGGCGCCGACGAGATCTACTGCGTCGGCGGCGTGCAGGCCGTGGCGGCCATGGCCATCGGCACCGAGACCATCGCCGCGGTCGACATGATCGTCGGCCCGGGCAACGCCTACGTCGCCGAAGCCAAGCGCCAGCTGTTCGGCCGCGTCGGCATCGACCTGTTCGCCGGCCCGACCGAGACCATGGTGATCTGCGACGACACGGTGGACGCCGAACTGGTGGCGGTCGACCTGCTGGGCCAGGCCGAGCACGGCCCCACCTCGCCGGCGTACTGCATCACCAGCAGCAGGAAGATCGCCGACGAGTTGCCGGCCGCCATCGAGAAGGTGCTGGCCCGCCTGGACACCGCGCCGGTGGCCAGCGTGTCGTGGCGCGACTACGGCGAACTCATCCTGTGCGACACGCAGGAGGAGATGCTGCAGGAAGCCGAACGCCTGTGCTCCGAGCACGTGCAGGTCATGACCCGGGATCCGGACTGGTTCCTGCAGCGCATGACGCGCTACGGCGCGCTGTTCCTGGGCCACCGCACCAACGTCAGCTACGGCGACAAGGTGATCGGCACCAACCACACGCTGCCGACGCAGGGCGCAGGCCGCTACACGGGCGGGCTGTGGGTGGGCAAGTTCATCAAGACGCACACCTACCAGCGCGTGCTCACCGACGAGGCCTCGGTGGCGGTGGGCGAGTACTGTTCGCGGCTGTGCGGCTACGAGCACATGTCGGGCCACAAGGAACAGGCCGACATCCGCGTGCGCCGGTTCAAGCAACAAGGCTGAGCACGCGATGCGATCCCTGACAGGCCAGGTGGCGGTGGTGACCGGCGGCGCCGGTGGCCTCGGTGCGGCGATCTGCCTCGGCCTGGCCGAGGCCGGTTGCGCGGTGGTGGTGGGCTACAACAGCTCGGAAGGCCCGGCGCGCGCCCTGGCGCAGGACCTGCCGGCTGCGACGCTGCCGCACGCCGCGTTGAAGGCGCCGGTGACCGACTCCGCCGCGTTGGCCGAGCTCGCGCGCGCGGTGCAGGCGCGCTACGGCCGCTGCGACATCCTCGTCAACTGCGCGGGCACGACGAAGTTCGTCGCCCACGCCGACCTCGACGGGCTGGACGACGCGCTGTTCGACCAGATCCTGGCCACCAACGTGCGCGGGCCGTTCGCGGCGGTGCGCGCGTTGGCGCCGCTGCTGCGGGCGCCGCGCGCGGACGGCGCGACCGGCCTGGTCGTCAACATCTCGTCGATCGCCGCCGTCACCGCGATGGGCAGCAACGTGGCCTACTGCGCGTCCAAGGCGGCGGTGGACAACATGACCAAGTCGCTCGCGCGCGCATTGGCGCCCGCGATCCGTGTGCTGTCGGTCTCGCCCGGCCTGGCCGACACCGACTTCGTCAAGTCGCTGGACGTCTGCTGGCGCGACGAGCAGGCCTCGCGCACGCCGCTCAAGCGGCTCGCGCTGCCGCAAGAGGTGGCCGACGCCGTGGTCGCCGCGGCCACCCATCTGCGCTTCACCACCGGTGCGGTCATTCCGGTGGACGGCGGGCGGCCGCTGGCCTGATCGGGCGATGGCTGCGTCGACAGCCAGTGGAACGAATGCAGGTCGCCGTCAGCAGCCGTGCGATCCGGTGCCAGCAAGAAGCTTCATCTGACTCTTCAACGCCTTCCGCCCTTCGCTGCTCGTTGCCCGCCACGCCTTCAGTGCGAGCGCCAGGAATTGCTGCTCCGCTGAACTCAACCCGCCCGCCTCGCGCTCTTCATCGAGCCACCCTGCCGGCTTGTGCACGTGCTGCTCGATCTGGCGCGCCAGCTTGTCGCCGATCGGACGCGACGACTTGATCTGGCTCCACATGCTCGGCGAGATCTCCAGGCGCGCCGCGAAGGCCTGCTCCAGCCCCTTGGGAGACACCCCGTTGCCGATGGCTTCCTCGGCATGGGCCTGGAACAGCGCCAGGACGTTGCGTCGCCGATTGACGGTGATGTTGATCACGTGTTGTGTTCTGACTGCAACTTTCGATGCGCGATTGTCGCAGGGGCTTGACCACGCGGTAAAGACTATTTACTATTCGCCCTGTCGCTCGAAAGAGCGGCAACCCCGACACCCCGCAAGACCTCAAGGACACATCGTGAACAGCCGGCAAGCCACCTGCAACGCACTACCCGCTTCGGGACTGTGTGCGTTCGTGCGCATTGCCGCGATGTCCCTGGTCGGGGTCGATGGCCGTGATCCGCATGCCCAGCATCTGCTTGCCTCGAAGCGACCCCAGGGGGATCGCCAGGAGGAGTACCAGATGCATCCGGGAGAGGGAAGCGCGTAAGCGCGCACCCTCCAAGCTCTGATTTCAGGGGCCCGGATTCCGCAAGGATCCGGGCCCTTTCGCTTTCTCCATCAACCTTTTCCGGCTCACGGCTGCTGGCCGTGATGAGGCTCGCCCCTGGCGTGCCGCGCTTGCAACGGCGGCCATCGCTCTTTCAAAACTGGCTGCAAGGCGCGCTCCGGCGCTGGCCGGAACGACCCGCCTTGCCTCTCCACTTCGGGTGTGCCCATGCACTCCGTCGCCGCAAACCTCAAGGTGTGCGCGGTGTCGGGATGTGCGCGTGCCGGACCCGGCGCACGTGCAGCGAGACACCGCATCCGACGGGATGACTCGCGCATGGACACAGCCGAAGTGGAGATCTCAACAACAACGTCGTGTTCGTCTAGCTGGCCAAGGACGCCGGGCTTTGGCTCCGCCACTGCTGCGCAGAACATCTCGGCAACGCGGGTTCGAATCCCGCACACGACGCCAACAACAGAAGTCCCCGTGCGCTGACGCACCGCGAGGACTGCAAACCGGCCGCAACGATTGGGCGGCGCCGGAACCCGTCACCGGAACCTTCATGCGTCTTTCCATGTGCCTCGTTAACTCAGTGGTCATTCACTCAGGAGAACCATCATGAAATCGAAACAGCAGGACGAATTCAGCTTTCACGAAGACCAGTAAGCGGCGCAACGGCTTCCCGTCCGAGTCTGGCGTCAAGCGGGGGCACCGTGTCGTCCACGGCGACAAGGAACTGCGCGAGAAGCTCGGTCGCAACGACCCTTGTGTCTGCGGATCGACGAGGCCCTTTCAAAGCATGCTGCATGACAACAGGCTGCTTTTGACGGCAGCAATCGTGACTACTACTGGCGCGACTGAAGGCGCGCGGTAGACCTTGCAAATCGATCGGGGCGTAGTCGAGTGGCCTCAGACAGCCGGCTTTGACCCGGCGCACGCAGGTTCGAATCCTGCCGCCCCTGCCATCGATCCAGTTTCCGCGTCCGTAGCTCAGTGGCAAGAGCACGACTCTCCGAAGGTCGGGGCCGGTGGTTCGAGTCCACCCGGACGCACCACAAATCGTGCGACTCACAGGCCCGCGAAAGGAGGGCATCCATGCAGGCAGAACATCACCACCATGTGCTTCAGCTCGACATCCAGGGCACGCCCCAGGCGTGGATCTCGATCGAGCAGGCGGCCTCTCACTACGCTACCGGCTCCGTGGCGTGGGAAGAAGGCGAGGGTCCGCTGCGCACCTTGCGCGGCGGCTGGAACGCCGTCATCGGCCGCCAATCGGTGATGGACATCCATCCGATCATCGCGTTGAGCGGTGCATCGCGCGTGAACCTGTTCGACGTCACGCCGTCGATCAGCAAGACCAAGCTGCTGCGTCGCGACCGGATGACCTGCGCCTATTGTGGACAGAGCTTTCACGAGCGCGACCTGCAGTGCGAGCACATCCTTCCGGAGAGCCGGGGAGGCGCCTGGAGCTGGATGAACCTGGTCACGGCATGCGCGTGGTGCAACGGTCGCAAGGCCGATCGCACGCCCGAGGAGGCTCGCATGCCGCTGATGTACCTGCCCTACGTTCCAAGCCGGTTCGAGGACTTCTTGCTTGCCGGCCGCAACATCCGGGCTGATGTGCATGACTGGCTTTCGGCACGACTGCCGAAGGCTTCGCGGCTGAACTAGTGGTTGACTCGCCTCGACGGGCGGCCTGCGGGCCGCCCATTTTTCATTGTGCGCGCCTTCTTCGCGGTGCCTGGCACGTCAGCCCCGGATGGCCTCCCAGCTCAAACCGAACTTGAGCAGGTATTTGCGCAAGCGATCGGCGTCGTTCACGACCGTCCTTTGCTCCCGCGAGCGGTCGAACAGGCGCCGGCCCGCCTCCGACAGCGTGCGGGACTGCCGGCAGACGCGAACCACTGATTCGAGTTGCAGGCGGTCGAACAGATCGATCTCCTCGAGAGCCTCCGTTCCCATCAAGGTCGCCAGTTCCACGCCTTCGCCGTCCTCCGTCGAGGGCCGGCGCTGCCAAAGCCAATTCAAACGCTGGATCTCGGCGTCGACCAGCGACGTCGAGATACGGCCGCCATCGGCCAGGGTCGCGAGCCGGGTGACGCTTGCCGACAGGTCGCGAAAATTGCCGCTCCACAGGGCGTCGCCCGATTGAGCGAACTTCAGGTACTGCGTCTTCGCCTCGACGTTGAACCGTACCGCTCGCCCCGACTCGGCGATTGCACGAGCCAGCAGAAAGTCGACATTGGGTTCCAGGTCTTCGGGCCGTTGCGCCAAGCCAGGCAACGTGTACGACCAGAGGTTGATCCGCGCGAACAGGTCGTCACGGAACCTGCCCTCGGCGACATCGACCCGCAGATCGCGATTCGTTCCGGCGATCAACTGAAAATCGCTGCTGGCCTCGCGATCGCTGCCGACCGGAAGAAAGCGCTTCTCTTCGACGGCCTTGAGCAGCATGGCCTGCTCGTCGAGACCGAGTTCGCCGATCTCGTCAAGGAACAGCACGCCCTCGTGCGCCGTGCGCAGCAGTCCGGCCCGCTCCGTCACTGCGCCGGTGAACGCGCCCTTCTTGTGGCCGAACAGCGTCGATGCCGCACCGTCGCCGTGCAGCGTGGCGCAGTTCACCTCGACGAAGTCCCCCTTGACCTGGTGCCGCGACTTCTTCAACTCGAACATGCGGCGCGCCAGATGCGATTTGCCGGCGCCGGTCGGGCCGGTCAGCAGGATCGGTGCACGCGAACGCACGGCCACCCGCTCGATCTCTTCGATCAGGGCATTGAATTGCTTGTTGCGCGTCGCGATCCCGCTCTTGAGGAAATCGAGAGCCTCGGTCTGGGCCTGCTCGAAGCGCTGCGCCAGCACGTCATAGCGCGACAGGTCCAGGTCGATGAGCGTGAAGTTGCCCGCATCGCCCCGTGTCTGCTTCTTCGGTGGCGCCGTCTGCAGCAGCACCCCGGGAATGAAGCGCGACTCCACCATCAGGAACATGCAGATCTGCGCCACATGCGTGCCGGTGGTGATGTGCGCCCAGTACTGCTCGTGCGCCGGGTCGAAGCGGTAGCTGCGCGCCCAGTCGTAGAGCGCAGCGTACATCTCGCCGAAGTCCCACGGGTCCGCGATGTCCATCGCCACGAGGTTGACGACGGTCTCGGGCGACGCAGTCGCGATGTCCTTCTGCAACTGCAGCGCCAGGCCAACGTGCCGCGGCGTGTAGATCAGCTCCAGCCGGTCGATCACCGTGTCTTCGTGTTGAACCAGCGACAGCGTCGGGCGCCACTTCTCCCAGCGCCCCGCGCCTTGGCCCGAATCCAGCTGCGTGCCGAGGAAGCCGACGACGACGGTTTTCTTAGTCATAGCCTTGAATATATTTGCCTAGCCTAGATTCTATCTTTTCTAGATCTTGCGGACTCCTGCTGGATCTGACTGCAGTTTCACTATTCGGCTTTCATCATATAGATCAACGACTTACTTCATCACAGACCGTCTGCGACGGACTCTGGCACAACCGTTGCAATAGAGAAGACAACAACAAGTTGAATGCAACGAGGAGAACGCTCATGGTCAACACCCAACTCTTTCAAACGCTCAAGGGCGCCCTGCTGCCCGCTGCGACCGCGGTCAACGCCGAACAGGCGCCGGCCTACGCGTTCACGCCGCGCCACCGGCTCGCGCAACTGGCCGCGACCGGCTGCCTAGGCCAGACGTTCTATGCCGATGCCGAAGCGCAACTGGATGCCGTGCTGGCGCTGGCCAAGGAGCTCGACGCTGCCTTCGTCGCCAAGACCGCGCTGTACGCCCGCGAAGCGGGCTTCATGAAGGACATGCCTGCCCTGCTGGCGGCAACGCTGGCAGCGCGCGACGTGGCCCTGCTGGGCCAGGTGTTCGGCCGCGTGATCGACAACGGCAAGATGCTGCGCAACTTCGTGCAGATCGTGCGCAGCGGTGCCGTGGGCCGCAAGTCCCTCGGTTCGCGTCCCAAGAGGCTGGTGCAGCAGTGGCTGCTGACCGCGAGCGAAAAGCAGCTGCTGAGCGCCTCGGTGGGCAACACGCCGTCCCTGGCCGACGTGGTCAAGATGGTTCATCCGAAGCCCGACGAGGCTTGGCGCGCCGCGTGGTTCGCCTGGCTGATCGGCAAGCCCGTCGATGAAGCGGCGTTGCCGCCCATCACCCAGGCCTTCGAACGCTTCAAGCGCGAGAGCGCCCAGGGCGCGGCGGCCGAGGTGCCTGACGTTCCGTTCCAGATGCTGACCGCCCTCGAACTGACGGCGACCCAGTGGGCCCGGATCGCTCGCACGGGTTCGTGGCAGATGGTGCGTCAGAACCTGAACACGTTCGCGCGCCACGGCGTGTTCGAGCTGCCGGGCATGACCGAGGCGATCGCGGCGAAGCTGCGTGACCCGCTGTCCGTGGCGAAGGCTCGGGTGATGCCGTATCAGCTGATGTCGGCCTTCAAGGCGGCGGGCGACGCCGTCCCGGCAGTCGTTCGCGATGCCTTGCAGGACGCCATGGAACTGGCGATCGGCAACGTGCCGCGCTTCGACGGTCGCGTCGTGGTGTGCCCCGATGTGTCGGGCTCGATGAGCTCGGCCGTGACGGGCCATCGCGGCTCGGCGACGTCGAGCGTGCGTTGCATCGATGTGGCTGCCCTGGTCGCCGCCGCTATCCTGCGCAAGAACCCGGCGGCGCGCGTGTTGCCGTTCGAGCAGGCCGTGGTGCAGTTGTCGCTCAACGCTCGGGACTCCGTGATGACCAACGCGCAGGCGCTGGCCAAGATCGGAGGCGGTGGCACGAACTGCAGCGCACCGCTGGCGTTGCTGAACAAGGAGCGTGCTTCCGTGGATCTGGTGATCCTCGTCTCGGACAACGAGTCGTGGGTCGATGCGAACCGTCGCGGTGCGACGCAGACGGTGCGTGAGTGGGAGCTGCTGAAGGCACGCAACCCGCAAGCGCGGCTGGTCTGCATCGACATCCAGCCGGGCGCGACGACGCAGGCGGCGGAGCGTGCCGACATCCTGAATGTCGGCGGCTTCTCCGACGCGGTGTTCACGATGGTGGCCAGCTTTGCCGGCGGCAAGGCCGGCGCTGATCACTGGGTGGGCGAGATCGACAAGATCTCGCTGACCTCGCAGTAGAAGGAGAGATGAAGGCGCCGCATGCGAATGCGCGCAGGAGTACAGCACACTAGGCCGTGCGGGCCCGCAAGCCCGCAGCCGCGCAAGCGGCAGGCCGCTCTTGCGAATCTGGTCGCGTGCGGCGCCCCTTTGAATGAATGCTGTCGCGTGGCGAATGCTGGTGGGATTACATCGACCTGTATCCATCTCACCGATCGTTTGTCGCCACGCGGGGGCTTGGTGAGGGATTGAAGATTTCAGCGCGAATGCTGGCAGGACTACATCGGATGCCTGGGGTTCGAATCCCCGGCCGGGAAACCGGTAACGGCTACGTCTTGCCGTCCCTTGTCGCGCCCGTTGTTTGATGTCTTGTTGCGAATGCTGGTGGAACTACAGACTCTTAATCTCGTGGTCGCAGGTTCGAACCCTGCCGGCTCCGTCCTTCGGGAGGAACCGTAGCTCAGTGGTAGAGCACGATGTTTCGCCAAAACCTTGTCGCAACGAGGCATCTCCTTTTTGGCGGTGAATGCAGGTGGAGTTACTGGTAGCGCGCGCGGCTTCGGCCGTGAGGCCCGGGTTCAAATCCCGGCCCGGAAACGGGTGGCGCAGAAAAACACTTCATCGACCCTGGTCACCGCATCTTTGTTGAAGAGAATGAACCATGGAACAGAACTACAACATTGAAGACGTCGCCGGCGGTGTGTCGATCAAGATGTGGACGCGCGGCGTCCCCGTCGAGGACGAAGCGCGCAAGCAGCTCGCGAACGCCGCGCGCCTGCCTATCGTGTTCAAGCACATCGCTGCGATGCCCGACGTCCACCTGGGCATCGGTGCGACCGTGGGCTCGGTGATCCCGACGCTCAAGGCGATCATTCCGGCCGCAGTCGGCGTCGACATCGGCTGCGGCATGATGGCCGCCAAGACGACGCTGCGCGCGGAGGACCTGCCGGACAACCTGGGTCCGCTGCGTTCGGCGATCGAGCGCGCGGTGCCGCACGGCTCGAATCCGCGCAGCCGCGGCCGCGACCAAGGCAGCTGGGAGAACCCGCCGGAGACCGTGGACCAGATCTGGGCCACGCTCGCCGACGAGTTCGACGCGCTGTGCGAGCTGCATCCGCGACTCAAGAACACGAACAATCGCAAGCACCTGGGAACGCTGGGGACCGGAAACCACTTCATCGAGGTCTGCCTCGACGAGGAAGGTGCGGTCTGGTTCATGCTGCACTCGGGTTCGCGCGGGGTCGGCAACGCCATCGGGACGCACTTCATCGAGCTCGCGAAGAAGGATGCGGAACGTCACGAACGCAACCTACCCGACCAGGACCTGGCGTACTTCGAGGAAGGTGCGCAGTACTTCGGCGACTACGTGCGCGCGGTGAGCTGGGCGCAGAAGTTCGCGCAACGCAACCGCGAAGTGATGATGACCAACCTGATCGCGACCGTTCGCAAGGTGATCACCAAGCCGTTCGAATCGCACGTCGAAGCCGTGAACTGCCACCACAACTACGTGCAGCAGGAGCGTCACTTCGGCGAGGACGTGTTCGTCACCCGCAAGGGCGCGGTGAGTGCGAAGAAGGGGCAGCTGGGCATCATCCCGGGCAGCATGGGCGCGCGCAGCTTCATCGTGCGCGGCCTGGGCAACCCGGAAAGCTTCGACAGCTGCAGTCACGGAGCCGGCCGCGTGATGAGCCGCACCAAGGCGAAGAAGCTGTTCACCGTGGATGATCAGATCAAGGCGACGGAGGGCGTCGAGTGTCGCAAGGACAAGGACGTAATCGACGAAATTCCGATGGCCTACAAGGACATCGACGCCGTGATGGCCGCCCAGCGCGACCTGGTCGAAGTGGTCCACACGTTGAAGCAGGTCGTTTGCGTGAAGGGATGAGGGCGGATGCCCTCTCCCTTCAAATTGACGAACAAGGAGAGAGGGAATGAACGAGAAGACCATCCTGAGCGCGCATCCTGTCTCCGATGCGATGCGCGCCTCCGTGCTCGCGACGTTGACGGAGCTGGAACGGCGCCACGATGTCGCCGTGCTGTTCGCGTGCGAATCCGGTAGCCGTGGCTGGGGCTTCGCCTCGCCCGACAGTGACTACGACGTGCGCTTCGTGTACGTCAATCGGCTCTCGTGGTACTTGACGGTGGAGGCCGGCCGCGACGTCATCGAGCAACCGATCAGCGACGAGCTCGACGTCAGCGGCTGGGATCTGCGCAAGACCTTGCAGCTGATGCGCGACTCCAATCCGACGCTGCTCGAATGGCTGCGTTCACCCATCCTCTACAGGCAGGAAGAGCCGTGGGTCGACCGTCTGCGCCTGCTGGCCGAGCAAAGCTTCTCGCCGGTGCGCGGCTACCACCACTACGTCTCGATGGCGAAGAAGAACCTGCGCGAACACCTGTATGGCGACGTCGTCCGCTACAAGAAGTACCTCTACGTCCTGCGTCCGCTGCTGGCGGCGCGCTGGATCCGCGGCGGTCGAGGCGTGCCGCCCATGCGCTTCGCCGAACTGGTCGAGGCGACGGTCTCCGAGACGGCGTTGATCGAGGAGATCAACGCGCTCCTGGAGGTCAAGATGCGACAAGGCGAAGCTGCGACCAGCGCACGCTGGACGGGCATCCATGACTTCATCGAGTGCGAGCTGGCGGTTGCCCAGGCGCATGCCTTCGCAAGCCACCCGAAGGCCGACGCCAGCGAGCTCGATGCCTACCTGCATCAAGCCGTGCTTCATTTCGAGGCACGGTCTCAATACCAAGAACGAGTATTCCCATGATCGAACTTGATGGTTCCGTTGGCGAGGGCGGCGGACAGATCCTGCGGACATCCCTGTCCCTGGCCATGTGTACCGGGCAGGCGTTCACGCTCGACCGCATTCGCGCGCGACGCTCGAAGCCAGGCCTGATGCGGCAACACCTGACCTGCGTGCAAGCTGCGGCGAAGGTGAGTGAGGCGACTGTGCGCGGCGCGGAGCCGGGCTCGACCACGCTCGTCTTCGAGCCCGGCCCCGTGAAGGCGGGCGACTACGAGTTCAGCGTAGGGACGGCGGGCAGCTGCACGCTGGTGCTGCAGACGCTCTGGCCGGCGCTGATGTTGGCAGGGTCGCAGAGCCGCCTGAAGCTGGGCGGCGGCACGCACAACCCGATGGCTCCGCCGTTCCACTTCCTTGAGCGGTGCTACGCGCCGTTGCTGCGTCGACTGGGAGCGGGATCCGACCTCGACCTTCGCCGCCTGGGGTTCTATCCCGCGGGCGGGGGAGAGATCAACGTGAGCGTTCATTCCGCAGCGGAAACGCTCCAGCCGTTCGATCTGATCGAGCGCGGCCGGCTGATCGAGTCCTACGCGGAGTGTCTGGCGCCGGCTCTGCCAGCTGCCGTGGCGCGGCGCGAGCTCGATCATCTCGGACGTGCCCTTGGGTGGGAGGCTGAGCAGCTTCGGACGCCTCCCGTCCGCCAGAACGAAGGCCCCGGAAATGCGCTGATGGCGACGCTGGCCTGCGAGAACGTCAGCGAGCTCTTCACGCAGTTCGGCGAGAAGGGCGTCACGTCCGACGACGTGGCAAATGCACTCGTGAAGGAGGTTCGCGCCTACGAGGCGTCCACCGCGGCTCTCGGGCCGCACCTGGCGGATCAATGGGCGCTGCCGTTGGCCCTGGCCGTCTGGCTTCGAGGAGGCGAGGCGACGTACACGTGCACGGAGCTCACGGATCACGCAACGACCAACTTCTTGGTGATCGAGCGGTTTCTTCCGGTGCAGTTCGTCACATTGGCCCTCGGGGGCGGCTGGTCCGTTACCGTGCGTCGGATAGCGTAGCCGCCGTGAGAACGGCCTACCCTTGAGCATGACATGAAACAATATTTGTGGAAGCCGGGAGACGGGGTTGACCCAGCGGCACTCGACCGGCTTTGTTCGCACTTTCCCAGACCGACCAAGCCAATGGGAGAAGCGTGGTTCATGGGCGACGACCGAAAGATGTACCCCGAACTGATGGGCGATCTTGGAGAAGTCTCCACGTGTGACCTGCAAGGGCCCCTCGGCGAGATTGCAAGCGGCACCAGTTCATTCGGCCCCATGGACGAATGGAGCACTTGGTACCACTACCTCCTGGGGAAAGTTCTGCCGCGGAGCCATGAGGCCCACGTCTCATACCTCCTGGAGTCGCTGCTCACCGCATTCATGGCCCTCTACCCGAATGGCGTGTACCGGGAGCCCTACAAGGGGTTCCGCGATGACGCCCTCTCGACACTCGGCCGCGCCATCATGGACGGCGAGTGCTGGGATGGCGCGGATATCGCGATCGAGAAGGTCTTGCGTCGCTCGAACAACAACCCGAACCAAGTGTGGGTTTGGTGGGACGCGAGTGGAGACCTCAGCGCATCCATGTTTTTCTGCCTGAAGTACTTGCCGGAGTCCGCGATCGAGCCCTGGTTGCGTTCTGTTCTCGACATCCAGTCCCCGCACTGGCGCGCTCAGGTGATGGTCTGGCTGGTCGGCGCAGATGGCATCCTGAACGATGTGGCTCGGTGGCCATCGGAGTTCTCCCTTGACGCTCACCCGTACATCGGTTGGGAATGGTCGCATTGCCTGCGCCACGAGATGGCTGTTTCGGACGTGAGCGGAGCGCCGCCCGCAGCAGCCTTCATTCCTGATGGCTCGCGCAAGGCTGCGCTGCGTGCGATCCGTTCCTACTTCAACGAAGACAGGTTCTTGGAGTGGCTCGACTGCATCTCGACCGTTCCGTATCTGGAAGCTGAGTTGGCGGCGATTCCTTCGACGTTCGAAGAACTCTACGTTCGCAGGCCCCGCGTCTGAGGGGCGAACCGGCCATTCGGCTGCGCAGGCCGTTGTCTTGGATGTCCACTTGCCGCAACTCGCGAGCGGCGGCGCGTTCCCGCTCACGATCTTGAAATGTCCGAGCTACCCGCAACGCCATCGACCCACTGGCGCTGGCGGTAGCCCAGGCCATCCTTCCCGATACCACAGGGTCAAAAGCGCTTGCGAGTCCTGCAGGGCTACCTACCACGCGAACAGTCTGCTATGGACTACGCTCTCAGCCGCTCCGGGCGCTCCACTCGAAACTGCGCCAGGCTCTGCGCATACGGATCCAACACATCCTCCGGCTTTCCAAGAGGCAGTCCCACCACCACCGCGAACCTGGCCGGGGTGACCTGCCCGTGTTCCATGAGTTCGTCCACCAAGGCCAGCAGCGCATCGCGATGCGTCTCGATCAGTTCCGTGGCTCGCGTGTGCTCGGCCTGAAGCAGCGCCTCGATCGCCGCGTTGCTGGCTTCCACGTCAGTGCAGAGGTTGTCCTCGCTGTTGGTGGACACGTCGCTGCGGCCTATACGCTGGCCGTGGCCGAGGTGGCGGATCATTCGGGCGGCCGTTTCGGTGGCCTTGCGCAGGTCGCTCTCGGCGCCGCCTGAGCTCAGCTCGGACCCGAAGACGAGCAATTCGGCGGCTCGGCCGGCAAGGCTGGTGCAGATGGAGTCCAGCAGGTTGCGGCGCGACCAGACCTTGCGCGAGGTGTAGGCGTTGTAGCCGCCTTCGAAGCTGGCCACGTGGATCTTGATCTCCTGCGGTGCGCGGCCGAAGAGGAGCGCGTGGACCAGGCCATGACCGGCCTCATGCACGGACAGCAGGGCCCGGAAGTCGGCGTTGTTGCGCTGGCGCAGTCGGTTGATCTCGAAAGGCGCGGCGATGGCCTGCGACTGGCCGTGCCAATGCGCGACCAGGCTGCGACCGTCGGCCGTGAGGCCCACGGTCTCGCCGGACGCCGCCCCGCGTTCGAGCGCCCACAGCGCCGCCTTGGCCAGCCCGGCGCCGAGGATCGCATGCAGCGAAGAGAAAAGCGGTCGGGTGCCCTGGGCGGGGAAGACGCCGTTGGCGTAGATCTGCTCGCGCACGCTGGCATCCAGTTCGAAGCGAAGGCCGCAACGGCCCCCGGTCTCGTGGGCATAGCGCTCGCAGCCCTGCTCGATCAACTGCTCGTAGGCGTGGCGCGAGAGCGAGGGGTAGATCACATGCTCGTTGCCAAGACGCGCCACTTGCTCCGGCTTGAATCGCTTGTTGAGCGCCTGCTTGACGTCGATGACGCTCAGCTTCCCGGTCAGCGCGTGGAAGATGTCGGCATCGCTGTCGCAGTCGTCCACGCTGGTGGCCAGGTCCTCGTAAGCCTCGTCGAGGTTGCCGCAGACGAAGACGAGCAGGCGGCTGTAATCTGTCTCCCATCGCTGCTGTCCGTTCTCGCGGAACGCGCGCAGGCGCTCCTGGATCTGCTCGGGCGTCCAGGCCATGATCTCCATCAGCGGCTCGTCGAGCTTGAGGTTGCGCTGCAGCTCCTGGGCCTCCCAGCTGCGCAGCTTGAAGCGCAGCTTGGCGTCGCTCGCGTCGGCACGCTCGGCGTCGAAGGCGGCCTCGGCGATGGACGATTCAATGTCGCCCAGGAGCGAGAGCGCGGGCGGCAGACGGCCGTCGGACAGCAGCGCCCAGACGTCCTGGTAGCGCTCGACGCGCAGCTCGCCGCGCTTGTTGTCGATGGTGCGGAAGCGCTGGAACTCGTCGAGCACGAGGATGCCCGGCTCGCTCTCGCGCACACCCGACTGCGCCAGCATGCCCGAGATGCTCTGCGCGCCGCGCCAACCCGCACCG
The DNA here is from genome assembly GCA_964418745.1 of uncultured Vitreoscilla sp. Lineage (GTDB taxonomy): Bacteria > Pseudomonadota > Gammaproteobacteria > Burkholderiales > Burkholderiaceae_C > Scleromatobacter. The sequence goes on from CAYQMX010000014.1 coordinate 20,212, forward strand.
TTCGAGAAGCCGTCCATCTGCACTTCGACGAAGCGGTCGTAGAAGCCCAGCAACTGCGCCAGGCGGCGCACCAGCTGGGTCTTGCCAGTGCCGGTCAGCCCCCAGAGACAGACGATGACGGGCCTTGCGACGAGCTCTGGCAGCACGTACCAGGCGCGCACCGAATCGATGACGCGGTCGATGATGGGGTCGATGCCGAACAGCTCGGTCTTGAGCCGGGCGGCAATCTCCTGCAGCTGTCGGTTCTTCCGCGCCAGCTGCTCGCGCAGTTCCAGGGAATCAGTCATCCCAATCCTTTCGTCGCAGCAGCGCCTGCAGCGCCACGCGGTCGGCACGGCGCTGGGCACCGCGGCTTTGGATGTGTCGGCCTGCGCCACGCAAGCCACGCTGGCCGAGCGCGCGCGCCACGGGGTCGCGCGCGCCGGGGCTCGTCTCGAGCACCAGCGTCATCGGCTGTTTCATGCGGCGCAGGGCCTTGACCCGCCCCTCATCGAGGGCGCGGGAACGGAGTTGTGCACTCATTTCGGTTCCGAAAAGCAAAAGCCCCGGCTCTGGTGGCTGCGAGGCTTTGCTTAGCCGGCGCGGTCTGAGGCCGTATCTGTGAACAGACACGGTTCAGCCGGGGCTGGTGAACCGTGTTCAGTCGATCGTCGAGATGAACAAGGAGGACATAGAGGGAATCTCCGTTATGCGGGCGCTGTCGTGGGCGCCTCCAGCAATAGGGAGCGGATGATGGACGTGGCGACGCAAATGCGCAAGTGGGCCGGGCTTGCTGCGTTGCAGCTCGCCAACGCACGCCTCGGCGACCTGGGAACGGTCATTCGGCAATGGCAGCAAGTGACTGATCGTGGACGCCGGCGCCGCCGGCGGAACTCGTCTTGTCTTCGCTCGCGCAAGAGGCGTTCAATGCTGAGTTGGCAAGGCAGGCAATCCTGGCGTTGGCGCCACTGATCGCGGGATCCGCTGTCGTCCTGTGGCTGCTTCGTCGCAACCTCCAGGTTGCCGGCACCGGGCTCCCCATGTGGCCCCGGCCGGCTCCAGGCGCATCGCCGGTCCGCTTCACGCCTTCGCGGATCGACCCGCCAACCGCGTCAGCTCGACCGATTCCACGCGCGACCCTGCGCCGGCCGAGATCCGTCGCACGTGGCTGACGCGCACGGGCAACGCGCTCGACGTGTCCACGATGAAATCCGCGCGATCGTCGAAGTCGAGCGTGGCCAGGACTTCGGACACCTCGGCATCGGCAATCGCCTCTTGCGGGCTGCCCGTCGCGGCCGTCCTGGCCATCCCTGTGCCGCGGACGAGTTCGCCGATCTCGGCGCCCAGCGTGCGCGCCGCGGTCGCCCGGTCGATCACCATCAGCCAGCCGATGTCGGCGCGTGGCTCGCGCGCGGCGATGCCGCGCACCTGGTAGCGTCCCAGTACCGGAATCTCGCCGGATCCGAGCGGCGAGGCGATCCGCGTGCGGACCTCCAGCGGCTCGCCGACACGGTAGTCGTGGCCCATCGCGCCCAGCAGGATCGCGGGCTCCTTGACCAGGCTCTGGGCGAGCATGCCGCCGTCGTTCAGGGTGGGTGCCAGTGCCGCCCGCAACGGCGCGGCCAGGGGTGCACGCTGCGGGTCGGCGGCCAGCAGTGCGACGAGGCGGTCGAGGCAGGTCTCGCCGAGCGCACGCACCGCAGCCGGGTCGGCCAGTCCCTGGACGCGTCCCCCCGCATCGAGCAGCAGGTCGATCGCGACGCCCTCCCACAACCCCTGCACGGCCTCCAGCAGCGGTCGAAGGCGAGGGTCGGCGTCGAGCAGCACGCCCTCCGAGGAGGTCCAGCGCACCAGCCAGCCGTCGGCGAAGCGATCGACGATCTCGAGCGTCACCGTCGATCGCGAACGATGTCCGACCGCTCCGTTTCGCACGACATGCGATTCGAGTCGGTAGTGCATCACCTGGCCGGGAGCGAACGCGGGCACGAGCGTGAAGGTCGAGGCGGAACGGCCTTGCACCGCCCGGAACACGGGCAGGCTGCCGATCAGTTGGAGGAGCGTGCGCCGGGTGGTATGGAAGGCGGTCATGGAGAAGGTGAGGCTGCGCGGGAGAACGGGAGCTCTGGCCTGCTGCCGGCTCGGTGGACATGTGCGAACCGGCCAGTCACGACCGGCGGCCGGTGGCCGGGCGGCGACGTTCCCATACCCCGCCTCGGGATCACCCTTTTTCCCCGCTCAAGATACGAGCGTGCGGGAGCGAGGGCGCCCTTCCGCCCGCGATACTACCGTTCATCCATGAGCGACGAGCAAGAATTCGACTGGCGCAGCATCACCGCGCTCAACGCGGTATCCACGCTGGCGCAGGTCGGGCAGTACGGCATTGCGTTCGTCGTGATCCCGGTCTGGCTCGCGCAGCAGGGACTCGATGCCAGGCAACTCGGCGTGTTCGCCGCCTCGTTGTGGCTGGGCCAATTGCCCGCGCTGGCGGCGGCGCCGCGGCTTTGCCGTCGCTTCGGAGCCCGACGCGTCGTCGTCGTCGGCCTGCTGTGCACCGTCGTGGCCTTGCCCGCGATCGCCCTGTCGGGATGGCCGCGATGGCCGTTGGGCGGCGCGCTCGCCGGCTGCGGCCTGGGGTTGCGCTGGATCGGCGTGGAGCCCTGGCTGTACCGCATCGCCCCGGCCCATGCGCGCGGCAGGCTGGTGGGATTCCACGAGTCGCTGATCGCCCTGGCCCCCATCGTCGCGCCCTTGCTGGCGGGCCGCCTCGGCCTGCACGACTTCTCGGTCTTCTGGGTCGGTGCGGCCTTCAGCGCGCTGGCGCTGGTGCCACTGGCGATGGCCCGCGACACCGACGACGCCTCATCCACCGCACCCGCCACCGATGCGTCGACGAACCGTTCCGGAACGCTTGGGGAGGTCGTCTTCCTTCAGGGAGTGATCGTCGCGCTGCTCGGAGGGATGGCCGAAGGAGCGTTGTCCGGCTTGTTCGGGCTGTTCACGCAAGGGCGGGGGCTTTCCGTCGCGCAGACCGCGGACCTGCTGGCGATCTTCGGCGTCGGCGGCTTGCTGCTGCAGTATCCCGTCGGCTGGCTCGCCGATCACCGGGGCGTCGGTCGCGCGGCCGTCCTCTGTGCACTGGGCACCGCGGTCACTGCGTTCCTGCTCGCCTGGCCGCTGGACTACGTGCTCGCCATGGTTGCGATATTCCTGCTGGGGGGATTCATCACGGCGTTCCTGACCCTGGCGATCGTCGCCAGCACCATGACGAGGGGCGGCAACATGGCCCGCAACGTCAGCGTCATCTCCATGGTCTACAGCGGCGCGGCGGTCGGGGGTCCGTTGATCGCGGGGGCGACGATGGCGGCGACGCGCGCGGATGCGCTGATGGTGTTCACGGCGACCCTCGCCTTGGCGATGGCGGCTGCGCTGGCCTGGACGGCATTGCGCAGGTCAGGCTGAGTCATGGACGCCAGGGTGCGCCGAGCGTCATCCGTTTCCCGTCCGCTACGGCTTGTTGTTCAGCCAGCCCGCGATGCGGTCCAGTACCTGGGTCTCGTTGCCCAGGAACCCGTGCGGGGACTGGGCCTTGCAGTCGGACTTTCGGTCACCGCCGCCCATCGAGCTGGAGACCGGGATGAAGTCGAAGCCATTCGACTCGGCAAGCTGCTTCGCGGCGTCGGGCGGCGAAACCTGGCACGCGTCGTGTTCGTTGGACAGCACCAGCACGCGGGCCTTGTTGCCCTTCCAGGTGAGGCCGGACAGGCCGGCCTGCCCCCGGCTCGCCTGCGTCACCGGGGACGTCATCACGAAGGCATCGGCCACGTCGGGATCGCGCCTGAGGACGTTGCCCACGGTGATCGTTCCGCGGCTCGTGCCGACCAGGGCGACCTTCGCACCGGGATAGCGCCTGCGGAGCTCGGCCACCGTCGCGCGCACATCCGTGGCGGCCTCCGCGCTCAGGCGGAAGACGTCTGGCATGCCGCCAGCATTGTCCGACGGCGCGTCGAGGATCGCGTAGGCGTCACCATGGTCTACCCAGTACGAAGCGGTACGCACGACGAAGTTGCCGAGCATGCGCGTCGGCCCGTTGCCCGAGACGGCGACGTTGCCGTCGTCGCCCGCGAAAAGCACCGCGACCCAGGATGGCGAAGCGGACGCCGAGACGAGAAAGACGCCCTGCGTGACGCCGGGGCGGGTCGCAAGCTCGAGCAGCTCGGCCGCCGACGCGGGAAAACTGCAGGCCAGGGCGAACGTCGCAACGACCAGTCTCCTGGCCCATCGCGCGGCTTGCCCAGGCTTTGTGGCGTCTCGCATGTCGTCTTCTTCTTGCTGGTTGGCTCTTTCAGGGCGACCCGCCCGGCAGCCGCAATTTTCTACGACAACCCTTGGCCGCGTGCAGTCGGTCGGGTGAGCGGCGCCTGGACGCCTGACGCGCGGAACCCGGCGGGCCGACCGTCGTCAAGACCGGCCGGCCCGCCAGGCGCCCTTCATTGCACGACGAGCGACCCGACGTAGCTCAGCACCGAAAACACATTGCCGCCGTCGTACTGCAGTTCGACGGCCTCGTATGCCGCCCCGCTGATGGAGCCGGCGGTGCCACTCGACGTGCTGGCGCGCGAACGATACAAGGCGGTGTTCTGCGGCGAGGCGAACAGGCGGGTGGCGTCCGCGGACGCCGCCAGCGACCCCCACCAGTTGAACGACCCGTGCGCCGTCCAGGTGAGGCCATAGTCGATCGACACGTAGATCCTGTCGCCCGACGGGAGGGCCACCAGCCGCTTGCCGTCCGACGACGACGTGGTGGCCTGCCAGTAGCGGGTCGGCCCGCGCGCACGCCACGTGAGGCCGGAATCCTGCGACACGTACAACTGGCCGTTGTTCTCGGCGGCGGTCAGGCGGCTGCCATCCGCGGAGGACGCGAGGGCCGTCCAGCGGCGCGCGGCATCGCGCGGCGTCCAGGTCACGCCGGAGTCCGTGGAGGTGTAGATGTTGCCGTTCCATTCCGCCGCCACGAGCCGGGCGCCGTCCGCCGACGATGCGACGTTGTGCCAGTTGCGGCTGGCGTCGCGTGCGGTCCAGGTGGCCCCGGCGTCCGTCGACGTGTACAGCAGGCCGTAGCGCTCCGCCGCGACCAGCTCGCCGCCATCGTCGGACGATGCGACGGCGAACCATTGCCGGTTCGCGTCGTGGGGGACCCAGGTCGCGCCCGAGTCGGTCGACGTGTAGATCTGCCCGCCCATGGCCACGGCCACCAGGTGCGAGCCGTCGCTGGACGACGCGAGGCCCGACCAGGCGCGGCCGGCATCGCGTGCCGTCCATGTCGCGCCCGCATCCGTGGAGGTGTACAGCTGTCCGCCCATCTCCGCGGCGACGAGCCTGGTGCCGTCGTACGAGGCCGCGATCGAGGTCCAGCCGTGCGTGCCCGTGGCCGAGGTCCAGTTCGCGCCGATCGTCGTGGTCGCCACGCCGGCCGTGAAGACCGTCTGGCCGGCCGACTGCGCGACGGTCCAGCCGCCGCTGCCGATGCCCGACACCCGGACGACGTCGCCCACGGTCAGCGTCGTCGGCAGGGTGACGGTCACCAGCGCGGCGCTGTCGGCCAGGTAGCCGACATTGGCCTGCGCCGTGATCGACGCGACGCCCACGTCCATCCAGGTCAGGCCCGGCCCGGCGGCGCCGGTCGCGCCGGTCGCGCCCGTGCTCCCCGGCGCGCCGTTCGCACCGTTCGCACCGTCCGCACCGTCCGCACCGTTTGCACCGTTTGCACCGTTTGCACCGTTTGCACCGTTCGCGCCGGTCGCACCCGTCGCCCCCGTCGCCCCCGTCGCCCCGGTCGCGCCAGGTGCGCCGTTGCACAGGTAGTTGACCGCGGAGACCTCGCCGGCATCCAGCAGGTCGTTGGCGTTGATGTCCAGGCCGCTCGAGACCTTGTTGCCGCCGTAGGCGCAGTTCGGGCTCGCGGCTTCGGCAATGACGGCGACGAGGCTGCCGAGCCCGGCGCGACCGGTCGCGCCGGTGGCACCGGTCGCACCTGCCGACCCCGTCGCACCGCCGGCGCCATTGCAGACATAGCTCGTGCTGGTCGCTTCGCCGGCCTGCAGGACGCCGTCCGCATTCGCGTCCTTGCCCGCCCGCAGGTGCTTGCCGCCGTCGGCACAGTGAACGCCGACCGGTTCGTCGTCCATCGCCACCAGCGTCGACAAGCCATCGCTGCCCGTGGATCCGCCGGCCCCGGCGGCCCCGACCAGGCCCGGCGCACCATTGCAGACGTATTGCGTGCTGCCGATCTCGGCGGCCTGCAGGACACCGTCGCCGTTCGCGTCGGCGCCGGCCACGATCTTGTTGCCACCGGCGGAGCAATTGGCGCCGGACGCCTCGGCCAGAACCTGGACCCTCACCGAGACACCGGCGGCGCCGGTGAGCCCGGCCTCGCCCGCGGGGCCGCTGCTGCCGCCGCAGGCGGACACCAGGGTTGCGGCGCACAGGACGCCCAGGAGAGGGCGCAGGTTCCAGCGCACCGGCTTCATGGCTGAATCCGTGCGCGGCGCGGGCGCCGCGATCGGCGGCGACCCCGCTGCGGGGGCCGGGCTCCAGCCATTCCTGAATTCTTCGACGATCATGTTTCTTCCCTGGTTTGAATCGGTGTCTGGCCGAGCCCGGCATGGCGGGTCGACGCCTCCGGAATCCCGGAATCGCTGCGCCGTTATCGGCCGCCGTCCTGCCGCCACGCTGACCGATCCGGCCATGCGGGTGACCGCGCCGGCCAACCCGACAATCGGGACGGCCCCAGGGTCGCCGCCAGGCGATCGCCTGCGCGACGTCGCCACCGTCGCCGGCGCGGCCGGCGAATCGGGCTCAGTCGCCGTCGCTCGACGACCCGCGGGCCGGTTGCGCGAGTCGATCGCGGACGAGCGCCGGGGTCTGGCCGGTCCATCGCTTGAATGCCCGCGTGAAGGCGCGCGCATCCGAGAAGCCGGTCTCCGCCCCGACCTCGGCGATCGAGCGCCGGCCACCGTTCATGAGATCCAGCGCGCGCGACTTCCGGCAGTCGTCCAGCAAGTCGCGGTAGCTCAGGCCGGCCTCGGCCAACTGGCGGCGCAGGGTGCGTTCGCTGGCGTTGAGCGACTCGGCCACGTCCTTGAGGGCCACCACGCGCGGCAGGCCCCTGCTGAGCGCGCGTTCGACGGTTCGACCCAGGCCGGGCAGCCGGTTCAGGCTGTCGGCTTCGAGGTCGAGCAGCCGCAGGGAAAGGCGGTAGCCCATCGCATTGGCCCAGGGCAAGGGCGTCGCGAGGGTTCCGGTCGGCGTGTACAGCACGTTGCGCAGGCAGCCGAAGCGAACGGTGCAGCCGAAGAACGATTCATAGGCGCCGGCGTGGGCCGGCGCCTCGCGCATCAACTCGACGGAGGACGGCGTGCTGCGCGCTGCCGTCACCTGGCGGCGCAGCACGATCGTGGCGGAGAAGGTCAGGTCCACCAGGAAGTCCTGGACGTCCTGGTCGCCGAGAAAGGCCGCGGCCGTCAGCAGGTGGGTGTCGCCGCGGACCTCCCCGCGGACCTGCAGGAGGTATCCGGCGCTTTGCGGATAGCGAAGCGACAGGCGCACCGCGTCCCCGAGCGTGGGGGCGGCCAGCAGTCCGAGCGCCAGCACGCCCCGCTCGGTGATCCGCGTGCGCTGGCCCAGTTCCAGGCCACGCTCGGCGATGGCCAGCAGCGGCAGCGCACGCCGCACGACGCGGATGGCCTCGCCGTGGGAGATCATCGCGCCCGGCACATCGAAGTCGGCCGCTTCGATCTCGAGTCCGCGAAACAGCGGCGCCGGGTCGGCCTGGCGGCGACCCGCTTCCGCGACGATCGACGCCAGGAAGACCGGGGCCACCATCGCATCGTCGGCGGAAGCCGCAGGCCGGACCCGGTCGGTCATGCGGGCATCGGGGAGCGAAGATCGCGCGCCGCCTCGAGGGAACTGCGGCACTCGAGGCGCCATCCCTGCGGCGCGGGTTCCATGGCGTCAACTTGTCGGAGCGGCGGAGTCGAGAGCGTATACCGATGGACCGGCGGCAACCGCCCGTGTTGCGGTGAACGCACTGAATCCTGCGCGACAGGAACGACGTTCAGGCCGCCGGCACCGCCGCGCAGCCGACGCTCGAGCAACCGGCGTCGGCCTCCGGGCTCTTGCCCGGCTGCTGCAGGAACTGGTTCATCGTCTGGGCCAGCGAGACGAAATCCGACGGGATCATCAGCACGGTGGTGCTGTTGTTCTCGGCCCCGACCTCGGAGATCATCTGCATGCGCCGCAGTTCCAGCGCCGCGGGGTTGCGCATCATCTGCGCGGCGGCCGACGAGAGCTTGATCGAGGCCTCGAATTCGGCCTCGGCCTTGATGAGGCGGGCGCGCTTCTCGCGGATGGCCTCGGCCTGCATGGCCATGACCTGCTGCATGGCGGCGGGCAGCTCGACGTCCTTCATCTCGAAGCGCTGGACCTCGAGCCCCCAGACGGCCGTGGAACTCGCGATGCTCTCGCGCAGGAGTTCGTTGATCCGGTTGCGTTCCTGGAGCACGTCGTCGAGGTCATGCTGGCCGATGATGTTGCGCAGCCCCGTCAGCGCCAGCTGGTAGACGGCGGCATGGGCGTCCGCCACCTCGATGACGGATTTCGCGGCATCGACGATGCGGTACCAGAGCACCGCATTGACCTTGATCGTCACGCTGTCGCGCGTGATCGTTTCCTGCTGCTCCGCCGAGACCGTCAGGGTCCGCACGTCGATCGTCGTCGCGCGCTCGATGCCCAGCGGCACGATCCAGTAGAGCCCGGGCCCGCGCAGGCCGACGTAGCGGCCGAGGCGCAGGACGACGCCACGTTGGTACTCCTGCGCGATGCGCAGGCCTGACAGCAGGAGGGCGATGACAACAGCAATGGCGACGAACATGGCGAACCCCGGTTCTCGTGGCAACAGCAGGGCGGAACCCGCCCCGGACGCGCTGCCGTGGCCGGCCGGTGGGCCGACGTCGGGCAGCGGGCGCCTGCCGGCCGGGTACGGCATCGAGGACGACACCTTCGCCTGCCTGCAGGAGAGCGCAGTGTTGCCGCAGCGACATCAGGAACGCATAAGGAACCCGTGGCGCCGTCCGCCCGGGGCGGGCGGCGCGGCCACCGGCCGTTGCCGACGCGGCTAGCGGCTCTTCAGGCTCGCCAGTCGGGTCTCGACCTCGCGCTTGCCGATGCCGCGCAGCGCGGCGATGGCGGCCAGCGCCTCGGGCCGCGGCTTCGCCTTGCCGGCCTCCCAGGCGTAGATCGTCTGTCCGGTGGTGCCCACCAGCAACGCGAAGTCCGCCGCGGACAGGCCCAGGCGCTGCCGGTTGGCCGCCATGCCCTTCGCGCGAAAGCGCAGTCCCGCCTGGCTCGATTCGTCCGCTTCGGCCGGCGCCGCGGAGCGCGCCCGTGCGGGGGTGGCGACCTGGCCCTTGGCGAGCTTCTTGACCAGGCCTTCCAGGGTCGCGATGCGGCGCTTGAGGCTCGCGATCTCGGTGCGATGGGTGGCAACGGCCTTCTTCAGGCCATCGCTGTTCTCGCGCAATTCCTTGCGCGCGAGGCGCGTGATTTCGGCCTTGAATACACTGGCGATATTGGGCATTGGCGTTTTGGGCCGCGTGGCGGCCATTGAAAGTGACGCATGCCGCCTCTTCGGATGACGTGTCCGCTCGGCGATCTGGAGGGCGTCGTGGATCTCGATCCCTGGGCACCGACTTTACTCTCCCCGCGCCGCCGGCCGGGGGATGCGGCTCCGGCGCGCCGCAGCGACCCACCCGCACAAGACCGCCGCAAGGCTATGCAACGGCAGGCGGGCACCCCACCCGCGGCGGCGCCGCGGTGCCGGCTCAGTAGAAGCCGACGCGGCGGCGGTAGCGCTCGCTGCGTTCCCGGTCGTAGGCCTCGGCGTCGAACGCTTCGCCCTGGATCGCGCGGTGGATCTCGCCGCCCGTGGGCATGCTGGACGGGTCGACATGCCGTGTCGGATCCCACAGGCGCGAACGCAGGAACGCCTTGGAACACTGGGTGTAGGCCTCGTCGATGTCGACCAGGACGCCCAGTCGCGGCACCTTGCCCTCGACCGCGCAGGGCGCGAGCAGGTCGTCGTCGACGGTGACCGTGGCGCGGCCGTTCACCCGGAACGTGTCCGTGACGCCCGGCACGAAGAAGATCAGGCCGACATGTGGATTGGCCAGCATGTTGCGCAGCGAATCGGCGATCCGGTTGCCCGGACGCTCGGGAACGAGCAAGGTGCGATCGTCGAGGATGCGCACGAAGCCGACCGGATCGCCGCGCGGGCTGACGTCGCAGTGGCCGGACGGATCGCTCGTGGCGATGCAGACGAACGGCGAGCGCTCGACGAACAGGCGCGTCATCGCGTTCAGGCGGTCGCTGATCTTGGCGCAGGTCAGCGCGGCGGGCTCGCCGATCAGGGCCCGGAGCTGGGCCTCGGTGCGGATGACCCGCGCGGTGCGGGGGTGGGCTGCAGGTGCGCTCATCGAATCCCTTCAGGCGTGAGTTCGGGCTGCCATCTTGCCCGAAACCGCGCCGCCGGATCGCGTCAGTCCGGCCGCTGCCGCCACGCCGGCAACATGGCTTCGACGGCCGCCGCCAGTCGCAACGCGATCCGGTCCTGGTCGGCGCGGGACGGGTGCCAGTCGCAGCCGTCGAGCGCGAGCGGCCCCAGCTCGAGCACCTCGGCCACCGGCACGCCGTCGTCCACGAGCGCCGACCGCACGCGCCGCACCGCGCGCGCCGCGGCGCCGTCTGCCACGTCGGTGGCCACCAGGATGAACCGTGCCGCGGGGTGGCGCTGCCACAGCGAGCGCGCGAACGCGACGTAGGCCTGCTCGAAGGCCGCGGCCAGGCCGGCGGCGTCGGCCCAGGGCTCGCCGGCCCCGACCGGCGTGGAGAAGTCGTTGGTGCCCAGCGCGACGACCAGCAGCTGCGGCGACCAGTCCGCGTCGTCGGCCGGCCCCATGGGCGCGGTGTCGGACGGCAACCGGTACGCGTGGGCCGCGGGCAGCGTCCTGCCCGCCGCATTGGCGAAGTTGCGCACCATGCCGCGCCCGGAGATCGCGTTGACGCGATAGTCCGCGTCGAAGCGCCGCGCGACCTTCGGGCCGAACGCCAGCGAGTTGTCGGTGGTGCGCCAGACCTCGTCGAGGCTGCATTCGCGCCGCGCCGAGGCCGCGCCATAGCCCACCGTATAGGAGTCGCCGATGAACTCGATCGCGCGCGCCCGCGCACGTGCCGGCAATGCCCCCGCGGGGTCGGGCACGGCGAAGCCGCCGAAGACCCGGGCGCCGTCCTGGCTCTCGCTCACCACGTCGACCCGCACCACGTGCTCGCCCAGCGACAGGCCGCGGATGCGCAGCACGGGAACGGCGGGCCGGATCACGTCGGCCACCTCGCGCTCGTCGATCGAGACGCGCGCGTGCACGTCGCCGCCGCCCAGGTCCACGTAGACGACGCCCCCCGCGAACCGCGCCTCGAAATACGTGCCGGGCCACTGGTGGCGCCAGCCGCGGCCACCCGGCCCGGGTGCCACGCGGCCGACGGCGCGCCCCACCAGCGCGGCGCTGCCCTCTGGCCAGGCCGCCAGCGGCTGCACCTCGGGCAACTCCGCACCGGCAAGCAGGGGAACGGCGCTCGCCAGGAGCGCGGCCGAGGATTTCAGGAGATCGGTGGGCGACATCGGGGATGCGAAGCGTGGCGTCGCCCGATTGTCGCCCGCGCAGTCCAGGCCGCCGCTGCGCCGGTCGGTCCGCGATTGTTCCGGCGCGCGGCGGGCTTCGACGAGGCCGCAACGATCGACATCCTCGTCACGGTGGCATCGAACGTGTTGACGTCAACAACGTCGCCCGCACCGGGATCGGCTTCCCCCGGTCACTGTCGTCCGAGCAGGCCATGCGGGCGCCTGCCCGCCGGCGCTCAGGCGGCCGGGGCGGATGAAGGCGCGGCCAGCGGCAGGCTGATCGTCAGGACGCACCCGTGCCCGGGCAGGTCGCGCGCGGTCAACCGACCGCCGTCGGCCTCGACGCCGCGCCGGGCGATCGACAGGCCCAGGCCCACGCCGCTGCGGTCGGTGCCGACCTGGACGAAGGGCTCGAACATCGTCTCCGTGGCATCGGGCGGCAGGCCGCCGCAATGATCCGCCACCTCGAACAGCACGTCGGGACCTTCGGCGCGGACGACCAGCGCCACGTCGGTACCGGCGTGGGTGAACTTGAACGCGTTGTGCAGCAGGTTGAGCAGCGCGCCCATCAGCCGCGCCCGGTCGGCGCTCACCTGCAACAGCGGATCGGCCAGGGTCACGACCAGGGCGCAACCGCGCGCGGTGGCGCCGAGCCCCGCGGCGCGCGCCGCCTCGGAGACGAATTCGGCCACCGAGAAGGTTTCGGCGACTGCCGCGGCGCGGGCACCCTGCCGCACCTCGCCGAGCGCGGTGTCGAGCAGGACCGAGATCGCCGCGAGGCTGCGCGACAGCACGGCGCCGGTCGACCCGCCGATGGCGAGCTTGCCGGATTCCAGTGCCTGGAAGGCGAGCATCGCGGTCTGCAGCGAGTTGCGCAACTCGTGCACCAGCGCGCCCAGGCGCTCGTTCTCGGCGGCCTGGTTGCGTCGCGCGACGCGGGCATCGCGCTGCTCGCCGAACTCCGTCACCGCATCGGCGATCGCGTTGTCCAGGCAGCGGTTGAGGGTGCGGAACTCGTCGACGGAAAAGGGTTCGTTGCACTCGACGGCCAGGTCGGTGATGGCCTGGCACAGGTCACCGTAGTCGTGCACCACCTGGTCGACGGAGTAGCCCAGCGCCAGCAACTGCTTGCCGTGCGCGGCCGCCGAAGCCCCCAGCTCGGAGTGATGGTCGGCATCGCCGCCGGCGGCACCCGAGATCCGCAGGCTCTCCGCACGCCTGCCCGCCTCCTCGGCCACCAGCGTCTGCGTGAGCTGGTCCAGGAACATCGGGACGCCGTTGCTCAACTGGGCCTCCGTGGCCCCCCGCGCAGGCCGCTGCGCGACCTTGGCCCCGCAGCGCGCGATCAGCTCTTCGCGGTTGTCGGACAGAAACGCGTGCATGGGTCCTCCGGCTCGCGGTGGCCGCGCCCAAGGCGGGCGCCCGCCTCGACCATCGAGCGCCCCCAGCATGACGCGTTCGACGGCGAGCGTATGTGCGCCAGCGAACAGTGCGAGGCCCGCGGCGCCTGGCTCAGTTCACGTGCAGGCCCGGGAACGCCGGCGCTGCGTCTCCCGCGTCACGCGGCAGCGCCAGGGTGAAGACGGTGCCGGTGGCCAGCGCCGACTCGACGGCCACCGAGCCGCCGTGGGCCAGGGCGATCTCGCGCACGATGTAGAGGCCCAGCCCCAGGTTGTGGCCCGTGCTCTCGGCGCCGCTGCCGCGCACCAGCGGGTCGAACAGGCTCTCGCGCAACGCCTTCGGGATCGGCGGCCCGCCGTTGCGCACGCTGACCGCGAGCGTCGGCGCTGCCGAGCCGTCCACGCGCAGGCGCACCGGCGTGCCGGGATCGCCATACTTCAACGCGTTGACCACCAGGTTGGAGATCGCCTGGGCGATGCGTTGTTCGTCGCAGCGGCAGCCGAGGTCGCCGACGGTCTCGACCTCGATGGCGCGCGCCGGCGCGCCGGCGCCCAGTTCGGCGGCGATCCGGGCGCACAGCCGGCCCAGGTCGACCTGGGCGGGCACCACCCGCATGCCCTCGCCGAGTCCGCTGCGCACGTAGTCCAGCAGGTCGTCGAGCAGGCTCTTGATGCGCCGCGCGCCCCGCAGCACGCGTTCGGCGGCCTCGGGCATCGGCTTGTCGCGCTGCGCGGCCAGCACCAGGCTCTGCCCCGAAGTCATGATCGTCGCCAGCGGGGTGCGCAGCTCGTGGCTCAACACGGCCAGGAACAGGTTGCGCATGCGGGCGGCCTCGGTGGCGAAGTACTGCAGGCTCTCGGCCAGCGCCTCGTCCATGGCCTCGTTGAAGCGCACCAGCTCGAACACCTGCTCGCGCCCGAGCTGGGGGCCGGTCTCCATCCACAGGCGGATCACCGAGGCGCGCAGCGCGCGGTATTCGGCCGCGGTCTGGTTCACGTCGAAGCCGGCGGCGGCGCGCAGCTCGCCGTGGATCTCGCCCGGCGTCGCGCCGTCGTCGTCCGACTTCGGCGCGTGGCCCAGCGACTTCTCGCGCTGCTCGCGCCGGGTCTGCGGCTGGCGCATGTCGAGCACGATCGCGGCCAGCACCTGGCCGGCGTGGTCGCGCAGGGCGGCCACGTCCATGCCGGCCGCGGCGGGCAACTGCTGCACCGCGAAGGCCTCGAACTCCGCCATGATCCGCGCGGTATCGTGCTCGATGAAGTCGGAGAGTCCCATGGCGGTGATCCTTGTCGGTGGCGAGGCGGCCGGCCCGTCAGTGGGTCGGGCGCAGGCGCTCCAGCAGGCGCAGCAGGCCGTCGGGGTCGGCAGGCTTGAGCATCGAGGCGGTGAATCGCCCATCGAGGGAGGCGGCATCGCGCAGGCGGTCGTTACCCGTCAGGGCGAGCAGCGCGGAGTGCTTGTCGCCCGAGGCGTGGCACAGGCGCTCGGCGGTGTCGAACCCATCGACACCGTCCATCTCCATGTCGAGCAGGATAGCATCGGGCGGTCCGGCGCTCACCTGGGCGATCGCATCGGCCGGTCCGTAGGCCGCCACGGCCTTCCATTCGGACGACAGGCCGATCCACTCGCACAGCGCATCGACCAGGTCGTGGTCGTCGTCGACCACCATCAGGCGAGGTCGAGGCGGGTGGGCGTGGTGCTTCATGCCCCGTCAGGGCAAGCGGGCATCCCACCCCTGCGCCGCCCCGGGCGACGCCTCCGTGGTGCGCCTCTCAGGCCCGCGCGGGTCCCTGCGTCCGCGCGGGCAGGGGCATCGCCCAGCGCGCCGCTTCGAGCACGGCGACCAGGCAAGGTGCGATGTCGAACAGAGAACCGTCATCCCGACGGCGGATACTCTGCAGTCACGGCGCGGGCCCGGCGTCGACCGAGGAAACGATGCAGCGTTCACTGACCCAGTCCTTCACGACGTTCCTGCGCCGGCGCCACGCCCAGTTGCACTTCGCCCGCCGGCCGCCGCTGGCGGTCCTGGTGCGCCGCGATGCGGCCGCCGCGACGCCCACGCCGGTGCCCGACGACCTGCTGCTGGCGGCGCGCGACACCCCCGCCGCGGCCATCGCGCGGCTGCAGTCGCACGCCGAAGGCCTGGGCGACGCCGAAGCGGCGCGGCGCCTGGCGAAGGCGGGCCCCAACGAGGTGGCGCACGAGAAGCCGCTGCCGGCCTGGCTGCGGCTGTGGCGCTGCTACCTGAACCCGTTCAACCTGCTGCTGACCGTGCTGGCCGGCCTGTCGTGGCTCAGCGCCGACGCCAAGGCGACGCTGGTCATCGGCTCGATGGTGGCGCTCAGCACCGCGATCCGCTTCGTCCAGGAAAGCCGCTCCCACGATGCCGCCGAGGCCTTGCGCGCGATGGTGCACAACACCTCGGCGGTGCTCCGCCGGCCGACGGACACGGCCGGCCCGGTGCCGGCGCGCGAGATCGCCCAGCGCGAGCTGGTGCCCGGCGACGTGATCGTGCTGTCGGCCGGCGACATGATCCCCGCCGACTGCCGAGTGCTGACGGCGCGCGACCTGTTCATCGGCCAGGCCGCGATGACCGGCGAATCGATGCCCGCCGAGAAGTTCGTCGACCAGCGCAGCCCCGACGCCGGGCCGCTGGTGCAGACCAACCTGGTGTTCATGGGCACCAACGTCGTCTCCGGCGCGGCCACCGCGCTCGTCGTGGCCACCGGCGCGCGCACGTACTTCGGCACGCTGGCCGCCAGCGTCGTGGCGGTGGACCCGTCGCCCAACGCCTTCCAGGCCGGCGTCAACAGCGTCAGCTGGCTGCTGATCCGCTTCGCGCTGGTGATGGTGCCGGTGGTCTTCCTCGTCAACGGCTTCACCAAGGGCGACTGGCTGCAGTCGTTCCTGTTCGCGGTGTCGGTGGCGGTGGGCCTGACGCCCGAGATGCTGCCGATGATCGTCACCTCGACGCTCGCCAAGGGCGCGGTGCTGCTGGCGCGCCGCAAGGTGGTCGTCAAGCGGCTGGACGCGATCCAGAACTTCGGCGCCATGGACGTGCTGTGCACCGACAAGACGGGCACGCTGACCCAGGACAGGATCGCGGTCGCCCGCAACACCGATCCGTTCGGCGCGCCGTCCCACGAGGTGCTGGCCTTCGCGTTCCTCAACAGCTGGTACCAGACCGGGCTGCGCAACCTGCTCGATCGCGCGGTGCTGGAGGACGTCGCGCAGGCCGAGGAACTCAAGCTCGAGCAGGACTACCGCAAGATCGACGAGATCCCGTTCGACTTCGTGCGCCGCCGCATGTCCGTCGTCGTGGCCCAGCGCGACGAGCGCCATGTGCTGATCTGCAAGGGCGCGCTGGAGGAGGTGCTCTCGGCCTGCACCCGGCTGCGCATGGGCCCCGAGGCAGACGCCGCGGAGGCGCCGCTGGACGCCGCGCTGGGCGCCCGGGTCCGCAAGTTCACGCAGGATCTGGGCGGCGAGGGCCTGCGGGTGGTGGCGGTGGCGATGAAGTCGATGCCCGCGGAGCAGGCCACCTACTCGGTCGTCGACGAGGCGGGGCTGACGCTGGTGGGCTTCCTGTCGTTCCTCGATCCGCCCAAGGAATCCGCCGGCCCCGCGCTGGAGAAGCTGGCCGCGCATGGCATCGTCGTCAAGGTGCTCACCGGCGACAACGAGGACGTCACCTCGCACGTGTGCGCGCAGGTCGGACTGGCCGGCGGGCCGGCGCTCACCGGCGCGGCGGTCGAGGCGATGGACGACGCGACGCTGCGCGAGGCCGTCGAGCAGCACACGCAGTTCGCCCGGCTGACCCCGCTGCACAAGGAGCGCATCGTGCGCGCGCTGCGCGCCGGCGGGCACGTGGTCGGCTTCATGGGCGACGGCATCAACGACGCGCCGGCCCTGCACGCGGCCGACATCGGCATCTCGGTGGACTCGGCGGTGGACATCGCCAAGGACGCCGCCGACATCATCCTGCTCGAGAAGAGCCTGGTGGTGCTGGTGGACGGCGTGGTCGAGGGCCGCACGACGTTCTGCAACATGCTCAAGTACATCCGCATGACGGCGAGCTCGAACTTCGGCAACGTGCTGTCGGTGCTGGTGGCCAGCGCCTTCCTGCCGTTCCTGCCGATGCTGCCGCTGCAGCTGCTCGTGCAGAACCTGCTGTACGACATCTCGCAGACCGGCATTCCGTTCGACAACGTCGACGCGGAGCTGGTGGCCAGGCCGCTGAAGTGGAACCCGTCCGACATCGGCCGCTTCATGCTGTTCTTCGGCCCGATCAGCTCGCTGTTCGACATCGCCACCTTCGCGCTGATGTGGTGGGTCTTCCACGCCGACACCGTCGCCCGCCAGGGGCTGTTCCAGTCGGGCTGGTTCGTCGTCGGCCTGCTGACGCAGACGCTGGTGGTGCACATGATCCGCACGCCCAAGTTGCCGTTCATCCAGAGCATCGCGGCCACGCCGCTGCTGGTGATGACGGCGGCCATCATGGCGCTGGGCCTGTGGCTGCCGATGGGCCCGCTGGCCGCCGACTTCAAGTTGCAGGCCCTGCCCGCGCCCTACTTCGGCTGGCTCGTCGCCATCCTGCTCGGCTACTGCCTGCTCACCACCGCCATGAAGCGGCTGTACGTGCGGCGCTTCGGATGGCAATGAGGCCAGGGCTCACTCGAAGGCCTTGACCAGGGCCTCGAAGCGCGTGTGCAGCGACTTGTCGTGCGGCGTGACCGGCGGCACGGACCGGTCCAGCTTCAGCAGCTGGTAGACCGCCGTCTGCGCGGCCCGGATGGAATATTCGACGGTGAACACCACGTCCTCGGGAATCTCGACGAACTGGCTGACGAAGGCGAAGTTGCGCGAGCCGGCGGGCACCGGCAGCGGCCGGTCGCCAGCATTGCGCGGCATGAACATGCTGGTGATGTAGGGCATGCGGCAGGGAATGCAGTTGGCCGACTGCAGCGGATCGCGGTCGAAGCGCAGGTGGCCGTACAGCTCGGTCAGGATCTCGTCGCCGCTGCAGGCCGACATCGGCTTGGCCACGAAGTTGCCGATCCGGTCGGGGAACAGGCCGTAGCCCCAGAACACCTGCACGTCGACGGGCTGGTCGACGAAGTGCGGCTGGTGCGCCAGCACGATGGACATCAGCCAGTTCGAGTCCTTGAAGGTCACCAGCCCGCCGGTGCCGGCGACGTTGCCGGTGAAGTCCATCATCGTGTCGAAGAACTCCGAATGGGCCAGCGTCACCGTGAACGACTCCCAGCACGACTGCGCGATGCTGGCGTTGAAGACAGCCGGCTTGCCGAACTCCGGCCGGTTCTCGGCCAGCCGCTCCCACAGCGTCCAGCCGCCGCTGTCGGCCTTGGTGCGCAGGGCCGGCGGCGCCGCCATCGAGCCCAGGCTGGACGCGTCCGTCATCGATCCGTTCTGCAGGAAGACGAGGTCGCCTTCACCGACCACGATCGTCTCGGCGACGCCGCAGCGCACGCAGGCGATGGCGCCGACCTCGAAATCGCCGATCGGGCTGCGCGGCACCAGCTCGGTCACGGTGCAGTCGGCCACGAAGCGCACGCCCTGCGCCGCCAGCCAGGCCTGCAGCGGCAGCACCATCGATTCGTACTGGTTGTAGGTGGTGCGGCGCACGCCGGCGAGCGTGTCGATGCGGGTGAACTCGAGCAGGAAGCGGTGCAGGTAGCGCTTGAACTCGACGGCGCTGTGCCAGGGCTGGAAGGCGAAGGTGGTGGCCCACATGAACCAGAACTCCGTCTCGAAGAAGGTCGGCGACAGGCAGTCGGTGATGCGCTTGTCGCCGAGCGCGGACTCCGCCGCGTTGCCCAGCTTCAGCAGCTCGGCGCGGTCGCGCATCGAGAAGCCCATGGACGGCACCCCCACCTTGGCTGCGCGGCGGTCGACCAGGCGCGCCAGCGCATGCGAGCGGTGGCGCTCGTTGAACGCCAGGGTCTCGTCGAAGACCGTGCTGCCCGGCGTCGCGAGGGAGGGGATCGTCTTGAACAGGTCCCAGGTGCACTCGTAGTTGTCCATGGTCAGCATGCGGCCGCCGCGCATCGAGTAGCCGGCCGCAGCCGAGCCGCCGGCGTCCAGGCTGCCGCCCATGACCGGCTGCGCATCCAGGATCGCGATGTCGGCGCCGGCCATGCCGCCGTCGCGGATCATGAAGGCGGCCGCGGCCAGCGTGCCGATGCCGCCGCCCACGAGCGTGGCTTTCCTGTTGGTGTTCATGCGTGCCGCCTGTGCCTGGAGTCGAGCCGCGCGAGCGGCGAAGCAGGCAAGCTAACGCAGGCCGGTGACCCGGTCTGTGCGGTGGCCGGCGCGCGCGAAGCTCAGGAGAACTGGGCCGCGTAGGCAGCCCGGTCGCTCGCGTAGCAACTGCAGGCGGCGAGTTCGAGGCCGGGGCGATCGACGATGTGCATCTCGCCGCGGTCGTAGGCGATCAGCCCGCGCCGCTGCAGCTCGCCGGCCGCGACCGTGACGCCCACCCGCCGCACGCCCAGCATGTAGGCGAGGAACTCCTGGGTCATCCGGAACACGTCCGACAGCGCGCGATCCTGGCTCATCAGCAACCAGCGCGCCAGCCGCTGCTCGATCAGGTGGAAGCGCAGGCAGGCCGCACCGCGCGCATGCTGGCTCAGCAGCACGTACAGGTAGCGATCGAGCGTGGCGCGCAGCAGCGGGTCGCGCGCGAGCTCGCGCCGGAACTCCACCTCGCCGATGCGCAACGCGCGACCTTCGCCCTGCACGAGCGCCTTCAGCGGCTCGTCGGCGACGCCCAGCGCGAGCTGGATGCCCAGCATGCCCTCGCGGCCGACCATGCCCACCTCCATGATGTGTTCTTCGTCGACCCGTGCCAGCACCGAGAAGAAGCCGTTTATCGGGAAGTGCACATGGGTCGTGCGCTCGCCCGGCTCCGCGACGACCTGCGACAGGGTGAGATCGACGATGTCGCCCGCGGCGGCCAGGCGCGCACGCGCGACCTTGGGCAGGCAGGCGAGGAGCTGGTTGGAGGAATGGGGCAAGCGGGAACTCCGTGTGGACGCGCCCCTCGGCTGATGCGGGCGATGGAACGGAATCGCCCGACACCCTCTTCGCCCGAGCCCGCCGGCCACTATGCCAGTACCGACGCACGCAGACCGTGCACCAGCGCACGCAGATCGGTGGTACGCGCGCTAGCGCGCGACGGTCGCGGGCAGCAGGCGGTCGTACTCCTTCTTGACCACGGCATAGCACTCGCAGCTGCGATGCTCCAGGCCGGCGCGATCCAGCACCGTGATGCGACCGCGGCTGTATTGGATCAGGCCGGCGCGCTGCAGCTTGAGCGCCCCTTCGGTGACACCCTCGCGCCGCACGCCGAGCATGTTGGCGATCAGTTCCTGGGTCATCACCAGTTCGTTGCCCTGCAGCCGGTCCAGGCTCAGCAGCAGCCAGCGGCACAGCTGCTGGTCGAGCGAGTGGTGGCGGTTGCAGACCGCGGTCTGGGCCATCTGGGTGATCAGGGCCTGGGTGTAGCGCAGCAGCAGGTGCAGCACGGGACCGGCGAGGTTGAACTCGGCCTTCATGCGGGCCGCGCTGAGCCGGTAGCCCTGACCGGCGCTCTGCACCACCGCCCGGCTGGGCGTGGTCTCGCCGCCCATGAACAGCGACACGCCGACGATGCCTTCGTTGCCGACGACCGCGATCTCCGCCGAGGCGCCGTCCTCCATCACGTACAGCAGCGACACGATGGCCGTGGTGGGGAAGTACACATGGCTCATGGTGCTGCCGGATTCGTACAGCACCAGGCCCAGCGGCAGGTCCACCTTCTCCAGCGCGGGCTCCCAACGCTTCCATTCCGCCTCCGGCAGGGAGTCGAGCAGGTGATTCTTCTTCGCATTGGACATGGGAACAGCCGGCTCCAGCGAACGCGGCTTCCGGGAGGAGCTGAACGAACGTACGCAGGGTCCCACTCTACTGCCCTGCATGGCAAAGTCTGTGCGATATCGCACGGAGCGCGCGATCAGCTCGAAAACGGCATGCTGCCGCAGGCCGCTGTCGAGCTCAGGCGGGCTGCAGGTCCGCGGCGCCGACCACCACCAGCTCGATACCCCCCCGGGCCACCCGCCGCCGCACCGCATCCTGCAGTTCCGGCTCATGGGCGCGGAAGGTCAGGAGCGCGTCATCGTCGGCCGGGGCCGCCGCATAGCGGCCTTGCAAGGTGGCCTTGCTGACGGAGGCACCGACCCAGATGCCGGCGATCGGAACCCAGAAGCGCACGCAGCCGCTGGCCGCGTGAAAGAAGGACGTGTGCATGGCCGATCCATACGATGTTGGCGGGCCGGAGAATTCTGTCGGCTGCCCCGGCGAGGGCATTCCCGCGCCAGCGGTCTCGCGCGGCACCCGCCTGCGCCACGCGAGCCGACACCTGTCAGGCGCGGCCGGTTCGCGAGCCGCGCTGTTCCACTGTGGAGCCGGCGCGCCGGTTTCGTCTGTTCGCTACCGCACACGAGCGCGGCCAGCCGTCCGGCGCGCGGCTCAGGCATGCGCGAGCTCCAGGCGCGCCAGCACCGTGCGCGCCTGAGACGCCTCGGCCGCCGTCCCGTGGATCAGCAGGACGTACTTGTCGACCTTCAGGGCGCTTTCATAGCGGATCGCCTGGTCGTGGGGCACGCCCACCTGCATCATCGCGGCGCCGAGCGCGGAGAGGCCGCCGACCACGACGGCGCCCTCCAGCGCGGACACCAGCGCCACCACGATCGGGCCGGCCAGCGCCAGCAGGCCGATGCCCGGCAGGACGAACACCGCGGGCGAGAACAGGATGCCCCACAGGCCGCCCCAGAACGCGCCGCGGCCGCCCCAGGACCTGATGCGGTCGCCGGCCGTGTAGAAGCCCATCGCCTGCTCCTCCGTGTGGCAGCCCTTGCCGACGAGCGACAGCTTGGTCATGTCGAAGCCGGCTTCGTCGAGCGCGCGGATCGCGTTCTCGGCGTCGGCGTGGGTGTCGAACAGGTAGACGGGCAGGCTGCTGGTGGCACTCATGGTTCACTTTCCGGGCGGCTGCTTCGACAAGGCACCGTCCCGGAATGGCAGGCCGCCGCGAAGCTGTACGCGAAGGTGTCCACACTGAACCGGTCGGCGCACGGGGTCTGTGCGGCAACGCGCCCAGGCGGCGGGGTCGGCGTCGGCATGTTCGTCAGCGCACCGACACGGCCGCAGGCCCGGCCTAGCCTGGGGACCACGAATTTCCAGGGAAGACACACCATGACCGCCAAAGGCACGCACGAACGCATCCAGTCCGACGAGATCGCCCGCGTGTTCGCGGTCTCGGCCCTGCGACTCGACGCCGAGGACCGCGTCGTGGAGGTGCAGTGGGCCGAGGTCCGCGGCCCGGCCAACCTGGGTGTCGGCGCCGCGGTGCGGGCACGGGCGGCGGAGGTCGTTGCTGCCCTGCATGCCGGGCACCGCGTGCTGGCCGTGTTCCCGAAGACCGGTGCGCTGCGCCCCGACCGGTCGTTCCGGGTCGTGGAGCTCGAGGACGGCACCGAGACCCTGGCGCTCGACGGTGCCGACGCGCCGCACCGCGAACTGCGCGACCTGGCCGCCCTGCAGCCCCGCCAGCACGCCTGACCTGCGCCGCGGCCTCAGGAGCGGCGCGGCAGGCTCACGACGAAGCGGCTGCCCTGCCCCAGCCCCGGGCTGGAGGCGGTCACCCGCCCGCCATGGGCCTCGACGATGTCGCGCACCACGGCCAGCCCGATGCCCAGGCCCGACGGGTTGAACCCGACGGCGCGCAACTGCTGGGCGAACGGGTCGAAGATGGTCCGCAGCGCGCCGATCGACATGCCGATCCCCTGGTCGGCCACGCAAAGTTCGACGGACTGCGCCCAGGGCCGGACGACCAGCTGGATCGCCTGGCCCCCGGGGGAATACTTCGACGCGTTGTCCAGCAGGTTGGACAGCACCTGGGTCAGCCGCGTCTGGTCGCCGTCCAGGTCGCCCGCGCCCTCGAGTCCGCAGACCTCCAGGTGCTGGCCACGCCGGGCCAGGGCCGGTGCGACGTTGGCGAGCGCCTGCGCGACGAAGTCCGCGACGTGCACGCGGGCAACGACGACGCGCAGCTTGCCGGTGCCGGCGCGCGAGACGTCGAGCAGGTCGTCGATCATGCGGCTCATCTGGACGACCTGGCGCTCGACGAGCGTGCGCATCGCGACCGGGTCTCCGCCGCGACCGTCCGCCAGCACCGCCACCGCGGTGCGGATCGGGGCCAGGGGATTGCGCAGCTCGTGCGCCACGAAGGCCAGGAACTCCGCCTGGCGCGCCCGCGCGTGCTCGGCGACGCGCTTCATCTGCTCGAGCTCGATGGCGGCGACGCGCAGTTGCTGGTGCAGGGCGTCGAGTTGACTCGACAGGCCCGCGTCGGGCGCGACGCAGGCGCGACCGCGCGCGCGCGGCCGGACGATCGCCGCCAGGCCGCGCCAGGCCTGCACGACGCCCTGCAGCACCGGGCGGGACGGCAGCCCGGGCAGCGTGCGCCGGGGCATCATGCGGCGGCCCCGGGTTCGCGAAGGCGGTCCGCGGCGGCGCGACGACGCAACACACGCCGGCGGCGTGATGTCCCGGGTACTGCTGGCGATGGCATGGGGCTTCCGTTTCACGAGCGGTTGTCGAAGAGCAAAGCCTAGTGGGCGGGCCTTCGGCCATCTGTACGGCAAGCCGCATTGCCGGGCTGGATGCGACGACGCCGACGCGCGAGCTTGCGCCGGCGCAAGCCTTGGCGGATCAAGGCATGTCGGTTGCCGCAGGCGGGTTCCACCGACCTCCCCGCAAAGGCCCACCGTGATCGACGACCCGACCGCCCAAGGAATCCGCGCCCTGTTCGACTGGCGACTGCCCGCCGCCGAGGCGGCCACGCGCGAACGCGGGGATGCCGCGCCCGGACAGCCGTCGAACGCCGACCTCGCGCTCGCGCTGCAACTGCTGTCGTGCAACCCGCGCGATCGCGAGCAGTTCCGCGCCGCCGCGCCGGCCGCCTGAAGGCCGAGTTCCGGAGGTGCGCCGCCATGGGCATCCTGCACACCGCCACCTTCACGCTGGCCATCACCGGGGCCTCGGACGAACAGCTCGACGCCGCCGCCGCAGCCTTCACCTGCGCCCTGCATCGGGCCGGCCTGGCGCCGGGCGACGCGATCGCCGCCTGGCGGCGGATGGACGAGTGGGAACGCCTGGAATTCGCGCCCGCGGCCGATCCGGGCCCGGGCTGGCGCGCCACGATGACCAGCGCGCGCGACGCGGTGCTGGCCGCGCTGCGCGCCGCCGGCATCGAAGGCGAGCGGCGCCCCTTCGTGATCGAGGCGGCCGGCCCGGCTCAGAACCGGTAGCTGCCGTTGAGTCCCGCGAAGAACGTGCGCCCCGGCGCGGGCTCGAAATAGCGGCCGTTGCCTTCGTTGACGATCACCGAGCCGATGCTGCGACGGCCGGCCATGTTGTCCAGGCGGCCGAACGCCGACACCTGCCAGGCGCCCAGCGCCCACCGGTAGCCCGCCGACAGGTCGGCCGTGAGGAAGGACGGCGCGGCGTCCGAGTTCGCGTCGTTGACATAGACCCGGCTCAGCGCGTGCGCCTCGACGCCCGCGCGCCAGCCCGCGGCCGGCGCCCAGGCCAGCGACGCGAACAGCGCGTTGCGCGCGATGCCCGGGATGCGGTTGCCGGCGGCGATCGGCGTGGCCGGCGTCGACGGTGTCCCGCACGGTGTGGTGGGGCACGACTTGAACGCGTCGGCATAGTGGGCGTCCAGCAGCGTGTAGGCCACCTGCAGCGCGAGGTCGTGCGGCAGCTGCCGGTTCCATTCGAGCTCGAGCCCACGCCGGCGCGTGGCCGCGACGTTCTGATAGGTCGAGCGCCCGGCCGCGTTCGTCAGCGTGACGATCTCGTCGGTCGTGCGGGTGTCGAAGACGGCCACCGTGAGGTTGCCCAGCGCCTCCGATTGGGCCTTGACGCCCAGCTCGCCGCTGTTGCTGCGCGCCGGCTTGAGCGCGAAGTTCAGCCCGGTCGCGTTGTTCGGACGGTAGGCGAGCTCGTTGAGGATGGGCGTCTCGAAGCCCCGGCCCGCCGAGGCATAGACGTGCACGTCCGGCCGCAGCGCGTAGAGAACGCCCAGCACGGGCAGGGTCGCCGCGTAGTGGGCACTGCCGCTGTCGTCGGGGTTGATGCCGACCACGTAGCGGTCGTGCGAGACCAGCCGGATGCTGCTGTGGCGCACGCCGGCTTCGACGGTCCAGTCGTCGGTCGGGTGCCACTGGCCCTGCAGGTAGGGGTCCAGGTCCTGGACGTCGTTGATCTCGTCGCGGCGCAGCGCGCCCTGCACGCCCCGCACCGGGGCGCTGGGGTCGCCCGTGTAGTTCTGGTACCCCTGGCGGTGTTCGCGCAGCTTGTCCCAGGCGAGGCCGCCCACCAGCGACCAGCGCTGGCGCAGCGCCACGCCGCCGGTGGTCCAGCGCAGGTCGGCGCCGTCGTAGTCGCGCCCGAGCCGGATCACGCCGCCGGGGTTCAGCGGGTTGCTCTGCGAGGCCACCGGGATGGACTGGAACTGGGTGGTGTCGCGGTGGCCGCCGTAGACCATCGCCCGCAGCGCGTTGTCGTCGTCCACGCGCAGCTCGTAGACCAGGCCGCCCTGGGTCTGGGCGAGCGACTTGCGGGTGTTGAACTGGATCGCCGTCGAATCGGTGCTGCGCGGGTCGGCCTGCAGCTCGGCACGGGTGAGCCCCAGCGCATCCTGCGCGGACGGCAGCTGCACGGCGTTGCCGATGACGGTCAGCTTGCCCGCCGCGCCCAGGCGCAGCCCCAGCTTCAGGTTCTGGATGTCGCGCCGTGCCGCGCTGTGGGCGCGCCAGCCGTCGGTCTCGAAACGCGACACGCTGGCCACGTAGTCGAGCGCGCCCTGCGCGCCGGTGAGCTTGCTGTCGTAGCGGCGTTGACCGTCGCTGCCGGCGCCCACCCCGAAGCTCAGCTTCGGGCGGCCGGCGCCGTCCTCGGTGAACACCTGCAGCACGCCGCCGGAGGAATTGCCGTACAGCGCGGAGAACGGCCCGCGCAGCACCTCGATGGCGGCGGCCGAGCCGAGGTCCACGTTGGTGATCTGGCCCTGGCCGTCGGGCATGGTCGCCGGGATGCCGTCGACGTACAGGCGCACGCCGCGGATGCCGAAGGTCGAGCGCGCGCCGAAGCCGCGCACCGAGATCTGCACGTCCTGCGCATAGTTCTGGCGGTCGCGGGCGAGCAGCCCCGGCACGCCGCCCAGGGTCTCCGAGATGTTGATGCCGGGCCGGGTGTCGGTGTCGGGCGCCAGCGTGACCAGGTCGATCGAGGCGGGGATGTCGAAGACCGGCGTGGCGATGCGCGTGGCGGTGACCGTGACCGCTTGCGACGCGGCCGCCGGCGCCGGATCGGCGGCCTGCGCGGCGCACAGGGCCGCGCTCGCGCTGGCGACCGCCGCCAGGGGGATGCGCAGCCGCGCGACGCCGCGCGATCGGCCGCGCCGCCTCGCCGGCGCGGCGCCGGAACCCAACATCACCCCCATCGCAGTCGTCCTTTCGTCGCCCGCGCTCCCGGCGCGCCCCGCGCGCCGCCCCGAGCGGTGGCGCTGCGCAGCATACGCCACGCGTTCGCTCCGCCCGGTCGGCCGCCCGGGGCCGCGGAGCGGCGCGGACGCTAGAGCGCGAGCGGCTTGCCGCAGCCGGCCAGGAACTCGAGCTTGCGCCCGCGCGGCTGGCGCTT
This sequence comes from uncultured Vitreoscilla sp., assembly GCA_964418745.1. Taxonomy (GTDB): domain Bacteria; phylum Pseudomonadota; class Gammaproteobacteria; order Burkholderiales; family Burkholderiaceae_C; genus Scleromatobacter. The sequence goes on from CAYQMX010000014.1 coordinate 47,087, forward strand.
GAGCGCGTACTCGGCCTTCAGCGCCAGCGAGCGTGAGCCGAGCTCGGACGCGGCGACGATGCGCAAGGGCGCGAACGCCTTCGTGAAGCGCGCGCCGCGCCCGGCGCGGTGCGCGTCGAAGCGGGCCGCCAGGTCGTTCGTGATGCCGGCATACAGGCGCTCGCCGGCGCACTCCAGCAGGTAGACCACCCAGGGTTCGTCCGCCGGCGCGCCGCCGGGTGCGTCGGCCACCGGTCAGTCCTCGCGCTGCGCGCCGCCGGGCACGCCCACCCACGGGTGGCGCCGCTGCTCGTAGAACGACCGCTGCGGCGGCGGGAACTCGGGATCGGCGAACGCCCCCACCGGCACGCCGATGAAGTCGGCCCCGCCCAGGCGGTAGTAGACGGTGGCGCCGCAGCGCGGGCAGAAGTGGAAGCGGCAGGCGTTACCTTCGTCGCCGATGCGCACCCATTCGGTCGCGCTGCCCTCGATCTCGACGTTCGCGCTGCGAAAGCGCGCCTGCACGCCATAGGTGCTGCCGGTGCGGCGCTGGCACGCGAGGCAGTGGCACATCGAGACCCGGATCGGGTCGCCGCGCGCGACCAGCGTCAGCTGGCCGCAGCTGCACGAGGCGGTGTGTTGCTTCATCGCGCGACTCCGGCGCGCGCGGGGGCGATCGCCTTGGCCGGGCGGCCGGCGGCGCCCAGCAGCGCCCTTGCCGATGCCAGCAGCACGCGCGTGGCCTCGTCGGGCGCCAGCATGGCGGCGCTGACGAAGGCGCCGTTGACCAGCAGGCCCAGCTGCGCCGCGAGTTCGTCCGGGCGCGCGGCGCCGAGCCTGCGCGCCAGTTCCGCGAGTCGCCCGCGCAGGGCCTGCATGTGGCGGCGCGCGACCGCGCGCGCCGGATGGTCGGCCTCGGCGAACTCCGCCGCCACGTTGATCTGCGGGCAGCCGCGGTAGTTGGCGCGCGCCAGGCGCTTGCCGATCCAGCGCAGCTGGGCCTCGATCTCGGCCGCCGGGTCGGCGGCGTGGCGGGCCGCGACCTCGTCCCACTGCGCCCAGAACGCCACGTCCTCGCGCTCGAGGAAGGCGACGACCAGGTCGTCCTTGGTACGGAAGTGGCGGTACAGGCTGGTCTTGGCCACGCCCGATTCGTCCACCACCAGGTCGACGCCGACCGCGCGCACGCCGCGCTCGTAGAACAGCGTCGATGCGGTGTCCAGGATGCGCTGGCGCACGTCGGCGGCCGGCACGCGGAGGGGAAGCGAGGTCATGTTGACACGATACAGACCTGTACTTATCATTTCAAGCTACAGACCTGTCTGTTTCCAGGAAACCGCGATGCCCCAGCCTTCCCCCACCCCCGACCCGCGCCCCATCGCCGTGTTCGGCGCCGGCGGCCACACCGGCCGCTTCGTGATGGCGGAGCTGGCGCGCCGGGGCCTGCCCGCGATCGCGGTCGGTCGCGACGCGGCGCGGCTGCCCGCGGGTGTCCCCGCCCGCGTCGCGACCGTCGCCGACCCGCGCGCGCTGGACGCCGCGTTCGCGGGCTGCGCCGCGGTCATCAACTGCGCCGGCCCGTTCCTGGACACCGCCCGGCCCGTCATCGAGGCGGCGCTGCGCAGCGGCGCCAGCTACCTCGACGTGACCGCGGAGCAGGCCAGCGCGCTCGACGTGTTCGAGACCTTCGACGCGCCGGCGCGCGCCGCGGGGCTCGTCGTGATGCCCGCGGCCGGGTTCTACGGCGGCCTGGCCGACCTGCTGGCGACGGCCCTGCTCGGCGCCGACGGCCAGGCCGACGACATCGCGGTGGCGATCGCCCTGGATCACTGGTGGCCGACGCGCGGCACGCGCGAGACCGGCGTGCGCAACCAGGTGCCCCGCGTGGTGATCGACGCGGGCCGCCTCGTCCCGCTGGCACTGCCCGCGGTGCGCGGCAGGTGGCACTTCGGCCCACCGCACGGCGAGCAGCCGGTCGTGGAGTTGCCGTTCAGCGAGGTCGTCACGATCGCGCGGCACCTGCGCGTGGGCCGCCTGCGCGCCCACCTCACGCAGTCGTCGCTGGACGAGATCCGCGACGCCGCGACGCCGCCGCCGACGCCCGCCGACGACCTGGGCCGTTCGGCGCAGCGCTTCGAGATGGTGGTGCGGGTGCGCCAGGGCGCGGCGACCCGGCAGGCGGTGGCGCGCGGCCGCGACATCTACGCCGTCTCCGCGCCGCTGGTTGTGGAGGCCGCGGTTCGCCTGCTGCGGCCCGGCCAGGCGGCGCGCGGCGCGCTCGCCCTCGGGCAGGCCGTCGACGCCGCCGACGTCCTGCGCGCGCTGTCGCCGCGCCATCTCGAGGTCGACCTGGCCGGCTGATCGCGCGCCATCGGGGACATCGTTCACGCCGTGCCGCGTTTCGCCCCGGAGCGCCTGCGCGCCGGCCGCGTGCGCCGTGAGAACATCGCCAGCCAACGCCTGTCCCTCCGGGAGCCCCATGACCCCAGCCTCGCCCGCGCGGCGCGTCCGTGCCGTCGCCCTCGTCGGCCTCCTCGCCAGCCTGCCGCTCGCGGCCGGCGCCCAGGTCTACAAGTGCCCGCAGGCCGGCGGGTCGACCAGCTACCAGTCCACGCCCTGCGCGAGCGCCACCCGGCCGGCCGCGCGGCCGACGGCAGCCGAGCTCAACGCGGCGCGCCAGGCCCAGGCCCAGGCGCCGGCCGCGGCCGGGCCGGTCGTCGATCCGTACGCAACGGCCGTGTCGTCGCGGCCGCGGGCGCCCGGGCCGCTGAAGCCGTCGGTGCCGGCGCCGCCACGCGACGGCCGCATCACCAGCGACGAGGAACGCCGGCGCGCCTGCACGATCGCCCTCAACAACGAGGCCGTCCTGGCCCGCGGGCGCAAGGCCTATTCGTTCGACAAGGACGGCAACCAGAACACGGTCCTCGACACGGACCGCGCCCGCCTGAAGGCCGAGGCGGACCACGTCGCGGCCACGACCTGCCGCTGAACCGATGCCCGCGCGACATTAGACTGGACGCCCCCGCATCCCCGGAGTCCCCATGTCCGCCATCGCCGCCCGCCTCCGCGAACTGGGCCTCGTGCTGCCCCCGCCGCTGCAGCTGCCGCCCGGCGCGGTGCTGCCGTTTCCGTGGGTGCGCGTCGTCGGCACCCGCGCCCTGGTCTCCGGCCACGGCCCGACCGACGCCGACGGCGCGCTCGCGCTGCCGCTGGGCAAGGTCGGCGCCGAGGTGACGCCGGAGCAGGGCTGCGAGGCCGCGCGCCTCACGGGCCTGGCGATCCTGGGCAGCCTGGCGCGCGAACTGGGCAGCCTCGACCGCATCGCCGCCTGGACGCGCGTGTTCGGCATGGTCAACTCGGCGCCCGGCTTCCACCGCCAGCCGGCGGTGATCAACGGCTTCTCGGACCTGATCCTCCAGGTGTTCGGCCCGGAGGTCGGGGCGCACGCGCGCAGCGCGGTGGGGCTGGCCGAGCTGCCGTTCCGGATCCCGGTGGAGATCGAGGCCGAGGTCGAACTGCATCCGGGCTGAACCGGCCGCGCGCCGACTCCCGGTATAACGTCGGCGGGAGAGGCGGCTCGCCAGCCGCCCACGCCACGCTGCCGGGAGGACGGGCGCATGCATATCGCCTTCGTCGAGCACAGCCAGCTCGAGACCTTGATCGACCTGATGCACGAGATGTGCGTCTCGTACAGCCAGGAGTCGCCGGTCGCGCGCGACGACGTGCGCTCGAACCTGCTGGACAACCTGCTGGCGCCGGGCTCGCCCGTGCGCCTGGTCGTCGCGACCGCCGCCGACGGCAGCATCGTCGGCCTGGCGGCCATCGCGCTGCTGCACTCGCTGGTGGACCCGGCGCCGCAACGCCGCGCCCAGATGCTGCTCAAGGAGCTGTACGTGCGCCCGTCGCACCGGCGCCAGGGCACAGGCCGGGCGCTGATGGCCTGGGTCGCGCGCCACGCGCTCGAGCGCGGCTGCGCGCGCATCGACTGGCACGTCGCCGCGTCGAACCGGCCGGGCCTGGCGTTCTACCGCGCGCTGGGCGCGCTGCACGTGGCGGGCCGGCTGAGCCTGCGGCTGGGCGGCGAATACCTGGCCCGGCTGGCCGGCGACGACGACGACTGAGGCGAGCGTGCGCGGCGGCGCAGGCCCCCTCTAGCGGGAGCGTGCCTCCTGCAGCGGCAGCGCCGTCGTCTGCTTGACGCGATCGAGCACGAAGCTCGTCTTGCAGTCCTGAACGCTGGGGTGCTTGAGCAGGGTGTCCATCACGAAGCGCGAGTAGTGCGCCATGTCGCTCACCAGCACGCGCAGCAGGTAGTCCATCTCGCCGGTCAGCGAGCTGCATTCGACGACGTCGGGCCACGTGAGCACCGACGCGCGGAATGCATCCATCGGCTTGCGCTTGTGCGTCTCGGAGTGCTTCTCGAGCCGCACCGTGATGTAGGCGGTCAGCGACAGGCCCACCGCCTCCGGCCGCACCAGCGCCACGTAGCCGGCGATCACCCCGGCGTCCTCGAGCCGCTTGACGCGGCGCAGGGTGGCCGAGGGCGACAGGCTCACCGCGGCGGCGACCTCGTCGTAGGTGGCCCGTCCATCGGCCTGCAGCACGCGCAGGATGCGCAGGTCGACGGTGTCCAGCTGGAATTGTGCGTCCATGGCGCCATGTTGCAGGATTCCTGCGTAAATCGCTACCCCCGGTGCGGATTTGCAGAAATGCTGCGAGGCGGATTCCCTATGATTCGTGACCGCCATTCCAGCTGCCGGAGACCGCCATGACCGACCTGTTCGACAACCCGATGGGCCTGCAAGGCTTCGAATTCGTCGAGTTCGCCTCGCCCACCCCGGGCGTGATCGAGCCCTACTTCGAGATGCTGGGCTTCTCGCTGGTGGCCAGGCACCGCTCCAAGGACGTGCTGCTGTACCGCCAGGGCGGCATCAACTTCATCGTCAACCGCGAGCCCAGGAGCGCGGCGGCCTACTTCGCCGCCGAGCACGGCCCGTCCGCGTGCGGCATGGCGTTCCGCGTCAAGGACTCGCACCAGGCCTACGAGCGCGCGCTCGCGCTCGGCGCGCAACCGATCGAGATCCCCACCGGCCCGATGGAGCTGCGGCTGCCGGCCATCAAGGGCATCGGCGGCGTGCCGATCTACCTGATCGACCGCTTCGAGGACGGCAAGTCCATCTACGACATCGACTTCGAGTTCATCGCCGGCGTCGAGCGCCGCCCGGTCGGCCATGGCCTGCAGCTGATCGACCACCTGACCCACAACGTCTACCGCGGCCGCATGAACTTCTGGGCCGACTTCTACGAGCGCCTGTTCAACTTCCGCGAGATCCGCTACTTCGACATCCAGGGCGAATACACCGGCCTGACCTCGAAGGCGTTGACGGCGCCCGACGGCATGATCCGCATCCCGCTGAACGAGGAATCCAGGAAGGGCTCCGGCCAGATCGAGGAGTTCCTGATGAAGTTCAACGGCGAGGGCATCCAGCACATCGCGCTGCTGTGCGACGACCTGCTGTCCACCATCGACCGCCTGCAGCTGGCCGGCGTGCCGCTGATGACCGCGCCCAACGACATCTACTACGAGATGCTCGACACCCGCCTGCCCGGCCACGGCCAGCCGGTGGCCGCGCTGCAGGCGCGCGGCATCCTGCTGGACGGCAGCACCGAAGGCGGAACGCCCCGCCTGCTGCTGCAGATCTTCTCGCAGACCCACCTCGGCCCGGTGTTCTTCGAGTTCATCCAGCGCAAGGGCGACGACGGCTTCGGCGAGGGCAACTTCAAGGCGCTGTTCCAGTCGATCGAGCGCGACCAGATCCGGCGCGGCGTGCTCAAGGCCGAAGAGACGGCCTGAGCCGTCGGCTTCAGGGCGCGTCGGCCGCCAGCCACTCGCGCAGCCGCCGCACGCCTTCGACCAGGCGGCTCGTGTCCCGCGCCGCGAAGCACCAGCGCAGCCACGCGCCGGACTCCGGCGCGAACGCCGCGCCCGGGGCCAGGCCCAGGCCGGCCTCGACGACGAGGCGGCGCGCCACCGCCAGCGAGTCGTCGAACCCGGCGATGCGGAAGAACGCGTACATGCCCCCGCGCGGCACGGCCACCTGCACGCCGGGGATCGCGGCGAGCAGCGGCACCAACGTGTCGCGGCAGGTCTTCAGGCAGGCCAGTTCAGCGCGCAGCTCCGGCAGGCCCAGGTTCTGCGCGTAGAAGGTCTCGCCGCGCTCCAGCGATTCGATGGCGGCGCGCCGGATCACCTCGGGGGTCACCTCGTCGCTCTCGCCGAACCAGAATGCCAGCACGTCGGGGCGGCCCATGCCCGCGTTGGCAATCTCGCGGATCAGCGAACCCTGCAGTCGTTCGATGGCGTGGCGCATGGCGGCCCCGGTGAAGTCGAACGGCGATTGTGGGCCACGCGGCCCGTGGCCGCTCAGGCGCTGAAGCCGATGAAGCCGAGCGAGCGGGCGCGCGAGACGGCGTGCTTGCGCGAACCGGCCTCGAGCTTGCTGAACAGGTTCTTGAGATGCCACTTGACCGTCTCGTCGCTGACGTCGATCGACTTGGCGATCTCCTTGTTCGAGTAGTTGCGCGCCAGCAGCAGGAGGATGCTGCGTTCCTTGGGCGTGAGCGTGCGCGAGGGCGGGCGGCGCTGGCGTTCGTCGGCGCCGTCCGGCGCCGCCGGCGTGCCGGGGCCGCCCGCGGCCACGGCGTCGGCCTGCGTGCCGCGCCGCCGCAGGCGCACCAGCGCCAGCGGATAGTTCATCTTCTGGATCGCTTCCTTCTCGTTGGCTTCCAGCGCCTGGCGCGCGTACACGTAGGCGCGCGCGTGGTCGCCCGCCTCCGCCCAGCGCTCGGCCAGGAAGCTGTAGAGGCGGCCCGGCGCCTTCCAACCCTCGACCCGCAGCCCCTCGGCCAGGGCGGCCTCCGCGAAGTGCAGCGCGGCGCTCGGCAGGGTCATGCCGGGTGGCGGCGGCAGGTCGAAGCGGTGGTACAGGTCGGCGAGCACGTCGGACACGCCCACGTGCAGCGACGCGAGCTCGAACGCCTCGATCAGGGCGCGCGCTTCGGTGCACACCGCCAGGGCCTCGTCAGGCAGCCCGGCGGCGACCAGGCCGCGGGCCTGGAAGATCAGGTTCAGCGCCAGGGTGTGCTGGAAGCCGGTCTCGCGGTACAGCGTGATCGCGCGGCTCATCGGCTCCAGCGACTCGGTGGCGCGCCCCATGGCACGCAGCGTCTCGGCCAGCGAGGCGCAGGCGATGGCCAGGTGCAGCCCGGGCGCGCCGATCGACAGCGCGACGATGGCATCGGTGAGGATGCGGCGGCTTTCCTCGAACGCGCCGAGGTGGCGCATCAGCTCGCCCACGCGGGTGTTGGCGGTGCCGATCAGCGTGGGCCAGCCCGTCGCCGCGGCGCGCTCGGCCGCGGCCTCGAAGCATTCGGCGGCCAGGTCGAGGTCGCCCAGTCCCTGGGTGGCGGCGCCGGCATTGATCATGGCCACGATCTCGAGGCGCACCATGCCCACCTCGCGCGCCTGGGCCGCCGCCTGGCGGTACAGCTGCGCCGCCTCGGCCGGGTGGCGGAAGGACAGCGCCATGCCGCGCGACGCGCTCCACAGCGCATTCCAGGCGATGGCCGCCTCGGGCCACGCGTCGCCGGGCGGCTGAAGGCCGATGCAGTGGTCGATGCCCGACTGGGTGTAGCCGCGCTCGAAGCGGAGCCAGACCTGGGCGATGGCCAGCCGGTCGGTCGCACCGACGGCCTCGAAGCACGCGATGGCCTGCTCGTGCGCCGCCATCTCGCGCGCACGCTGCACGCGCATCTTGGCGAGCGCCGATTCCACCAGCCAGGCGTCGCCCTCGGCGCAGGGGTCGGCGCGCAGGTCCAGGTGCTGGCGCGCCTCGAGCAGCCAGCGCTCGGCGAGGTCGAAATCGCACAGCAGGGCCGACGCCTCGCACGCGGCGAGCGCCACGCGCGCGCGATGGGCGTCGCGCCGCTGCGCGCCTTCGGGCGTGGGCGGCAGCAGCGGGATGACGCCGTCCACCAGCCGCAGCGCGCGGGCGCTGTCACGCTGGCGCAGGTGCCAGGCGAGCTCGATGGTCGCGGCGAGCACGCCTTCGCCCCAGGGTTGTGTCAACACCCCCTCGAGTATCGCGATCTCGGCTTCCACCACGGAAAACTTCATTGCGTCAATTGTAGGTCCGCACCCGTGCGCATGGGTTGGGTCAACGGGATGCCGGCGTGCCAACTACGGCACGCGAAGCGGTCGCTGCCGCGGCTGCCTGCCCCTGGAGCCAGTCGAACACGCGGTTGGCCATCGCCGTGCGCGGCGTCAGCCGGCTGCGCATCGCCCACAGGGGCGGGCGCGCGGTGGCCGGCACCTGCGCGAGGTGCACGCAGCGGCCGGTGGCCAGCGCCTCGGCGGCCAGCACCTGCGACAGGTACGCGATGCCGGCGCCGCGCTCGGCGGCGTCCAGCAGCAGGCGCTCGTCCTGGATCGTCGCCGCGCGGCGCCGGGGCGACTTCGCGGCGGCCGCCGGCACGACGCCGCCCCATTCCGGGGCGCTTTCCAGGAACAGCAGCGGCGCGCGATCGAGCAGCTTGGGGAACGCGACCCCGCGCAGCCGGTCGGCCAGGCGCTCGGCGCACACGGCGATCGCGCGGTCCTCGAGCAGGGGCACGCAGTCGATGTCGGGGCCCTGCAGCGGCCGGCGCGACACCACCAGGTCGACGTCGATGCGGTCGATCGCCGCGATGTCGTGCTCGGACATCAGCCACACCTCCAGCCCGCCGTGCCCCGCCCGCAGCGCCTCCAGCCGCGGCATCAGCCAGCCGTGCGCGAAGTCCGCCGGGCAGGCCAGCAGCAGCGACTCCTTGTTGCGGTACGGCTCGATGCGGTCGAAGCCGGCGCGCAGCCGGTGCAAGGTGTCGGTGGCCGTCTCCATCAGCAGTTCGCCGGCGCCGGTCAGCCGCACGCCGTGGCCCTGGCGGATGAACAGGCGCTGGCCCACGTGCGCTTCGAGCTTGAGCACGCGCTGGCTGATGGCCGACTGCGTCAGGTCGAGTTCGTCGGCGGCCGCCGACATGCTGCCCAGCCGCGCCGTGGCCTCGAACGCCACCAGGCCGGAGAAAGGCAGTTCGACGCGCGCCCTGCTATCAGGAAGATTCATATCTCTTCGGCGCCGGCTAATGGGCAGCGGCGCTGCCGTTTGAGAGCATGAAGACCTGGAATCAACGAGTCTTCCCCATGAGCGAACCGATCCGCGACACCGATCATGCCATCCATCGCGCCAGCCATCTCGGCTACGAGAGCGAGAACACGTATTCGGGCGTCTTGTCCTTCATGCGCCGCCGCTACACCCGCGACCTGGCCGGCGTGGACGTCGCCGTCACCGGCATCCCGCTCGACCTGGCCACCACGTTCCGCACCGGCGCACGCCTGGGCCCGGCCGCGATCCGCGCCGCCACCGCGCAGTTGAACGAGAAGCTGCACCCCTGGGGCTTCGGCCCGTGCGACCACCTGGCCGTGGCCGACTACGGCGACTGCCCGCTGGACAACCATCGCCCGGCCACCCTCGTCGACAGCATCGCCGACCATGCGCGCCGCATCATCGCCGGCGGCACCACCATGCTGGCGCTCGGCGGCGACCACTTCATCACGTATCCGATCCTCAAGGCGCACGCCGAGCGCCACGGGCCGCTGTCGCTGATCCACTTCGACGCGCACTGCGACACCTGGCCCGACGACGCGCCCGATTCCCTCAATCACGGCACGATGTTCTACAAGGCGATCCGCGAGGGCCTGGTCGATCCGGCGCGCTCGGTGCAGATCGGCATCCGTACCTGGAACGACGACTTCATGGGCATGAACGTGCTCGGCGCCGACTGGGTGCACGAGCACGGCGTCCAGGCCACCATCGAGCGCATCCTGGCCATCGTCGGCCGCCATGCAAGCTACCTCACCTTCGACATCGACTGCCTCGACCCGGCCTTCGCGCCCGGCACCGGCACGCCGGTGGCCGGCGGCCTGAGCAGCGCGCAGGCGCTGGCGATCCTGCGCGGGCTGGTGCCGGTGAAGCTGGTCGGCATGGACGTGGTGGAGGTGGCGCCGTCGTACGACCACGCCGAGATCACCGCCATCGCCGCCGCCCACGTCGCCGCCGAGATGCTGTGCGTCCTCGCCGCGCAGCGCCGCTGACACCGTCCATCCATCGTCGAAGGAAGCCCGCCATGTCCACCCGCCGAACCACCCTCGCCCTGCTGTGCGCGGGCCTGCTCGCCTGCGCCGGCACCGCCGTCCGCGCCGCCGAGGAGAAGGTCCTCAACATCGCGAACTGGGCCGAGTACATCGGCGAGGACACCGTGCACCGCTTCGAGCAGGAGACCGGCATCCAGGTGCGCTACGACCTGTTCGACTCCAACGAGGTGCTGATGGCCAAGATGGTGGCCGGCCACACCGGCTACGACATCGTCGTCCCGTCGTCGGACTTCGCCCACGTCATGATGGAAGCCGGCGTGCTGCTCAAGCTCGATCGCAGCAGGCTGACGCGCTGGGGCAACCTGAGCCCGCAGGTGATGGCCCTGATGAGCCGGCTCGACCCGGGCAACCAGTACATGGTGCCGTGGCTGGGCAGCACGGTCAGCGTGGGCTACAACGTCGACAAGGTCCGGGCGGCGCTCGGCGCGGAGCCCATCCCGGCCAACCCGTTCGAGCTCGTGTTCAACCCGAAGTACACGGCGAAGCTGAAGTCCTGCGGCATCTCGATGATCGACAGCGCGTCGGACCTGTTCCCCTCCGCGCTGATGTACGTCGGCCGCAAGGGCTACAGCAACGACGGCGGGGACTACGCCGCCGCCGCCGCGATGCTGGCCCAGGTGCGCAAGGACATCGGCCTGTTCAGCTACAACGGCTACATCGACGACCTGGCCTCCGGCCAGATCTGCGTGGCGCTGGGCTACGGCGGCGACTTCAACAACGCCGCGCGACGCGCGAAGTCGGCCAACAACGGCGTGCACATCGTCGCGCCGCTGCCCCCGGGCGGCGTGCAGTTCGGCTTCGAGTCCATGGTGATCCCGGCGGACGCACCCCACCCGGGCAACGCGCTGCTGTGGATGGACTACATCCTGCGCCCCGAGGTGCAGGCCGAGATCACCAACAAGGTGATGTTCACCAGCCCCAACCTGGCCGCGCGCGCCTTCGTCCACCCCGACGTGCTGGCCAACGTCATCGCCTTCCCGCCCGACGACTACCTGGCGCACCGCGTGCAGTTCTACGAGGTGCGCACGCGCGACACGCGGCGGACGATGACGCGGCTGTACACGAAGTTCAAGTCCGGCGTCTGAGCGCCGCGGCCTAGTTGTCGACGCGCAGCACGCCGTGCACCGCGCCGGCGTCGCCCAGCAGGAACACCGTGTAGACGTTGCCGCCGGCCAGCGTCTGCCCGCTCACCTCCCACAGCGTGGCGCCGGCCGACGTCACCTGCAGGTCGGCGGCCGCCGAACTGGCGGCGATGCTGGCCTCGGCCGACGCGGCGCCGAACGCCACGCTGTCGCCCACCACCACGCCGCCGACGGTCAGCATCGCGCCGGCGGTCGTGCCGTTGAGGCCGTTGACGAACTTCATGCGCACCGGCAGCGCGGTGCTGGTGGACGCCGAGTCGTCGTCGGCGATCAGGTTGACGGTCGGCGCGCTCGCGCTGCCGGCCACCAGCAGCGTGTAGTCGCCGCCGGCCGCGACGCTCAGGCCGGTGCGCGGCACCGCGACGCCGCCGATGGACAGCGTCAGGGCGAGGTCGCCGGCGCTGACGGTGCGCCAGGCGCTGACCGTCGGCGACGCATAGCCGTCGCCCAGCATGGTGCCGTTGGCGCTCGCCGAGACCACGCCGCCGCCAGCCGCGTCGGCCACCAGGCGCAGGCGCACGCTGGCATTGGGGTATGCCGTCAACGTGCCCTGCTGGTTCAGCAGCAGGCCGTTCAACAGCACGCCGCCCGTGGTCTTCGTCAGGATCAGCGTGGCCACCTGCCGGCTGGTGAGCGTCAGCGACGGGATGTCCAGGCGAAGGTCGGCGCGGTCGCCGGCGCCGGTGACGCAGACGTGCCACGCGCTGCCGGCAGAGGCGGCGACCACTGACGCGTAGCCGTCCTGCAGGCCGGTGACGGCGCTGGCCACGGGCGCGTCGGCGCTGGTCAGGGCCGCGCAGGCGGTGGCCGTCACGTAGACGTCCAGGCTGGCGGCCACGGCCGGCGCGGCGTTGAAGATGCGCAGGCTCGCGTAGCCCGACGCGGGCTTGTCCTGGTCGTCGACCAGCGTGGTGGTCTTCAGCGCGCCGGCATCGACGTAGGCCACCAGCGTGAAGTCGTCGCCCGTGGCCACGGCCTGCGACGTCGACGCCGCGGTGCTGCTGGAGCCGGCGGTGCGCAGGTCGAATTCGTAGGTACCCGGGCTGACGCCGACGTAGCTGCCGACGCTGTCGGCGGCCACCGCGCTGCCCAGGGCGTTGCCGGACTCGTAGAGGCTGATCGTGGCGTAGTCGGTGCTCGCGTTGACGAGCCGGACATGGCCCTCGTCGGAACTGCCGCCGCAGGCGTGCAGCAGCGGGAGGCAGAGGGCGAGCGTGAGTGCGGCGCGGGAGATCGGGGGCATGGGCTCTTTCCGGAGATGGCGGGAGGGCGGCGGGCGACGAGGCCCGCCTGCGCGGCACTGTGCCGGCGTGACGCTGCGCGGCGATTGCCCGCTTGTTCCGGTACGGACACGATGTGTCGGCGGCGCAGGCCACGGATGCGCCGAGGCCCGGGGGTTGCTGCGGGGGACCGATGTGTCGACGCCGTCGCACCGCGCTGACAAATGTGCGCAGCCGCGACATGCGGCCGCGCGCAGGCGGCGCCCAGACTCGCTGCCACATGACCGTCGCCGCCTTCCCCACCGCCGTCTCGCTGGCCCTCGCGGGCGCGCTCGCCGCGCCCGCGTTCGCGCAGGCACCCGCCCGCGCGCCCCGGCGCACGCCCGAGACCTACACCGTCGACTTCCCCGCCATCGATGTCGAGGCCGCCGCCCGTGCGATGGCCACCATCCTCGCCCGGCCCATCGTCGTCGACCCGCGCGTCAAGGGCACCGTCACCCTGTTCAGCGACACGCCGGTCACGCGGGCGCAGGCGTTCGCGCTGTTCCAGGCGGCGATGCGCGGCGCGGGCGATGCGGTGGTGGAGTCGGGCGGCCTGCTCAAGGTGGTGCCCGAGGCCGACGCCAAGGTGCAGGCCGGCGGGGTGCTGGTGGGCGGCGCGGTGCGCCAGGGCGACCAGGTGCTGACCCAGGTGTTCCGGCTGTCGTACGAGAGCGCCGCCAACCTGGTGGCGGTGCTGCGCCCGCTGATCACGGCCAACAACACGATCAACGCCAATGCCGGCAACAACACGCTGGTGATCACCGACTATGCGAGCAACCTGGCCCGGCTGGGCGAGCTCGTCGCGGCGCTGGACACGCCCAGCGCCACCGACGTCGAGGTGATCCCGCTGGAGCATGCGCTGGCGTCCGAGCTCGCCGCGATGGTGCTGCGCCTGTCGGATCCGGCCGGGGCGGGCGCGGCCGCCACGCCGTCGGCCACGGCTGGCGGCGCGGGCCCGGCCGGGACCGGCAGCGCCGGCCTCGTCGTGATCGCCGACCCGCACACCAACGCGCTGCTGGTCAAGGGCGCCACGCCCGCGCGCCTGGCCGCGATCCGCGCGCTGGTCGCGCGCCTGGACCGCGCGGGCGCGGCGCGCGGCAACATCCACGTGGTGTACCTCAAGTACGCAGACGCGGTGCGCCTGGCCACGGTGCTGCGGGCCGCGTTCACCGTGGATGCCGCCCGCGCTGGCGGCAGCAGCGGCGCAGCGGCCGCGACGGGCACCGAGCGCGGCGCGGGGGTCGCCTCGGTGGCGTCGACGCCGGGCGGTTCGAGCAACGGCGCCGGCACCGCGTCGGCCGAGGCCACGGCGCCGGTGAGCGGCGCCGCGGCGCCGTCCATCGGCGGCTTCATCCAGGCCGACCCGGCCTCCAACGCGCTGATCGTCACCGCCGCCGAGCCGCTGTACCGCGAGCTGCGCACCACCATAGACGCGCTCGACACGCGGCGCGCGCAGCTGGTGGTGGAGTCGGTGGTGGTGGAGGTGGACGCGAGCAAGTCGCTGGACGTGGGCCTGCAGTGGAAGGCGCTGTTCAACATCACGACGGACACCAGCCTGACGCTGGGCACCGTGGCGCAGGCGATCCAGGCCACCGCGGGCACCAACATCCTGTCGACGGCCAACCTGGTCACGCTGGACAACGAGGAGGCGCGGATCGTCGTCGGCCAGAACGTGCCCTTCGTCACCGGCCAGTACACCAGCACGTCGTCCAGCGCCACCAATCCGTTCCAGACGATCGAGCGCAAGGATGTGGGCATCACGCTGCGCATCCGGCCGCAGATCGGCAGCAACGGCACGATCCGCATGGCGATCTACCAGGAGTCGTCGTCGGTGTCCTCGACCGCCGCCACCGGCACCGAGAGCGCCGGCCCGACCACCAACAAGCGGGCGATCGAGACCAACGTGGTGGTCGACGACGGCAAGATCATCGTGCTGGGCGGCCTGATCGAGGACAGCTACAGCGTGGACCGCGAGGCCATTCCGGTGCTGGAGAAGATCCCCTACGTCGGCGCGCTGTTCCGCAACCTCTCGCGCACCCGCAAGCGCACCAACCTGCTGGTGTTCCTGCGCCCGGTGATCCTGCGCGACGAGGCCGCGGCCAGCGCGCTGACGCTGGACCGCTACGAGGACATCCGCGCCACCCAGCAGGCGGTGCGCCAGGACGCGCCCGAGACGCTGCCCGGCGACGCCGGCGTGGCGCTGCCGGCGGACCCCGCGGCGCCGCTCAGGACGCGCTGAACGGCAGCGTCAGGTACAGGCGCCCGAGCTCGGTCAGCTCGCCCGCGCCGGCGCCCAGCAGGCTGGTGAAGTGCGCGTCGCTGTTCCAGCGGCCGGTGAACCAGGCGTAGCGGAACACGTCCGGGCGGCTCTCGCAGGTGTGGACCATGTCGGTCATCTGCGCCTGCTGCTTGGCGGAGGTGTCGATGGCGGCGCTGCCGTCGCCGTTGTGCCAGTTGGCGAACTCGGTGACCCAGAACGGCTTGCCGTATTTCGCCAGCCGGTCGAGCTGCGCGGCCAGCCCGTAGTCGTACCAGTGGAACGCGAGGTAGTCGATCTGCGGGCTGCGGCCGCCGTTGGCCGCCTGGTAGGCGGCGATGAACGCGTCGAGCCAGACCACCGGGTCGCTGTAGCCGGGCAGCGTGCCCCAGGTGATGGCCGGGCCGACGATCTTCGCGCCGGTGGCCGCCGCCACGGCCTCGTAGCCGGGCCATGCGGCCGCGGCCTGCGCCGGCGTCATGTCGGCCTGGTCGACCAGGTTGGGCTCGTTGAGGACCAGCAGGTGCTTGACGTTGTTGGCCTTGATGAAGGCCTGCGCCGACGCCGCGTCGTAGCTCGCGTTCCACAGCATGGGCAGGTAGTCCATGCCGGCCTGCGCGGCAGCGTTGGCGGGCAGCGCGGCGTTGGGGCGGCTGGCCCAGTTGTACCACCAGGCCACGCCGGGCGACAGCGCCTGCAGGTCGGCCAGCGAGGCGAAGTCGTAGGCGACGCCGCGCTTGGCGCTGCGCGGCGCCGCAGGCCCCGGTGCCGGCGCGGGCGACGGGCTCGGCGACGGCGGCGCGGGTGTCGGCGTCGGCGTCGGCGCGGCTGCTCCGCCGCCGCCGCAGGACGCCAGCGCGAAGCCGGCCGCCAGCATCAGCAGCCGGCGCCGCATCTCGCCGTCGGGCGGACCCTCGTCGTTCATCGCGGCACCACCATGTCGTTCCCCTGTTGCAGGCGCCGCGCAGGCCGGCCCGGATCGCCCGGTCGACGGCCGCGTCCGCGTCGTGACCGGCAGTGAAATCGCAATTCCCATGCCCGACGGCCGCCCTGCGGCCGCGCCGGGTGGACCCGGTTCCTTCCAGCGGCCGGACGGCACCCGCCGGCTACCAATGCGACAAATCCTGTCACCCATCCTGTGACGAATCCGGTCACTTCCGGCCGCCCGCCGACGCATCGCGTCGCATGCGCCTACCCCGGCACGTATCCGGATGTGAGCGGTGCGACGTGCCGCAACGCAGGCGCCGCGGCGGAAGCCGGCCGCTCCGTTGCAAAATGCCGGCTGCGAATCAAGGAGACGCCATGTCCACCGTCAATATCACCCCCGCCATCGAGGTCGGCAACGGCGCGCCGTTCGTGCTGTTCGGCGGCATCAACGTGCTGGAGTCCAGGGACCTCGCGCTGCGCGCGGCCGAGGACTACGTGCGCGTCACCACGAAGCTGGGCATCCCCTACGTGTTCAAGGGCAGCTTCGACAAGGCCAACCGGTCGTCGATCCATTCCTACCGCGGGCCCGGCCTGGAGGAAGGCCTGCGGATCCTGGAGGCGGTCAAGACCACCTTCGGCGTGCCGCTGATCACCGACGTCCACGAGCCGCACCAGTGCGCCGCCGTCGCCGAGGTGGTGGACGTGCTGCAGCTGCCGGCCTTCCTGGCGCGCCAGACCGACCTGGTGGTCGCGCTCGCCAGGACCGGTCGCGTCATCAACATCAAGAAGCCGCAGTTCCTGAGCCCGTCGCAGATGGCCAACATCTGCGAGAAGTTCCGCGAGGCCGGCAACGACCAGCTGATCCTGTGCGACCGCGGCACCTGCCTGGGCTACGACAACCTGGTCGTCGACATGCTGGGCTTCAGCGTGATGAAGAACACCACCGGCGACGCGCCGGTGATCTTCGACGTCACCCACTCGCTACAGCAGCGCGAGTCCGGCGCCGCGGCCTCGGGCGGCCGCCGCGCGCAGGTGGCCGAGCTGGCACGCGCCGGCCTGGCCGTGGGCCTGGCCGGGCTGTTCCTGGAGGCGCACCCGGAGCCGGACAAGGCCCGCTGCGACGGACCCAGCGCGCTGCCGCTGGACCAGCTCGAGCCCTTCCTCGCGCAGATGAAGGCCATCGACGACCTGGTGAAGTCGTTCCCGCCGCTGCACATCCACGGCTGATGCCGGGCGAGGCCGATCGCCTGGTCGCCCTGGTCCGCGCAACGCCCTGGTTCATGCGGGCCCTCGCGCAGGTGCGCACGCTGGGCCTGCGCGACTGGTGCATCGGCGCGGGCGCGGTGCGCAACCTGGTGTGGGACGCGCTGCACGGGCATGCGACGCCATCCGCGCTGGCCGATGTCGACGTGGCCTGGTTCGACGCCGCCGACCTCGCGCCCGAACGCGACGCGCAACTGCAGCGCCGGCTGCAGGCGCTGGCGCCCGACACGCCCTGGGAGGTCACCAACCAGGCCGGCGTGCACCTGTGGTTCGAACGGCACTTCGGCCATCCGGTGGCGCCGCTGCGCTCGCTGGAGGCGGCGGTGGCGAGCTGGCCGGAGTACGCGACGGCCGTCGGCGTTCGCCTGGACGCGGACGACGGCCTGCAGGTGATCGCGCCGCACGGGCTGGACGACCTGTTCGCGATGGTGGTGCGCCGCAACCCGGCGCGCGTCAGCCTCGCGACCTACGGCGAGCGCGTCGCCAGCAAGCGCTACACGGCACGCTGGCCGCGCGTGACCGTCATCGCTTGAGCGCTCAGGCGCCGCTGAGCGTCGCGCGCCGCCGCAGGTCGGGAAACCAGCGCATCCAAAGCCCGACGACCACCAGCGTTCCGACGCCGCCCAGCACCACCGCGGCGACCGGGCCGAACAGCGCCGCCGTCGCGCCCGATTCGAACTCGCCGAGCTGGTTGCTGGCGCCGATGAAGATCGAGTTGACCGCGCTGACGCGCCCGCGCATCGCGTCCGGCGTGTCGAGCTGCACCAGCGTCTGGCGCACCACCACGCTGACCATGTCGACGGCGCCGTTGACGAACAGCGCCGCCATCGACAGCCAGAACCAGTGCGACAGGCCGAACACCACCGTGGTCAGGCCGAACGCCGCGACGCAGGAGAACAGGATCGCGCCGGCGCGGCGGCGGATCGTCCAGCGCGCCAGCACCAGCGACATCAGCAAGGCGCCCATCGCGGGCGCGCCGCGCAGCAGGCCCAGGCCTTCGGGGCCCACGTGCAGGATGTCCTTGGCGTAGATCGGCAGCAGCGCCGTCGCGCCGCCCAGCAGCACCGCGAACAGGTCCAGCGAGATCGCCCCCAGCACCACCGGCTTGGCGCGGATGAAATGCACGCCCGCCAGCAGGATGTCCATCGTCACCGGCGCGCGCGGCACCGGCTTGTGGTCGTAGTGCGCGCTCCACACGAGGCCGGCGCCCAGCACGAACAGCACCGCGCAGGCGGCGTAGACCACGCCGGCGCCCGCCGCGTACAGGAAGCCGCCCAGCGCCGGCCCGCCGATGATCGCGGCCTGGTTGCCCGACGAGCTGAAGGCCATGGCGCGCGCGAGGATGGCACCGGGCACCAGCAGCGGCGTGAGGGCCTGCTGCGCGGTCATCTGGAACGACCGCGCCACGCCGAGCAGCAGCGACACGCCCAGGATCAGGTCGCGCGAGATCCAGCCCGCGTGCGTGGACAGCAGCAGCGCGAGCGCCGCCACGAGTTGCAGCGTCAGCGCCAGCGACACGATGTGGCGGCGGTCGTGGTGGTCGGCCACATGCCCCGACACCAGCGCCAGCGCCAGCGCCGGCACGAACTGGAACAGGCCCACCAGGCCCAGGTTCCACGCGCTGTGGGTAAGGTCGTACATCTGCCAGCCGACGGCCACCATGAGCATCTGGTTGCCCATCGTTCCGGTCACGCGGCCGGCCCAGAAGCGCAGGAAGGATGGGTAGGCCGCGAGCGAGTGGGACACCGTCATAGGGGCGACATGGTCGCACAGGCGCCGCGGCCGGCGGTCGCGCAGGGTCGATCCCCCAGCCGCCGGGGTCCCCCTCGGCGTTGCCGCTGCGCCAGGCCGACCGCGGGATGGCGCCTCGTCGATCGCGGCCGGGGGAGTAAGGGTGCCGCCTGCGGTGCGCCGCTCAGGGCCGGGCAGCGTCCAGCCATCCCAGCACGTGCGCCACCAGCAGCACCGCCACGCACGCGCCGACGACCGCGAAGGCCTGCTGCAGCCGCGGCCCCGCCACGCGCGCCGCGATCGCGCGCGCCAGCAGCGACGCGGCCACCGAGCCGAGGGCGAACGGCAGCGCGATGTCCCACGCGATGACGCCGTGCCAGGCCGCCGCGCCGACGCCGCCGATCGACGCCAGCGCGATGACGGCCAACGACGTGGCGACGATGCTGCGCGCCGACAGGTCGGTGTAGCGCGTCAGGGCCGGCACGATGACGAAGCCGCCGCCCACGCCCAGCAGGCCGCTGAGCAGGCCCGTGACGACGCCGGTGAGCGCCAGCGCCTGCGCGCACGGGCGCGTCCACACGAGACGCCCGTCGCGCGCGTCGAGCACGCAGGGGAGCGCGGCGCAGTCGGCGCCCGCCGCCGCGACGACCGACTCGCGCGCGCGTTGCCACATGCGCCACGACACCAGCGCCAGCACCGCGGCGAAAGCCAGGGTCAGCGGTGCGTTGGGCAGGTGCCGGGCGGCCAGGACGCCCAGCGGCGCGAACACGAGCGCGAGGCCGCCCATCAGCGCGGCGGCGCGGTAGCGCACGATGCCGTCGCGCAAGCCCAGCGCCGCCGTGGACGCGGCCCCCAGGCCCACCGCCAGCAGCGCGATCGGCGCCGCCTCGGCCACGCCCAGGCGCAGCGCGAACACGAGCAACGGCACCGCCAGGATGCCGCCGCCGGCACCGGTGAGCGCCAGCAGCAGGCCCACCAGCACGCCGAGCGCGAGCGCGAGCGGCGCGATCATGCGCGGCGGCCCGGTTCGCCGCGCAGCCGGCTGAAGGAGACGGGACAGATCGTCATGGGCGCATTTGAACAGCCCACGCTACGCGAGATCGACCCGGTCGCCCATGGGGTTGCTACTCAGCGGAAAAAGGCTTGTCGCCGCGGGCCGGTCGGTGCGAGACTGGTCCGATGGACAGCCAACACGCCACCCTCGACCCGCAGTCCCACACCTGGCTGGAACTCGGAGAAGTGCAGCAGTTGCTGCTGGATGCCTACCCCGGCGTGGTGCTGGGCGTGGATGCGCAGAGCCGAATACGCTGGATCAATCCGGTGGCCGCGCAGCGGCTGGGCTACGGCCGCGAGGAACTCGACGGCCAGCCGATCGCCGGCAGCCTGATCGCGCTCGAAGAACTGGAGGCGCGCGCGGTGGAGCTGTCGGCCATCCTCGGCGAGCACGTGGTAGCCGACGCGGGCGTGCTGGGCACGGCGCTGCGCCGCGACGGCGTCGCCAGCGAGCACGACTGGATCCTGCGCCACAAGGATGGCTCGCCGCACCCCACGCGCCTGAACGTGGGCGCGCTGCGCAACCATCGCGGACAGGTCACCGGCCTGATCGCCGTCGAGCCGCTGCACCGCGGCGCCGACGAGCCGCCGCTGCGCCTGACCCACCACGACAGCCTCACCGGTCTGCCCACGCGCGCCGTGCTGCAGGATCGCGCGGAGATGGCGCTGCTGCGCGCCGCCCGCCAGAAGAGCGTGCTGGCGATGCTGGTCATCGAGATCGACGGCTTCGACGCCCTGTGCGCGCAATACGGCCAGACCGTGGGCGACGACGTGCTGCGCGCCACCGCCGGGCGGCTGCATTTCGAGCTGCGCAAGACCGACACCGCGGTGCGGCTCGACCATGGCCAGTTCGCGGCCATGCTCGTCGACCTGCACCAGCCGGACGAGGCGCAGCGCGTCGCCGCCAAGGTGGCGCAGGCGCTGGCCGCGCCGATCAACGTGGGCGTGGCGCGTCTTGCGCTGCGGGCCCGCGTGGGCGTCGCGTGGTCGCCCACCCATGGCAACCAGCTGCTGCCGCTGCTGCAGGCGGCCGAGGCGGCGCTCGGCGCCCTGCCCGCCGGCGAAGGCGGCGTGGCCAGCGCCACGGCCGCCTAGACCTCAGGTCGCGAGGTCGTCGACCGGCGTCGCCCGCGCGTCGCGGGCATGGCGGGCTGCGCGCCCGAGTTCGTGCTCGAGCGCGTTGACCAGCTTGTGCACGGCCCCGTCGAAGGCGCGATCCACCGATTCCGCGTGGTTCGTCACGGCGACCGGGGGCCGCTCCTTCAGCCGCGCCTCCAGCAGGCAGCGGATGTCGGGCAGGGCGCCGGGGCCGGCGTTCTCCGCGCCGAAATGCACCTCCACGCGCGTCACCTGCTCGGCGATGTGCGACAGCGCCGATTCGATGACGCTGCGCGCCCACTGGTCGCGCGATTCGCTGCTGTCGAGTCGGTGGTCGGCGTTGATCTGGATCTGCATCGGGGGGTCCTCGAGTTCGTGATGCCTGTTCGCGGCAGTCCTCGTGCCCGGCGCCGCGCGGGCCTGCCGGTCGACCGGCCCTGTCGGCAAATGGCCGCGCCCATCAAGCCGGGACCGCGGCACAAAGTCACGTTTGCGCCGGCGCGTGCCGTCCGCGCCGCCGCGCGGACTGGCGAATCGCAGGCGAACCAGTAACATACGGTAACCATTTTCGCTCCCCCCAGACCAGGACCCCCCATGCTCAAGACCAGGCGCCGACGCGCCGTCGTTCTGGCCCTCATCGCGTTCTTCTGCACGGCGACCGTCTCCTACGTGGCCGTGGACTGGAAGCGTTTCGGAGGAGGCTTCCTCGCCTTCTTCAAGGGCAAGGGCGAACCCGTCGTTGCCGGCACGGGCGGGCGCCGCGCCGGCCCGCAGGGCGCACACCTCGCCGCGGGCGACACCTCCCACGCCGGCACCGCGTCGCTGCCGCGGCTGGCCGCCGCGTCGTCGCGCCGCCACGCGCAGGCCTCCTCCGGCGCCGCCGGTCGCAAGGCGGACGAGGACCTGTTCAAGTACGGCGACCCGGCCGCCGGCGGCATTCCGGCCGGCAGCTTCCTCGTCGCGCAGGCCGATTCGCCGCTGGTGGCCAACGGCGGCGGCGCAGCGCCCGAGTCGGGTGGCGGAGCCGCGCCCGAAGCCGGCGGTGGCGGCGGTGGCGCGACCGCGCCCGCCGGCTCCAACGGTTCTGCCGGCGACAGCCCGCTGTCGGGCAACGGCAAGTCCACGCCGTCGCCGTCCCCTGCGCCGTCGCCGTCCCCCGCGCCGGCACCCGGGCCGTCGCCCTCGCCCTCGCCCTCGCCCTCGCCCTCGCCCTCGCCCTCGCCCTCGCCGTCGCCCGCGCCGGCACCCACGCAATCCGGCATCACCGACACCCCGCCCACCGATGGCGGCGCGCCGGCACCCGCGCCGCTGCCGCCGATCTCGGCGGTGCCCGAGGCGTCGCCGCTGGCCATGATGAGCCTGGGCGCCCTGTTCCTGGCGGTGGCGGCCGCGCGCCGGCGCAAGCTCGGTTGAAGCGGCCCCCCGGGGACCGCCGGCGGGCCACTTTCCGCGTTCCTGGCGCACGCGAGCCCGTGAATCCCTAGCTTCGCGCCCCGGTGTCTTCTTCCGGCGTCCTTTGGCCTGTAGCATCCGCACCGGCGCCCTGCAGGGCGTCCGGGTGACTCCCGCCGTGTCGATGCCGACCGGTTCGCGTCGCCACCGTTCGACGACGCCGAGGAACCGGACAGCAAGGCATGGCCAAGCCCAATTTTCACGATCGCAGTTGGCACGACATCGACTGGGACACGTGGGGCGCGCAGTTCAGCATCGTCGATCGCGCCTCGTCCATCGGTGAACTGCAGAACGGCATCACCACCCGCTACATGGAAGTGCAGGACCTGCTGTCGCAGTTGCCGCCGCACGCGGGCCGCGCGCAGTCCCTGGTGGCGCAGTGGCGCCAGGAAGTCAACGGCTACGGGCGAACCGTGGTGTTCGCGGAATCCACCCGCCTGCTGCGCCGGCTCGACGACCTGCACGCCCAGGTCACCGCCCAGTTGCACGCCGCGCGCCAGGCCGCCAAGGCCGCCCGCAAGGCGCGCCAGCGCGCGCTGCTGGCTGCCGGCGCAGTGGCGTCGCCGCCCGCCCGCGCCGGCCAGCACGCGTCGCACCGCAGTTCCGACCACGACAGCGACGACTTCGAAGGCATGCGCCACAGTGCCGCCACGTCGCGCCAGCGCAGCGACGACATCGCCCCGGGCCAGCAGACCGCGGCGATGCGCTGGGCCGCCGTGCAGGCCGCGATGGCGCGGGAGTGCGACGGCTGCATCGCCGACACCGCCCGACCGGTCACCGCGCGGCAGTTCCGGATCGCGGTCGACACCACGGGCGACGCCGTGGTCGAGCAATTCCAGCCGGCACGCGACAACGGCATGGTGCGCATCGTCGTTGCCGGCCGCGCGCAGTTCTGGACCACCGGCCTGCCCAACCTCGAGCACCTGGGCATCGCCCGCTTCTCGATCTACCGGCGCGACGGCAACACGCGGCGCTTCGAGTACGTGGCCGGCGTCCGGCGGCCCGAGGACGCGGCCGCCCAACGCGAGGCCAGCGACCGCGGCACCGGGTAGTCGCGCCGGCGTGCGCTGCGCACGCGTCGACGGCGTGACGACGAGCGGCTGGAGACGATGCGCCGATCCGGGGGCTTGCCCGCTTGCACGGTCATGCGGCGGCGCTATCCTCGCGCCCACTCTGCCCCCAGGATGACTCCCATGGATCGCAGGCAACTCCTCCAGCGCGGCGCGTTCTTCACCGTGGCGGCGGCCACCGGCCTGCTCGCGGCGTGCGGCGGCGACTCGGCCGAGGCCGCCGGCACCTACCTGTTCGCCCAAGGCGTCGCCAGCGGCGACCCGCGCGAAGCCAGCGTGGTCTTCTGGACGCGCTGCGTGCGCGCCGACGGCAGCACCGCCGCCATCCCGCTGCAGCTGCAGGTCTCGACCCAGGCCGACTTCTTGGACGCGGTCGCGCATGCCGCGCTGGTGGCCAGCGGCGACTGGGACAACACGGTGCGCGCGAAGATCACCGGCCTGCCGGCCGGCACGCCGCTGTACTACCGCTTCGTCGCCGGCAGCGACGTGAGCGCGGTCGGCCGCACGAAGACGGCGCCGGCGGCCACGGCCGCGATCGACCAGGTCAGGTTCGCCTGGTTCACCTGCCAGGACTGGTCGATCAACCACTGGGGCGCGATGTCGCTGCTGGCCGCCGAGGAACTCGACTTCATCGTCCACGTGGGCGACTACGTCTACGAGACCGTCGGGGCGTCGTTCCAGGCCGGCGCGGCCGAGCCGGCCCACGCCGCGCTGGCCCTGCCCGACGGCACGACGCTGGGCAGCGCGCGCTATGCCACCACGCTGGCCGACTACCGGTACCTGTATCGCACATACCGCGGCGACGCGCGCCTGCAGACCCTGCACCACCAGTGGCCGCTGATCGCGATCTGGGACGACCACGAGTTCAGCGACGACTGCTGGCAGGACCACCAGACCTACACCAACGCCAACCTGCAGCAGACCGCGCGCCGGCGCGCGGCCTCGCAGGCCTGGGTCGAATACATGCCGCTGGACTTCGGCGACGTGTCCTTCGACACCGCCAACGCCGCCTACGACAACATCCGCAGCCGGTGCTGGTGGACTTCGTGTCGGCCGGCATCTCGAGCTCGAGCTTCTACACCTACCTCAAGGCGGGCGCCGCCGGCACGCAGCTCGCGTCGCTGGTGGCCACGCCGGTCACCTTCGAGGCGGTGGTCGGCGGCAACAACCCCGACCTGCTGTACCACGACCACGACGCCCAGGGCTATGCCACGGCCACGGTGACGGCCGCGCAGATGGTGGTGACGTTCACCAAGGTCAAGCCGCTCGCCGCCGATGGCAGCGCGCCGGCGGCGCCGCTGCTCAAGCGCACGCGGATGACGCTGGCGGCCGGCAGCCACGTGCCGGCGATCGTCGACAACGTCTGACGCCGACTACGGGCGGGCGGCGCTCGTCGCCTGGCTCGCCGCAGCCGCGCGCTCCTTCTTCGCCGCGAGGTGGTGGCCCACCGCGCAGCCGACCACGGCACCGGCGACGGCGTGGTGGCCGGCCACGTGGCCGGCAACGCCACCGACGACCGCCCCCTTGAGGCAGCCCTTGGCCTGCGCGGGAACCGCCGCGACGGCGATGCAGGCCGCCAGCGTGGCGGCGATCCAGGGACTTGATGGGCGCATGTCGATCTCCTCGAACAACGGTCGGGGGACCCGCCCGTCGCGGATCCCGATGACCGGACTGTGGATCGCGCCGGCGCCGGCCGCCAGCGCCGTGCGACAGGCCGCCCGGCGCGCGCGACGAACCGGCGCGCCGGCCGACGGGCGCGCCCCTTGCCGGGCGGCACGAATGCGCACTCCCCACCGACTTTCGGTACTCCTTCACATGCGCGTGACGCCGCCACCTTACAGTCGCAGGGTCTCAAGTCGAATGCCCACGTGACCCTGCCCCTGCCGCCCAACGCCTTCGAGGCCGCCGTCTGCCGCCGTGGCAAGTTCCACAACCCGAGCGGGCGCACGCCGCACGGCCTGGCCAGCGTCGTGCGATGGCTGATCACCCGCTCGCGCGGGCCCTGGCCCACGCACGTCGAGGACGTGCCGGTGGCGCCGCCGCTGGCCCGGGTCGACGACGGGTCCATCCGCGCCACGGTCATCGGCCACGCCACCGTGCTGGTGCAGGTGGGCGGGCTCAACATCCTCACCGATCCGGTGCTGTCGACGCGCATCGGGCCGGTGTCGTGGGCCGGACCGCGGCGGGTGCGGCCGCCGGCGGTGCCGTTCGACCTGATCCCGGCGATCGACGTCGTGCTGCTGAGCCACGACCATTACGACCACCTGGACCGGCCCACGCTGCGCCGGCTCGTGGCGCGCGACAACCCGCGCATCCTGACCGGGCTGCGCGTGGGCGCCAAGGTGCCGTCGATCAACGTGGTCGAGATGGACTGGTGGGACCGCCAGGAACTGGCCGCGGGCATCACGGCCACCTACGTGCCGGCCGAGCACTTCTCGGGACGCGGCGCGTTCGACCGCGACCGCTCGCTGTGGGGCGGCTTCGTGCTGCAGACGCCGCACGGCCAGGTCTACTTCGCCGGCGACACCGCCGCCGGCTTCCACTTCCAGGCGATCCGCGAGCGCTTCGGCCCGATGACGCTGTCGCTGATCCCGATCGGCGCGTACGCGCCGCGCTGGTTCATGGAGCGCGTGCACATCGACCCCGACGAGGCGCTGCAGGCCAGCCTGACCCTGGCCTCGCAGACCACGCTGGCGATCCACTTCGCCACGTTCGACCTGGCCGACGACGCCTACGACGCGCCCACGCACGCGCTGGCCCGGGCGGTGTCGCAACTGGTCGGCTCGCCGGCCGGCGGCGACTTCCGCGTGCTGCCCTTCGGCGAGGCCGCCATCGTGCGCGTCGGCGAAGGTCACGAGGCTGCCGCGCGGCGGCGCTTCGCCTGATCGGACGGCGCCTGCGCGCCTCAGCCGAACCGGAAGCTCGACACCGTGATGCCGCCGAAGAACTCGCGCTCGTGATAGACCCGCGTCGCCGCCTCGTCGGCGGCCGCGCCGAGCGCCACCATCAGCGGCAGCAGGTGCTCCTCGCGCGGGTGCGCGAGACGCGCGGCGGGCGCGCGCTCCCACGCGGCGAGCGTGGAAGCGCGCGTGGCGGGATCGGCGATCGCCAGCGTGCTGGCTAGCCACGCGTCGAAGGCGGCCGACGGTGCGCGCGCGGCCGGCCCGAACGCGCGCAGGTTGTGGTAGCTCAGGCCGCTGCCGACGACCAGGATGCCTTCGTCGCGCAGCGGGGCGAGCGCCCGGCCGAGCGCCAGGTGCTCGTCCGGCACCAGGCCGCGCCGCAGCGACAGCTGCAGCACCGGCACGTCGGCCTTCGGATAGATGACGGCCATCGGCGAGAACAGGCCGTGGTCGAAGCCGCGCACCGCGTCCTCCCGCGACGCGATGCCGGCCGCGTCGAGCAGCTGGCGCACGCGCGCGGCGACGTCGGGGGCGCCCGGCGCGGGGTACCGGATCTTGTAGGTGAAGTCGGGGAAGCCGCCGTAGTCGTAGAGCATGGGCGGCGCCGCGCTCGTCTGCACCGTGAACTCCGGCGCCTCCCAGTGCGCCGACAGCATCAGCACCGCGCGCGGCGTGACGCCGACGTCCGCGGGCATGCGGGCCAGCGCGGCTTCGAGCTGGTCGTAGGCGCCGCCCATCTCCTCCTTCATCCACGGCCAGGGGCCGCCGCCGTGCGAGATGAAGTAGGTGGGCAGGCGGGCGGTGGTCATGGGAGGCGATCCGGAGCGGGGGCCATCGAGGATATCGCCTCCGCAAAGTCCTGGCGCGGCGCTGCGGCGTGGGCATCGTCCGTGGTCGCTGCAGGGACTTGCGCCGGCCGCACCCGCGCAGCGGGCGTTCCGATGCAACATGCCACCCTTCCGATCCGACCTTCGCCATGCCGCTGCGCGCCCTGCTCGCCTCCACGCTCCTCGCCCTGGCCCTGCCCGCGCTCCATGCGCAGGACGCCGCCGCCGGCGGCATGGCCTTCCAGCAATGCGCCGAGTGCCACAGCCCGGGCGCCGGCGACGGCGTCGGGCCGGGCCTGAAGGGCGTGTTCGGGCGTCGCGCGGGCAGCAAACCCGGCTTCATCTACAGCCCCGCGCTGGCGAAGTCCGCCGTCGTGTGGGACGCGGCCTCCCTCGACGCCTTCCTGGCCGATCCGCGTGCCGCGGTGCCCGGCACGACGATGGCCTGGCCCGGCGACGACGACGCCAAGGACCGCGCCGACCTGATCGCCTTCCTCAGGTCGCTGAAGTAGGCGGCAGCGCCGGCGCGCCGGCCACGGCCGGCACGTCGCTGTCGTCCTTCAGCGCGATGCCGGTCACCCGCCGCCGCTGCGATTCGCGCACCAGCCAGGCGATGCGCGCCGCCGCGGCGGCCAGGGGCAGCCCGGCGGGGCGGATGTTGCTGACGCAGTTGCGCTCGCTGTCCACGCGGCCCGTCTGCGGCGCCCAGGTGAGGTAGGCGCCGAGGCTGTCGGGCGAACTCAGGCCCGGCCGTTCGCCCAGCAGCACCAGCACGAGCGCCGCGCCCACGCGTTCGCCGATCGCGTCGCCGAGCGCGACGCGCGCCTGCGTGGCGACGACCACGCGCCGGGCCGCGACGCCCGCGTCGCGCAGCGCGGCCACCAGGGGCACAGCGTGCGACTGCGCCGCGGTGGCCGACAGGCCGTCGCCGATGACGATGCACAGGCCGCCCGGGCGGCCCGGGCCGTCGGGTGCCAGCGCGTCGAGGCCGGCCGGGGCGAGCTGGCGGCCGAGGTCGGGCCGCCGCAGGTACTCCGCGCGCGACGCGGCGCGGCTGGCCACCGCCGCCGCCTCGACCCCCTGGGCGCGCAGCTCGGCCAGCAGCGCGGCGACGTCCAGCGGCAGGTGCACCGCGTCGCGCGCCGCCGCGTGCGCGGCGGCGAAGCGCAGCACCTCCGCGGTGGGCAGGCTGGTGCCGGCGCGACCCAGCGAGATACGCGCCGGGGTATGACGCCGCAAGGCGGTCCACGGGTCCGGTGCCGGGCCCGGCGGAGGTGCCGGCGCGTCGTCGCCGTCCCAGTGCATCGGCAGGTCGGGCAGCGTGCCGGTCATCGCGCGATCCCCGCCGGCAGCGCCAGCGCCACCGCCTGCGCGAGCGCCGGCAGCGCGTCGACGCGGCGCAGGCCCCCGTGCTCGTCGGTGATGCCCATCGCGTGCAGCCAGGCCTCGAACTCGGGCGCGCGCCGGCGGCCCAGCAGCTTGCGGGTGAACAGCGCGTCGTGGAACGAGGTGCTCTGGTAGTTCAGCATCACGTCGTCGGCGCCCGGCACGCCCATCATGAAGTTCAGGCCGGCGGCGGCGAGCAGCACCAGCAGCGTGTCCATGTCGTCCTGGTCGGCCTCGGCGTGGTTGGTGTAGCAGATGTCGCAGCCCATCGGCAGGCCCAGCAGCTTGCCGCAGAAGTGGTCCTCGAGGCCGGCGCGGATGATCTGCTTGCCGTCGTACAGGTACTCCGGGCCGATGAAGCCGACCACCGTGTTGACCAGCAGCGGGCGATAGCGCCGCGCCACCGCGTAGGCGCGCGCCTCCAGCGTCTGCTGGTCGACGCCGTGATGCGCCCCGGCCGACAGCGCGCTCCCCTGCCCCGTCTCGAAATACATCACGTTGTCGCCCAGCGGGCCGCGCCGCAGGGCCAGCGCCGCGGCATGCGCCTCGTCGAGCAGCGCCAGCGACACGCCGAATCCGCGGTTGGCCTGCTCCGTGCCGGCCACGGACTGGAACACGAGGTCGACCGGCGCGCCCTGCTCGATCGCGCGCAGGGTGTTGGTGACGTGGGTCAGCACGCACGCCTGGGTGGGGATGGCCTGGCCGGCGATCAGGTCGTCGAGCAGGTGCAGCAGGCGCACCAGCTGCGGCACGCTGTCGGCCGCCGGGTTGATGCCGATGACGGCATCGCCGGCGCCGTACATCAGGCCGTCGACGATGCTGGCCAGGATGCCCGCGGCGCTGTCGGTGGGGTGGTTGGGCTGCAGCCGCACCGCCAGGGTGCCGGGCAGTCCCAGGGTGTTGCGAAAGCGGGTGACGACGCTGCAGCGGCTGGCCGCCAGGATCAGGTCCTGGTTGCGCATGATCTTGCTCGTCGCGGCCACCATCTCCGGCGTCAACCCGGGCGCGAGCGCGGCCAGCGTCGCCGGCGTGGCGGCGTCCGACAGCAGCCAGTCGCGCAGGCCGCCCACCGTGAGATGGCGCACCGGCACGAACGCCGCGGCGTCGTGGCCGTCGACGATCAGGCGCGTGACCTCGTCGGTCTCGTAGGGCAGCACGGCCTGCGCCAGGAAGGTGGCCAGCGGCAGGTCGGCCAGCGCGGCCTGCGCGGCCACGCGCTCCTGCGCCGTGGCGGCGGCCACGCCGGCCAGCTGGTCGCCGGAGCGCACCGGGCTGGCCTTGCCCAGCAACTCGCGCAGATCGGCGAAGCCGTAGACCCTCTGACCGACCGTGGCGCGATAGCTCATGCCCGCGACGATACCTGCATCGTCGCGGCGCGGGAAGGATCAGCGGCGCAGGCGCGCCACTTCGGCTTCGAGCTCGGCGATGCGGCGGTCGCGTTCGGCGATCGCCGCGACGACCTCGTCGGCGGGCAGCAGTTGCGGGATGTGCTGCGGGCAGTTCGCATCCCAGGCCTTGACTTCGAACACGATCGCCTGCTCGGCACGGGCCTTGTAGCCCGCGGGCATCAGTCGCTCGACCAGCGCGGGGTCGGCCTCGACGCGGGCCTCGCCCCAGATCTTCACGCGTTGCCGGTGCGCGTAGTCCATCAGGAACAGCTGCGCCTTCGGGTTGTCGCGCAGGTTGCCGGTGGAGATGAACTGGCGGTTGCCGGTGAAGTCGGCGAAGGCCAGCGTGCGCGCGTCCAGCACGCGCAGGAAGCCGGCCGGTCCGCCGCGGTGCTGGACGTAGGGCTGGCCCTCGCGGTTGGCGGTGGCCAGGAACAACGTGGTCTGCGCCTCGATGAAGCCGCGCAGGTCGTCGTCGATGTCGGTCTGCCAGCCGCGGCCCTGCTCCAGGCGCGCGTACGCGTGACGCGAGCCGCGCGCCTGCTGCAACGCCTTGACCGAGGGCGTGAAGGCGACGTCGCTGGGGTAGGGCACGGCGGCGGGCATGGCGGACTCCGGTGAGCGATCAGGCGGTTTCGAGGGCGGCGACGACGGCGAAGTCGATCTCGGTGCCGGCCACCTCGTTGAGGTAGTTCGTCCAGGTGTTGATCGCCACGTGCATGACGATTTCCACGATCTGGGCGTCGGTATAGCCGGCGGCGCGCACGGCCTCCAGTGCCGGCTCGCCGACGTGGCCACGTGCGCGCACGATCAGCGCCGCGAAACGGACGGCGGCATCGGCCTTGGCATCGCCGGACGTTCCGGCACGGTTGGCGGCGATCTCGGCATCGTCGAGCCTGGCCAGGTTCTTGCCGAGGTAGGCGTGCGCGGCCAGGCAGTAGTTGCAGCCGTTGACCTCGGCCACGGCCAGGGCGATGCGTTCGCGCGTCTGCGCGGGCAGCGCGCCCTTGGCGAGCGCGCCCGACATGGCCAGGTACCCCTCGAGCGCCGCCGGGCTGTTGCCGACCACGCGGAACAGGTTGGGCACCGAGCCGAGCTGCTTGTTGACGGCCTCGAGCAGCGGCTGCGATGCGGCCGGGCTGGTGGCGATGGAGGACGGGGTCGGGATGCGGGACATGGTGGGCTCCTGGAAGGGGTCGGCGACGGGATGTCGCGGCGTGGATGAACTATCGATCCTTCCATTCGATTTCACTAGTCGTCACAATATGGAATGAATCTTCCATTTTTCGGGAATATCGGATGGACCGGCTCGATGCGATGACCGTCTTCCTGGCCGTGGTCGACGCCGGCAGCCTGTCCGGCGCCGCGCGCCGGCTGGCCATGCCGCTGGCCACCGTCAGCCGCAAGCTCGCCGAGCTGGAGGGCCACCTGGGCGCCCGGCTGCTCAATCGCACCACGCGCCGGCTCGAGCTCACCGAGCCCGGCCGCGCGTACGAGCAGGCATGCCGACGCATCCTGGGCGAGGTCGACGACGC
The DNA here is from genome assembly GCA_964418745.1 of uncultured Vitreoscilla sp. Taxonomy (GTDB): domain Bacteria; phylum Pseudomonadota; class Gammaproteobacteria; order Burkholderiales; family Burkholderiaceae_C; genus Scleromatobacter. Next base: position 78,609 of record CAYQMX010000014.1, read on the forward strand.
CGAGCGCGCGGTCGCCGGCGAGTACGACCTGCCGCGCGGCGAGCTGGCGATCACCGCGCCCATCGTGTTCGGCCGCCTGCACGTGCTGCCCGTGGTCACCGCGTTCCTGCGCACCAACGCCGAGGTGGACGTGCGGCTCGCGCTGGGCGACCGCGTGGCGCACCTGATGGACGAACACGTCGACGTGGCGGTGCGCATCGGCACGCTGCCCGACAGCCGCTTGAACGCACTGCCGCTGGGCGAGCTGTGTTCCGTCGTCTGCGCCAGCCCGGGCTACCTGAAGGCGCACGGCACGCCGCGCACGCCGGCCGACCTGGCCGCGCATCGCTGCATCACGTTCGACTCGCCGTTCCCGTCGCCGTGGCGCTTCGCCGGCGCGGACACGCCACCCTTCGTGCCGGCGCGTCCGCGCCTGGCCGCCAACACGGCGGAGTCGGCCGTCGACGCGGCCGTCGCCGGACTGGGCATCACGCGCGTGCTGTCGTACCAGGCCGATGCGGCGCTGCGCGCGGGGCGGCTGCGATTGCTGCTGAAGCGGTTCGAGCCCGCGCCGGTGCCGGTGCACCTGGTCTATGACGGCCAGCAGCGCGTCACCTCCAAGCTGCGCGCCTTCCTCGACTTCGCCGCGCCGCGGCTGCGCGAACGGCTGGCCGCGCTGCGCGCAGAATGAACGCCATGACCACCGCCCCGGATCCGCGCGCACTCCTGCGCCAGATGTTCGATGCCGCCGTCGCCGCGGCGCAGCCGGCGCTGTGCCTGCCGCCGCACCTGCCCGAGCCGCCCAGGGGCCGCGCCATCGTCATCGGCGCGGGCAAGGCGTCGGCCGCGATGGCACGCGCACTGGAGGACCACTGGCCCGGCCCGCTGGAAGGCCTGGTCGTCACGCGCTACGGCTACGAGCAGCCCTGCGAGCGCATCGAGATCGTGCAGGCCGCGCACCCGGTGCCCGACGCGGCCGGTCTCGCCGCCTCGCAGCGCATCGCGGCGCTGGTCACCGGCCTGACCGCCGACGACCTGGTGATCGCGCTGATCTCCGGCGGCGGCTCGTCGCTGCTGGTGGCTCCCGCGCCCGGCCTCACGCTGGACGACAAGCGCGCCGTCAACAGCGCGCTGCTGGCCAGCGGCGCGTCGATCTCGGAGATGAACTGCGTGCGCCGCCACCTGTCGGCGCTCAAGGGCGGCCGCCTCGGCGCGCTGTGCCATCCGGCGCGGGTGGTGACGTTGCTCATCTCCGACGTGCCCGGCGACGACCCGCGCGACATCGCCTCCGGGCCGACCGTGGGCGATCCCACCACCTGCGCCGACGCGCTGGCCATCGTCGAGCGCTACCGGATGGCGGTGCCCGACACGGTGCGTCGCGTGCTCGAATCGGGCGCCGGCGAATCGGTCAAGCCGGGCGATCCGCGGCTGGCGCGCAGCGAGGTCCGCATGATCACCGCGCCGCAGGTGGCGCTGGAGGCCGCGGCGCGGGTGGCCCGCGAGGCCGGCGTCGCCGCCCACATCCTGGGCGACAGCCTGGAGGGCGAGGCGCGCGAGCTCGGCAAGGCGATGGCAGGCATCGCGCGCCAGGTGGCCACGCGCGGCCAGCCGTTCGAGCAGCCCTGCGTGCTGCTGTCCGGCGGCGAGACCACCGTCACCGTGCGCGGTGCCGGCCGCGGCGGCCGCAACGTCGAGTTCCTGCTGGCGCTGGCCGTGGCGCTCGACGGCCTCGCGGGCGTGCACGCGATCGCCGGCGACACCGACGGCGTCGACGGCGCCGAGGAGATCGCGGGTGCGCACGCGGCGCCCGACACGCTGGCGCGCGCATGGGCCGCGGGCATCAACCCGCGCGCCCGCCTGGACGCCAACGACGGCCACGGCTTCTTCAGCGCGCTCGGCGACTCGGTGATCACCGGGCCGACGCTGACCAACGTCAACGACTTCCGCGCGATCCTGGTCGAGCGGCGCTGATCGGGGCATGGCCCGGCGCCGGCCGACGGACTCAGCCCGCCGGATCCCGCGTCGCCACGATGACCTGGAAGTTGCCGAACAGCGCCGTGCTGCGCTGCCAGCTCACCCCGCTCATGCCGGCCAGCTGGGCCACGGGATCCTGCACGTCCCAGAGGGCCAGACCGAAGGGCTCGAAGGTCTTGAAGTACAGCCAGCTCAGGAAGCGCAGCACGGCCGGGTCGGGCTTGTGGAACTCGGCCAGGTAGAGCCGGCCGCCGGGGGCCAGCATGCGCACCGCCTCGTCGATCGCATGGCGCTTCATCGCGGGATCGAGCTCGTGCAGCAGGAAGAACAGCACGTTGGCGGCGACCGAATGCGCCGGCAGGCTCATGGCCGTGGCGTCGGCCCGCAGGTAGTCCACGCGGCCGTCGAATCGATGCAGCTTGCTCCGCGCGTGCAGCAGCTCGTTGTCGATGATGTCCACGATCTTCACCGTGCGCGCCCCCGCGCCCAGCGCCGCCTCGACGACGCGCGGAATCACGTTGCCGAAGGCGCACGACGTGATCAGCACGTCCTGCCCCTGGAGGGACATACGGCGCAGGTCGGCCACGATGCGCGAGACCAGCACGTCGTACTGGAACAGCAGGATCGCGGAGATCACGGGCTGGAAATCCACCAGCTGCATCAGCCACATCTGCGAATAGATCGGGTAGACATGGTCGGCCGGCGTGTGCGGACCGTGCCGCAGGCCGCGCAGGACCAGCGCGCCCTTGGTGAACACGTAGAAGAAGAACGCGACGGCCAGCGGGATCCCCACCAGGGCCAGGACGAGGTAGACAATCCAGTGCAAGTCGGTCCCTTTCGAATGGCTGGCAACGCCGGGATCGGCTGCCGGGCGCGGGCCCGGGACCGTGGAAATGCGAGGCTGGCGCGTGCCCCGTACAATTCGGAGTGTCACACGAAGTTGACGCTTTGCCCGACTTTCGCGTCGTCCCCGGGGCCAATTGCCGCCCGCGGGCGCGCGTCGTCCGGCGTGGCGCGGGCGCCGGGTCCGCGCCGATCCACGCGGCCGGACGCCCGTTCAGGCGGGTCTCGCCGGGTTACCCTTTGCCCCTCATGCAGATACATCCCCCGACCGCCTTCCTCGTCGTCGGCTTCCTCCACGTGGCGCTGCCGATCGTGGCCTGGACGATCCTGCGCAACCGGCATCGCCGCACCGCCGTGGCGCTGTGGTGCGCCGGGACGATCGCCACCGGCGTGTGTTTCATCCTCATCGCCCTGCGCACCGCGATCCCCGACTGGGCCTCGTTCGCCGCCGCCAACGTGATCGGGTTCGGCGCCTGGTTCATGCTGGTCGCGGCGCTGCGAACGGAGCTGGACGAACGCATCCGGACCAGGCTGTCGCTCGTCCTGTGGCTGCTGGCGAGCGGCATCTACGAACTGTTCTATGCGTCGGAGGTCCTCGCCGGCGTGCGCATCCTGTTCTCCACCGGCATCCACCTCGCCGGGGCGGCCTGGGTGTGCGTCCTCGCCAGGCGGCTATATCGACAGACGGGCTTTCGCAGCGCGGCGCTGCTCGCGGGCGCCTACGCGTTCTTCGCCTTGGCGCTCGCGATGCGCCTGGCCACCGTCGGCTGGAGCTGGCGCACGGCGCAGGCCTTCGCGCCGGGCATGGACTTCGCCCTGACGTTCGTCTCCGGACTGTTCGCCGCGCTCTACGGCAACCTCGGCTACATCGGCATCGCCCTGGAGACGTCGCAACGGCACGACATGGCCAAGGGCGCGGAGCTGGCGCGCGAGCAGGAGCGGCTGATCCAGGCGGAGGCCCAGGCGCGCAGCCTGTCGGCGCTGCTGGAACAGCGCGAGCAACTGCTGACGGAGCGCAGCGAACTGCTGACGGCGCTGGCCCACGAGGTTCGGCAGCCCCTGAACAACGCATCGGCCGCGCTCCAGGGCGCGGAGGCCCTGATCTCCCGGGGCACCGAGTCGCAGGCGGCCATCGCCGCCGGGTTGCGGCGCGCGTCGACGGTGATCAACCATGTCTCGGCGGCCGTCGACAACACGCTCGCCGATGCGGTCCTGCTCAACGGCGCGGCGCCGCTGGTGGTGCAGGACTTCGACATCGACATGCTGCTGCAGCTGGTGCTGGCCGACATGCCGCTGGACGAGCGCGGCCGGGTCGGCATCGTGCGCGAAGCCGCCACGCGCACCGCGGCCATGCACTCCGGCCTGATGCGGCTCGCGCTGCGCAACCTGCTGGCCAACGCCCTCAAGTACGCCCCGGCGGCCAGTCCGGTGACGCTGCGCATCAGCGACTCGGACGACCCGCTGGCCCTGCTGATCGACGTCTCGGATCGCGGTCCGGGCGTGTCCGACGCGCTGCTGCCCAACCTGTTCTCCCGCGGCGCGCGCGCCCTCGAGGCGCAGCATCGGCAAGGCCACGGGCTGGGCCTGTACCTGGTGCGGCGGATCATGGAGCTGCACGGCGGCAGCGCCTCGATCCTGCACACCGGCACGCAAGGCAGCACGTTCCGGCTCCTGATCCCGCAAGACGCCGCATCGTGACGGCCGCCGGCCCGAATCGGCGCGGGGCATACTGACGCCATGGACCGACCCCGCCCGCTCGAGCGGCCCACGAGCGAACAGATCGCGGCCTTGCCCGCCTATGCGGCGCTGCCGCCGGCACGCATCCACGTGCTGCGCACCGATGCGCAAGTGGCGTTCGCCGAACGCGCGTTGCGCGCTTCGGTGCACGTGGGCTTCGACACCGAGAGCAAGCCCGTCTTCGCGGCCGGCGCGCCGCAGACCGGTCCGGACGTGGTCCAGTTCGCCACGGTCGACGATGCCTTCATCGTGCAGACCGCCACCCCGGGGATGGCGGAGTTCCTGCGGGCGATGATCGAGTCCGACGAGATCGTGCGGGTCGGGTTCGGCCTGGCCTCGGACCGGCCGCAGCTGCAGCGCAAGCTCGGCCTGCGGCTGGGCCGGTCGGTCGACCTCTCGCACAAGGTGCGCCAGCTGGGCTTCTCGCAGGCAGTCGGCCTCAAGACCGCGGTAGCGATCGTGCTGGGCCAGCGGCTGCCGAAGTCGAAGAAGGCCACCACGTCCAACTGGGCCGCTCCTGTCCTCTCGGCGCAGCAGCTGCAGTACGCGGCCAACGACGCGCATGCCTCGCTGATGATCTGGCGGGCGCTGGCCGCCGCGTAGCGGCCGCGGCGCCCAGCGCGGGAAATCCGGCATCGTCCCGCCGCGCGGCACCCGCTAAGCTGGCCGCTGCCGGATCCGGCGCAGGAGAGGTCGAGATGGACGAGACGCAGTTCGAGGGGGGATGTTTCTGCGGCGCGGTGCGCTATCGCCTGGCCGGCGCACCGCATGGCAGCATGGTCTGCCACTGCCGCACCTGCCGGCGCCTGGTCGCGGCGCCCGTCGTGGCGTGGCTGTCGGTGCCCGCCGGCCAGTTCGCCTTCGTGCAGGGCACGCCGGCCACCTACGCCACGTCGCCGCCCGTCACGCGCTGGTTCTGCGCCACCTGCGGCACCCACGTGGCCTACGTGAGCCAGGACGAGCCGGACTACGTGGAGGTCGCCACCTGCAGCCTCGACGACCCCGCCCGCACGCCGCCGACGCACCATTCCTGGCTCGAGCATGACCTGCCCTGGCTGCGCTTCGGCGACGGGCTGCCCGCCTGGCCGCGCTCCCGGCAGCACGTCGCGGAAGGCGCGGAGTGACCCGCGTCGCGGCGCAGGCACCCGCCCCCGCGGGCACGACCGCCACGCCCCGCAGCATCCTGGTCACCGGCGCCGCCTCCGGCATCGGCCGCGCCACCGCGCTGCTGTTCGCGCAGCGCGGCTGGCGCGTGCTGGCCTGCGACCGCGATGCCGACGCGCTTGCGGAGGTGGCCCGTGCGGGCGGCGCCGCCGTGCTGCCCTTCGTCGGCGACCTGGGCACGCGCGCCGGCGCCACCGCACTGGTGCAACGCGCCATCGACGCCGCGGGCGGGCGGCTGGACTGCCTGTTCAACTGCGCAGGGCTGCTCGCGATGGGCCCGCACGCATCGATCGCGCCGCAGCGCATCGACGAGCTCATCGACGTCAACGTCAAGGGGGTGGTGCACTGCATCGATGCCGCCCTGCCCGCACTGCGCGCCACCCCGGGCGCGCACATCGTCACCATGTGCTCCACCTCGGCCGAATACGGCGTGCCCGACCTGGCGGTGTACAGCGCCTCCAAGTTCTTCGTGCGCGGCCTGACCGAGGCCCTCGACATCGAGTTCGAGCCGCTGGGCATCCAGGTCAGCGCGGTACTGGTGGCCTACGTCCAGACACCCATGGTGCAGCAGGCGGCGGTGAAGGCACGCTCGATCGACATCCTGGGCGTCAAGGCGACGCCCGACCGGGTGGCGCACACCGTCTGGCGCGCGGCGCACGGCCGCCGCACTCTGTGGCGCCTCGGCAAGGAGGCCGTCGCGATGGGCCTGCTGGCGCGGCTGCTGGGCGGGTGGACCCGGCGGCTCGTGCGGATCGGCTGCGGCTACTGATACGGTGGGGTGGTAGTCGTATCGGGGCGGTCCTGGGCTAGAGTCGCTCTTTCAGGAACACCTCTCGACGATGTCCCCTCCGCCTTCCGACACCCCCACCGCGCCGGCCGTCGCCGTCGGCGATGCCGACCAGCTGCTGGGCCAATCCGTGAAGCTGGCTCGCCAGGGGCGACTCGTCGAGTCGGTGCGCGCCGCGGCGACCGCGGCGGAGGTCTTCAAGGCCGCCGGGCAGCGCGACCGCCACGTCGACGCCCTGCTGCGCATCGGCGCGGCCCTGCGGTCCGCGGGCGACCATGCCGCGGCGATGGCCATGCTGGAAGACGCCGAGGCGTCCACGCGCGAGCTCGGCGACGAGGCCCGCCTCGCGCAGGTGCTGCGCAACGTCGGCATCTGCAGCTCGCTGCTCGGGCGCCACCAGCATGCGCTGTCGTGCCTGCAGGAAGCCACGGAGATCGCCGCCAACGGCGACCCCGCGCTCGTCCTGGAAGTGCGGCTGTCGATGAACAATGCCATCAACCGCCAGGCCGAGCCGCTGCCTTCGGACAGCCCGGAATGCTGGGCCGTGCTCGAGCCCCACCTCGCGCGCTGGCAGGCGCTCGCCGTCGACTTCGCTGCCGCGGGCGACGCGCGACTGGAGGCGATGGCGCTCGGCAACCTGGCGATCACGCTGCGCCGCGTGGGCCGCACGGGCGAAGCCCTCGCCACGCTGGTCTCGCTGCTCGGTCGCTATCGCGAGCTGGGCATGCGGCCCAACGAGTGCATCTGCGAGTACGAGCTCGGTCGCTGCTTCGAGGCGATGGGCGACCCCGCGCTGGCCCGCACCCACTACCTGCGTTCCATCGAGCTGCTGACCGAGGAGGGTTCGCTCGACGACCTGCAACTGGCGCTCGACGGCCTGAGCGGCGTCGAGGAGCAGCTGGGCAACCTCGACGCGGCGCTGGCGGCACTGCGGCAATGGCGTCGCGTGGGCGAGCGCAAGAGCGACGAGGCGGCGCGCAACGCCGTCTCGCAACGCGAACTGCGCATCGAGCTGGCGCGCCTGACCAGCCAGTGGGCACGCCAGGCCACCCAGGATCCGCTGACCGGCCTGGGCAACCGCCGAGCGCTGGACCTGTGGCTGGCCCCGGCCCTCGCACGCGCGGCGCAGGGCGAGCCGCTGACGCTGCTGCTCATGGACCTCGACCACTTCAAGCAGGTCAACGACACCTTCGGCCACGACGCCGGCGATGCGGTGCTGCGCCAGATGGCGCAACTGATCGGCCAGCACTGCCGCAGCAGCGACCTGGCGGTGCGCTACGGCGGCGAGGAGTTCGTGCTGGCTCTCTCCGGCGTCCCGCCCGAGGAGGCCATCGAGATCGCCGAACGTCTGCGCCTGGCGGTGGCCGCGCACGGCTGGCAGCAGCTACGGCCCGGCCTCGCGGTGACCGTCAGCATGGGCCTGACCAGCGCCACCGAGGCCAGCGACGGCGCGGGGCTGCTGACGCTGGCCGACCGCCGCCTGTACGCGGCCAAGTACAACGGGCGCAACCGCCTGATCGCGGCCTGAAGGCCGCTCGCGGCGGGGATTCACCTGCCGAACATGCGCCGTCACGCGGCAAGCGTGACGTCGTGCTCCTTCCGGTCGAGCACGCGCCGGTCGAAGTCGACCGCTTTCCGACCAGGGCCATTGATCGAATTTCCCCCTAACTCGGGAGGCCGTTCGCGCTCGGCGATGCGGCTCGGTCCATATACGTATACCCGTACCACGTATCACTAAAAGAGAGCGTGATCCACGCGGGCCCCCCACGTCCCGTCGATTGACAGCGACCTGCCTGCAAATTAATTTTTGCATCGACGACTGGTTCGATTCGTTCCCGGATCCTGATCCGAAAGCTCGTTCGATCCCGTCGTCCGTCGCCTTCGCGAACGCGATGCGGCGTTGCCCGGCGAGGGTCGTCGACTCTCGCCTTCCCATCCTCAACGAAGAGAGAGCTGACATGCAAAACCAAGCGCAAGCCAACGAAACCCAAGTCCAACAAGACCAGGAGATCGCCGACGTCCTCGGCATCACCGTGCTGTCGCCGCTGGAAGAGTCCGCCGTGTCCGGCGGCGAGGCGCACATCCACCAAGGCAGCCAGCACGTGGACGTCAAGGCGTTCTGACCCCGACCGGCGGGTCGCCGACGCCGGGCGCGCCCGGTTGGTGATCGAGCCAGGCCCGGCATCCGGATCAGATGCCGGGCCACCCGAGGATCCCAAGCACATCGAAGGAACGAGCGTGACCTACCAACCCCAGCCCTTCAGCGACGCGTGGTGGAATGAATTCCTCCTCGAGACCCGGCAACTGAGCGCCCCCGCGGTGTTCGCCAAGGCCATCGAGCCGGACCGCATCGCATTCCATCGGCAGTCGGTGCTCAACGTCGTGGCCACGCTATTTCGCCTGCGCACCGCGCGCTACGGCTTCCGCGCGTATGTCGACGGCCGCCTGCTCGATCGCGACGAGATGGAGAAGGTCTACGACCAGCCGCCGGCGCCGGGCGAGAGCCTGGAGGCGTGGTGTGCGCGCGCGTTCCAGGATCGCAAGTTCGGCTTCATCATCAACGCCGGCGAGAAGTTCGACGAGGCCTTCTCGCGGGACATCGCGCTCGCGCTGGCACCCCTGCTGCGGCAGGCGGGCATCCCGCGCGACGGCATCCAGTTCACGCTGTTCCTCGGCAACTACGACAAGACCCCGCTGGGCATCCACCAGGACATCCGGGGCGAGAACGTCACCCACTTCCACGTCGGCCCCGGGAGCAAGGTGATGTACGTGTGGGACAAGGAAGACTACCGCAGGCTGACCAACGAAGGCGGCCTGAAGCACCGCGACTTCCCGGCGCTCAAGCCGCATGCGAAGAAGTTCCGGATCGAGGCCGGCGACCTGTTCTTCATGCCGGAAGGCACCTTCCACATCGGCGTGCAGGACGAACTGTCGATCGGCATCACCGTCTGGCAATACACGCACACCAACTCGGACCTCGCGCGGTCGATGCTGCGCCATGCGTGGACGCAGGTCCGCCCGATCGACGCCGACGCCATCGTCCACGACGGCACGGCGCCGGACGACGACACGCACATCGACAGCATCGTCGCCCCGCAGACGGTGCCGGCCGAATACCGCCACCTCACCCTCGAGGGCCTGGTGAAGACGGCCTACGTGGACTGGCGCCACATCCTCTTCAGCAACGCCGGCTACCGCAATCCGCCGTTCGAACGCGAGCAGCGCGAGGCGTTCAGCCGCGACGACGAGGTGCAGCTCGACGCACCCTACAGGATCCTCACGCGCAAGATTGCAGGCACCGGCAAGATGATCCTCTACATCCGCGGCCACCGGCTGGAGCTCAACGACCACGCCTGCCTGGTCGACTTCGTCGAGCGCCTGAACGACGGCGAGCCGCATCCCGTCGCGGAACTGCTGGGCCTGCTCGACGAGCGCTGGAGCGACAAGGTCGGGCTGCACCTGCTGTCCGAGATCCACCGCTACCGCGGCCTCGCCCGCCGCCAGGCCGCCGCGGCCTGACGCCGCGCCCCGCGAGCCCATTCATCGGAGCCAGAACATGACGATCCACGAGCAAGCCCCCGGCCCGCTGGCGCTATCGCGCCTCAAGCAGCAGTTCGACGACGCCTGGTGGCGCGACTTCATGCGGCAGACCCGCAACATGACCGCGCCGGCCACCATCGCTGCCGGCTTCACGGCGGACCAGTCGCGGCTGATGCGCCGCCTGGTGCTGGATGTCCTGGCCGAGGTCTGCCAGGTGCATCGCAGGCGCTACGGGTATCGGCTGTGGGTCGACGGCGAGCCGGTGGAGACCCTGGCGGATCACTTCGCCAGCCACCCCCGGCCGGACGAGGACGTGCAGGCCTGGGTGCGCCGCGCCTTCGGCGACCGCAGGTTCGGGATCATCCTCAACCAGGGCGAGAAGTTCAGCGCCGCGCTGTCGCAGGCCGCCGCCGTCATCCTCAAGCCGGTGCTGGAGATGATCGGCATGCCCACCGAGGGCATCCTGTTCACGGTGTTCATCGGCAACTACGACATGACGCCGCTGGGCATCCACAAGGACTTCGCCGGCAAGAGCGGGATGCATTTCCATCTCGGCCCGGGGCCCAAGACCATGTACACCTGGGAGGACGAGGAGTACCGGACGGCGCCCGAGGAGAAGCGGCAGAACAACATGAACGTGGCGGCCCATCTGCCCACCGCCACGAAGCACACCTTCGGCGAAGGCCAGTTCTACTTCATGCCGGAAAACAAGTTCCACGTCGGCATGCAGGACGAGCTGTCCATGGGCATCGCCTGCTGGTTCAACAACCGCTGCGACTACGACTTCGTGCAGGAGCTGCTCAAGCATGTCATGAACGAACACGTGCGGCGTTCCGAGGGCATGCTCAAGGCGGACCGCAACCCGATCGACGACACCAGCGCCGTGGACGCCGTCCTGTCGCTGCTGTCGCTCGAGGACAGGGAAGACCTCGCCCTCAAGCCCCTGCTGCGCGACATCTACCGCGACTTCCGCTATTCGCTGTTCAGCAATGCCGGGTTCCGCAACCGCCCGGTGCCCTCCCTCGTCGACGTCGAGGTCGGTCCCGGCGACACCGTGCGCACCGACGAGCCCTACCGGCTGCTCTGCCGCGCGGGCGCACGGCCGGGCCTGCAGGACGTCTTCGTGCGCGGCACGCGGGTCTCGCTGCGGAACTTCGCGAGGCTGGAGCGCGTCGTCGAACTCCTCAACGGCGGCGCGCCGGTGACCGTCGCCCAGCTCGCCGCGCTGCTGGACGACCCGCAGGCGGAGCGCAAGGTGCGCGCCCTGCTCAAGGTGCTGCACAAGTACCGCGGCATCACCGTCGTCGCGCCCGGCGCGTGCGAGGCCGCCGAGCCGCCGGCCGTGGCACGCGAACGCGCGGCGACGGCCCAGGCCTGACGAATGAGCCCGCCCCCGCTGTTTCGCGCGCAGGCCCTGGCCTACGCCACGGTCCGCCAGTACGGCAGCATCGTGCTGCTGCGGCCCGCGGGCGTGGCCTGGATCACCGGCGTGTTCTGGCTGATCGCGGCGGCCGTCCTGGTGTTCTTCGCGACGGCCGACTACACGCGCAAGGAGCAGGCGAGCGGCGTGCTGATGCCGACCCGGGGCCTGATCCGCGTGCAGTCCGCGCAAGCGGGGCGGGTGCTGGAGGTGCGGGTGCGCGAGGATCAGGCCGTGCGCGCCGGCGACGTGCTGTTCGTCCTCGCGGACGACCGCGCTGCGGCCTCGGCTCCGGAGGCGATCCTGGTGCGCGCGCCGCAGGCCGGCACGATCGGCGGCGTCGCGACCCAGTCCGGCCAGGTCGTGGTCGCGGGGCAGGTGCTGTCCAACCTGACGCCGGCGGGCTCGCCGCTGGAGGCCGAGCTCTACGTGTCCGCGCGCGCGGCCGTGTTCGCCCGGCCGGGCACGCCGGTGCAGATCCGCTACCCGGCCTACCCGTTCCAGAAATTCGGCCAGTTCCAGGGCACCGTCAGCGAGGTCTCCCACAGCCCGCTGGTCGACGCCCCCGCGGCCGACAGCCCGCGGCGCTCCGGCGAGGCGCTCTACCGGATCCGCGTGGCGCTGGCGCGGCAGGACGTCCTGCTCGCCGGCCAGGCGCGGCCGCTGATGGCCGGCATGGCGCTGGACGCCAGCCTGCTGCTCGAGACCCGCAAGCTCTACGAGTGGCTGCTGGAGCCCCTGCAAGGCGACGGCGCGAAGGGATGACATGGACCCGCACCCGCCCCTGCTGAAGTTCTGGGCGCGCCGCCGGCTGCCGGTCGTGCTGCAGTCCGAGGCCGCCGAGTGCGGCCTCGCCTGCCTGGCGATGGTGGGCGAGTACTGGGGTCATCGCATCGACATGGCCAACATGCGCCGGCGCTTCTCGGTGTCGCTCAAGGGCACCACGCTGAAGAGCCTGATCGCGATGGCGCAGGGCCTGGACCTGCAGCCGCGTTCGCTCAAGCTGGACATCCACCACCTGACGCAGCTGCAGCTGCCCTGCGTGCTGCACTGGGACATGAACCACTTCGTGGTGCTGCGCGAGTTCGCGCGCGGCTACGCCACCCTGCACGATCCGGCGGTGGGCGAGCGCAGGATGCCGATCGCCGCGGTCGCCAACCACTTCACGGGCGTCGCGCTGGAGCTCGCGCCCAGGCCGTCGTTCCTCAAGCGCGTGGAACGCCGGCGCTTCAGCCTGCTGTCGCTGATGGGGCACGTGCACGGGCTGCGGCGCGGCATGGCGCAGCTGCTGCTGCTGGGCCTGGCGCTGCAGGCCTGCACGCTGGTGGCGCCGTTCTACCTGCAATGGATGGTGGACGAGGCGCTGGTGGCCGCCGACCGCGGCCTGGCCACCGTGCTGGGCATCGGCTTCCTGCTGCTGGTGCTGCTGCAGACGGCCATCGGCGCGGTGCGCTCGTGGGCCACGACCGCGCTGGCCACGGGCCTGAACTTCCAGTGGCTGGGCAACACCTTCGGCCACCTCATGCAGCTGCCGCTGCCCTGGTTCGAGAAGCGGCACCTGGGCGACATCGTGTCGCGCTTCGGCTCGATCCAGACGATCCAGCGCAGCCTGACGACGCAGTTCGTCGAGGGCATCATCGACGGCCTGCTGGTGGTCGCCACGCTGGCGGTGATGCTGGTCTACAGCAGGACGCTGGCCTGCGTGAGCCTGGCCGCGGTGACGCTGTACGCCCTGCTTCGCTGGGTGATCTTCGGCGCCCTGCGCGAGGCGACGGCCGAGCAGATCGTCCATGCGTCGCGCCAGAACACCTACTTCATCGAATCGGCACGCGGCATCCAGAGCGTGCGCCTGTTCCAGCGCCAGGCCGAACGCCGCATCGGCTGGATGAACGCGCTGGCCGAGCAGTTCAACGCCGACCTGCGGATCGCCCGCCTGACGATCTCGTTCCAGACCGCCAACTCGCTGCTCTTCAACGCGGAGCGCGTGGTCGTCGTCTGGCTCGGGGCGCTCGCGGTGATGGACCACCGCTTCACGGTGGGCATGCTGTTCGCCTTCCTGAGCTACAAGGAGCAGTTCAGCCAGCGCATCGCGTCGTTGATCGACCGCTCGTTCGAGCTGCGCATGCTGGGCCTGCACGGCGAGCGCGTGGCCGACATCGTGCTGGCCGAGCCCGAGCAGGCGCCGTGCGACTGCGAGGTCGATCCGGCCGCGGTGTCGCCCTCGATCGAGGTGCGCAACGTGTCCTTCCGCTACGCCGACAGCGAGCCCTTCGTCCTGGAAGGCCTGAGCCTGGCGGTGCCGGCCGGGCAGTGCGTCGCGATCGCGGGCGCCTCGGGCTGCGGCAAGACCACGCTGGTCAAGCTGATGCTGGGGCTGCTGGAGCCCACCGCGGGCGAGATCCTCGTGGGCGGCCTGCCGCTGCGGCAACTGGGCCTGGCCAACTACCGCAAGCTGATCGGCACCGTGATGCAGGACGACCAGCTGTTCGCTGGCTCCATCGCCGACAACATCTGCTTCTTCGAGGCCCAGCCCGACCCGGCGCGCGTGCGCGAATGCGCGAACCTCGCGGCCATCCACGACGAGATCATGCGCATGCCCATGACCTACAACACGCTCGTCGGCGACATCGGCCTGGGCCTGTCGGGCGGGCAGAAGCAGCGCATCCTGCTCGCGCGCGCCCTGTACCGCGAACCCAGGCTGCTGCTGCTGGACGAGGCCACCAGCCACCTGGACGTCTGGAACGAAAAGGCCGTCAACGCGGCGATCCGGGAGATCGCGATGACACGCATCCTGGTCGCGCACCGGCCCGAGACCATCGCCATGGCCGATCGAGTGGTCGTCATGAAGCGCGGGCAGATAGTCCAGGACGACGACGTGCGCGGCAAGAAGATCACGGTGACGACGCCGCGCGAAGGCGGCGCCACGGCGGCGCTGCCGGGCTGAGCGCGCAGCGGCCCGCGGCCGGTCAGAACGACAGCACGAAGGCCGCGCCGCCGCTGGCCGGCCGGACGTGGCGGACGGTGCCGCCCATGCCCTGGACGAGGTTGCGCACCACGGCCAGGCCGATGCCGCCACCGCGCTCGCGGGTGCTGAAGAACGGGGTGAAGATCTCCTGCTCCAGGCCGTGCGGAACGCCGGGACCGTTGTCGCGCACCTCGATGGCCAGGCGGCCGCCGCGCAGCAGGCGGGCACTGACGCTGACCGTGGGCTCGGGCAGGTCGGCCGTCGCACGCGCCGCGTTGGCCAGCAGGTTGAGCAAGGACTGCTCCAGCTGGCCGCTGTCGGCCATCAGCGTGAGCGTCGGCGGGTCGACGTCGAAACGCGCCGCGCCGCCGCGCAGCGCCCAGTCCGAGGCGACCAGGCGTTCGATGCGCGCGAACAGCGCCGCCAGGTCGACCGCCGCCAGCCGGGGCTCCGGCCAGTCGCTGACGCGCCGGTATTCGGCGACGAAGGTGGCCAGCGACTCGGTGCGCCGGGCGATGGTCTCCAGCGCGACGGCCAGGTCCTCGCGCACATCGTCCGCCGACCCCTGGCGCACCAGGTCGCGCGCCGTGTTCGACAGCGAGGCGATGGGCGTGAGCGAGTTCATGATCTCGTGCGTCAGCACGTGGACCAGCTGGCGCCACGCCTTCAGGGTCTCGGCCTCCAGTTCGGACTCGATGGGCATCAAGGCCAGCAGGCGCGCCTCGGTGCCCTCGACCACGACGGTGCGCGAGGCCAGCAGGCAGCGCACCGGGCCGCGCTCGTTGTCGAAGACGAAGGACAGGCGCCCGGAGCCGCGGCTCGGCTCGCCCAGCCGCTCCAGCAGGCGCTCGGGCGCCTCGGCCCCGCCAGGCGCGACAAGCCGGCGCGCCACGTTGTTCAAGGGCACGACCTGTCCGCCGAGCTGCCACCACAGCGCGACCGGCGCCTGCTCGAGCTGGATCTCGGTGAGCGCGGCCGCCGCCGGCACCGCGCGGCGACCGGCGGCGAAGCCTTCGTCCTGCGTCGACGGCGGCACGACGGCGAGCGCGGCCAGCGCGCGCCAGCCCCATGCCAGCGCCGCCAGCGCGGCGAGCGCGCAAGCCACCAGCAGGCGCGGCGAATCGACGGCGCGGGCCGCGACCGCCGCGCAGGCGGCCAGCAACAACGCGGCGGCAGCGACCTGGGCGCGGCGGGCGCGCGTGGGCCCGCGGTGCGCCCGCACGCGCTCAGAGGCCATGCTTCTCCAGCCGGCGGTACAGCGCCGCGCGGCTCAAGCCGAGGCGGCGCGCGGCCTCGCTGAGGTTGCCCTGGGCCGCGCGCAAGGCCTCGGCCACGGCGCTGCGCTCGACCTCGTCCAGCCGCAGCGGCGCTGCGTCGACCCGCGGCGCCGGCGCGGCGGCGGGGGCGCCGAGGTGGAAGTCGGCCAGCTCCAGCCGCTCGCCGGCGCCCAGGATGACGGCGCGCTCGCACGCATGCCGCAACGCGCGCACGTTGCCCGGCCAGTCGTCGTCCTGCAGGCCGCGGGCCGCCGCCGGGCTCGGCATGGGCACCGGCTTCGCATACCGGGTGGCGTAATGCCCGAGGTAGTGGGCGGCCAGCAGCGGGATGTCCTCGCGCCGCTCGCGCAGGGGCGGCACGCGCAGCACGACCGTGTTCAGGCGATACAGCAGGTCGGCCCGGAAGCACGACGGATCGAACAGGCGGCGCTCGTCCAGGTTGGTCGCGCTGACAATGCGCACGTCCACCGGCTCGGCGCGGTCGGCGCCCAGCGGCGTGACCTCGCGCCGCTCCAGCGCGGTCAGCAGCTTGCCCTGCTGCACCAGCGGCAGGTTGCCGACCTCGTCCAGGAACAGCGTGCCGCCGCGGGCGGCCTGGAAGCGGCCGGGGCGGTCGCTGCGGGCGTCGGTGAAGCTGCCGCGGCGGTGGCCGAACAGCTCGCTCTCGAAGGTGGACTCGGGCAGCGCGCCGAGGTCGACCGGCAGGAAGGCCTGCGCGGCGCGCGGCGAGTGCTGGTGCAGTTCGCGCGCGACCAGCTCCTTGCCAACGCCCATCTCGCCCAGGATGAGCACGTTGGCCTCGGTCGGCGCGACACTGGCGATCAGGCGCCGCAGTGACTGCATCGGCGCGGAGTCGCCGAGCAGCGTCGACGACCCCGCGACGGGCTGCGCCGGTGCACGCCGGCTCGCCGCCGCGGCCTGGATGGTCGCGACGAGCCGTGCGTTGTCCCACGGCTTGGTGACGAAATCGAACGCCCCCAGCTTGAGAGCGCGCACCGCGACCTCCACTTCGGCGTAGGCCGTCATCACGACCACCGCCGGTGCATCGGCGCGCGCCAGCGTCTGCTGCAGCAGCGCCAGGCCCTGCTCGCCGTCGGTGCGGCCGGGCGCGAAGTTCATGTCCAGCAGCAGCACCGACGGCCGCGCGGCCTCGAGCGCGGCGCCGAGTTCCGCCGGCTGCCGCAGGACCCGCGCCGGCCCCACGCAGCGCTGCAGCAGCAGGCGCGCGGCGGTGCCGACGTCGGCATCGTCGTCGAGGATGAGGACGGTTTCGCTGGACATGGGCCAATACCTTAGCAGCAAATCGGGATACGCAGGGAGGTGTCCGGATCCGGACAGGGGACTGCATCAATAGCGGACACCCGCGCGCTCCGCCACGCCATCCCGCGCTCGGTCACCCGGGCTCGGCGCGGCTGGCACGGCCCATGCAACAGGCCAGTCCATGGACGACCTCACCACCTCCGCGCCGAAGCGGCCGGCAGCCCACGCCGGCCTGGCGATGGACCGCGTGATCGCCGGCGCGGGCCGCGCGCGCCGCCGCCGCTGGATCGCCGGGGCGGCCATGCTGGTCGCGCTGGCGGGCCTGGCCGCATGGGCGATGCCGCGCGGCACGCCGGTCGCGCGCGACGAGCTCAAGCTCTCGACCGTCGTCGCCGGCACGTTCGACGACGAACTGGTCGTGCGGGCCACCGCGGCGCCGGCGCATTCCGTGCTGCTGGACGCGGCCGACGGCGGCCGCGTGGACGTCGTGCCGGCCACCGACGGCGCCATCGTCCGGGCGGGCGACCTGCTCTACCGGCTGTCGAACCCGCAGCGCGAGCAGGAAGTGCTGGCGCGCTCGGCCGACGTGGCCCAGCAGCTGGCCAACCTCTCGGTGCAGCGTGCCGAGCTGGCCGCGGCGCGGGCCACGCAGCGGCGCGAGCGCGCGAACCTGAGGTTCGAGCTCGAGAAGGCCGACGCGGACCTGCATCGCACGCAGGAGCTCGCCGCATCCGGCTTCCTGTCGGCCGGCGCGCTCGAGGACGCGACGCGCCGCAGCAGGCTGCAGGCGCGGTTGCTGGCGCAGGAGACGGAGGACGGCGACGCCGAGATGAAGACGCGCGAGCAGTCCCTGCACGATCTCGAACGCGCCGTCGCCGGCCTGGACGAGGGCCTGCGGCTGGTGCGCGAGGCCGCGGCAGGCCTGGCGGCGCGTGCCCCCGTCAGCGGCCGGCTGACGGGTTTCGCGCTGCAGGTCGGCGCCAGCGTGCATCCGGGCGACCACCTCGGCCGCATCGACGAGGCGGGGGGCTTCAAGCTGAACGCCGCCATCGACGAGTTCTACCGCGAACGCCTGCGCGTGGGCCTGCCGGCGCGCCTGGACGGCGCCGCGCCGGGCGCACCGCGCGTCGACCTCGCGCTCGCGCGCATCGACCCGCAGATCAGCAACGGCCGCGTCGGCGTCGAGCTGGCCTTCGCCGGGGCCCCGCCGCCGGGGCTGCAGTCCGGCCAGGCGCTGGACGTGCGCATCGTGCTCGGAGCGTCGCGGCCGGCGCTGCTGGTCGACGACGGGCTGTTCTACGGCGACTCGGGCGGCACCTGGGTCTACGTGCTGGACGAACACGCCGACGCCGCGGAACGCCGCCCCGTGCGCCTGGGCCGCCGCGCCGCGGGGCGCGTCGAAGTGCTGGACGGCCTGCGCCCCGGCGAACAGGTCATCGTCTCCGGTGTGCGCCGCTACGGCGACGCGCAACGCCTGCGCATCCACGGCTGATCCATTTCTCGCATCGAAGGAACCCACCATGCTCAAGCTCCGCCGACTCAGCAAGCTGCATCGCAGCGGGGAGGTCGAGACCACCGCGCTCGACCAGATCGACCTCGACATCGACGCCGGCGAGTACCTCGCCGTCACCGGCCCGTCGGGCTGCGGGAAGTCGACGCTGCTGGGCATCCTCGGCCTGCTCGACGCGCCCAGCAGCGGCGAATACTGGTTCGACGGCGAGAACGTCGCCGGCTGGAGCGAGGCGCGGCTCACGCGCCTGCGCCGCGGCCGCATCGGCTTCGTCTTCCAGAGCTTCAACCTGATCGACGACCTGAGCGTGGCCGAGAACATCGAGCTGGCGCTGGAATACGGCGACGTGCCGGCGCGCGAGCACCGACGGCGCATCGACGAGGCGATGGATCGCCTGGGCCTGTCCCATCGCGCAGGGCACCGGCCCTCGCAGCTGTCGGGCGGACAGCAGCAGCGGGTGGCCATCGCGCGCGCCATCGTCTCGCGCCCGGCCCTGCTGCTGGCCGACGAGCCGACCGGCAACCTCGACACCGCCCACGGCGACGAGGTGATGCGCATCCTGCGCGACCTCAACGCCGAGGGCACGACGCTGGTGATGGTCACGCACTCGGCCACGCACGCAGCGATGGCCCATCGCACCCTGCGGCTGCTCGACGGCCGCGTGCTCGTCGACGCGCTCGCCGACTGAGCGGGAGCCGACCATGCTGAAGGACTTGCGAGTCGGCTGGCGCCAGCTGGTCGCCGATCCGGGCTATGCCGCGGTCATCCTGCTGGGGTTGTCGGTGGCCGTCGCGTGCTGCTACCTCGTCACCCAGATCGTGTTCAACCAGGTGCGGCCCGATCCGGCCATCCCCGAGCCGTCCCAGGTGGTCAACCTCGAATTCCGCGGCAACCGGCCGGGCGCGCACGACGACTGGGAGGACCACGCGCCGTTCGTCTTCAGGACGACGCTGCGCCAGGCCGGCGCGCCGGTGAGCGCGATCGCGCGCCTGATCGACGGGACGTCCACGGCGCGGGTGGAAGGCCGCTCGATGCCGCTGGTGCTGATGTTCGCCGATCCGGATGCGATCGCCGTCTTCGGACTGCAGGCGAGCGCGGGCGACCTGCGCGAGGCCCTGCGCCGTCCCGACGCGCTCGCCCTGACCGAGGACGCGGCGCACCGGCTGTTCCCCGCCGGCGCGGCGCTCGGCCAGTCGGTGAACGTGCGCGGCCACCTGCTGACCGTCGTCGCCCTGATGGCGCGCAGCCCGCGTACGCTGATGGATCGCCCCGCCGACGGCTGGACGAATTTCGACTCGCCGGTGACCCCGGCCGATCCCGGACTGCGCGAGGCCTGGAGCGCGATGCAGGGCAAGGTCGTGGCGCGCGTCGCCGACGGCCACGCGCCCGCCGAGGTCGGCGCGGCGGCCCAGGCCCTGTTCGACAACGGCCCCGGCGCCCGTGCGCTGCCCGCGGAATGGACCGCCAACGGCCGCCAGGGCGCCTTCCTGCGCGCCACGCCGCTCACGCGCCAGTACCTCGACGGCGGCGGCGGGCGCACCCACGTCCTGCTGCTGCTGGGCCTGGGCGCCGGCGCCGCGCTCGTGCTGTGCCTGGCCGCCGCCAACTACATCAACCTCACCAGCGTGCGCACGCTGGCCCGGGCGCGCGAGATCGCCGTGCGCAAGACCCTCGGCGCCAGCCCCTGGCGCCTGACGGCGCAGTTCGTCTGCGAGTCGACCCTCGCCGCACTGGTGGCGGGTGCCGCGGGCCTGCTGCTGGCCTGGTGGGTCGCGCCCGCGCTGGGAGACCTGCTGGACCTGGAACTGGCCGTCGGACTGTTCTCGCCGGGACGCATCGTCCTGCTGGTCGCGGGGGCCGTGGCGCTCGGCGTGGCCACCGGGCTCTATCCCGCGCGCATCGCCTTCGGGGTGCACTGCGTGGAGGCGCTGGCCGGACGGCCGCACGACGAAGGCGCTGTCGGCCGCAGCCTGCGGCGCGCGATGACGACGCTGCAGTTCGTCGTGGCCATCGTCATCTGCGCCGGCGCCTGCGTGGTGCTGTGGCAGAACCGGTACGTCGCGACGCTGGCGCACGGCATCCGCACCGAAGGCCTGCTGACCGTCGACATGCCCGACGGCTTCTCCGGCAAGTCGGACGCCGTCAACGCCGCGTTCCGCACCGCGCTGTCGCACGAGCCGGGCGTCGAGGCACTGGCCTGGAGCTTCGACGTCCCCGGCCGCGACTCGGCCGTCGAGACCCAGAGCCTCGCGCAAGGTCGCGCCGCCCCGCTGGTCGAGGTCAACCTGATGCGCGTCGACAAGGACTTCTTCGACGTCTACGCCATTCCCCTGCTCGCGGGCGTGCCGCGCCCCATCGCGTCGGCGTCGGCGTCGGCGTCGGCGTCGGCATCGGCATCGGCATCGGCGGAGGGTGCCGCCGCGCCCAGGGTCGAGCAGGCCGTGGTGCTGGACGCGCAGGCCGTTCGCGCACTCGGCTTCGCGAGTCCGCAGGCGGCCGTGGGCGGGCTGGTGCTGGGCGGCGGCGACTTCATGGCGCTGGGCAAGGATCCGCTGCGTGTCGTGGCCGTCGCCGCGGACATCCGGCTCGAGAACGCGCGCGAGGTGGGCCGTCCGCACGTCTTCCTGCTGGGCGACCGGCCGCAGCCCACGCTCACGCTGCGCGGCCCCCGCATGGACGCGCTGCAACAGGCGATCGCGCGGGCCTGGCCGCGCTACTTCCCCGACAACGCGGCCAATCCGGTGACCGTGCGACAGGCCTTGGCCCAGCCCTACGACTTCGAACGACGCGTCGCCGGCATGGCCGCCGGCTTCAGCCTGATCGCGCTGTCCCTGTCGGCCTTCGGGGTCTACGCGCTGGCGGCGTACACGGTGCGGCGCCGCACGCGCGAGATCGTGGTTCGCAAGCTCTACGGCGCCGGGCCGGCGCGCATCGCCGGCCTGCTGGCACGCGAGTTCGCGCCCCTGCTGGGGGCTGCGGCGCTGGCCGGCCTGCCGCTCGGCGCCTGGCTTGCCAGCAGTTGGCTTGCCAACTTCACGGAACGCTCGCCCACGGCCTTGTGGACGCTGCCGCTGGTGCTGGCGGGGCTGGGCGCGCTGACCGCCCTGTCGGCACTGCGACATGCGATCGCGGCGATGCGCATGCGACCGTCGCAGGTCTTGCGGGAATGAGCCTGCATCGCGCCGTGCGCGGATCGCGACGCGAAGTTCGTCTACAGTTTCACCGACACCAAGGCGCTGTCGCCGAAGGTCTGTCGCGCTGCCCGAGCCCTTCCACCGCATCCGCAGTCCGGCCCGTCGCGGCGCCCCACTCGACAGGAGTTCGCATGTTCGACCACATCGGCGTCGCCGTCAGCGATTTCGCGAAGAGCAAGGCCTTCTACACGCAGGCGCTCGCGCCGATCGGCCATTCGAGGGTCGTGGAGATCCTGCGCGATGACGGGCGCCAGGCGAGCGCAGGCTTCTGCCACGAGGACGGCTCGGATCTCTGGATCAGCGCGGGCGAGCCGACGCGCCCGCTCCACCTGGCCTTCCGTGCGAGCTCGCGCGCGGCGGTCGACGCGTTCCACGCGGCGGCGCTGGCCGCGGGCGGCCGGGACAACGGCAAGCCGGGCCTGCGCCCGCAGTACCACCCGAACTACTACGGCGCCTATGTGCTGGATCCGGACGGCCACAACGTCGAGGCCGTCTGCCACGACGCCCCCGGCGCCGCCGGATCGTCCTGATCCGGTCGTCTCCCCAGGTCACTCGTCGGACGTCGCCAGCATCTCGCCGGTATCGAGCGCCAGCACGCGTTCCGGCCAGCGCAGCGCGGCCAGCCGTGAGCGCGGCAGAGCCCCGGGCTCGCGCACGCGCTCGAGGAAGCGGCCGCCCACCGAGAAGTCGACGCAGAACACGTTGCGGCGCAGGCCGTGCCAGGCGGTGGGCGAGAGGTCGGCGAACAGGTTCTCGGCGGTCTTGCCCAGCGATGCGCGGTCCACCGGCGCGTACTGCCGCCAGTAGTGGCCGACGATCACGGGCACCGGGTCGGCGTACTCGTCCCACCAGCGGATGCGCTCGACGAAGCGCCAATGGCCGCTGGCGAAGAACGGGTGCGCGGCCACGCGCTCGATGCCCGAGGTGACGACGCGCACCGGGTTGGCCATCTGGCGCATCTCGTCGACCTGCGCGATGGCCATGAGCATCGGCACCGGCTGCGCCGGGTCGACCAGGCGGTCGCGGTATTCGCCGTACTCGATGCGGGCCGCCTCGCCGATGCCGAGGGCGCCGATCCGGCTCTCGGCGTCGGCCTCCCAGCGCAGGAAATGCTCCACGCGGCTGCGCGTCGGGTCGGCGGCGCGCAGCTGCGCGATCGACGCCGGGTCCCAGGCGGCGTGCACCACGCGCAGGTCGGCGCGCTCGAGCGCCAGCGGCAGCCGGCGCAGGAAGGCGATCACGCCGTCGTGCTGGCCCGTGGGCAGGTGCACGCGCGGCTCGTACTTGGCGTCGCGCGCGCTGCCTTCGCTCCAGAACCAGTCGTTGCCGTCCTTGCGGTCGCCGCGCAGCAGGTTGACCTCGTGGTTGCCCAGCGTGGCCAGCGCGCGGCCGGATTCCACCATGCGCCGCACCAGGGCGATCACCCCGGGGCTGTCGTGGCCGCGGTCGCACAGGTCGCCCACGAAGACCAGGTGGCGGCCGTCGGGGTGGCGGCCGTCGCGGTCGTAGCCCAGGTGGGCCAGCAGCGCCAGCAGGGCGTCGTGTTCGCCATGGACGTCGCCGACCACGTCGAGCGGGCCGTCGGGCAGCGGGGCGAACATCGGCGTCCTGGACATGCACCCATTTTCGCCGATGCGCCGGTGAACTTCAGCGCCGGCCCAGCTTGCGCACCAGTTCGATCAAGGCCTCGACATCCACCGGCTTGACGAAATGGTGGTCGAAGCCGGCCTCGCGCGACTTGCGGCGATCCTCGCTCTGCCCCCAGCCGCTCAGCGCGATCAGCCAGACCCGGTCGCCGCCGGGCAGCGCCCGGATGGCGGCGGCGGCCTCCAGGCCGCTCATGCGCGGCATGCCGATGTCCAGCAACGCGACCGCGGGCTTCCAGCCGGCGGCCATCTCCACCGCCTCGACGCCGTCGTGGGCGACCGCCACCCGGTAGCCGAGGATGCGCATCACCTGCGACAGGCTGTCGGCGCTGTCCACGTTGTCGTCGACCACCAGCACGCGCAGGCCGTCGGTGTCCTGCGCGGCCAGTTCGTGGCCGGCCTCGGGCAGCGGGCTCCGCTCGGGGTGGACGACCAGCGGCAGGCGCACGACGAAGCGGCAGCCGCGGTCGGGGCCGTCGCTGGTGGCCGACACCAAGCCGCCGTGCATCTCCACCAGCCGCTTGACCAACGCCAGGCCGATGCCCAGGCCGCCCTGCGCGCGCTCCATCGAGCGGTCCACCTGGGCGAACATGTCGAATACGCGCGGCAGCATGTCGGCGGTCAGGCCGATGCCCGAGTCCAGCACCGTGATCACCGCCGCGTCGCCGTCGCGCTCGGCCACCACCTCGATGTGGCCGCCCTCGGGGGTGTACTTGGCCGCGTTGTTCAGCAGGTTGGCCACGATCTGGCACAGCCGCGTGACGTCGGCCTCGACCATCAGTGCGCGCGGCGGCGCCAGCCGGGTCGTGAGGTGGTGGCGGCCGGCGTCGATCAGCGGCCGGCTGGTCTCGATCGCGTCGAGCACGGCGTCGGCCACGTCCACCTGCTCCAGGCGCAGTTCCACCTTGCCCTGGCTGATGCGGCTGACGTCCAGCAGGTCGTCGACCAGGTGCACCATCTGCTTCAACTGGCGTTCGATGATGCGGCGGGCCTTGTCGTGCATCGCCTCGTCGCGCGACAGCTGCATGATCTGCACCGCGTTGCGGATCGGTGCCAGCGGGTTGCGAAGCTCGTGGGCCAGCGTGGCCAGGAATTCGTCCTTGCGCAGGTCGGCGTCGCGCAGCGTGGCCTCGGTGTGCTTGCGCAGCGTGATGTCGGCGATGATGCCCAGGAAGCGCAGCCGCGGCGCCTCGCGCTCGCTGGCGCGCGCCGACACGTACGCGCTGCCGTGCACGTCGATCCAGTGCACGCTGGCGTCGGGCCAGGTCACGCGGGACTCGAACGCCAGGTCGGCGCCGGTGGCGAACGCGTGCGCCACCAGCGAGCGCACGCGCTCGCGGTCGTCCGCATGCACATGCGCGAACATCGTCTCGAGGTTCCAGCCCGGCACCGGCGCGGCGTAGCCGAAGCAGCGGTCGAACAGGTCGGAATGGCGGCACTCGCCGCTGGCCACGTCGATCTCCCACTCGCCCACGCGGGCCGCCGCCAGCGTGAACTCCAGGCGTGCCTTGCTCTCGCGCAGCGCGGCGTCGATGTGCTCCTGGTCGGTGATGTTGGAGGCGATGGACAGCACGGACTCGACCCCGCCGTCGGCGCCGAACTCGGGGATCAGGCGCGACGAGAACACCCACGCCTGGCCGGCGCGGCCGATGAAGCGGAACTTGAAGCTGCCCACCTGGGCGGTGGCGAACACCCTGCGCACCGCGCGCTCCCAGTCGGCCTGCATGTCGGCGGGCATGCCCACCTCGGTGCGGGCGCGGCCGATGTGGGCGTGCGCCGGCACGCCGCTGTAGCGCTCGACGATCGGGCTCACGTACAGGTAGCGCAGGTCGCGGTCCAGGCGCGCGAAGATGTCGGGGGAGTTCTCCACCAGCGTGGCGAACTGGCGCTCGCGCTGCGACAGCGCGGCCGAGGCCGCGGCCAGCGTGGCCTGCGCCTCCATGCGGTCGTCGATGTTGCGGATCACCGAGAGCGTGCCCAGCGGCTGCTGCGTCGCGTCCTTCAATACCGACACGGTGCACTCGACATGGATCTCGCGGCCGTCGCCGCGCACGTGCACCGTCTCCGCCCGGTAGCTGCCGGACGTGCGCAGCGCCTCGCCGGCGTGCAGCGCGCGTTCCGCGTCGGGCCAGCGCTCGCGCAGCAGATCCCTGCGCGGCCGGCCCAGCGTCCGCGAGGCGGCGCAGCCGTATTGCCGCTCGGCGGCCGGGTTCATGTAGATCACGTGGTCGTCGACGTCGAACGCGAGCACGGCGTCCTGCATCTGCGTGAGCACGTCCTTGCGCAACGCGTTGCTCGCCGCGTTGGCGCTGTCGAGCGTGTAGATGTCCTCGCCGACGATCAGCGCGTCGACGTCGCCGTTGCGGATCGCGGCCAGCGTCTCCTCGGCTTCGGCCAGACGCGTCTCGAGTTCGAGGGCGGTGCGTCGCAGGCGCGCCAGCTCGGCCTCCGGGGCGCCGTCGCCGAACCGGGCGTGTCGGTTGTCGAATTCCGTGCTCATCGACTTCTCCGCGACGTCGCCTCAACGCGCCACCGGGACGTCCAGCCCCTTGAGCACGCGCGCCACGTCGGACATGTCGCCGATGATGCGGCGCGCCGGCGGCGGCGCCAGCCGCAGCAGCGTGGGCGCGCAGACGATCTGGTCCTGCGTCGCCTGCGCCACGTGCTCGGCGATGTTGAGGATCTCCAGCGAGTAGCAGTCGTGCAGGTGCTGCTCCAGCAGCCGGCGCGCGTTGACGATCGCGCGGGCGGACTTCGGCGTCGCATCCGTGACGTACAGGCGCAGCACGTAGGGTTTGTCGATCTCTGCGACCATGCCGGGCTAACGCAGCGGCTGCACGTCGAGCCCGACCAGCACGCGCTCTTCGTTGGACAGGTCGCCGATGATCTTGCGGATCGGCTCGGGGAACTTGCGCACCAGCGTGGGCACCGCCAGGATCTGGTCGCCCGCGGCCAGGCGCGGGTTCACCAGCAGGTCGATCACCTCGATGGTGTAGCGACCGGCCAGGTGCGACTCGCACACGCGCCGCAGGTTGTCCAGCGCCGCGGCCGACTTGGCCGTCTGGCCGGCCACGTACAGCCGCAGCTGCCACTCGGCGGTGCCGGGCGTGTCCTCGTCGAGGGCGACGGGCTTGCGGCCGCGCGCCGGCGCCCTGGGGGTGGCCAGGCGCGCGTTCACTTGGCGCTCCTGCGCGCCGGCCGGGTGGACTGCGTGGTCACGGGCCGCGGCGGCGGAACGTCGCGCGTGCGCGCCAGCGCCCGCGCACGCGACGACGCGCCTTCCGCGTGCAGGCGCTCGCGCTCGATGGCGAACTCCACCTCGCTGGCGCGTTCCTCGGCCTGCGCGTTCAGCACCGCGATGCGGGCGTCGATCGCCTTGCGGTGGTTGGCGAGCTCCTTCAGGCGGCGCTCGTGGTCGCGCTGGCGCAGCTCGCTCGCGGCCTCCTCCTGCGCCACCTGCGAGATGCGCGCCGTGCCGGTGAGCACGCGGTCGCCGGCCAGGACCACGTCCACCAGGCCGACACCGTGGTCGCCCATCAGGAATTCACGCACCTGGTGCGAGTGCGGCATGCCGCGCGACTTCAACACCTGCAGCGTGCGCGTGCGCTCGCCGTTGCCGGCCAGGTTGGACAGCAGGATCCAGGTGTCCATCAGCGAGGACACGCCGACCTGGGAATCGGCCACGTCGGCCGCCTGGTCGCTGGTCAGGCTGGTGAACAACGCGGTGATGCCTTGCTGCTTGAGGTAGTCGATCAGCCGCATCAGCGTCGGCTTGAGCGCGCGATCCTCGCGGTCCATCGACAGGTTGCTGATCGGATCGACCACGACCACGGCGGGCTTGAACGCGCGCACCAGCTCGTACATGTGCATCAGGTGCTGTTCCAGGCCATGCAGCGTCGGCCGCGAGGCGTCGATGCGCAGGAGGCCGCTGTCCTGCCAGCGCCCGAGGTCGAGTCCGATCGACCCCATGTTGCGCAGCAGCTGAGGCGACGATTCCTCGTAGGCGAACAGCAGCGCGCGCTCGCCGCGCCGGCATGCCGCGTCGACGAAGCTCGCGCCCACGCTGCTCTTGCCGGTGCCCGGCGCGCCGGAGACCAGCGTGCTGCTGCCGCGGAACAGGCCGGCGCCGCCCAGCATGTCGTCGAGGCCGCCGATGCCGGTGGAAACGCGCTCGGTGCAGGCCTGGTGATCCAGGCGCATCGACGTGATCGGCAGCACCGAGATGCCCCGGGCGCCGATCAGGAACGGGTACTCGTTGGTGCCGTGTTCGGTGCCGCGATACTTGACGATGCGCAGGTGGCGCGTCGACACCTGGTCGACGAGGCGGTGGTCGAGCAGGATCACGCAGTCGGCCACGTATTCCTCCAGCCCGTAGCGCGTCAGCGACTGCTCGCCGCGCTCGCCGGTGATCACCGCGGTGACGCCGCGATCCTTGAGCCAGCGGAACAGCCGGCGCAGCTCGGCCCGCAGCACGGCGTGGTTGGGCAGGCCTGAGAACAGCGCCTCGATGGTGTCGAGCACCACCCGCTTCGCGCCGATGGTGTCGATCGCGTGGCCGAGGCGGATGAACAGCCCCTCGAGGTCGTACTCGCCGGTCTCCTGGATCTCGTTGCGCTCGACGTGCACGTGGTCCACGGCGATCTTCTTCTGCCGTTGCAGGGCGTCCAGGTCGACACCCAGCGAGCGCAGGTTCTGCGCCAGTTCCTCTGCGCTCTCCTCGAACATCATGAACACGCCGGGCTCGCCGTGGTCCAGCGCGCCGTGCACCAGGAATTCGGCGGCCAGCATCGTCTTGCCGGAGCCGGCGGAGCCGCACAGCAGCGTGGGTCGTCCGCGCGGCAGGCCGCCGCCGGTGATCTCGTCCAGGCCCTGGATGCCGGTGGGCGCCTTGGGCAGGCCCGCGGTCTCGGGCGGGTTCTTCGTGGGGGGTTTCGGGGAGCGCGCCATGGGCTTCGGTCCTTGGGCCGGTCGATGCGGGATCGAGTCAATCGGTGCCGGTGGCGCGGGGCCGGCCGGACGGGGATGCGGAAACTCGACCATGGCCGCCGTCCCGCACGGCCAGCGATTCGGCAAGCTGCGTGCCCAACAGTCGGTGCCGGGGGCGCGCCGATCTGCGCGAAAATCCGTTGCTCGACGGCAGCGTTTGCTGAAATGGTCGGGCACCGCCGGGCGGCGCCCGCCCGAAACGCTTACCATTTCGCCCGACACCATTTCCCAACCCGCCGGAGCTCCCATGGCCAAAGAACAACGCGCATCGAAGAACACCAAGAAGCCCAAGAAGGACGCCGCGCCGCCGAAGGCCGCCGGTTCCGACCGCCCGACGCCCCCGGTGACCTCGGTGCTGCCCAAGGGCAAGCTGGCGAAGAAGCCGCTCTGACGCGCCGCGGCGGGGCGCGGGCAGGCACGCCATGGACGACCTGCGCGCCCTGACCCGCCGCTTTCCACGCCCCGGCCGCATCGAGGCGATCTACCTGCGCCCCGGTCGCGACACGCCGGCCCGGTCGGTGCAACGCGTTCTCGCCCTGGCCGACCGCGGCCTCGAGGGCGACCGCAGCGCCGCCCGGCCGCCCAGCCGCCCCGGCGGCGGCAAGCGCCAGGTCACGCTGTTCCAGGCCGAGCACCTGCCGCTGATCGCCGCCTGGAGCGGGCGCGACGTCGACGCCGGCGCCCTGCGCCGCAACCTCGTCGTCTCGGGCATCAACCTGCTCGCCCAGGCTGGCCTGTTCGCCGACCAGCCGCTGCAGGTGCGGCTGGGCGCCGACGTGCTGATCGTCGTCACCGGGCCCTGCGACCCGTGCTCGAAGATGGAAACGCTGCTGGGCGCGGGCGGCTACAACGCGATGCGCGGCCACGGCGGCACCACGGCGCGCGTGATCCGCGGCGGCGTGGTGTGCGTGGGCGACGCGGTGACGGTCGAGGCGGGCGCCCCGCCGGCGCAGGGCATGCTCATCTAGCCAGGACCTTCAGCAGCCACGCCTCGATGTCGTCGATCTCCTCCTGCGAGACCGAGTGCTGCATCGGGTAGTCGTGCCACTCCACCGGATGGCCCAGTTCGACCAGCGCGTCGCGCGTGGCCGTGCCGCGCGCGTACGGCACCACCGGATCCATGCGGCCATGGCCCAGGAAGATCGGCACGTCGCGGTTGGCCTGGCTGCGCTCGGCCGCGGTGGTGGCCGCCAGCGGCAGGTAGCCCGACATGCCCAGCAGTCCGGCGAGCCGCTGCGGCGCGCGCAGGCCGACCAGCAGCGTCATCGCGCAGCCTTGCGAGAACCCGCCCAGCACGATGCGCGAGGCGGGGATGCCGCGGGCGACCTCGCGGTCTATCAGTTCCTGCAGCGCCGCGGCCGATTCGCGCAGGCTGGGCTCGTCCTCGCGCCGCACCAGGTCGACGCCCAGGATGTCGTACCAGGCCGGCATGGACATGCCGCCGTTGACGGTCACCGGACGCACCGGGGCATCGGGGAACACGTAGCGGACGTCGCCGATGGCGCGCAGGTCCCACTGGCGGGCCACCGGCACGAAGTCGGTCGCGCTGGCGCCCAGGCCGTGCAGGATGATGATGGCGGACTTCGGCGCGTCGCCGGTCTGGAAGTAGAGGGTGTCTAGCGGCATGCCGCCAGCATACCGAAGTCGCCGGCGGATGCCCGCGACGCCTACTTCAGCGCAGCCGCCCGCGGCGCCGCGTTGAGCGCCGGCACGTCGGCAACCGGCAGCGCCTGCAGGTCGCCGGCGCCGGGCGGCAGGAACAGGTACTGGTCGACAATGCCGTCGCGCACCGTGAAGCGCACGCCGGGCATCACCTCGGCCTTGTCGCCCTCGCGGCGCACGACCACGTACTCGCCGGGCGGCAGGATGGCCGGCACGTACCACTTGACGCGACCGGGAACGCGGGGCGTGATGCCCTGGTTGAACAAGGACCGCGCGTGCGCCTGCCAGCCGGGCGCGAACTGATCGCTCGTGAGGGGCGTGGACGCCGCCGCGGCCGACACGGCGGCCAGCAGCACCAGCGCGGCCAGCGTGCCCAGCACGAGGCGCGCGACGTGGGGGATGGCGTAAAGGCTCTTCATGGTGACACCTCGCTGTGGCTGCATGGCATCGTCGGATGCGTGCCATGCGTCAGTGGCGGCGGACGCAGCCCGGGGGCGGCGTGCCGTCCTCCCCCGATATTGCGCCCGTTCGGCCGTGCCGTGCGCGGGCGGAAGCCTTACTTTACGCAGGCTTACTCGACCTCGAGGAAGCGGTCCAGCGCCGCCCGCACCGTCGACTCGTCGACGGCCAGCGTCACCGGCGCGCCGGCCAGGGCCGCGGCGCCCTCCTTGCGGAATCGGCCCACCCAGACGCCGGCATCGCGGCCCTGCGCGAAGGCCGCGCTCTGCAGCAGCAGCGTGTCGCCGGCGCCCACCAGCTTGAAATAGAACTGGCCGTCGGCCTCGCGGTACTGCTTGAACGTGGCCAGCGGCGCCGCAGCCGCCTTCGGTGCCGCGGCCGGCGCGGCGGCCAGCGCACGGAAGGTCCGCAGCCCGACGGCCTCGCGCAGGCGCTGCAGGAACGGTGCGGCGATCGCGCGCGCCTTGGCCGCGCCGATCATCAGCTGCTCCTCGATCAGCTCGGGGCGTGCCATGAAGGTCTCGTACTTTGCGCGCATCGGCGCGATCTCGCGCTCGATGACGTCGTGCAGGCGCTTCTTCGCCTCGCCCCAGGCCAGGCCGGCGCGCAGCTCGGCGCGGAAGGCGGCGCGCTCGTCGGCGCTGGCGAACGCGTCGTAGAGCGTCACCAGGTGCGCGCCGTCCGGATCCTTCGGCTCGCCCGGCAGCTTCGAGTCGGTGACCACGCGCGCGATGGCCGCGGCCAGGCCCTTGGCGCCGCCCTCGAACAGCGGGATCGCGTTGTCGTAGCTCTTGGACATCTTGCGGCCGTCCAGC
This sequence comes from uncultured Vitreoscilla sp., assembly GCA_964418745.1. GTDB lineage: Bacteria > Pseudomonadota > Gammaproteobacteria > Burkholderiales > Burkholderiaceae_C > Scleromatobacter. The sequence goes on from CAYQMX010000014.1 coordinate 109,827, forward strand.
CCCGGCAGCAGCTGCATCGCCTCCTCGGTGACGGCCTCGGGCAGCGTGAACAGCGGCTGGCCCTTGCCGAACAGGTGGTTGAAGCGCTGCGCGATGTCGCGCGCCATCTCGATGTGCTGGACCTGGTCCTTGCCCACCGGCACCTTGTGCGCGTTGAACATGAGGATGTCGGCCGACATCAGCACCGGGTAGCAGAACAGGCCCATGTTGATGCCGTCGTCCGGCTCGCCGCCGGCATTGGCGTCGGTGGCCGCCTTGTAGGCGTGGGCGCGGTTCATCATGCCCTTGGGCGTGACGCAGGTCAGCAGCCAGTTCAGCTCGGGAATCTCGGGGATGTCGCTCTGGCGGTAGAACGTGACGCGCGCCGGGTCCAGGCCCGCGGCCAGCCACGTGGCGGCCAGCGCCAGGCGCGACTCCTCCACGCGGTCCGGGTCGTCGCACTTGACCAGCGCGTGATAGTCGGCCAGGAACAGGAAGCTCTCGACGTCCGCGCGCCGGCTGGCCGCGATCGCGGGGCGGATCGCGCCGACATAGTTGCCGAGGTGCGGGGTGCCGGTGGTGGTGATGCCGGTGAGAACGCGAACTGTCATGGGAAGGCCGGGGGCAGGTTTGAAATTCGACTGTACCCGAGGCGGCCTCGGGCATAGTGGCGGGCGGCGGGCGCCCCTTGCGCGCCGCCGCCCGCCATGACCGCCTCCATCGCCGACCTCGACCTCGCCTGCGCGGCGACCGCGCTGTACCTCTACCCCGTCAAAGCCTGCGCCGCCCTGGCCGTGCCGGAGCTCGTGCTCGATGCGCGCGGCGCCCCCGTCGGCGACCGCGCGTGGGCGATCGTCGACGCGCAGGGCGTGGTCACCTGGCAGGGCGCGCATCCGCGGCTCGCGCTGGTGCAGCCGCGCCTGGCCGGCGCGACGCTGCACCTGGGCGCCGCCGGCTTCGAGGACGTCGCCGTGCCCGCCGCCCCCGCGCTGGCCCCCTGCCGCGCCCAGATCTGGAACGACCTGCGCGCCCGCCACGACAGCTTCGATGCCGGCGACGCCGGCGACGCCGTGGCCGCCTGGCTGGCGCGCGTGGTCGGCGCCCCGCTGCGGCTGGTGCGGCTGGCCGACGCCGCGCAGGCCCGCGAGGGCAACAACGCGCTGCACCTGGTGTTCGCGGACTCGCTGGCAGTCGTCGATGGGCACCTGGCGGCGGCAGGCCGGCCGCCGGCCGACCCGCGGCGCTACCGGCCCAACATCGTGCTGGCGGCGCCGACGGCCGACGCGGGCATGGAATTCATCGAGGACAGCGTCGCGGCGCTGGCCTGGCAGTCCGCCGCCGGGCCGGTGCACCTGGACGTCACCGCGCCGTGCATGCGCTGCGTCGTGCCCAACGTCGACCCGGCGTCCGCGCGGGTCGACGATGCCGTGCTGGAGACGCTGGCGCGGCTGTCGCAACAGCGCCGGCCGGGCGCCACGGTGTTCGGCGTCTACGCGCGTGGGCCGGCGGGCGCGCGCCTGCGCGTGGGCGACGCGGCGCACATGGTGCTGGCGTTCTGAACGCTCAGGGCAACGGCGCGGAGGCCGCGGCGGCGGCCTTGCGGCGTTCCTTCGTCACCGCCTCCATGTCGTCCACCCGGTAGACGAGCGCCGAGCACTTGTGGTTGAAGGCCACCATGTCGGCGTTGTAGGCGTCGGCCGCAGGCCGGGCGTCGGCCGCGTCCTGGTTCAGCTGCTTGACGTGCTGGTTGTGATCCTTGACCAGCGCATTGAACGCGCGCACCGACGTCTCGCTGTCGTGGTCGAGCTGCGACTGCAGTTCGACCAGCCTGGTGTTCTCGGCCTCGACCTGGTCGAACAGCTTCTCGTGGGCGCGGTTCGTCGCCTCGATGGCGCCGAACCGGGTCTTGAGCCCCGCCTCGGTGTCCAGGCAGTCGCGCAACTGCTCGCGCGTGGCCCACTGGCGCGCGGGCGGCTGCGAGGCCGGTGGCTTGCCGGTCTTGACCGTGGTGGCGCCGGCCGTGCCCAGCAGCAGCAGTGACGAGGCGAGGGCGAGGGCAAGCAACGGAAGGCGCGGCGTGGGCATGGCGGGCAGCAGGCGTGAGGGCGTCCGGATTGTGCCCGGGCGGGGCGACGGGTCGGTCAGGGCGCGGAGGCGGCCTTCCGGCGTTCCCTGGCCACGGCCTCCATGTCGGCGGGTCGGTAGGTGAGCCCACCGCAGCGGTCGTCGAGCGCCGCCTTGTCGCTCGCGTAGGCGCCGGCGGCGAGCTCGGCCTCGGAGGCTTCCTGGTTGGCCTGCTGGATGTGCAGGATGCGTTGGGAACGATTCCAATTGTGCACAACCGGATGGCCGGCGCGACACCGCGTTGACCCTGATTCAGCGGCCCGGTGCGGCCGGCTGCACCACCAGGCGGCGGCCGCGCCACCACGCCACCAGCTGCAGGGCCACCAGCAGCGCGCTGGCCGCCACGAAGCCCGCGGCGATCGGGCGCGTGGCGAACACCGACAGGTCGCCGCGCGAGAGCAGCATCGCGCGGCGGAAGTTCTCCTCCAGCATCGGCCCGAGCACGAAGCCCAGCACGATGGGCGACAACGGGAACTCGAGCGCCAGGAGCAGCGCGCCGACCACGCCGAACGCGCCGGCGATGGCCAGGTCGAACAGGTTGTTGCGCGTGCTGTAGACGCCCACCGCGATGAAGAACAGCGCCGACGGGAACAGGAAGCGCCAGGGCACCTGCAGCATGCGCACCCACACCCCGATCAGCGGCACGTTCAGGATCACCAGCAGCACGTTGCCGATCCAGAAGCTGGCGACCAGGCCCCAGAAGATGTCGGGGTGGTCGGAGATCAGTTGCGGCCCCGGCTGGATGCCCTTGATGATCAGCGCGCCCAGGATCAACGCCATCACCGCGTCGCCGGGAATGCCCAGCGACATCGTCGGGATGAAGTCCACCTGGGTCTTCGAATGCGACGCGGCCTCGGGCGCGGCCACGCCCTCGAGGGCGCCCTTGCCGAAGCGCTCGGGCGTCTTCGACCACCTGCGCTCCAGCGCGTAGGCGATGAAGGTGGTGATGGTGGGGCCGGTGCCGGGCAGCGCGCCGAACAGCGTGCCCACGCCGGTGCCGCGCACCATCGGCCAGAACGCCTGCTTCAGCTCCGCACGGCTCGGGCGCATGTCGCGCATTCGCACGCGGGCGTTGGCCGGGCTCACGGTCGTCCGGTTGACGCTGACCAGGAAGTCGGCGATGCCGAACAGGCCCATGGTCAGGCCGCCCAGCTCGACGCCGTCGCGCAGCTCCGACAGGCCCAGCGTGTAGCGTGCCGTGCCGCTGATCGTGTCGGTGCCCACGACGCCGCACAGCAGGCCGAACACCGTCATCGCCACGCCCTTCAACGGCGAGCCGCGCGCCATCGTCGCGCCCGCCAGCAGGCCCAGCAGCATGATGGCGCAGATGTCGGCGGCGCCGAAGCTGTTGGCCGCGCGCACCAGCAGCGGCGACAGGAAGATCATCACGACGATGCCCACCGAGGCCGCGAAGAACGAGGCCATCATCGTGATGCCCAGCGCGGTGCCGCCCTTGCCCTGGCGCGTCAGCGGATAGCCGTCCAGGCAGGTCACCGCATGCGGCGGATGGCTGGGCAGGTTCAGCAGGATCGCGCCGATCGCGCCGCCGTACTGCGAGCCGTAGAAGATGCCGGCCAGCATCAGGATCGCCGGCACCGGCGCGATGACGGCCACGATGGGCAGCAGCATCGAGATCGTCGACAGCGGCCCCATGCCGGGCAGCACGCCGATCAGGTTGCCCACCAGCACGCCGAACGCCGACCACATCAGGTTGTCGGGCTGCAGCGCGACGCCGAAGCCGTACATCAACTGCAGGAGGCTGTCGTGCATCGGGCGCTACCAGGTGAACAGCGGCAGCAGCAGGTGCAGCCCGAAGTGGAAGACGACCACGCCCAGCAGCGTCAGCGCCGCCGCCAGCGCCGCCGCGGCGCGCCAGCCGTTGCGGCGGTCGCCCAGCGCGGCCACGAACACCGAGACGAACGACGCCGGCACCAGCCCGCCGTGCTCGCCCAGCACGACGAAGGCCGCCAGGCCGCCGACGATGCACAGCCAGCCGCGCCACTGCACGACCGGCCCGGCCAGGTGCGCCATCTCGGCCGGCGGCTCGCCCCGGCCCGCCACGCGCCCGGCGCTGGCCAGCAGCGCCGCGCCGATGGCGGCCATCAGCACGCCCAGCACGGTCGGAAAGAAGCCGGAGCCCATCTGGCGCAGCGTGCCCAGGCCGTAGCCGACGCCGGCGGTCGCCACGGCCACCCCCGCCGCGACCAGCAGCGCGCCGCCGACGTGATCCCTGGTCAACTTGTTCATGACCGCGACTCTACCGTCGCGGCCCGCGACAATGCGCTCGGGACACCACCGGAGCGCCGCATGGGCATCGAGATCGAACGCAAGTTCCTGGTCGTCGGCGACGACTGGCGCGCGGCGCCGGCCGTGGCCTACGCCCAGGGCTACCTCAACCGCGACAAGGAACGCACGGTGCGCGTGCGTATCGCCGCCGATGCTGCGTGGCTCACCGTCAAGGGTGTCACCGCCGGCGCGACGCGCGCCGAGTTCGAGTACCCGATCCCCGTGGCCGACGCCGAGCAGTTGCTGGCGCTGTGCGACGGCCCGCTGGTGCGCAAGCTGCGCCGGGTGGTCGTGCACGCCGGCGCCCGCTGGGAGGTCGACGAGTTCCTGGGCGACAACGCCGGGCTGGTGGTCGCCGAGATCGAACTGCCGGCCGAGGACGCGCCGTTCGCCGCGCCGCCCTGGCTGGGCGCCGAGGTCACGCACGACCCGCGCTACTTCAATTCCAGCCTCGCGGCGGCGCCCTTTTCGACGTGGCCGCGCCCGCGCGCCGGGGCGTGACGCGCCCGCGCGCGCGAGCGCGAGGCCCAAACGTGTGATGATGGGAGACCCCGTGCCCGTCGCGCGCCCTCCCGGACGCGATCGCCGGCGACGCCGCCGGCCTGCTCCAGCCCGGCCCGCGCCCGGCCACGGCACGCATCACAAGAACACCTGAGAACGGACGAACCCCCATGGCCAATTCCCCCGACGTCACCAGCATGGCGCTGTTCTGCGACTTCGAGAACGTCGCCCTCGGCGTGCGCGACACGCACCACGAGAAATTCGACATCAAGCTGGTGCTCGAGAGGCTGCTGCTCAAGGGCAGCATCGTCGTCAAGAAGGCGTACTGCGACTGGGAGCGCTACAAGGGCTTCAAGTCGACGATGCACGAGGCCAACTTCGAGCTGATCGAGATCCCGCACGTGCGCCAGTCGGGCAAGAACTCGGCCGACATCCGGCTGGTGGTCGACGCGCTGGACCTCTGCTACACCAAGGCCCACGTCAACACCTTCGTGATCATCAGCGGCGACTCCGACTTCTCGCCGCTGGTGTCCAAGCTGCGCGAGAACAACAAGCAGGTGATCGGCGTCGGCGTCAAGGAGTCGACCTCGGACCTGCTGATCGCCAACTGCGACGAATTCATCTTCTACGACGACCTGGTGCGCGAAAGCGGCCGCCAGTCGAGCCGCCGCGAAGCGCGGCCGGCCCCGCCGGCGAACCGCCGCCCGAGCGCGCCCTCGGCCAACCCCGAGGACGACCGCCGCCGCGACGAGGCGGAGAGCCGCAAGAACAAGGCCGTCGAGCTCGCGCTGCAGACCTTCGAGGCGCTGTACGCCGAACGCGGCGACGGCGGCAAGATCTGGGCATCGGTGCTCAAGGAGGCCATCAAGCGCCGCAAGCCTGATTTCAGCGAGTCGTACTACGGCTTCCGCAGCTTCGGCGGCCTGCTCGAGGAGATGCAGGCGCGCGGCTTCCTGAAGATGGGCCGCGACGAGAAGTCCAACGCCTATGTGTTCCGCAGCAGCGGCTCCGAGTCCGCGCCCGGTGCGTCGGCCGGCGCGGAAGCCGTGGCCCCCGAGGTGCTGCCGGTCACGCACCGCGCCGGCGAGCCCGAGCCCCGCGGCCGCGGCACGCGCTCGCGCGGCGGCCGTCGTGGCGCCGGTGCCGGTGCCAGCGAACGCCACGACTTCGAGCCCGTGCTGGCCGTCGAGACGGCGCAGGCCTCGCTGCCCTACGCGGCCGAGGAGGAGGACGACGACGCGGCCGAGCGCTTCGCCGACGCGGCGCGCCAGTCGCAGGCCTCCCGCACCGTGAACCCGCCGGCCGAGCCGGCGCCCGATGCCGACACCTACGTCTCCGAGACGACCGACGACGCGCCGCCGCGCGAGGGCCATCCGCGCCGTGGCAATCGCGGTGGACGCGGCGGGCGCGGCAACGCGGCGCGCAAGAACGCGGCGCCGGGCGCCGGGCGTTCGGCCGAGGCGGCCGGCGCGGCACCGGTGCCCGCACCCGCACCCGCACCCGCACCCGCACCCGCACCGGCCCCCATGGCCGCGCCGGTGGTCGTCGAAGCGGCCGCCCCGGCGGCCAAGGCGCCCCGGACCCGCAAGGCCGCCGCGGCCAAGAGCGCCGAGGCGGCGCCCGCGAAGAAGCCGGCCGCGAAGAAGGCTGCGGCCCGACCGGCGCGCAAGACCAAGGCGGCCCCGGACGCGGCCTGAGCGCCGCCGGGGGGCACGTGCCAGGCGCCGGGACGGCGCCGGCGTCCCCCCATGTCCTGCATGCGCCCGCGCCGCCATACCCCTAGGTGGTGTCTTGCATCCTGGCCCGGGCGGCCTAGATTTCGTGTCTTCCGGTCGTGCTTGTCGCCGACCGGACAAGTCGAGGTCGCGCGCCCCCGGTGCCCGCCACGATCCCGATGTCCGCCACCCGGCACCGCATGCAACAGGGACATCCATCATGACCACTCTCGCATTCCGCACCGCTCCCGGCGCCGTGTCGATCACCGCCGGCCAGTCCAAGCAGCTGGGCATCGTCGACGTCAGCAAGTTCTCCAAGATCCGCGTCGTCGCCGACGAGCGCACCGGCTCGGGCACCGGCATCAACGTGCGCCTGACGCTGACCGAGGGCAACGAGCTCGTCGCCCAGCTCGACACCTTCACGCTGGCGCCGCACACGCAGCTCACGCGCGTCTACGACGTGCCCGGCACCAAGCTGACGATCTTCGCCGACGCGCTGGGCGGCAGCGGCACCGACGGCATCGACCTGCTGGTGTACGGGGCCTGACGCGCAGACCCCACGCGCGCGGTCGCGGCGGCGCCGCTAGTTCTGCGACGAATGCGCCACGTGCAGCGACACCGCGCGGCCGGCGCGGAACTCGATCACGGTCGAGCTGACCATCTGCATGTTGCCCGACTGGCCCTGGAACAGGCTGGAGAAAAGAGGGCCAGTCTTGGCAGGGATGCCGAGCGCCTTGCGCAGTTCGGCGCTCAGGCCGCCCAGCCACAGGCCGTCGTCGAAGCGCACCGGCCTGAACCGGGCCGGCAGGTCGGGGCACTGGGGCGTGGCGGCGGCGCCGGCCGGCAGGTCGGCCGCGACGACGGCGTCGATGCGGCCGCGCGACAGTTCGCTGGACGTGAGCCACAGGCGCTGGGCGGCCGTGGCGTCGGGCAGCGTGTAGCAGAGCCAGTCCAGGGCGTCGGTGCCCTTGCCCTGGCGCTGGCTGGTGCCGACACCGATCGCCAGCCGGGTATCGGCCAGCGTGGAGCCGTCCAGCGTCACCCGGAGCGAGCCCATCAGCAGCGGGCGCACCGGGTCGGCACCCGGCGTGACAGGAGATTCCTTGGCGACGGGCCAGGGCGGGGGCGGCGGCGCCGTTTCGGCGGCCAGCGGCGCGGTCAGCCACGACGCGGCCGTCGCGCCCAGGACGATCAACGCGGACAGCCGGGAAGGCGAGCGGATCTGCATGGTCTGAAAGGGTCTCCGGAATCGTTTGTCTGCGACGGCCGCCTCTGCGTGCGACCGGTGCGGGTCGGCCCCGCGCTGCCGGGCAGTCTCACGCAGGGGGCGCCGGCTGTCTTGCCGAAAGCCGCCACCCGTCGAGCATGTTCCGGCCACGCCACTATCGTCCAGCATTTCGGCCAGCGTCGAGTGACTTGCCAGGCCAATCGGCGGTCATTTCGCACGATCGTGGCCTCCGGCCGACACCTGCCCCGCCCGCCGCGGTTGACGCACGGGCGCCCTGCGTCAGGGTGCTGACGTGATCCCCAAATCGCACTGCGGCGCAGGGTCGGCGGCCGCGCCCCGCGTGGGCCGCCCGGCCGCGGGCGAGAATCGGGGCGGACACGTGCCCTTCAGCGGGGTCTGGTAGAAACGTCGTCCGGCCCAACCGAAAGCCCGCCATGACCGAAGACGAGGTGCGACAACGCGCCTTCGCGATGCCGCTGCACAACCCGGCCTTCCCGCCCGGGCCGTACCGCTTCGTCAACCGCGAGTACCTGATCGTCACGTACCGCACCGACCCGGACGCGCTGCGCGCGCTGATCCCGGCGCCGCTGCAGCTGGCCGAGCCGGTGGTCAAGTTCGAGTTCATCCGCATGCCCGACTCCACCGGTTTCGGCGACTATACCGAGTCCGGCCAGGTGATCCCCGTCACGCTCGACGGCGAGCACGGCGGCTTCGTGCTGTCGATGTTCCTCAACGACCACCCGCCGATCGCCGCCGGCCGCGAGCTGTGGGGCTTCCCGAAGAAGCTGGGCCAGCCCGACCTGCGGGTGCACACCGACACGCTGATGGGCACCCTCGACTACAGCGAGTTCCGCATCGCCACCGGCACGATGGGCTACAAGCACAAGGGCATGGACCCGGCGCTGGCCAAGGCCGCGCTCGAGGCGCCGGCCTTCCTGCTCAAGATCATCCCGCACGTCGACGGCACGCCGCGCATCTGCGAGCTGGTGCGCTACAGCCTGACCGACGTCACGGTCAAGGGCGCCTGGACCGGCCCCGGCGGCCTGGACCTGCGCCATCACGCGCTGGCGCCGATCGCCGACCTGCCGGTGCTCGAGATCGTCTCGACGGTGCACATCGTCGCCGACCTGACCCTGCCGCTGGGCACCGTGGCCCACGACTACCTGAAATGACGACCCCCGCGCTCCTCCCGTCGCTGCCCCCCGCGGGGGCGCTCGGTTAGGCTCGGGTGCGACCCTCGCTTGCCGAGAGCTTGGGCGACACATCACGACGCAGCCGCCATCCCTTCCCAACTTCAAACAACCCTCAGGAGCACCTCATGCAACTCAAGGACAAAGTCGCCATCATCACCGGCTCGGCCAGCGGCATCGGCAAGGAGATCGCGCTCGAGTACGCCAAGGAAGGCGCCAAGGTCGTGATCGCCGACCTGTCGCTGGCCGCGGCCCAGGCCACGGCCGACGAGATCAACGCCGGCGGCGGCACGGCGATGGCCGTCGAGATGAACGTCACCGACGAGGCCGCGGTCGACGCGGGCACCGCCAAGGTGGTGGAGAAGTTCGGCGGCGTGGACGTGCTGATCAGCAACGCCGGCATCCAGATCATCAGCCCCATCGTCGACTTCAAGTACGACGACTGGAAGAAGCTGATGGCCATCCACGCCGACGGCGCGTTCCTGACCACCCGCGCCGCGATGCGCGCGATGATCGCGCAGGGCAAGGGCGGCTCCATCATCTACATGGGCTCGGTGCACTCGCACGAGGCCTCGCCGCTGAAGTCGGCCTACGTCACCGCCAAGCACGGCCTGATCGGCCTGGCCAAGGTGGTCGCCAAGGAAGGCGCCAAGGACAAGATCCGCGCCAACGTCATCTGCCCGGGCTTCGTGCGCACCCCGCTGGTGGAGAAGCAGATCCCCGAGCAGGCGAAGGCGCTGGGCATCAGCGAGGCCGACGTGATCAGGAACGTGATGCTCAAGGAGACGGTGGACGGCGAGTTCACCACCGTGCAGGACGTCGCCGGACTGGCCGTCTTCCTGGCGGCGTTCCCCACCAACGCGCTCACCGGCCAATCGATCACCGTCTCGCACGGCTGGCACATGCAATGATCCGTGCGGGCACCTTCAAGGCCGCCATCTTCGACATGGACGGCCTGCTCATCGACTCCGAGCGCGCCATCTCGGCCGCCTGGATCGAGGGCGCGAAGGCGCTCGGCTTCCGGCTGGAGATGGCCGACTTCCTGGACGTGGTCGGCCGCGCCGCGCAGCAGTCGGACGCGATCCTGATCGAGCTGCTGGGCAGCGAGGCGGCGATGCGGGCGACCGCGGCCAGGGCGCGCGCGCTGCTGCCGCACGCCGGCGGCGGGCCGGTGTTCCCGCTCAAGACCGGCGCCCTGCCGCTGCTGCAAGCCCTGCACGCGGCGGGCATCCCGTGCGCGGTCGCGTCGTCGTCCGGCGTCGACGAGATCCGCCATCGGCTGGGCCACGTCGACGTGCTGAAGTACTTCCGCTGCATCGCGGGCGGCAACGAGGTGACGCACGGCAAGCCCGACCCGGCGCTGTACCTGCTGGCGGCCGCGCGCCTGGACGTGCCGCCCGAGGACTGCATCGCGTTCGAGGACAGCGAGAACGGCGCGCGCGCGGCGCAGGCCGCCGGCGTGCGCGTGGTGATCGTGCCCGACCTGAAGCATCCGCCGGCCGAAGTCGCGGCGCGCGCGCACGGCGTCATCGGCTCGCTGGCGGAGGCCATCGACCACCTGCCGCACTGGTTTCCGACGCTGTGAACACGCCGCGCGACCCGCACGACCTGCCCTTCCTGGGCGGCTATCCATCGTCGACCCTGGCGCAGGTGCGCGACCTCGTCGCCCGGGGGCAGCTCGGTGACTACCTGGCGCGCCGCTATCCGGAACGCCATGGCGTGCGCAACGACGGCGCGCTCTACGAGCACGCGATGGCGCTCAAGCAGCGCTACCTGCGCAACGCGCCGCTGCTGTCCAAGGTGGCCTACGACAACCGGCTGCAGGTCGACCAGCGCGCGCTGGGCACGCTGACGGCGGTCTCGCGCGTGCAGGGCGGGCAGTTGAAGGCCAAGCGCGAGATCCGCGTCGCGGCGCTGTTCAAGGACGCGCCGGCCGCGATGCTGGAGATGATCGTCGTGCACGAACTCGCGCACCTCAAGGAACGCGATCACGACAAGGCGTTCTACGCGCTGTGCGAGCACATGCAGGCCGACTACCACCAGGTCGAATTCGACACGCGGCTGTACCTGACCTGGCGTGCGCTGGAGACCGCGGCAGTGACGAAAGTCACGCCGGCAAACACCTGACTGCGGCCGCGTCGCGCGCCGCCCGGACGCGCGGACAGGCTTCGCGTGCCCGACTTCACGAACTGGCGCGCCTTGCGTCGGCGTTTCCGCGGATCGGCCGACCCGGTTGACCCTATCCTCTGGGCATCCGAAAAGCTCCACCGCGTCGTCGACCATGACCACCCTCCTTCTCGCGCTCCTCGCCGCCTTCGCCGCAGGCTTCGCGGCCTGGCGCGTCGCGGTCGCCCGCCGCCGCGCCGCCGCCACGCAGGCCGCCCGCGAGAACGCGCCGCAAGCCCTCCGCAAGGCCCGGACCGCCGCGCCCCCGGCGGGCGCCGCGGCCGCCGACGTCGAGGCCGCCCGCGCGAGCGCGCGCGCCAAGGCCCAGCGCGTGATCGAGGCCGAACAGGCACGCCGCAAGGCCGCCATCCAGAAGGCGCAGACCGCCGCCCGCGTGGAGGCCGAGCGCCGCGCCGCGCAGGCGGCCGCGGCCGCCGCCGCGCTCGAGTCCACGCTGCCCGCCAGCCGCTTGCCCCAGACCGAGCGCACGCCGCCGGTCGTCGCCCGCGCGCCGAAGCCGACGGTGACACCGACGGTCGGCGACAAGGCGCAATCGCAGCCGCAGCCGCAGCCGCAGCCGCGGCCCGCCCCGACGGCCGCGCGCAAGGCCGCGGCGCCCACGGTGCTCAAGACCGTCGAGCAGACGCTGATCCTGCTGGTCGACGATTCGAAGATGGTGCGCGTCAAGTCGAGCCGCCTGCTGGCCGCGCACGGCTTCCAGGTCGTCACCGCGGTCGACGGCATCGACGCGCTCAAGCAGTTCGAGGACTGCTGCCCCGACCTCGTGATCACCGACGTCGACATGCCCGAGATGGACGGCTTCGGCCTGGTCAATGCGCTGCGCGGCGACCCGCGCACGCAGCACATCCCGCTGGTGATGATCACCTCGGCCGAGGAGCGCCACCGCGAGGAAGCGCTGCGCGTGGGCGTCGGCCTGGTGCTGGGCAAGCCCTACGACGAGGCCGCGCTGATCGCCCATATCCGCGGGTTCAAGTTCTTCGCCCGGGCGGACGAGGCCGAGTCGGTGGCCTGCGCCTGACCTGCCGCGGCGCCGCCGCCGGCCGGTAGCATGCGGGGATGCGTCCGCCGTCCCCCCGCCCGCCGGGCAATTCCTTTCACTGGCTCCTGTGGAGCGACGCGCTGACCCTGCTGTCCATGATGGTGGGCCAAGTGGCGCTGCCGTGGTGGATCGCGCAATCGGGCGGGGCGCACGACCTCGCGGTGTACGGCGTGCTGGTGGCGGCGATGTCGTTCGTCGCGCTGCCGCTGCTGTCGCCGTTCGCCGACCGCCATGCCAAGCGCAGCCTGATGGCCGTCGGGCTGCTGGTGTTCGGGGTGGCCACCGGCGCCATGGCCGCGTTCGCCTCGCTGTCGCACTACCGGCTGGGTGTGGTCATCGGCATCGAGACCATCGCCGTGCTGGCCACCGCGTTGATCATGCCGGCCACCAACAGCATCGTCACCGAGCTGGTGCCGCCGGCCGGCCTGTCGCGGGCGCTGGGGCAGCAACAGACCGCGCAGGCCAGCGGCCGCCTGGTCGGCCCGGCGCTCGCCGGCGCCGTGCTGGCGGCGGTGGGCACCGCGCGCACGTTGTGGCTGGGCGCCACGCTGCTGCTGGCCGCCGCCGCGCTGGCGACCCGCCTGCCGCGCCCGCCCCGCGACGCCCCGGCCCGGCCGCGCGGCCGCTGGGTCGACGAGTTCCGCATCGGCATGCGCGTGAACTGGGCCATTCCGATCGAGCGCGGCTGGGTGTTGTGCAATTTCGTTTGCGCGGTGTTCATGATGCCCGGCGTCATGATGCTGGTACCGCTCAAGGTGCAGTCGCTGGGCCTGTCGGCCGCGTGGCTGGGCGGCTGCGAGGCGGCGCTTTCGCTGGGCATGCTGCTGGGCTCGCTGGGGCCCGCCGCGTGGTGGGCGCGGGCGCAGGGCCGCTTCGCCACCCGCGTGAGCGGTGCGGTGCTCGGCGGCCTGGCGCTGGCGCTGGCGGGCTGGACCGCCGACCGCCACGTGCTGGTGGCCTGCTTCGCGGTGGCCGGCGTGTGCAACGCAGCCACCACGCTGGTGGGCAAGACCCACCGGATGCTCGCGCGCCCGCTCGCGTTCCGCGCGCGCATGTCGGCGGCGGCCATCATGACGGTGCAGGTGTCGCAGACGCTGGGCCCGGCGCTGGCCGGCATCGCGCTGGTGCACTGGAGCGTGCGCGGCGTCTACGTGGCGTTCGGCCTGCTGAGCGCCGTCGCGGCGCTGGGCTTCTTCCTGGTGCCCGGCTTTCGCGCGTTCATGGCGCTCGAGCACGACGAGGTCGACAACTGGTACGGGCGTATGTATCCCCAGGTGTTCGAGGCGGCGCAGGGCCAGTGGACGCCGGGCAGGTGAGCGCCTAGCTGTCGAGGTGGTGGCGCTGGTGCCACTCGGCCAGCGACTCCTTCGGATAGTCGTCGAAGGTGTCGTCGGCCGGGCGCACGTGGGCGTCGACCCAGTCCGGCTTGGAGCCCAGCATCATGTGCGTGGCGTCGGGCGGCCGCGCCAGCTCGGTGTCGACGGCGCCGGCATGCGGGTGCACCAGGTCGGGCCAGGTCGGGTCGTAGAGCCACAGCGCGGTGCCGCAGTGCTTGCAGAAGTGGCGCTGTCCGGTGCTGGTATGGCCGTCCTCCAGCCGGGCCCGGTAGACGGCCAGATGCTCGCCGCCGGTGACCTTGAGCGTGCGGTGGTCGGCCCCGAGGTTGATCGCATAACCGCCGGTGCCCGCGGTCTTGCGGCAGATCGAGCAGTAGCAGCGCATGAACGGCACCGGTTCGTGGGCCGTCACCGTGTACGTCACGGCACCGCAGTGGCAGGATCCTTCCAGGTGCATCATCGCTCTCCGGGTGGCGGGCGCGCATCCGGTCGCGCGGGCCCATGGCCGGGAACGGCAAGGGGCGTACCAGCACGCGCTGGCGCCCCGCAGAGGCGGGCGGCGGTGGCCCGGCCCGCGTCGGCTCGAACTCGCGACGGGTGGGCGGCGGCGCACCGCCCGGGTCAGCCGTAGTTGCGGATCCACTCCAGGCCGGAGCTGTAGGCCGCGTCGATGGCGGTGTCCTCGCTCATGTGCTGGCCACGCGGCACCGCGATCTCGCGCGGGCGGGTGGGCCACACCTGCTTGGAGATGATCAGGTTGGGCGCGAAGCGCCCAGCGTCGACCGGCTTGGCGCTGCAGAGCAGTTCGTAGTTCTGCCACTTGAAGACCCGTGTCGTGTCCATCGCCGCTCCTGGCTGTAGAGAATGACAGTATGCGCCATGCGCGATGACGCCCCCGTGGCACGGCTCGAAGTTCGCCGAAACCGCGGGTTTCCACAGGACGGGCTGTTGCACGCCGGCGTCGATCTTTCGCCCGTCCGCTGTCAACCGTCCCCGCCGGCGCCCCGTTGTGTGTGCAAGCCCGGCCGATGCCGGGCCCGCTCGAGAGAGTCGGAGCCAAAACGAATCTCGTCAGAACCGGAATTTTGAAATGACCAAGACCCTCCTCGTTGCCGCCCTGCTCTCCTCCTTCGCGGCGGTGTCGTTCGCCCAGGCTTCGGCCCCGGTGGCTGCTGACGCCGCCTCGGCGCCGGCCAAGCACGTCAAGGCCAAGAAGGCCAAGCATGCCAAGCACGCCGCCTCCGCGGCCGTGAACCCGCAAGCTTCGGCCGACAAGAAGGGCGGCCAGTAAGCTGTCCTCCGGCCGCCAGGCCGGATGAAGCCGACTGCAGGCCGGGGGGGCGACCCCGGGCCGGCTAACAGGAAGGGTCGACACGCGTCGACCCTTTTTGTCGTGGGTGCGGCACCTGGCCGGCCGCGTCGCGGCGCTCGCAGGCCGCCGGACCGACAATCGGAGCCGCCCGATGACACGCCGTTCCCCGCCCCGCCAGAGCCACCATGTCTACGTGGTGCTGCTCGACGACCGGGTCTGGAACGAGCCGGCGTTCCGCAAGGCCAATCCCGACCACACGCTGGGCCGGCCGTTCGTCTATGTCGGCATGACCGGGCTCGACCCCGACCTGCGCTTCGACAAGCACAAGGCCGGCATCCAGTCCAACCGCTTCGTCTTCAAGTACGGGCTGCGGCTGCTGCCCGAGCTCTACGCCGTCTACAACCCGATGCCCTACGAGGCGGCGCGCGAGATGGAGGTGGAGCTGGCGATCGGCCTGCGCGAGGCCGGCTACGGGGTCTGGCAGGCCTGAGGGCGTGCCTGCGGGTATGCTGGCGGCCTCCAAACTGTCGGGCGCAACAGCATGACGATGACCAAGACATTGTTGATCGTGGCCGAGCTGGCGGTGATCAACTGGGTGCTGATCGTGGCGGCCAGCCTGATCAAGTCCCGGGCCTGGACGCCGTCCGGCATGCTGGCCGCGCTGGGCAACCGCGAGACCCCGCAGGAACCCGGCGCGTTCGCCGGCCGCACCCAGCGCGCGGCCAACAACATGCTGGAGAACATGGTGCTGTTCACGGCCCTGGCGCTGGTGGCGGTGGTCGGCGGCGTGGCCGACCCGCGCGTGGAGCTCGGGGCCCGCATCTTCTTCTGGGCCCGCCTCGTCTACGTCCCGATCTACATGATCGGCATCCCGGTCGCGCGCACCGCCGTCTGGGCGATCAGCGTCATCGGGATGGGGATGATCTTCGCGGCCATCGTGCAGGCGATGGCCTGAGGGCCGCCCGGCCGCGGGAACGCGGCCCGACGGGCGCGCTCAGCGCCGGTTCATCTTCCACACCGCCGTGCTGAGCACGGTGGCGAAGGTGACCCAGGCGACCAGCGGCACGGCCGTCGCCGCGGCGGGCCGGTCCACCTCGCGCGCCGCCGCCACATAGGCGCCGGCCGTGGCGACGATCGCGGCCGAGCCGACCGCCGCCGCGCCGAGTTCGTGGCGGCCGAAGAACAGCCGGGACCAGCCGGCGATCAGCGCGACGTTGGCGCCGAACAGCCCCAGCGCACGATTGCGCGCCGGCGTCGCGGGCTGGCGCGCCAGCCGGTAGGCGCCGACGGCCAGGGCGCTGTCGAGCGCCGTCCACACGATCGGGAACACCGCCTTCGGCGGGTTGAAGCGCGGCTTGCGCAGCACGGCGTACCAGACCCTGGTCGACAGCGAGCGCGACGGGTTGTCGCCCAGCGAGGCGAGCGCGGGCAGCACCACGGCGCTGGCCGCCAGCGCGGCCGCAGCCGGCCTGGACAGGCGGCCGTCTTCGAACAGGGTTTGTTGTCGCATCGTGGGTTCTCCGGGGCTGGCGATGCGCGGGGATGGCAAGTTGCGCGCCCGCAGCCCTACTGCCCGACGCCCGCCGCCACGCGGTCGGCCCATTGCTCGGGCCTGAGCGCGAGTTCGCGCGTGCTCCAGCTCGACGCGATGCCGATGTCGAAGCCGCGCGCGATCCGCACCGAGATCAGGTCTTCGCGGGCGGCATCGGGATCGCTCGCCAGCGCGATGCCGGCCAGCCGCGTCGCCAGGGGCACGTTGTCGACCAGCGGCGCATCGACGATGGCCTGGATCAGCAACTCGCGGCGCACGCCGGAAGCGGTCGTGCCGTAGACCCGCCCGACCGACTCGAACACGTTGACGCCGCGCAGTCCAGGTTCGGCCGCGAGCCGGACATACAGGGCGCGCAGGTTGGCGAACAACGGCATGTGCATCAGTTGCGGGAACAGCAGCGGCGAGGCGCCGACGAGGGCCGCCAGGACCGCGGCGACGCCCAGGTGGCCGCGCCAGGCGCGCACCGGCGCCGGCATGCGCGGGGCGCCGGCGCCCGCGCGCACGACGAAGGCGCCCACCGCGAAGTCGTGCAGCGACTGCCGCGTGCGGCGGTTGAACGCCAGCAGGTAGGCCAGCGCGACCATGCCGCCCGCCGCCACCACCGCGAACGGGAAGCCGCCGGCGAAGGTCGCGACGTCCATGGGCAGCAGCGCCCCATTCAGGAAGTAGGGCACGCCGAAGATCGCGTAGCGCAGCGCGCCGCGCCCGGCACCCAGCGCCCGCCCCTGCGCGTCGACCACGCGGATGCGCAGCAGGCGCTTGCCCGGGGACTGGCCGCCGGCGCCGCATTCCTGCGGCACGAAGTACGCCAGCGCCACCCCGAAGCCGACGCAGCGCCCCCACGGGCCCAGGCCGACGAAGGTGTCGTACAGCAGCAGCCCGAGCACGTGGCCCACCAGGCCCAGCAGCAGGGCATCGACGAGGAACGCGGCGATGCGCCGCCAGAAACCGGCGAACGGGGCGAAGGAAGGGGTCGTGCTCGCGTCGGCTGCGGACATCGGTTCGGTGCGGGTGGACGAAACCGGCCACGATACACGGCCGCCGGCCCGCGCACGACGACGCGGATCACGACGGGCACGCATTGCTGCCGATCCCGGCGCCCGCACGCCGATTCCCTCACTGCGTGTACAGGCATCGAGTCTGCCGGACAATGACACCCATCATGAAAACCGCCCACCCCCTCCTCGCCCGCGTCGGCCTGGTGAACAAGGCCACGCTCGCCACCTGAGTGCTCTTCGACTTCCCGTCGGAGGGCCGCCGCGCCCTGCCGACCCGACACCACCCCGGCAGGCAGCGTCTCCCGGGGTTTCGTTTTTTCCGCTGCCCATTCCTCTCCCTGCAAGGCTCGCCATGCGCACGTACGACAAGTTGATCGCCACGATTCCCGACCGCCGGAGCGTGGACGACGCATGCCCGTGCTCCGGCCGCGGGACCCCACGAAGCAGCTGACCGCCCGGTGAATCGCCGGAGCGGTCGCTGGAACCCACAGCACCCCTGGCGACGCGGCCCGCAGGCCGTGTCCTGAAAGATTCACCATGACCACCCACACCCCGACCCTTCGCAACCTGCGCAACATCGGCGTCATCGCGCACGTCGACGCGGGCAAGACCACCACCACCGAACGCATCCTGTTCTACACGGGCGAGAACCATCGCATCGGCGAGGTCCACGACGGCAACACGCGCATGGACTTCGACCCGCAGGAGCGCAAGCGCGGCATCACGATCAACAGCGCGGCCATCACGGTGCACTGGCACGGCACGCAGATCAACCTGATCGACACGCCCGGGCACATCGACTTCAACATCGAGGTCAACCGTTCGCTGCGCGTGCTCGACGGCGCGGTCGTCGTGTTCGACGGCGTGGCCGGCGTCGAGCCGCAGACGGAGACGAACTGGCGACTCGCGGACAGGTACCGCGTGCCGCGCATCGCCTTCGTCAACAAGCTCGATCGCACCGGCGCCGATTTCGCGCGCGTCGTCGCGATGATGCAGGAGCGGCTGGGCGTGACGGCGCTGCCGTTGCAGTTCCCGATTGGCGCAGAGGGCGATTTCCGCGGCGTCGTCGACCTGCTGCGCCTGCGGGCGCTCGTCTGGGACAAGGACGACGCGAGCGCGCCGCCGCGCGTGGCCGACGTGCCCGCCGAGCTTCTCGACGAAGCGCGGGGCGCCCGTGCGCGCCTGGTCGAAGCGATCGTCGAACAGGACGACGCGACGCTGGACGCGTGGCTGCGCGGCGACGAGATCTCGCTGGACGCGCTGCAGGCGGGCCTGCGCAAGGGCACGCTGGCCGGTGCCTTCGTGCCGGTGCTCGCGGGCTCGGCATTCAAGAACCGCGGCGTGGAGCCGCTGCTGGATGCGGTCGTGGACTACCTGCCTCGACCGGGAGAGACGAACCATGAAGACGAAACGCTGAATGCCGATCCCGATGCGCCGTTCGCGGCCCTCGCGTTCAAGGTCGTCGCCGACGACCACGGCGCGATGACCTTCGTGCGCGTGTACCGCGGGCGCCTCGCGCGCGGCGCGAGCGTGTTCAATGCGACCACCGGTCGCAACGAACGCGTCTCGCGCGTGTACGAGGTGCATGCGGACAAGCATCTCGAGAAGACCGAACTCGTGGCGGGCGACATCGCCGCCGTCGTCGGGCTCAAGGACACGCTGACCGGCCACACGCTGGCCGATCGCGATCATCCGGTGCACCTGGAAGAGATCGCCGTGCCCGAGCCCGTGATCGACGTGGCGATCGAGCCGAAGACGCAAGCCGACCAGCAGGGCCTCGCCAAGGCGCTGCAGGCCATGCTGCGCGAGGATCCGAGCCTGAAGGTGCGGCAGGACGCCGACTCAGGGCAGACGATCCTCTCGGGCATGGGCGAGCTGCAGCTCGAGGTCTCGGTCGAGAAGCTGCGCGCGCGCCATGGCGTGCAAGTGTCGGTGGGCCGCCCGCAGGTGGCTTACCGGGAGACGATTTCGACCGCAAGCGAGGTCCATCATGTGCACAGGAAGCAGACCGGCGGCCCCGGCCAGTTCGCCGAGCTGAGGCTGCGCCTCGCGCCGCTGGCGCGCGGCGCGGGCTTCAGGTTCGCCAACGAGAGCGTCGGCGGCGCGATCCCGCGCGAGTTCGTTCCCGCCATCGAGGCCGGCATCCGCCGCGCCGCGCAGGTGGGCGTGCTCGCCAGCTTCCCCACCGTCGACTTCGAGGCGACCGTGCTGGACGGCGGCTTCCACGAACGCGACTCGTCGACGCTGGCCTTCGAGCTGGCCGCGGTGGCCGCGTTCCGCGAGGCCGCCGCGCGTGCGGCGCCGCTGGTGCTCGAGCCGGTGATGGCCGTCGAGGTCATCACGCCGGTGGAGCACCTGGGCGACGTCATCGGCGACCTGCATCGCCGGCGCGGCAACGTGCAAGGCCAGGCCCAGCGCGGCAACGCGTCGGTCGTCACGGCGACGGTGCCGCTGAAGGAGATGTTCGGCTACATCGGCCACCTGCGCGCCATGACCTCGGGCCGGGCGCAGTACACGATGCAGACGAGCCACTACGACGCGGCACCGCGCGAGCGGCTGGCCGTGGCGGCCTGAGGGTCGTCGACCTGCAAGGGCGCGTGTTCCGCGAGGGGCACGCGCCCTTTTTCCAGGTTGCCCGGTGCCGGGTGCCGGCTGGCGTCGTGCGCGGCGAACCGGCCTAGCCGGGCGCGCCATCGGCCGCCGGCGCCTCCTCGGCGATCGCCGCCTGCCGCTTCGCGTGCACATGGCGGATGCCCAGCGCGATCAGGATGCGCGTGGTCACCGACAGCGCCGCGATGAAGATGCCCACCAGCAGCGTGTCGCGCTCGTGCTGGCGGCTGTCGGCCTGGCGGCGCAGCAGGAACTGGCGCTCGGTTTCGGCCAGCAGGGTCACCTGCTGGCGGATCGCGGTCATCGCGGCGCCGCCGTCGCCGTTGCGGATCACGGCCTGCGCAGCGTTGAAGCCCTGCTGCTGGCGCACCGCGATCGTCCGGCCGAGCTCGGCCAGCTTGACGGCGACCGCGGCATCGAGGTGGGCCAGGTGGGTCTCCTGGGTGGCGCTCGCGGCCAGCAGCGCGCGCAGTCGCTCGGAGTCCTCGGCCTCGGTGCGCAGCGCGGCCTGGAACATGCCCAGGTGCGACTCGTCGCCGGTGATGATGAAGTCGCGCTGGGCGACGTCGGCGTTCTGCACGGCGATGAACAGCCCGTCCACGACGTCGAGGACCTGGTAGGCGCGATCGACGCGGTCGCGGTTGGCGATGGCCAGCTGGTGGTAGTGGTACGACAGCCAGCCGCCCAGCGCGACCACGGTCGCCATCGGGATGGCGGCGACCGAATGCCACAGCACCAGCCGCCGGGGCGGCCAGCGCAACGTTTGCCAGAACTTCTCCATGGATCAGCGACCTCGCGGGGGCTCGTGGCGGTCCCGGGCAAACCGCAGTCCTGTCGGGTTCGACACGCCGCCTGCGCCGCGCGCCGCGGGCCGCTACCATGAGCGCTGAGTCGTCCCGATCCGCTCCCGAGGTCCGCCATGCAAGTGATCACGCCCCACCCGTCCGATCTCGGCGACGGTTTCCTCGTGCACCGCGCGCTGCCCAGCGCCGCGCGGCGCGCGGTCGGGCCGTTCGTCTTCCTCGACCAGTTCGGCCCGGTGCAGCTGGCCCCGGGCAAGGGGCTGGACGTGCGCCCGCACCCGCACATCGGCCTGGCCACGGTCAGCTACCTGTTCGAGGGCACGATCCTGCATCGCGACAGCCTGGGCAGCGTGGTGCCGATCCGGCCCGGCGAGGTCAACTGGATGACGGCCGGCCGCGGCATCGTGCACTCCGAGCGGTCGCCCGCCGAACTGCGGGCAGCGGGCCCCCGCCTGTGGGGGCTGCAGTTCTGGGTGGCGCTGCCGCTGGAGCTGGAGCAGTGCGCGCCGGCGTTCGCGCACCACGGCGCCGACGAGATCCCGCGCGTCGCGCGCCCGGGCGCGCGCCTGAGCGTCGTGCTGGGCGAGGCCTTCGACGCCGTGTCGCCGGTGGCGCTCACCTCGCCGATGTTCCTGGTCGACGTGCGGCTGGACGCCGGCGCATCGCTCGACCTGGAGGTGGACCACCCCGAGCGCGCCGCCTACGTGCTCGAGGGCGAGGTGCGCGCCAACGACGCCGACACCGCGACGCCCAAGGAACAGCTGATCGTCTTCGACGCCAGCGAGCCGGCACGGCTGACGGCCGGCGACGCGCCCGCGCACGTCGTGCTGCTGGGCGGGCCGGCGCTGGATGCGCCGCGCTTCCTGTGGTGGAACTTCGTGTCCAGCCAGCGCGACACCATCCTGGAGGCGCAGGCCGCCTGGTCGGAGCAGCGCTTCGCGGCGGTGCCGGGCGAGACGGAGTTCATCCCGCTGCCCTCGCGGCCGACGCCGCCGGCGCCGACCGCGCTCTGAACCTGCCGCCCACCCCGAGGACCGCCATGACCACCCCGCACCCGCCCGCCACGTCGCCCCCCGCGCCCGCCGACGACGCGCTCCTCGACGAGGCCCTGGAAGAGACCTTCCCGGCCGGCGATCCGGTGGCGCCGGCTCGCCGCGAGAAGCTGCCCCCGGCCGACCCGCCGGGCAGCGACGTCGACAACCGGTGAGCACCCCTCCGATCGCGCTGGCGCTGCTGGACGGCCATGCGCTGTTCACCGCCCTCGACCTCGCCGGCGCCTTCGCCTTCGCCTTCGCGCTGAGCGGCGCCGTGGCGGCACGCGAGCGCGGGCTGGACTGGTTCGGCATCCTCGTGATCGCGTTCACCGTGGCCTGCGGTGGCGGCGTGCTGCGCGACCTGTGCATCGGCGCGATCCCGCCAGCCGGCTTCGCCGACTGGCGCTACCTGGGCGTCGCCGTGGCGGCCGCGGTGCTGGCGATGGCCTGGCACGGGCTGGTGGAGCGGCTCGCGCAGCCGGTGGTCCTGTTCGACTCGCTGGGACTGGGCCTGTTCGCGGTCACCGGCGCGCAGAAGGCGCTGCTGTTCGGCGCCAACGCCGAGGCGGCCGTGCTGCTGGGCATGGTCACCGCGGTGGGCGGCGGCGTCGCCCGCGACGTGCTGCTCAACCGCGTGCCGGTGATCCTGCAGCGCGAGATCTACGCCTCGGCGGCGCTGGTGGGCGCCGCCGTCGCCACCCTGGGCGATCGCCTGGGCGCGGCCTCGACCGCGCTCACCTGGTGCGCCGTGGGCGCGTGCTTCGCGCTGCGCGCGCTGTCGCTGCGCTATCGCTGGCACCTGCCGCGCTTCGAGCGCCAGCGACGCTCCGAAGCCGGCGACTCGCATCACGAGTAGCGCAACAGGCCCGCGCCGGCAAGGTCATCCGGCACGCGACAGAATCGCGGCCAGCCTCGAACGACAGGAACGACACCATGAACGATCTCTCCGCCTTCGCGATCACGAAGAAGTGGCCCGCGGCCCATCCCGACCGACTGCAGCTGTACTCGCTGCCCACGCCCAACGGCGTGAAGGTGTCGATCGCGCTGGAAGAGACGGGCCTGCCCTACGAGCCGCACCTGGTGCGCTTCGACACCAACGACCAGTTGTCGCCCGAGTTCCTGTCGCTGAACCCGAACAACAAGATC
This sequence comes from uncultured Vitreoscilla sp., assembly GCA_964418745.1. GTDB lineage: Bacteria > Pseudomonadota > Gammaproteobacteria > Burkholderiales > Burkholderiaceae_C > Scleromatobacter. Next base: position 132,868 of record CAYQMX010000014.1, read on the forward strand.
CCGGCCATCATCGATCCGGACGGCCCGGGCGGGCGCCCGCTGGCGCTGTTCGAGTCCGGCGCGATCCTGGTCTACCTGGCCGACAAGACGGGCCAGCTGATGCCGGCCGACCCGGCGCGGCGCTACGAGACCCTCCAGTGGCTGATGTTCCAGATGGGCGGCATCGGCCCGATGTTCGGCCAGCTCGGCTTCTTCAACAAGTTCGCCGGCAAGGACTGGGAGGACAAGCGCCCGCGCGATCGCTACGTGGCCGAATCGCGCCGCCTGCTGGCCGTGCTGGACAAGCACCTGGCCGGTCGCCAGTGGATCATGGGCGACGACTACTCGATCGCCGACATCGCCAGCTTCCCGTGGATCAACAACCTGGTCGGCTTCTACGAGGCCGGTGCCCTGGTGGGCATCGACGATTTTGCGCACGTGAAGCGCGTGCTCGCGGCCTTCCTGGCGCGCCCGGCCGTCGTGCGCGGGCTGGGCATCCCGAAGCGCCCGGCGGCCTGATCAGCGCGGCGCGCGCTCCAGCTGCCAGGTACTGGTGCCGCGCCGGAAGCCCACCGATTCGTAGATGCCGATCGCGACGTCGGCGGGATCGGCCACCATCACCAGCGTGCGCAGGTCCATCGCCTCGAAGCCGTGGCGACAGGCCGCGTCGACCAGCGCGGTGCACAGGCCGCGCCGGCGCCAGGCCGGGTGCGTGGACACGTACTGGAAGCGGCCCAGGCCGTCGGCGCGCGCGGGGTCGCGGAACAGGCCGCAGGAGGCCGCCAGCACCGGTCGGCCATCGAACTGCGCGACGATGCCCAGCCAGTGCCCCAGGCCCGCGCACTGCATCGCCGCGTAGCGCGCCATCTGGCGTTCGGCGAACACGCGGTAGCCCTGCGGCTCGTAGCGGGCCGCGTCGACCGCGACCTGCTTGTCGACCACCGCGGCGCCGTCGCGCGGCAGTTCCAGCACGCGGAACTCGGCACCGGCGGGCAAGGCGCGAACGGGCGCGCGCGGTTGCCCGCGGGCGAGCGTCAGCACCGTCGCTTCGTTGAGCGCGAAACCGGCGGCCGCGAACTCGGGCGGCAGGCGCGGGCGCTCGCCCACGTCGAGGCCGAAGGCCCGATGCGTCGACTCGGGCTGCGGCGTGGCGATCTCTTCGTCGAACGCGGCCATCCAGCGCGCGAGGTCGCCGGCGTCCGGCGGCTGCCGGTACAGCAGGAAGTTGCCCCACCAGTACGTCGGGTTGCCGGGCGTGCGCACCAGCAGGTGGTCGCCGCGATCGATCACCTGGCCGTCGAAGCGGGCGAAGATCAGGTCGGTGCGCCAGCCCAGCGACAGGTCGTCCTCGATGCGCAGCGGGCGGGCGGTCGCGACGGCCCGCAAGGTCGGCTCGGGTTCACTCATGGCGCCGATTGGATCACGGCCGTGCAGGGAGTCGGCCAGCGCCTCGGCCCGGCGCAGGAAGCGGCCGCGCAGGGCCGCCCTGTCCGCCATTCAGGCGCCCGGGCGCCGGCGGGTGGCGGCCAGCAGCGCGGCCAGGCCGGCCAGCATCAAGGCGGCGTCGCGCGGCTCGGGGACGGGCGGCGGCGGGGGCGGCAGGTCCTCGTTGACTGCCAGCATGCCGGCGCCGGACAGCGAGTCCAGCGAATGCACGTAGAAGCCGAAGAGTTCGCCGGCCGGCACCAGCACGGTCGCGGTGCCGCTGCTGGCGGTGCCGGGGTCGCCGTCGACGGACAGCTGGTACTCGGTGTCGCCCAGGATGTAGCCGGCGGGGTCGTAGACCGGCCCCCCGCTGTCGGCCGACCGGTACTGCCAGGTGAACGTGACCAGCTGCGACGCGGCGGTCGTCTCGGTATATAACGACGTGTTGTCGCCCGTGCCGTTGTCCGAGCCGGTGATCGTGAACGCCGGATAGCTGCCGGCAAGGCTGCCGTCGCCCGCGCCATCGTTGGAGAACACGAAGGCCGCGCTCGCGATGGCGGGCACGCCGGCGAGCGCGCCACTGACCAGCGCCAGCATGGCCGCACGAAGGGTCTTGCGCATGGGAGTCCTCCTGGCGTTGCTGCGCCGCCGCAAGACGGCCGCGCCCTGAACGGTGAATCGTCGGAGCAGGACCGGCCCGCGTCAATCGCCCCGGGCCGGCAAGCTAGGGGTGGCTCGCGGCCGGCGCGAAGCGCAGGTGCATCTGCAGGTCGTCGCGCTGCTGATCGCCCAGGCGCATCGCATCGGCCTCGCGGGCGAAGACCACGAAGCCCAGCGATTCGTACAGCGCGATCGCGGCACGATTGGCGGCGTCGACGTGGAGCGTCACCTTGGCGATGCCCGGCGTGGCGCGCGCATGGGCCAGCGCGGCCTGCATCAGCGCGCGCGCGGCGCCGCGGCCGCGCGCCGCGACGCTCACGTACATGCCCCAGATGTGGCCCTTGTGGGCCATCTTGACGCCAGTCTCGCGCGCGAGGCCGACGATGCCCGCCAACGTCCCGCCGTCGAAGGCGCCGAAGATCGCCTGGCCGGGGCGCTCGACCAGGCGGGCCGCGACGACCTCCAGCGGCAGGCCGCTTTCCTCGTCGTGGCTGGCGGCGAAGGCCTCGGGGGTGTCGAGCAGCGCCGCCAGCCGCAAGGCCTGGAACGCGGCGGCGTCGGAAGCGGACAACCTGCGGATGTTCATGAGTTGGTTTACCCTGCGCGCACGGTGCCGGCGCCGTCGACACGAGTCTACCGACCCGTGCGTCGCCGTGCAGCCACCCTGGAGGAAAACCCATGAAGACCCGCGCAGCCGTGGCCTGGAAGGCCGGCGCCCCGCTCACCATCGAGACCGTCGACCTGGAGGGCCCGCGCGCCGGCGAGGTGCTGGTCGAGATCAAGGCCACCGGCATCTGCCACACCGACCAGTTCACGCTGTCGGGCGCCGACCCCGAGGGGCTGTTCCCGGCCATCCTCGGCCACGAGGGCGCCGGCGTGGTGGTCGACGTCGGCCCGGGCGTGACCTCGCTGCGCCGCGACGACCATGTGATCCCGCTCTACACGCCCGAGTGCCGGCAATGCAAGTTCTGCCTGTCGCGCAAGACCAACCTGTGCCAGCAGATCCGCGCCACGCAGGGCCGCGGGCTGATGCCGGACGCGACGAGCCGCTTCTCGCTGGACGGCAAGCCCATCCTGCACTACATGGGCACGTCCACGTTCAGCAACTACATCGTGGTGCCAGAGATCGCGCTGGCCAGGATCCGGCCCGACGCGCCGTTCGACAAGGTCTGCTACATCGGCTGCGGCGTCACCACCGGTGTCGGCGCGGTGCTGTTCACCGCCAAGGTCGAGGTCGGCGCCAACGTCGTGGTGTTCGGGCTGGGCGGCATCGGCCTGAACGTGATCCAGGGCGCGCGCATGGTGGGCGCCAACCGCATCATCGGCGTGGACATCAATCCGGCGCGCGAGGCGATGGCGCGCCAGTTCGGCATGACGGACTTCATCAATCCCAGGGACGTGCCCAACGTCGTCGATGCGATCGTGCAGCTGACCGACGGCGGCGCCGACTACAGCTTCGAGTGCATCGGCAACACCACGACGATGCGCCAGGCGCTGGAGTGCTGCCACAAGGGCTGGGGCCAGAGCATCGTCATCGGCGTGGCCGGCGCGGGCCAGGAGATCTCGACCCGGCCGTTCCAGCTGGTCACCGGGCGCGAGTGGAAGGGCTCGGCGTTCGGCGGCGCGCGCGGGCGCACCGACGTCCCGAAGATCGTCGACTGGTACATGGACGGCAAGATCGCCATCGACCCGCTGATCACGCACACGCTCAAGCTCGAGGACATCAACCACGGCTTCGAGCTGATGGAGCGCGGCGAGTCGATCCGCTCCGTGGTCGTCTTCTGATGCACGCGCTCGAGACGCTGTCCGAGCATGCCGCGTTCGGCGGCGTGCAGGGCTTCTACCGCCACGCCTCGGCCAGCATCGGGCTGCCGATGCGCTTCGGCGTGTTCCGTCCGCCGCAGGCGATCGCCGGCGCGCGCGTGCCGGCGCTGGTCTGGCTGGCCGGCCTGACCTGCACCGAGGAGACCTTCGCGATCAAGGCCGGCGCGCAGCGCGTGGCGGCCGAACTGGGGCTGATGCTGGTCACCCCCGACACCAGCCCGCGCGCGACCGGCGTGGCCGGCGCAGACGCGAGCTGGGACTTCGGCGACGGCGCAGGCTTCTACCTCGATGCGACGCAGGCGCCGTGGGCCGGGCGCTGGCGCATGGAGAGCTACGTCACGCGGGACCTGCCCGACGTGCTCGCGGCGCACTTCCCGTGGCGGCGCGAGCGCCTGGGCCTGTTCGGCCATTCGATGGGCGGGCACGGCGCCCTGACGCTGGCGTTGCGCCACCCGGGCGCCTACGCCAGCGTGTCGGCCTTCGCGCCGGTGGCGGCGCCCGCGCAATGCCCCTGGGGTGTCAAGGCGTTCACGAACTACCTCGGCGAGGACCGCACGGCCTGGGCCGCGCACGACGCCACGGCGCTCGTCCAGGCGGGCGCCCGCGCCCCGGCGCTGCTCGTCGACCAGGGCCTGGCCGACAAGTTCCTGGCCGAGCAGTTGCTGGTCGATCGCTTCGAGGACGCCTGCCGGGCCGCCGGCCAGTCGCTGACACTGCGCCGGCACGCCGGCTACGACCACGGCTACTTCTTCATTGCCAGCTTCATCGAGGATCACCTGCGCTTCCACGCGGATGCGTTGAAGTCGACCTGATCGCCCCGGGCGCGCGCCCGGCGGACGTGCGCGCGCGGACCGCGCATCAGGCGCGGGCGCGCTGGCGCCAGCCGACGGCCACGCCGGCCAGCATGAAGCCGGCCGCCTCCAGGAACAGGCGCAGGCCGCGCTCGTAGGCCGACTGCGCCGAAGCCTCGGCGCCCTTCTCGTCGCGCACGAACTGCTCGCGGGCGCGCGATTGGGCCAGCGTCGGGACAAAGGGCACGCGGGCGCCGGCGGCGTCGATCACGTCGGCCCGGCTGCCCTGGAAGACGTAGGCGATCGTCGCGACCTCGGTGCTCATCCGGGTGCGCGCCTCGGGCGAGAGCGGGGCCTTTTCCCAGCCGCCTTCCGGCTCGCGGCCGTGCTGGTTGACGGCCGCCATCTTCTCGCCCTGCAGCAGTTGGACCGACTTGACCAGGCTCAGGCTCTGCGACGCTTCCCACACCGGCAGCAGCAGCGCGACGGCCACCATCAACGCGGGCCGCGACGACATGCCCTCGCACACGAGGCGCCGGCAGCCGTGGAAGACCACCAGGAAGGCGACGACCAGCAGCGCTTCCTCCCCCACCAGTTCGAGCCAGCCAATCCAGTGAGCCATCGCGCGTGCGCCTTTCGTGTGGGGAAGGCGCGATTGTCGTGTGCTTTGGCAGCACGCGAGCGAGCGGCCCGTGCGGGCCGCCCGGACACCGGGGTCAGTGCCCGGCGACCACCGTGATCAGCCGCGCCACCTGCGACCGGGCGCGGCGCAAGGTGGACGGACGCGCCAGCGCGGCGGCCTTGTGGTGGACGACGCGCCAGCCGGTGGCCACGATCACGGCCAGGCTCAGGGATTGGTTGGACAGCCACATCGACATCACGACTCCTTCACGGGCACAAGCGCGCCCAGACGATCAGACCAGCGAACAGCAGCGACAGGAGGACGGTCAGCGCATGGAGCGCCGCGGAAACACGGACGAGGCGGGCCATCACGCCGACGCATCGCCGCGGGCCTCGCGTTCGCCGAGGCCGGGCAGGAGAGCGAAACGGTGCCGGGAGTCCATGACGAGCGCGATATTCCAAGCCACTGCGAGTACTGTATGCAATCACAGTCTACGATAACCGGCTTCGTTTGCAAGCCCCTGCCGGCAGCAGTGTGTTTCTTTCCACAGGTCGCCTCCCGGCGCCGGCGCCACCGCCCTCACGGGCGGCGGCAGGCCTCATTCGAGCGGCTTGTCGGCCACCGGTGCCCGCATGCCGATGGCCATGCGGTTCCACGTGTTGATGGCGGCGATCGCCCAGGTCAGCTCGACGATTTCCTGGTCGCTGAACCGCGCCTTCAGCGCGTCGAATTCAGTGTCGCGGTCGGCATGGGCGTCCGCCAGTCGGGTCAGGGACTCGGCCCAGGCGAGCGCGGCGCGTTCGCGGTCGCTGTACAGGCCCGCCTCGCGCCAGGTGGGCAGGCTGTTGATGCGTTGCCAGGCTTCGCCGTGCCGGCGCAGGTCGCGCACGTGCATGTCCAGGCAGAAGGCACAGCCGTTGATCTGCGACACGCGCACCTGCACGAGATCGATCAATGGCGTGCCCAGCGACGAGGCGGCCAGCGTGGCGCTGGTGGCGACCATGGCCTGGTAGGTGCGGGGCGAGATCTGGGTCCAGGAAAGGCGGGGCGAGTTCATGCAGGTTCCTTGAGTTGCAGTGCGGGACGCACCTCCTCAAGACGTGCCGCCCCCCGGGCTTGTGACGGGAACGTCCAGCTCGCGCCCCAGCGCCCGCGCGATGCGTACCAGCTTGGCCGGGTTGCGCTGCACGTGGATGCGCACGATGCGCTCGCCGTCGATCTCCATCGACTGCGCCGACTCGAGCGCCTCGGCCACGAAGCGCAGCAGACCCCACTGGCCGTTGAGCACCGCCACCTCGTAGCGCACCTGGCCCGGAAATCGCAGGCCCACGGCGTGGTACAGCTGCGCCACTCGCTGGCCGCCAAGCAGCGGAACGCCGAGGCTGGGCACCACGCCGCCGCCGTCGCCGATCAATTGCGCGTCCTCGGCCAGCATCGCCTTCAGGGCCGCGAACTCGCCGCGCGCCGCGGCGTCGGCGAACCCGCGCAGCAGCCGCAGCTGGGTCTCGCGCGCCACCGCGTGGCGCGGGCGCGCGTCGCGCAACTGCGTCTTCGCGCGGTGCACCAGCTGCCGGCAGGCCTGTTCGGACTTGCCCAGCGCCGCAGCCACCTCGCCGTAGTCGGCGTCGAAGACCTCGCGCAGGAGGTAGGCGGCGCGCGCCTCCGGCGCCAGGCGCTCGAGCAGCGCCAGGAAGGCCACCGACACGTCCTCGGCCCGCTCGAGCAACTGCTCGGGCGAGACGGGCGAATCCGCCAGCAGCGGCTCCGGCAACCAGGTGCCGACATAGTGCTCCCGCGCCACCTTGGCGCTGCGCAGGCGATCGATGGCGATCCGCGTGGTCACCGACACCAGCCAGGCCTCGGCGTTGTTCACCTGCGCCAGGTCGGCGTGATACCAGCGCAGCCAGGCGTCCTGCACCACCTCCTCGGCCTCGGCCGCGGTGCCGAGCATGCGATAGGCGATCCCCTGCAGGCGGGGGCGCAGGCGGTTGAACAGGGCAAGGGCGTCGGTCATGGAAGGCAGACGTCTCGCGGCGCCTGTTTGTGACAACGGACCCGAGATGATCGCTCGACGCCGGGCGCGACCGGCCGTCGCCCGACCTGGTGGCGACGCGGTCTTGCGCCAGCGCCGTCCCGGCCGTCAGTCCGGCGCGTCGAGGTTGGCCTTCAGGCGCCCCAGCAGGGCGACCAGCTGGGCGCGTTCCCGCTCGTCCAGGCCGTCGAGCGCGTGCGCGTTCAGCGCATGGGCCTGCGCGTGCAGGGCGCGCTGCACGGCGCGGCCGGCGTCGCTCAGTCGCAGGTGGACGTTGCGCCGATCGGCGGCGTCGGCCTCGCCCAGCAGCAGGCCGCGCTCGCGCAGGCCCTTGACCAGCCGCGCGAGCTGCGCCTTGTCGCGCCCGCTGTGGGCCACCAGCTCGCTCAACGTGGCCTCGGGATGGCGCGCGAAGAAGCCCATCACCTTGGCTTCCATGTGCGTGATGTCGTGGGCGGCGTCGCGCAAGGCCTGGAACTGGCGCGAGCGGAACTGGTGCATCACGGCGTGGACGAGCTCGATCACCGCGTCGACCGACGCGGGCGCAGAGTCCATATGGTTGACATTGTCTACTTGTTTGCGCATGATGGATGACATTATCAACCATCTCGGAAGCAGGCACCGCGGCGCCGGTTTCCACCCCACTGCCCCATGACCAGCCCCACCGCCCTGCGCCGCGTCGAACGCGTCCGCCACGAGCTCAAGCGCCGTCGCCTGACGGTGACCGGCGTCGAGTCGCCGACCCCGCACTTCCGCCGCATCACCTTCGGCGACGAGTCCCTGGCCGACTTCGCCAGCGCCTCGTTCGACGACCACGTCAAGGTGTTCGTCGACGACGCTCGCCGCGACTACACACCGCGCAGCTTCGACAACGCCGCACGCGAGCTGGTGATCGAGTTCGCGCTGCACGGTGCCGGCCCGGTCGCCGGGTGGGCCGCGCGGGCCGTGCCCGGCGACACGCTGGAGATCGGCGGCCCCAAGGGCTCGATGATCGTGCCGCTGGACTACGACTGGCACCTGCTGGCCGGCGACGAGACCGCGCTGCCCGCCGTCGCGCGCCGCCTCGAGCAGCTGCCCGCCGGCGCGCGGGCGATCGTCGTCCTGCAGGTCGCCGACGCAGCCGACCGGCGCGCGCTGCACAGCGCCGCGAACGTCGACCTGACGTGGGTGTCGACCGACGCACAACTGCTGGACGCCGTCCGCGCGCTGGCCCTGCCCGCGGGCGACGGCTATGCGTGGTGCGCCGGCGAGGCGGGCGCGATGGCCGCGCTGCGCCGCGAGCTGGTGGAGGTCAAGGGCCATCCGCGCGAGGCCATCCGCGCCGCCGCGTACTGGAAGCGCGGCGCCGCCGCGCACCACGAGAACCTGGAAGGTTGACCCGGGTCGGCGCGCCCTCTAAGGCGCCGGGGCCTGGCGGCCGGCCAGCGGCGTCACCAGGTCGACCAGCGCCTGCAGTTCGTGGGGATTGGCGTCCGAGACGAAGCAGAACGCCAGCCCGCCCTGCGTGCGCTCGATCACGTTGAAGCCGCGCACGACGCGCGTGGCCTGCGGACCGGGCACCGAGCCCGGGTCGACCGGGCGCACGAACACCGAGATCACGTGCGCGCCGTGGCGGTACACCAGCGCCGCGGCCGTCTCGCCCGACAGCACGTCGCGCCGCGCGCCCACCAGCGGGAAGCCCTGCGCGGCCAGGTCCACCACGGGTGGCACGAAATTCAGGCGTGCCGACAGCCACGGCCGCACCGTGTGCTGGTCCGAACTCGCGACCTCGATCGGCTGGTCGACCAGCAAGGCGCGCGTGTGCGCGCTGACCGCCTCCGAAGCCTCGGCCTCCAGCTGGGCGCCGCCCGCGTCGCCGCGCTGCCAGACCAGCGCCGCGGGATCGACCACCGCCAGCGTGCACAACGTGGCCAGCAGCGCGCCGCCCAGGCCGGCAGCCCAGGGCAGCGCCGCGCGTCGCCGCGCCGACGCGCGCTCGCGCGCAACGTTCGCGCCCGCGCCAGGCGCCAGCAGCGCCGCCAGGTTCGCGCGCAGCGCGTCGGGTGCCGCATGCCGCGTGGCCTGCCCGCGCAACACGTCGCGCAGCGCGCGGCGTTCTTCGAAGCGCCGCTGCAGGACAGGCTCCGCGGCGAGCCGACGTTGCAGCGCGAGGCTGGCCGCGGCGTCCAGTTCGTCGTCGAGCAGCGCGTCCAGCCAGAGATCGTCGTCGTTCATGTCGGGCTCCTCGTGGCCCCGGGGCGCAGGGCCAGCGCAAGCAGGTGGCGGGCGCGCGACAGCCGCGACATCACCGTGCCGATCGGCACGTCGGTGATGCGCGCGATGTCGCGGTAGGACAGTTCCTCCAGCTCGCGCAGCACCACCGCCTCGCGGAACGCGAGCGGCAGCGCGGCGATCGCCGCATCGATCTCGCGCCGCTCGGCGCGGCGGATCGCCAGCGCCTCGGGATCGCTGGGCGGGGCGTCGACAGCCAGCGCGGCGTCGAGCTCGTCATCGGGCACCTGCGTCTCGCCGGGCCGGCGCGCGCCCAGCCAGGCGAACGCGGCGTTGCGCACGATGGCCAGCAGCCAGGGCCGCGGATCGCCGCCGCGAAAGCCGTCGAAGTGGCGCAGCGCGCGCACGAGCGCGTCCTGCACGACGTCCTGCGCGTCGCGCACCAGCCAGCGCGCGAGGTTGTAGGCCGCATCCAGGTGCGGCAGCACCGCGGCGGCGAAGCGTCCCTGCGGATCCTCGGGCATCGTCAGGCCTGGACGACGAGGTGACCGCTCATCCCTTCGTGTCCGTCGCCGCAGAATACATCGCACAGGAAATCGAAGCGGCCCGCGCGATCCGGCTGCCAGGGCACGCGCGCCACCTCGCCCGGCACGATCAGCGCACGCAGGCCGAGCGCCGGCGCGAAGAAGCCCATCGCCACCTCCGGCGCGCTGAACTCGAGCACCACCGACTCGCCCACGCGCACGACGATCTCGTTGGGAATGAAGACGAACTTGCGCGCGACCACCGGGATGCGGCGGGCGGCACCCTGCGCGGCGCCGCGCGCGGCGGCGGCCACCAGCGTGGCGGCGAATCCGGCCAGCAGAAGACGACGCTGCATGCTCAGGCTCCCGTGATGGCGTGCTGGTCGATGGCGAATTCGGCGCCGGCATGGCGTTCTATCTCGCGAAAGCCCAGCCCGTGCCACGGCTGCGCCGGATCCCACTTGATCGGCGTGCGCTGCGGCTGCGATCCCGGCGCCGGCAGCGGAAAGATCAGCGAGGTCGCCGCATGGTGCGCGATGTGGCCGGTGCGGTGGTGGTGCTCCTGGTGGATGTGGCCGTAGAACACGGTGACGTTGGCGTGCGGCATCAGCTGCGCCAGCACCTGCTCGCCGTCGCGCGTCGCCCAGTCCCATTGCGGCGCCAGGTCGAACAGCGGGCGATGGGTCAGCACGACCAGGGGCGCGTCCTTGTCGAGCGCGGCCAGGTCCTGCGCGAGCCAGGCCAGTTGCTCGTCGCCGACGCGGGCGGCCGGATCGGACACGTTGTCGAGCGCGACGAAGTGCACGCCGCGGTGGTCGAAGCTGTAGTGCGTGGGCCCGAAGAATTCCTGGAACGCGGCGCCGCGGTCGAGCGAGGCGTCGTGCTCGCCGGGCAGGAAGCGCAGTTCGCGCACCTGCAGGTCGGCCACGATCGCCTTGAACTCGCGCAGGCGCTTGCGGCGCTCCTGCGGGTCGTCGGTGGTGTGGGTCAGGTCGCCCGTGAAGACGATGAACTCGGGCGGCAGCGCCAGCGCGTTGACCTCGGCGACGGCGCGCGCGAGCGTCGTGCGGGCCTGCGGATTGACGACCGGTCCATCGAAGCCCCAGTGGCTGTCGGACAGCTGCACGAAGTGGAAGTCGGTGGCCGGCTGCGCGGCGCGCGCCGCGCAGCCGGCCAGCCCGGAGGCGAAGACCACGCCAGCGCCGACGCCGGCCAGGCGCAGGAAGTCACGGCGATCGACAGCGGCAGTCATGGAAGCTCCTCGGATTGGCGGTGGTGACTGCTTGATCGTGCGAGGGCGCCGCTTATTCCCGCCGCCGCCGACCCGCCGCGCGCCGGCGGGTGATGCAGAATGCGGCCGCATGAGCTTCGTCCTCGAATTCCAGGCTGCGCAAAAGCGCGACGCGGCGGTCGACGCCGACACCGTGCGCCTGCGCTTCGCGGCGGACCTGTCGTGCTGACGCCCCAGGGCCGGCGCGCGGCCGCGCGACCCGAACCGCTGCGAGGCCGGGCGTGATCCATTGCGCCACCTTCATCTTCGCCAGGAAGCAGTTCGACGACGAGTTCCACCGGCTCGACCAGACGATCGCGGCCGCGGCCCGGGAGATCCCGGGCTACCTGGGCGAGGAGGCCTGGGAGAACCCGGCGACGGGACTGGTCTCGAACGTCTACTACTGGTCGTCGCTGGAAGCGCTTCAGGCCCTGATGTCCCACCCGGCGCACCTGCAGGCGAAGGCGGCGCAGGCCAACTGGCTGGCCGGCTACCGCGTCGTCATCTCGACGGTGCTGCGCACCTACGGCGGCGGCGACCTGCCCCCGGGCTGCGTGGACTTCGAGTCGCCCTGACGCGCGGCGTTCAGCCGCGGTCGCCGGCGCGCCGCAGCAGCTCGGCGGCGCGTTGCCCGTGCTCCGGGTGGGCGGCCGCCCCGATGCGCACCGCCACCTGCAGCAATTCGCCGGCGATGCGGTAGTCGCCGTTGACCGCGCGCTCCAGGCGCAGCGCGACCCGTTCCGCCACGCTCGCGTCGGCGCCCGGCATCACCACGCAGGTGTCGCGGTCGCTCTCGCGCAGGATCGCGTCGCCGGCGCGCACGGCGTTGGCGATGCGGTGGGCGATCTCCTGCCGCACGCGCCGCTCCAGGGTCGAGCTGACCGGGTCGCCGCTGCCGGCCACCGCGTCGACGCCGATCCACAGCAGCGCCAGCACCCCGCCGCGGCGCCGGCATTGCGCCAGGTGCAGCTCGAGCTTGGCCTGCACTTCCGCAGGCCCCGACACCGGCGTCGCGCGCCGCGCCGGGACGACGCGATCCGGCGTGCCGGATGGCACGTTGTCTTCCTCGCGTTCGGGTCGGGTGGGCGACATCGCAGGCGATCCTCGGTTTGCGGGTGTCTCGCCCGCCGGATGACACGGCAGGTCGAGACGGGTGAGGAGCAGCATTCCGAGTCGGCCCTCCGGCCTCCCTTCCTCCCGAAACACCGCCCCTCGAGAAATAGAACGCGATCGGGACGCCGAACCCGACATGGCCTTGCCTGAAAAATGTGTAACGGCAAGTTAGAGTCGGGGTATGCGGGCGCCACGCCCGAAACGTAAAAGTCCATGTCCGAGATCACCACCTTGCTCAAGGCCGCCGCCGACGGCGACCGCCAGGCGGCCGACCAGGCGTTCGCCCTGCTCTACGCCGACCTGCAACGCCTGGCCCACAGCCGCATGCGGCGCTCCGGCAGCATGACGATGCTGGACACGACGGCGCTGGTGCACGAGAGCTGGCTGCGCTTCCAGGGCGCCGGCGACGCCGCCTTCGCCGACAAGCAACACTTCATGGGGTATGCGGCACGCGTGATGCACACGGTGGTCGTCGACTTCGTGCGCTCGCGCCGCGCGGCGCGCCACGGCGGCGCGGTCGAGCACGTGACCCTGAACACCGCGATCGGCGATTCGCTGGCGCGCCAGGACGACGAGATCCTGCGCGTCGACGAGGCGATGCAGGAGCTCGCGCAGGCCGACCGCCGGCTGCACGACGTGGTCGAGTTGCGCTACTTCGGCGGCCTGACCGAGGCCGAGATCGCGGCGATCCTGGGCGTGACGGAGCGCACCGTGCAACGCGACTGGGCCAAGGCCCGGCTGTTCCTGTCCTCGGCCCTCAATTCATGAGCGGCATTCGCTCGACCTTCGCGTTGCGCACCGGGGCGCGCCGCCTGGAGACCTCCTGACATGACCGTGGGCAAGCAAACCTGGGCCAGGCTCTCGCCGCTGCTCGACGAACTGCTGGACCTGCCCGACGACGAGCGCGCGCTGCGCCTGGACGCGTTGCGCGCGCGTGATCCGGCGCTGGCCGACGCCGTCGAGGCCATGCTGCGCCACCTGCCGGCCATCGAGCGCGGCGAGTTCATGCCCGCCTCGGCGCTGCCCAAGCCCACCGGCCTCACGGGCCAGGCGGTGGGCCCGTACACGCTGGTGCGCGAAATCGGCCATGGCGGCATGGGCACCGTGTGGCTGGCGCGGCGCACCGACGGCCGCTACGAAGGCGAGGTGGCGATCAAGTTCCTGCGCTCGGGCCTGTTCGGCGAAGGCGACACGGCCCGCTTCGAGCGCGAGGGCAGCATCCTCGCGCGCCTGTCGCACCCCCACATCGCGCGCCTGCTCGACGCCGGCGTCACCGCCGCCGGCGCGCAGCCCTACCTGGTGCTCGAGTACATCGACGGCGAGCCCATCGACCAGTACTGCCAGCGGCTGGCGTTGCCCGTCGCCGCGCGACTGGGCCTGATGCTGGACGTGCTGGCGGCCGTGGCGCACGCGCACAACCGGCTGGTGCTGCACCGCGACCTCAAGCCCACCAACATCCTGGTGACGCAGGCCGGCGAGGTCAAGCTGCTCGACTTCGGCATCGCCAAGCTGCTCGACGACGCGGGCGTCGGCCAGCAGACGGCGCTGACCGCGCGCGCCGGCAACGCGTTCACGCCGGAGTTCGCGGCCCCCGAGCAGCTGCAGGGCGGCGACGTGACGACGGCCACCGACGTCTACGCGCTGGGCGTGCTGATGTACCTGCTGCTGGGCGGCGGCCATCCCACCGCGGCGCCCACGGGCACGCCGCTGGACCGCATGCGCTCGGTGATCGAGACGGTGCCGAGGAAGCTGTCCGAATCGGTGCTGCGCCGCGGCGGGCCGACCGAGCGCCACTCGGCCGAATCGCGCCGTCTGGCCGGCGAGCTCAAGGGCGACGTCGAGACCATCGTCGCCAAGGCGCTGAAGAAGGAAGCCGGCGAGCGCTACGCCAACGCGGCGGAACTGGCCGACGACGTGCGGCGCTACCTGGCGCGCGAGCCGATCGCCGCCCGTCCCGACGCGAAGCTCTATCGCGCCGCCCGCTTCGTGCAGCGCCACCGCGCCGGCGTGGCGACGGCCACGGTGGCCGCGATCGCGCTGGGCATCGGCGTCGGCGTCGCCCTGTGGGAGGCACGCGAGGCGCGCGCCCAGCGGGTGCAGGCCGAAGGCCTGATCGAATACATGATCGGGGACCTGCGCAAGAAGCTGCAACCCGTGGGCCGACTGGACGTGCTCGACGGCGTCGGCGCCAAGGCGCTGGCCTACTACGCCGCGCAGGACCTGGGCCGGCTGGACGCCGATTCGCTGGGCCGGCGCGCCCGGGCGCTGCACCTGATCGGCGACCTCGCCGAACAGCGCGGCAAGCTCGACGAGGCGCAGCGCGATTTCCAGCAGGCGGCCGACACGACCAGCGAGCTGCTGCAGCGCAGCCCCGACGACGGTCAGCGCATCTTCGACCAGTCGCAGAGCGAGTACTACGTGGGCTACCTGCAATGGCGCCGCGGCCGCCTGCACGACGCCGAAGCGGCGTTCCGGCGCTACTACGCGATGGCCCAGCGCATGAACCAGGTCGTGCCGGCCAACCACGACTGGCAGATGGAGAAGGTGTTCGCGGCGCAGAACGTGGCCATCGTGCTGCTCGATCTCGGGCAGCCCGAGGAGGCGCTGGCGCTGTCGCGGCAGGCGCGCGCCGAGGTCGAAGCCATCGCGCGCACGCATCCCGAGGACGCCGTCAGCGCGGGCAACACCATCGGCTGGAGCGCCGTCGCCGAGGCCGCGCTGGGGCACGACGAGCTGGCCATCGCCGACGAGAACGCGAAGATCGTGGCGGCGCAGCGGGCGCCGAACGCCGACAAGGACCAGGATGTGCGCTACCTGGTGGCCAACGCGCACGGCGAGACGGCCGCCTGGCTGCGCAACCTCGGCCGCATCGACGAGGCGCTGGCCGTCAACCGGGGCGCGATCGCGGAGCTCGCCGCGCTGCGCGCGCGCGATCCGAGCAACCTGGACATGCAGAGCGAACTGGCGGGCGCCCACGTGGTGATGAGCGAACTGCTGCTCGTCACCGGCGACCGCGACGCCGCGAAGGCCGAGCTCGGCACCGCGACCGACATCATCGCGCGGCTGATGGCCCGTCCCGTGCCGAAGCGCCACTGGCGCATCCGCCTGAGCGGCCATGCGCTGGTCACCCGCGCCCGGCTGGC
Source organism: uncultured Vitreoscilla sp. (assembly GCA_964418745.1). GTDB lineage: Bacteria > Pseudomonadota > Gammaproteobacteria > Burkholderiales > Burkholderiaceae_C > Scleromatobacter. Next base: position 148,462 of record CAYQMX010000014.1, read on the forward strand.
GACCACGCCCGCCGAGGCGGCCGCCGTGGAACGACAGCTCGCCGCCTACCTGGCCGACATCGAGACGTACGTGCGCGAAGGCAACGAACTCTCCACGCGGGACCAGTCGGTGATCGCCGATACCGGCCTGGTGTATGGCGACCTGCTGATGAAGCGGGGCCAGGCGGACGAGGCGCGCGCCGCCTGGCAGGCCGCGGCCGCGCGCCTGCGCCCGCTGGCCGAGCGGCTCAATCCGGCGGCGATGACCCTGCTGGGCCAGGCCGACCTTCGACTGGGCGGCGCTCAAGATGCGCGCGCTTGGGCCGAAAGGGTGATGGGCACGTCCTATCGGCACCCCGCCTTCGCCGATCTACTCAAACAACTCGGGCCGGCGCAGCAGGCGGGAGGGACGCCGCGGCCCTGATCAAGGGAACCCATGACCAAGCTCGTCGACAACGCCGTCGTCCCCGTCTCCGTCACCGTCGCCAGGGACGCGCGGGGCACCGTCACCATCACCTGCACGCCCGACCCGGTCCCGGTGGACGGCTTCAACACCCTGCTGGCGTTCAGCCTCGACACCCGGGGCTACCGCTTCCGCACCGTGAACGCGATCGAGCTCGACAAGCCGAGCGACGACTTCCCGTTTCCCTCGTGGACCGTGCAGCCCACGCTGGCCCTGCTCTACGACCTGTGCAGCGACGAGGCCGTCTTCAAGTACACGGTGCACGTGGTGGACACGCTGACCGACGAGGAATACAGCGTCGACCCCGAGATCAAGAACGGCGGCGAGACGGGCGGCTGCTGAACCCTAGGCGTAGAGCGCCTGCACGGCCGCCAGGCGCTCCAGCAGCGCGCGGCGCAGCGCCGCCGGCCGCAGCACCTCCACCTGCGCGCCCAGGCCCAGCACCTGGGCGGCGGCGTGCGGGATCGACTCGATGGGGATGCTCACGCGGCGCCAGCCGTCGGCGTCCGGCGCCGTGGCCGTCTCGTCGGCCGCGCGCGCCACCGCCGCGCCCAGGTCGCGCAGCGCCTTCATGCCCGCGGCCGACACGCGCAGGCGCGCCGTGTCGACCGCGAGCGACTTCTCGAAGCGCTGCGTCGACGCCAGCCACCACGCCGCCAGGTCGAAATCGGCCGGCCGCTCGAACGTCTCGGCGGTGGACCCCAGCGCCAGGATGTTCGACAGCCGGTAGGTGCGCACGCCGTTGCCGACCTGCGCCGCCAGGTACCAGACGCCCGCCTTCAGCACCAGGCCCAGCGGGTCGACGCGGCGCACGACCTCGCCCTTCCAGCTCTCGTAGCGCAGCTGCAGGCGACGCTCGCCCCAGACCGCCTGCGCGATCGCCGGCAGGTGGTCCGTGGCCGACGGGCCGCGGTACCAGTCGATCGGGTCGAGGTGGAAGCGCGCGCTGACCCGGCGCGCGTCGTCGCGCCAGCCCTCGGGCAGCGCGGCCAGCAGCTTGAGCTGCGCCGACGCCATCGCCTCGCCCAGGCCCAGCTCGGCCGCCGGTCCCGGCAGCCCGCCCAGGAACATCGCCTGCGCCTCGGGCGCCGTCAGGCCGTCGACACGCGTGCGCCAGCCCGGCTGCAGCTGGAAGCCGCCCAGGCGGCCGCGGTCGGCCCACACCGGCACGCCGGCGGCGCTCAGCTCGTCGATGTCGCGGTGGATGGTGCGCACCGAGACCTCCAGCGCCGCGGCCAGCGCCTGCGCGCTGACGCGCCCGCGCGCCTGCAGGAGCATCAGGAGCGACAGGAGGCGGCTGGCACGCATGGGACGAAGTCTGCCACCAATACATGCCATCGGTTGACATGCTTTGGTTGCGAGGATGTGCCTCCATCAACCACCGCCGGAGATTCCGCCCATGTCCTCGACCCTTCCCGCGCCGGCGCTCTCGGTGCTCGAGCTGCGCGAGCACCCGCTGCTCCCGGCCGGCGCGACGAGCTCGTCGCGCTGTGCCTGCTGGGTCCCGGAGGGCGCCCCGAACAACGTCCCCCGCCTGCCCGTGCGCGAGGGCGAGTTCGTCATCGCCTGGCTCACCCGCTTCGACGACGAGGCCGCGCAATGGCGCCACGCCGCGTTGCTGCAGGCCTCCGGCTGCCTCGAGCGTCCCGAATGGCGCACCCACCAGCGCGGCGCACACCTGCAGTTGCGCCTCGCACCCACCCCCCGTTCGGCGCTGCGGCGCCGCCATTCCCATGAAAGCAGACACCATGAGCAACGACTACATCGGCCGCCCCCACGACTTCGACTTCCTCGTCGGCGGCAGCTGGCACGTCGCCAACCGCCGCCTGCGCCGGCGCCTGGTCGGCGGCGCCGACTGGATCGAGTTCGAACACACCAGCCACGCGGCCACGCTGATGGGCGGCTGCATCTCCATCGACGAGAACGTGTTCGCGAGCCAGGGCTTCACCGGCGTCACCTTCCGCACGCTGGACGTCGAGGCCGGGCGCTGGGCGATCTACTGGATCCACAGCCGCGACGGCCGCCTGCAGCCGCCGGTGCACGGCGGCTGGAACGGCGACCGCGGCGAGTTCCTCGGCGACGACGAGGACGACGGCCGGCCGGTGCGCGTGCGCTTCCTGTGGGAGCGGCTGGGCCCGGACGCAGCCCGCTGGTCGCAGGACTTCGCGCTGGCCGGCGCCGACGGCGCCGTCGACGGGCCGTGGGAGACGAACTGGGTGATGGACCTGCGCCGCGTCAGGGACTGACCGGCTGCGCGAGGCCGCCGCCCGCGGTCCCCTCGCGGAAGTTCGACGGCACCCGGCGGTCGCGCAGCGCCATGAACGGCCGCTCGACCAGCCGGTACAGCAGCGCGCCGACCGTCACGCACGCCACGGCGATGAGGGCCAGGCGCACGCCGCCGGGCACCTCCAACGCGTCCAGCCGCCGACCGAGGAACCAGGCCAGTGGCTTGTGCGACAGGTAGATCGAATACGACCACAGCGCCAGTGACCGGGCGCCGGGAATGCGCCATTGCAGCGGCCGGGCGGCCGGGCTCAGCGCCGCCGCGACGAGCAGGGCGAACGCCAGCGCCACCAGCGAATAGCCGAACGCCGTCATGAAGAAGCCCCAGCCGTAGCCGTCGATGTCGTAGAAGAAGTGCGCCAGCACGCCCATCGTGGCCACGGCCAGCGCGCCCGCGCCGGCCAGCGCCGCGCCGCGTGCCATCAGGCGATCCCAGGCCGGCCGGTGGAAGTTCTTCAGCATCGCCACGGCGACGCCGGGAATGAACTCGTCGAAGCGGCACAGCGTGGCGTAGTAGATCCACGGCATGTAGCCGTCCGTGTGGCCATCGGCCTCGCGCCCGTAGCGCTGCCAGAGCACGGCGCGCGCGAGCACGCCCATGGCCACCAGCGCGCCCATCAGCGCCCAGGCGTGCGCGCGCGTGAGCGTCACGCGCCGGCGCGCGAGCGCCGCGGCGGCCGCCAGCACCAGCGGCAGCACCAGGTAGAACTGCTCCTCGACGCACAGCGACCACGCGTGCGAGAACGCGGTGCCGGGCTGCAGGCCCAGGTTCTGCGTGAACGTGAGGAAGCGCCACCACGGCGCCGGCGGCTTGCCGCCCAGCGCGGCGGGAAACAGCGCATAGGCGGCCAGCACCAGCCAGAACACCGGCAGCGTGCGCAGCGCGCGGCGCGCGTAGAAGCGCGGCAGCGACAGCGCGCGCCCGCGCGCCTGGCCGGCGAACAGCTGGTTGGCGATCAGGTAGCCGCTGAGCACGAAGAACAGGTCGACGCCGGCCCAGCCGACCCCGCCGATCGCGCCGAAGGGATTGGGGCCGTCGACGAACAGGCCGTAGTGGTACATGAACACCAGCACGATGGCGCCGGCGCGCAGCGAGTCGAGGCCGGGGGTGCGGGCGGTCGTCATGGCGCGAGGCGGGCGTCGAAGTCGGCGAGCGCGCGCACGTACAGCGGGCTGTCGCCGATCGTGTTGTGACTCGCGCCGGGCACGACCACGTACTGCGCCTGGCCGGCCGGAAAGCGCGCGCGCAGCGCCTCGGTGCTGGCGGCGGGGATCACCTCGTCGTTCTCGGCGCGCAGGATCAGCACCGGCGCCTTGATCGCGGGCACGTAGCGCCAGGACTCGTACTTGTCGATCAGCAGGGCGCGCACCGGGAACATCGGGAACTGGCGCTGCGCGATGCCCAGCAGGCTGTCGTAGGGCGTCACCAGCACCAGCCCCGCGACCGGCCGCGTGCCGGCCAGCCGGGCGGCGACGCCGGTGCCCAGGCTGCGGCCGACGACGACCACGTCCGGATGCCGGGCATGCACCTGGTCGAACAGGGCCGCGGCATCGGTGGCGATGTCGGCCTCGGTGGGCGTGCCGCCGCTGCCGCCGTAGCCGCGGTAGTGCAGCATGACGATGTCGCGCTCGGGGAAGGCGGCCATCAGGGGCCCGATGCTGCCGGACACGTCCTCGCCGTTGCCGCCGAAGTACAGCACGGCGCCGGGGCCGGCGTGCGGGCGCACCGTCAGCTGCAGCAGGGTGTCGCCGCTGCGGAAGGTGTCGGCCATGCGCGTCGGGCCGAGGCGGCGCGGGGTGGGGAAGTACTGGAACGAGCGCTGCAGGGCGAACAGCGCGACGCAGCAGCCGAGGTACGCGACGGCCACGGCGATCAGGATCAGGGTCAGCATGCGGCGCATCGGGCGGGAAAAGTGCGGGGCGGTGGTATTGTGGTCCATGACCACGGCCGACCCGCTCCTGCTCGCCACCGCGCGCGTCTCCACCTTCCTGGGGCCGCTGCTGCAGACCAATGCCAGCGGGTTCTTCTTCGAGCGCGACGCCAGGCTCTACCTGGTCACCAGCCGGCACGTGGTGATCGACACGCCCGCCAAGCACCTGCCCGACCGCCTCGAGATCGAGCTGCACCTGGACGGCGTGGACCTGACCCGCTCCACCGGCTTCTCGATCCCGCTCTACGCCGAGGGCAAGAGCATCTGGCGCCAGGGGCGCGACAGCGGCGGCGAGGTGGACATCGCGGTGCTCGAGCTCGACCGCGCCAGGCTGCCGGCCGACGTCGTGCTGCGCGCGTTCACGCCGGCCCAGCTGGCCGGGCCCGCCGACGACATCGGCGTGGGCACCTCGCTGCTGGTGTCGGGCTTTCCGCTCGGCTTCCACGACGCCCTGCACCACCTGCCCGTGGTGCGCCAGGCCATCGTGGCCTCGTCCTACGGCATCCGGTTCCAGGGCCAGGGCTACTTCCTGACCGACGCGCGCATGCACCGCGGCGCCAGCGGCGCGCCGGTGGTCATGCACGATCCGGCCACGCCGGCGCGCAACCCCGCGCTGCCTTGGCTGCTGCTGGGCGTGCACTCGGCGCGGCTGGACATGGGCGACCGCGACCAGGTGCTGGACGAATCGCTGGGCCTGAACTGCGCCTGGTACGCCGACATCCTGATGACGCTGACCGGGCCCCAGCCCGCCGCGGCCGACCTGGCGCCGGCCGATCCGCCGCCGGCGCCCCCCGCCGCCTGATGTCACAGCGCGGCCGGGACAGTGCTCCATCCTGGCACAGGGCCGTCGTCACGCGGCGACACATCCGGCGCCGCCGCGAACCCGGTCCGTTCTCGTTTACGTTGAGGGCATGACGCCATCCCGGCCTTTGGCGGGGTTCTTGACAGGCTGGCACGCGACTCGCAAGGTGAAGCTTCGCGGAGAGCCCGGCGCATGCGCGCCACGGCCTCGCCCCCGACGTCAGACCCACAACAGGAGACTCGCAATGGACATGCTCGAACCCGGCCGCTTCGGCTTCGCCGTCAACTTCAAGAAGCGCTACGGCAACTACATCGGCGGCGAATGGGTGCCGCCCGTCAACGGACAATATTTCGAGAACATCACGCCCGTCACGGGCCGCACGTTCTGCGAGATCCCGCGCTCGACCGCCGAGGACGTCGAACTCGCCCTCGACGCCGCCCACGCCGCCAAGACGGCCTGGGGCAAGACCTCGCCGGCCGAACGCGCCAACATCCTCAACAAGATCGCGGACCGCATCGAGCAAAACCTCGAGCTCGTGGCCACCGCCGAGACCTGGGACAACGGCAAGCCCATCCGCGAGACCATGGCGGCCGACATCCCGCTGGCCATCGACCACTTCCGCTATTTCGCCGGCTGCGTCCGCGGCCAGGAAGGCGGCATCAGCGAGATCGACGAGACCACCTACGCGTACCACTTCCATGAGCCGCTGGGCGTGGTCGGCCAGATCATTCCCTGGAACTTCCCCATCCTGATGGCCGTCTGGAAGCTCGCCCCGGCGCTGGCCGCGGGCAACTGCGTGGTGCTCAAGCCCGCCGAGCAGACCCCGGTCTCCATCCTGGTGCTGTTCGAGCTGATCGGCGACCTGCTGCCCAAGGGCGTGGTCAACATCGTCAACGGTTTCGGCCTGGAGTGCGGCAAGCCGCTGGCCTCCAACAAGCGCATCGCCAAGATCGCCTTCACCGGCGAGACGACGACGGGCCGGCTGATCATGCAGTACGCCAGCCAGAACCTGATCCCCGTCACGCTCGAGCTCGGCGGCAAGTCGCCCAACGTCTTCTTCGCCGACGTGCTCAGCAAGGACGACGCGTTCTTCGACAAGGCGCTCGAAGGCTTCGCGATGTTCGCGCTCAACCAGGGCGAAGTCTGCACCTGCCCGTCGCGCGTGCTGATCCAGGAATCGATCTACGAGCAGTTCATCGAGCGCGCCGTCAAGCGCGTGGCCGCCATCAAGCAGGGCAACCCGCTGGAGATGTCGACGATGATCGGCGCGCAGGCCTCCAGCGAACAGCTCGAGAAGATCCTGAGCTACCTCGATCTCGGCAAGCAGGAAGGCGCGCAGTGCCTGATCGGCGGCGAGCGCAACCTGCTCAAGGACGACCTCGAAGGCGGCTACTACGTCAAGCCCACCGTCTTCAAGGGCAACAACAAGATGCGCATCTTCCAGGAAGAGATCTTCGGCCCGGTGGTCTCGGTGACGACGTTCAAGGACGAGGAAGAGGCCCTGTCCATCGCCAACGACACGCTGTACGGCCTGGGCGCCGGCGTGTGGACGCGCGACATGAACACCGCCTTCCGCATGGGCCGCGGCATCCAGGCCGGGCGCGTGTGGACCAACTGCTACCACGCCTATCCGGCGCACGCCGCCTTCGGCGGCTACAAGCAGTCGGGCATCGGCCGCGAGAACCACAAGATGATGCTGGACCACTACCAGCAGACCAAGAACCTGCTGGTCAGCTACAGCGACAAGGCGCTCGGGTTCTTCTGAGCCCCACGGCCGCTGGCGCGGCCTGCCCCCCAGGGGCTGGCCGCGAGCGGCCCGGCGGAGCCGGATCCGCTGCTCCCTTGCACTCCGCCGCCGACGCACCAGCGCCGGCGGCGGTTCCGTTTGACGCCGCCAGGAGTTCTACGATGGAGCACATCACTGTGAACTTGCCGGCCCAGGTCGTCGCGACCGACGCCGCGCTGGGCCTGATCCAGGAATTGCAGGGCCGCCACGGCGACCTGATGTTCCACCAGTCGGGCGGCTGCTGCGACGGCAGCGCGCCCATGTGCTATCCGCTCGGCGACTTCATCATCGGCGACAACGACGTCCACCTGGGCGACATCGGCGGCGTGCCGTTCTACATCAGCGAATCGCAGTACGAATACTGGTGCCACACGCAGCTGATCATCGACGTCGTGCCCGGCCGCGGCGGCATGTTCTCGCTCGAGGGGCCGACCGGCCGGCGCTTCCTGACGCGTTCGCGCTTCTACGAGGATGCGGAGTGGAACGCGCTGGTGGCCAGCGGCAAGGCGAAGAACCAGGCATGAACCCTTCCGCGTCCCTGCCGCCGCGGATCGTGCTGGCGCTGGTCCTCCTGGCCATCGTGATGCCCTGACGAGGCGCATACTCGTCGCATTCCCTCCCTTGATCCGAAGCGCTCCGTGCGGGCTTCGCCCCGCCGTCATGCCCGGTTACGAAGTCAAGCAGGAGCGCATCGCCATCGCCGGCGTCGCGGACCTGGTCATCCGTTCGCTGCTCGACAAGCAGCAGTTCGCCGATCCGCAGGGCGACGCCGAGCGGCTGGGCATCTCGTCCTCGCTGTGGCCCCTGTTCGGCCTGCTCTGGCCGTCGGGCAGCCATCTCGCGGCACGGCTGGGCCAGCGGGCCGTCATCGGTGCCGAGCGCATCCTCGAGATCGGCTGCGGCCTGGGACTGGCCAGCCTGGTGGGCCACCGGGCCGGCGCCGACGTCACCGCCAGCGACTGCCATCCGCTGGCCGGCCGCTTCCTGTCGCACAACCTGGTGCTCAACGACCTCGGGCCGATGAAGTACCGCCACGGCCAGTGGCCCGGCGTGCTGCTGCCGCGCGACGCCATCGATGAGCGCGCGCCCGTCGTCGTGCACGGCGAGTTCGACCTGATCATCGGCAGCGACGTGCTCTACGAGCGCGACGAGCGCGGCCAGCTGGCCGATTTCATCGCCGGCCTGGCGGCGCCCTTGGCCGAGGTCTGGATCGTGGACCCGAACCGCGGCAACCGCAGCGCGTTCCACAAGAACATGGCGCGTCACGGCTTCCGCATGGAAGAGAACTATCTCGACCATGAGGAACGGGATGGCATCGCGGCGTATAAAGGGCGGATGCTCACCTACCGGCGGCAGTAGGCGCTTCGGGCGCGACGCTTGCCGCAGTCTCGCAGTCGCCGCACGCGCGGCCAAGGAGTCCGCATGAACCCGCTCGTCCACCGCCATGACGCCGCCGTCGACAACGCCTCGGTGCCGGCCGACGCGCCGATGCAGGTGCCGCCGCTGACCGAGGAAGCCGCCCACACGCTGGGCGCCGACGACTCGGGCACCCGATTCCAGGGCGACCTGTTCCTGCCCGGCTGGCTCAGGATCGAACTGCAGCCCTCGGCGGAGCAGGGCCCCGGCGCCTGACTCACTTCGTCGCGATCGCCTCGACCTGGATGCGCAGGTCCACGGCCATGCTGAAGCCGTAGGCCTTGCCGGCGTCCATGCCGAACTGCTCGCGGTCCAGCGTCGCGTAGACGTCGGCGCCGCAGTCCTCGCGCTTGAGCATCGGATGCGGGATGCACTTGAACTTGCGGATCTCCAGCGTCACCGGGTTGGTGCGGCCGTGCATCTCCAGGGTGCCCACCGCGCGCGCGGGCACGCCGTCGGTGAAGCCCTCGAGCGTGCCCTTGAAGACCGCCTTCGGATACTTGTCGGCCTCGAACAGGTCCTTGCCGCGCGCCGCCTTGTTCATGGCCTCCAGGCCGTAGTCGACGCTCTTCATGTCGACGACGATCGCCACGCTGCCGGTGCCCGCCGCGCGATCCAGCGTGACCGTGCCCGACGTGCGGTCGAACTTGCCGCGCCAGGTCGAGATGCCCATGTGGTCGGCCTCGAAGCTGGGATACGTGTGCGTCGGGTCGATGGCATAGGTGACCGGCGCGGCCTGGGCGGCGGTGGCGGCGAACAGGGCAGCGACGGTCAGGCGGGACAGGAAGGTCATCGGGATCTCCGGGTTGGCAAGGGGTTCGGTCGGCAATGTAGCGGCGCGGCAGCGCCACCGTCAACGACGGTCGACGGCCGCCGGATTCGACAGGGCAGGCCCGGATGGGCGAAACTCGGCCGGACACCTCACCGGGAAACGGACTCGCCATGCTCATCGCCCTGCTGGTCATCGCCCTGGCGATCGCCGTCCTGCTCGTCCTCGCCAGCCGACGTCCACCGACGTTCCGCATCGAACGCTCGACGAGCATCGCCGCCCCGATGGTGCAGGTGGCCGAGCTGATCGACGACTTCCACGAGTGGCGCAAGTGGTCCCCGTGGGAGAACATCGACCCGACGCTGCAGCGCAGCTACAGCGGCGCCGACGCCGGCGTGGGCGCGATCTACGAATGGGACGGCCAGGGCAAGGCGGGCGCGGGCCGCATGGAGATCACCGAGATGCGCGCCGGCGCCGAGCGCGGGCTCATCGCGATCAAGCTCGACTTCCGCAAGCCGTTCAAGGCCAGCAACACGGCGGAGTTCGTGATGACGCCCACCGACGCCGGCACCGACCTCAGCTGGGCGATGTTCGGCCCCAGCCCGCTGGTCTCGCGCATCCTGGGCCTGTTCATGGATCTCGACAAGCTGGTCGGCAAGGACTTCGAGTCCGGCCTGGCCGCGCTCAAGCGCAGCGCGGAACAAGCCCCGCGCTGAAGCGCGCGGCGAATGAACGACGCCGACGCGGCGCGGGGCCGGTCGGCGTCGGGGTTCGAGCGCGCGAGGTTCAGGCGACGGTGGACTGGTCGCGGGCGCGCAGCATCTTGTGCAGGATCGGCGTGAGCACCAGCAGCAGGACGCCGGCACCGATGGACGACTCGGTCAGGAACAGGTACGGCGGGATGCCGGTCCCGTTCATGATGTTCTCGAGCGCGCCGGCCAGGTAGTTGCCGGCCGCCGACGACAGCATCCACACGCCCATCAGCAGCGCGGCGACGCGGATCGGCGCGGCGCGCGAGGTGAGCGCCAGGCCCACCGGCGACAGCATCAGCTCGCCGATCGTGTGCAGCAGGTACGCGCCGGCCAGCCACAGCGGGCTCACCAGGCCGACCGCGTCGGCCAGCGTCTGCGCGCGGTACATCACGATGAAGCCCAGGCCCAGCACGATCAGGCCCATCGCCTGCTTGGCCGGATCGGGCGGCGCGAAGCGCGACTTGTTCAGCGCCGTCCAGATCGTGGCGAACACCGGCGCCAGCACCAGGATCGCGAACGGGTTGATGCTCTGGAACCAGCTCGACGGCACGTCGAAGCCGCCGATCGAGCGCGCGGTCTGCTTGTCGGCGAACAGGTTCATCGATCCACCGGCCTGCTCGAAGCCCATCCAGAAGAAGATCGAGAACATCGTCAGCACGACGATGGCGATGACGCGCTTCCACTCGGCGACGGTCAGCTTCTCGTCGCCCGCCTTCTTGCCGGAGATCAGGCCGGGCAGCCAGATGGCCGCGGCGATGATGGCCAGGGCCAGCGCGATCTTGGCGGCGACTGGCAGCGCCGACAGGGTCGGCGCGATGGCCAGCGCGGCGTAGACGAACGCGACGCAGCTTGCGGCCCAGATGCCGATCATCGGCGCATTCTTCCAGCCCACGGACTGCTGCTCGGGCCGCAGGCCCGCACGGCCCAGCCAGCCCTGGAACGACAGCAGCGTCACCAGGCCGATGAACATGCCCACGCCCGCGCTGGCGAAGCCGTAGTGCCACCCCAGCTTCTGGCCCAGCGTGCCGCACACCAGCGGCGAGAACAGCGCGCCCAGGTTGATCCCCATGTAGAAGATCGTGTAGCCGCCGTCGCGGCGCGGATCGTCGACGCCCTCGTAGAGGTCGCCCACCATCGAGCTGGTGTTGGGCTTGAAGAAGCCGTTGCCGACGATCAGCAAGCCCAGCGCCACGTGCAGCATCGAGGGCACGGCCATGGCGAAGTGGCCCAGCATCATCACGATGCCGCCGATCACCGCGGCCGTGCGCATGCCCAGCCAGCGGTCGGCGATCCAGCCGCCGATCAGCGGGGTCACGTAGACGAGGCCGGTGTAGATGCCGTACAGCTCCAGGGCGTCCGCGCGCTTGTAGCCGAGCGCATTGACGAGGTACAGCACGAGCAGGGCGCGCATGCCGTAGTAGCTGAAGCGCTCCCACATCTCCGTCGCGAAGATGATGGCGAGGCCCTTCGGTTGCCAGGCGCGCGCCGCGGGGGCGGCGCCGGCGGGCAGGTTTGCAGCGAGAGTGTTCAAGACGAATCCCGAGGATCACGGACAAGGAAATGCCGCGGAGCGCCTTTTGAGCGCGCGCGGCGGAATGTTCGATTGTGGCAAATCCGGGCCGGGCGCACGTGAGGACTTGCCCGAGCCCGATCGGCGCGGCCGACCGCGCCGGCCCGGGCGGGCCCGGTTTGCCCCCGCAACACCAAGTTCACCAAAGCGGCGGCAAGATGCAGGTTCCGGCCTCCAACTGAACCGATTCCCCGACGCCCCTTGCCCATGCAACGCCGCACCGTGTTCCGAAAGCTCGCCGAAGGCCTGGCGCTTGCTGTCGGGCACTCGACTTGCCGACCGTCGGACATCGTTCCGGCCGAGCCGGCGTCGAAAGCCCCGATGTCCCCGACCACCCCCGCAACGCCTGCCGTCGCGTTCGCCTGCGACCTCGCCGGGCCGCCCCGCCCGCTGCGCCACCCGTGGCGCCACTGCGTGGGCAGCTGCCACGCGCCGCTGGCGCTGCGCGCCGACTGGCAGCAGCAGCTCGGGCGCGCCCGGCGCGAGCTGGGATTCCGCCACGTGCGCTTCCACGGCCTGCTCAGCGACGACATGGGCACGCTGGTCAACCAGGACGGGCAGTTCCTGTTCTCGTTCTTCAACATCGACCGCGTGTTCGACTTCCTGCTGTCCATCGGTATGAAGCCGCTGGTGGAGCTGTCGTTCATGCCCGCCGCGCTGTCCTCGGACGGCAACAGCGTGTTCCATTACCGCGCCAACGTCACGCCGCCGCGCCGCATGGCCGACTGGCAGCTGCTGATGACGCGGCTGGTGGGCCACTGGGTCGAGCGCTACGGCATCGACGAGGTCGCCCAGTGGCCGCTGGAGGTGTGGAACGAGCCCAACCTGGTCGCGTTCTGGACCGGCGGGCAGGCGAAGTACTTCGACCTGTTCCAGGCCACCTGGACGGCCGTCAAGGCGATCTCGCCGCGCCTGCAGGTGGGCGGCCCGGCGACCGCGGCCAACGCCTGGCTGGCCGAGTTCGACGCGGCCTGCGCCGCCCGCGGCTGCCCGCCCGACTTCCTCAGCACGCACTACTATCCGACCGACGCGTTCGGCTCGGTGGACACCGACACGGTCTCGCAGCTCGCCGACGCGCCCGCCAGCGTCATGCGCGACCGCGCGCGCGAGGCCCGCGCGGTGGCCGGTGCGCGGCCGCTGTACTACACCGAGTGGAACATCACCTCCAACCCGCGCGACCCGATGCACGACGGGCCGTTCTGCGCCGCGCTGGCCGCGCACTTCCTGCTGGACGTCGACGACCTGGTCGACGCGTTCAGCTGGTGGGCGTTCACGGACATCTTCGAGGAGAACTACTTTCCCAGCCAGCCCTACCACGGCGGCTTCGGACTGTTCAATCTCTACGGCGTGCCCAAGCCCGTCTACCGGGCCTTCCAGATGGTCGACCAGCTCGGCACGCGGCGCTGGGACGTCGCCACGTCGCATCCGACGCTGCGCGTGCACGTCGGCGCGCCCGACGACGACGGCAGCACCCGCGTGCTGCTGCTGAACGTGGCGATGCCGCGCCACGCGATCGCCGCCGAGCGGGTGCAGGTCCGCCTGGCCGGGCTCGCCGGCCGCCGTCCGCGCGCCGCCCTGCTCTCGCGCATCGACAACGAGCACGCGAACCCGCGTGCCGAGTGGCTGCGCAGGGGCCGCCCCGAATACCCGCATCCGCGCGACATCGACGCGCTGGAACAGGCCTCGGCCGTGACGCCGGAGCGCCTCGCGATCGAGGTCGCCGGCGATGCGGCGAGCTTCACGCTGGCGCTGCCGGCCAACGCGATGGCGCTGGTGCGCATCGACTGGGAGACCGCATGAGACGACAGGCCGCCGACGACGCCGCCGAACAGGGCTACTCCGGCGAGGTCTCGCTGTGCCCCGAGGTGGCCCGGCATGCCGTGCTGCACGGCTTCACCCACCACGAGGCCGTGGTGCGCGACGCGATGCTCACCGACCTGCAGCGCGAGTCGTTCGGCTACTTCCTGCACGAGGTCAACGAGGCCAACGGCCTGGTGCGCGACAAGACCGCGCGCGACTGGCCGGCCAGCATCGCCGCCGTGGGCATGGCGCTCACCACCTACCCGGTGGGCGTGCAGCGCGGCCTGATGACCCACGCACAGGCGCTGCAGCGCACCTTGCTGACCTTGCGCACGCTCAGCGCGGCCGAGCAGAGCGAGTCGCCCACGGCCGCGGGCCACCGCGGCTTCTTCTATCACTTCCTCGACATGCAGACCGGCCGCCGCGCCTGGGCCAGCGAACTGTCGACGATAGACACGGCCCTGCTGATGGCGGGCGTGCTGACGGCGGTCGCCTACTTCCACGCCGACGCGCCCGACGAGGCCGAGGTGCGCCGCCTGGGCACCGCGCTGTACGAGCGCGTCGAATGGGACTGGATGGTGGGCGAGCAGGGCACGATCTGCCACGGCTGGAAGCCCGGGACGGGCAACCTGCCGTGGCACTGGGAAGGCTACGACGAGGCACTGGTGCTGTACCTGCTGGCGCTGGGCTCGCCCACGCACCCGATCGCACCCGCGTCCTACGCGGCCTGGTGCGCCACCTACCGGTGGGAGGAGGTCGAGGGCCTGGCCTACCTGCACGCCGGCCCGCTGTTCATCCACCAGATGTCGCACCTGTGGGTGGACTTCCGCGGCCTGCGCGACGCCTTCATGCGCGCGCACGACAGCGACTACTTCATCAACAGCCGCATCGGCGCCCACGTGCAGCAGCGCTACGCGATCCGCAACCCGCGCCGCCACGCGATGTACGGCGAGTACGTGTGGGGCGTGACGGCCAGCGACGGCCCCGGCGGCGCGCGCTGGCACGGCACGTCGGAGTCGCCCTTCTTCGACTACGTCGCGCGCGGCGTGCCGGACGGCCCGGACGACGGCACGCTGGCGCCGTGGGCGGTGGTGGCGTCGCTGCCGTTCGCGCCCGAGATCGTGCTGCCGACCATCGCCAACTACCGCCACATCCAGCTGCACGTGGCCAACCCGTACGGCTTCAAGGCGTCGTTCAACCCGAGCTTCCCGACCGACCACAAGCACGCGTTCGGCTGGGTCTCGCCCTTCCACTTCGGCATCAACGAGGGGCCCACCGTGGTGATGATCGAGAACCACCGCAGCGGCATGCTCTGGAACCTGATGCGTCACTGCGCCCCGCTGGTGACCGGACTTCGCCGCGCCGGCTTCGGCGGCGGCTGGCTGGGCGACCTGGCCGACGACGCGACCTGCGCGCCGCTGGACGCGTTGCCGCAGCCGCCGGACGGGTCCGTGGGCGAGCCGGCCTGAAGCTCAGCGCGCGGCCCGGCGCGACAGCCGCAGCAGCGCGCCGCTGTGGTCCTCGGCCACCAGCACGCTGCCGTCGGCCATCTCCGCCAGGCCCACCGGCGAGCCCTGCGGGTGGCTGCCGTCGCGCTGCTCCCAATCGGTGACGAGCTCGGTGGGCGGGCCGGTGGGACGCAGGTCCTTGCCGAGGGCGACGGCCACGAGGCGGTGGCCCGTGGCGCGGTAGCCGTGGTAGCCGACGATCAGGCGGCCCGCCAGGCCCGGCAGGCGCTCGCCGCGGTAGAACAGCATGCCCAGCGGCGCGGCATGCGCGGGCAGCAGCAGGTCGGGCGCGAGCCGGCTGGCGCAGTCGAAGCCGGGGTACTCGGGGCTGGCCACGCGCTGGTCGTAGCAATAGGGCCAGCCGTAGTCCCCGCCGGGCTGCAGCACGACCAGCGGCTCGTGCGGCAGCGCATCGTCGGACAGCGCCGGGTCGGCGTGGTGGATGCCGTCGCGCGCGTTGACCGCCACCGCGAGCCGGCCATCGGGCAGCGGCGCCATCGCCATGGCGTTGCGCAGCCCGCGCGCATACGGCGCCTGGTCGCCCGCGTTCCACGCGGTCGCGCGCGCGGGAAAGCGCAGCACCGAGCCGCGCGGCGGATGATCCAGCGTCTCGGGACAGGCGGCCTTCGGGTCGGGCAGGCGGCCGCCGGCCACATGGCAGTTGTCGGTGGCGGAGCCGACGCTGACGAACAGCGCGCCGTCGGCGCCCACCGCCAGGCCGGGCAGCGGATGGCGGCCCGAGGTCGGCAGGCCGTCGACCACCACGCGAACGCTGCGCGCCGGATCGGCCGCGTAGGGATCGACCTGCAGCACCTGGCCGGTGACGCCCAGGTACAGCGTGCGGCCCGGGCCGCGCACGACCGCGCTGGCCTGGAACAGGTCGTGCAGCACCACCTCGGGCGCATGGCGGCCGCCGTGGGACAGCTTCAGCAGCCGGCTCTTGTGGCTGTCCCAGGCCACCATGTCCACCACGAAGACGTCGTCGCCGACCGTGGCCACGCCGCGCGCATGGCCCAGGCCCTCGGCGACCAGGCCCACGCACAGGCCGGGGGCGGTGGCCAGGGCGACGGCGGGAAAACCGTCGCAGTCGCCGGCCGTGCGGTAGGCCTTGTCGGCGGGCGCGGCGCTCGCCAGCAGCGGGGCCAGCAGCAGGGCCAGCGTGGACAGCGACTTCGACATCGGAGGGGCTTTGCGGGAATCGGGGCCCCGATTGTGTCGCGCCGGGCGAAGCGAACCGGGGGCGGCCCTGGCGGCTTCAGTCCGCCTCGTAGACCAGGATCGCCGCGGCCAGGTCCGCCAGCGCGGTGCCCACCGACTTGAAGACGGTGCGCCGGGCCGGGTCGCGCGGCGCGGCGGGCGCCGCGCACAGGTCGGCCAGCGTGCCGCGCACGTCCGCGCGGCGCAGGACGCCGGCGGCGATCGGGTGCAGCAGGTCGCCGGCCTTGGCGAGCGCCTCGGCCGTGTCGATCCACACGTCGGCGCCGGCGAAGCAGGCGTCGTCGGCCTCGCGCATGGCCGGCGTGAAGCCGCCGACCAGGTCGAGGTGGGCGCCGGACGCGAGCCATTCGCCGCGGATCAGCGGCTCGGCGGCGAGCGTCGCGCAGCTGACGATGTCGGCCGTGGCGGCGGCCGACGCGAGGTCGGTGACCATGCGCGCCGGAATGCCGGCCGCGGCCAGCTTGACCACCAGGCGCAGCGCCGACTGCGGGTCGCGGCTCCACACCATCACGTCGGCGATGGGCCGCACGGCGCGCATCGCCGGCGCCAGCAGGCTGCCCACGCGCCCGGCGCCGACAACCAGGTGGCGCCGGGCGTCGGCGCGGGCGAGCCGGGACGCCGCCAGCGCCGAGGCCGCGGCGGTGCGGCGCGCGGTCAGCTCGCCGCCGTCGATCAGCGCCAGCGGCACGCCGGTGTTGGCGTCGAACAGCTGGTAGGTGGCGAACAGGCCGGGCAGGCCCAGCCGGGCGTTGCCCGGGGCGACGTGGACCACCTTCAGGCCGAAGTAGCGGCCCGGCTGCCAGGCCGGCATCAGCAGCGCGGTCAGCGTCTCGCCGACGGCGTGCACATGACGTGCCGGCACCTCGCAGCCGGCGACGAACATGCGCTCGAGCGCCGCGATCAGCGCCGGAAAGCCGAGCGCCTGCGCGGTGGCCGCGGCGTCGAACTGCCTCACCGCACGCGCTCCGGCGCCCGCAGGCCGTGCAGGCCGAAGATCGAGGCCAGCATCTCCTCGTCCCAGGCGCAGCCGGGATCCTCGGCGTCGACCAGCCGCTCGCCGCGTTCGAGCAGGTGGCCCAGTCGGGTGGCCACCAGGGCGGTCGCCAGGCTGAGGGCCTGCATCGACGAGGCGCCGCAGACGTCGGGGTAGCGGGTGTCGACGCCCTGCAGTTCGGCCGGGCAGGCCCAGGTGCCGTCGTCGCCGGCGTAGGGCATGCCCACGCGGGCGACGATGCGGGTCTGGGTGCCGTCGCGGCGCAGCCAGAGGATCTGTTCGGTGGCGATGTAGATCGGCGCGCTGTTGTGCATGGGGTTCGAGTTTGCCTGAGGACGCGCGCGCCGCGTCCTCGTGATTACGCGGTTTCGACGCGCCACCACGCCGGCAGCAGGCGGCGCACCTCCGGCCGCCGGAAGCGGTCGTCGATCAGCAGCACGGTGCCCTCGTCGGTGGTGGTGCGGATCACCCGGCCGGCCGCCTGCACCACCTTCTGCACCCCGGGAAACAGGTAGGTGTAGTCGTGGCCGGCGCCGAACAGCGTTTCCAGCCGCGCCTTCATCTGCTCGTTGACCGGATTGACCTGCGGCAGCCCCAGCGTGACGATGAACGCGCCGATCAGGCGCCGGCCGGGCAGGTCCACCGCCTCGGCGAACGCGCCGCCCAGCACCGCGAAGCCGATGCCGCGCCCGCCGGCCTGGAAGCGCGCCAGGAAGTCGCCGCGCGCGGCCTCGGTCATCTGGCGCGCCTGTTCCCACACCGGCACGTCGGGGTGCAGCGCCCGGAACAGCTCGGCCACCTGCTGCAGGTAGTCGAAGCTGCTGAAGAACGCCAGGTAGTTGCCGGGCGCCTGCGCGTACTGCAGCGCCATCAGCTCGACGATGGGGGCGAGCGACGCGGGCCGGTTCGCGAAGCGCGTGGACAGCGGCGCCACCCGCACCCGCAGCTGCGCCGCCTCGAACGGCGACTCGACGTCCACCCAGGCGACGTCGGGCGGCAGGCCCAGCAGGTCGGCGTGGAAGTGCATCGGCGTCAGCGTGGCCGAGAACAGCGTGGTGGTGCGCGCGGCCAGGAAGCGCGGCTTCAGGAACGAGGCCGGCACCAGGTTGCGCAGGCACAGCGAGACCTCGCGCTGCGCGTCGTCGGCGACGGTGACGTCGAACAGCGAATGGGCACCGAAGGATTCGGCCAGCCGGGTGAAGTGCAGCGTGTCGAAGTAGAACGCCAGCAGCTCGGGCGGCACGTCGGCGGGAAACGCGGCCGAGTGGTCGCCGATGGCCGAGTTGACGTTCTGCAGCGCGGTGACCAGGCCGACGGGCAGGTCCTCCCAGGCGGCGTAGGGCTCGAGCTGGCGGCCGACGATCTCGTTGAACACCCGCGCGAGCCGCTTGAGCGCGGGCGCGACGGTGGCGGGCGCGCGCGGGCGCACGCCGTCGAGCGCGGTGCGCGACAGCGTGGCGGAATACATCTCGCGCGCCCGCGGCACCAGGTTGTGCGCCTCGTCCACCAGCACGCCCACGCGCCAGTCGTTGGCGTGGGCCAGCCCGTGCAGCATGCCGCCGAGATCGAAGTAGTAGTTGTAGTCGCCGACGACCACGTCGGCCCAGCGCACCAGTTCCTGCGCCAGGTAGTACGGACAGACCTCGTGCGCCAGCGCGATGGCGCGCAGGCCGCCGCGATCGAGCGGCGGCGCCGCGTCGGGCGTGGCGCCGACCGCGGCCTGGCGCGCCGCGGGCAGGCGGTCGTAGAAGCCCTTGGCCAGCGGGCACGAGTCGCCGTGGCAGGCCTTGGTGGGGTGCTCGCAGGCCTTGTCGCGGGCCACCAGCTCGATGACGCGCAGCGGGGTGCGGCCGGGCACGGCGGGCGCGGCCTCGACGGTGCCGCCCGCGGCCAGCGCGTCGGCGGTCGCCGGCGCCGCCCGGTGCGGCGCCGCGATGGTGCGCAGCGCCTCCAGCGCCAGCGCGCGGCCGGGCGTCTTGGCGGCCAGGAAAAAGAGCTTGTCGAGCTTCTGGCCGGGCATCGCCTTGAGCTGCGGGTACAGCGTGCCCACCGTCTTGCCGATGCCCGTGGGCGCCTGGGCGAGCAGCGTGCGCCCGGAGATCGCGGCCTTGTAGACGTTCTCCGCCAGCTGGCGCTGGCCGGTGCGGAACGTGGCGTACGGGAACGGCAGGACGGCCAGCGCGGCGTCGCGGGCGCCGCGGTGCGCGCTCTCCTGCGCGGCCCAGGCGAGGAAGCGGTCGCACTGCAGCTCGAGGAAGGCGCGCAGTTCGGCGGCGCCGAACGATTCGACCAGCATCGTCTCGTCCTGCGAGCCGACGTCGAAATAGACCAGCGCCACCTTCAGCTGCGCCAGCCCGCGCTCGGCGCACAGCAGCGCGCCGTAGCACTTGGCCTGGGCCCAGTGCAGCGAGCGCCGGTTCTGCGGCATCGCGTGCAGGTCGCCGCGGTAGGTCTTGACCTCGTCGAGGCGGCCGGCCTCGGGGTCGAAGCCGTCGGCGCGCCCGCGCACGACCAGCTCGCGGTGCTCGCCGGTGAGCCACACCTCCGCCTCGTAGGCCTCGCCGCGGCGCGCGGCGACCATGGCGTGGCCCGCCATGCCCTCGAGCGCGGTGGCCGAGGGCGTGAAGCGCAAGTCGAGATCGCCGAGCTTGGCCGTGAACTCGCAGAGGGTGCGAACGGCTACCGTGTACTTCATCCGACGCCGATTTTCCCACGTCGATGGCGCGCGCCGGCGGGAGGTGCCCTGGTCGAGTCCCGACGCCGTCGTCCATTCCTTGCAATTTCCTGACGCGGCCGTACGTTGGCAACCACGGTTTCGTCCGGGCTAACCCGGACGTATTTTTGCCAACTGTCGGCGCTAGGGGGCAGCCCCTACACTCGCCGGATGAGCAGCAGCTATATCCTGGAAACGACCGACCTGACGAAGGAATTCAAGGGCTTCGTGGCCGTCAACAAGGTGAACCTGCGCGTCCGGCGCGGCCACATCCATGCGCTGATCGGACCCAACGGGGCGGGCAAGACCACCTGCTTCAACCTGCTCACGAAATTCCTGCAGCCGACCTCGGGCACCATCGTGTTCGACGGGGTCGACATCTCGCGCGAGGCGCCGGCCGCCATCGCGCGCCTGGGCGTCATCCGCTCGTTCCAGATCTCGGCCGTCTTCCAGCACCTGAGCGTGCTCGAGAACGTGCGCGTGGCGCTGCAGCGCACGCTCGGCACCTCGTTCCATTTCTGGAAGCCGGAGCGCAGCCTGCACAAGCTCGACGCCCGCGCCATGGAACTGCTGGCCGAGGTCGACCTGGCCGCGTTCGCGCACCTGCCCGCCGTCGAGCTCAGCTACGGCCGCAAGCGCGCGCTCGAGATCGCCACCACGCTGGCCATGGAGCCGCAGCTGATGCTGCTCGACGAGCCGACCCAGGGCATGGGCATCGAGGACGTCGACCGCATCCGCCAGCTCATCAAGAAGGTGTCGGCCAACCGCACCATCCTGATGGTCGAGCACAACATGAGCGTGGTCTCCAGCATCGCCGACACCATCACCGTCCTGCAGCGCGGCGCGTTGCTGGCCGAGGGGCCGTACGCCGAGGTGTCGAGGAATCCGCAGGTGATCGAGGCCTACATGGGCACGGCGCAGACCGAACTCGTCGGAGCACACTGAATGACAACCCCCCCGTTCATTGCATTCACTGTCCCCCGAGGGGGCGCCGGGACATGAGCACCCCGTTCCTCGAGATCAAGGGCCTGAACGCCTGGTACGGCGAGTCGCACGTGCTGCACGGCGTGGACCTGCACGTCGACGAAGGCGAGGTCGTCACGCTGCTGGGACGCAACGGCGCCGGCCGCACGACCACGATGCGCGCCATCATGGGCCTGACCGGGGCCCGCCAGGGCTCGATCAAGGTCAAGGGCCAGGAGACCATCGGCCTGCCCACGCACAAGGTGGCGCGGCTGGGCCTGGGCTACTGCCCCGAGGAGCGCGGCATCTTCTCCAGCCTGAGCTGCGAGGAGAACCTGATGCTGCCGCCGGTGCTCAGCAAGGGTGGCATGCCGGTCGAGCAGATCTACGCGATGTTCCCGAACCTGGAGGAGCGCGCGCCCAGCCAGGGCACGCGGCTGTCGGGCGGCGAGCAGCAGATGCTGGCCGTCGCGCGCATCCTGCGCACCGGCGCGCGCCTGCTGCTGCTCGACGAGATCTCCGAAGGCCTCGCGCCGGTCATCGTGCAGAAGCTCGCCGAGATGGTGGTCGCGCTGCGCAAGCAGGGCTACACCATCGTCATGGTCGAACAGAACTTCCGCTTCGCCGCGCCGCTGGCCGACCGCTTCCTCGTGATGGAGCACGGGCAGGTGATCCAGCACTTCACGCAGGCCGAGCTGCCCGGCCGCATCGACAAGTTGCACGAGTACCTGGGCGTCTGAGCGACGCCCGCCGCTCTTTTCCACGCCCGCAAGACCACGACAAACAAGGAGACCGATTCATGTTCAAGCCCCTTTCCGCCACCCTCAAGACCGTGGCCGTCGCCTGCCTCGGCGCGCTCGGCTTCGCCGGCGCCGCGCAGGCGCAGATCTCGGGCGACGTCGTCCGCATCGGCATCATCACCGACATGTCCGGTGTCTACGCCGACATCGACGGCCAGGGCGGCGTCGAGGCCATCAAGATGGCCATCGCCGACGCCGGCGGCGCCATCGGCGGCAAGAAGATCGAACTGGTCTACGCCGACCACCAGAACAAGCCCGACATCGCCGCCGCCAAGGCGCGCGAGTGGTTCGACACCAACGGCCTGGACATGCTGATCGGCGGCACCAACTCCGGCACCAACCTGGCCATGGCCAAGGTGGCGGCCGAGAAGCACAAGCTGTTCATCTCGGTGGGCGGCGGCACCTCGGCGCTGACCAACGAGCAGTGCCAGCCCACCACCATCCACTGGGCCTACGACACCACTGCGCTGGCCAAGGGCACCGGGAGCGCCGTGACCAAGGCGGGCGGCAAGACCTGGTACTTCCTGCAGGCCGACTACGCCTTCGGCGCGGCGCTGGAAGGCGACACCGCCAAGGTGGTGGAAGCCAACGGCGGCAAGGTGCTGGGCGTGGTCAAGCACCCGCTGTCGGCCAGCGATTTCTCGTCGTTCCTGCTGCAGGCGCAGGCCAGCAAGGCGCAGATCCTGGGCCTGGCCAACGCCGGCGGCGACACCGTCAACGCCATCAAGGCCGCCAACGAGTTCGGCATCACCAAGACGATGAAGCTGGCCGGCCTGCTGATGTTCATCAACGACGTGCACTCGCTGGGCCTGAAGGCCACGCAGGGCATGTACCTGACCGACAGCTGGTACTGGAACAAGACGCCCGAGACGCGCGCCTGGGGCCGCCGCTACTTCGACGTCATGAAGAAGATGCCGTCCTCGCTGCAGGCCGGCGACTACTCGGCCGCCGCGGGCTACTTCGCGGCCGTCAAGGCGGCCGGCTCGGACGACACCGACAAGGTGCTCGCCAAGCTCAAGGCCACCAAGGTCAACGACATGTTCATGAAGGACGGCTGGTTGCGCGCCGACGGCAGCATGATCCACGACATGTACCTGATGCGCGTCAAGGAACCGTCGGCGTCCAAGGAACCCTGGGACTACTACGAAGTCCAGGACGTGATCAAGGGCGAGGCGGCCTGGACCACGAAGGCGGAAACCAAGTGCGCCGCCTGGAAGGGCTGAGCCCCCACGCTCGCTAGCGCTCGCTGCCCCCCGAGGGGGCGCTCCGCGACTGGCCCGGCGGAGCCGGATCCAGCGCTCCCTCGGACGTCCGTCGGGGCAAGCCGGCGGCAGCGCCGGGGCGAGCCCGGGCCCCCCGTCTCCATCGGGCCACCGGACAAGCCGCGGTGGCCCGTCGCACATCAGTTGGAGTGTTTTCTAGATGACCGAAATATTCGGCGTTCCCCTGCAGGCCTTGTTCGGGCAGTTGCTGCTGGGGCTCGTCAACGGCTCGTTCTACGCCATGCTCAGCCTCGGGCTGGCCGTCATCTTCGGCCTGCTCGGCGTCGTCAACTTCGCGCATGGCGCGCTCTACATGCTGGGCGCCTACGTGGCGTGGTTCAGCATGGACCGCTGGGGCCTGAGCTACTGGTGGGCGCTGTTGCTGGGGCCGCTGGTCATCGGCGCGCTGGGCGCGCTGATCGAGCGCACGCTGCTCAAGCGCCTCTATGCGCTCGATCCGCTGTACGGGCTGCTGCTGACCTTCGGGCTGGCGCTGATCTTCCAGGGCGTGTTCCAGCAGTACTACGGTTCGTCGGGCCAGCAGTACTCGGCGCCGGACCAGCTGTCGGGCGCCACCAACCTGGGCTTCATGGTGCTGCCGAACTACCGCGGCTGGGTGGTGCTGGTGTCGCTGGCGGTGTGCTTCGGCACCTGGTTCCTGATCGAACGCACGCAGCTCGGTGCGCTGCTGCGCGCCGGCACGGAGAACCCGTCGCTGGTGCAGGCCTTCGGCGTCAACGTGCCCCTGATGGTGACGCTCACCTATGCCGGCGGCGCCGCGCTGGCCGGCCTGGCCGGCGTGCTGGCCGCGCCGGTCACGCAGGTGACGCCGCTGATGGGCAGCAACCTGATCATCGTGGTCTTCGCCGTCGTCGTGATCGGCGGCATGGGCTCGATCATCGGCTCCATCCTCACCGGCCTGGCACTCGGCCTGGTCGAAGGCCTCACCCGAGTGTTCTATCCCGAAGCCTCGAGCATCGTCGTGTTCGTGATCATGGCCGTCGTGCTGATGTTCCGACCCGCCGGCCTGTTCGGGAAGGAGAAATGATGCGCTGGCTCGGAACCGGCACGGAGCGCGCGGGCAAGACCGCGTGGCTCGTCGCCCTGCTGCTGCTGATCGCGGCCCCCTTCGTCGGCGTCTATCCGATCTTCGTGATGTCGGCCCTTTGCTTCGCGATCTACGCGATGGCCTTCAACCTGTTGCTGGGCTACACCGGCCTGCTGTCGTTCGGCCACGCGGCCTTCTTCGGCGGCGCGGCCTACGTCACGGGCTGGCTGGTGCACACGCAGAACTGGACGCCCGAGCTCGGCATCCTGGGCGGCACGCTGGCCGCCGCGGCCGCCGGCCTGGTGGTCGGCCTGATCGCCATCCGGCGCCAGGGCATCTACTTCGCGATGGTGACCCTGGCACTGGCGCAGATGCTGTATTTCTTCTTCCTGGAGGCGCCGTTCACCGGCGGCGAGGACGGCATCCAGGGCATCCAGCGCGGCAAGCTGTTCGGCCTGCTGTCGCTGGACAACGACCTCGCGCTGTACTTCTTCGTGCTGGCCATCTTCGTCGGCGTCTTCCTG
Organism: uncultured Vitreoscilla sp.; assembly: GCA_964418745.1. Lineage (GTDB taxonomy): Bacteria > Pseudomonadota > Gammaproteobacteria > Burkholderiales > Burkholderiaceae_C > Scleromatobacter. The sequence continues at coordinate 173,043 of CAYQMX010000014.1, forward strand.
CTGGTGCTGCGCATCGTGCACTCGCCCTACGGCCAGGTGCTCAAGGCGATCCGCGAGAACGAGCCGCGCGCGATCTCGCTGGGCTACAACGTCGACCGCTACAAGCTGCTGGCCTTCGTGCTCTCGGCCTCCATCGCCGGACTCGGCGGCGCGCTCAAGCCGCTGGTACTGCACCTGGCGAGCCTGCAGGACGTGCGCTGGGAGCAGTCGGGCGAGGTGATCCTGATGACGCTGCTGGGCGGCCTCGGCACCTTCGCCGGCCCGGTGCTGGGCGCGTTCACGGTCATCGGCCTGCAGAACTTCCTGTCCGACCGCGCGGGTTCGTGGACCGGCGTGATCATCGGCTGCATCTTCGTGCTGTGCGTGGTCGCGTTCCGCAAGGGCTTCGTGGGCGAGTTGCTGGCGTGGCAGAAGCGGCGCCAGCCCAAGTGACGAGCGGGCAGCCGGATTGAGGCGACCGGGCCGGCGGCGCGCGAAATCCGCCGCCGCCGGACCCACCCGTGTCTAATACGGGCATGAGCTTCCAATCCCTCGGCCTCGGCGCGCCGTTCCAGCGCGCGGCCCAACAGCGCGGCTACCTCGGCCCCACGCCGATCCAGTCGGCGGCCATTCCGGCCGCCCTCGAGGGCCGCGACGTGCAGGGCACGGCCCGCACCGGCTCCGGCAAGACGCAGGCGTTCGGCTGGCCGGTGCTGCAGCGCCTGGCCGATGCCGGCGTGCCCGCGCCGGGCCAGCAGCGCCCGGTGCGCGCGCTGATCCTGGCGCCCACGCGCGAGCTCGCGGCGCAGATCGGCGAGTCGCTGCGCGAGGACGCGCAGCACCTGGCGGTGGCGCTGAAGATCGCCATCGCCTACGGCGGCGTGTCGATCAACCCGCAGATGATGCGGCTGCGCGGCGGCGCCGACATCGTCGTCGCCACGCCCGGCCGCCTGCTGGACCTCATCGACCAGAACGCGGTGACCATCGCCGACGTGCAGACCCTGGTGCTGGACGAGGCCGACAAGCTGCTGGACATGGGCTTCGCCGACGAGTTGAAGCGCATCCTCTCGCTGCTGCCGCCGCAGCGCCAGACCTTGCTGTTCTCGGCGACGTTCCCGCGCGCCGTGCTGGCGCTGGCGGCGACGATGCTGCACGAGCCGTTCACCATCGACGTGCCCGACGTCCCCAGCGACAGCGCCGCGGCGCTCGCCGCGCAGGGTGCCCAGATCGTCCAGCGCGCCATCGCCGTCGATACGCCGGCGCGTTCCCAGCTGCTGCTCAAGCTGATCCGCGACCACGGCTGGAAGCGCGTGCTCGTCTTCGTCGCCACGCAGCACGCCACCGAGCATGTCGCCTCCAAGCTCTACGTGGGCGGGCTCAAGGCCGAGGCCTTCCATGGCGACCTCAGCCAGGGGCGGCGCACCCAGCTGCTCGACGACTTCAAGGCCTCGCGCCTGCAGGTGCTCGTGGCCACCGACCTCGCGGCGCGCGGCATCGACATCGTGCAGCTGCCGGTGGTCGTCAACTACGACCTGCCGCGCTCGGCCGACGACCACGTGCACCGCATCGGCCGCACCGGCCGCGCCGGCGAGGCCGGCCTCGCGGTGAGCTTCGTCACCCCGGCCAGCGAGGCGCACTTCCGCCTGATCGAGAACCGCCAGGGCCAGCGCGTGCCGCGCGAGAAGATCGCCGGCTTCGAGCCCACCGAAGTCGCGCCGCCCAAGGGCGCGGCCGAGGCGCCGGGCGGCAAGGGCGGCGTCAAGGGCAAGCGCCCGAGCAAGAAGGACAAGCTGCGCGCCGCCGAGGCGGCCAAGGCCGCGGAGCGCGCAGCGCGGGCCGCCAAGCGCAACCGCTGAGGGTCAGCGCGCCGCGGCCTTGAGCGCCTGCGCCGCCAGTCCCACGCGGCGCGCGGCGCGCGTGGCCAGCTGCAGGCGGCGCCGCAGCCACGGCAGCACTGCGCTGTCGGGCAGCGCCGCGGGCACCGCGGTGTGGTCGACGTCCTCGCTGGGCACGGTGCCGCTGACCACCACCGGCGCGCCCGCCGCGCCGGGCGCGCCGCGCTGGGGCGAGGTGGCCACGTCCGGGTTATCGAGGGCCTGGTTCAGCGCCGCGCAGGCCTCGACCAGCGCTTGTTGCGCCACCGCCGGTTCCAGCTGCGCGCCGCGGCGCGCCAGCAGCAGCCGCACGGCCACCAGCTGCGCCATCAGCACGTGGCAACGCGTGAGCATCTCGGCCAGCGCGTACACCGGCACCTGCACGCGCTCGGGCTCGGCCCCGGTGCGTTGCGCGGCCGCGGCGATGGCGCCGACCGCCTCGTAGACCTCGCGCCGGGCCAGCCGCAGCTTCAGGTCGGGCAGCGCCGGATCGGGCAGGCGCATCACCTCGGTGGTGAGGGCGCGCAGACTCTTGAGCACCCGCTCGGTCAGGCGGCCCACGCCGCGCCGCTCCCACCACGGCCACACGTAGCTGAAGCCCCAGGCGAGCGCCGCGCCCATCACGGTGTCGGCGATGCGCTCGAGCACGCCGAAGTTCGCCGAGTCCGGCGCGGCCATGTGGGCCTGTATCAGCGCCATCACGCTGGCCGCGGCCGCCGTCACCAGGTAGCGCGCGGTGGTGAACGAGTGCGCGATGCCCACCGCGATCAGGAACGCCAGCGTGGTCAGCCACGGCGCGCCGAACTGCGCCAGCACCAGCACCAGCAGGCAGCCGATCATCGTGCCCAGCACCCGGTCGTTGCGGCGCGACAGCGTCTGCTCGAGGTTGCCGCGCAGCACCACGGCCACGCTCAGCACCAGCCAGTGCGGATGCGAGGCCCAGGGCAGCGCCAGGCCGATGAAGTACGCGCTGCCGAGCGCCAGGCTCAGGCGCACCGCGTGGCGGAAGATCGGCGAGCGCGTGGTGAGCTGCGCGCGCAGCGTGGCCAGCGGCCAGCCCTCGGTGGAGATGAAGACCTGCAGCTCGTCGCGCGACAGCGGCAGCGGCGTGGCCTCGCCGCGCAGCGCGGCCTGCATGCGCCCGAGCACCGCCACCAGCTGGCGGGCGCGGCCGTAGAACGCCACCGCCAGCGAGTAGCGTGGATCGGTCGCGGCGAACAGCGGCACGCGCGCGGTCGCCGGCGCGCCGGCGACCGCGGGGGCGGCCTGCGCGGGCCGCGCGGGATGCGGCAGCCCGGCCTCGCCGGCCTCGATGTCCGGGTCGTCCAGCGCCGCCGAGAGCGCCGCCGGCACCTGCATGCCGTAGTCGCGCAGGCCCTGGGCCATCGCGTCCACGGCATCGGCCACGCGGACCACGTGCAGGCGCAGCCGGTCGCGCAACTGGCCCGCGGCACTGTCCTGGCCCAGCAGCTCGATGTCGAGCTCGCCGGCCATCAGGGTGTCGCGCATCTCCACGGCCTGCAGCAGCACCGCGATCGCGGGCCCGGTGTGAGGCTGGCCGGCGGCGGGAAACAGAAGGTCGCGCGCGGCCTGCAGGCGGTCGTCGAGCGCCACCTGGCTGCGGATCCAGTCCTGTAGCGGCAGCGCGCCGGCGTCGGCCTCGTTGCGCGACAGCAGCACGGCGCGCGAGCGCAGCAACGCCGCCAGGGCCTGCAGGGCGGACGCCAGGGCCAGCGTGCGGTAGCGCGGCTGGAGCAGGCGCGAGCACAGCACCGCCCAGCTGAAATACGCCAGCGCGCCGACGGCCGACCAGGCCGAGTGGATCAGCAGCGCCGTGGCGGTGGGCGGCGGCGGCGCGGCCAGCGTGAAGATGAGCGCCAGGATCGGGATGAACGACAGCGGTCCTGCGCGCAGCCCCCAGGCCAGCGCCATGGTCGAGCAGAACGCCAGGAACATGATGGTCAGGCCCATCGCGAAGCCCGACTCGCGCAGCAGCCCCACCAGCAGGCCGCTGACGCAGCCCACCACCGCGCCCATGCCCACGCGGCGCCAGGTTCGTGCGGGCGCGATCGGCAGGTCGGCCAGGCTGGCGCAGATGGCGCCGGTGGCCGCGGCCAGCGCGGCCAGCTTGCCGGCGGCCAGCGCCAGCGTGACCTGGATGAGGGAGATGCCCAGCGCCACGGCCAGGCCGTTGAGCACGTGCGCGGGCAGCCGCATGGCCAGGCGGGGGGTCTCCATGCGGCGCATTGTGGCGCAGGCGTGCGGCGCGCAGGCGGTGGCGCGAGAATGGCCGCTCCGCCCTGCGCCACCGCCCCTGATGAAGACGCTGCTCCGTATCGCCCTGCCGTGCCTGCTCGCCGCCGTTGCCGGCTGCGCCAGCAACGAGGTGCCGCCGCCGGACGACCGCGCGCAGGCGCTCGCCGAATTCGTCGTCGCCTACCGGCTGGCCGACGCCTGGCCGCGCATGGCGCCCAAGATCGCCCGCGACTCGCTGCCCCGGCTGGAGGACGCCACGCATGCCGACCTCGACGCCACCCCGTTCGCCGACCGCGCGCAGGCCGAGGCGGCCCACGCGCGCGTGCAGTCGCTGCTCGCGCAGGGGCAGCGCGAATTCGAGCAGGCGCTGCTGCACTTCGACGCCGACGAGTTCGCGGACTACACGGCCCGCGAGGTCTACGCGCGGCATTTCGACACCGCGGAGATCCGCCGGATGTCCGCGTTCTTCGCCGGGTCGACCGGGCGCAAGCTGAGCGCGCTGACGCCGGCCATCCTGGCCGAGAGCCGCCAGCCGCGCGCCGGCGACGTGATGGCGCGGCACTTCGATGCGCAGGAACTGGCCGAGATCGCCGCGTTCTGGAATTCGCCGGTCGGGTTGAAGATGAACGCCACCGCCGAGCAGGTCCGCGAGGAGATGCACGCCCATTTCATCGAGCGCTCCGAGCCCGCGCTGCAGGCGGTGGCGCGCCAGCTGGCCGCGCGCGCCGCGGCCGGTGACGGCGCCCGGCCCTGACGCGGCGCAGCATTTCGCGCGTCGCGTCGTCCCCACTTCAGGGACTTTTCGCATCGCCGCAACCCGCGATGCCGCACGCGGGGCCAATCATTGCGACAATACGCCCCTTCACCGCTTTCCTTCCAGCTGCCGCATGTCTTCGCTTCCCCCGTCCTCGACGCCGCCCCCGGGCGACGAATCCGCGCCCGTGTCGCTGTCCGCAGCCGACGCCGCGCCCGAGGCTTCGCCCGCTGCCGCAGCCACTGCGGAAACGCCGCCGCTGCCCGCGGACGACGCCCCCGCCGTCACGGCGCCGGCCGGCCAGGCCGAGCGCGCCGTCCAGGAGGACTGCGGCCCGCAACTCAAGAAGTTGTATCCGGCCCTGTTCTCCAACCCGCCCAAGCCGCTGAAGCTGCGCATCCAGGCCGACATCCAGGCGCGCTCGCCCGGGCTGTTCACCAAGCCGCAGCTGTCCGCGTTCCTGCGCCGCTACACCGGCAGCCACGCGTACCTCAACGCGCTGGTCAAGGCCACGCACCGGTTCGACCTCGACGGCCAGGCCGGCGACGAGCTGAGCGACGAGCACCGCGTGGCGGCCACCGAGGAACTGGCGCGCCGCCGCGCCAATACCCAGGCCCGCATCGCGCTGGAGGCCGAGCAGCGCGCCAACCGCGCCACGCTGCTCCAGGAGTTCGAGGCCAACACGCTGCCGGCGGCCGAATTCGCCGCCGCCAAGGGCATCCCCGAAGCCGAGCTCGAACCGCTGATCGCGCGCGCCCGCAAGGAGGCGCTGGAGCCGCCGCCGGCGCCCGCGTTCAACCGCGATCGACGCGGCCCGCAGCACAACCGGGGCCCGCGTCCCGAAGGCCAGCGCGGCGCGCGCCCGCCGCGCGATGCCAACGCCGCGCCGGCCGCCACGGCGCCTGCCGATGGCACCGCGGCGCCCGCCGACACGCTG
>CAYQMX010000015.1:0-168836 GCA_964418745.1 uncultured Vitreoscilla sp.
GCCCCCGCCCCGGGCGGGGCCGGCGCGGGGCGCGGCGGCGCGGGCCGCGTGCCCCCCCGCACCGCCGGGCGCGCGCCCCCCCCCGGGATCGCGGGGCCGGGCGCGGGCGTCGCGCGCGCCGGCGCGGCGGCGGGCGAGGGCGCCGGCGTGCGCGGCGGCGGCGCATGCACGGGCGGCGGCGGCAGGTGCAGCGTGACCGTGACCAGCGTCGTCACCCGGTCGGCGCCGTGGCGCGGCAGCTCCACGCGGTCGATCGCCAGCTTCAGCGCGACCAGCACCAGCGCGTGCAGCAGGAACGCCGCGGCGATGCGCGACAGGCTCCAGCGCCGGCGCCGGGCGCTCGCCCAATCGGCGGCGGCGGCCTCAGGCATCGCCGGTCTCCCCTTCCGCCGGCGCGCCCTCGCCGGGCCGGTATTCCAGCAGGTCGCCGGGCTGGCATTGCAGCACCTCGCAGATGGCCGCCAGCGTGTCGAAGCGCACGCCGCGCACCTTGCCGGACTTCAGCAGCGAGATGTTCTGCTCGGTGATGCCGACGCGTTCGGCGAGCTCGCGCGAGCGCATCTTGCGGCGCGCCAGCATCACGTCGAGGTTGACGACGATGGTCATTGCGCGTGCCCGGTCACACGAAGCCCGCGTTGTCCTCGGCCACGCGCGCGGCCTCGGCCATGACCGTGGCGATGGCCAGCAGCACGGCGCCGATCAGCAGCATCGCGTAGTCGTTGGAGCTGAACCACAGGTTGAGCTGGCGCGTGCCGGGCGCGCGGTCGTAGGTGACGATCACCGACAGCACCGCGCCGTACACCGGCGTGACCGCGCCGGTGGCCAGCACGCAGCGCGCGAAGCCGCGCAGGCTCACCAGCGCGCGGTGGCTGAACACGCGGGCCTGCGCGTACTCGCCGAACAGCCGCCACAGGCGCTGCAGGCCCAGCAGCGCGATGCCCACCGGCAGCAGCGTCCACAGCCCGCCGATCACCTGGGTGTGCAGGGACAGGACGTCGACGTCGACCCCGGCGGCCGCCTTGACCTGGTTCTGCGCGTGGCCCGGCACGACCCAGACCCAGGCGGTGCCGGCGACCAGGAACACGGCCCCGAGCACGATCAGGGCGCGCACCACCGCGGCGAGGCGGCGCAGGCGGGCCTGCAATTCCGGCGGCAGGCCCTGGCGGTGGAGATCGGTCATGGTCGTGGATGGCTGTGAGTCGGCAATAAGTTATTGTAAAACGATAAAACATGATCGCGCAATGGCAAACACCGCGGGCTTGCGCGGATCGCCGCCGTGCCGGCACGGCGCAGCGCCTATAGTCTTCCGACGCCGCCCGTCCCGGGCCGCACGTGCCACCCCCAGGAGCCGCCTTGACCCGCCACGCCGCCGATCCGCGACCGTCCGTCGCCCTGTACTGGGACTTCGAGAACCTGCACGCGGCGCTCGTCGAGGCCCACGCGGGCGAGGGCGCCTACGCCAAGCCCGACGCGCGCTTCCGGGTGCAGGAGCCGCTGGTCGACGTGCAGGCGGTCGTCGCGCTGGCGGCCGGCCTGGGCCCGCTGGCGATCAACCGCGCCTACGCCAACTGGCAATACCTGGGGCGCTATCGCGACGCGCTGCTGCAGGGCGCGATCGAGCTGGTGCAGATGTTCCCGCCCGGCGCCTCGGCCAAGAACGGCGCCGACATCCGGCTGTGCCTGGACGCGCTGGAGGACGTGGCGCGACTGGCCCACGTCGGCACGGTGGTGGTGGTGGGCGGCGACAGCGACTTCATGCCGCTGGCCCACAAGCTTCGCGCCGCCGGCGTCGCGCTGGTGGGCGTGGGCGCGCGCGCCAACACGAACCGGCACTGGGCGCGCAGCTGCGACGAGTTCCGCTACTACGACACCCTGGTGGCCGGGCTGCCCGCGGAGCCGGTGGTCGACGACGCCGACGCCACCGTCACGCTGCCCGCGCCGCCCGACCTCGGCTGAGCCCGGCGCGCGCGACAATCGCGCCATGGCCCGCAAGAACCACGTCAGCGAAACCCCCGCCACCCAGTGGCTGCGCGCGCACGGCGTCGCCTTCACCGAGCACGTCTACGACTACGTCGACCACGGCGGCACCGCCGAATCCTCGGCGCAGCTGGGCGTGCCCGAGCACGAGGTCGTCAAGACGCTGGTGATGCAGGACGAGGCGGCGCGGCCGCTGGTGGTGCTGATGCACGGCGACCGGACGGTGTCGACGAAGAACCTGGCGCGCGCCATCGGCTGCAAGGCGGTCGAGCCGTGCAGGCCCGAGGTGGCGCAGCGCCACAGCGGCTACCTGGTGGGCGGCACCTCGCCGTTCGGTTTTCGCAAGGACGTGCCGGTGTACGTGCAGGAAACCGTCCTCGCGCTGCCCCGCATCCTGATCAACGGCGGACGCCGCGGCTACCTGCTCGGCATCGAGCCCTCGGTGCTGCTGGAAGAGCTGCACGCCAAACCCGTGCAGTGCGCCAATTGATGGTGCGTGGCGCGTCGGAATTTGGTGCGGATTTGCGATCGCGGACCACTTGTCTAGTCAATTGACGCGGCGAAAAACCCACAGCAGGGTTTGTGCGGGGAATGTTCGTTGACACGGTGCTCACAATCGCGCAACCGTGAGGCCAGCTGTAATGTTTCCTTAACAAATGAGACGCATACAGCGGTCATCCGACAAGAAGCATCCCAATCCACGAGGAAGGAAGTTCATGTTCACCCGCTCCAAGATCTGCACCGCACTGCTCGCCGCCCTCGCCGCCAACGCCTGGGCGCAGGACGCCGCCGAGAACGTCCAGCGCGTCGAAATCACCGGCTCGTCGATCCGCCGCATCGAGGCCGAGGGCGCGCTGCCCATCACCGTCATCTCGCGCGACGCCATCGACAAGACCGGCGCTGCTTCGGTCACCGAGCTGATCCAGAAGCTGCCGGCGATGACCGGCGGCAACTTCCAGCAAGCCTCGAGTTCGGTCAACGGCAACGGCAACGGCACCACCACCGCGGCCATCCACGCCCTCGACCAGAAGTACACGCTGGTGCTGCTCAATGGCCGGCGCATCGCCCCCTTCGGCGGCTTCGGCGCCTCGGGCGGTGACGGGGCCGTCAACCTCCAGAGCCTGCCGCTCGACGCGATCGAACGTGTCGAGGTGCTGACCGACGGCGCCTCGGCGCTCTACGGTTCCGACGCCATCGCCGGCGTGGTGAACTTCATCACCAAGAAGAACCTGACAAACGGCGCCGTGTTCGCCAACGTCAGTCGCCCGACGATGGCCGGTGGCGGCAAGTGGAGCGCCGGCATCAGCAAGGGCTTCGGCGACCTGGAGACCGACGGCAACAACCTGCTGCTGTCCTACAGCCACGACGTGCAGAACAAGCTGATGGCCAGCCAGCGCGCCGCCTCCCGGCGCGGCGGCCTGATCAAGTTCACGCTCAACGGGCAGCCGGTGGTCTACGACCAGACTTCCAGCAATTCGCTGCCGGGCAACGTCTACCTCGACAGCGGCCTGTCGTTCAGCCCGTACTTCAACCTGAACAACAACTGCGGCACCGATCCCGCCGTGTTCGTGTCCGGAACCAAGTGCCGCACCAACTACGCGGCGACGGTGCAGGACATCCCGAGTTCCAAGCGCGACAGCGTCTTCATCACCGACCATTTCAAGGTCAACGCGAACACCACGCTGTTCGCCGAGGCGATGTGGTCGAAGTACGACATGACGGCCGCGTTCGCGCCGTCGGCGCAGCCGATGGGCCTGGGCTCGAACGACCTGCCGGGCCGGCCGCTCGACATCCTGTGGAACAAGTACGTCGTACCCTACGAGACCGCCAACGACGACACCAGCGCCGGCGGCCAGATGCGCTACCGCTCCATGGAAGCCGGCGGCCGCACGGACGAGTGGGAGACGGTGTCGCACCACTACGTGCTCGGCGCCGAAGGCACCGCGTTCGACTGGGACTACAACGCCAGCCTGACGTTCTCCTCGAACCAGGACAAGGACAAGCTGGCCGGCGGCTACCTCGACTTCACCAAGTTCGTGAACCTGATCTCGACCGGCGCCTACGATCCCCTCGTGCCGATCGCGGGACAGACCCTCGATCCGGCCGTGCTGCACGGCACCTTCCTGCACACCAAGATCTCGCAGAACGTGCTCAGCCTGCACGGGTCGCGCGACCTGTTCGAGCTGCCCGGTGGCAAGTCGTCGCTGGGCCTGGGCTTCGACTACACGGACCAGCATCTCAAGCAGGACACGAGCGACCTGGCGCAGTTCGGCAACGGGACCGCCGGCCAGGCGGGCAAGACCGACTACGCCGTCGGCGGCTTCTACGGCTACGTTCCGATGGACGCCAGCCGCCGCAACTACGGCGCGTTCGCCGAATTGCTGATGCCGGTGGCGCACAAGGCGGAGGTGACCGCCTCCCTGCGCTTCGACCGCTACGACCGCGTGCACAACGAGATGCCCTTCACGCAGGTCGCCAACAACCTGACGCCGCTGGGTGCGCAGGATCAAGGCAACAGCTTCAGCAAGCCGACGTTCAAGCTGAGCTTCCGCGCCCAGCCGGCGGACATGCTGCTGCTGCGCGGCTCCTTCGGCACGGGGTTCAAGGCGCCATCGGTCAACCAGATCGCCGCGCCGCTGGCCTTCAGCACCAACACCTCGGGCTCGTATGTCTGCCCGTTCCCGACCAGCCCCACCTGCATCGCCAACGGTACGGGCACGCAACAGTGGGACCTGATCTCGGCCGGCAACCCGGCCAACGGGGCCGCCGGCCTGAAGGCCGAGACGTCGCAGCAATGGACGCTGGGCGGACGCCTGGAGCCGGCCAAGTCGATCTCGTTCGGCCTCGACTACTGGTCCGTGCGTCTCAAGAACCAGATCCTGTCGGGCATGCCCGAGAACTATGCGTTCGCCAACGCCGCCTCGCTGCCCGACCTGTTCGTGATCCCCTACCAGGATCCCGCCGGCTACCCGACGCTGGCCCTCATCCAGAAGCCGTTCAATGCCGGCAAGGCCAACTACCAGGGGCTGGACTGGGAGTTCAACTTCAGCACGCCGACGCCGATCGGCAAGTTCTCGGCCGACCTGGGCGGCACGCACATGCTCAAGGCGGACTACACGCTTCCTGGCGGCACGCAGAGCGACCTGGGCAAGTTCGGCGGTGACAACAACGTCGTGTTCCGCGACATCGTCCGCCTGGCACTGGGCCTGCAGACGGGCGACTTCACCAACACGTTCATCGTGAACTACAAGTCGGGCTATGCCGACCAGGCGTTCACCGCCGACTCGGCCAACGTGTCGCAGCTCCTGCCCGACGGATCCGAAGGCGATGGCGTGGCCTACGCCGGCCGCGTGCCCTCGTACACGGTCGCCGATTGGCAGACGCGCTGGCAGGCGTCGAAGGCCCTCCGCGTGACGTTCGGCATCAGCAACCTGTTCAACACGAAGCCGCCGCTGTCGCTCAAGGTCGTGGGCGGCAACCAGGTCGGGTACGACGGCCGCTATGCCGACCCGACGGGTCGCGCCATTGCCGTGGGCGCGAGCTACAAGTTCTGACGTGGCAGCGCGTTGCGGCCGCGTGCCGCAACGACGACGCCCCGGCGCGCGAGCGCCCGGGGCGTTTTTCGTTCAGGGCGACCCGCGCGCGCGGATCGCCGCCGCCTCAGGTGCCCAGCGCCTTGAGCAGCTTGGCGCCGTCGGGCGAACCCCAGCCGGTGCACGCGTCCCAGCCGACCTTGGCGCTGAAGCTGCCGTTGTTGCCGCTGGTGATGTCGTGCGTCACGCCCTTGCCGGCCAGCGAGCCGTACAGCAGGGGGTTGAGGAAGCCTACCGGGTGGCCCAGCTTCTGGTTCATCAACGCCACCAGGCCGGCCCACAGCGGTGCCACGGCGCTGGTGCCGCCGATGACGAAGTTCTGACCGTCCACGCGCACCTCGTAGCCGGTGGCCGGGTCGGCATCGCCGGCCACGTCGGGCACGCCGCGGCCGGTCTTGCCGCCGGCACCCGCCGGCACGCCGGCCTTGGCCTGGTAGGCGGGCAGGGTGAACTGGTTGCTGACTCCGCCGCCGGTGGCGCTGGTGGTGGCGCCCTCGTTCCACACCGTCTCCGACGAGATCGCGGTGGCGCTGGCGGCCAGCAGCTTGGTGCCGCCGCAGGCCAGCACGTTGGGGCTCGAGGCCGGGAAGTCCACGTGCGGCTTGCCGTCCTGAACGCCGTCGGACGAGCCGTTGTCGCCGGCCGCCGCGCAGATGGTCACGCCCATCGCTGCCGCGGCCTGGAAGGCCTGGTCGTACTGGGTCATGGCCTGCGCCGTCCAGTTCTGCTCGGCCGAGCCCCAGCTGATCGAGATCACCGAGGGCTTGTTGACGGCGTCGTGCACGGCGGTGGTGATGGCGTCGAGGAAGCCGGCCGTGGTGTTGGGCGCGAAATACACCGCCAGCGTCGCCTTCGGCGCCACCGCGCCGGCCACCTCGATGTCCAGCAGCACCTCGCCATCGGCGCTGTTGGCGTTGGTCGGGTGGTTCTTCGCGTGATCGACCAGCACCGCCTTGACCTTCGGCTTGGCGATGCCCAGCGCGGCGAAGTAGGCGGCGAGGTCGGCCGGCTTGTAGCCGCCGCCCAGCTCGATGATGCCGATGCATTGCCCGCTGCCGTCGACGTCCTTGGGGAAGTCGTACAGCTTGGCCAGCGCCGGCGGCGTGAACGACCGGGCGGTGACGGAGCGCATGCCCAGCACCGGGTCGTAGCGCTGGAAGTGCGGGTCGGCGGCCGGGCGGTCGTCCAGGCCGAACACGCCCTCGACGACGCCCGCGAGGCCGCCCGGCACGCTGAGGCTGCCGGTGCGCCCGCGGTAGGTGCCGCCGGCGTGCTCGTACTGCTGCAGGCTGACGCCGAAGGCGTCGTTCATCGATTGCGTGGTGCCCGACAGCACGACGCTGCGGCGCGCCGCGTCGGACTCGACCACCGTCAAGCCGTGGGCCTGCGCGAAGGCGGCGACCGCGGCAAGGTCGGGGGCGTCGGCCCCGTGGCTGGCAGCGAACTGCTCGCGCGTGAGGTACTTGCGCTGGCCGGGGTGGGTATCGTCGCCGGCGCCGCCGGCGGCCAGCGCGTGGGCGGCGGGCGTCTTCGCCCGCAGGCGCAGGGTGACCTCGATGCGCTCGTCGAGCCGGGCGGGGCCGACGGCGCGGGCGCCCTCCAGCGGCTGGCGTTCGCTGCCCGGGATGATGTGTCTGCTGGCCATGGTGCTTCCTTTGCGACGGGGCCCGCCTTGCTGGCGTCCGCCGATCGTCTGCCTGTCGCCGGACGGCGTCCACCCCTAGCCGGGTAAAAATGGGTTTCCGGATGCGGGGGGTCCACGGCTTGCCCCGCTGGGCGTTGCACGCTGCAATATTCGACCGCTGCCCTCTTGATGCGCCCGCCGGCCGGCCCCATGTAGCCCGCGAGGTAGCGCCGACTCCGAGAGAGCATGATGTCGGCGACTCTCCGTCTGAAAGGACACGAAGATGAAACGCAAGATGCTGCTGGCGGCCGCCTGTGCCGCCGCCCTGTGGTCCGCTGCCGCGATGGCGCTGCCGTCGGCCAACGACGTGCAGGCCGCCGTCAAGGCGGGCGACTATCCCAAGGCCGAGACCATGATGCAGGAGGTCGTGGCCGCGAAGCCGCAGAGCGCGAAGGCGCACTACCTGTATGCCGAGATCCTGGCGCACGACGCCAAGTTCGGCGCCGCCGCCGCGCAGGCGCGACAGGCGCGCCAGCTCGACCCGGCGCTGACGTTCACGACCGATCCCGAGAAGTTCCGCAGCTTCGAGCGCCTGCTCGAGCGTGAGCAGGCCGGCCCGGTCGCCACCACGCCGGCGGCGCCCGCGCGCATGAACGCGGCGCCGGCCGCGCCGATCGCCCCGGTGGCTGCCGCTTCCGGCGGCATCCCCACCTGGGTCTGGGTGGGCGGCCTGGCCGTCGTCTTGTTCCTGGTCTTCCGCGCGGTGTCGCGCCGCGCCATCGCCAACAACATGGCCAGCGGCGGCGGCTACGCGCCGCAGGGCGGCTACGGCATGAACCCGGGCATGCCGCAGCCCGGTTACGGCCCCGGCTATGGCCCGGGCTACGGCGCCGCGCCCGGCGGTGGCCTGCTGCGCACCGGCCTGGCGGCCGCGGGTGGCGTCGCCGGCGGCATGTTGCTGGAAAAGATGCTGGAAGGCGACCGCCACAACGACGGCTACGGCGGCGGCAACAACTACGGCGGCCAGGGCGGCGTGCTCGACAACGGCGCCAACCAGGCCGCCAGCGACCTGGAGAACCGGCCGATCGACTTCGGCTCCGGCGGCAACGACTGGGGCAGTGACGGCGGCGGGTCGGACAACTTCACGCCGTCCGGCGGCGGAGACGACGGCGGCGGCTGGTAGGCGACGCCACGGGGCCGCGGCCCCGTGGTCGGTGCGGGCTCACCAGCCTTCGCTGCCCGGCGCGCCCTTGAACGGGCCGGTCAGCTCGGGCGTGATCCAGCCGCCGTAGAAGCCGCCCGGCTGCGGCGTGACGGCGGCGCCGCCGACGCGGCAGTCCAGCGCGTGGCAGTAGAAGGCCACGTGCCCGCGCAGCAGTTCCGAGCCCGGCAGCGGCTGCGGGTAGCTCCAGGCCACCTTGGCGAGGCGGCGCGCGCCGTCGACCAGCGACCAGTAGCGCGCCGGCCCCTTCCATTCGCACAGCGAGCGGCCCTCCGCGGCCTCCAGCACGCCGGGCGCGATGTCCTCCAGCGGAATGTAGAAGCTGGGCGGATGCGCGGTCTCCAGCGCACGGATCGCGCGCGTGCTGCGCGCCACCTCCACGTCGCCCCAGCGGATGACCACCTCGCGCGGGTCGCGCTCCAGGCGCGGCGGGCGCGGGTAGTCCCACACGGACTGCTGGCCGGGGGCCGGCGCGACGGCGAATGCGGGTCGCGCCTGGCCGCGCCAGTGCCAGTGGCTGCGGGCATCCGACAGCGCGTCGGGGCGATCTTGCGAGGGCGGCGTGGAACTCATGCCCGGAGCTTACGATGGCCACGTGCAGCGCGTGTTGCCGGCGTCGGTCGCGACCCCGGCGGCACCAAGGCCCGGCGCTTGCCATGTCCCGGACCGCCCACACTGGAGCCCCGATGCCGACGCCACGACCGCTTTCCCTCTCCCTGGCGCTGGTCGTCGCGCTCGCCGGTTGCGCCAGCGTGCCCGACGGGTTGCAGCCGGTGGCCGTGGTGCCGCACGTCGACCTGCCGCGCTTCATGGGCGACTGGTACGTGATCGCCAACATTCCCACGTTCCTGGAGAAGGGCGCGCACAACCCCAAGGACAGCTACCGGCTGGACGCCGACGGCACGATCGCGACCACCTTCAGCTTCAACGCCGATGCCGCCGACGGCCCCGCGAAGCACTACGAGTCGCGCGGCTTCGTGCTGGATCCGGCCAGCAACGCGGTCTGGGGCCAGCAGTACGTGTGGCCGATCAAGGCCGACTACCGCATCGCCTGGCTGTCGCCCGACTACACCGAGACGGTGATCGCGCGGGACAAGCGCGACTACGTCTGGATCATGGCGCGCACCCCGACGATCCCCGACGCCGACCTGGCGCGGCTGACCGCGTTCGTCGCGTCCCAGGGCTACGACACGAGCAAGCTGCAGCGGGCGGCGCAGGACGGCGCACGCGCGGCGCCCTGACGCGACCGCGGACCGGCGGTGCCACAAAAGGCACAAAATAGCTGAACAGTCGTACCCGGCGCTGCCGATATGGAGGGACGCCCCACCTGTCTGCTGGCGACTGACCGCCCGGCCGCCGCCCGCCACCGCCACCAACCTGTCCAGGGACATGACGCCAGCGCATTCGCCCGTCACCTTCGTCGCCGACCTCCTGCGCCGCCTGCGCGAACGCTGCATTGGTTCGGAGACGCTGGCGGTCTACAGCGCCGACGACCGCGATTCGGCGGAAATCCGCGCCGCGCACCTGAACTCGGTGATCCGGCTGACGCCCTACACGATGGCTGCCAACATCGGCAACGGCGCCCTGGTGATCTGGGCCTGGCGCGACGACGCGCCGATCGGCATGTTCTTCTGGCTGGCGCTGCTGTACATGCTGTGTGCCAGTGCGCTGCTGGGCTGGTGGCGCGGGCGCGACCGGGTGCGCACGATGGCCACGCCGGCGGCCATCCGCCACGCCAACGTGCAGGCCAACCTGCTGGCCCTGGTGTGGGCGGCGCTGCCGATCTGCTGGTTCGCGCACGCCTCGTCCCAGCAGCAGTTGCTGGTGACGGCGCTGCTCACCGGCACGCTGGCCGCTGGCGCGTTCGTGCTGAGCCCGCTGCCGGTGGCGGCCGTCGTCTTCGTCGTGATCTTCGCGGCCTCGGGCATCGTCGCGTGCTGGCAGACGGGCGACCACGTCTTCGTCGCCGTGGGCGTGCTGCAGACGATCTACGCGCTGATCGTGATCCTGGGCACGCTGGCGGCCTCGCGCAAGGCGACGGCGCTGCTGCGCTCGCAGGCCGAGGCGCGGCGCCAGGAACGCGTGATGACCGTCCTGCTGCACGATTTCGAGCAGAGCGCGGCCGAGGCGCTGTGGGAGACCGGCCTCGACGGCTGCGTGGCGCACCACTCGCCGCGCCTGGCGATGCTGCTGGGCCTGGACGAGAAGCTGCTGCGCGAGCGGCCCTTCCTGGACCTGCTGGAGCACATCGGCGCCGACGTCGGCCCGCTGCGCGCCGCGATGGACAGCGAGCGGCCGTTCAAGGAGCTGCGCCTGTCGGCCCTCGCGGCGCACGGCCCGCGCCACTGGTCGATCAACGGCAAGCGCCTGGTCGACGAGGACGGCCGCACGACGGGCTGGCGCGGCGTGATCGCCGACGTCACCGAGCAGGTGATGGCGCAGGAGCGCCTCCAGCACCTCGCGCACACCGATTCGCTGACCGGCCTGGCCAACCGCTTCACGCTGCACGGCGCGCTGCGCGCGGCGATCGCGCAGCGGCGCCTGGTCGCGCTGCTGGCGCTGGACCTGGACCACTTCAAGCTGGTCAACGACACGCTGGGCCACGCGGCCGGCGACCGCCTGCTGCAGACGGTGGCGGCACGCCTGCTCGCCTGCCGGCGGCCGGCCGACCTCGTCGCCCGGCTGGGCGGCGACGAATTCGCGCTGCTGGTGCTCGACGACAGCGACGGCAGCCTCGACGTCGACGTCCTTGCGCAACGGCTGATCGAGGTGCTCGAGGAACCGGTGGAGATCAGCGGCCGCTCGCTGCGCGCCTCGGCCAGCATCGGCGTGGCGCGTTGCGGCGACGGCGGCGTCAACGCCGACGACCTGCTGGTGCACGCCGACATCGCGCTGTACGCCGCCAAGAAGGCCGGCCGCGGGCGCTTCGAGAACTACTCGGCCGCACTCGGCGACCGCAACCGCCGCAACGTGGCCATCGAGCACGAACTGCGTCATGCGATCGGGCGCGGCGAACTCGCCCTGCACTGGCAGCCCAAGGTGGACATCGAGTCCTCGCGCATCGTCGGCGCCGAGGTGCTGCTGCGCTGGCGCCATCCGCAGATGGGCGCCGTCGCGCCGATCGAGTTCATCCCGATCGCCGAGCGCTCGGGCATGATCCGCGAGATCGGCATGTGGGTGCTGCGCGAGGCCTGCCGCGTGGCGGCCGCGTCGCTGCCCGGGTTGACGATCTCGGTCAACGTGTCGCCGGCGCAGCTGCACGACGACGAGTTCACCGCCTGCGTGCGCGACGCGCTGCGCGCGAGCGGGCTGGAGCCGTTCCGCCTCGAGCTGGAGATCACCGAGTCGGTGTTCATCGACGACGTCGACGGCGCGCTGCAGCGCCTGCACTCGCTGCGCGCGCTGGGCGTGCGCGTCGCGCTGGACGACTTCGGCACCGGCTACTCGTCGCTCGCCTACCTGCGCCGCTTCCCGTTCGACACGCTCAAGATCGACCGCGCATTCGTCAACGAGCTGATGGCCAGCATCGACACCCGCGCCATCGTGCAGATGATCACCCAGCTGGCGCAGACGCTGGACATGCGCACCGTCGCCGAAGGCGTCGAGTCGGCCGCGCAGCTCGACGCCGTCTCGTCGGTGGGCTGCGACGAGATCCAGGGCTGGCTCGTGTCGCCCGCCTGCCCGGTCGACGAGTTCCTGGCGTTCTGGAAGCGCTGGTCGCAGCGGCCGTTGGCGCTGGTCGAGCAGGTGCGCGCGCTCGGGGCCTCCTGATCCGCCCGCCTCGGCACCGAATACACTTCCGGTCGTCGATTTCAACCAGGGTTCGTGGCGGTGGGCAGTTTCTCGATGGTGGGTCTGGGTGTGGCGGTGGCGGCGTACCTGCTGGGGTCGCTGAGCTTCGCCGTGATCGTGTCGCGCGCCATGCACCTGGACGACCCGCGCTCGTACGGCTCTGGCAACCCGGGCGCCACCAACGTGCTGCGCAGCGGCAACAAGCTCGCCGCGATCCTCACGCTGCTGCTCGATGCGCTCAAGGGCGTGGTCGCCGTGCTCGTCGCCCGCGCGCTGGCCGGCCCGCTGGGCTACGGCGCCAGCACCGTCGCGCTGGCCGGGCTGGCCGCGTTCCTGGGCCATCTCTACCCGGTGTTCTTCCGCTTCGAGGGCGGCAAGGGCGTGGCCACCGCGGCCGGCGTGCTGCTGGCGCTGGACGGCCGGGTGGGCCTGGCCGCACTGGGCACCTGGCTGGCGATCGCCGTCGCCACGCGCTACTCGTCGCTGGCTGCGCTGGTCACCGCGGTGCTGGCGCCGATCTATGCGTATTGGCTGATCGGCGACCCCGCCGTCGTCGTGCTGGTGGCCGTCATGAGCGTGCTGCTGATCTGGCGCCACCGCGCCAACATCGCCAAGCTGTTGAACGGCACCGAATCCAAGCTGGGCAGCAAGGCCGCGAAGCCGGCCGCGCCCGATCAATGATCCCCACTTCCTGGAAATTCCCATGAGCGAACTTCGACGATTCGATACCGGTCCCCGCATGTCGGAGATGACCGTGCACAACGGCGTGGCCTACCTGGCCGGCCAGGTGGCCGCCGACGCCACCAAGGACGCGCAAGGCCAGACGGCCGACGTGCTGGCCCAGATCGACGCGCTGCTGGCGCGCGCCGGCACCGACAAGTCGCGCATCGTGATGGCGCAGATCTTCCTGGCCGACGTCGCCGACTTCCCGGCGATGAACGCGGCCTGGGACGCCTGGGTGGCCACCGGCCACACGCCGCCGCGCGCCACGGTCGAAGCCCGGCTGGCCAAGCCGGAGTGGAAGGTCGAGATCGTCGTGAAGGCGGCGGTCTAGGCCTGCAGCCCCAGCAGGGCCGGGTCGCCCCGGCCCGCGCGCACCAGCACCGGCTCGTCGCCGGTGAGGTCCACCACGGTCGTCGGCGCCATCGGGCACGCGCCCGCGCAGACGATCGCCTGGATGCTCTTCTCGAAACGGGCCCGGATCTCGTCGGTGTCGTTCAGCGGTTCGGTCTCGCCGGGCGGGATCAGCGTGGTGGCCAGCAGCGGCTGGCCCAGTTCCTCGAGCAGGCACTGCAGCACCTTGTGGTCGGGCACGCGCAGCCCGATCGTGCGGCGCGACGGGTGCGACACGCGGCGCGGCACTTCCTTCGTGGCGTCGAGGATGAACGTGAACGGGCCCGGCGTGGCGCCCTTGAGCATGCGGTACTGGCGGTTGTCGACGCGGGCGTAGTTGGCCAGCTCGGACAGGTCGCGGCACAGCAGCGTCAGGTGGTGCTTGTCGTCGACGCCGCGCACGCGGCGCAGCTTCTCGACGGCGTCCTTGTCGTCGAGATGGCAGACGAATGCGTAGCTGGAGTCGGTGGGCACCGCGGCGAGCCCGCCGTCGTGCAGGATCTGCGCCGCCTGCCGCAGCAACCGGACCTGCGGATTGTCGGGGTGGACGTCGAAGAATTGGGACATGGCGCGATTGTCTCAGCGCGGGCGCGCCCTTGTCATGACAACGCGCAAGCGGCTACTCCGGCAACACATCCACCGCCGCCGCCGGGCTGGCCGCGCCCGGGCGGCGCAGGTTGAGGGCCGCCGACGTCGCCCCACAGGCGGCGATCACCGCCATGCCGACCCAGGCCCAGCGGTCGGGCACGTGGTCGAACGCGACGTAGGCGATCAGCGCGGCGAACGCGATCTGCGCGTAGACGAAGGGCATGAGCGCGGCCGTGCGGGCCTTGCCGAGCGCCAGGATCAGGAACAGGTGGCCGACGGTGCCGAACAGGCCGCACAGGCCCATCATCGGCCACGCGCTGGCCGGCAGCCCATGCAGCAGGGCCAGCGTGGCATCGACGCCCTGCAGGCCGGCGGCGACCGCCAGCACCGGCCACAGCACCACCGTGCCGACGAAGCCGGTCCAGAAGTGCGTCGTCAGCGGGTTCTCGGCGCCGGCCAGCCGGCTCGTGAGCACCTGGAAGCTGGCGTAGGCCGCGGCGCCCAGCAGCGGCAGCGCGACGACCGAGCCGAAGGTGCCCGATCCGGGCCGGATGACCACCAGCGCACCGGCGAAGCCGCCGATGACCAGCGCCCAGCGCAGGCGCGACACCGCCTCGTGCAGCAGCGCGGCCGCCAGCACCGTCACCAGCAGCGGCGCGAGCATGTTGATCGCGGTGTACTCGGGCACCGGCATGTAGCGCACGGCGAAGAACGAACAGAAGCTGGAGACCAGCAGCAGGGCGCCGCGCAGCCACTGGAAGCGCGGATGCGCCGAGGCGTAGCCGGCCCGCCCGCGCGGCGCCAGCACGACCGCCATCACCACGGCCTGCACGGTGTAGCGCAACGTGATGATCAGCAGCACCGGCACGCCCCAGCGGCCGTCGGGCTGGCTCAGGCCGCGCGCGGTCGAGTCGAGCGACGCGAAGCAGGCGGCGGCCAGCAGGATCAGCAACACGCCCTGCAGCGGCTGCGCGTGCGCTGCGCGGCGGCCCTTCACGAGGCCACGGGCTCGCGACGCAGCTCGGCCAGCGACCAGCGCGTCCACACCGGCGTCAGGCGCGGCGACAGCGTCGCCTGGCCGGGCAGCAGGCCCAGGTCGAGCCGGCTTTCCTGCGGGTCGTGGAAATCGCTGCCGCGCGAGGCCAGCAGGCCGAACTCGAGCGCCATCTCGGTGTACTTGACGATGTCGCCGGCGTGGTGGCTGCCGGTCACCACCTCGACGCCCTCGCCGCCGTGGGCCTGGAACTCGGAAAACAGCGCGTATTCCTCGGTGGGCGTGAACTTGTAGCGGCCCGGGTGCGCGATGACCGCCACGCCACCGGCGGCGCGGATCCAGCGCACCGCGTCGCCCAGCTTCGCCCAGCGATGCTGCACGTAGCCCGGCTTGCCCTCGGTGAGGTAGCGCCGGAACACGGCGTGCATGTCGGGCGCCACGCCGCTCGCGATCAGGAAGCGGCCGAAGTGCGTGCGCGAGACCAGGTGCGGGTTGGGCGCCAGGCCGATCGCACCTTCGTAGGCGCCCTTGATGCCCACCTGGGCCAGGCCGTCGCCCATCTGCCTGGCGCGCAGCTCTCGCCCGGCGCGCACCTGCGCGATGCCGGCCTTCAGTTCCTCGTTGGCGGGGTCCAGGCCGAGGCCGACGATGTGCACCGTGCTGTCGGCGAACGTGACCGAGATCTCGATGCCGTCGATGAACGCCAGTGCCTGCTCGCGCGCCGCGGCGCGCGCGGCGGCCAGGCCGCCCAGTTCGTCGTGGTCGGTCAGCGCCCACAGCTCGACGCCGTTGGCCTTCGCGCGCGCCGCGAGCTCACGGGGGTCCAGGGTTCCGTCGGAAGCGGTCGAGTGGCTGTGGAGGTCGGCGTTGAGGGTATTCACCGCAACGATCTTACCGGCGCCGGCGTGCCCGTGCCGCGGCAAGTGGGAAGCCTTGGCCGGTCATTTCGGACCGGTGCGCCGATTCGCCTACCATTGCCGCGCGCACGCGCCGTGCGCCCCAACTATCCCCGATGCACGGACTCCACCTGATCGCCGACCTGCACGACTGCCGCGGCGCCACACCGCTCGACGACGCCGACGCCCTGCGCACGCTGTGCCTGGATGCGGTCGAGCGCGCGGGCCTGCGCGCCGTGGGCAGCCTGTTCCATCCTTTCGTGGACGCGCAGGGGCGGCCGCAGGGTGTCACCGGCGTGGTGCTGCTGGTGGAGTCGCACTTGGCGGTGCACACCTGGCCCGAACTGCGCAGCGTGACGGCCGACGTCTACGTGTGCAATCTCGGGACCGACAACTCGGCGCGCGCCGAGGCGGTGATGGCGCGGCTGGTGGCGGCGTTCGGGCCGCGCGAGCCGCGCGTGCAGCGCGTCCAGCGCGGTTGAATCAGGCCCGCAGCACGTCGGCGATGAAGCCCGCCTTCGCGCCGCCGTAGGCCGCGGCGCCTTGCGGGGCGGCCGCTATCCTGACCGCGTTGTAGCGCGCCAGCAGCTGCGCATCGGCGCGCAGCGCGTCGCGAAAGCGCATCAGCGCCTCGTGGCCGGAGCCCGACTCGATCAGCTGCAGCGTCAGCGCCACGCCGGCGTGCGGCGCGGCGAGGGCGGCGCGGCGGTCGTCGCCGGCCCAATGCGCGTTTGGCACGTAGCCGGCCTCGCTCAACACGCCCATCGCCTCGTCGAAGCCTTCGCGCGGCACGGCCACGCAGACGTCGACGCCGCCGCGCGAATACGCCCCGGGGATGGCCGATGCGCCCACGTGCTCGATGCGGGCATCGGGCAGGATGGCGGTGAGCAGCAGTTCAGCGTCTTCGTAGGCCGACATGGCCACGTCCTGGTAGTGGCGGGGGGCGAGCACCGCGACGGGATCGGCGGTGTCGAGGCGGCTGTCGTGCACGTCGGGGAAGGCCAGGCTCATGGTCTGGGTCGGCGCGGGCGCGCGGCGGTCGGGATGGCGCGATTGTGCCGTGCCCGCCAGGGTATGCGCATCGGCGCAGACCCTGGCGGTGTCGTGTCAGCGCCGCACCGGCCTGCGCAGGGCCAGCACCGCCGCGGCGCCCAGCACCATCAGGGCGGCCAGCATGTGCAGGCCGGCGTCGGTGGAGTGCGTGGCGTCGCGGATCAGGCCGATGATCCAGGGAATGGCGAAGCCGGCAAGGTTGCCCACCGAGTTGATGAACGCGATGCCCATCGCCGCGGCGGTGCCGCCGAGGATCGCGGTGGGGTTGCTCCAGAAGACGGGCAGGGCGGACATGATGCCCATCGTGCACAGGGTCAGGCCCGCCATGGCCAGCATCACGTCGGCATGGAAGGCGACGCTGACCAGCAGACCCGCCGCGCCGGCCAGGCACGCCAGCGCGGTGTGCCAGCGATGCTCCAGCCGCCGGTCGGCGCTGTGCGCGACGACGATCATCGCGACGACCCCGAACGACCACGGGATCGCGCTGATGAAGCCCACCTGCAGCGGATCGGCCACGCCCATCGCCTTGATGATGGTGGGCAGCCAGAACGACACGCCGTACAGGCCCGAGACGATGGCGAAGTACACGAACGCGAGCAGCCACACCTTGCCGTTGCCCAGCACGCTGGCGAGGCCGCCGTCGGCCTTGACCGACTCCTCCGCGGCGATGTCGCGCGCGATCAGCGCGCGCTCCTGCGGCGTGAGCCATTGCGCGTTCTTCACCCGGTCCTCGAGGAAGAACCAGGCGAGCACGCCCAGCACCAGCGACGGCACGGCCTCCAGCAGGAACAGCCACTGCCAGCCCTGCCAGCCGTTGACGCCGGCCAGCGCATGCAGGATCCAGCCCGAAGCCGGTCCGCCGACGATGCCGGCGACGGCCACCGCGGTGAGGAACAGCGACGTCGCCCGTCCGCGCCGCGCCGCGGGGAACCAGTACGTCAGGTACAGGATGATGCCGGGGAAGAATCCGGCCTCGGCCACGCCCAGCAGGAAGCGCACGAGGTAGAAGCTCGGTGCCGAGTCCACGAACATCGTCGCGGCCGACAGCACGGCCCAGGTGACCATGATGCGCGCGATCCAGCGCCCCGCGCCCACCTTGTGCAGCAGCACGTTGCTGGGGATCTCGAAGATGAAGTAGCCGATGAAGAAGATGCCCGCGCCGAAGCCGTAGACGGCATCGCTGAAGTGCAGCGCCTGCTGCATCTGCAGCTTCGCGAAGCCGACGTTCACGCGGTCGAGGTAGGCGGCGATGTAGCACAGGAACAGCAGCGGGATCAGGCGCCGCGCGACCTTGCGGTAGACCGCATCGGCGGCGGCGTCCGACGCGGGTGTCGGCGTCGCGGTGGGCGTGTTCATCGTTCTTCTCCGGTGCAGTCGTGCGATGGTGCGGCTTCGCCACTGGCCGGCGCAGCGGGGAAACACGCATGGCCCTGGCGCGCGTGGGTGCATTCGGCGCACCGCTGCGACGACTCGCGGCCGGTCGTGCCGGCGCGGCGAATGCGCGGGTCCTTGACGGGTGTCAACGTCGATCCGGTGCCTTCTCCGTATGGTGTCCCCTGGGGTTCATTTCGCCGTCTTCGGGCTGTTGCATCGAGGCGCTGCCGCAATCTCCGGACAGCGCTGGCGAAGGAGCGGGCGGTGGCCGCCGCTCGCGCCAACCCTCGCCAATCCGCCGCCAGGCCCGACCCTATCCCATGCAATTCACCGACACCGAATTCCCGCCGGCCGACCCGGCCGCCGACGCCGAGCACCTGATGAGCGGGCTCGCCGCCGCCCGCTTGCGACCCCTCGTGCTGCGCGGCCATCGCGCACTGCTGCCGATCGTCCAGGGCGGCATGGGCGTGGGCGTCTCGGCGCATCGCCTGGCCGGCAGCGTCGCGGGACTCGGGGCCATGGGCACCATCGCCTCGGTCGACCTGCGCCGGCACCACCCCGACCTGATGGCGCGCACGGGCACCCTGGAGGCCGGCGAGAGCGCGACGATCGCCGCCAAGGCGGCCATCAACGCGGCCAATCTCGAAGCGCTGGAACGGGAGATCCGGCACGCACAGGCGCTGGCTGGAGGGCGCGGGCCGATAGCTCTGAACATCATGCGGGCCGTGGGCGAATACGCGCCGACGGTGGCCCGCGCCCTGGCATGCGGCATCGACGCCCTCGTCGTCGGCGCCGGTCTGCCGCTCGACCTGCCCGACCTGGCCAGCGACCACCCGGACGCGCTGCTGGTGCCCATCCTGTCCGATGCGCGCGGCATCCAGTTGCTGGTGCGCAAGTGGGAGCGCAAGAAGCGCATGCCCGATGCCATCGTGATCGAGCATCCCCGCTTCGCCGGCGGGCACCTGGGCGCGGCGCGAGTCGCCGACCTGGCCGACCCCCGCTTCGATTTCGAGAACGTGATTCCGCAGGCGCTGGAATTCCTGCGCGGCGCCGGGCTGGAAGGGCAGGTGCCGCTGATCGCCGCGGGCGGCATCCGCTGCCACGCCGACATCGCGCGGCTGCAGGGCCTCGGCGCGGCGGCGGTGCAACTGGGAACGCCGTTCGCCGTGACCCTCGAATGCGATGCCCACGAGGACTTCAAGCGGGTGCTCGCCGATGCGCGCGACGAGGACCTGGTCGAGTTCACGAGCGTGGCCGGCCTGCCGGCGCGTGCCGTGCTGACGCCGTGGCTGCGCAACTACCTGAAGGCCGAGGACAAGCTCAAGAGCGTGGCCCACGTGAAGCCGCGCTGCACGCTGGCGTTCGACTGCCTGGCCCAGTGCGGCCTGCGCGACGGCACGGTCGCCTGGGGCCAGTTCTGCATCGACAAGCAACTGGCTTCAGCCCTGCGCGGCGACGTCCGCAAGGGGCTGTTCTTCCGCGGCGTCGGCGCGCTGCCGTTCGGTGCCGAGATCCGCAGCGTGCGCGAGCTGATGGCGCGGATGCTCACCGCGACCGCGCACGGCTGACGTCCCGCCCGGGTCGACCGCACGGCCCGGCCAGTGGCTCAATCCGACTGCAGCGGCGGCCTGGGATCCAGCCTGAAACTGCTCGTGGTCGACTTCAGCAGTTCGACCTTGGATGCGTAGAGCGAGCGCTGCCTGGCGCTCGGGCTGTTGGCTTCGGCCTGGAGAAGATGCGCCATCGCCCGCCCGCGGTCGCCCAGGTTGAGGTAGATGACCGCCAGCCGGTAGTGCAGTTCGTGGTTGTCGCTCGCCGATCGCAGCGCACGCTCGAACAGGTCGCGTGCGCGCGCGTCGTCGCCGGATTCACTGGCCTGGATGCCTTCGGCCATGGCCGCTGCCAGCGATGCCGCCCTCGAACGAGGGTGCTCCCGCTCGATGGCCGCTGCCAGTTCGGCGCGCCCGTCGCGCCGCAGCACGGCGGCCAGGTTGTGCCAGGATTCCTGGCTGTCGGGTTCCAGTGAAAGCGCGAAGCGCAACGCCGCCTCCGCCTGGGGCAGCAGGCCCTTGCGCAGGTACGTCACGCCCAGCGTGTTGTACAGGCTGAAGAGCGACGGGTCCAGCGCGACGCCGCCTCGGACCCACCAGTAGGCGTCGTCGATGCGCTTCTGCCCCAGCGCCTCGGCGGCCCGGTTGTTCATGAACATCGCGGCGATGCGGGACTCGGAGATCGGTCGCGTCACCTGGCCCTTGATTTCCGAGGGCGGCAGGAAGTCGACCGTCCACCAGTCCGACGCGAAGCCCCAGGTACGCAGCTTGGGAAGCGGCATCCCGACCGAGACGTTCACGTGCCCGACGAGCTCCATGAGATCGCCGTCGCGTTCCCAATGCTCGCTGGTCTCGACGGATTGGTAGCGCACGGACAGTCCCAGTTCCTTGGCCATGGCACCGGTCACGATGGCCAGGGAGAGACAGTTGCCCGCGCGTGCCTCGAACGCCTGCGCGGCGGTGCGCGTGAATTCCGCGTCGTAGGCAAGCTGCAGGCGGCGATCCGTGAACAACGCTTCCATCAGCCCGTGCGCCTGGCCATGCTTGCCGACTTCCTCGGCGACCCGGGAGCCCAGGTAGGCACGCATCTCCGGGCTCACCCTGAAGATGTCCGCGGCATCGACCGGCTGGGACGGCGGGGCGAAGCTCGAATCGGAAAAGATCGGCTCGCTCGCGGCGACAGGGGCCGGTGCATGCGCGCAGGACGCCAGCGCCAGGCAGAGGAACAGCGCCCAGGACGGTCTCGTCATGTCGATTCTCAACGCCGGGCTCATGGACATCCTCCTGGAGGATCCAGGAATTCTGTTGGCTGCCGACCTCGCATCATGCCCCGCGGCCGACGCCGCACGGGCCCGCCGTCGTCGCGCCCGCAGATCATGGGACGAACAGGAATGTACTGCGACCGGCGCGGTCTTGTCCACGCGCACCGCGACACCGGCGGGACGCGTCGCCGGCCCGGCCCCTGCAGGGCTGCATGACGCAGAAAGGGCCCGCAAGCCGAAGCCTGCGGGCCCTTCGAACGATCAGACGGGAAGTCGGATCAGTTCACTTGCCTGGTGAACGTCACCGGTTCGATCTCGACGCGGCGGTTCGGCTCCAGGCACTTGATCAGCGCCGGGCGCTTCTTCTCGTCCTTGCACTCGACCACCGGATCGGCTTCGCCCTTGCCGACCGCGGTCAGGCGATTGGCGGCGACGCCCTTGCCCTGCAGGTAGGCCTTGACGGAGTTCGCGCGCTGTTCGGACAGCTTCTGGTTGTAGGCGTTGCTGCCGAGGCGGTCGGTGTAGCCGACGATGGTCACGCTGGCGATGTCGGCGTTGGCGTTCATCGTCGAGGCGACTTCATCGAGCTTGGGCTGGTTCGGGCCCAGCTTGGCGCTGTCGAAGCCGAACAGCTCGCTGGCCGACAGCGTGTACTTCTTCATCACCGGGGCGGGCGGCGGCGGGGGCGGCGCGATGACCACCGGGGCGGGCGGCGGCGGCGGCGGGGTCGTGGCGACCGTCGTCTCCGTCGTGCGCGTGCTCGTGACCACCGGCACCACGGGCGGGGCCGGCGGGCCGCCGAACGCCCAGGTCAGGCCGACGTTGGCGTAGGTGTTGGCCGCGTGCTTCATGTCGTACTGGTTGATGCGGTCGCGGTAGAACGAGGCGACTTCGCGGACGTCGGCCTGCAGGCCCAGCGTCGGCGTGATCTTGTACTGGAAGCCCAGGCCCAGGTTCGCGTAGGGCGCGGTGCGGCGGAAGCTGCCCACGCTCGGGTCGGTGATGCCGTCGCGCGACACGCCGACGCCGGCCAGCACGAACGGACGGAAGCCCGCCGGCGTGAACAGGTACAGCGCGTCGACACCTGCCAGGTACTCGTGCATCTTGATGCCGTTGTTCTTGGACTGGGCGTAGTTGCCGCCGATCTGCAGGTCCCAGCTGGGCGACAGCGGGATGCCGAACTTGATGCCGCCGCCATAGCCGATCTTGTCCTCGGGGAACTTCGAATCGGGCTTGATGGCGCTGCCATTGAGCAGGATGTAGTCCGAGGGGTTGTAGGTCTCGTTGGTCTGCGCGGCGGCGGTACCGATGAACGCGAGGGCGGCGGCGGCTGCCAGCGCGTTGATCGCGAGCGACTTGTGTTGAATCATTGACTCACTCCTGAGGTGGTTTTGTGAAGGGCTGTCACGCGGTCCGGCGAGCTGTTGCATGGAGGGATGCTCGCCCTGGAAGGACCTTACGTCGCCCGGAACCGTCGTTGTTGAACCGTCGCTGACAGGTGCGGAAGAGTTCCTCCGTCCGGTGCGGCTCGGCAACGACGGCCGGGCATGGTGTGCATCGTGGCAAGCGTCATGCCCGCGGGCATCCTGTACGTCGCGTCACGATTTGTTGCCGGTCTTGCGGCCTCGTTGCTCGGGGCCGCGCGCCGGCGCATTCGCCACGCGACGTAACGAGTCGTCAGGCGCGATCGGCACCGGACGTGCGGCAATCGCGTCGCAGCGTGTTGCTGACGGGTAAAGCCGCGCGGCGCGTGGCTAGGCGGCCACGCGTCCCAGCGCTCGTGCCGCGCGGCGGCCGGCGTCGTCGCCGCGCGTGAACGCCTCCTCGAACACCGAGTAGGCCGACAGGTCGGCATGGGCGAAGCTGATGCGCCGCGCGGCCTCGGGCAGCGCGGCCAGCGCCGCGCTCGAACGCAGGCCCGGCGCCGGGATAGCCATCGCATGGCCGTGGCGCACGATGTCCACCTGCTGCAGTCGTTCGGACAGGTCGGGGTGCACCGCGCGCAGGTCGTCGAGGACCAACTGGGTGGCGTCCTGCCAGGACAGCGCCAGCAGCCGCGCACGATCGCGGTCCGGGAACGCCCAGTACGCCGTGAGCAGGCGCGGTCCGACCACGCGCGCCAGGCTCTGGTGCTGCGCGTCGACGTAACCCAGCGACGGGCTGCCGTGGATCACGTTGTCCCATGACAGCGGCGCGCCGACGCGGTCCAGCGGCAGGGCGTCCAACCGCAGGTTGGCCACCATCCACGGCGCGCGGCGCTGCATGCGGGCGACCGCGACGAGCGCGGGCGGCGGCGCGGCGAGCACGCGCGCGGCGACGAACAGCGGCGTGGCAACGATCACGTGGCGCGCCGTCCAGCGTTCGACATCGGCGCCGGCGAAGGCCCAGGCGGTGACGTCCTGCAGGCCCTCGTCGATGCGGAACGCGGCGCGCCCGGCCTGCACGCGATCGGCGAACGGCTGGCGCAGCGCCTGCACCAGCGGCGCGTTGCCGTCGGGCCAGGTGAGCACCGGGTCGCGGTCGTTGCTGTCGTCGCCGGGGGCCGCGAAGCCGTGGCGACTCGCGAAGTAGTGCACCAGGGCCCAGGCCGAGACGGTGTCGGCGCCCGCGCCGTAGTCGTCGCGGCAGCAATAGTCGAGGTAGGCCAGCACCAGCGGATCGACGATGCCCTGGGCGCGCAACCAGTGTGCGGCGGTGACGGCGTCGAGCGCGGCATGCGCGGGCGTCCAGGGCGCGCGCGCGGTGGGCAGCGCGAAGCCGAGCCGGCCGGCATCCGCGATGGCCCGGGCCAGCAGTCGGTACTGGGCCTGCGTGGCCGAGGCGGGCGCGACGGCGGGCAGCAGGCCGTCCTGCCAGCGCCCGCCGATGAACAGGCGCTCCTGCGGGCTGTGGCACAGCTGGCGCTCGTCCCACTTCGGGCCGGACGGGGTCTGCCGCGCGAGGCCGATCTCCACCAGCCAGGCCTGGATGTCGGCTGCGGCCGGACCTGGCAGCGGCAGGTAGTGCGCGCCGAGCGGACAGCGCAGCCCCTGCATCTCATGGCCGCGGCTGTTGCCGCCGGCAGCGTCCTCCAGCTCCAGCACCACGAAGTCCTCGATGCCCGCGCGCTGCAGCGCGCGCCCCGCCGCCAGACCGGCGATGCCGGCGCCGACCACCAGTACGTCGCAGCGCCGCGCGCGGGCGCCCGCCGGCGGGTGCGCGGCCGCGTCCCGCACGCGATGGCCCAGGGCCGCGTTGTCGCCGATCCAGCGGCCGTCGACACGCGTGCGCCAGTCGTCGGGCTTCGCGCAGCCGCTCACCAGGGCCGGCGCGGCCAGCGCGGCACCGAGAAATCCACGGCGCGTGGCCGATGGCGTCCGGGGCATGGCGGGGTCGGGATGACGCGTTGCCGCCGCCGGCGCGGATCCGCCGGCACCGCCATCCAAGGGAGCGCGGGATCCGGCTCCGCCGGGCCCGTCGCGGAGCTCCCCCCCGGGGGGCAGCGAGCGCCAGCGAGCGTGGGGGCCGTCAATCATGAACCTTGCCCCATTCCTCTTCGAACGTCCGGACGAGGGTCTGGTTCGACAGCCGGTTCGGCTCCGCCGGCACCCGCGCCATGTCCGGCGGGAAGTCGAGCAGCGCCTGCAGGCCGGGCAGGGTCAGGAAGCGCAGGCCGGCGGGCAGGGCGCGCGGCGGCACCCACGGCCGGTGGCTGGCGATGATGAAGCCCCATTCGCCGAAGCTGGGCACGTGCACGTGGTACGGCACGATGTGCAGGCCCGCGGTCTCCAGCGTCGTCGCCACGGTCCAGAAGCTGCGCCGCGCCACCAGCGGCGAGGTGGTCTGCACGACGGCGTAGCCGCTCGCGGCCAGGTGCAGGTCCACCAGCTCGTAGAAGCTCGTGGAGTACAGCTTGCCGAGCGCGTAGTTGCTCGGGTCGGGGAAGTCCACCACGATGACGTCGTACTGGTCGTCGTGCTGCTCCAGCCAGGCGAAGGCGTCGGCGTTGACGATGCGCACCCTGGGCGAGGCCAACGCGTGGCGGTTCAGCGCCACCAGCGCCGGCTCGGTGGAGAATAGCCGGGTCATCTCCGGATCGAGCTCGACCTGCGTGACCTGTTCCACCGACGGGTACTTCAGGATCTCGCGGATCGCCAGCCCGTCGCCGCCGCCCAGCACCAGCACGCGCCGCGGCGCGCCGTAGCCGGCCATCGCGGGGTGCACCAGCGCCTCGTGGTAGCGGTACTCGTCCTTCGAGTTGAACTGCAGGTTGCCGTTGAGGAACAGCCGCAGCGTGTCGCCCTGCGAGGTGACGACGATGCGCTGGTAGGGCGTGGACTCGTGCAGCACCACCCCGGGGCCGTAGAAGCGGTCCTCCGACCAGGTGGTGAGCAGGTCGCCGGCGGCCATCGCGGCCACCAGCAGCGCGAAGATCGCGCCGCACTGCGCGCCGAGCCGGCGCCAGTGCGGGATGTCGGCGCGGAACAGCCACAGCGACCAGATCGCCACCAGCGTGTTGAGCAGGCCGAAGAAGATGCCCGAGCGCACGATGCCCAGGTGCGGCACCAGCAGCAGCGGGAACGCCACCGAGACCACCAGCGCGCCGAGGTAGTCGAAGGTGAGCACCTGCGACACCAGCGTGGACAGGCTGTCGCGCCCCTTCAGGTGACGGTCGAGCAGGCGCAGCACGATGGGGATCTCGAGCCCGACGCCGATGCCCACCAGCGTGACCAGGCCGTACAGCAGCACCTTGAACGACAGCAGGCTGGCCGCCGGCAGCGTGGCGTGCGCGGCGAACAGCGCAGCGGGCATCAGCCCGCCGATCACGCCGACGATCAGCTCGACCCGCACGAACATCGTCGCCAGCCCGGCGTGCACATGGCGCGAGGCCCACGAGCCCAGGCCCATCGCGAACAGGTAGGTGCCGATGACGGTGGAGAACTGCAGCACCGAGTCGCCCAGCAGGTAGCTGGCGAGTGCGCCGGCGCACAGCTCGTAGACCAGGCCGCAGGCGGCCACCACGAACACCGAGGCGAGCAGCGCGAGCTCGCCCGGGCCGACGCGCGGCGCCGCGGCCGCCCGCCCGCCGTCCCCGGAGCCCAGCTCCATCAACCGTGGATCGCCGCGGCGATGATCATGCCGAGCGCGATGAACATCGAGCCGACCATGATGGCCAGCGCGATGTTCTTCTCCTCGACGATCTGCTCCCACAGCTTGTAGGGCGTGATCTTGTCGATGACGACGAAGGCCATCCACAACACGACGACGCCGATCACGGCGTAGAGCACCGTGCCGCCGATCACGTCGGGCCTGAGCCATTCGGGTGTTGTCATTGCCTGCTCCTTCGATTGAATGTCGCGATGGTGCCGCAACGGGCTACTTGTGCCCGCCGCCGCCGGAGGAATATCCGCCCCAGGCGCCGCCGGTGCCGTAGTAGGCACCTGTTCCGGCGGCCGCGCGTGACTTGCACTGCTGGTACTCCAGGCTGTTCGATCCGAACGCGCGCCGCACGTCGCTGCAGGAATCGTGGCTGCACATCGCCAGCAGCAGGATCACCACGATCAGCAGCACCAGCAGCACGGGCCAGGAGATCATCCGGCCGGGCCCGACGAGCGAGCCGAGCGACGGCGGGCCGCCGGCGCGCTGCAACTGCGCCGCCTGCTCGGTGCCGAGGCCGAACACGCTCGCGACCATCGCCGCGGGAATCGATTCGCCGGCCGACCAGGTGGTCTCGCTGGCCGTGCTCTCCTTGCTCAGGAATGCGCGGTGGCCGCTGGCCGAGCCTTCGTAGTCCTCGTGCTGCGTGCGCTGCCGGGCCTCGACCTTCCAGTAGAACTCGCCCAGCACGTAGGTGGTCTCGGACGCGTAGGTCCAGCGCCGCCGATACGTGGTGCCGTACCACTTCGCCGTGTCGCCGGCGACCTCGGGCGCGCCGGTGAGCACGCGCACCACGCTCCACCCCTCGTTGGTGTCGACGAGGAAGGCGAAGCCTTCGGTGCGGTTGTAGAGCAGGTATTCGCGCCAGGCCTCGGCCTCGTCGCCGCCGCCCATCAGCTCCATGCGCTCCGTGTAGCCCACCACCTGCCACGGCAGCGCCGCCGCGCCGCTGGGGATCGGCAGCGTGCCGGTGCGGCCCAGCGGGATGCCCGGCTCCATGCGGTTGAGCTGTGCGTAGTGCGCCATGTCCGGGCCGATGCCCTTGGACAGGTCCACCACCGACTTGCAGCTGTCGCACACCACCGACTGCGTCGTCGCCAACGTGATCTTCAGTGGCGCGCCGCAATTGGGGCAGGGCGGCGACTGCGCCTGGATCGTCTTCTCGCCCGCGCCGGCGATGCCGGCCTCGCGCAGGCCGGCCATCTTGAGGTCGGCCAGGCGCACCGAACGGCCGATGGACCAGGTCAGGGTCGCGGCGTCGACGGCCTCCAGCGTGGCCACCTCGTCGGCGGTGTTGCGCAGGTCGCAGACGACGATCGCGCGGCCGGCCGGCGGCGGCTGAACCAGTTCGCCCTGCGCGGCCAGCAGCTTCGCCTGGACGACGGAGGCGACGCTCCAGGGCCGCCCGTCGACGGTGACGCGCGCGCCGGCCTGCAGCCGCTCGGGTCGCGGCGCGTCCGCGGGTGCGGGGGCGTCGAACGCGAACACGTAGCGGCCGTTGTCCTCCGACAGCCAGCCGCTGCGGCCGTTGTCGAACAGCGCGTGCCACTCGTTCCAGGGCCCGTCATCGGTGCCGAACTGCAGGCGGCCGACGAGCATGAAGGCCGTGCCCTGGTAGCTGCCGCTGGCGCCGATCGCCAGCGGCGTGAAGTCGTCGAAGACCTCGGCGCTGGTGCCGATCTTGCGCAGCGCCTCGCCGTCGCGCACCAGCGTGCTGCGGCAGAAGCCGCACACCGCGCTGGCCGATGCCGAGGACAGGAACTCGACCGGCGCGCCGCAGTTCGGACACGCCGCACGCCAGGCGCGCTGCGGGGCGGTGGCCATCAGGCGACCACCTTCGCACGCCGCTCACGAGCGTGCGTGCTCACGCGCGACGCCCGCCGGTAGCGCCGAGGATGGCGACACGGGCCATCACAGCTTCTTCAGCAGCTCGGTCTTCTTGGCCTGGAACTCTTCCTCGGTGAGGATGCCCTTGGCCTTCAGGTCGCCCAGCTTCTCGATCAGCGCCATCACGTCCTGCACCGGCGGGTGTTCGCCGCTGGCCGCCGCGGCCGTGGCGATGCCCGTGCCCAGGCCTTGCGCGATGTTGCCCGCGAGCACCTGGCCGAGGGCCACGCCCGCGCCCAGGCCCATCGCGCTGCCGGCGATGCCGCCGCCGCCTTCGCCCGCGCTCTCCGCGAACTTCGGAATCGACTGCGCGGTCTGGTACTGCATGAACGCGCCCATGTTCTGGCCGACCATGCCCATGCCGATCTTCTGGTCGAGGATCTTCTGCAGTTCGTCGGGCAGCGAGACGTTCTGCACCGTCACGGTGTCCAGGGCCAGGCCCAGGGCCGTGAACGCCGGCCCGACGGCGGCCTTGATCTGCGTGGCGAACTCCACCTGGTTGGCGGCCAGGTCCAGGAACGGGATGCCGCTCTGGGCGACCGCGTCGGACAGGTGCTGCAGCACGAGCCCGCGCAGCTGGCCATCGATCTCCTCGGCGGTGTAGCGGTCGCGCGTGCCCGAGACCTGCTGCTGGAACAGCTTGGGGTCGGCGACGCGCCACGAGTAGTTGCCGAACGCGCGGATGCGGATCGCGCCGAAATCCTTGTCGCGCAGCGTGACGGGCTGCGGCGTGCCCCAGCGCTGGTCGACCTGCAGCCGGGTGCTGAAGAAGTAGACGTCGCTCTTGAACGGGGACGCGAACAGCTTGTCCCAGTTCATCAGGTTGGTGAGCAGCGGCAGCGTGTGCGTGTTCAGCGTGTACAGGCCGGGCCCGAACGCGTCGGCCGCGCGGCCCTCGTTGACGAACAACGCGGCCTGCGACTCTCGCACCGTCAGCCGGGCGCCGTTCTGGATCTCGTTGTCCTGCATCGGATAGCGCCATGCGAGGATGCCGTCGCCCGGCTCCTGCCACTCGATGACGTCGATGAACTGTTTCTTGATGAACCCCATCAATGACATGGCTGCCTCCACTGGCTGCTGTTGCATTCAGGGCGGATCATAGACGCTGGCGGGGGGCGGCGGACGCGCCGGCGTCGCGCGCGCTTCGAACGGGGGATGGAAGGCCGGGCCGGCGGCCATGGCGTGCGGGCGGCTCCAGGGCGAATGCCGGTCGCGCGAGGGCAGGGGACGATCCTGCTAGATTCCGTGGGTCGCATCGACAGGAAGCCCCGATGTCCGCCTACGAACTCGCCCAGCTCAACATCGCCACCCTGACCGAGCCGCTGGAGTCCCCCGGGATGGCGGACTTCGTGGCCAACCTCGACCGCATCAACGCCTTGGCGGAGAGCGCGCCGGGGTTCGTCTGGCGCCTGCAGACCGAAGAGGGCGACGCCACGGCCTTTCGGCCGATGGGCGACGACGTGCTGGTCAACATGTCGGTCTGGCGCGACGTGGCGTCGCTGGACCAGTACGTCTACGGGTCGGCGCACGTCGAGATCATGCGGCGCCGCAAGGAGTGGTTCCTGCGCATGAAGGACGCCTACGTGGTGCTCTGGTGGGTACCCCAGGGCCGCCGCCCGTCGGTGGAGGAGGCCATCGCGAAACTGGAACGCCTGCGCCGGGACGGGCCGACCGAGGCGGCCTTCACCTTCCGCAGCGCGTTCCCGCCACCGGACGCGCCGCAGGCCGGGACGTCGTTCGGGGTGGGGAGCGAGTGCCCGGCGACGTGATGGGTGGGAATTCGGGCGGCGAGGGGGTGCATGCCTCGTCGAAGGCTTCCGCTTCCAGCCTGCGCCGAGCCCTCCACTGCCCCAGGCCAATCTCGGCACCCGTTCGAAATCCTGCAGCAGATCGGACGACTCTTCGAGACCGACCGAAATCCGGATCATCCCGTTCGCGATGTCCATGTCGCGCCGGACCTCGGGCCCGGCCTCCCAGGAGATCGTCGGCGCGACCGGAATGATCAACGTCCGCGTGTCGCCCAATCCGGTGGCCTTGACAGGGATGCGCAGGGCATCGATCGCGCTGGGGACCTCCAGTCGCATCGGCGGATTCGAGAAGGCGTTCTCGACGGCTTCCGAGACATCCGCGTCGGCAGTGGCGCCGCGTGAATACTTGCTGGTCGCCGATGACGATTTTCGGGCGGTCTGCCCGGAAGCTTCCGTTGCAGGGTCAAGGTACGTTTCGTCGCCAGCGGTCGCCCTTTTCGCAGCAGCAAGTTCGGTCAGGACACGCAGCCGCACCTTCGACATGATGGCCCCATGGACAGCACGTCACCTATCGCCAGCGACCCGTTCCCAGCCGTCGTCGCCTGGATCGAGCAGCAGCTCGACCAACCGTTGACGCTTGAACAGGTCGCAGCGCGGGCCGGCTTGTCGCCGTATCACTTCTCGCGGCTGTTCACCGCGCGCATGGGCCGCAGCGTCATGGCCCACGTGCGCGGCCGCCGGCTTGTTCGCGGGGCGCGACGGCTCTGCGACGAGCCCGACCTCCAGCTCGTCGACCTGGCGTTCGATTGCGGCTTTGAGTCCCAGGAGGCGTTTACACGCGCGTTCAAGCGCTTGTTCGGCGTCTCACCTGGGCGATTCCGCAGCGGATTCGCCGTCGAACCCATTGAAGGGCAATATCCCATGACGCTCCCTCCCGCGCAAAGCACGCCCGTCGTCCGCCTACCCGGGTCCGTCGCGATCGCCGCATTCAGCGTGGCCGGACCAGCGCGCCGGTTCGATGAGGTCACCAAGGCCGAGATTCCGCAGCTGTGGTCCGCGCTGGTTGGCGCTCTGCCGTTCGCTGGTCAGGTCGCGAGTTGGGCAACCTATGGGGTCGTCTCCGGCATCGACCGCGCCGAAGGTTCCTTCCAATACATGGCTGGTGTCGGCGTCGCGCCCGCGTGTGACCCTCCGCCCGGCTTCGTAACGATGGAGATCCCGGCCGC
Source organism: uncultured Vitreoscilla sp. (assembly GCA_964418745.1). Taxonomy (GTDB): domain Bacteria; phylum Pseudomonadota; class Gammaproteobacteria; order Burkholderiales; family Burkholderiaceae_C; genus Scleromatobacter. The sequence continues at coordinate 31,036 of CAYQMX010000015.1, forward strand.
GATCTACGTGGTGTTCCGCATTGCGCTCAACGGCACCGCGCTGCATCCGCAGCTCAAGCATGCCATGGCGCACATCTGGGGCGAACTGATTCCGGCATCCGGCTTGAAGGTCGCCGATGGGCCTGACTTTGAACTCTACGATGGTCGCTTCGATCCGCAGAAGGCGGGTTCCTTCATCGACTTCCACGTTCCAATCGAAGCATGAACCAGCTCAACGGAGCATCGCCAGCGGCCACAAGCCGCGGTCACCCATGACCGCATTCCGGCAGGCTACCTGACCAGCCACTGCGGTGTAGGACATGACGCGCCTTTCGGCAGTTCGGCTCCCGCTCCGTTGACCAATGGCGAGCGACATGAACCGTCCTTCGCGAGCGCCTGCCATTCGGTGGTACCGATCACGACAGTGCTGGCGACCACTTTGCGACAGGCGATCAGAGTGTTCGAATGAAGTGAATCAGGACGATATTGAGCGAGAGTGGAAGTTGGCTCGAGACTTCCTGGCGCGTTGGCGGGATGCAAGGAGGCCCGGCCGGGCGGTAGCAGGTGACCGGCAGGAAGGCGCGCTTCACTGGCCGGCGCACGGCCCCCGAGCGCGGGGCGGCTCGAGCAGCAGGACCGAAGGCACCCCCTGCGGATCGGCCAGGCGAAGCAGCCCGTATCCGATGCCCGCCAGTCCGGCCATCAGGCCCAGCGAGGTGACGCCGTCACCGGGGCCGCTGCGGCCGCCTGACACGTCGATCTCGTGCAGCACGCCCGCCGCCCGCCGGCGAACGGGCTGCTCAAAGTGCGGGCACAGCCCCTGCAGCCGGGCCTGAAGCCCGATCTCCAGGTTGCCGAGCGCGCCGTGGCAAAGGCCGTGGCCGGCGGTCGGCGAACGCCGAAGGCTCACGCGCAACGCCGTCTCGATTTCCTCGCGCGTGCCCGGGTCGTCCTGGATGTCGAGGGAGCCCAGGAGTGCCATGCCGATGCCGGGCGCACCGTGGCACCAGTGGCCGGAACACCGCCATTCGAGGCGACCGTGCCGCTCGGCGGGCGCGGCGCGCAGGTCGCGCCAGTTGCCGCGCGCGGGATCGAACAGGCTGCGCTCGTAGGCCAGCGCCTGCGTGGCCACCTGCCGGAATCGGCGCGATCCGGTCGCGCGTTCGAGCGCGAGCAGCGCCATCGCCATGCCCGACACGCCGTGTGACAGCCCGCCGAGCGGCGCGGTCGCGGCGCTGGTCGACCAGGCCACGCCCACGGCCTGCGGCTGCGCGGCGCGCAGCAGGCGTTCCCCGCAGGCCGTCGCGAGTTGCAGGCTGCGTGGACTCCGGCCCGCATGATGCAGGCTGAGCAGCGCCATCAGGCATCCCGCGCTGCCTGAGACGAGGTCGAACGACACGTCCGACTCGATGAGCCGTGGCAGCGCGTCGAGCCGGGCCTCGGCCTCGGACAGGAGGTCCGCGCGCTGCCAGAGGCTGGCGAGGTGCGCGAGCACGTAGAGGCTGCCGCCCCAGCCCACGAAGGCCCCGATGGCGCGATCCTGATGACCCCATGGGCGCTCGGCGACCAGCCAGGCCTGCAACGCCGCCTCGGCCAGCGTGCGCAGGCCGTGGTCCGGCCTGAGGCGGTCCATCTGCGCCAGGAACAGGATCACGCCGGGCAGGCCGTCGTAGACATCGACGCCCAGGGGCAGGACGTCCGCCCGGCCATCGGCGCCCGCAACCCGGTCCAGCCAGGTCGCTTGCCCATCGTCGTGGAAGGCTTGCCGTTGCAGCGTCCGGGCGGCGCGCCAGGCCAGGTCCAGCGGGGTCGCCGAGGCAGCGCGTACCGCCGCGGCTGCACGAGCCCGCGGCGCGCGGGCGCGCGTGACGGCAGGCATGACGGTACGCGTGGCACCGGGCGGGGTCAGCGTGGCCAGCGACGCGCGGAGGACCCCCTGTTGTCGTGCCAGGTCGTCCTCGCCCAGGTCGCCGATCCTGCGCAGCACGCGGTCCAGCGGTGCCTCGGCAAGGAAGCCGCGCACGATGGTCCGCGGTCCCGCGAGCAGATCGCGCGTCGTCACCTGCACATGGAAGAGGGGGATGTCGCCGCGTTCCAGCGACTGGCGTTCCGCCTCGACCTGGCCATCGGCCGGCCCGACGCCTGGCGTTGCCCTGCCCAGGCTCTTCCACACCGCATCGCGCGCCGCGGAGCAGCGCAGGAAGTCGGGATGCCGGCAGGTCTCCAGCAGGTCGAAGTAGAACTGCGACGGTCGCAGCACGACGCGGATGGCATCGTCGGCGAACGCGTGGATCGGACCGTCCGGCGCCCGCAGCGCGGTGCGTTCGCGCAGCAGCAGCCGATAGGCCTCGTCGAAGCCCGCCGCGATCTCGTCGACGTGGTCGCCCGCTGGCGACGGGCGGCCAGCGCCCGTGGGCAGGTGGCCCGCGCCGCCGATGGGCACGTGCCGGCGCACGAAATGCAGGTCGAGGTCGGCATTCCATTCGGGCACCAGCACCGGCGCCGCGGACGTCTGTCCAGCCGGGGCGCTGAGGCCGCCGACGTCCATCAGGGGTCCGTCGGCGCCCGCGCGCAGCCGCCACGGCAGGAGGCCCAGGCGCAGCACCGAGTCGCGCATCGCGCGTGTTCCGATGTCGCGCTGGCGGGTCTCCGCCTGGCCCGCGAGGTCCGGATGGAACAAGGCCTCGAGATCCACGAGCACCGGGTGCTCGCCGGCGGCGACGATGTTCTCGAAGTGCAAGTCCGCGGCATCAATGGCGTGCAGGATTGCCAGCAGCCGCCCCTGGCGCCGGTAGAAGCGCGTCAGTTCGCCGGGCTCTCGGCACGGCCGCGCCTCGATGAATTCCGACCAGGAATGGTCGCCGGCATGGAGGGTGTGCGGCGTGCGGAAATTCCACCCGGGTGAGCGCGCCTCGATCCAGCGCAGGAGGGCCGCAAAATGCACGTCCAGCGCGCCCGGACGCGGCTTGTAGACGATGCGGCGCCCCGATTCGAATCGCAGGACCAGCACGACGCTGCCGCCCGCGTGCGGATCGCCGCCGGTGGCCGCGATGTCGACCAGGCGATCGTCGTGGCAATGGCCCGGCATTCCATCCGCCAGACGCGACTGGTCTCCCTTGAGGTGAGCCAGGAACCGCGCCACGAATCGGGCCCAGTCGTCGACCGCGCCGTCGACGCGCTCGAGCAGCAACGGATATTCGTCGAACAGCGCAGACCTGCGCGCCGGCTCGGCCAGGCGCGTGACGAACGCGCACAGTCGATCGCCCGGTCCGACGTCGTTCAATTGCCCTTGCAGGCGCGCGGCGGCCAGTTCCAGCGCCAGCACCCGCGCGCCGCTGGCGACAAGGCGATCGGCGAGCGTGGCGCGCAGCGAAGGCCAGGCGCGCGCGTCGTCGACATGCGCGTCGCACGCCGCCCACGCCGTGCGCACGCGGGCGAGGCCACGTTCCATCCAGGGGCCCAGCGCCGTCGCCACTCCCTCGCGAAGCGAGATCGACATGGGATGTCATCCTCCTGGAGCTGTACTGTGCGCAATGCATGGTGCCCGGCGCCCGCTCGCGCGCGCGGCCGGGCGGGTCGACGTCACATGCCGCCGCAGGCCGGCTGATTGATCATGAACGTCGGGCAGTGGTTGATCAGCGTGAGCGGCCGCATGCCGCCGCCGACCAGGTCGGTCTCGGTGTCGTGCAGCACCACCGTGCCGGACGGATGCGCGGGAAGGGCGCTGCGTTCGGTGTCGCTGAGGCTCGCGCGATAGGCTTCGTCCTTCCACGCACGGACGATATCGATCTGCTTCATGAGGAACTCCTTGGGTTGATTTGGGGGCGATCGAGTCATGGCGCGCGGTCGTTCGGCCCCTGTTCGAATCCGGCCCGCGTCCCGAACCTGATCTCGGGCGAACTCCATTGGGATCGCAAGCCCGCGACGGCACATCGACTGGATGGCATAGGCGCCGGCGCCGAATGGCAGATGCGCGGGCCCGTGGTGGCCGGCTAGAGTCTTCCCGTCGCACCCCAAGTTGTGCACGCGCCGACCGGAGGACCACCCGATGGCCATGTTCGAGTTCCGCAAGCAGGCCCTGGCCGCGCGCTGCGCGACCAGCGCGCAGGTCGTGCCCACGCTGGACTGCCGCACGCCGCCGTGGCTGACGGCCGCGGTGGCCGGCCTGGCGCTCGCCTTCCTCTGCATCGCGTTCGGTGTCGACGTCACGCGCAGCGCGCGCGTGCAGGGCGTCCTTGTGCCCGGTACCGCGTCGGACGAATGGCTGGCCCGGCTGACGGTGCCGGAACGCGCGGCGCGCTTCCTCCGGAAGGGCGAGACGTTCCGCCTGCGCGTGCCGGGCCGCGCAGGTCCGGACCCCGGGGCGCTCGTCGGCACGGTGCTGCAGCGAGGGCTGGGGGTGGCGGCGCCGGGCATGGAACTGCTGGTCGTTCGCCTGTCCAGCCCGCTGCGCCCCGGCGCCGGCACAACGGACGGCAGGCCATTCGACGGGGAGCTCGAATTTGGATCGCGGAGCCTGACCGCCTGGCTGCTCCGGGCGGCGGAACGCCCAAGCGAAGGGGCCTGACCATGGGCCTGCTACCCATAGGGCGCACGCGCACGCCCCTCATCCTGCAGACCGAGGCGGCCGAATGCGGGCTCGCCTGCATGGCCATGGTGGCCGCGCATCACGGCAACCACGTGGGCCTGGCGGCGCTTCGCGAGAACCATTCCGCGTCGCTGAGGGGAACCTCGCTGACCGACCTGCGGCGCCTGGCCGCGGGACTGCAGCTGGCCAGCCGTGCGCTGCGCGCCGAGCTCCACCACCTGGCGTCGTTGCGACTGCCTTGCATCCTGCACTGGGACTTCAACCACTTCGTGGTCCTGACCGCGATCGGCCGCCGCCGCCTCACGCTGCACGACCCCGTGCGCGGGCAGTCCCGGATGAGTCTGGCCGAGGCGTCGACGCATTTCACGGGCGTGGTCCTCGAGCTCGCACCCGCGGCGCAGTTCGCGTTGCGCCGCAAGGAGCCAGGCGCGTCGCTGCGCAGGATCATCGGACCCCTGCATGCCCTTTACTGGCGCGTGGCGCAGGCCGCCGCGCTGGCGCTGGCGCTGGAGATCCTCACGCTGGCCGGGCCGTTGCTGATGCAGTGGGTGGTCGACGAATCGGCGACCGACTCGGACCGGCATTTCGTCACTGCGCTGTGCCAGGGCTTCCTCGCGTTGACGCTGCTGCAGTGCGGCCTCGCCATGCTGCGGTCCTGGCTGCTGGCCACCGTCGGCTCGACGCTCAACCTGCAACTGGCCGTCAACCTGTTCCATCACCTGGTTGGCCTGCCGATGCAGTGGTTCTTCAAGCGCCAGGCGAGCGACGTGTTGTCCCGCTTCGACTCGCTGAAGGCCATCGAGAGGACGCTGACGCGGGGCTCGCTGGAGGCCATCTTCGATGGCTGCATGGCGCTGACGACGCTGGTGGCGATGGTGGCGCTGGCGCCCGGCCTGGCCGGCCTCGGGCTCGCGGCTGCGCTGGCCTACGCGGCGCTGCGAGGGGCGCTCCTGGTCCCCACGCAACGCGCCACGGAGTCCGAGATCGAGCAGTCGGCACGCGAAGGCAACCACCTGCTCGAGACGGTGCGCGGGATGCAGAGCATCAAGGTATTGGGCATGGCAGGCCAGCGCGCCACGCACTGGCAGGCCCTCGCCACGCAGCGCGCCAACGCGGGGCTTCGCCGCGAATGGCTGGGGACGTTGCGCCAGGCCGGCCAAGGCGTCATTTTCGGCGTGGAGAACATCGCCGCCCTCTGGCTCGCGTCGCGCATGGTGGGCAGCGGCTCGCCCGGTCACGCGCTGTCGGTGGGGATGCTCCTGACGTTCATCGCCTACAAGATGCAGTTCACGCAGCGCACCGTCTCGTTCATCGACAAGGCGATGGATTTCCGGATGCTGGCGCTGCACCGCGACCGGGTCGGCGACGTTCTGCAGGCCACGCCGGAGGAAGACACAACCGCGCCATGCGCCCGCCCCACGGACTTCGATGCGAGCCTCGCCGTGCACGGCCTGTCGTACCGCTACTCGGAGAACGACCCCTACATCATCGAGGACCTGTCGTTCACGATCCGCGCGGGCGAATCGGTCGCCATCGTCGGCCCGTCCGGGTGCGGCAAGTCGACGCTCGTGAGGCTGATGCTCGGACTGCTCCAGCCGACGCAAGGCAGCGTGGAAGCCGGGGGCCATCCGCTGCGCCGGCTGGGCCTGCGCCACTACCGATCGGCCGTGGCCTCCGTGATGCAGGACGACCGGATATTCGCCGGCTCCATCGTCGACAACATCTGTCTCTTCGAGGCCCGGCCGGACCGCAACCGCGCGGCACGTTGCGCGCGCCTGGCCTGCCTGGACGACGACATCGAGCGCATGCCGATGGGATACGAGACGCTGGTCGGCGACATGGGCGCCGCGCTCTCGGGCGGCCAGTTGCAGCGCTTGCTCATCGCCCGCGCACTCTATCGTCGCCCGCGCCTGCTCTTCCTCGACGAGGCGACCAGTCACCTGGACCTGGCCCGCGAGGAGGCTGTGAATGCATCGATCCGCGCCCTGGGCCTGACGCGGATCATCGTCGCGCATCGTCCGCAGACGATCGCCAGCGCCGACCGCGTGATCCGACTCGACGGCCGGGGGCGGATCCGATGAACCCTAGCGCGGCGCCCGAGACGTCTCGACCAGGCTGCGCTCGAACATCACCGCCGCCTCCGTGCGGTTGCGGGCGTTCAGGACACGCAGGATGGCCCCGACATGGCAACGGACCGTGCCCGGCTCGAGCACGAGCGTCCGGGCGATCTCCTTGTTGGACTGGCCTTGCGCCAGCAGCCGCAGCACGTCGCGCATGCGCGGCGTGAGGCTTCCGTGAGGAATGACCGCTGGCCCCGCCGATGGACTTTTTGGCGGCTCGACCGGGTGGACACCTGCCCACGGGTCGCCGCCGTCGTCGCCGGCGCGCAGCGCGACGAGCAATGCCTGGCTCTGCGCGAGCAGGCGGGCAACGGCCTCCATGCCCTCGGCGCCCTGCACGATCCCGCCGGGCGAAACAAGATCGTTGCTGTTGAATCCGCTCATGGATCTCTCCCCTTGCCGGACGCCCCACGGCGCCTTCGACCATTCAGCGGATTTCCGTGTGGCCGCAGATCACGGGCAGGCGAATTGCGCTGAGATCGTTCGATTTGAGGGGGTCATGGACGTGGGGACGCCCAACCAGTCAGCGCGGCCCGCGTCGTCACCCTGGCGTTCGATGGACAGGCCGCCACCTCGCACGCACGCGTCCAACCCGGTCCGCAGCAGGCGCGTGTCGGCCGGGACGTGATCCCGGCCGACCGCAGCTCGGCGGCACCCGCCCTGCAGCGCTCGCTTGCGACGGGCCGCGGCCGACCCCGGGGCGACTCGCCGTCAAGTCGCGCGGGATTGTGCCGATGTACGAGGGGACGGCATGGCGCCCGGGGGGACTCTTCCCGTCGGGCTGATCGCGCCGGAACCTGCGGCTGGATCCCCGATGACCCTACTTCCCGCCGCCATGGGCCTGCTTGCCCTCCTGGGCGCAATCGTGCTGGTTCGCCGGCTGGCTGCCAGTCGGACTGCACGGCTCGGGCTGGCCAGCGAGCGGGCACGGCTGGCCGGGATCATCGACGGCGCCGATGTCGGCACCTGGGAGTGGAATCTCGAGACCGACGCCGTCGTGCTCAGCGAACGCGGCGCGGGCATCCTCGGCTACTCGGCCGCAGAGCTCGGTGCGCTGACGATGGTCGCCTGGCACGGCCTCGAGCACCTCGAGGACGTCGAGCAGTCGACAGGATCGCTGCAGAAGCATGTGCGCGGCGACACGCCGTTCCACGCCTGTGAAGTGCGGGTGCGCCACAAGGACGGACACTGGGTCTGGCTGCTGGTCCGCGGCAGGCTCTGCGGCCCCGACGCCGCAGGACGGCGGAGGCGCATGGCCGGCATCCACATGGACATCAGCGAGCGCCGGCTGGGCGAAGCGCTGCTGCGAGACTCCGAGACGCAGAATCTCACGATCTTCAATTCGGTGAGCGCGGAGATCGCCGTGCTCGATCGCCATGGGGTGATCGTCGCCGTCAACGAGAGCTGGCGGCGATTCGGCCTGGACAACGGGCTCGACAGCGCACAGGGCTCCTCGGGCATTGGGGTTGGCGCCAACTACATCGCTGCCTGCCGGTCCGTGGCCGGCGATCCCGCCGCCGCGGACGCGTACGGGATCCGCACGGGCATCCTGGACGTGCTGGAAGGCAGGCTGTCGCGCTTCACCGCGGAATACCCTTGCCATTCGCCGGTGCAGCAGCGCTGGTTCAGCGTCAACGTCACGCCCATGGGCCCCGGTCGCGACGGCGTCGTGGTCTGCCACACGGACATTACCAATCGCCATCTGGCCGAGGTGGCACTGCAGGCGCAGAACGAGACGCTGGACAAGTACAAGCAGGTGTTGGACGCGGTCTCCGAAGCGATCCTCGTCAAGGGTCCGGGCTCGAAGATCCTGTGGGCGAACCGCGCCTTCCTCGAATACTACGGCATGGGCACCGAGGCGTTGCTGGGCTTGGTCGACGCGCCCTTCGTGGACCCCGACCTGACGCAACAGTACCTGCGCGATGACGCGAATGTGTTCGACATGGGCCTGGCGATGGACATCCCTGACGAGCCCGTCGTGCGATGGGACGGCGTGGTGCAACGCTGGCACACCGTGAAGTCGCCGATCTTCGACGCCCAGGGCCGGGTCGTGGCGACGGTCGGTGTCTCACGCGACATCACCCAGCGCCTGGAGGACGACGCTGCCTTGCGCGCGAGCGAGGCCTTCCTCGATGCCACGGGCCGCATCGCCAGCGTCGGCGGCTGGACGCTGGACGTGGCCGCGCAGGCCGTGCAGTGGACCGACCAGACCTGCCGCATCCACGGACTCGAGCCCGGCCATCGGCCGACCCTGGAAGACGGGATCCGCTTCTACGCACCGCAGGCTCGGTCAATGATCGAGGAGGCAGTCCGCCGCAGCGTCGCCAACGGAACGGGCTTCGACCTCGAACTTCCCCTTGTCACCGCGCACGGCCAGGCCATCTGGGTGCGCGCCGTTGCGCAGGCGGAAATGGTGGACGGCAAGGTGATCTGCCTGCGTGGCGCCTTCCAGGACATTTCCGCACGCCGCGAACTGGAGGACCGACTGCGGCTCAAGAAGGCGTTGCTCGCGAACGTGCTCGAGCACCTGCCGTGCGGGTTGAGCGCCTACGACGGCGAGCTCAAGTTCGTGGCCACCAACCGCGAGTACCACCGCCTGCTCGGCCTGCCGGACGGGATGCTCGACCGCCCCGGCATCGGGCTGGACGATGTCATGCGCCACAACCTGGCGCGTGGCGACTACGGCAACGAAGAGGTCGCCACGGCGGTTCGGGCCTGCCTGGAGGCTGCCCACGCATCGAAGGCTGCGTGTCGGATGGAACGCACCCGCCCCGATGGCATGACGCTCGAGATCGTGGGCGCGCCGATGCCCGATGGTGGCTACGTGATGACCTACAGCGACATCTCGGCGCGCAAGCAGACCGAACAGGCGCTGCAGCGGCAGACCGAGCGCCTTCGGCTTGCCACGGAGAGTGCCGGCATCGGCGTCTGGGAGTACGACCTGGTCAATGGCACTATCGACTGGGACGACACCTGCTACCGCATCCACGGCAGCAGTCGCAGCGGCAGCCCGGGTGCATTGGACCTGTGGTCCAGGCACTTGCATCCCGAAGACGCACCCTGGGTGCTGGCTGCGCTGAAGGTTGCGCTGGAGGGCCGTGCCGTCTTCAACCCCGAGTTCCGCATCTGCCGTCCGGACGGCGAGATCCGCTACGTCCAGGCGAGCGCGCACGTGGTGCGGGATGCCGCCGGACGGGCGTTGCGCATGATGGGCATCAATACCGACGTCACGGCGCAACGGCTCGCCCAGGGGGCCCTGAGCGAGGCCAAGCAGGCGGCCGAATCGGCCAATGTCGCCAAGAGCCAGTTCCTGGCCAACATGAGCCACGAGATCCGCACGCCGATGAACGCCATCCTGGGCATGCTCGCGCTGCTGCAGCGCACGCCGATGACGGTGCGCCAGGCCGACTACGCCGACAAGAGCGTGGGCGCCGCGCGGTCGCTGCTGCGCCTGCTCAACGAGATCCTCGACTTCTCCAAGGTCGAGGCCGGGAAGATGACGCTCGACCCTCATCCGTTCGTGCTGGAGGACCTGCTGCACGATGTGTCGACACTGATGGCGGTCAGTGTGGGAGCCAAGCCGGTGACCTTGAAGCTCGACATCCAGGCGGGCTTGCCGGCGCAGCTGGTCGGCGACGCGATGCGACTGCAGCAGGTCCTGGTCAACCTGATGGGCAACGCCATCAAGTTCACGGCGGCCGGCGAGGTGGTGCTGTCGATGCAGGCCGTGCGGCGCAGCGACAGCGAAGCGACCCTGTTGGTGGCCGTCCGCGACAGCGGCATCGGCATCGCTCCCGAAAACCACGAGCTCGTGTTCAGCGGCTTCAGCCAGGCCGAGGCGTCGATCACCCGGCGCTTCGGAGGCACCGGACTGGGCCTGGCCATCAGTCGGGAGCTCGTGGCGCTGATGGGCGGCGAGTTGCGGCTCGAGAGCGCACTGGGGCAGGGCAGCCGCTTCCACTTCGAGCTCACCCTGCCGGTGGCGGTCACGAAGCCGATCGAGCCGCTGGTGACCGACAACGGATTGCGGGTGGCGCACGACGCCGTCCGCGGTTCCAGCAGGGCAGCCGATCGCCGGCGCCTGTGCGGCTTGCGCCTGCTGGTGGTGGAGGACAACGCGGACAACCGGCAGATCGCGCGCGAGTTGCTGGAAGGCGAGGGCGCCGAGGTTCTCCTGGCCGTCGATGGGCAGCAGGCCGTGGCAGCGGTTGCGCGGACGCAGGCACCTTTCGACCTGGTGCTGATGGACCTCCAGATGCCGGTGATGGATGGCTACACCGCCACCCGCCTGATCCGGCGTACGCGCGGGTCGCACCAGTTGCCGATCATGGCGATGACGGCCAACGCGATGGCTGTGGACCGCGAGCAATGCCTGGCCGCCGGCATGGACGACCATGTCGGCAAGCCGTTCGATCTCGATCACCTGGTGCGGCTGGTGCGCCGGTACGTGGGCCTGCCCGAGTGCGAGCCGCACGTGCCGGCGGGTGGGCCGTCGTCCTTGCCGCCGGCGGTCGAGGATGCCGCCGTGGCGGCGGGGGTGGATCTCCCGTCGGCGTCGCTTCGGCTGGGCGGACGCACCGACCTGTACGCGCAAGTGCTGCGCGGCTTCCTCCAGGACCTGACCCGCATGCCGACCCGGATTCGCGCCCATGTCGACCAGGCCGAACTGCAGGCGGTGGAAGGCGTCCTGCACACCTTGAAAGGGCTGGCCGGCACGCTCGGTGCCACGGACCTGGCGGGCGCGGCGGCGCTGGCCGAGCGGCGCATGCGGGTGCTGTCGACGTCCTGCGCCCCGCCGGGGCAAGTGGACGGTGCGATTGCCGACATCAGCCGCGCCATCGAGGCAGCGGCTCCCGCGCTGTCGACGCTGCTGCGCGAGATGCAGTCCGCCGCGCAACGCGAGGCGAGCGACGCCGGGTCCCCGGGGGAGCACGACCCCGCGGCGTTCGCGCGCGACCTGCAGGCGATCTACGTGCACCTGGGCAACGGCGACATGGCCGCCACCGACGGCATGGACGCGCTGCTGCGCCGCGTCGGTGGCGCCCGGGGGCGGAGCCTGCAGCCGATGGCCGATGCCATCGGCGCGCTGGACTTCGAGCGCGCGCAGGATCTTTGCCGCCACTTGCTGGACGCGGCCGCCGCTTGATCCTTGGGCAGTCCTGCGTGAGCCGGGCAGATCCAGCGCTGCGGTCGGCGGCTGACTTGCGGGAGCACCGCAGCGCGTGGCCTGCCTGACGCGACGGCGATCCGCCGTCGAAGGCCAACGGGCTCCCGGGCCGACGAACAGGGCGGGTGCATGTCGGCTGTTCAATCGATCTAAAACATCCAAAACGTCTAAATTATTGATTCCACGGGTCGAAAAGCCTCCATCGACTTTGTCATCACCGAACAGACCACGCCCAATGACCACCAGCCATCAGCAGACTTCCCGCGGTGCCGGCCTTCAGGCCGCCCCGACGGTACGCCGGTCCGGCCGCGCGCTGCGTGCCCTCCTGGTAGACGACGACAAGCTCATGCTGGCCGTGCTGACCGACCTGCTGAAGGACCTGGGAACACACGACGTCAAGACGGCCGCCAGCGGCGCCGAGGCGGCGACAGCCTTCGATCGCATGCTTCCACCGCCCGATCTGATCCTGTGCGACCTGAAGATGCCCGACGGCGACGGCTTCCAGTTCATGGAGATGCTGGCATCGCGAAAGTTCGCCGGCGCCGTGGTGCTGGTCTCGGGCATGGAGGCCCGGGTGATGAACTCGGCTTCGTTGATGGCCCGCTTCCACCGCCTGAGCGTGCTGGCCACGTTGAGCAAGCCCGTCAGCGCGGCGGCCCTGGGTGCCGCCATGGCCAAGTTGACCTGAGTGTCGACGCTGATGCCCACCCCAGCTGCCATGCGCGCCGAAGACGCGCGACAGCCCACCCTGCTCGTCGTCGACGACCAGGCCGTGAACATCCAGGTACTGCATCGTGCGTTCTGCGCCGATCACCAGGTGCTGATGGCAACCAGCGGCGCGCAGGCATTGCGCATGTGCCGAAGCCACCGGATCGACCTCGTCCTCCTCGACGTGGCGATGCCCGGGATGGGCGGCCACGAGGTCTGCCGCCAGCTCAAGAGCGACCCCGCCACGTGCGACATCCCGGTGGTCTTCGTCACGGCGCACGATGACCCCGACATGGAGGCCTTCGGGCTCGAACTGGGTGCCGTGGACTTCATCGTCAAGCCGATCAAGCCGGCCGTGGTGCGGGCACGCGTCAAGACCCACCTGGGCCTGGCGCGCGCCAGCGCGCTCGTTGGCGCGACGCTGGAATGTACCGCCGCAGGCATCCTGGCGACGGACGTCCTGGGTCGGGTCAGCCACTTCAACAGGCCGTTCCTGGCCATGTGGGACATCGACCCCGAACTGATGGGCCCGTGCCGCGACCACCCCGCGGTCTTCGACCTGATGCACGCGCGCACGCTCCACCCCGACAGCTACCGCAACGCCCTGGGCGCCGCGCTGGCACGCCACGACACGACGGACGGCTTCGACGCTGTCGAGCTGCCGGGCGACCGACATCTCGAGCAGCAGGTCCATCCCTTCTGCATCAATGGCAAGCAGGTCGGGCACGTCCTCAGCTTCCGCGACGTCACCGAGCACCGGCGTGCTGCCGTGCAGCTGCGCTCGCTCAACGAGACGCTCGAGTCGCGCATCCTGGATCGCACGCTCGAACTCGAAGCCTCAGTGCAGCGCGCCGATGCGGCCAGCCAGGCCAAGAGCCAGTTCCTGTCGAACATGAGCCACGAGATCCGCACGCCGCTCAATGGCGTGATCGGGATGGTCCACCTGGCGTTGAAGGCGGAATCCGACGAGCGCCAGCGCCACCGCCTGCAGCAGATCCAGGGCTCGGGCCAGCACCTGCTGGGCATCGTCAACGACATCCTCGACTTTTCCAGGATCGAGGCTGGCAAGCTGCAACTGGAGGAGACCGATTTCAGCTTGGCCGACTTGCTGGTCACGTTGGCCGACCAGACGAACGCGGCAGCCCGGGAAAAGGGGCTGGAACTCGCTTTCCAGGCCGATCCCGGCCTCGCCGAGTTCTATCGCGGCGACGTGCTGCGCATCCGCCAGGTACTGTTGAACTTCATCGGCAATGCCATCAAGTTCAGTACGCGTGGCGAAGTGTGCGTGCGCGCGATGGGCCTGCCGGAACATGGCTTGCGGTTCGAGGTCCAGGACCAGGGGCCCGGAATGACGGCGCAACAGTTGGCCGGACTGTTCCAGTCCTTTCACCAGGCCGACGCGTCCATGACACGCCGCTACGGCGGCAGCGGGCTGGGACTGGCCATCAGTCGGCAGTTGGCCGCCTTGATGGGCGGCGAGGTCGGCGTGCGCAGCGAGCCCGGGGTCGGCAGCCTGTTCTGGCTCGACGCGCCGTTGTCTGCCGTGGTTCCCTGCGCCCCGCCCCGCGCCGCCGCGCCCGACCTGGACGTGCTCCGAGGGGCGCGCATCCTCGTGGCGGAGGACAACCCGCTGAACCAGCGGGTCGCGGTGGACCTGCTGGAGGATGTCGGTGCGCGGGTGCACGTGGCTGCCGACGGAGCGCAAGCCATCGACCTGATGCGACTGCACGCATTCGACTGCGTGTTGATGGACATGCAGATGCCGGTCCTCGATGGCCTGGAGGCCACGCGATGGATCCGGGCCGCGCCGCGATTCTGCGCGATTCCGGTGATCGCCGTCACGGCCAATGCCAGCGAGGACGACCGTGCGCGATGCCTCGCTGCGGGCATGGTGGACTTCGTCAGCAAGCCCTTCGATCCGGCGCACCTGCACGCCACCGTGGCACGCTGGCTGACCAAGGCGCCGCCGCCTGCAGAGAAGGAATCTGCCCGCGGCCCGGCGTTCGACGTGACCGTGCTGTCGCACAACTCGGCAGGCAATCCGGAGCGCATGCGTCGCTATGCCGCGATCTTCAACGACGACATCGCGCAGGCGCTGCGCGACCTGCAGCGCGCCCTGGCACAAGGCGACCTGCCCGCGTTGGCCGACCTGGCCCACCGACTGAAGTCCTCGGCCCGCATGGTGGGCGCGACCCGCTTCGCCACGCTGTGCGAGGCGCTGGAGGCCCTGCGCGTCGGCGGCTCCATCGAGCAGGCAAGCGCCATCGTCCAGGTCATGCCGGCCATGTTGGCGCAGGTGTCGGCCGGCATCGACAAGGAGTTCGCATGAACATCATTCGCCGCACCTTGCATCCGGGGCTGGCCCTGGTTGCCTCGTCGTTTGCCGCGCTGCCACTGCTCGGTGAACATGTCGGCGCGCTGGAGATGGTCGCGGCGGCGGGGGCGACCGTCGCCATCGGATGCCTTGCATGGCGAGCCCGCGCCGGCGTCGCTGCAGGCCAGGGCCCCCCGGATACGGACGAAGCGCCCGAGCCCGCCGAAGAGCTCGCGCCGCTGCTCCTGGGCGTCCTGCCGGTATGGCGCCAGCACGTGGCAGCCGTCAAGGGGCAGACCGAGGAGGCGGTCGTGGGGCTTGCACACAGCTTCGCGGCGATCACCGAGCAGTTCGAGGCTGCCGGCTTCAAGGGAACGAACGCCTCGTCCGTCGACAGTGATGTGGCCACGATGAGCCTGCTCGTACTCTGCGAGCGGGAACTTCAGCCCATGGTGGGTGCCATGAAGGACATCCTCGGCAGCAAGCGCGCACTCGTGTCCAGCGTGCACGATCTGGCGCGCGCCACGACCGAGTTGCAGAGCATGGCCAGCGGTGTCGGTCACATCGCCGCGCAGACCAACCTGCTGGCCATCAATGCCGCCATCGAGGCCGCCCGCGTGGGCGAGGCCGGACGCGGGTTTGCGGTCATTGCCAAGGAGATCCGCAGCCTGTCGCAGGAATCCGCGCAGACGGGAAAGCTGATCACCGATCGGATGGCGCAGGTCGCGCAGATCATGCAGGACACGATGCAGGTCGCCAACAGGGCATCGGAGCACGACCAGGGCGCCATCGAGCTGTCGGGCAACGTGATCGAGGACGTGCTCGCCCACATGCGCGAGCTGAACGACCGCGCCGATTGCATGCATGCGCAGGGCGCGGTGATCCGCTCCGAGATCGACAGCCTGATGATCAGCCTGCAGTTCCAGGATCGCGTGAGCCAGCTCATCTCGGTCATCGACGCCGACATCGGTCGCCTGAACGATGGCCTCGTGCAGGCCCGGCCGATGCCACCGGCGCAGGCCTGGCTGGACGAACTGCAGAGCCACTACACGATGCCCGACCAGCGCCGAACCCACACGCTGGTCGGAGCCGCAAGCCCCTCCGCCGCGGCAACGCCGTCAGGCGCCCGCGCAATCTTCTTCTAGACGGCCGCAAAGGCACTCCCCATGGCAAAGACCATATTGATCGTCGATGACTCCAGTTCGCTGCGCGCGGTCGTCAAGCTGGCGCTGGTGCGCGCCGGCTACGCCGTGATCGAGGCGGGCGACGGCAAGGAAGGCCTGCTGCAGCTCGACAAGGCTCCGAAGGTGCACCTGATCGTCAGCGACGTGAACATGCCCAACATGGACGGCATCACGTTCGTCAGCCAGCTCAAGCAGCAGGTGCGGTTCAAGTTCACTCCGGTGGTCATGCTGACCACGGAGAACCAGGACGCGAAGGTCGCGCAGGCACGCGCGGCCGGGGCCAAGGCCTGGCTGACCAAGCCGTTCGATCCAGCGCAATTGCTCGACGCCGTCTCACGCCTCGTCCTGCCCTAGGAGCCGCCATGCAGAACCCCATTTCATTGCCCTCCGAGCTGACGATCTATTCCGTCGGCGAATGGGCGCCACGGCTGCGAGCGCACCTTGCCGAAGCGTCCGACGCGGACAATCTCGACGGCTTGCGCATCGATGCGACGACGGTGGAGGAGGTCGACGCCGCGGGCGTGCAGCTGCTGGTGTCACTGGCCAACACGCTGGCGCGCGACCGGCGCATGCTGCAGTTGGTGGCGCCAAGCGCGCCGCTGGTGCGCGCGTGCGCCGCGCTCGGCGTCCCGGAACTGCTGGCCGGAGCGGCGGCATGAACCGCTCGCAGAGCGACGAGAGCTTCGTGGTCGAAGCGCTTCCGGCCTTCATCAGCGAAGCGAACGAACAGGTCGAGACGCTGGAGCAGTTGCTGCTGCAACTGGAAGAGGTACCCGACGACCGCGAGCTGCTGGATGCCCTGTTCCGCTGCGCGCACACCCTCAAGGGGTCGGCCGGCGTGTTCGGGCTGGACGCCATCGTGGCTTTCACCCACCACGTCGAGACGCTGCTGGAACGCGTGCGCGCCGGCGAGACGAGGCTGACGCCTGCGTTGAGCACGCTGCTGCTGCAGAGCAACGACGAGGTGCGCAGCCTGGTGCGCGCCGCCCAGACCGGCGAGGCCGAGCCCCCCGACGTCGACGCCCGGCGCGCGGCCATCGTCGAACGTCTTCGAGCTGCCTCTGGCGATACCCGGCACGTTGCCGCGCCGCCCGCCATCGGTACCGTCGCCACGGCGGATGCCGCCCTGAGCGGCGAGCAGCGGTGGTCGGTGGCCGTGAGCTTCGGCGCCGACACCTATCGCAACGGCATGGATCCGTCGACCATCCTCGACTACTTGCGGGGCCTGGGCACGGTGAGCGACCTGGCCTGCGACTGCGCGGCGGTGCCGGGTCTCGACGCCGTCGATCCGGAATCCTGCCATCTGGCGTTCGCATTCAGCCTGGTCACCGCGGCCAGCCGCGCCGACATCGAGCGCGCCTTCGCCTTCGTGCGTGACGACTGCGCGCTGGACCTGCGCGAACACGATGTCGGTGTCCAGGCCGGCGTGGCGACGCCCGTGTCCGTGCCGGCTCCGCAGCCGCGTGACTGCGCAAGCCCGGCCGGTCCGGCTGACGAGAGTCGCTTCATCCGCGTCCACGCCGATCGGCTCGACGAGGTGATCAACCTGCTCGGCGAACTCGTCATCGCCGGCGCCGGCGCGTCGATGCTGGCGCGGCAGACGCGCCAGCGCAGCCTGGTCGAGGCCACGCAGCAGATCGCGCGGCTGATCGAGGGCGTGCGCAACAACACGCTGCAACTGCGCATGGTGGCCATCGGCGACACCTTCTCGCGCTTTCGTCGCGTCGTGCGCGACACCGCATCCGAGCTCGGGAAGGACGTCGTTCTCGAGATTTCGGGGGGTGACACGGAGCTCGACAAGGCGATGGTCGACCGCATTGCCGACCCGCTGATGCACCTGGTTCGCAACGCGCTGGACCACGGGCTGGAGACGCCGCAGGAGCGCGTGGCCGCGGGCAAGCAGGCGCAGGGCAGGCTCACGCTGGGCGCGCGCCACGAGTCGGGCAGCATCCTGATCCACATCGGCGACGACGGGCGCGGCATCCAGCGCGACAAGGTGCTCGCGCGGGCCTGGGAGCGCGGGCTCCTGGAGCCGGGATCCGAACCGCCCGAGGACGAGATCCTGAAGCTGGTATTCGAACCCGGCTTCTCGACCGCGGACAAGGTCACCAACCTGAGCGGCCGCGGCGTCGGCATGGATGTCGTGCGCCGCAATATCGAGGCCTTGCGCGGCACGGTCGCCATCGCGAGCCGGCAAGGGCAGGGCTCGACGATCTCGATCCGCCTGCCCCTGACCCTGGCCATCATCGACGGCTTCCTGGTCGCCGTCGGCCCGTCGAAGTTCATCTTTCCGCTGGACGCGGTCGTCGAGGTCGTCGCCAACCGTCCGACCACGACGGCGCTGGATGCGCACGGCCGCAGCTGTGTCGAATTGCGCGGCCAGGTGCTGCCGGTACTGAGTCTTCGCCAGATCTACGCCCTGGACTCGCCGCAGCCGGAGCGCTGCAGCATCGTCGTGATCCGCGGTGGCTCCGCACGCTATGGCGTCATGGTGGACGTGCTGCTCGGCCAGCACCAGACCGTCATCAAGCCCATGAGCCCGATGCTGCGCAGCCTGCGCGGCGTGTCGGGCTCGTCCATCCTCGGCACGGGCGAGGTGGCGTTGATCTTCGATGTCGCCGCGCTGGGCGCGCTGGCCATCTCCGGCAGGCCGACCCGCCCCGTATCGACGGGCACGCCCCGCACCCGAATCACCCCCCCGCAGCCAGACAACCCGGGCCCACGCGATCGCGTGTTTCCCACCAACGCACCGCAAACGCAAGAGGCCTCCACGTGAAGCTCGACAACCTGAAGATTTCCACCCGGCTGGCACTCGCCTTCGGCACCATGCTGCTGCTGATGGTGGGCCTGGCCTTGAATGGCTACCGCAACCTGGCGGCGCTGGACGACGCCCTCCTCGTCGTGACGCAGGACCGATTGCCCAAGCTGCTGGAAGCGGGCGACTGGGAGCGCGACGTCATCGTCGCCGGCCGCCACATGCGCAACATCCTGCTCCTGCCCGAGCCGGGCGAGGTGAAGCAGCAACTGGCCCAGTGGGCCGAGGTCAACAAGGAGATCGACGCCAACGTCGGCAAGTTGACGAAGACGGTGCGCAGCGAGGACGGTCAGGCCGTACTGAAGGCGGCGCTGGACAGCCGCGCCGTGTATGCCGCCACCGAAGAGGATTTCATGCGACTGGCCGGCAGCGGCGACTTCGCCGGCGCGCGCAAGCTGCTCCTGGAGCGGGCCCGCCAGCAGCAGAAGGACTACGTCGCCGCCATCCACAGTGTCTCCGAATGGCAGAGAGCGCACGTGGATGATGCCGCCAAGGATGCGGCCGCAACGATGTCCGCCGCGCGCAACGCGATGTTCGCACTGACGGCCCTGGCGGTGGCCATCGGCGCCGGCGTGGCCCTGTGGCTGTCGCGCGGGCTGACGCGCCGCCTCGCAACGTTGCTGGGCATCGCTCGCAGCGTGGCTGCCGGCAAGCTCGACAATGTCATCGACGCCGATGGCCGCGACGAAACCGGCCAGGTGATGGCCGCGATGGCCCGCATGCAGGTCGACCTGCTGGCCCGCGAGACGGTGGATGCCGACTCGCGCGGCCAGATCGCCGCCGTCGGCAAGGCACAGGCCGTGATCGAATTCGGCCTCGACGGCACCGTGCTGGCGGCCAACGACAACTTCTGCAGCGCGCTCGGCTACACCGCGCAGGAGATCGTCGGCAAGCACCACAGCATGTTCGCCGAGCCTGCCTACGCGGCGAGTCCGGAGTACCGTCACTTCTGGGACAAGCTCAACCGCGGCGAATACGACGCCAGCCAATACAAGCGCATCGGCAAGGGCGGGCGCGAGGTCTGGATCCAGGCCAGCTACAACCCGATCCTGAACAAGGAAGGCAAGCCGTTCAAGGTCGTCAAGTACGCCACCGACATCACCGCGGACAAGCTGAGGGCGGCCGACTCCGAAGGCCAGCTCAAGGCGATCAACAAGGCGCAGGCCGTGATCGAATTCGGGCTCGACGGCAAGGTGCTGACGGCCAACGAGAACTTCCTGCAGGTGCTCGGCTACTCGCTGGGCGACATCGTCGGGCAGCACCACTCGATATTCGTCGACCCGAGCGCTCGCAACGGCGTGGACTATCGCCTGTTCTGGGAAAAGCTCGGCCGCGGGGAATACGACGCCGGGCAGTACAAGCGCATCGGCAAGGGTGGCAAGGAGGCCTGGATCCAGGCCAGCTACAACCCGATCATGGACATGAACGGCAAGCCGTTCAAGGTGGTCAAGTACGCCACGGACGTCACCGCGGAGGTCAACGCCGGCAGGATGCTGCGTGAGGCCGTCGAGCAGACCCAGGCCGTCACGGCGGCCGCCAAGGAAGGTGACCTGACACGGCGCGTTTCGCTGGAAGGAAAGAGCGGCCCGATCGAGGCACTCTGCGCGGGCGTCAACGCGCTGGTGGAGACCACGTCCGTCATCTTCGACGACGTGGGCCGGATCTTCGGTGCGCTGGCGGCGGGCGACCTGTCGCAGCGGGTCACGCGCGAATACGCCGGCACGTTCGGCCAGGTGAAGAACGACGCCAACGAGACCAGCGAGAAGCTGGCCGCGATCATCGAGGACGTCGGTCGTGTCTTCTCCGGCATGGCCGAGGGCGACCTCACGCAGCGCATCACGCGGGATGCCGAGGGCGTGTTCGACCAGGTCAAGCAGGACGCCAATACCAGCTCGGACAAGCTCGCCAGCGTCATCGAGGAAGTCCGGGCCGCGGCCGGTGCCCTGACCGGCGCAGCCAACCAGGTCAGTGCGACGGCGCAGTCGCTGTCGCAATCGGCCAGCGAACAGGCGTCATCGGTGGAGGAGACGACCTCGTCGGTGGAGCTGATGTCGGCCTCGATCTCGCAGAACAGCGACAACGCCAAGGTCACGGACAACATGGCGACCAAGGCCAGCAAGGAAGCCGCCGACGGTGGCCAGGCCGTGACCCTGACGGTGAGCGCGATGAAGCAGATCGCGCACAAGATCGGCATCATCGACGACATCGCCTACCAGACCAACCTGCTGGCGCTGAACGCGGCTATCGAAGCGGCGCGCGCCGGCGAACATGGCAAGGGTTTCGCGGTGGTGGCCGACGAGGTGCGCAAGCTCGCCGAGCGCAGCCAGGAAGCGGCCAAGGAGATCGGCGACCTGGCCGGCAACAGCGTGTCCACCGCCGAGCGCGCGGGCAAGCTGCTCGACGAGATCGTGCCGTCGATCCAGAAGACGTCGGAGCTGGTGCAGGAGATCGCGGCGGCCTCGCAGGAGCAGAGCCAGACCGTCACGCAGATCGGCGGCGCGATGGGCCAGTTGAGCAAGGCGACGCAGCAGAATGCATCGGCGTCGGAGGAGCTGGCGGCCACGTCGGAGGAGCTCTCCGGGCAGGCCGAACAGCTGCAGCAGGCGGTTGCCTTCTTCACGCTCGGCAACGAGAACGTACCGGCGGCTCGCGGTCGGGCCGGCGCGCCGGTCATGCCCGAGCGCCGGGCACCCAACTCGCCGCTGCGCAGCAGCGCCAAGCCGGTTGCCGTAGCCGCCCGGGCGGTCGCGGCGACCGGCGCGCGCGGCAATTTCCGCCCTTACTGAGCGCACGCGATGAGCAAGCACTCGACGCCGGCCGCGGGCCAGGCAGCGGCCGGCGACATGCCGGCGCAATTTCTCACCTTCTACCTGGGCGAGGAGGTGTTCGGCATGGACATCCGCGGCGTGCGCGAAATCATCCAGTGCGCACCGATGACGGCGCTGCCGCTGATGCCCGGCTTCGTGCGCGGCGTGATCAACCTGCGCGGCGCGGTCGTCCCGGTGATCGACATGCACGCACGCTTCGGCCGGCCGGCCGCCGTCATCGGCAAGAAGAGCTGCATCGTCATCGTCGACAGCATGCGGGACGGCGAGCGCGGCGAACTGGGCCTGCTGGTCGATTCGGTGAGCGAAGTGATCAAGATCGCGGCCGGGCAGATCGAGCCGCCACCGGATTTCGGCAATGCGATGCGGCGCGACTTCATCCGCGGCATGGGCAAGGTCGGCCAGCGATTCGTCGTGCTGATCGATCCTGACCGCGCGCTGGACGTGCAGGAGATGGCCGGCCTGTGCGATGCGGCGCAGACTGCGCTGGCGGCCTGACGTGCCGACTCTTCGCGACGACACCTTCAGCGCGCTCGCCGCCCTGATGTACTCGGCGATCGGCCTGTCGTTCAACGACAGCAAGAAGGCGCTGGTGTCCTCGCGCCTGGCGTTGCGGATCCAGCGGCTGGGCCTGGACAGCTTCGAGGACTACCTGGCGCTCATTTCCGCCGGCGACGACGCCGGGGAGTTCCAGATGGCGGTGGACCTGCTGACCACCAACGAGACCTACTTCTTTCGCGAACCCGCGCACTACGACCTGCTGGAGCGCGAGTTGCGGGCCGAGCGGCCGCGCTCGATGGCAGTATGGAGCGCCGCCTCGTCGTTCGGCGACGAGGCCTACAGCACGGCGATGCTGCTCGCGGACCTGCAGCTGCAGGGCGCCATCGGCAACGCCTGGACCGTGCTGGGCACCGACATCAGCGACCGGGTGCTGCGCAGCGCCTGCACCGCGGTCTATCCGCAGGATCGCCTTCGCAACGTCACGCCGCAGCGCCTGAAGCGGCATTGCCTGCGCGGGGAGGGCGAGTCCGAAGGAATGGTCAAGATGCATCCCGACTTGAGCGAGCGCGTTCGCTTCGGACAGATGAACCTGTGTCAGCCCATCGAGGCGATCGGCCCCTTCGACGTGGTCTTCCTGCGCAACGTGCTGATCTATTTCGACGCTCCGACCAAGCGCGCGGTCGTCGACCGGGTGCTGACCCAACTGCGCCCGGGCGGCCTGTTCTTCATCGGCACGGCCGAAGGCCGCGTGCCCTGCGAGACTGCGCTGGAGCCCCTTGCTCCAGGCGCGTTCCGCAAGAAGGTGACCCGGTGAATGCCAAGGGCGGCGACGTCATCCACACGCTGCACCCCGGGGACCTGGCGTTCGCCACGCGCGGCGAACGGCTGGCCACGCTGCTTGGCTCCTGCGTGGCCATCGTGCTCACGGACCCGCGCCGCACGGTCGGCGTGATGTGCCACATCGTGCATGCACGGCCGGCCCCCAAGGCAGCGGCACCCAGTGCGGCGTACGCCGACGTGGCGCTGGCCGGCATGTACCGGCTCCTGCGCGACAACGCGATCTCGCCATCGCTCTGCGAGGCCTACGTCTACGGCGGAGGCAATATGTTTCCCGATCTCGTCCAGTCCTCCAGCGTCGGAGACGACAACTCGGCGTGGGCCTTCGAGGCGCTGGCCGCCGACGGGATACCGGTGCTGGCGCACGACGTCGGCGGACCGGTCTACCGGCGCCTGCGCTGGACCGTCGGCCCGTCGGCCCCGCATGCGAGCGCCGTGCGGGTCTGATCCATGGTGATCAAGGTCTACGTCGTCGACGACTCCGC
Source organism: uncultured Vitreoscilla sp. (assembly GCA_964418745.1). Classification (GTDB taxonomy): domain Bacteria; phylum Pseudomonadota; class Gammaproteobacteria; order Burkholderiales; family Burkholderiaceae_C; genus Scleromatobacter. The sequence continues at coordinate 54,559 of CAYQMX010000015.1, forward strand.
CGTGGTGCGGCAGGCCTTCGTGCACCTGCTCCAGGGCGACCCCGAGATCGTCCTGATGGGCAGCGCCCCCAATCCCCTGATCGCCGGTCCGGTGATCCGCCGCACGCCGCCCGACGTGCTCCTGCTGGACATCGAGATGCCGGGCATGGACGGCCTGACCTTCCTGCGCCAGTTGATGAGCGAGACGCCGATCCCGACCGTCATCTGCTCGACGCTGAGCACGCACGGCAGCCGGGTGGCCCTGGAGGCCCTGGCTGCCGGCGCGGTGTCCGTGATCGCCAAGCCGCGCCTGGGGCTGAAGCAGTTCCTGGAGGATTCTCGGCGCGAACTGGTGCAGGCGCTGAAGGCTGCGGCGCGCTCGCGCCCGCGCAGCGTGGCGACCGCGCGTTCGGCGCCGTGCGCAGCGCCGAGCGGGCCGCATCCTGCGCCAGGGGGCCTGCACGCGCTGGCCATGAACAAGCCCGTGGTGCTGGGCAGTTCCACCGGCGGCACCCAAGCCATCGAATCGGTCCTGATGGCCTTGCCGCGCGACTGTCCGGGCATCGCGATCGTGCAGCACATGCCCGAGAAGTTCACCGAGGCCTACGCGCAACGCCTGGACCGGTCCTGCGCGATGCGCGTGCGCGAGGCGCGCGACGGCGACCGCCTGGAGCGCGGCCTGGTGCTGATCGCGCCGGGCGGACGCCACCTGCAACTGCGCAAGGCCGGCGGCCAGTATTACGCGGTGGTGGCCGACGGTCCGCCGGTCAATCGCCACAGGCCGTCGGTGGACGTGCTGTTCCGCTCGGCCGCCGCGTGCGCCGACCGCGACGTTCTGGCCATCCTGCTCACCGGCATGGGCGACGACGGCGCCCGCGGCATGAAGTTGCTGCACGACTGCGGCGCCTTCACCGTGGCCCAGGACGAGGCCAGTTGCGTCGTCTTCGGCATGCCCATGGAAGCGATTCGCCTGGGGGCCGTCGACGAGGTGCTGGGCCTGGCGAAGATCGCCCAGGCGATCCGGGACTTCGATGCGAGAGGCTGACGAGGGCGTCGAATAGAATTATTGGAACGTGCCCAGTGAAATACGCGCCTACACCACCGTCGACGTCGCCAGGCGCCTGGACGTCTCGCTTCAGACAGTTCAACGCTGGGTGGATGCCGGCATCCTCACGGGCTGGAAGACACCGGGCGGGCATCGGCGCATCGACGCGGCGAGCGCCGAGCGACTCTTCGCGCAAGGCAGGGCGCGCACGATGCCAGTGGTCGTCGTCATCGACAACAAGCCGACCGCACGCGAGCGACTGGTGGCGCTGATCCGCCAAGCCTTGCCGGGGGCCGAAGTTGCAGCGGTCGAAGATGGTTTCCAAGGCCTGGTCGCCATCGGTCGAGTCGACCCCGACATCATCGTCACCGAGGTGAGGATGCCGCATATGGACGGCATCGAGATGTTGCGCAGCCTGGTCGGCGCAGCGTTGCCCAAGCCACGGGCGTTCATCGCCGTCACTGGACTGACGGAGCCCGAACTGACTGCGCTTGGCCCTCTGCCGCGCAATGTCCTGCTGCTCAGGAAGCCGCCGAACGCCGAGGAGTTCATCGCTGCGCTCCAGGACCGGGCTGGCTGCATGAAGCCCACGGCCGCATCGCCTTCCATGGTTTCCGCGCCGGAGAAGCGAAAAACGCGCGGGCGGCATGTGCAGGGCAGCGAATGACGTAAAAAAGGGCCGGCCCGCTTGACGCGATCCGGCGCGATGCGCCTGCCCGCACGCGGGCGGCGCGGCTCCAGAAATCAGTTGGCGGCGATCGTGGCCTGGGCGACGACCTGCGCGTCGGCCGCCGACGACGACGTGTAGATGGTGGTGCCGTCGGCCGCGGCGACGGTGGCCCAGCGGCCGGCGTCGTGCGACAGGGCGTTCCCGCCGAAGGCCTCGAGCGCCAGCACGGCGGCCAGCAGCAGGGTGGACGGGGCGATCTTGGAAGTCTTGGTCTTGGTCATGTGTATCCCTCCGGAACTGGGTGCCGACGGTGCCACGGGCGGGCGGTCGGTCAGCGCCGCGCTTCCGACGGAAGCCACTTGATCAGCGCGAGCCCATCGTAGGGGCGACGCCGGCCGCGCGGATCACTTCGGCCCCCGTAACCGGCGCGCGCCGCGTCGAATACATCACGGTTACAAGATGTTTCCGAGGCGATTTCGCCTTCAGGCGCCGCCGCGCGGGCCGATAAGCGCCGTTGGAGCCTTCGAAAAAGGCGTGCCGCGCCTTTGTTCAGGCGTCGTAGCGCGCGGCCGTGAGGCCGTCGAAATCGATCTCGGGGGGACGCCCGCTCAGCAGGTCGGCGATCGCGCGGCCGGTGCCGGCGGCCATCGTCCAGCCCAGCGTGCCGTGGCCGGTGGCCAGCGTCAGGTTCTCCAGCTTCGTGGCGCCCATCACCGGCGTACCGTCGGGGGTCATCGGGCGCAGCCCGGTCCAGAACGTCGTCTTGCGCAGGTCGCCGGCGTCGGGGAACAGGTCGGTCAGCACGAATTCGAGCGTCTTGCGGCGCGCGTCGTCCAGCTTCAGGTCGTAGCCCGAGAGCTGGGCCATGCCGCCGACGCGGATGCGGTCGCCCAGGCGCGTGACGGCCACCTTGTGGGTCTCGTCCATGATGGTGGATTCGGGCGCAGCGGCGGCGTCCTTGATCGGCACCGTGATCGAGAACCCCTTGACCGGATAGACCGGGATGCGGATGCCCAGCGGTTCGAGCCAGCGCGGCGAATAGCTGCCCAGCGCCAGCACCACCTGGTCGGCGACCAGCCGGCCGGCGTCGGTGTCGACGCCGGTGACGCGCCTGCCGTCGCTGGCCAACCCGCGGATCTCGACGCCGAAGCGGAACTTCGCACCGAGCTCCTCGGCCATCCTGGCCAGCCGCTGCGTGAACAGGAAGCAGTCGCCGGTCTCGTCGCCGGGCAGGCGCAGCGCGCCGACGAACTTGTGCCTGACGGCCGCCAGCGCGGGCTCGTACTGCAGGTAGCCGGCGGTGTCGAGGACCTGGTAGGGCACGCCGTACTGGTCCAGGATCTCGGTGTCCTTGTGCACCCCATCGAGCTGCTTTTGCGTGCGAAAGAGCTGCAGCGTGCCTTGGGCGCGGTCGTCGTAGGCGATGCCCGTCTCGGCGCGCAGTTCCTTGAGGCAGTCGCGGCTGTATTCGGCCACGCGCACCATGCGCGCCTTGTTGACCCGGTAGCGCGCCTCGGTGCAGTTGCGCAGCATCGAGAAGCCCCAGCGCCACATCGAGGCCTCCAGCATCGGCTTGATGATCAGCGGGCTGTGGTTCATCAGCAGCCACTTGATGGCCTTGACCGGCACGCCGGGCCCGGCCCAGGGCGAGGCGTAGCCCGGCGAGACCTCGCCGGCGTTGCCGAAGCTCGTCTCCAGCGCGGGCCCGGGCTGGCGGTCGACGACGGTGACGTCGTGGCCCGCGCGGGCCAGGTAGTAGGCGATCGAGGTGCCGATCACGCCGCTGCCGAGGACGAGGATGGTCATGGGAGGACGCCTTCTCAAGGGTGCGCCAACTATCGCACGGCCGGCGCCGCCGACGGAACCATCGGCGCCGGGCGGGCTCCCAGACCTTCCGCCCCCGCGGCATGCCAAGATGCGCCCCATGCAAAAGACCTCGCCCTCTCGCTTGCTGGCGCTGTGCGCCGCGTTCGCCGCCGCCGCGGTCGCCTTCCCCGCCCTGGCCGCCGGCCTGCCCGCGCAGGTGCGCGAGGTCGAGGGCGTGCACGAGTACCGGCTGCCCAACGGGCTGCAGGTGCTGCTGATCCCCGACGCGTCCAAACCCACGGTCACCGTCAACGTGACCTACCGCGTGGGCAGCCGCATGGAGGGCTACGGCGAGACCGGCATGGCCCACCTGCTCGAGCACCTGATGTTCAAGAGCACGAAGAACATCGCCCAGGTCAGCACCGAGCTGTCGCGGCGCGGCATGCAGTTCAACGGCACCACGTCGGAAGACCGCACGAACTACTACGAGACCTTCCCGTCGGATCCGGTGCAGCTCGCCTGGGCGCTCCGGACCGAGGCCGAGCGCATGACCCATGCCAACATCATCAAGAAGGATCTCGACTCCGAGATGACGGTGGTGCGCAACGAGATGGAATCGGGCGAGAACAACCCGTTCCGCATCCTGATGGAGAAGACGAACGCAGCCGCGTTCCAATGGCACGCCTACGGCAAGGACACCATCGGCGCGCGCTCGGACGTCGAGAACGTCAACGTCCCGCACCTGCAGGCCTTCTACCGCAAGTACTACCAGCCGGACAACGCCACGCTGATCGTCGCCGGCAAGTTCGAGGCGGCCAAGGTGCTGGCCGAGATCGTGCAGGACTTCTCGCCCCTGCCGCGGCCGACGCGCGTCATCGAGCCCACCTACACCGTCGAGCCGGTGCAGGACGGCGAGCGCGAGGTGACGCTGCGCCGCGTCGGCGGCGAGCAGGACCTGTACGTCACGTACCACACGCCGTCGATCGCCAGCCCCGACATGCCGGCGTTCAGCATCATCGCGACCGCGCTTGGCGACACGCCCACCGGCCGCCTGCACAAGCGCCTGGTGGAGGCCGGCAAGGCCACGCAGGTCTTCGCCTGGCCCTCGCGCCACACCGATCCGGGCCAGTTCAACGCCGGCGCGATGCTCAAGAAGGACGACGACCTGGCCGCGGCGCAGCAGATCTTCCTCGACACCATCGAGGGACTGAAGGCCGAGCCGATCACCGCCGAGGAGCTCAAGCGGGCCCAGCTGCAGATCGACAAGGGCTTCGACCAGCTGCTCGCCAGCCCGCAGAACCTGTGCCTGACGCTGTCGGAGTACATCGCCGGCGGCGACTGGCGCCTTCTGTTCCTGCAGCGCGACCGCGTCGACGCCGTCACGCTCGAGCAGGTCAACGCCGTGGCCGCGGCGTGGATCAAGCCGTCCAACCGCACGCTGGGCCGCTTCATTCCCGCCGACGCGCCCGATCGCGCACCCTACGCGACCCGGGTCGATGCCGAGGCGCAGCTCAAGGACTTCAAGCCGCGCGCCACCGTCGCCGCTGGCGAGACCTTCGACTCCACCCCGGTCGGCCTGGACCGGCGCAGCGAGGTCCTCACGCTGCCCAACGGCATGAAGCTGGCGCTGCTGCCCAAGAAGAGCAAGGGCGGCACCGTGGAGATGCGCTTCGACCTGCACTTCGGCGCGCTCGACACCCTGCGCGGCAAGCGCGGCGCGGCCGCCGCCACCGGCATCATCATCGGCACCGGCACCGAGACGAAGACGCGCGCGCAGCTGGCCGACGCCTTCGCCGCGCTCAAGACCGACTGGGAGCTCAACGGCGGCACCAGCTGGGGCCACGCGTCGCTGACCACGCGGCGCGATGCGCTGCTGCCGGCGCTCGAGCTGCTGGCCGAGGCGATGCGCAAGCCCTCGTTCTCGCCCGACGAATACGAGCAGGGCAAGCGCCAGGCGGTGCAGGGCCTGGAGCAGGCGAGCGACGATCCGGGCGCGCTGGCCGGCCTGGCGCTGTCGCGCGCGCAGCAGCACTACGCCGCCGACGATCCGCGCTACACGCCCACCTTCGCCGAATCCATCGCCGAGACCCAGGCCACCCGCCTCGACGACGCGATCGCGTTCTACCGCACCTACTGGGGCGCCGACCACGCGGACATGGCCATCGTCGGCGACTTCGACGCGGCACGGGCCAAGGCGGCGGTCGCGCGCCTGTTCGGCGACTGGAAGTCCGCGGTACCGTTCGTGCGCATCCCCAACGTGCCGACCGACGCCGCCGGCCTGCGCCTGGTCACGCCGCTCAAGGACAAGGCCAACGCGACGCTGTTCGCCACGCTGCCCCTGAAGATGGGCGACGCGGACCCCGACTACCCGGCGCTGACCCTGGCCACCCACGTGCTGGGCGGCGGCGAGTTCGGCTCGCGCCTGAACGCGCGCATCCGCCAGAAGGACGGCCTGTCCTACGGCGTGGGCGCCGGGCTCGAGGCGTCGCCGTTCGAGCCGCTCGGCTCGATCGGCTTCGAGGCCATCTTCGCCCCGCAGAACCGCACCCGCGTGGAGGCCGACTTCGACGAGGAACTGGCTCGCTTCGTCAAGGACGGCATCACCGCCAAGGAGCTGGTCGAGGCGAAGCAGGCGATCCTGGCGGCGCGCGTCACCGCGCGCACCAGCGACGCGACGGTGGCCAGCAACTGGATGTTCAAGCTCGACCAGGGCCGCACGTTCGCCTGGAGCGCCGACCAGGACGCGAAGCTCGCGGCCCTGAGCGTCGACCAGGTCAACGCCGCCATCCGCAAGTGGATCGCCCCCGCCCGGATCAACTGGTCCGTCGCCGGCACCTTCGACGGGAAGAAGTAGTTGGACGAGGACCTGCCGCCGCTGCCGCCCGCCGAGCCCGGCCGCTACCGCCACTACAAGGGTGGCGAGTACGAACTGGTGGGCGTGGCGCGCCACAGCGAGACGCTGGAGCCGCTGGTGATCTACCGGCCGCTGTACAACGCCACCGGTCTGTGGGCGCGCCCGCACGCGATGTTCTTCGGCGAGCTCGAGGTCGACGGCCGGCTGCAGCCGCGTTTCGTCCGCCTCTAGCGCGCCCCGCGGCGCCGCCCGGTCGCGCCGCCGCGCCGTCGATTCGCGTCCGGAAATCGACGGTCGGTCGCCTCGGCGACCCGCACCGGGCCCGGTGCCGATATGCTTGCGCCTTTCGAGTCCGCCGTTGCGGACTCGCCAGTGTTGCCAAAAGAATCCCAGAGGAGCCAGTCAGATGACGCTGTCCCGCCGCTTCGCCGTGCCCCGTTCGACCCCCATCGCCGTCGCGCTCGCGCTGGTCCTGGCCGCCGGCCTGCTCGCCGGCTGCAACCGGCCCGGCGCGGCCGCCGCCGCCGGGGCCGCATCGGCGCCGGCCGCGTCGCTGCTGATCGCGGCCGAGGACGTGCGCACGGTCGGACTGCAGACACATGCGTCCGGCCCGGTCATCACCGGCTCCATCCAGCCCGAGCGCCGCGCCGACCTGCGCGCCGAGATCTCGGCGGTGGTGCTGCAGGTGCTCAAGGACAACGGCGAGCCGGTGCACAAGGGCGACCTGCTGGTGCGCCTGGACGACACCGCGATCCGCGACAGCCTGCAGTCGGCCGAGGAGGCCGGCCGTGCCGCCGCCCAGGCGCTGGACCAGGCGCAGCGCCAGTACGCCCGCGTGAAGACGCTGCAGGCCGAGGGCATGAGCTCGCAGCAGGCGCTCGACGACGCCGAGGTGCGCCGCAACACCGCGCAGAGCGAGCGCGTGGCCGCCGACTCGCGCACCGTCGCCGCGCGCCAGCAGCGCACCCGCACCGAGGTGCGGGCGCCGTTCGACGGTGTGGTCAGCGACCGCAAGGTCTCGGCCGGCGACACCGCCGCCATCGGCAAGGAACTGCTCAAGGTGATCGACCCGGCCAGCATGCGCTTCGAGGGCCTGGTGTCGGCCGACCGCATGGGCGACATCCACGTCGGCCAGGTGGTGCAGTTCCGCATCAACGGCTTCGACCGGACCGACTTCACGGGCAAGGTGCGCCACGTCGATGCGACCGCCGACGCTCTCACGCGCCAGGTGGCCGTGATCGTCGACTTCGCACCTGGCACCGCACCCAAGGTGGCCGGCCTCTACGCCGAGGGCCGCATCTCGTCCGACAGTGCCCAGGCCATCCTGCTGCCCGAGGCCGCGGTGGTCAAGGAAGGCGACAGCACCTACGTCTGGCGCCTGGTGGGCACCACGCTGGCCAAGACCCCGGTCAAGCTCGGCGAGCGCGATGCGCGCCTGGGCAACGTGGTGGTGCTGTCGGGTATCGCCACGGGCGACCGCGTGCTGCGCACGCCGGGCTCCACGCTGGCCAACGGACAGAAGTTCGAGATGGCGAAGCCGGTGGCGCCGGCCGCCTCGGTGGCGCCGGGCGCCTGAACGGGAGCGAACGATGTTTCTTTCCGACTTCAGCATCAAGCGGCCGGTGGCCGCGATCGTCATCATCATCACGCTGATGGGGCTGGGCCTGATCGCCCTCAACAAGCTTCGCGTCAACCAGATCCCCGACGTCGAGCAGCCCGTGATGGTGGTCAGCATCACCTACCCGGGCGCGTCGCCCGACACCGTCGAGCGCGAGATCGTCAATCGCATCGAGCGCGCGCTGCAGGGCATCGAAGGGGTCGACCAGACGCGCTCGTCGTCCACCGCCAGCGAGGGCAACGCCCAGTTCGTGCTGGTGTTCGACTTCCACAAGAACATGGTGCAGGCCTCCGACGAGGTGCGCAACGCCATCGGCACGGTACGCTACAAGCTGCCCACCGAGATGCGCGAGCCGGTGCTCACCCGCATCGATCCGTCGGCCCAGCCCATCATGCAGATCGCGCTGGCCTCGTCCACGCTGTCGCACGCCGAGATCTCGCGCCTGGCCGAGGACCAGCTGGCCGACCGCTTCCGCGCGCTGCCCGGCGTGGCCACGGTCAACGTCAACGGCTCGCTCACTCGCGAGCTGAGCGTGCTGCTGCACGCGCAGAAGCTGCGCGAATTCGGCGTCTCGGTCACCGAGGTGGTCAACGCGCTGCGCGCGCAGAACGCCACCGCGCCGGTGGGCAAGGTGCGCGGCGCGCTGGAAGACCAGAGCATCCGCCTGGTCGGCCGCTTCGAGTCGCCCGCCGAGTTCAACCAGATGCTGATCAAGCGCAGCGGCGACAACCTGATCCGCCTGGGCCAGGTCGCCACCGTGCAGGACGGCTTCGCCGAGATGGGCGGCTACAACGAGCACAACGGCCAGCCCAACGTGGGCATCTCGGTCACCCGCACCCGCGACGGCAGCACCGTGACCATCGCCAAGGAGGTGCGCGACCTGGTCGAGACGATCAACAAGGAACAGGCCGGCAAGGCCAAGCTCGACGTCACCCAGGACGGTGGCAACGACGCGCAGAGCAGCCTCGACAACGTCGTGCATTCGCTCTTCTTCGGCGCCGGCCTGACGATCCTGGTGGTCTACGTGTTCCTGAACTCGTGGCGCTCGACGCTGATCACGGGCCTGAGCCTGCCCACTTCGGTCATCACCGCCTTCATCGCGGTGTGGCTGTGCGGCTTCACGCTCAACTTCATGAGCCTGCTGGGCCTGTCGCTGGCCATCGGGGTGCTGATCGACGACGCGATCGTGGTGCGCGAGAACATCGTGCGCCACATGCAGCGCGGCGAGGATCGGCGCACTGCGGCACTCAACGGCACGGCCGAGATCGGCATGGCGGTGGCCTCGACCACGTTCTCCATCGTCGCGGTGTTCGCGCCGGTGGCGTTCATCCCCGGCATCACCGGCGAGTGGTTCCGGCCGTTCGGACTGACCGTGGTCGCCTCGGTGATCGTCAGCCTGTTCATCTCGTTCACGCTCGATCCGATGCTGTCGGCCTATTGGGGCGACCCGGTGGACCTGCACAACGCGCCGCGCAAGGGCATCGGCCGCATCCTGCAGCGCTTCAACGACTGGTTCGACCACCAGGCCGACCGCTACGGCCGCGTCATCGAGTGGGCGCTGCACCACCGCTGGTACATGGGCTGGGCGGCGTTCCTGAGCTTCGTGCTGGCGCTGGCGCTGCAGGGCGCGCTCGGCGGCTCCGACTTCCTGCCCAAGTCCGACAGCGGCACGCTGGCGGTCGACGTGCGCATGCCGCCCAGCAGCAGCCTGGACTACGCGCGCATGAAGCTCGAGGCCGGCATGGCGCTGGCCAAGACGCTGCCCGAGACGGTGGCCACCAACGGCTTCATCAACGCCAACCAGGGCCGCATCTACATCGACATCGGCAAGAGCACGCAGCGCAAGCGCAGCGCGACCGAGGTCGGCATCGACCTGCGCAAGCAGATGGCGCGGCTCGTCGGCGCCGAGTACACCGTGATCGACGACCTCAGCAACGGCGCCCAGAAGCCGGTGCAGATCCGCTTCCACGGCACCGATTCGCGGCGCCTGCTGGCCATCACCAACGACTTCATGGACAAGCTGCGCCAGGTCAAGGGCGCGGTGGACGTCGGCCTGTCCGAGCAGGATCCGCAGCAGGAACTGCGCATCGACCTGGATCGCGGGCTGGCCAACTCGATGGGCGTGTCCGTCAACGACGCCGCGCAGTCGCTGCGCGTGGCGTTCGCCGGCGTGGAGGCCGGCGACTGGGTCGACCCGACCGGCGAGGCGCGCGACGTGGCGGTGCGGCTGGCCCCGGAAGACCGGGTCGACGCGAGCAACATCGAGCGCCTGCCGATCGCCGTGGCCGGCAGCGACCGCATGGTGCCGCTGGAGCAGATCGCCACCGTGACGATGGGCAAGGCGCCGTCCAAGATCCAGCACGCGAACTCCAAGCGCATGGTGGTGGTCACCGCCAACGCGCAGGGCCGTTCGTCCGGCGAAGTGACGACCGACGCGTTGAAGATCGCCAACGCGATCCAGTTCCCGCCGGGCTTCGGCATCGAGCTGACCGGCGCGTCGCAGAGCCAGCAGGAGGTGTTCAGCAACCTGGGCATCGCGCTGATCTCGGGCGTGCTGCTGATGTACCTGGTGCTGGTGATGCAGTTCGGCTCGTTCACCGCGCCGATCCCCGTGATGATCTCGTTGCCGCTGAGCCTGATCGGCGTGGTGATCGCGCTGGTGTCCACCCACGGCACGCTCAACCTGATGAGCATCATCGGGGTGATCATGCTGATGGGCCTGGTGGCCAAGAACGCCATCCTGCTGCTGGACGCCGCCCGCGCCGAGGAGCGCGAGGGCATGGATCGCGAGGAGGCGCTGATGCACGCCGGCCGCAAGCGCCTGCGCCCGATCATGATGACCACCTTCGCGCTGATCGCCGGCATGATGCCGGTGGCCATCGGCCTGGGCGAGGGCGGCGAGTTCTATCGCCCCATGGCGGTCACCATCATCGGCGGCACGATCACGTCGACGATGCTGACGCTGCTGGTGATCCCGTGCTTCTACGATTCCATCGAGATGATGCGCGAACGCCTGGTCCTCAAGTTCAACCGGCGCTCGGAGCGCTGGACCGCGGTCGGCGGCTTCGTGCTGACGCTGCTCGAGTTCGTCGCCTTCCTGACCACGCTGCGCTTCTTCTGGCGCCTGGGTCGGCGCGCGCTGGGCCTGCCGACCGGCGGCCTGTGGCGCAAGGAGGCGCCCGCGGCCCCGCACGGCGGGCAACCGGTGTTCAATCCCTGAGGAGGGTGCGGCGGTGACCCCACGGACCCTGGTCCCGGCCCACACGCTGGCCGAGCCTGACCTGCACGCGGCCACGGTGGCCGCCTTCGCCGACTATCTGGTCGGCCCGTTCCAGATGGCGTTGGCGCAGTTCCCGTCGTTCGTCGGCCGCCAGGGCATCGACCTGGCGCGCAGCCGGGTGGCGGTGCGCGACGGCGCGATCGGCGCCTTCGCGTTCGTGTGCCCGCGGCCGGAGGTCGGTCGCTGGCGCCTGGGCGTCATGGGCGCACTGCCGGCCGCGCGCGGCAGCGGTGCCGCGCCGGCCCTGCTCGACGACTTCATCGCCCGCGCCGCCGCCGCCGGGCTGCCGGCGGTGGAACTGGAATGCTTCGCGGAGAACGAGCGCGCGCTGCGGCTGTATCGCAGCCGCGGCTTCGAGCTGGTGTGCGCGCTCAACGGCTGGCAGGCGCCCGCTGCTGGCGCGGGCGTCCCCGGGGACGCGCCGTCGGGCGACGTGCGCGCGGTCGAGCGCGCCACCGCGTTCGCGTGGCTGGCGTCCGCCAACCTGCGCTTCGACGGCCTGCCGTTCCCCAACACCGACCGCTCGCTGGCGGCGCAGACGCGGTCGCTCTCGTTCTGGCAGTACGGCAGCGCGCAGCTCGCGTTCAGCGTCGCCGACGGCACGCCCCCGCAGATCCACAGCCTGGTCGACCTCGACCCGGCGCTGCGCGACGCCGAGGTGCTGGCCCGGGCGGTGCGCGCGGCGCATCCGGACGTGTTCGCCCCGCCCATCCTGCGCGACGACGTGGGCGGCGCGGCGCTGCGCCGCGCCGGCTTCGCGCCGCACGGCATGAGCCAGGTACTGATGCAGCGCCGGCTTCAGGCGTCCGACCGCGCCAGCGCCTGAAGCTTCTCGACGGTCGCCCAGTTGCGCGCCGTGCCGCGTTCCCTGAGCACCTTGCCCACCGCCTTGGCGACGCGGCTCTCGATGACGCCGTTGGCGCACCACAGCCACGCGGCGTGCGCGCCGACCGCGAAGGCTTCCGGTGCCCAGTCGCCGTGCGCGAGCGGCGCCAGCTCGGCGAGCGCCGTGGCGTCCTGCGTGAACATCACCAGGAGGCGGGCGTCGTCGTCCGCATGGCGGCGCAGCGGGTGCTCGGCGATCGCCGCGGCGAGGTCGGCGGCGGTCTTGACGACCACCTCGCAGTCGACACCCGTCTGCGCGAGGATCGCCGCACGCAGCCGCGCCGCATGGCTCGCGGCCGTGCCGCCGCGGGCGTCGAAGACGGCGTTGCCGCTGTTGAGCAGCGTGCGCACGCCGGTGAACCCCAGCGCGGCCATCAGCGCGCGCAGGTCGGCCATGGCCACGCGCTTGGCCTTGCCCACGTTGATGCCGCGCAGCAGGGCGATGTAGCGTTTCATGCGCCGCATTCTGACCGAGCCGCGGCGCGATGTCCCCTGCCCGACGGCCGCCGGGGGCCCTCGGTACACTTCGTCGCCCATGTCCAAGCTGTCCAGCGCCCGATCCCGCCCCGCCCACCCGATGCGCCGCCTGCTCGGCTACGCCCGCGGCTACCGTCGCGACATGGTGCTGGCCACCGTGTATTCGGTGCTCAACAAGTTCTTCGACGTGCTGCCCGAGCTGCTGATCGGCATCGCGGTGGACGTCGTCGTCAACCGCAGGACCTCGTTCGTCGCCCGCCTGGGCGTCGTCGATCCGAAGCAGCAGCTGATCCTGCTGACCGTGCTGACCATCGTCATCTGGCTCGGCGAGTCGTTGTTCCAGTATCTCTACGAACTGAAGTGGCGCGGCCTCGCGCAAAGCCTGCAGCACGAGCTGCGCATGGCGGCCTACGGCCACGTGCAGCGCCTGGAGATGGCCTACTTCGAGCGCAACCGCAGCGGCAACCTGCTGGCCGTGCTCAACGAGGACGTCAACCAGATGGAGCGCTTCCTCAACGGCGGCGTCAACGACCTGATCCAGGTCTTCGTCGGCTCGCTGATGGTGGGCGGCGTGTTCTTCGCGCTGACCGCCAGGCTGGCCGCGCTGGCGCTGATCCCGGTGCCGCTGATCCTGTACGGTGCGTTCTGGTTCCAGCGCCGGCTCGCCTCGCGCTACACGGCGATGCGCGAGGCCGCGGGGGCGATGGCCACGCGCCTGAACAACAACCTGCAGGGCATCGCCACGATCAAGGCCTACACCGCCGAGGACTTCGAGGCGCGCCACATCGAGCAGGCCTCCATCGCCTACCGCGAGCGCAACCGCGAGGCGATCCGCCTGTCGGCCGCGATCACGCCGGTGATCCGCATCGCCATCCTGGCCGGCTTCGCCGTGACGATGCTGTACGGCGGCCTGATGACGCTGGACGGCGCCATCGGCGTGGGCAGCTACTCCGCGCTCGTCTACCTGACGCAGCGGCTGCTGTGGCCGCTGACGCGCCTGGCCGAGATGACCGACCTGTACCAGCGCTCGATGGCCTCGACCGAACGCGTGATGAACCTGCTGCAGACGCCGGTGGCGATTCCCTACGCGGGGCGCGCGCTGCCGCGCGCGCAGGTGCGCGGGGAACTGGTCTTCGACGACCTGCGCTTCGCCTACCAGGCCGCGTCGACCGCCCCCGGCACGGTGCGGCCGGCGCTCGACGGCATCTCGCTGCGCATCGCCCCTGGCGAGACGGTAGCCTTCGTCGGCAGCACCGGCAGCGGCAAGAGCACGCTGATCAAGCTGCTGCTGCGCTACTACGACACGGCGCCGGGCCGCATCCGCCTGGATGGCACGGATATCACCACGCTGGACCTGCAGGACCTGCGACGCGCGATCGGCTACGTGTCCCAGGACAGCTTCCTGACCGACGGCACGGTGGCCGACAACATCGCCTACGGCCTGCACGACGTCGCCGAGGCGGACATCGTGCGCGCCGCGCAGGCGGCCGAGGCGCACGAGTTCATCCGCCTGCTGCCGCAGGGCTATCGCACCCCGGTGGGCGAGCGCGGCATGAAGCTGTCCGGCGGCCAGCGCCAGCGGCTCGCGCTGGCGCGCGCGATCCTGAAGAACCCGCCCATTCTTGTCCTGGACGAGGCCACGTCGGCGGTCGACAACGAGACCGAGGCGGCGATCCAGCGCTCGCTCGACCGGCTGGTTCGGGGCCGCACCAGCATCCTGATCGCCCACCGGCTGTCCACCGTGCGGCAAGCCGATCGCATCCACGTGATGGAGGCCGGTCGCATCGCGGAGTCGGGCACCCATGACGAACTGGTCGCCCACGGCGGCCTCTACGCGGCGCTGTGGCGCCTGCAGACCGGCGAGCGCGACACTGCCGCCCCCCGCAAGGAGAACCCATGATCGTGCGCATCGACATCGACCGCGGGGGCGACTCGTTCGGCTACCGCGTCAGCTACGAGTCCGAGGAGATGTACGCCGACGACGGCCTCGAATCCATCGTCGAGTGCCTGGTCGCGGCGGTCGAGGGCATGCCGCCCGAGGCGGTGGCCGCCGAGCTCTGGTACGACCGCGTCGTCTCCGGCACCTACCCGCTGTCGGTGATCGGCATGAGCATCGAGCAGGTGGCCCAGCACGCGGCCAACACCACCGCGATGATCGACGACGCGATGCCCGATCGCTGACCGGACGGCGGCGGCGTCGCCGGCCGCCGCGGAACGGGCGATTGCTGCAGTGCGGCGGCCGCGGGGCTGCCACTGAATCATCGGTTCGCCGCCTGCCATTGCGATTTGCGGGATGGCCGTCGTCCGGGGGCCCGCTCAAGATCGTGCGTCCAGGAGCCCAGGGTTGTCCACGTCGGGGAGTGGCGCGATGTCCGTGATGACGCACGAAGCGAAGTGGCGACTGCTGGTCGGTGCGGCGCCGGTCGTCGGTGTCGCCTTCTTCGTGTGGGCGGCCGCGCAGGGCGAGGCCGACGTCGCGCGCTCGCCCACGGCGCGCGCGATCCTGGCCGTCGTCGCCGCGCTCGGCACGGCGGTGGCCTGGTGGACGGCGCGCCAGCTGCGCGCCGCGCCGACCGTCAGCGTGGCGCGGGCCAGCGCGCTGGCCCGCGCCGGCCAGCTCGCCGGCCCGGTGGCGCTGCGCGGCCGCGCGCGCGCCATCCCCGACGCGGTGCCGCTGGTCTCTCCCGGCGGCGAGCTGTGCCTGTGGTTCCGGCACGGCGGGCCGTCCGCCCGCCCCGACGTTGCCGTCGACAGCCTGCGCCCGTTCCTGCTGGCCGACGCCAGCGGCGAGTGCATCGTGCTGCCTGCCGGTGCCGACGTGGCCGGCAGCGGCAGCGTGCCTGTCGCGGCCGCGCGCGCCGGCCTGGCGGAACGCGCCGACCTCGACGACCCGCCGTCCGGCGAGCGCCTGCTGCGCGCCGGCGACCGCATCCACGTGGTGGGCCGGTTCGTGGCGGTGTCGCCCGAGTCGCTGGCGCTGCAGGGCGAGGCGGCCGCGCGGGTGGCGCGGTCCGAGGGCGTGGCGGCGCAGCTGCGCGCGGGCGACCCGCAGCCGCTGCGTGACCTGCGCTCGGCGGCCGTCGCGGGCGCCGCCTTCGTGGCCGCGCCGTCGCGCGCGGCGCCGGGCCTCGCGCTGCCGGTGATCGCCGCGCCGGGCGCCGGCCAGCCCGTCGTCATCCGCATCGGCGCCGACGACGGCGCGGGCAGCGTCTACGGCATGCTGGCGGTGGTCGACAGCCTGGTGCTGGTCGTCTCGTCCTTGCTCGTCGCCTGGCCGATGATCCTGCCGGGATGAGGTCCGGCCCGGCGTTCAGCGCCGCAGGAATTCCAGCAGCAGCGCCGTGACGCGCGCCGGCTCCTCGTGCGGCAGCCAGTGCGTGGCCTGCGGGAAATGGAACACCTCGCCGGCCTCGCACCGGGCCAGCGACGCCTCGGCCAGCCCGGGCTCGAGCGCCGCGTCGCGGTCGCCCCACAGCAGCCGCACCGGAATGGCCACCTTGCGGCGCGGGTCGGCCGGGCGCGGGGCCAGGCGCAGCGCGCGATACCAGTCGAGCATGGCGGTGAGCGCACCCGGCCGCGACCAGGCCTCGCGGTAGACGGCCAGGTCCTCGGGCGAGAACGCGCCGGGCCGGCTGGAGCCGACGAGTGCAGCCGCCAGCCGGCGGAAGTCGTCGGCGCGCAGCAGTGCCTCGGGCAGGCGGGGCAGCTGGAAGAATGCCATGTACCAGCTCTTGAGCCACTGCGACGGGTGGCGCCGCAGGTAGTCGGAGAACACCCCGGGGTGCGGCGCGTCGACGATCGCGACGCGCTCGACGACGTCCGGGTGGTGGAGGGCCAGGAACCAGGCGACGACGCCGCCCCAGTCGTGGCCGACCACCTGGGCGCGCGCGCGGCCGAGCACGCGCACGATGGCCACGATGTCGGCCGCCAGCAGGTCGATGCGGTAGGCGGCCGCGCCCGCGGGCCTGCTGCTCAGGCCGATGCCGCGCTGGTCCGGCGCCACCACGCGAAAGCCGGCGGCGGCCAGCGGCGCGAGCTGGCGCCGCCAGCCGTGCGAGGTCTCCGGAAAGCCGTGCAGCAGGAGCAGCAGCGGGCCGTCGGCGGGGCCGGCGGCGAGCGCGTGGAAGCGCAGGCCGTTGGCGTCGATCTCGAGCGGGGCGATCGGGCAGGGGTCCGGGGCGGTCATGCGGCCATTGTCGGCGCCCGCCGCGCCGGGAACGTGACGCCGGCCCGCCCCCGCGGTGGCGGGCGCGCCACGCGGGCGCAGCCGCGCGCGGGTTGCGACTACGATGGCGAGCGGGCGCCTGCCACCCGTTCGCGGGCCGGCGCCCGCCCGACCTTCGCCCCGGATCCTCCAGCTTGTTTCGTTCCGTCCGCCATGTCCTCTCGAGGGCTCTGCTGAAGAAGCGCCCGCCGGTGCCGCCGGTCGGGCTCGCGCTCCGTGGCTCGGCCTTCAGCGGCGCCGCGGGCCTGCCGTGGCCGGAACCCGGCGTGAGCCAGCCCAGCCTCGAGCGCTGCCTGATCCTGGCGCTGCTGCTGCACATCCTGCTGTTCCTGGTGGTCGGCACCGCGCCCGGCGGCGATTCGCCGGCCGCCAGCCGGCGACCCGGGGAATTGGCGGTCTACCTGCCCGACGCGGTCGAGTCGCGCGCAGCGGCCGCCCGCGACGCGACGGTGCCGACCGTCGACGGCGCGGCGCCGGCCGCCGAAACTGGGGACGCTGCCGCGGCGGCGCCGGGTGCGGCGTCCGCGGCCGAGCGCACGCTGGCCGACACCGCCGAGGCGACGGCGATCGTCGAGCCGTCGATCGTCATCCGGGACGCCGCCGCGCCGCCGGCCACGTCGCCCACCGAGGCGCCGGACGCCGCGCTACCGCTGCTGCTGTCGCGCAAGGCGCCGCTGGCCGCCGGCCAGGCGTCGTCGGCGCTGCCGTCGCCGCCGGTGGCCCGCGCGTTGCCGGTCGCGCAGCCCGCGTCCGCCCCGGCACCGCTGCCCGCGCCGGCCCCCGTGCCCGCCGCCGCGCCGCTGCCGCCGCCGGCCGCGTCCGAGCCGCCGCCGGTTCCGCCACCGACGCCGCTGCCGGCCCCGCTGGCCGCGCCGTTGCCGGCACCGACCGCGCTGCCCAGGCCCGCATTCGCGCCGCTGGCGGTGCCGGTGCTGCCGCCGCCCGCACTCCTGCCGCCGCCGCTGCCGGCCCCCACGCCGATGCCGGCGCCGCTGAGCGCGCCGCGGCCGGCTGCGGTGCCCTTGCCGAAGCCGACGTTCGCCCCGCTGGCGGTGCCAGTCGTCAAGCCGGCCGCGGCGGTGCCGCCTGCGTCGGCACCCGCACCCGCACCCGCACCCGCACCGGTGCCCGTGCCCGTCCCGGCGCCGGTACCGGTACCCGTTCCCGCACCGACGCCGCTGCCCGCACCGCTGTCGGCGCCACAACCGGAGGCCGCGGCGCTGCCCCGGCCGACGTTCACGCCGGTGCCGGTGCCGGTGGCACGGCCGGTGCCGGCGCCGGCGCCGGCGCCGACGCCTGCACCTGCACCTGCACCTGCACCTGCACCTGCACCTGCACCTGCACCCGTCGCCCCATCGGCCCCGGTGCCCGGTCCGGTACCCAAGTCCGCGCCGACGCCGGCACCGGCACCGGCACCGGCACCGGCACCGGCACCGGCACCGGCACCAGCGCCAGCGCCAGCGCCAGCGCCCACGCCCACGCCCACGCCCACGCCCACGCCCGCGCCCGCGCCCGCCCCGCGACCGCCCCTGATCGAGCCGCGCCCGCAGGCCGACGGCAGCGCGACCGCCGCGCCGTCGACCGCACCGCCGGCGCAATCGGTTCGACCCGTGGATGCGCCCGCGCTGCGCGGCGGCGCCGGTGGCACGAATGCGCCGACCGGCAACAGCGGCGGCAAGCTGAACCTGGACGGCTCGAGCGGCAACGGGCCGGGTTCGGCCGTGCCGTCGGGCAGCGGCGCCAGCGCGCCGCTGAACCTTGACCTGCACGGCGGCGGCTCGGGGCCCAGCCTGGGCCGCACCCGCAGCGGCCTGGTGCCGGCGCTGCCGGCCCCCGCCGAGAAGAAGACCCAGCTCGAGACCGACCTCGAGAAGGCCAACCGCGCCAAGTGCTCGGACGCCTATGCCGGCAGCGGCCTGCTGGCGGTGATCCCGCTGGCCAAGGACGCCGTCACCGGCAAGGGCTGCAAGTGGTAGCCGGGCCGCGGGCGGCGCCTGCCGTCGCGCGTCAATGCGCCGCAGCCGTCGCGCGCCACACGGTGTTGCCGACATCGTCGGCCACCAGCAGTGCGCCCTTGGCGTCGATCGCCACGCCCACCGGCCGGCCGGCGGCCTCGCCGCGGTCGTTGACGAAGCCGGTCAGCACGTCCACCGGCGCGCCGTTCGGCCGACCGTCGGCGAACGGCACGAACACCACCTTGTAGCCCACCGGCGGCTTGCGGTTCCACGAGCCGTGCTCGCCGATGAACATGCCGTTGGCGAACGGCGCGGGCAGCGCCGTGCGCGTGGCCGCGGCCAGGCCCAGCGCGGCGACATGGGCGCCGAGCGCGTAGTCCGGCGCGATGGCCCTGGCCACCATGTCGGGGCGCGGCGGCTGCACGCGATCGTCCACGTGCGGGCCGTAGTAGCTCCAGGGCCAGCCGTAGAACGCGCCGTCCTTGACGGACGTGAGGTAGTCGGGCACCAGGTCGTCGCCGAGCTCGTCGCGCTCGTTGGCCACCGTCCACAGCGCGCCGCCGCCGGGCGCCCAGGCCATGCCGTTGGGATTGCGCAGGCCGGTGGCGAACAGGCGCTTGCTGCCCGTGGCGCGATCGATCTCCCAGATCGCCGCGCGGCCTTCCTCGGCCGGCAGGCCGTTCTCGGCGACGTTGCTGTTGGAGCCGGTGGTCGCGTACAGGCGGCTGCCGTCCGGCGTCGCGAGGATGTTCTTGGTCCAGTGGTGGTTGATGGTGCCGGCCGGCAGGTCGGCCAGCTTGACCCCGGGCGCGGCGATGCTGGTCTCGCCAGCCTTGTACGGGAACTTCAGGATCGCGTCGCTGTCGGCCACGTAGAGGTCGTCGCCGACCAGCGCCATGCCGAACGGCGAGTTCAGCGCGTCGATGAAGACGGTCTTCGTCTCGGCGATGCCGTCGCCGTCGGCGTCGCGCAGCAGCACGATGCGGTTGGCCGTCGGCGCGCCGGCGCCGGCCTTCTTCTGCACCGCCACCATCACCTTGCCCTTGATCCCCTTGGCGTCGTCGGGCTTGGGCGGGGCGTTGGTCTCGGCGACCAGCACGTCGCCGTTGGGCAGCACGTAGAGCCAGCGCGGATGGTTCAGTCCGCTGGCGAACGCCGCCACCGCGATGCCCGGGGCGGCCACAGGCTTCGCGCCCGCCGCCCAGCCCTTGGCGACGGCCACCTGGACGGTGGGGATCAAGTGCCGGTCCACTGGCTTGAGGACGGGGTTCGGGCCTACCGTCTCCGGTGGCGAGGCCACCGGGCCGACCCCGGTCTCGCCGGGCATGGCGCAGGCGGTGCAGGCGGCAGCGAGGGCGGCCAGGGCGGTGAGGGCGGGCAGGGAACGGGACATCGGGGCTCCGGATGAGCGAGCTGCGCGGCAGCGACGCTGCCCTCCTGCAATCGACGGTCCCGGCGCCGTCAGACCCGCGTGCGCAGCTTGTCGTAGCCGCTGCGGCTGATCGGCACGCGCTTGCCGCTGCGCAGTCGCGCGGCGTGGCGGTCGGGCCCGGGGCGCTCGATGGCCTGCAGGTGGGCCAGGCTGATGATGAACGAGCGGTGCACGCGCAGGAAGCGCGTGGCGTCGAGCTGCTCCTCGATCTCGGAGATGCGCTGCGGCTTCAGGTGGCACTTGCCGTCGACGTGGATCGCCAGGTAGTCGCCCTGAGCCTCGATGCATTCGACCTGCTCGACCGGGATCACGTGCACCTGCTCGCGGTCGCGGATCAGGATGCGCTCGAGCGGGGCGCTGCGGCGCGCGACCAGCGCGTCGAGCGCGGGCGCGTCCTGCGCGGGCGCGTGCAGCGCGCGCGCGCGCGCCAGGGCAGCGTCGAACCGGGCCCTGGAGAACGGCTTGAGCAGGTAGTCCACCGCGTGCAGCTCGAAGGCCTTGATCGCGTGCTCGTCGTAGGCGGTGGTGAAGATCACCCCGGCCCGGCGGCCGGTCAGCTCGAGCACCTCGAGCCCGGTCAGGCGCGGCATCTGGATGTCCAGGAACACCAGGTCGGGCGCCAGCGCGCCGATCTGCCGGACGGCGTCGAGGCCGTTCTCGCACTCGCCGACGACCTCGATGTCCGCATGCCCCTGGAGGTATTCGCGGATCAGTCGGCGGGCGAGCTCCTCGTCGTCGACGATGAGCGCGCGCAGGGCGGGGGAAGTCGTCATGCCGGGGCCTCCGTGTCGACGGGCAGGTTGATCTCGATGGTGAACCGGGTGTCGCTGCGTTGCCACGCGATGCGGGCGCGCGGGCCGTACAGCACGGCCAGGCGCTCGCGGATGTTCTTCAGGCCCACGCCGTGGCCGCCGGCGGACGGCTCGGGCGGGCCCACCGGGTTGACGACGGCGATGTGCAGCCAGCCGTCGCGCACCAGCGCGTCCACGGTCACGGTGCCGCCGCCGTCGAGCTGGCGGATGCCGTGCTTGATCGCATTCTCCAGCAAGGGTTGCAGGGTCATCGGCGGCAGCAGGCACTCGGCGGCGGCCGGGCTGATCCGCAGTTCGGCGCGCAGGCGGTTGCCGAAGCGGCGCTTCTCGATGGCCAGGAAGTGCTCGCTGAGCACCACCTCCTCGCCCAGCGTGATGCGTTCGCGCTCGGCCAGTGCCAGCGTGCGGCGAAAGAACTGCGCCAGGTCCACGGTCATCTCGCGCGCGGCGGCCGGGTCGAACCCGGTGAGCGCGCTGATCGAGTTGAGGCTGTTGAACAGGAAGTGCGGGTTGATCTGGGTGCGCAGCATCTGCAGCTCGGCGTCGCGCGCCAGCACGCGCGACTCGGCCTCGCGGCGCGCGGCGTCCTGCACCGTCTCGAACGCCACGAGCACGTCGTGGGCCAGCAGCGCCAGCAGGTACAGCGCGAAGCCGGCGGCGAAGTACATCACCCAGCCGGGCGCGGTCATGGCCACGAACGGCTGCTCGTGCAGCACCAGGCGGCCCACGGCGTTCCAGGCCTCGCCCAGTCCCAGCCAGGCCAGCGCCGCCAGCAGCGAGGCGCCGCCGAACAGGGCCAGCGCCACCGGCCAGCGCCGCTGCGACCACGACAGGCTGCGGCACACGTAGTACGACGACAGGGCGACGAAGGACCAGACCAGGCACAGCGGCAGCGCGAAGCCCAGCGCGCCCATCCACCCGGCCTGCTCGTTCAGGCGCAGCAGCGCCGCGATGCCCGCGCCGGCCACCAGCCAGGCGAGGACGTACCAGAGCAGCTTGCGGGGGTCCGCGAGGATGGGGTGCATTAGAAGCCGCGAAGGGATCCGGCGTGTCCGCTCGGGTCGCCAAATGGCGTCCGGGCCAGGCGCGAAGCGCAGTCGTGGCGCGTGCCACGGCGAGCATTTGCAACGACGCGCGGGCGTCTTTTGGCGGGACGAGCGGGCATGTCGGATTCGTTCACGGCGTCTTCAGTTCGAGATTTCGACGCCGCCCATGACGACCGAGCCGGTGATGATCAGGCGCCTGCCCGGCGTCATCGGCGGCACGGTCTTGTCCTCGATGCCGCCGAGGATGGGCGTGCCGTTGATCGACACCGACCAGTCGCGCGGCACCTTGATCTCGACGCCGCCCATGATCACCGACAGGTGCAGCACGGCGTCGGTGGCGATGGCGGCCTGGCGCAGGTCGATCTCGACCGCGCCCATCACCGCCGTGATGTCGCCGCCGGCGAATTCCTGCGAGTCGTTCTTCAGGACGATGCCGCTCATCATGGCCGAGGCGTCGATCTGCGCGCCGTGCTCGAAGCGCTCGTCGCGCGCGCCGCCGCGGAAGCGGCCGCGGCAGTCCGGGCCGTCGCGCGGCTGCCGACTGCGGGCCAGCACGTTCAGGCCGACGAGGATCAGCACCACCGGCCACAGGTCGCGCAGGTGGACGTGGAGGATGCCCAGGTTGTTCAGCGTCATCGCGCCGCCCACCAGCACCAGCCCGCCGCCGACGATGAAGTGGCCCGGACGTCGGCCGTGCGACAGCTTGATGGCGCCCAGCGCCACGAACACCAGCGGCCAGTACGGCTGGACGAGGTGGCTGTCGAACAGGTTCAGGTTGTCGAGCAGCGCGAAGACACCGATGACGATGATGAACGCGCCGAAGACCACCCGGCTGCGCTGGCGGTTCAACGGATCGCGGCTCACCAGTTCGGCTCCTTGTGCCAGCGGCCGCCCAGCAGCGCGTGGGCGATGGAGAGCGTGCCCACCGCGATCAGCAGCACCGGCCAGGTGGCGGCGAAGGTCCAGCCGCCGATGTGCTCGATGACGACGACCAGGTAGGCCGCGACGGCAAGGCGCACGAGCGCGCGGATGGCGCTGAAGGCGCCGGGCGCGGCGATCAGCCGGGCGACCCCGGACAGCGCGATCAGTGCCGGCGCGATCAGCCACGCGTCGTTCGCGTCGATCAGGCCCCGGTCCTTCAGGAGCACGGCCACGCCGACCAGGATCAGCGCGGCGCCGGCGAACGCGCGCCGCAGCGTGCGATGGCCGCGCCAGGCGACGACGTGGACGAACGGGTGGGGGCGGGAGTGGTGGAACATGGGGCCGTCCTGGGGTGGAACTCTGGAATGGACGAAGCATCGCAGAACCCGGCGCCCCCGGCATGCGCCAGTCGACCAATGGCCGCGAAAACCCGTCGAAACGGGGCGGCGGCGGCACGGTCGGCGTAACCGGGCCGCCACCGCGCGCCCGTTTGATCCAGCGCATGAAGGCGCCCGCGCATGTCTGCCACGCTGGGCCCGATCGACTTCCGGAGCCTCGTCATGACCAAGCATTCGCGCCAGGTACAGGATCACGTCTTCGGACGCTGCGGGGCCGCCGTCGGCAGCCTGTGCGAGGCCGGGCTGCTGGCCCGTCCCGAGCTGGGCAGCAGCGAGAACGAGGTGCTGCAGTGGTGGCTGGTCTCGGCGCCGCTGGCTGCGCGGCTGCGCGAGCAGGGCCAGGCGGTGCTGGAGTTCGACGAACTGCATTTCTGGGCCAGCACGGCCGCCGAGCGACGACTCGAGGACGACCTCGTCCTGCAGCGCGCGCTGGCGGGCGTGACGGGCGACGCGCCGCCGAACTGAACGACCGTCCGGCGGCGGGCGCACGGGGTGGGGCAGGGCAGGCATTCCGATTGCCTCGCAGGCGCCGACCCTGCCTTCGCGACGGGCCCGCCGTGCGCCCGGGCGTCGGAGGCGGCCCGGCGCATCGCGCCACTCCCTGCCCACGTCCCGCCATGCCGGCCCTGCACCCGAACAACGATTCCCCCTGTCCCGCCCCGGCCGCCGATGCGGCCGCGCCGGTCATCCGCAACGTGCTGGTCGTCGACGACAACGTCGACGCGGCCGACACGCTCGGCGAACTGCTCTCGGCCTGGGGCTACCACGTCACCGTCGCCCATGACGGTCCCGCGGCGCTGGCGGCGCTGCAGGACACCCTGCCCGACATCGCGCTGCTGGACATCGGCATGCCGGCCATGGACGGCTACGAGCTGGCCGCCCACCTGCGCTTCCAGCCCGGCTGCGAGGACCTGACCATCGTGGCCATCACGGGCACCGGCGACCCCGAGGCCCGGCGCCGCTCGCGCGCCAAGGGCTTCTCGGCGCACCTGGTCAAGCCGGTCTCGGCCGCCAGCCTGCGCACGCTGCTGAAGTAGCGCGCGGTCGCCGGCCGCCGACCCGGGAATGCCCTCAAAGGGGTCTTCCGTTGGCGCCGCGCGGCCGGCGCGGCCCGAAGGCGGCTACGCTACGTGTCCTGTGCGTGTCTCGCCCGTTCCAAGGACCCCGCGATGCCTGTTCGTCCTCCCTTCCTGCTCCTGGTCGCCGCTGCCGCTGCGCTGGGGCTGCTCCCGTTCGCCGCCGCCGCCGCGGACGCTCCCCGCAGCGTGCCGCTGCAGATCGATTTCGGGCTGGCGCCCGCGCAGATCGACAGCAGCTGCAAGGCCGAGATCGCCGCGGCCGGCCGGCGCGTGGACGCGCTGCTGCGGGCCCGTTCGGCGCGCACGTTCAAGACGGTGGCCGAGCCGCTGGAGAACGTGCTGTCCGACCTGACCGACAACCTGGCCGCCCAGACGCTGCTGCTGCAGGTGGCGCCCGACAAGGCCGTGCGCGACGCCTCCGAGCACTGCAACACCGCCGTCAGCGGCTTCGTCGCCGAACTGTTCGCTCGCCCCGACCTCCATGCGGCCCTGGCCGCCGCCTCGAAGAGCGGCACGGCGCGCGGGCCGGCGCAGAAGAAGCTGCTCGAGATCCACCTGGTCAACGCGCGCCGTTCGGGTGCCGGCCTGGCGCCGGCGCAGCGCGCCCGCTTCGTGGCCATCGCCAGGCAGATCGCCGACCTGGAGAACGTGTTCGCCTCGAACCTGTCCGGCGAGGTCAGCACGATCGCGATCACGCCGGCGCAGGCGGCCGGACTGAAGCCCGACCTGGTCGCCGGCCTGAAGACCGACGCCGACGGTCGTCTTGTCGTGCCGGTCGACGAGAGCACCGCGACGCAGTTCCTGGCCAACGCCAGCTCGGCCGAGGCGCGCCAGGCCTTCTACATGGCCCTGAACACGCGCGGCGGGCAGAAGAACGTCGAACTGCTGCGCCAGGCGCTCGCGCTGCGCGACGAGGCGGCCAGGCTGCTGGGCTTCCCCAACTGGAGCGCCTACACCCTGGCCGACCGCATGGCCGGCACGCCGCAGCGCGTGGAGAAGTTCCTCACCACCATCGACGCCGGCCTGATGCCGCTGGCGCGCGAGCAGCGCGCGAAGCTCGCGGCGCTCAAGGGCGCCCCCCTGGACGAATGGGATCGCGCGTACTACGCCGACATCGCGCGCAAGCAGCAGTTCAACCTCGACCCGGAGGCGGTGCGCCAGTACTTCCCGGCCGAGCACACCATCGCCGCGGTGATGGCCCTGTACAGCGGCATGCTGGGCCTGACCTTCACCCCGATGGACAAGACGGCGACCTGGCATCCCGACGTCATCGGCTACCGCGTCACCGACACGGCCAGCGGCGCCGACCGCGGCGTGGTCTACCTCGACCTGTACCCGCGCCCCGGCAAGTACGGCCACTTCGCCAACTTCGGCCCGACCGCGCGCCGCACGCTCCCCGACGGCACGGTCCGCCCGGCCGTCAACACCATCATCGGCAACTGGCCCGCGCCGGCGCCGGGCAAGCCGTCACTGCTGTCGCACGGCGACGTGCTGACCTTCTTCCACGAGTTCGGCCACAACGTGGCTGCGCTGTGCGCCGACACGCCCTACGAGACGCTCAACAGCGGCTACCGGCTCGACTTCGTCGAGGCGCCGTCGCAGATGCTGGAGAACTTCATCTGGGACGCGGCCATCCTCAAGCGCATCTCGTCCAACGTCGCTACCGGCGAGCCCCTGCCCGACGCGCTGATCGCCAGCATGAACGCCGCGCGCCACTACAACCAGGCGTGGAACCAGGTCGGCGGCGACATCTTCTACGCCCTGGTCGACCAGCGCCTGCACACGGCCGCGCCGCCGGTGGACATCACGGCCATCTGGAAGGCGACCCGCACCACCTACACGCCCGACACCTTCGTGCCCGGCACGCACCGCGAGGCCAGCATCACCCACTTCATGGGCGGCTACGAAGGCACGCTGTACGCCTACGCGTGGGCCAAGGTCTACGCGATGGACCTGTTCACGGCGTTCCGGAAGGAGGGCCTGGCGAATCCGGCGGTGGGCATGCGCTACCGCAACGAGATCCTCGCGCCGGCGCGCATGTTCGAGCCGGACGTGCTGGTGCGCCGCTTCCTCGGCCGGCCGATGCAGCCGGACGCGTACTACGCCGACCTCGGGATCAAGGTCGACGCCCCCTGAGCGGGTCGGCCCAGGAAGGCCGCGATCGCCGCCTGCGCGCCGGGCGAGCGGGGCAGGGATCGGTGGGTGCTGCCATCGATGATCTGCACGGTCGGCCGCTTCGGCAGCCGCGCGCACAGGCGCAGGCTCTGTTCGTGGGCGATGGAACGGTCCGTCGCGGCCAGCAGCACCAGCGCCTCGCCCGCGAAGCCGGCGGCCGGCCCGGCGCAAGCAAAGCGCTGCGTCATCAAGCCGGCGACCGCCCATCCCAACGGCCGCGTGCGCACGACGTCGGGCACGCTCTCGAAGGGCGACATCAGCACCAGCCGATCCGGCTGCGTCTCGCGCGCGAGCCACAGTGCCAGCGCCGTTCCCAGGCTGCGGCCGGCGACGGCGACGCGCGACATCGACTCGCGCCGGGCGACGAAGTCGTGGATCGCCCGTGCATCGCGCTTCGCGCGCTGCTCCGACGATCGCCCGGTGGACGCACCGAAGCCGCGGTAGTTGAACGCATAGACCGCGAAGCCGCGGTTGAAGGAGGCCATGTCGGCAGCCCAGGCGACGTTCTCGTTGCGACCGCCGAAGTAGAGGAGGACGCCTTCGGTCGGGCCGTCCAGCGGGCGCGCCGACCAGCCCTCCAGCGTCGCGCCGTCCGCACGCGCGATGCTGTGCGATGCGACGGCGTAGCGGCCCGCGTGCGGACCGGGCGCAAGCGGGCGGATGCGTGTCGGCCGGCCGAAGACCAGGCGCGCCTCGAGCGCGCCGATCACCGCCGCCCTCCGGGCGTCCTGGCGGTCGGCGGGGACAGGTCGCGGGCGGTCACCGCGCGATTCTGCCAGCCGGCGCGCCGAGCAGGATCCGCCGACCGGACGCCGGCTGCCCCGCAGGCTTCAGGGCCGTGTCGCCCGATCCCACGCGAACGCGAAGGTGTCGGCCCACTCGGCGATCAGCCGGTCGCGTGCCGAGCCGATGCCGTGGCCGGCCTGGGTGTCGGCGCGCACCAGCACCAGGTTGCGATCGCCGAAGCGGCTGGCGGCCATCGCCGCGAACTTGGCGCCCATCCACGGGGCGACGCGCCGGTCGTTCAGGCCGATGGTGACCAGCATGTCAGTGGCGGCCGGCGCGGTCGGCAGCATCAGGTAGGCGTCCTGGCCGACGAGATCCTTGAAGCCCTGCTCGGTGCGCGGGTCGCCGAACTCGGCGTACTGGTTGGCTCCGTTCTCGGCCGCCTCCAGCCGGCTGACGTCGACCATGGCCACGCGCGACACCAGGGCGGTGAACAGCTCGGGCCGGCGCAGCACGGCCCCGGGCACGAGCGTGCCGCCGGCGCTGGTGCCGGTGGCCACCAGCGTGCGCGGACTGGCGATGCCCGCGGCCGACAGGCGCTCGGCGCAGGCGATGAAGTCGGCCTGCGCGGTGGGCTTGGCGGCGCCGCGTCCGCCGTCATGCCAGCTGCGCCCGCGCTCGCCGCCGCCGCGCGTGCCGCAGAACGCAAACGCGCCGCCGTGGTCCAGCCAGGCCAGGAAGTTCGGGCTGTACCACGGCGAGACGGACATGATGCCGTAGCTGCCGTAGCCGTCCAGGATGGTCGGCAGCGGGCGGCCCGGCTTGCCGCCCCGGGGCAGCAGCACCACCATCGGCACGTGCGTGCCGTCGGCGCTGACTGCGTCCTCGCGCACGGTGGAGAACGCGGACGCGCCGGGCCAGGTGCCCGAGGCCAGTCCGAGGGACGCCAGCTTGCCGCGCGTGGCGCGGTAGTAGGCCACGTCGGTGAGCCAGCCGTTGAGCCCGAACACCACGGAGCGCCCGTCCTCGTCCGTGTTCAGGTCGTGCATGTCGCCCTCGATGGGCAGCGCCACCTCCACGGCCTGGCCGCGGCCACCGGCCAGGAACAGCAGGTGGCTGACGCCGTCGCGTTGCGCACTGACGTACAGCCCGTCGTTCGTGGCGGCCAGGCCGGTGAGCACCAGCTCGCCCTGCGGCAGCACGACGGTCGCGCCGGCATCGGCGCCGTCGCGCAGGTCGCGCCGGTACACGGCGCCGTTGGGCTGGCCCTTGGTCGTCAGCGTGAACAGCGCATCGCCCCGCAGGGCCGCACCGGCCACCTCGTCCGCGTAGGCGGCCACCTCGCGCCATGCCGGCCTGCCGCGGGCGATGTCGGTGGCGCGGGCCACCAGCACGCGCGAGTCGGCGCGCGCGCCGGTGCCGAAGCCGAGCACCCAGCGACTCTGCGGCGTCGCGCCGATCAGCGGGAATTCCTGGGCATCGAAGGCGGGTCCGTGCGACTGCGAATTCCCGAGGATCACGCGGCCGCCGGCCTGGCCCACCGTCGTCACCAGGGCCTGCATGTTCTGCATCGGATCGGCGTCGTGGCCGTCGTGCGCCAGGCGGGTGTAGGTGACCTGCCGGTTGCCCAGCCAGCTCACGGCGAACTCGCCCCAGATCGGGCCCAGCACCTGGCCGCGCTGCCTGCCCGATGCCACGTCCAGGAAGCGCGCTTCGCCGGTTTCCGCGCCACCGCGCGACACATGCACGGCCACGGTGCGGCCGTCCGGCGAGACCGAATAGTTGCTGATCGCGGCGACCTCGGTGGTGCCGGCCGCGGGATCGAGCAGCACGCGCTCGACGCCGCCGCGGCGCACGACCAGCTTGGGGACGCGGTCGTTCGGATCCAGTCGCCGGTAGAACAGCGCGCCGCCGGCCGACTGCACGTCGGAGTAGCGCACGCCGGCACGCGTCGTCTTCTCGAGCGTCGCGGCGAACCCCGCGCGCTCGGGCAACGCGGCGAACTCGGCCACGGAATGGTCGCTGGCCGCGCGCAGCCAGGCGGTGAGGTCGGCAGCGCGCGCGTCCTGCTCCATCCAGCGATACGGATCGCTGATCGCCAGGCCATAGCGCGTCTCGGAGAACGGCTCGGCCGCCGGCCGCTGCGACGCGGGCGCGTTGGTCAGCGGGCCGGCGTGCGCGCCGGCCGCCAGCAGGATGGCTGCGAACGATGCGGTCTTCATGGGGCTCCCTGTTCCTGTAGTCCGCCGACTTTAAGCGGTGCGGGGGGGACGGTTGCGTGCAGGGAAACGCGATCCGGGTTTTCCTGCGCGGCGCGCGCAAGTCGTCCGATCTGCGACGGGCTGCATGGCGGCCTTGCGAGGCTCGCAGGGTCAGCCACCGACGTCCTTTGGGGCGTTCCCGGCCGCCTGGCGGGCCAGCCATTCCGCCTTGTCGCGATAGCTGCGCACCACGAACTCGCGAAAGCTGCGGGGGTCGTGCAGCGCGCCTTTCTGGGGGTCGAGCAGCACCGTCTCGGGCCAGATGCCCCGGACGAGGTCGAAGACCTGCGCCACGAAATCCCAGTGCGCATGCGTGTCGATGGCGATGTACGTGCTCCTCGCGTCCACATCCAGCATGCCCCCGTCGGGGGTGCGCCAGCGAAAGCCGGATGGGCGACCCGTCAGCGAACCCGGGACGAACAGGTCGCTCGCCTGGACGGCGTCGAGCAGCGGCGCCGGGTCGGTCAGCGCCACGACGTCCTCCTCGACCAGGTCGTCCGGGATACCGGGCGGTTCGAATCCGACGCCGCTCCGCAGTCGCATCAGCATGAAGTCGTAGCCCATCGCCGCGCTACCAGCCCGGCCGCAAGTCGGTCTGTCCGAGCGGGCCGGATTCATCGGGGTTCACGGCAGGTGCCACGGAGGCTCCAGGACGGTCGCGTTCGGAATTGCCGCGGCTACTGTAACGAGAGACGGTACCGGTGGATGTACTTCTCGGCATGGCCGTCGATCGTAAGCCATCCAGGCTGGCGCGAACGCCTGCGAACGGCGGTGCCGGGCCCTGCGTCTCCGCCACTGGCCACCGGGCCCGCCGGGGGTTCAACCGCCTGCCGATGCCCGCAGCCGCCAGGCATGCACGATGCTCGGGACGTCGTTCCGCCATCGCTTCAGCACCGCGGAGATGGCCAGGCCTTCGATGTCGGCGACGATCCCCAGCCAGACGGCCGTTGCCACGGCCCCGCCGGAGCGGCCGAGCGCGAGCAGCGAGAAGAAGCCGGCGAACAGGGCCAGGCCCCAGAGCTTGGACGACCACATGTGGTAGCTCGCCTCGCGCCCGAACTTGCGCAGGTCGAACGCATAGCGCGCGATTTCCAGCAGCACCAGCACGGCGAGTGCCGTCCGGTGCGCGAGCAGCGCCTGGGGGTGCAGGTGCCAGGCGGCGAAGAGCGCGCCGACGTAGAACAGCGAGTCCGCGATGCTGTCGAGGCGGCGCAGGTTGGGGGTCGCGATGCCGAGGCGCCGGGCCACGATGCCGTCGAAGACATCCGACAGGAAGGCCGTGACCAGGCAGGCGCCGAACGCCGTCGGATTCGGCCAGGCCAGGGCCAGCCACACCATGACGGGGGCCAGCAGTGCACGCAGGACGGTCAGCGCGAGCGGGAGCATTCGCAGCGCGGCCCTGCGCGGGGGAGGTGTCGGTGCGATCATCACGGCCAGGGGGGGCGCCTTCGGTTCGTGTCGGGCCAGCGTACCCGAAAGCCGAGCCTCGTTGAAAGTTGCAGCCACGCCCTGCCGGGCGCGCCGACCTGGCGCCGGTCTGAAGTACACGCTGCCCGTGGTGGACTCGCGGGCACCCATGGCGACGACGTGCTGGCCAAGGTCGGCCAGGTGTTCCCGCTGTGGATGCAGGCGGTGCGCTGGCGGCGAGCGTCGCGCCCGCCGGGGCGCACAATGCGCGCTCCACCCCCGTCTCCTGCGATGCCCCGAGCCGCCCCGCCTGCGCCACTGAACGTGCTCGTCACGGGCGCCTCCTCGGGCATCGGCGAGGCGCTGGCGCACTGCTTCGCGCGCGATGGCCATCGGCCGATCCTGGTGGCGCGGGACGAAGCGCGACTGCGCGCGTTGGCCGCGACCCTGGAGGCCGCGCACGGCGTCCGCGCCCTCGTGCTGCCCGTCGACCTGGTCCGTCCGGACGCCGTGACCGACCTGGCGGCCACGCTGCGACGCCGGCGGCGGCCGGTCGACGTGCTGGTGAACAACGCCGGCGTGCTGGAGCAGGGGGCATTCACGGGCATCGGCGCGCCCCGTCACCAACAACTGGTCGATCTCAACGTCTCGGCCCTGACCGCCTTGCTGGCGGCCTTCCTTCCCGCGATGGTGGCGCGTGGCCGCGGACGCGTGCTCAACGTCGCCTCGATCGCCGCGTTCCAGCCCGTTCCGGGCCTGGCCACCTACGCGGCGACCAAGGCCTACGTGCTGTCGCTGACCGAGTCGCTGGCCGAGGAACTGCGCGACACCGGCGTCACCGTCACGGCGCTGTGCCCCGGCATCACCGACACGGCGATGCTGCGCAAGGCGGCGACCGGCAACGACCGGCTGGTGAACCTGCCGGGTTTCCTGGTCGGCGACGTGCAGGATGTCGCCGAAGCCGGCTACCGGGCCTGTCTGGCCGGCGAGGTCATCGTCGTGCCCGGCCTTGTCAACCGCGCCGCCACGCTGGCCGCCGGCGCCACGCCCAAATGGCTGATGCGCCGCATCGCCGGCATGCTGGGCCGCACGGTGACCTGAGGCCGCGTGCGGCCCGGGCCACGGCCGGGGATCGCCTTGCGTCAGATGTGCAGCGCGTGCCCCAGCGCCCGCAGCGCCGCCTCCTGCACCGCCTCGCCCAGCGTCGGGTGGGCGTGGATCGTGTGGCCCACGTCCTCCAGCAGCGCACCCATCTCGATGGACTGCGAGAACGCCGCGGCGAGCTCGGACACGCCCTTGCCGACTGCCTGCCAGCCGAGGATCAGGTGGTTGTCCTTGCGCGCGACCACGCGCACGAAGCCGTCGGTGGACTCGAGCGTCATCGCGCGGCCGTTGGCGGCGAACGGGAATACGGCGCTGAGGGCCTCGTGCCCGGCGGCCGCGGCCTGGGCCGCATCGAGGCCGACGACCACGATCTCGGGATCGGTGAAGCACACCGCGGGCATCGCGGCCGGCATGAAATGGCGGTTCCGGCCGGCGATGATCTCGGCCACCATCTCGCCCTGCGCCATCGCCCGGTGGGCCAGCATCGGCTCGCCGGTGAGGTCGCCGATGGCCCACACGTTGCGCATCGACGTGCGGCACTGGTCGTCGACCTTCACGGCGCGGCCGTCCATGTCCAGCAGCAGCGATTCCAGGCCCCAGCCGGCGGTGTGCGGCCGGCGGCCGACGGCCACCAGGATCCGGTCGGCGGCCAGGTGCACCGACTCGCCGGCGGCGTTCTTCACGTGCAGCGCGTCGCCGACGTCGTTCAGGCCCTGCACGGCGTGGCCCAGGTGCAGCCGGATGCCGAGCTTGTTGATGGCCGCGAGGACGGGTCGGGTCAGTTCCTCGTCGTAGGCCGGCAGGATGCGGTCCTGGGCCTCGACGACGAACACCTCGGCGCCCAGCTTGCGGTACGCCGTGCCCAGTTCCAGCCCGATGTAGCCGGCGCCGACGACGGCCAGCGTCTTGGGCACCTCGGTGAGCGCCAGCGCCTCGGTCGACGAGATCACGCGGCCGCCGAATTGCATCATCGGCAGTTCGACCGCGTCGGAACCGGCGGCCAGCAGCAGGTGCTCGCAGTTCAGGCGCAGCGTCGGCGCCGCGGCGCCGGCGGGCGTCACGTCGACCGTCTTGCCGTCCACCAGCCGGGCCCAGCCCTTGACCACCTGGACGCCGTTCTTCTTCAGAAGCGCACCGACGCCGCCGGTGAGCCGGCCGACGATGCCGTCCTTCCACCTCATCGTCTTGCCCAGGTCGATGGAGGGAGATGCGACGTGGATGCCGATCTTCGAATCGCCCGCCCAGTGCGTGGCCTCCTCGAAGGCCGTCGCCGCGTGGATGATCGCCTTCGACGGGATGCAGCCCACGTTCAGGCAGGTGCCGCCCAGGCTCTCGCCCTCGACCAGCACCGTGGGAATGCCCAGTTGGCCGGCGCGGATGGCAGCGACGTAGCCGCCGGGGCCCCCGCCGATGACGACGAGGGTCGTGCTCTTGATCTCCATCTCGTTACTCCACGAACAGGGTTGCGGGCGTCTCGAGATAGCCCCGGATGACCTGCACGAATTCCGCGGCATGGATGCCGTCGACCACGCGGTGGTCGAACGACGACGACAGGTTCATCATCTTGCGCGCGACCACCAGGCCGTCGCGGATCATCGGCCGCTCGACGACGCGGTTGACGCCGACGATGGCCACCTCGGGCGAGTTGATGACCGGCGTGGTGACGATGCCGCCCAGCGGACCCAGGCTCGTGATGGTGATGGTGGAGCCGGTGAGTTCCTCGCGTGCGGACTTGCCCGCGCGCGCGCCCGCCGCCAGGCGCGCGACCTCGGCCGCGGTGGCCCACAGGTCCAGCGTCTCGGCGTGCTGCAGCACCGGCACCATCAGGCCGGCCTCGGTCTGCGTGGCCATGCCCAGGTGCACCGCGGCGTGGCGCGTGACCACGCCGGCCTCGTCGTCGAAGCGCGCGTTCATCTGCGGGAACTCGCGCACCGCCAGCACCACGGCGCGCATGATGAACGGCAGCAGCGTGAGCTTGCCGCGCGCCGCGCCGTGCTTCTGGTTGAGCTTGCCGCGCAGCGCCTCGAGCTCGGTGACGTCGATCTCCTCCACGTAGGTGAAGTGCGGGATGCGGCGCTTGGCGTCCTGCATCTTCTGCGCGATCTTGCGGCGCAGGCCGATCACGGGGATCGCCTCCTCCTCGCTGCGGGGCGCGTAGCGCGTGTCGAGCGCACCGGCCGACCCGGAGCCGCCGATCGTGCCGCGCGCGGCGTAGGCGTCGATGTCCTCGTGCGTGATGCGACCGGCGGGGCCGGTGCCCATCACGTACTGCAGGTCGATGCCGAGGTCCCACGCATGGCTGCGCACCGCGGGCGAGGCGATCGGCTTGTCGCCGACGGCGCGGGTGATCTTCTCGCCGGCGGGGCTCGTCGTCCGCGCGGGCGCGGGGGCGGGTGACGCGGCCACGGGCACGGGCGCAGGCGCCGCGACCGGCGCCGGGGCCGCCTTCGGGGCAGGCGTCGGCGCCGGCGTGGGCGCGGCGGCCACGGCGCCTTCCTTGAGGTTGCCCGCGCCCTCGACCTCGATGCGGATCAGCTCGGCGCCGACCGCCATCACCTCGCCCACCTTGCCGCCCAGCGACAGCACCTTGCCGTGCACCGGCGACGGGATCTCGACCGTGGCCTTGTCGGTCATGACGTCGGCGAGGTTCATGTCCTCGACGACGGTATCGCCCGGCTGCACGTTCCAGGCGACGAGTTCGACTTCCGCGATGCCTTCGCCGATGTCGGGCATCTTGATGACGTGGATTCCCATTTTCTACTTTTCCATTGCTCGCTTGAACGCCGCACCGACGCGGTCGGGGCCCGGGAAGTACGCCCACTCCTGCGCATGCGGGTAGGGGGTATCCCAGCCGGCCACGCGTTCGATGGGGGACTCCAGGTGGTAGAAGCAATGCTCCTGGACGAGCGCGGTCAGTTCCGCGCCGAAGCCGCTGGTCTTCGTCGCCTCGTGCACGACGACGCAGCGGCCGGTCTTCTTGACCGAGGCGACGATGGTGTCGAGGTCCAGCGGCCAGATGCTGCGCAGGTCGATGATCTCGGCGTCGATGCCCGTCTCGGCGGCCGCGGCCTCGCTGACGAACACCATGGTGCCGTAGGTGAGCACCGTCAGCTGCGAGCCGGGGCGGTAGATGGCGGCGGAGTCGAGCGGCACCGTGTAGTAGCCCTCGGGCACCTCGCCCAGCTTGTGCTTGCTCCACGGCACCACGGGCTTGTCGTGGTGGCCGTCGAACGGGCCGTTGTACAGCCGCTTGGGCTCCAGGAAGATCACCGGGTCGTCGTTCTCGATGCACGAGATCAGCAGGCCCTTGGCGTCGTACGGGTTGGACGGCATCACGGTGCGCAGCCCGCACACGTGCGTGAACATCGCCTCGGGCGACTGGCTGTGCGTCTGGCCGCCGTAGATGCCGCCGCCGCAAGGCATGCGGATGGTCATCGGCGCGATGAAGTCGCCGGCGGAGCGGTAGCGCAGGCGCGCGGCCTCGGACACGATCTGGTCGGAGGCGGGGTAGAAGTAGTCGGCGAACTGGATCTCGACGACCGGGCGCAGCCCGTACGCACCCATGCCCACCGCGGCGCCGACGATGCCGCCCTCGGAGATCGGCGCGTCGAACACGCGCGACTTGCCGTACTTCTTCTGCAGGCCCTCGGTGCAGCGGAACACGCCGCCGAAATAGCCGACGTCCTGGCCGAACACCACCACGTTGGGGTCGCGCTCGAGCATGATGTCCATCGCCGAGCGCAGCGCCTGGATCATCGTCATCGGCGCAGTCGGGCCGGTGGGCGTCGCGGCGAGCTGCTTGTTGTCTTGCATTTCCATGGCGATCAGACCCCCAGCTCTTGGCGTTGGCGACGCAGGTGTTCCGGCATCTCCTTGTAGACGTCCTCGAACATCGACGCGGCGCTCGGGATGCGGCCGTCGTTGAGCGTGCCGTAGGACTCGGCTTCCTTCTGCGCGGCGGCCACTTCGGCCTCCAGCGCCTTCTGCGTCTCCTCGTGCTGGGCCTCGGACCAGCAGCCGCGCAGGATCAGGTGCTGCTTCAGGCGCGCGATCGGGTCGCCGAGCGGGAAGCGCGTGGCGTCGTCGGCGGGGCGGTACTTGCTCGGGTCGTCCGAGGTCGAGTGCGGGCCGGCGCGATAGGTCACCCATTCGACCAGCGTCGGGCCCAGGTTGCGGCGCGCGCGCTCGGCGGCCCATTGCGAGGCGGCGTACACCGCCAGGAAATCGTTGCCGTCCACGCGCAGCGAGGCGATGCCCGAGCCCACGCCGCGCGCGGCGAAGGTGGTGTGCTCACCGCCGGCGATGGCCTGGAACGTGGAGATCGCCCACTGGTT
The DNA here is from genome assembly GCA_964418745.1 of uncultured Vitreoscilla sp. Taxonomy (GTDB): domain Bacteria; phylum Pseudomonadota; class Gammaproteobacteria; order Burkholderiales; family Burkholderiaceae_C; genus Scleromatobacter. The sequence continues at coordinate 91,048 of CAYQMX010000015.1, forward strand.
GTTGACCACGTTGAGGATGACCGGCGCCTGGTAGACGTGCGCGAAGGTCAGCGCGGTGTTGAAGTCGGACTCGGCGGTGGCGCCGTCGCCGATCCAGGCGGAGGCGATCCGGGTGTCGTTCTTGATGGCCGAGGCCATCGCCCAGCCCACGGCCTGGATGTACTGCGTGGCGAGGTTGCCGGAGATCGAGAAGAAGCCCTTCTCGCGCACCGAGTACATCACCGGCAGCTGGCGGCCCTTGAGGCGGTCGCGTTCGTTCGACAGCAGCTGGCAGACCATGTCGACCAGCGGGTAGTCGCGCACGACCAGCAGGCTCTGCTGGCGATAGGTGGGAAAGCACATGTCGCCGTCTTCCAGCGCCAGCGCGTGGGCGGTGCCGATGGCCTCCTCGCCCAGGCTCTGCATGTAGAACGACATCTTCTTCTGGCGCTGGGCGATGAGCATGCGCGAGTCGAACACGCGCGTCTTCATCATCGCGGTCATGCCCTTGCGCAGCAGCTCGACCGGGATCTCGGGCACCCAGGGGCCGACCGCGTTGCCGTCGCCGTCGAGGACGCGGATCAGCGAGAACGCCAGGTCGTTGGTGGAGCGCGGATCGGTGTCCACCGGCGGGCGGCGGACCTCGCCGGCGGGCGAGACGTGGAGGTAGGAGAAGTCGGTCGCGCAACCCGGTCGGCCCGTGGGCTCCGGGACGTGCAGGCTCAGGGGGGCGTGCTGGGTCATCGGCAAAGCTCCGCGCCCGCGGTGGCGGGCGGAAAGAAAGCGGCGAAATGGCCGGTCGCGCGGTGGGTGTGCCGCGGCCGGCCGGATCAGGGGCGAGCGCAGGCGGGGTCGCCGCCGCACGTCGCGTCCGACAGCGTAACCGAAATCGGCGCGCGTCCCGACGGCGGAAATCCCGATTCCCCGACCGGGCGGTCGGTTGCCTCGCCGCGCCGCGTCAGCGCGCGCAGGCGAGCGCGAGCGCCTGCAGGGGCCGGCCGCCGGCCCCGTCGGTGGCCACCGCCACCCAGTGCCGGGCCGCACCCGGTTCCGGTGCCGCGCCCGGGGCGAAGCGCAGCGTGGCCGGCTGCGGGCCGGCCAGCGTCCAGGGCAGCAGCGCGCGCACGACGCCGTCGTGACGCAGCGTCTCGCCACGGTTCTCGCCCCCGTCGACCCGACTGCGCAGGCCGTCGTCCACCACCGCCACGTAGCCCGCGAGCCGCCCCGGCGCGCCGGCCCCGGGCGTGACGGTCAGGGCCAGCCCGGCGGCGTCGCGTTCGAGCCGCAACGCCACCGTGGACGGGCCCCTGGCCTGCAGCGCGGCCGCCGGCAGCCCGCGCCAGTCCGGCGTGTCGCGGCTGTCGACGATCACCTGGGGCGTGTAGGCGAAGCGCGCGCCGCTGCTGCGCTGCGAGGCGTTCTGGCGCTGCGTGAACAGGGGCTGCGCGAAGCGATCCTTCCAGCCCAGGCTGTCCCAGTAGTCCACGTGGAAGGCGAGGGCGACGACGTCGTCGCGCCCCTTCAGACCGCTCAGCCAGCGGTCCGCCGGCGGGCAGGAGCTGCAGCCTTCGGAGGTGTAGAGCTCGACCACGGCGGGCACGGTGGCGCCGGATTGGGCGGCGCAAGCCGGCGCGGCCGAAGCGGCTTCGGGCACGACGATCGCGAGGGCGGCGGCGATGGCGAACGCGGCCGGCGCGAGGGTGCGCAGCAGCGGCGAAGCGGGGAAGAAACGGTGGGACATGGCGGTTCGGGCGCGCGGGCGCGTCTCGGGTGAGGATACCCATTGGTCGTCGTGGCCGCGCGAACCTTACGCGCGGGTCGAGCCCTGCGGCGGCGCGTCGCCTTCAGCGGGCTGCGACCGAGGCGGGCGCGGCGGGCCGGGTGGCGGCGATGCCCTCGGCGGGCGGCGGGAACGGCGGCTCGCCCTTGCCGATGGTGCGTTCGAGGAGGGCGAAGATCGCGGCGTAGACGCGCCGCGTGGCCTCGTAGCTCTCGCCATCGTTCTGGGCGAACGGCACCATCAGCAACTGCACGTCGGCGTGGTGATCCTGCAGCGCCTCCTGCATTTCCCAGCTCTGGTTCAGCCCCAGTTCGCCAGCCCAGGAACGGTGGACGAGCAGCACCGGCGCCACGATGCGCTCGGCATGCTTCAGCGGCGAGACAGCGGGAAAGGCGTCGCTGACCTGGGCCCGGTCGCCGATGTGCGTACGGATCCATTCGCGCACCGGCGGCGAAGAGATGTCGGCCAGCAGGCGCGGTATGTCGTGGATGCCGTCGATGCTGATGCCGCATTTGTACAGTGCGGGATCGCGTGCCAGTCCCCACATGGCGGCGTAGCCGCCAAAATCCACGCCCATGATGCACACGCGCGCAGGATCGGCGACGCCGCGCGCGACCATTTCGCGCACGCCGGACGCAATGTCGTCCTCCATGCCCAGGCCCCATTGGCCCAGGGAGGCGGTCTCGAAGCGCAGGCCGAATCCCCCCGAGCCGCGGTACTGCGGTTGCAGCACCGCATAGCCGTGCGCCGCGAGCGCCTGCACGTCCCGATTCCATTCCCAGTAGGTGCGCGCCATCTCGCCGCCATGCACCACCACCACGAGCGGCAGCGGGTGCGCGGGCTTGTCGGCGGTTCCGGGCAGCGTCAGGTAGGCGGGAACCTGGACACCGTCCGTCGACGCATAACGCAGCGTCTGCATGGCCGACATCCGTTGAGGATCCACGGCGGGTCGGCAGATTCCGATCAGCTGCAACTGCTTCTTCGCCGCGCTGTAGGCGTACCAGCGACCCGGATCGCGATCCGACTGTGAATAGACGAGCGCATCGCCGTTCGGGCCCGGCTTGACGGTGTTGTGATGACCCGCAAGCGCGTCGTCGATGATCCGCTGCAGCGCCGCCACCTCCGGGTCCAGCCATCTCGTCTTCGCGATCAGGCCGCCAGTCGTGACGCTGCGCATTTGCGTCGTGTCGAACTGGTTGCGCAGGCCGACGATGTCGTCGACCTCGTCGCTGGCCACGAGATCGCCGAAGGCGGTCTTGACGGGGTCGTAACGCCACAGCGCCTGCCGATCACGGCCGTTGTGGGCCAGGATGAGCACCGGTCCATCGTCGAGCGGGACGACCGCCGGCGACCAGTCGGCTTCATCCAGGCCGTGCTCCCGGAGCTTGCGCCACGGTGCCACTTCGCTCGCGCGATACCAGTGCGTCAACCGGGAGTTCGGCGTCCAGTCGGCGGACGACATCGTCTCCACCATCCGGATCGTGCCGCGGTCATCGGCCGTCCAGCCGACGATGTCACCCGGCGCGTCGAGCCGCACCTTGCGGCGTTCGCCGGTGCGAACATTGATCCGCGTGAGCGCGTCCAGCGACCGGCTGTCGCGGGCGACCAGCACCCAATCCGACAGCTTGCCGTTCTCGTGGCCCTGGAACACGACGCGGCGATCCAGCTCCATCAGCGCCTTGCCGTCCGGGGCCACCACCTGGGCCGGCTTGGCGCGGAAATTCACCGCGATCATGTCGTCGTTGAGCCACCAGATCTGGGTCGGCTGCTCGTCTTCCTTGCGGATGTTGAACCGCGCGAGCTTGTCGTTGGTGATGATGCGGCGCGCGTGCGTCTCCAGGTCGAGCACGACGACCACGTTCATCGCGCCGTTCCAGGCCAGCCCCGCGGCGCGCTTGCCGTCGGGTGCCATCGCCATGCCCCAGTACATCGAAGGCTGGATCATCGGCTCGACCAGCGAATCGACCGGCCCGGGTTCGGGCAGCGGCGGCGATCGGCACCATGCTGCCGAAGCGATGCAAGCCATGGCGGCCGCCGCGATCGTCCGCGGCCAGATTCGTCGATTGCCCATTCCCACGTTCTCCTCCCTCACGCGGCCGGTGCCCGGTTCTGCGTGCCTGCGTCCGACTCGGCACGGCTGCTCAGCCCGCGGCCTCCACCACCATCTGCAGCCTCTGCTGCCCCTGGAACTCGTCGATGCTCAGCCGATACGCCAGCCGCACCCGCTCGGCGACGGGCTCGGCGTGGCCGAACCAGATCGCGTCGCGCAGTTGCCCGGCATGGCGCACGCGCAGCTTCAGGTGCTTCTCGCCGACCAGGCGCTGCTGCACCACGTCGACTTCGTCGCAGAAGGTGGGGGCCTCGAAGCCCTGGCCCCAGACCTGCGCGTCGAGCGCGGCGACGGTGGCGGTGTTGAACCATTCGAGCGCCAGCGGGCCGTCGGTGGCCAGCACGCGCGACAGCGCGGCGGGGCTCAGCCACTCCTGGGCGACCGCGGCGAAGGCCTGGTCGAAGGTGGCGAAGTCCTCGCGCGCGATCGTGCAGCCGGCGGCCATCGAGTGGCCGCCGAACTTGCGCAGCAGGCCGGGGTGGCGCTTGGTGACCAGGTCCAGCGCGTCGCGCAGGTGGAAGCCGGGGATCGAGCGGCCCGAGCCCTTGAGGGTGCCGTCGGCGCCCACCGCGAACACGAAGGTGGGCCGGTGCAGTCGATCCTTCATGCGGCCGGCGACGATGCCCACCACGCCCTCGTGGAAGCCTTCGTGGAACAGCGCCAGCGCCGCCGGCGGGGCGCCGGTGGGCATGATCTGCTCCATCAGCACCTCGGCCTGCTCGCGCATGCCGGCCTCGACGTCGCGCCGCTCGCGGTTGATGCGGTCCAGCTCCGCGGCGAGCTCGGCGGCGCGCGTCGGGTCGTCGGTGAGCAGGCATTCGATGCCCAGCGTCATGTCGGCCAGCCGCCCCGCGGCGTTCAGGCGCGGGCCCAGCGCGAAGCCGAAGTCGAACGCGCTGGCGCGCTCGGGGCGGCGCGCCGCGACGTGGAAGAGCGCGGCGATGCCCGGCTGCATGCGGCCGGCACGGATGCGCTTGAGGCCCTGGGCGACCAGGCGGCGGTTGTTCGGGTCGAGCTTGACCACGTCGGCCACGGTGCCCAGCGCCACCAGGTCCAGCAGGGCGTCCAGGCGCGGCTGCGACGCGGCGTCGAAGCGCCCCCGCGCGCGCAGTTCCGCGCGGGTGGCCAGCAGCGTGTAGAACATGACGCCCACGCCGGCCAGCGCCTTGCTCTCGAACGTGCAGTCCGGCTGGTTCGGGTTGACGATGACGTTGGCCTCGGGCAGCACCACCCGGTCGTCGACCAGCGCGGGCAGGTGGTGGTCGGTGACCAGCACGTCGATGCCGCGTGCGCGGGCGTGCGCCACGCCGGCGATGCTGGCGATGCCGTTGTCGACGGTGACCAGCAGGTCGGGCCGCGGCACGCGCGCGGCGTCGAACGGGCGCGCGTCGTCCGGACCGTCGTCGCCGCAGGCGAGGTCGACGATGGTGGGTGTCAGGCCGTAGCCGTGCAGCTGGCGGTCGGGCACCACGTACGACAGGCGCGCGCTGTGCGCGCCCAGCATCTGCAGGCCGCGCAAGGCGACCGCGCACGCGGTGGCGCCGTCGCAGTCGTAGTCGGCGACAACGACGATGCGCTTGCCCTGGTCGATGGCGTCGGCCAGCAGGCACGCGGCCTCGGCGCTGCCGCGCAGCGTGGACGGCGGCAGCAGTTGCGCCATCGCGTCGTCGAGTTCCGCGGCGCTGCGCACGCCGCGCGCGGCGAACAGGCGCGCCAGCAGCGGGTGCACGCCAGCCTGCTCCAGCGCGAACGCGGTGCGCGGTGGCACGTCGCGGGTGTGGATGCGCGGCGCCGTGCTCACAGCGCCTCCAGCACGGTGGGGGCCGGCGCGCCGCGCGTGCCCAGCAGGGTCTTCCACCACGGCCGCGGCGCCGGATGCCAGCTGCGCGCGTGGCGCTCGCCGGCGAGCGACAGCCGCACCTCGCCGGGGGCCTGCGCCAGCTCGCGCAGCGGGCCGGCGTCGAGCGCGTGCCAGGCCTCCGCCCAGGCGCTCCAGTCGTCGGCCAGCAGCGGCGCGCGCAGGCGGTCGTCGACGACCACTTCGGCCGGCAAGGCCTTGTCGGCCGGCTGCGTCGGCCCGGTGCCGCTGAGCCAGAAGGAGTTGACGCTCGGCGCGCCGCGCGCCTCTCTCGCATCGTTGAGCGGGTGCACGTACAGCATCATCTGCACCTCGCTCTGCAGCCGGCGCACCAGCATGACGCCCGGATGGTCGTTCAGCCACAGGTCGACGTTGCGGCCGATCACGCGGTCGAGCGCCGCGGTGGGCAGTTCGGCCAGCGACGGATGGCTGACGTACCAGCAGGTCGGGCCGGCCCAGTGCCAGGTCCAGCCCAGATCCTCGAACAGCGGCGCCAGCGTGGCGTGCAGGGTGCGCGCCTCGGGCTCGTCCAGGTCGAGCTGGGCCGGGTCGACGAGGTTGACCTGGTCGTGGCCGACGTGCCAGTGGGCCGGCGTCAGCAGGGCCCAGCCGCTGCCGGTGGCGGGATCGAAGCCGGCGCGGCGTGCGGCTTCGGCGGCGAACGGCAGCAGGCCGTCGCGCACGGGCCAGCCGCGCAGGCGCGCCAGCAGGCGTTCGTGGGGCATCGACAGCGCGTACTCGTCGGCCTGCGGCAGGTCGGCCGTCGTCGCGTCCTCCAGCGGCGCCCAGCGCGCCAGCAGGCGCTCCAGGTTCGGCAGGCTCAGGGTGCCGAGGGCCTGCACGGCGGCATCGGAGAGCGCCGATGCGTAGGGGATCACGAGATGCATGGGGCGATTATCCCGTGTCCCTGCCGGCGGCCGCCGGGGGCGCGTCAGTCGCCCGAGGTGGCGGTCGACAGGATCTGGCCGTCGCGCGTGATGACCCATGCCGTCATCGCATCGACGGCGACGACGGCCTCCATCGACAGGCCGATGACGACCGGCTGCAGCGACCAGGTGTCGCCGCCGTCGATCGTGCGAAGTATCTCGCCGACGCTGGTGATCATCCACCCGTGCAGGTCGTCCGCGAACGCGATCCCGGTGACGGTGACGTTGTAGTCGGCGGGACCCGCGAGCTGCCACGTGCGTCCGCCGTCCTTGCTGCGCGTCGTCGCGTTGGACAGCGACCAGACGTTCTTGCCCGTCGTGTGCACCAGCTTGCCGGGCCCGACGTTGGCGGGCGCGCCCTGCCAGGTGAGGCCGCCGTCCTGCGTGAGCTGGTAGCCGCCGGAGGAGGAGGCGACGACCCCGGACAGCGGGCCCGTCATCACGGCGGAATTCACCGCGGTGGAGGGCGGCAGGGTGATCGCGGCCCAGTGGGCGCCGCCGTCGGACGTGGCGTACAGGCCGTTGTAGTTCCATGTCCACGCGTGCGTGGCGTCGCCCCAGCTCATGCCCTGCAGGCCGACCATGGCCCCGTCCGCCAGCGGTCGCGCCCACGTCGTGCCGCTGTCGGTGGAATGGGCCAGCTCGCCGGCCAGCACCAGCCAGCCCTCGGTGGCGGAGGTGAAGTTCAGCGCCACGGGGGCGCAGCAGTTGTTGGTGGTCGGATAGTCCGAACGCGTCCAGGTGTGCCCGCCATCGGCCGTCGACAGCAGCGCCCCGTTGGCGGTCAGGAAGCGGCCGTTCTTCGCATCGAAGAAGTAGCCGGCGGACGACGCCGCCTGGGCATCCCGGGCATCGGGACCGAGCACGCGGGTGAACGTGGCGCCCGCGTCGTGCGTGACGTAGAAGCGGTGGCTGATCGCGACGACCCAGTTGTTCGCATCGGTGTACTGCGTCAGCGCCGCGACGTTGGATTGGGGGGACTGCGTCGCCGCGTCTTCGTCGTGCAACACGGCGTCGCGCCACGTCTGCCCGTGGTCGACGCTGACCGCCAGGTGGTTGCCCGCGGCCTGCCAGAGGGTCTCGCCGAGCAGGCCCGTGGCGCGATAGCCGGCGGCCTGGGCGACCGCGGTGGACGACAGCACGGGCGTCCAGTCGTGCCCGCCGTCCGCTGTGGTGTAGACCGTCAGGTCGTTGCTCGAGTAGAACGTGGCGTTGAGGGCGTCGGTCGCGTGCAGCGACTGGCCGGAGAACCCGAACGCCGGCAGGCCTGCGCCCGGGAAGGTGGTCCAGGTCGAGCCGCCGTCGGCCGTCGACCAGATCTGCGAGCTCCAGGTGTAGGTGGTGTACGACAGGCTGTAGCCCACCGCCAGGCCTTGCGTCGTCGAGGCGAAGGCGCCCGTGCCCAGGCTCTGGTAGCTGTTGCCGTCGCTGGTGATCGTCAGCGCGAAGGCGTAGTCGGGGCCGCAGCCGGCGGCGCGCGCGATGCCAGAGCTGCTGAAGGACCAGCAGTCGGTGGCCGTGGCCTGGAGCGGCCCGATGCCCGAAACGACCGTCCAGGTGGCGCCGCCGTCGACGCTCATCAGGCCGCCGCCGTACGACCCGGTGACGATGGTGCGCGACGCGCGGTAGTCCACGAACGTGACCGGGCTGTTGTAAAGCAGTCCGCCGAACGTCACCAGCGTCCAGGTGGCGCCGCCGTCGCTGGTCTGCAAGCCGCCGCCCTGATCGTTCAGCGCCAGGCCGTGCAGGGCATCGTAGAAGCGGACGCTGCGCAGCGAGGTCGGCGCGAGCGTGGCGTCGAGGGCCACGGGCGTCCAGGTGCTGCCGCCGTCGGCCGACTTCAGGATGGTCGGGCCGTCGCCGACCGCCCACGCATGGGTGGCGTCGACGAAGAAGACGTCGTTGATCGGCGCGCCGGTCACGATCGCGTGCTGCCAGCACCAGCCGCCGGAATCGGCCTGCGAGCAGTTGAGGCCGGCCACGTTGGAATAGGTGCCTACCTCGATGGTGGAGGTCGCGGTGCGGAGGTCCTCGGCACTGTTGGCCACGGCCAGCGTGACCTGGTAGCGGCCCGACTTCGCGTACGCATGGGTGGCGGTGGCGCCGCTGCCGGTGCTGCCGTCGCCGAAATCCCAGCGGAAGGTCAGGCCGTCGGCGGTGGCGAGATCGGTCCGGAAGGTCTGGGTCGCGCCCACCTCGGCGCGCGCGTCGTTGGCGATCGCCACGGTGGCGGGCAGGACGGTAGGGGTCGGCGAACCGCTGCCTCCGCCGCCGCAGGCGACGAGCAGGGCGCACAGTGCAGCGACGGCCATGCGGCCGTGAATGGATGTCTTCATGGGTTCCTCCCGGTTGGACGGTTCCGCTTGGCGCGGAATCTCGACGATTTGGGGAGGATTGTGCCAACAAGCGGCAGAGGTGCTGCGGGAAACCTCGGGCGGCGCCACCCGAGGGCGTTCACCCTGCGCCGTCGGGGCTCAGGCCCGTGCCCGCGCGTCCCGGTGTTCCACCATCGCGTCGATCGCGCGGTCGAAGGTGTCGAACAGGCCGCTGCTGCGGTTGCGCATCGCCATGCCCAGCGCGGCCGAGAGCTCGGCGCCCTGGATGCCCTGCTCGAGGCGGCGCAGCAGCGCCATCGCCTCGGCCGTGGTGCATTCGACGCCCAGCACCATGAAGCGGTCGTCGTCGAGGCGGGCCAGGGTGTCGGGCTTGCGCACCGTCTGGCGCAGCGCCTGCGCGGCGCGCACCAGCACGGCATCGCAGACCTCGCGCGGGGCCGGCGCCTTCAGGCCGTCGAGCTCGATGGCCACCACGCACGCGGTGGCGCCGTAGCGGCGGCAGCGTTCCTCCTCGGCCGCCAGCGCCAGTTCCCAGCCGCGGCGGTTGGCGAGGCCGGTGAGGGCATCGGTGAGCCCTTCGGAACGCGCCGCCTCGGCCTCGCGCGCCAGCGTGGTGGTGTTGAGTTCGGCGCTCAGCAGGCCGCTGAGCATGTCGGCCAGCACCTCGACCATCGGCTGCTCGTCGACGAGGCTGTCGGGCATGGGCTCCGGGTTCAGCCCGCACAGCGTGCCGAACAGGCGCCCCTCGGCATCGACCAGCGGCACGCCCATGTAGGCGCCGATCGGCATCTGCACGGTGGCCGGCAGCGCGGCATAGGCAGGCACGTCCGCGGTGCGCGGGGCCACGCGCGGGCCGTCGCCGCGCACCATGCGCGAACAGAGGGTGTCGGCCCAGCGGAAGACATCGCCCTGCTTGACGCCGTAGCCGTGGTCCTCGGCCGCGAGCACGACCGAGTCCTCGTTGTCGGCCCGGCTGACCATCCAGAGGTCCATGCCGATGCGCTGGTGCAGGAACGAGAGCACCTCCCTGGAGGCGCCTGCGAAATCCGGTGCTTTCATTGATCCATTCTCTCGGGCGCTCAATCTGCGCCGAATGACAGGCGTCCATCTTAGAGCCTGTTCGCCCTGCTGCGCAGCCGCCGGACCCTGCCGAAAACCCGCCTTGCGGCCGCGGGCGGCGCGGTCGAGCGCTTGTCCGACGCCGGCCGCCGCCGGCCCCCGCCTAGAATGATCCATTGCCGGCGTGCGTCCACGCGGGCGGGGAAGACGGGTGCCTTTTGAGTGGTTGATTGGCTGGCGCTACACGCGCGCCGGCCGCGCCGGGCGGCGCAATGCGTTCATTTCCTTCATCTCACTGGTGTCGATGCTGGGCATCGGGCTGGGGGTGGCCGCGCTCATCATCGTGCTGTCGGTGATGAACGGCTTCCAGAAGGAGGTCAGCGACCGCATGCTCAAGGCCATCGCCCACGTGCAGCTGACCGACGAGAACGGCAACGCCATCGCCGACTGGGCGGCGCTGGCGAAGAAGGCCCAGGCGCTGGAGCCCGGCATCCGCGGCGCCGCGCCCTACACCGAGACGCAGTCGCTGCTGGCGCACGGCGACGGCATGCGCGGCGCGATCGTGCGCGGCATCGAGCCGGCCGAGGAGGGCAACATCACCGAGCTGGCGGCCGAGCTCAAGGCCAACGGCGTGCTCGACAAGCTCGTGCCGGGGAGCTGGAACATCGTGCTGGGCGCGGAGCTCGCGCGCTCGCTGGGCGTGGCCGTGGGCGACCAGGTGACGGTCATCGCGCCGGGCGCGCAGGTGACCCCCGCCGGCGCGCTGCCGCGGCTGAAGTCGTTCAACGTGGTCGGCGTGTTCTCGGTGGGCCATTACGAGTACGACAGCGGGCTGGCGCTGGCCGCGCTCGACGACACCGCCCGCCTGTACCGCACCGGCGGCCCGACGGGCGTCCAGCTGCGCCTGGCCGACGTGCACGACGCGCGCGCCGCCGCCGCCCGGCTCGAGCTGGGCCTGGGCGACCAGGTGCGCGTGCAGGACTGGACGCGCACGAACGCGGCCTGGTACGACGCGGTGCAGATCGAGAAGACGATGATGTTCATCATCCTCACGCTGATCGTGGCAGTGGCGGCATTCAACCTCGTCTCCACACTGGTGATGACGGTCACCGACAAGCAGGCCGACATCGCCATCCTGCGCACGCTGGGCGCCAGCCCGCGCTCCATCATGCTGATCTTCATGGTGCAGGGCGCGGCCTCGGGCATCGCCGGCACGCTCGGCGGCGTGCTGTTCGGCCTGGGCGTGGCCTACAACATCCCCACCATCGTGCCGGCCATCGAGCACCTGCTGCACACCTCCTTCCTGCCGGCGAGCGTCTACCTGATCGACCGCATGCCCAGCGATCCGCACCTGTCCGAAGTGGCACAGATCGCGTTCTGGGCGCTGCTGTTCGCGTTCCTCGCCACCGTCTATCCGAGCTGGCGCGCCAGCCGCGTGCGTCCCGCGGAGGCCCTGCGCTATGAATGACCCGCGACAACCCGCCGGGGTGCTGCAGGCCACCGGGCTCGGCCGCCGCTTCAGCGAGGGCGGCCTCGACGTGCAGGTGCTGCACGACGTCGACCTGGCGGTGCACGCCGGCGAGACGCTGGCCGTGGTCGGCGCGTCCGGCTCCGGCAAGAGCACGCTGCTGCACCTGCTGGGCGGCCTCGACGCGCCCAGCGCGGGCCGCGTCGTGCTGATGGGCCAGGACCTGAACGCGCTCAACCCCGCGCAGCAAGGCCTGTTCCGCAACCGGCACCTGGGCTTCGTCTACCAGTTCCACCACCTGCTGCCCGAGTTCTCGGCGCTGGACAACGTGGCGATGCCGCTGCTGATCCGGCGGGTGAAGACGGCCGAGGCGCACCGCCAGGCGCGCGAGATGCTGGAGGCCGTCGGCCTCGGCCCTCGCGCGCTGCATCGGCCGGGCGAGCTCTCGGGCGGCGAACGCCAGCGCGTGGCGATCGCGCGCGCGCTCGTCACGCGGCCCGCGTGCGTGCTGGCCGACGAGCCCACCGGCAACCTCGACCGCGACACCGCCAACGGCGTGTTCGAGCACATGCTGGCGCTCGCGCGCGAACGCGGCACGGCCTTCGTGCTGGTGACCCACGATGGCCGCATCGCGGCGCGCTGCCAGCGCCAGCTGCGGCTGGAGCGCGGCGTGCTGGTGCCGCCGCTGGCGGCCGAGCAGGACTGAGGCGCGCGCGGTGGACGAGGTGCCTGCCGGGTCCGTCCCGCTGCAGTGGATCGACACCCACTGCCACCTCGATGCCCGCGAGTTCGACGCCGATCGCGCCGCCGTGGTCGCGCGCGCCGCGTCGGCGGGCGTGACCATGCAGGTGCTGCCCGCGGTCGCGCCGTGGAACTTCGACACCGTGCGGTCGCTGGCGCACGCGCACGGCCTGGCCTACGCGCTGGGCATCCACCCGCTGTGCGTGGGGGCCGCGGCCGACGCCGACCTCGACCGGCTGGAGCAGGCCCTGGCCACCCACCGCGACGATCCGCGCCTGGTGGCCGTCGGCGAGATCGGCGTGGACCTGTTCATGCCCGAACTGGTCGCCATCCGCCCGCGCCAGGAGCACTTCTACCGCGAGCAGCTGAAGATCGCCCGCCGCGCCGGCCTGCCGGTGCTGGTGCACGTGCGGCGCTCGGCCGACGCGGTGCTGGCCGGACTGCGTCGCATCGAGGTGCCCGGCGGCATCGCGCACGCCTTCAACGGCAGCGACCAGCAGGCCGCGCATTTCGTCGAGCGCGGCTTCCGGCTCGGCTTCGGCGGCTCCGTCACCTTCGAGTCGGCCCGCCAGATCCGCCGCATCGCGGCCGCCGTGCCGGCGTCGGCGCCGGTGCTGGAGACCGATGCGCCGGACATCCCGCCGCACTGGCGCTATCGTACCGCGGCCGAACGCGAGGCGGTGTCGCCGCCGCTGGCCCAGGGCCGCAACGAACCGGCGGAACTGGCGCAGATCGCGCAGTCGCTGGCGGCCCTGCGCGGCCTGTCGCTGGCCGAACTGGCCGCCTTGACGCGCGCCAACGCGTGCGCGGCGATGCCCCGGCTGGCCGGCCTGCTCGCGCCCTGAGTAACCGTCGACGGCCGCACGGGCCGCACGGGCCGCGCTCAGGCGTCGCGTCCGAGGGCGCTCAGCACGTAGCGAAAGAGTTCGTTGGCCCGGTTCGTGGAGCCGATGGCGCCGCGGCGCCGCGCTTCCGCCCGGTGTTCGGCCGCGTCGGAACCGGCGTAGATGACGAAGGGCGTCCGGTTGCCGGACTCGCGCAGCCGCTCCAGCAGCGTGTAGCCGGCTTGCGGGTCGGGCGGGCGGCCCATGTCGGAGATCACGACATCGAAGCGCTGCGTCGCGATCTTGTCCAGCGCCTCGTCCGTCGATTTCGCGAGGACGAAACGGATGCCCAGCGCCTCGAGCGACTGGCGCTCGTAGATGTTGTTGTCGGGCCGGTCGTCGACCCACAGTGCCCAGGCCGCGCTGGCCTTGCGCAGGGTGCGCCGGTCGACCTGGTCGACCGCGGTCGCGGCCTCGCGCGCTTCCTGGGCCGCCGCCTGCGGGGTGCTGTCCGCGTTCGGGCGCGCCACCGACGCGGCCACCAGGGCGGCAGTGGCCTCCTGCTTGCGCTTGGCGGTGGCCTCGAACCCGCCGCCCTTGAACGTGAACTCGCCCAGCGAGGCGAAGAAGTCCCGGAAGGCGGGTGCGAATTTCACCAGCACGACGACCAGCAGGACGGGCCAGGCCAGGACGGCCAGCAGCCGCGTGACTGCATCCACGACTTTGACGAGATCATCGACTGCCACGGTTCCTCCCGGCGACACGGCGGTGCGTGGGCCGATGGTCGCAGACCCGGGCGCCGGATGCCAGCGGCCGCCTCGGCGTCCCGTCGTTGCGGTTCACTTCAAGCTGGGGCTCCCCCCAGGTTGAACGCCCCGGAAACGCGCCCAGCCTGCCTACGCTCCAGCCTGTCGCGCCGGTTCCGGTCGCGACTCGTCCCGTCCCCAGGAAATGGAGCTTCCGATGCCATCCCGAATCGTCGCGCTCGCCGCGGCCGCCCTCGTCCTGCCGTTCGCGGCAGCCGCCCAGGTCACGCCGGGCTTTCCGCCGGTCAACGCGGCGGTGGCCAAGCCGCGCATCGCCGCGGCGGCCGCCGTCCCCCAGCTCACCACCACGCCCAAGGCCGCGCAGGTGCAGGTCGTGGACGACGACGCCCACGCGCCCTACCAGGAGGGCGGCTACACCGACTGCACCTATGCGGGCGCCTGCTCCTTCACGTTCTCGACCGTGCCGGCCGGACATCGCCGCGTCATCGAGCACTTCTCCTGCTCCGTCTACGTGGGCGCGCCGGGGGTGCTGCGCTACGTCTCGCTGCTGGCCACCACCTTCGCGCTGCCGCGCGACTTCTTCCCGCTCACGCGCAGCCCGGCGGATGCCGCCCAGTGGTTCGTCAACAGCCCGAGCCTGCTGCGCTTCGAGGCCGGCGAGGTTCCCGCGGCCTATGCCTACGCGGACGCCGGGCCGATCCAGGAACTGTTCTGCACGGCGAGCGGGCGCGACATCACGTTGCCCTGACGACGGGGCGAGGGCGCGTCCCCGCGCCGTTCGACGCGGTCTCCTCAGTCCGGCGCCGCGGTTCGGCGCATCGCCGTGAAGGCCGCGAACTCCCAGGAACGCAGGCCGAGGATCAGCGTGTAGCCGTCGCGTTCTTCGGCGGACAGGCGCTGGTCGAGTTCGTGCAGCCGCGCCAGCTCGCCGGCGAGCTGCTGGATCTTGTGCACCAGGTCGATGGCGCTCGGGTCCGACAGGCGGGCGTGCACGCACAGCAGCGTCTCGCCGGCGCCGTCGAACCGTCCGCCGAAGTAGTCGCCGACGACCACCTCCCGGAAGTAGTGCTGCACCGGGCCGTCGGGGCGCCACCGGAACGCGCGCGACACCTTCATGCGGTAGCGGTTCGAGGGCTTCAGCTCGATCAGGCCCAGCCGGTCCAGCCGGGCCAGGCACTTGATGCAGGCCGCCGCGCTCAGGTCGTAGGTCTCGACGATCTGCGCCAGGCTCCATTGGCCAACGCAGCAGATCGCCACCAGCAGCAGGTGCGGCTCGGACACCAGCGCGCGTTCCTGCGCCAGGGTCAGCGTGTCGGAGCGGGGCGCGGCGTCGGCGGCCTGGCGCAGCACCGTCTCCATCGAGATCCCGGTGGCCTTGCAGATGCGCGCCAGACGCGTCAGCGACATGTCGCCGCTGCTGAAGATGCGCTTGACGCTCGACTCGCTCATGCCGATGCGCTCGGCCAGCGTGCGGTACGTGACGCCGGCGCCGCGCATCTCGGCGCGCAGGACTTGCAGGACGGTCTCGGGTGAACTCATCGGTTCTTTCGTCAAAAGGTACCGGAATCCGGTACGTTTGATTGCGAATTATGCATCCTCGTACGAGGAACTGGTACTGCTCGACGATGTGCCGGACACTGCGCTGCGCCGTCGCACGACCGGTCGATCGACCCGGCGGGCCGGCATCCACCAGGGAGGAACCATGATCTTCGAAGGGCAGCCTGGCCGCATCCCCCGCCGCGTGGCGGCGGCAATCATCGGTGCGGGCGCGCTGCTCGCCCTCGCCGCCTGCGGCGGGGGCTCCTACCAGGCGCAGGCGTTCGTGCCGGCGCGCATCGTCGTCTTCGGCGACGAGAGCAGCCGCCTCGAAGGCGCGCAGGGATTGAAGTACAGCATCAACGGCGTCGCGGCGCAGTCGCACGGCACCGACTGCACCGCGCTGCCGATCTGGACGCAGACGGTAGCTTCCTACTACGGGCTGGTCTTCTCGAACTGCAACCCGGCCGCCTCGCTCGATGCCCGTGCGATCGACCACACCGTGGTCGGCGGCACGGTGCAGGATGCCGCGCGGCAAGTCGTGGCGTTCCAGGCCGGCGACACTTTCAACGGCAACGACCTCGTGCTGGTCTGGGTCGGCATGCACGACATCCTCGACGCCTACCAGGCCAACGCGACCGGCGACGAGACCGTGCTGCTGGCCGACATGAGGGCGGCCGGCGCGGCGCTGGGCAGCGTCGTCAACGGGATCGCCGCCACCGGTGCCAAGGTGATCGTGCTGACGGTCCCCGACATGAGCGAGTCGCCATTCGCCTACCTCGAATCGCAGCGTGGCGACTTCGATCGCCTGAAGCTTCTCGCGGACATGAGCCGCAAGTTCAACCTGGGCCTGCGCATTTCCATCGTCAACGACGGCAGCAAGATCGGCATCGTGCTGGTGGACGACATCGTCCGCGACGACACCACCGACCCGGGCCGCTTCGGCCTGCTCGCTCAGGCCGGCACGCGCGTCGGCTGCCTGGCCGCGGCCCCGCTGCCGACCTGCACGCAGGACACGCTGGTCGACGACCCGTCGATCGGCCTGCCGTCGGCGAACGCATTCCTGTGGGCCGATGCCACGCACCTGGGCTCGACCGCGCAGGCCCAGATCGGCGGCCAGGCGCGCGACCGAGCGCGCGGCAACCCGTTCTGAGGCGCATGCCATTCGGACGGCGCGCTCGACGCCCGGCAAACCTGGAGACCCGGGCGGCTTCGCATGGCGCTGACTGGCGCCTGCGCCTGCATTGGTCGGCCATGCTGCTGGGAGCGGGCAGTGCCGTCCTTGGCGGGTGCGCGACACACCCGGTGGCGGCCACGGCCGCCAGGCCATCGATGCACTGCGCGGCGCCGGGGGATCAGCGACCCTGCGTCGCCACGGAGAGGATCGCGGCGCGGCCGCGATCGCCGGACGCCTCCGTCGTCGATCCGGAGCGATGCGCCGCCTGGTTCGCCGCGGCGCTGCTGCCCACGGACCTGCTCGATGTCACCCTCGTGGCGCTGTTCGCCTGGACCCGGCCGGACGAGCGCGAGGACGACTTCGTCTCGAACTTCTGGCGGCGGGTCTTCCGTGGCCCCGGTCCGCATTGACGGGGTTCGCGCATGAGCGCCCTCGGCCCGCCACGTCAGCCCGGCCGGGCGGTTTGAGGGGCAAACATCAGGGTATTCACCGAATCGCCCCCCTTGATCGATCGCCCGGACCGCCGAAGAAGAAGGGACGAAACTCCGTGAGCCCGCTGCCATGTCGACCCTGTCCCCCTCCGAATCGTCCTTCGGGCGCGCCAATCCGCACGCGCTGGCCGCGATCCTCGAGGCCAGCGAGACCAAGCGCATCATCGCGGCCACCGACATCTTCGACATCTCCGGCATCAAGCTGTGGGCCAGCAACCAGCCGGTGTCGGCGGCGCTGCAGCGCAAGCTGCTCGATCGCCAGCTGCGCCAGCCGCTGGAGAGCTGCCTGATCGCGCAGGACGGGGTCACCGCGATCTCGCTGCTGGAGTCGCTCAACGAGTTGCTGCAAAGCGACACGCCGCTCGCGCCCGTGCTGCGCGTGCACGGGGCGCGCCTCGCGCGTGAGGCGGCCTACCTGCCGCTGCACCCGGTCGTGCAACTGCTGCTGACCGCCGCGGAGACCTCGCGGCCCCAGGCCTACGACCATGCCGTGGCCGCGATGGCACTCAACGGTGCGCTGATGGCGTCGAACGGCGGCGACGTCGCATCCATCCGCCTGGCGATGCTGTGCGGGCTGACCCACGACCTGGGCGAGATGTACATCGCGTCGGCCCATGGCGAGGCCGATGCCGACCGCGCGCTCGACTTCGTCAGCTACCAGCAGCTGGTCGTGCACCCGCACGTCGGCTCGCTGCTGCTGTCGCAGCTGACCAACTACCCCGCGGTCATGGCACGCGCCGTGGCCGAGCACCATGAACGCCTCGACGGCTCCGGCTACCCGCACGCCATCGAGGCCGACCGCCTCTCGTCGATGGGCCGGCTGCTGGCCGTCACCGAGGCCACGCTGAGCGCCGTGCGCAGTCCCTACGACACGCTGCTGCGCGCCAGCGTGGCGCTGCGCGCCGTGCCGGGCGAATTCGACCAGCAGTGGATGGGCCGCGTCACCCAGGCGGCCAGCGCGCAGGCGCCGCAGGCGTCGGTGATGGATCCGGCCGACGTCCAGGCGCGGCTGGGGGCGCTGGGCGCCGTGCTGACCGCGGCCGAGACCAACGTCGCAGCCGTTGCCGGCCGCTCGCAGCTGCTGGCGATGAAGAAGGCGCTCGAGCTGGCGCAGTTCCTGATCGGGCGCCTGCGCGCGGGCTGGAACGAGAGCGGGATGTGGAATCCGGACGCCATGGCGGTGGCCGATGCCGCCGAAGTGGAAGCGCTCGAGGACGAGCTCTATTTCCGCCTGCGCGGCGTCCAGCGCGCCACGCTGCTGGCCGCCGGCAAGCTGCCGCCGGAAGAGGCGGCGGTGCT
Source organism: uncultured Vitreoscilla sp. (assembly GCA_964418745.1). Lineage (GTDB taxonomy): Bacteria > Pseudomonadota > Gammaproteobacteria > Burkholderiales > Burkholderiaceae_C > Scleromatobacter. Next base: position 109,399 of record CAYQMX010000015.1, read on the forward strand.
CGACGAGGTGTGCGACTCGCTGGCGATGGGCTGAGCGGGTTCAGTCCCGGCGCCGGGCGCGCCAGGTGCGCGTTCCCACGGCCGCCACGCCGATGGCCATCAGCCACAGGCTGGACGGCTCGGGGATCGTCGTGGTCAGGTCCAGCGAATAGGCGCCGCTGTGCAGCGAGTTCGGGTCGCCCACCATGATGAAACCGTCGCCCAGCGTGCCGCTGCCGAGGTTCTCGGCGAACGACATGTTCTCGAACGCGCCCAGCGCGATCTCGTAGCTGCCCACGGCGAGGCTGCCCGACCAGGTGAAGTCGCCGCCGGTGGTGGTCGCCTGGTCGTAGTTCGAAGCCAGGAAGGTGGCACCGGCGCCGCTGCCGGTGAACAGCGTGAAGTACGGGTCCACGCCGCCGCCGGCGAAGCCGGTGCTGGCCACGCTGACCGCGCCGGCGTGGTTGACCGTGAACGTGTACAGCGCGACGTTGTTCGCGATCGCGTTGTCGTCGGTGAAATCGGGCGCCCCCAGGTCGCTGCCCACCAGCGCGGCGTTGCCGGGGTCGCCGAGGTTGCCGGCCAGCGTCGTCGTCGCGGTGGCCGCGGCGGCCGTCATGGCCGCCGCGACGAGGGTCGCGCCAGCCAGTGCATTCCTGATCTTCGTCATCGGGTCATCCCTCCGGTTGGGTTCGTGTGCGGCGTTCAATTGACGACGCCGGTGATGTCGATCTCGACCGAGCCGCCGTGCAGCAAGGTCGTGACCTCGGCCGCGACGCAGGTGATGTTCGCGAACGGATTGATCACCAGGGGCGTCGGGTAGGCCAGGTGCAGCGTCGACTGCGGCGGCACATAGACGGTCATCTGCGGCTCGGTGCCGCCGACGATGTTGGGGCCGCCGGTGCCGCAGCCACCGCCCGAGAAGATCGGCACGAAGATGAAGACCTGCTGCGGGCTGGTGTCGAAGTTGGTCAGCGTCAGGCTGCCGATGCCCAGCACGCCGGTGCCCGGGCCGATCGACTTGGTGGCGTTGAGCACCTGCATCCGACCCGTGTAGGTGTGCGCGGGGATCACTTGCTCGACATACGCGGCCTTGATGCCGCCGGCCGCGAAGGCGGGTGCGCTGCTGCCCAGGGCGACCGTCGCGGCCGCGATGGCGGCGAATGCGAATGGGGTGAACTTGCCGATGCGAGTCATGCTTGACCTTTCGAGCCGTGGGGACGCCCTCCAGCGTTTGTCGAGTTTGGGTGCGGGACCCCGGGCCGGTCAATGCGCGCCGGCCGCGGAACTAGGGAGAGCCCCCCCTGTTGCGGCGGCCGGCACCGTGGAGCGGCCCGCCGGTTCGGGTCTTCACATCCGTTCACACGACGTGAGCGAACGCAAATGTCGCACGGCGGTGGAACTGTTGCTGTCGAGCCAGGTCAAGCAGGGGCGCCGGGCCCGCCCCGCGTCAGCGGTGCCACAGGTTCGCCCGGTCAACCGGCGGAACCGGCCCCGCGTTGGACAAGCTGCCCGAGAACAACAGACATGACACCTGCCCCCGCCGACCCGCCGTCCCCGCCGCGCCCGTTGCGCCGCCTCCTCGCGGCGCTCGCGGTCGCGCTCGCCGGCGCGGCGGGCCTGGCCACGGATCCGGCGCAGGCGATCGTCGACGTCAGCGCCGTCACGCTGGTGAGCCCGCCCGGCGAGGCGGTGTCGACCGCCGCGCGGGGCCCGGCACCGGCCGCGGCGGCCTCGGAGGCGCTGCTGTCCACTTCCGGCCTGCGCGTGGCCACGGGCGCGATGCCCGAGCGCGGCAGCGTGGCGACCGCGCGCCGCCGCCACATCGCCGTCGGCGGGCTGGACCGCAGCTACCTGGTGCAGCCGGCCCCGGGGGCGCGCGGCGCCGGCCGCCTGCCGGTGGTCGTCCTGCTGCACGCCGGCACGCAGTCGGCCGAGGACATCTGGCGCGAGACCAGCCTGCCCACGCTGGGCACGCGCGAGGGCTTCCTGGTCGTCGCGCCCGAGGCGCTGGCGCGCCACTGGAACGACCAGCGCGGCCCCGCCTCCACCGTCGACGACGTGCGCTTCCTCAAGGCCGTGATCGCCGAGGTCATCGCGCAGGATCATGGCGACCCCTCGGCCGTGTTCATGGTGGGCTCCGCGCACGGCGGTTTCATGACGATGCGCTTCGCCTGCGACGCCGGCGAGGCGTTGCGCGCGGCCGCCAGCCTGCTGTCGACGATGCCCGACGCGCTGGCGCGCAACTGCCGCTCCCCGCGACCGCTGCCCTGGCTGGCCGTCAACGGCACCGAGGATCCCGCCGTGCCCTTCGGCGGCCAGGTGGACGGCACGGTGCGGCGCGGCGAGAGCCAGCTGGCCCTGCGCTCGGCCGACGACACCTTCCGCTTCTGGGCCGACCGCGCCGGCTGCGCGTCGCCGGCCGCGCGCGAGGCGCTCACCGACCAGTCCGCCGACGACCGCCACCGCTGGGCCGAGCGCGTGGTGCGTGCCAACTGCGTCAGCGGCCAGGTGTCGCAGCAGGTGGTGCTGCACGGCAGCGGCCATGTCATTCCGGGCCCGGCGACGGACAATCGCCTGGCCGAACGCGCCGTCGGCCCGGCGGCGCCGGAGATCGACTGCGGCACGCTGGTCTGGACGCACTTCAAGGCCACGCTGCTGAAGTGACCGGGCCGCCCGATTGCCTTCATCGACCCACCTGCTGTCGCGTTGCGACGGCCCGTCTTCCAGGAACCCGCCATGAACAAGCTCCCCGCCACCTTCGCCGCTGCCCTCGTCGCCCTGTGCGCCGGTGCGTTCGCGCAGGAGACCGACCCCGCGCGCCAGCAGCGCATGGACCAGGCCTATGCCGACAGCCATCGCGAGAACGTCCAGGTGGCCGACAGCGGCCTGCGCGAGGACACCCGCAAGGCCGGCCACGCCATCCACCAGGGCTTGCGCGCCACGGGCCATGCCGTGCACACCGGCGTGCGCGCCACCGGCCATGCGATCCACAAGGGCGTCAAGGCCACCGGCCATGCCATCCACGAGGGCGTCGACAAGGTGACCGGCAAGTAGGCCGTGTATCGGGCCGGACACGGGCCCGACAAACGCCGGCGCGAGGGCGCCGGGCACAATGACGCGATGCTCGAAGGCCTCGCCCCCGTCATCGCCGCCGACACCCGCCTGGTCGTCCTCGGCAGCTTTCCCGGCGTCGCCTCGCTGGCCGCGCAGCAGTACTACGGCCACCCGCGCAACCACTTCTGGCCGCTGCTGTCGGCGCTGTGGGACGAGGACCTGGTGGCCCTGGACTATGCGCAGCGGCTGGCGGCGCTGCAGCGCCACCGCGTCGGCCTGTGGGACGTCTACCGCAGCTGCGAGCGCGAGGGTAGCCTCGACAGCGCGATCCGCCTGCCGGTGCCCAACGACCTGGCGCGGCTGCGTCAGCTCGCGCCGGGCCTGCAGGCCGTCGCGCACAACGGCGGCGAGTCCGCGCGCTCGCGCCGCATCACCGCGCAGCTGGGCGTCGACGTGCACGCGCTGCCCTCCACCAGCCCCGCCAACGCGTCCTGGCGCTTCGAGCGCAAGCTCGCCGCCTGGCGCGATGTCTTCTCGCGCTACGATCTGGCGCCCCCACGGATCGAGCGCGCCTGACCATGACCTCCCCTCGCCAGCAGATGGAACCCGCCACGATGTCCGAGCAGGACGGCGTGCGCTACCTGCACCTGGGCACGCCGTGGGTGCAGGGCGCGATGCGCGTGCGCAAGCCGCAGGCGATCGAGCTCGAGTACGTGCAGCGCATGATGGCCTGGATGCTGTGGCGCCCCGTGGCCGAGGTCGACCAGGGCCGTGCCGTGCAGCTGGGCCTGGGCGCGGCCGCCATCACGCGCTTCACGCACAAGGTGATGCGCATGCGCACGACGGCCGTCGAGCTCAACCCGACCGTGATCGGCGCCTGCCGGATGTGGTTCCACCTGCCGGCCGACGACGCAAGGCTGCAGGTCGTGCAGGCCGACGCCGGCGCCTGGGTGCAGGACGCCGCGAACCTGCAGTGCGCGGACGTGCTCAGCGTCGACCTGTACGACCACGACGCCGCGGCGCCGGTGCTCGACACCGATGCGTTCTACGCGGCCTGCCGCGGCGTGCTGGCGCACGGCGGCCTGATGGCGGTCAACCTGTTCGGCCGCGATGCCAGCTTCGCGGCCAGCGCGGCGCGCATCGCGTCGGCGTTCGGGCGCGACCAGGTCTGGAGCCTGCGGCCCACGCGCGAGGGCAACACCGTCGTCATCGCCGGACGCGGCGTCGCCGTGCCCGACCGCGACACCCTGTCGGCGCGGGCGGATAACATCGAAGCGCGCTTCGGCCTGCCGGCGCGCAAGTGGCTGCGCATGGTGCGGCCGCTCACACTGTAAAGAGGCGCCATGCCCGTATCTCCTCCTGTCAAGCCCGCGGCCGCGCCCGCGCCGCGCGCCCCCGCGAACGCGCCCGGCCGCCGTCACGCGACGCCGACCGGCCGCCTCGAACTGCGCCAGCTGCTCAAGTGGCTGCGCGACGACGGGGTGCTGGCAGCCGAGGAGGCCGACAAGCTGCTGCGCCGCTTCGGCAACAGCGCGTCCGGCCTGCACCCGCTGCAACGCCTGGGCGGGGCCAGCCTGGTCGACGTGCGCGACGGCCGCGTGCTCGACACCGACGCGCTGGCGCGCTGGCTGGCCGACCGGTTCGAGCTGCCTTACCACCGCATCGACCCGCTGCGCGTGGACGTGGGTCGCGTCAGCGAGGTGATGTCGGTGGCCTACGCCGAGATGCGCCGCGCCCTGCCGGTCACGGTCAACGCCAACGAGGTGATCGTCGCCACGTCCGAGCCGTTCGACATCGGCTGGGTGCCCGAGATCGAGGCCTTCGTCAAGCGCCCGGTGCGGCTGCAGCTGGCGCATCCCGAGGACATCACCCGCTACACCGGCGAGTTCTACTCGCTCGCGGCGTCGGTGCGCTTCGCCAACAAGACCACCGGGGCCTCGGCGGCCAACAGCTTCGAGCAGCTGGTGGAGCTGGGCAAGGCCAAGGGCCAGCTCGACGCCAACGACCAGGGCGTCGTGCAGGTGGTCGACTGGCTGTGGCAGTACGCCTTCGAGCAGCGCGCCAGCGACATCCACCTGGAGCCGCGCCGCGACATGGCGGCGATCCGCCTGCGCATCGACGGCGTGCTGCACACCGCCCACCAGGTGCCCGCCGCGGTGATGAACGCGATGACCGCGCGCATCAAGCTGCTGGGTCGCATGGATGTCATCGAGCGCCGCCGGCCGCAGGACGGCCGCGTGAAGACGCGCCGCCCCGACGGCGCCGGCGGCATGCCCGGCGCCGAGGTGGAGATGCGCCTGTCGACGCTGCCCACGGCGTTCGGCGAGAAGGTGGTGATGCGCATCTTCGACCCCGGCACCGTCGACAAGCCCTTCGACGCGCTCGGCTTCACCACCGCCGAGGCCGAGCGCTGGCAGGCGCTGATGGGGCAGACGCACGGCATCATCCTGGTCACCGGCCCCACCGGCTCGGGCAAGACGACCACGCTGTATTCCACGCTGAAGAAGCTCGCCACCGAGTCGGTCAACGTCTGCACCGTGGAGGATCCGATCGAGATGATCGAGCCGGCGTTCAACCAGACCCAGGTCCAGCCGTCGATCGACCTCGACTTCGCCACCGGCCTGCGCTCGCTGATGCGCCAGGATCCAGACATCATCATGGTGGGCGAGATCCGCGACCTGGAGACCGCCGAGATGGCGATCCAGGCCGCGCTCACCGGCCACCTGGTCTTCTCCACGCTGCACACCAACGACGCGCCCTCGGCCATCACGCGCCTGGTCGACCTCGGCGTGCCGCCCTACCTGATCTCGGCCACCGTGATCGGCGTGCTCGCGCAGCGCCTCGCGCGCACCCTGTGCCCCGCCTGCAAGGCGCCCGACGACTCGGCCGACACCGCCCGGCTGCTCGAGGAACTGGCCCACCCGTGGAAGCTCGGCGGCCGCCTGCGGCCGATGAAGCCGGTGGGCTGCCCGGCCTGCCGCAACACCGGCTACCGCGGCCGCGCCGCGCTCTACGAGCTGATGCCGATGACCGAGCCCCTGAAGGACGCCGTGCACCCGGTGCTGGACGTGACGAAGATGGCGCGCCAGGCCATGGTCGAGGGCATGCGCCCGCTGCGCCTGGCCGGGCTGATGAAGGTGGCCGAAGGGCTGACGACGATGGAAGAAGTGCTGCGCTGCACACCGCAGTGGACCGGAAAGTAGACGTCGCGAGCGCTGCGTGCGGGTCTGGCGGGACGCGCTGGCGCTGACACGATTCGCCGGCGCAGCTGGTCTTGTTCGTGTCCCCCGTCGGTCCGCGGCCGCCTCCTCCTGGAACCTCGCAAGACAAGCGCCCCCGGCTCACCGTGCCGGCCTTGGCTGGTTAGGAGAACATTCGCCGCATCCTGGGTTCGGAGTCGCAAGTCTCGGCCCATCGAGGGCCTCGACACCCGGCGCGCCGGCGTCCTGCCTCGAGCCACTGCCTTGCAGGTCGACCTCTGTATCTCCTTCTGTGATTCGCCCGAGGTCAGGCTTCGATTTCCGGATTGGATGCGACGATGAACCGAACGAGCTTCACAACCTGCTCTCGAAACCTGGCTTCGGCTTGCCAGCGCCGCGCACCTCGTTGGCGACGCTTACCTCACTAGCCTGGGCCACTTTGCCTTGCGCATTGCGAAGCTTCAACGTGTTGTTGAACTTGCCCAAGGTGGACGGCGCTGCCAGTTCCGGATGCACGCGCCTGCCTCTCTCTTTCTTCTTCCTGCTCTTCCTTCTCTTTGTCGTGATGAGACTTGATGGAGAAGAACAAGGCGGTGCCTATCACGAGCAACTTGAACGTAATAAGGACTATGGGAATCCAATCCATGATTTCCTCAATTCGCTGCATCAGCAGCCTGGGCAATGGTTCAAGCCGAATTGGATGCTGCATGGGATCCCATGACGAGCCTTCTGCCTGTAGCCGTTACTGTGCCAGAACAGTCGCCGAAACCACAGGCTCAGATTCGCCAAGAAACAGCGGATCAGATGAACAGCATGGGGGATTTTCCAGGAAGAGTCTTGCGAAAGTACAGTGGTGATGAATCTGCTACTTGCGCATCTCAGTTGCGCACGATGACGAAGCACCATGAAGCGCTATGAAGCCCTGGCACAAGAGATCGCCGAGTCCATTGCCCACGGCCAGTTGCGGCCGGGCGAGCGTGTGCCTTCGGTGCGGGAGGCGAGCCGCAGCAGGGGCGTGAGCCCGTCCACCGTCTTCGAGGCGTACTACCTGCTGGAAGCGCGCGGTCTGATCGAGGCCCGCCCCCGTTCCGGCTACTTCGTCAGCCACACGGTGAACTGGCAGCAGGAGCCGGAGAGCTCCAGGCCGGTGACGAAAGAGCGCGCCGTCGAGGTGTCCGAACTGGTCTTCCAGGTCCTGGGCCACGCCAGGAATCGGGCCCTCGTGCCGTTGGGTTCGGCCTTCCCCAGTCCACTGCTGTTCCCCTTGCCCAAGCTCGCGCTCGCCACGGGCAAGGCGCTGCGTCGGCTGGACCCGTGGCGCACGGTCGAAGACCTTTCGCCCGGCAGCGCCGCGCTGCGCCGCCAGATCGGCCTGCGCTATCTCGGCATGGGCTGCGGCATAGACACCGAGGAACTGGTCATCACCAACGGCGCGATGGAAGCGCTGAACCTCTGCCTGGAGAGCGTCACCCGGCCCGGCGACCTGGTGGCCGTTGAGTCGCCAACCTTCTATGCCGCGCTGCAAGCGCTGGAACGCCACAGCCTGCGCGCCGTCGAAATCGCCACCCATCCGCGCACGGGCATCGACGTGGCCGCGCTGGCCGCGGTCATGGACCGGCATCAGGTCAAGGCATGCTGGCTCATGCCCAACTTTCAGAATCCCCTTGGCAGCCTGATGCCGGACGACGCCAAGCAAGCCCTGGTGGAACTGCTCGCCAAGCGCGAGGTGGCGCTGATTGAAGATGACGTTTACGGCGAGCTGTATTTCGGCGCCAGCAAACCCCGGCCCGCAAAAGCGTGGGATCGCGCGGGCTGGGTCATGCACTGTAGTTCCTTCTCCAAGACGCTGGCGCCGGGCTACCGCGTCGGCTGGGTGGCGGCGGGCCGCTACGCGCGCGAGGTCGCGCAGCGCAAGCTGATGAGTTCTCTCGCCGCACCCTTGCCCTCGCAGGAGGGCTTGCGCGAATACCTTGAACATGGCGGTTACGACCGGCACCTGCGTCAGTTGCGGGCGACGCTGGCGCAGCATCGCCATGCGACGCTGCGCGACATTGCGAAGCACTTTCCGCCCGGCACGCGGGCCACGCGGCCGGAAGGCGGCTACTTCATCTGGGTGGAACTGCCCCCGAAGATCGACGCGCTGGAACTCCACCGGCTGGCCCTTTCGCAGGGCATCAGCCTGGCGCCGGGCCACCTGTTCTCGGCCGACCATCGCTTCAAACACCATGTGCGGATCAACTTCGGGCATCCCGACCACAAGGACTTCCACGCGGCGCTCAAGACGGTGGGAACCATTGCTCGGGCACTGGCGGCCTGATGCGACCGGCCCGATGACGCTATGCACCGAGGTCAGATGCTGATCCACCCCGGCACATACGCGGAGCCGCCCTGAGTCTTGCAGATCGTCCCTGGCAACGTTGCCCCAAAGCGGCCACTGGTGACCGATGGCTTGTGGCCGAAAGGGGAAATACCCAGGCGCCCACGAACGTCCGCAACCGGGTCATGCAACTCCCCGCTCGTCTTCACCTCGCCCTGCCAAGGCCGGCACGGCGAGTCGTGCCCACGCCAGCTCGCCCCGCAAATCCAACCGGCAGCAACAAGCACCAAGACCCAAGCCCATCACCGAAGCACCGTGCCCATCGCTGCCTGCAAGTCGCGGATGGAATCCACTTTCCTGCCGCTTCGCGCGAAGCCGTCATTGCCCATGCGCGAGTGCGCATGCCGACGGGCCGGGTAAGCTGGCGCATGTCCTCCGATCCCGCCGTGCCGCCCACGCTCGCCACGCTGCGCACCACCACCCCGGTCGCGCGGCCGCAGCGCCTGTGGCCCGGGCTCGCGCTGGCCACCGCCGGCTCGATCGCCTTCTCGGGCAAGGCGATCATCGTCAAGCTGGCGTACCGCTACGGCGTCGACGCGGTCACGCTGATCATGTACCGCATGCTGTTCGCGCTGCCCCTGTTCCTCGGGCTGGCGTGGTGGGCGGGCCGCGGCCGGCCGCCGCTGTCCGCGCGCGACTGGCGCGTGGTCGCCGGCCTGGGCTTCTCGGGCTACTACCTGGCCAGCTTCCTCGACTTCGCCGGGCTGGCGTATGTCAGCGCGGCCTTCGAGCGCCTGGTGCTGTATCTCAATCCGACGCTGGTGCTGCTGCTGGGCCGCGTGCTGTTCAAGCGCCGCGTGGCGCGCACGCAGTTGGCCGCGCTGGCGGTCAGCTACGCGGGCGTGCTGCTCGTCTTCGGCCACGAGGTGCACATCGCCGGCAGCCACGTCATGCTGGGCGCGGCGCTCGTGTTCGGCAGCGCGGTCAGCTACGCGGTCTACCTGGTGTTCAGCGGCGAGGAAGTGCGCCGCCTCGGCTCGCTGCGGCTCACCGGCCTGGCCACCACGGTGGCCTGCCTGCTGTGCCTGGCGCAGTTCGCGCTGACGCGGCCGCTGGCGGCCGCCCACGTGGCGCCGCAGGTGCTGTGGCTGTCGGTGCTCAACGCCACCGCGTGCACCTTCGCGCCGGTGCTGATGGTGATGATGGCCATCGAGCGCGTGGGCGCCACGGTGGCCGCGCAGACGGGCATGGTGGGCCCGATCAGCACGATCCTGATGGGCGTGGTGATCCTGGGCGAGCCGTTCACCGCGTGGATCGCGGCCGGCACGGTGTGCGTGCTCTCGGGCATCTGGATGCTGGCGCGGGCGCGGCCGCCCGCCTGAGCGATGATGCGGACCGAGCGCGGCGCGCGGAAAGGTCCGGCATGACATTCGACTGGCACAACCCCTACCCGACGGTGCGCAGCCCCGTCTTCGCGCGCAACATCGTCTCGACGTCGCACCCGCTGGCCTCGCAGGCGGGCCTGCGCATGCTGCTGGCCGGCGGCAACGCGATCGACGCGGCCATCGCCGCGGCGGCGGCGCTGACCATCGTCGAGCCGGTCTCCAACGGCCTGGGCAGCGACCTGTTCGCGATCCTGTGGGACGGCGAGCGCCTGCAGGGCCTGAACGCCTCCGGCGTCGCACCCGCGGCCTGGGACCCGGCCTATTTCGAGCGCCGCCACGGCGGCGCCCTGCCGGTGCGCGGCTGGGACAGCGTCACCACGCCCGGTGCCGTCGGCGGCTGGGTCGCGCTGTCGAAGCGCTGCGGCAGGCTGCCCTTCGCCGACTTGCTGGAGCCGGCCATCGAACTGGCCGAGCGCGGCCACGGCGTGGCCTGCATCGTGGCCGACAAGTGGGCGCGCCAGGTGCCCGCGCTGGCCGACCAGCCCGGCTTCGCCGAAGCCTTCATGCCGCGCGGCCGCGCGCCGGTGCCCGGCGAGCGCTTCGTGTTCGAGGCGGCCGGGCGCACGCTGCGCGCGATCGCCGCGACCGGCGGCGAGGCGTTCTACCGCGGCGAGATCGCCGCCGCGCTGGTCGCCCATGCCGCGGCCCACGGCGGCGCCATGTCGGCGGCCGACCTCGCCGGCTGGCAGCCCGAGTGGGTCGACACGATCGCGATGGACTTCGCCGGCCACACCGTGCACCAGATCCCGCCCAACGGCCAGGGCATCGCGGCGCTGATGGCCCTCGGCATGCTGGAGCGGCTCGACGCCGGGCGCCTGCCGGTCGACAGCGTCGAGTCGCAGCACCTGCAGATCGAGGCGATGAAGCTGGCATTCGCCGACACCTACCGCTGGGTGGCCGACCCGCGGGCGATGACCGGGGTCACGGCGGCCGACCTGCTCTCGGACGCGTACCTGCGCGACCGCGCGCGCCTGATCGCCCCCGGACGCGCGCAGGACTTCGCGCACGGCGCCCCGCCGCGCGGCGGCACCGTCTACCTGACCGCCGCCGACGAGAGCGGCCGCATGGTCAGCCTGATCCAGTCGAACTACATGGGCTTCGGCAGCGGCATCGTGGTGCCGGGTACCGGCGTGAGCCTGCAGAACCGCGGCCAGGGCTTCACGCTGGACGCGGCGCATCCCAACGTGGTGGCGGGCGGCAAGCGGCCGTTCCACACCATCATTCCCGGCTTCCTGTGCCGCGACGGGCGGCCGCAGATGAGCTTCGGCGTGATGGGCGGCAACATGCAGCCGCAGGGCCACCTGCAGACGCTGGTGCGCCTGCTGCGCCATGGCCAGCAGCCGCAGGCGGCGTGCGACGCGCCGCGCTGGAAGGTGGCCACCGGCCGCACGATCGACTTCGAGGCCACGATGGCGCCGGCGCTGGTGGCCGGCCTGCGCGCGCTGGGCCACGAGTCGGAGGCGACGGTGGACGCCTACATGGACTTCGGCTCGGGCCAGTTCATCTGGCGGCTGTCGGACGATCCGGCCGACGGCTACGTGGCGGCCAGCGACTCGCGTCGCGACGGCCAGGCCGCGGGCTTCTGAGTCAGCGGCGAGCTGGGGCGAGCGCCGGCGCCGCGGCCGGGCGGCCCGGCGTCAGCCCGAGCTCGTCCAGGCTGGCGCGCAGCGCGACCGGCAGCGGCGTCGGCCGGAACGCCGGCAGCCAGCGCGCGAGGGCGGCGCCATCGAGGCCGTGCGGCGTTTCCCACAGGTAGCGCATCTCCCCGATCTCGCGCCACAGCGGGATCACCAGCGCCAGCAGCCGGAACAGCGGCCACGGCGCGCCGCCGCGCCGGAACGGGCGCGCGCCGCCCAGGCCGGCACCGCGCGCGACGGCCTCGACCGCGTCCATCAGCTGCTCGCCGGTGAGCGTGGCGCCGGGTAACGGGATGTCGATGAACGGGGGCAGCTCGGCGAGCTCGCACAGGCCCACCAGCGCGCGCGCCATGTCGGGCAGGTAGGCCCAGGCATGCGCCAGCGTGCGCGTGCCCGGATAGGCGAGCCGGCCGCGCGCCACGCCCTTGACGACGACCTGGTCGAACCAGACGCCGCGGCCGGCGCCGAAGAAGTCGCCGGCGCGCAGGATGACGCTGCGCAGGCGCGGGGCGCGGTGGCGGAGCTCGTCCTCGAAAGCGACGCGCAGGCGGCCCTTGCGGGTGCTGGGCCATTGCGGCGTGCGGCCGTCGAGCGTGGCCGGCATCGCGGCGCCGTAGTTGTAGACGTTGCCGGGCAGCGCGAAGCGGGCCCCCAGGCGCTCGGCGATGCCCATGCCCTGGCGGCCCATGGGCAGCAGGTCGGCGGCCCAGCGCGTGTAGTGCGGGTTGACGGCGTGCACGACGACGTCGGCGCCGGCGGCCTGGGCCACCAGCCCGTCGACGTCCGCCAGCGGCAGCGCGACGACGCGGGCCCGCGTGGGCATGCCGGCGGCCGGGGTGCGGCGCACCTGCGCCAGCACGTCCCAGCCGGCGGCGTCGAAGGCCTGGGCGGCGGCCAGGCCGAAGCGGCCGTTGGTGCCCAGGATCAGCACGCGGCGGCGGCGCGGGGAGGTCGAAAGGTCGGTCATGGAAGGCTCCGTTCGGTGGGGATGCGTCCAGTGTGCGCAAACACCAGGCATCCGGAAAGTGGCTGAACATTCATATCAGCTATACAATTTTGCATGGCAGATCCACTCCAACGACTCGACTGGGCGCTGGTGCGCAGCTACCTCGCGGTGATGGACGCCGGCAGTGTCAGCGCCGCGGCGCGCGCCACGCAGGGCCACCAGCCGACGATCTCGCGCCACCTCGCCGAGCTGGAGGTGCAGCTGGGCGTGGCGCTGTTCGAGCGCACCGGCCGCGGCGTGCTGCCCACCGCCGCCGGCCTGGAGGTGCTGCCGGCTGCGCGCCAGATGCAGGCCGCGGCCGAGGCGCTCGCGCGCAGCGTCACGCGCGGTCGCGAGGCCACGCGCGGCACGGTGCGCATCACCGCCAGCCAGGTCGTCGCCACCTGGCTGCTGCCGCCGCTCGTCGCGCAGTTCCAGCGGCTGGAGCCGGGCATCGCCATCGAGATCGTCGCGTCCAACGCCGTGCAGAACCTGCTGCGGCGCGAGGCCGATATCGCGGTGCGCATGCTGCGCCCCGACCAGGGCTCGCTGATCGCGCGCAAGGTCGGCGACGTCGGCGTCGGCGCCTACGCGCATGCCGACTACCTGGCCGCGATGGGTACGCCGCGCACGCTGGCCGACCTGGGCGACCATCGGCTGATCGGCTTCGACCGCGACGACACCATCCTGCGCGGCTTCGCGCGCGCCGGCATCGCGCTGACCCCGGCGCATTTCGCGCTGCGCACCGACGACCAGGTCGCCAACGGCCAGCTGATCGTCGCCGGGGCGGGCATCGGATTCGCGTCGCACTACTGGGCGGCGCTGTGGCCCGGCCTGCGCCGCGTGCTCCCCGACATGCCCATCGCGCCGCTGCCCTGCTGGCTGGCGGTGCACCGCGAGCTGCGCGGCAACGGCGTCGTGCGCCGCGTCTACGACTTCCTGGCCGCGGCGCTGCCCGCGCCGCTGCAGGCCATGCCGGCTGGGCCCGCGGGCACGAAGGCCCGGGGCGCCGCCAAGGTCAAGCCGCGCGTGCTAAAACCGGGCCCAACCCAACGACGCGCAGGAGAACACCCATGAGCCAGGCGATCCAGATCAGCGAGTACGGTGGCCCGGAGGTCCTGCGCCTCGTCGACGTCACGGTGGGCGAGCCCGGGCCCGGTCAGGTACGCGTGCGCCACCACGCCTGCGGCATCAACTTCATCGACGTCTACCAGCGCACCGGGCTGTACCAGAACCCGCTGCCGCTGATCCCGGGCGGCGAGGGCGCCGGCGTGGTCGAGGCGGTGGGCGAGGGCGTCCTGCACCTGGGCGTGGGCGACCGCGTGGCCTATGCCTCGCCCAAGCCGGGCAGCTACTGCCAGGTGCGCGTGCTCGATGCGACGCACGTGTGCCGGCTGCCCGACGCGATCGATTTCGAGACCGGCGCGGCGATGATGCTCAAGGGCCTGACGGTGGAGTACCTGCTGCGCCGCACGCTGCCGGTCGAGGGGCTGGCGCCGGGCGACGCGATCCTGTGGCACGCCGCCGCGGGCGGCGTGGGCCTGATCGCCTGCCAGTGGGCCAAGGCGCTCGGCTTCGAGCTGATCGGCACCGCCGGCTCGGACGAGAAGTGCGCGCTCGCCAAGGAGTACGGCGCGGCCCACATGATCAACTACCGCAGCGAGAACTTCGTCGACCGCGTGCGCGAGATCACCGGCGGCAAGGGCGTCAAGGTGGTCTACGACTCGGTGGGCAAGGACACCTTCGACGGCTCGCTGTCGTGCCTGCGGCCGTTCGGCCTGATGGCCGTGTTCGGCAACGCCTCGGGCGCGCCTGCGCCGGTGCCCCCGGGCATGCTGGCCGCCAAGGGCTCGCTGTACCTGACCCGGCCCACGCTGTTCACGCACCTGTCCTCGCGCGAGCGCACGCAGGCGATGGCCGACGAGCTGTTCGAGGTGGTGCGCAACGGCAGCGTGCGGATCCGCATCGACCAGCGCTACCCGCTGGCGCAGGCCGCGCAGGCCCACCGCGACCTCGAGGCGCGCAAGACGACCGGCTGCAGCGTCCTGCTCGCCTGAGGCGCCGGCGCGCGCGGGCTCAGCTTGCGTCGGGGGCTTCGGACACGATGAAGGTCATCCTGTACGCGTGGGCCGACTCGTCCAGCGTGCGGAAGCCCAGCCGCGCATAGAGGCGCGCGGCGGGGTTGTGCTTGAGCACGCTCAGGCGCAGCAGGGCGCCCGAGGCGCACGCGTCGGCGATGAGCGCGCGCAGCACGGTGGTGCCCAGGCCGCTGCCCTGGTACGCGGGCAGGATCTGGAACTGCTCGATCGTCCACGTGCTGCCGTCCTGCAACACCTTGACCAGGCCCACCGGCTGGCCGTCGACCTCGATGATGGCGGCCGCGTCGAGCCGGAACTCGGCGCGCAGCCGGTGCTCCTCGGCGCCGAGCACGATGCCCTGCTGCGCGAACAGCGGCGCCATCGTCGCATTGCGCAGCGCGATCAGGAACGGCAGGTCCGCCTCGACGGCGGCGCGACAGGTCGGGGTCGGGGCGGCGGCCATCAGGCGGGCGTTGCGGGCATCGGGCGGCGGGGGGGCGCAGGGGTGATGGCCATGCACATCCGCCCGTGACGCCTCAGCGCAGGTTGCCCGTATGCCCCAGGGAGTATCTACCCGGCTGCGGCCACACGGTCAGGCCGTGGGGTTCCTGGCCGACGGCCACCTGCTGCACCGCGCCAGAGGCGGTGTCGATGCGGTAGACGACGTCGTCGTAGCGGCCCGAGAGCCACAGGTACTTGCCGTCGGCCGTGACGTTGCCCATGTCGGGGCTGCCGCCGCCGGGGATCGGCCAGGTGACGAGCACCTTGTCGGTGGCGAAGTCCAGCACCGAGACGCTGCCCGGGCCGTGGCGCGGGCCGTGGATGCGGTGCGAGCCGCGGTTGGCGATGTAGAGCTTCCTGCCGTCGCGGCTCGGGTACAGGCCGTGCGCGGCGACGCCGGTGGCGATGAAGCCGGTCTCGGTGAAGCTGGCGGCGTCGACCACGTGCAGGCCGTCGGCCTCCATGTCGGCCACGTACAGCTTCCTGCCGTCGGGCGAGAAGCGGATGTCCTGCGGCATGCCCTTCTTCGAGGTGCAGACCTCGGTGGTGGGGCCGCCCTCGGGAACGAACTTGTCCTTCAGTCGCGTGGCCGGCATCTTCAGCACCAGGTAGCCCGCCACCTTGCGCTCGACCAGGTCGATCTTGGCGATCGAGCCCTCGAACTCGCAGGTGAAGAACGCGGTGCGGCCGTCGGCCGAGAAGTCGGCATGGTTGATGCCGCCGCACCTGGGCGCGTCGATCTGGTACTGCATCGCCATCGTCTTCGGGTCGCGGAAGTCGAGCCGGTGGCGCGCCTCGGCCACGATGATGGCCGACTTGCCGTCGGGCGTGAAGTACATGTTGTACGGGTCGTCGACGGGGATCGCGGCGCCGGTCCTGCCGGTGCGCGGATCGATCGGCGTCAGGCTGCCGTTGCTGCTGCGCTCGGCATTGTTGGCGGCCCACAGCGTGCGCAGGTCGTAGCCCACCACCACGTGCTGCGGGCTCTGGCCCACCTTGAGCGTGTCCACCACCTTCATCTTCGCCGGGTCGATCACGCTGACCGAGTTGCCGCGCAGGTTGGGCACGTACACGCGCACCAGGTCGTCCTTGAGCGCCGGGGCGATGTGCTCGGGGCCGCTGGTCTCGCTGTAGAGGTTGTTCGGGTCGACGGCCGGCGGCATGCCGGGCACCGTGGCGATCGCACGGGCCGCGCCGGAAGCGGGGGCGTCGGCGGCGAGGCCGGCCAGCGGCAGGGTGGCGAGCGCGAGCAGCGGCAGGGCGCTGCGGAGGGTGGCATTCATGGGGCGTGGCTTCGTGGCGGAGGGTCTGTTTCGAGGCCGCCCGGCCCGGAAACGTTCCCCGGCCGGCGACTTGTCGTGTCGGCCCGATTCTCGCCGGGAAATCCGCCCCGCCATTGACCGCGGTCAGTCCCGCCTGCGTCAGTGCGCCGGCCGCCAGCGCGCCGGTGACGCGCTCGACCAGCTCGGCCGGCGCCATGCCGCTCGCGGCCCGGATTCAGCTGGCCGAGGCGGCCCAGCTCTGGCGCACGCCGCGCAGGAAGCGCTCGATGCGCGCCACCGTGTCGGGCTTGGGGTTGTCGATCAGCAGCAGCTTCATGCTGTCCCAGAACACCGGGCAGCCGGTCGCGCGTTCGAGCTGGCGATCGAGGTCCGTGCACGGGCCCAGCGGGCCGGTGGCGTCGCTCGGGTGGAACCAGGACGGCGGCATCGCGCTGAAGACCAGCCACAGGCTGCCGTCGGCCGTGGTGCGCGCCTGCGGCTCGCCCGCGGGGTCGAAGCCGGGCAACGCCAGCGCCTGCTGGAAGTCGCCGTTGCCGGGCACCTCGGCGCGCCGGTTGTGGGGCAGCATCTTCATCAGCTTGAGCAGCCGCTGCTCGCCGTCGAGCTTCTCCAGCAGGCCCTGGTGCAGCGAGTGGTGCGGGTGGATGCTGCGCGCGCTGGGCGTGGCCAGCATCGGCATCAGCGTGTCGACCAGGCGGCCGGCCTCGGGCACCTCGCGCAGGACGGCCAGCTGTTCCGGCGGCAGCGCGGTGCCCACGCGCCGCAGCAACGCCGCGCGCAGGCGGGCCGAGCGCACCGGCGGGCACAGCGGCGTCGGCAGCTTGGTGGCGAAGACGCGGAAGTGGTCGGCGCGGCGCACCGAGTCGACCGACACCCGGCCGTGCGCCGAGACGGTGATCTTGAGCGTGCCGTCGGGCAGGCGCGTGAGCGACGTGACGGTGGCCAGCGTGCCCACCGTGTGCAGGTCGGTGGCGGTGAACTCGAGCGTGCCGAACTCGCGCTGGCGCACCACGACCAGCTCGCCGTTGCCGGCGACGGCAGCCTCGACGGACGCGCGCGACAGCGCCCGACCCACGAACAGCGACGTCTCGCTCCCGGGGAAGAGCGTCATGTCCAGCAGCGGCAGCATCGGGTAGTCGACGGCGACGGGCATCTGGTCGGGTGGCGGCGAAAGTGAGGTCAACGAGAGGCCTGCGTTTCCTTGCGGATCGCGGCGACGGTCGTCTCGACGACCAGCTTGGTGCCCAGCTCGCCCAGGGCGGCGGTGGCGCGTTTCGGGTTGCCGGTGACGCCGGCGGGATAGGGGCCGGCCAGCTTGTCCGCGCGCACCAGCGCGGGATCGACGGCCAGGGCGAGGGCGGTGTCGGCCAGGCCGGCATGCGAGCCCAGCTCGGAATCGGACACGCCGTGCGCCTTCAGCGCGGCCACGTAGGCCGTCTGCGTGCTGCGGTAGTACTCGGGCGGGGCGTGCGCGCGGCAGGCCGGGTCGCCGGCCCATTCGCGATTGAGCTTGTCGGCCACCCGCGCGAGGTCGGCCTGGTATCCGCCATGGTCGCCGAGGAAGACGACGTCCTTGAAGCCGTGCTGCTTGAAGCTGCGCGCGGCGGCCTCCAGCAGGGCCTCGAACACGGCGTCCGGCACCGAGATCGTGCCCGCGTACTTCATGTGCGCCGCGGGCGGATGGATGCTGCCCTCGGGCACGTAGGCCACCGTCGGCGCGACGATGGCGTTGCCCAGGCCGTCGGCGATGCGGTCGGCGAGCAGGTGCGCGCGGACGTTGTGCTTGCCCAGCACCATGTGGGCGCCATTCTGCTCGGTGCCGCCGATGGGCACGATGATCGTCGTGCTTCCGTGCGCGATGCGCTCGCGCAGCTCCACGCTGGTGAGCGCCTCCAGGTCGTTGGCGGCGAAGCCGGGCGACAGGGCCGCCGGGGCCGCGGGCGCGGCCAGCGCGAACAGGAGGGAGGCGACGCTCGCGAGCAGGAGAAAGGGCGGGCGGCTCACCATGGTCACCCCTTGCGGACGCGCCGCAGCTCGTCGGCCAGCAGGCAGATCGCCCCCAGCGTGATCGCGCTGTCGGCCAGGTTGAAGGCCGGGAACGTGTAGGCGGCGTGCCAGTGCAGGGAGATGAAGTCGACGACCGCGCCGCGCGTGATGCGGTCGATGACGTTGCCGACCGCGCCGCCCAGCACCATGGCGATCGCGAACGAGAACAGCTTCTCGCCGCCCTTGGCGCGCAGCATGTAGAGCATGAAGGCCGAGGCGGCGAGCGCCAGGCCGATGAAGAACCAGCGCTGCCAGCCGCCCGCGTTGGCCAGCAGCGACCAGGCCATGCCGGGGTTCTCCAGCCGGACGACGTCGAAGAACGAGGTCACCACGCGGCTCTCCCCGAGGCGGAAGCCGCCGACGATCAGCACCTTGGCGAACTGGTCGAGCAGCACCACCGCGAAGGCGATGCCCAGCCACAGCCACATCGAGGGGCCGCTGCCGGAGGAGCGGGAGAGAGAACGGGTCGCCATGGAGTCGCTGGTGGGGGGTATCGGGATCCGCTGGGACAGGCGCGGGATTGACTGCGCACAAAAGCTTCTACTTTAGCCGTTGTCGAGCGCTTCCAGACTGTTAGCAAAAGTATGAAAGAAAGCGGCGTGTCCGCATTGACCCGGCACGCCATCGTCGACTAAAACGACTGTGCACGGCGCTGGCGAGTGGGCCGGTGCGGGTTCGCCGCCCGTCCACCCCCTTTCGGCCGACGGCACGTTTCATCGAGAAGCACGCCCCGCGGCCCGTCCGGCCCGGGGCACCCCACTGGTCGACCCTGGAGGATCCCGCATGAACTTCGCCCTGTCGCAGCGCCGCTCCGATCGCCATCCGGTCGGCCTGGCGATCGTCGTCGGACTGCACGTGCTGCTGGCGGGGGCGCTGCTGTCGGCCCGGCTCGCCGCCGGCCCGTCGACGCCGCCCGAGATCACGCTGACCCCCGTCGACGCGCCGTCGCCCCCGCCCCGGGTCGTCCGCGATCCGCTCGTCCCGCCGGTGGCGCAGCCGCGGATGCTGGTGGCCGAGGTGCCGCCCATCGCGGTCGAGCACACGGACGTGATCGTCGCGCCGGTCGACGAGCCGGCCCGCCGGGCCGACGTCGTCGTGGCCGCCGCCGGCCCGGGCGACGACGTGGTCCACGAGCCGGCTCGCCTGGCGCCGCGGCGCGCGGTGCTCGACGCCGGTGCCGCCCAGTGCCGCCCCCTGTACCCGCCGGCGGCGCAGCGCGCGGGCGTCACGGGCATCTCGCGGATCCGCTTCACCGTGGACGCGAGCGGGCGGGTGGCCGGCGCGCAGATCCTGCAGTCCTCGGGCCCGACGCGCGAGAACCGGCTGCTCGACAAGGCGGCGGCCGACGCGCTGGCGCAATGCCCCGTGACGGCGGGCACCGACGAACGCGGCCGGCCGGTGGGCGGGAGCGCCGACGTCGAGTACGTCTGGACCCTGAACTGAAGCTGTAGAAACGCGACGAGGCGGGCCCCTCGCGGCGCCCGCCTCGTCGACCTGCTCGCTGGGCGGTCGATCAGGCCACGCTGCGCACTTCGCCGGTCCCGAACAGGTTGCTGGTGCAGCGCCCGCAGATCGTCGGATGCGCGGCGTCGGCGCCGACGTCGGTGCGCCAGTGCCAGCAGCGCTCGCACTTCTTGGCGGTCGATGGCGTCACGGTGACGGCGAGCTCGTCGCCCGGCACCACCGTCACGGCCGAGGTGATGGTGACGAACTTCAGGTCCTCGCCGAGCGAGGCCAGCAGCGCGCGATCCTCGGCGTTGGCCGCGATCACCAGCTCGGCCTGCAGCGACGAACCGACGCCGCCGGCCTTGCGCACCTCCTCGATGGCCTTGTTGGCCGCCTCGCGGATGGCGTGCACCCGGTCCCACTTGGCCAGCAGCGCGGCGTCGCCCGATTCGAGGTGCCAGAAGGTCTCGGTGAAGATCGAGAACGACGCGCCCGGCGCGAACACCGGGAACGCCTCCTCGGCCGTGAAGCTGAGCATCGGGGCCATCCAGCGCAGCATCGCGTGCGTGATGTGCCACAGCGCGGTCTGCGCCGAGCGCCGCGCGAACGACTTCGGCGCGGTGGTGTACAGGCGATCCTTGAGCACGTCGAGATAGAACGCGCCCAGGTCCTCCGAACAGTAGATCTGCAGCTTGGAGACCACCGGGTGGAACTCGTAGACCTGGAAGTGGGCCAGGATGTCGGCCTGCAGCTGCGCGGCGCGCGCCAGCGCGTAGCGGTCGATCTCCAGCAGGTCGGCCAGCGGCACGGCGTCGGCCACCGGGTCGAAGTCGCTGGTGTTGGCGAGCAGGAAGCGCAGCGTGTTGCGGATGCGGCGGTAGGAGTCGACCACGCGGGCGAGGATCTTGTCGTCGCCGGCGATGTCGCCTGAATAGTCGGACGCGGCCACCCACAGGCGGATGATCTCGGCCCCCAGCTTGGCGCTGGTCTCCTGCGGGTCGACGCCGTTCTTGAGCGACTTGCTCATCTTGCGGCCCTGGCTGTCCACCGTGAAGCCGTGCGTGAGCAGGCCGCGGTAGGGGGCACGGCCGTACAGGGCGCAGGCCAGCAGCAGGGACGAGTGGAACCAGCCGCGGTGCTGGTCGTGGCCTTCCAGGTACAGGTCGGCTTCGGGGCCGTCCGGATGGAAGCCGGGGTGCTCCGGCGTGCCGGCGTGCGTGCCGCGCAGCACGTGGAAGAACGTGGAGCCGGAGTCGAACCACACCTCGAGGATGTCGGTGCTCTTGGTGTAGTCGGGCGCGTCCTTCGGCCCCAGGATCTCCTCGGCCGTCACGCGGCTCCAGGCCTCGATGCCGCCGCGCTCGACGATGTCGGCGGCCTGGTCGAGGATCTCCATCGTGCGCGGATGCAGCTCGCCGGAATCCTTGTGAAGGAAGAACGGGATCGGCACGCCCCAGCTGCGCTGGCGGCTGATGCACCAGTCGGGGCGGCCGGAGATCATGTCGCGCAGGCGCGCCTTGCCGTTCTCCGGATAGAAGTGGGTCTGGTCGATGGCGGCCAGCGCGAGCTGGCGCAACGTGGCGGGCGCCTTGTCCCGGGTGAACACGCCCTCGCCCTCGTCCATGCGCACGAACCACTGCGCCGCGGCGCGGTAGATCACCGGCGTCTTGTGGCGCCAGCAGTGCGGGTAGCTGTGGGTGATCTGCGACGTGTCGAACAGGCGGCCGGCGTCGCGCAGCGCGTCGACGATGGCCTGCTGCGCCTTCCAGATGAACTGGCCGCCGAACAGCGGCAGCTCGGGCGCGTAGACGCCGGAGCCCTGCACCGGGTTGAGGATGTCGTCGATCTTCATGCCGTGGCTGACGCACGAGTTGAAGTCGTCGACGCCGTAGGCGGGCGAGGAATGGACGATGCCGGTGCCGTCGTCGGCGGTGGCGTAGTCGGCGAGGTAGATCGGCGCCAGGCGGTCGTAGCCGGCGTCCACTTCCGCGAACGGATGGCGGAAGCGGATCTCGTCGAGCGACTGGCCCAGCGTCGTCGCGACGACGGTTCCGGCCAGGCCGTAGCGCGCCAGGCACTTGTCGACCAGCGCGGAGGCCAGCAGCAGCAGGCCGCGCTCGGTGTCGACCAGGCTGTATTCGAGCTGCGGGTTCAGGTTGAGCGCCTGGTTGGCGGGGATCGTCCACGGCGTGGTCGTCCAGATCACCACGAATGCGTCCTTGGCCAACGACGGCAGGCCGAAGGCGGCCGCGAGCTTCGCGGGCTCGGCGCACTTGAAGCCGACGTCGATCGTGAAGCTCTTCTTGTCCGCGTACTCGATCTCGAACTCGGCCAGCGAGGAGCCGCAGTCGAAGCACCAGTACACCGGCTTCAGGCCCCGGTAGACGAAGCCGCGCTCGATCACGCGCTTGAACGCGCGCAGCTCGCCGGCCTCGTTGGCGAAGTCCATCGTCCTGTACGGATGCTCCCAGTCGCCGAGCACGCCCAGGCGCTTGAAGTCGACCATCTGCTGGCCGATCTGCGCCGTGGCGTAGGCGCGGCTCTTGGCCTGCATGTCGTCGCGGCTGAGCTTGCGGCCGAACTCCTTCTCGATCGCGTTCTCGATCGGCAGGCCGTGGCAGTCCCAGCCCGGCGCGTACTGCGCGTCGAAGCCCATCAGCTGGCGGGTCTTGACGATCATGTCCTTCAGGACCTTGTTGACCGCGTGGCCCATGTGGATCTGGCCGTTGGCGTACGGCGGCCCGTCGTGCAGCACGAACAGCGGCTTGCCGACGCGGGCATCGCGCAGGCGCTTGTACAGGCCGTCCTTGTCCCATTGCTGGACCCAGCCCGGCTCGCGCTTGGGGAGATCCCCGCGCATCGGGAACGGGGTGTCCGGCAGGTTGAGCGTGGCGCGGTAGTCGGGGGCGGTCTTGTCGGTTTCGGCGGTCATGGCGGTGGCGCGTCGGCAGGCGGCGCGCGAGAGGCGGTGCGTGGGGCCGTCGGGTGCGACGGCGGGGGGTGCCGGATGACCACGTCGCAACGGACGCGCGCGGTCGGTGGTGGGCTCAGGCCGAGGCGAGCCCGCCAATAATTCGGTCGCGCGTGGCCTGGCGCCGCGTGGCGGCGTGCCAGCGGCAGGTGGCGAGACGGAGGCTGGACGGCAGCGACATGGAGCGCATTCTACCGGCGTGCCGTCCGCCGCGCCGGGGCGGGCGCCTGCGCGGGCGGGCGAGTGACGCGGCGTGCGCGCGGGGTCGCGGGCGCGGGCGCCACCGGCGTCAGCTCGACGCAGGCCGGATCCAGGCACTGGCCGGTGGCCCAGGTGGCGATCAGGCGTTCGCGCACGGCGTGCAGGTCCTTGCGCTGGGCCTTCAGCGTGGCGACCATGTGCTCGATCTCGCCCAGGCGCGCGTCCAGGCGCTGCAGCATGCCCTCGTGCATCTCCTCGGGCGAGAGCTCGCCCTGATCGACGAGGCCGGCGCGCAGCGTGTCGAGCGTGAAGCCGAGTGCCTGCGCCACCTGGATGTAGCGCAGGCGTTCCACCGTCTCGGGCGGATAGCTGCGATAGCCGTTGGCCGAGCGCTGCGCCGGCGCCAGCAGGCCGCTCTGCTCGTAGAAGCGGATGGCCGAGGTGGCCAGGCCGGTGGCGGCTGCGAGTTCGCCGATCTTCATGGGGCGCTCCAAAAGGGCTTGACCTTCAAGTCGGCTTGAATCCTAGCATTGCGACACTTCGCAGTCTTCCCAGGCCTCTCGCACCATGAAATCCCCCGCTTCCCTCCCGCTGTCCACCCCGCTGCAGCTGCCCAATGGCGTCGTCATCCCCAACCGCATGGCCAAGGCCGCGATGGAGGAGAACATGGCCGACCCGGGCCAGGTGCCCGGCCCGGCCATCCGCGCCCTGTATGCCGCGTGGGCGGCGGGCGGCGCCGGGTTGATCCTCACCGGCAACGTGATGATCGACGGCCGCGCCATGACCGGCCCTGGCGGCATCGTGCTGGAACGCGACACGCCGCGCGCGCCGTTCGCCGACTGGGCGCGCGCGGCGCGGGCGCACGGCGCGCAGGTGTGGATGCAGATCAACCACCCGGGCCGCCAGGTGTTCGCGGCCATGAAGGGCGAGGCCTGGGCGCCGTCCGCGGTGGCGCTGGACATCGGCAAGCACAGCGCGCTGTTCGCGGCGCCGCGCGCGATGACCGAGGCCGACATCGCCGAGGTCATCCGGCGCTTCGCCGACACGGCGAAGGCGGCCGAGGAGTCCGGATTCACGGGCGTGCAGATCCACGCCGCACACGGCTACCTGATCTCGCAGTTCCTGTCGCCGCTGGCCAATCGCCGCACCGACGCCTGGGGCGGCTCGCTCGCCAACCGCGCGCGCCTGCTGCTGGAGGCGGTCAGGGCGGTGCGGGCGTCGGTGTCGCCGGGCTTCTGCGTGTCCGTGAAGCTGAACTCGGCCGACTTCCAGCGCGGCGGATTTTCCGAGACCGACGCGCGCCAGGTGCTGCTGTGGCTCGACGAGCTGCCGGTGGACCTGGTGGAACTCTCGGGCGGCAGCTACGAGGCCCCGGCCATGCAGGGCCACGGCGCCGACGGCCGGACGCTGGCGCGCGAGGCCTACTTCCTCGAGTTCGCCAAGGATCTTGCCGCGGTGGCGACCATGCCCGTGATGACCACCGGCGGCATCCGCCGGCGCGCGGTCGCCGAGCAGGTGCTGGCCAGCGGCGTCGCCATGGTGGGCGTGGCCACCGCGCTGGCCCAGGTGCCGGCGCTGCCGGCGGCCTGGTTCGCCGGCCGCGACCTCGACGTGCCCGCGCAGGCGGTCGCCTGGAAGGACAAGGGCATGGCCGGACTGGCCGCGATGGCGCTGGTCAAGCGCCGGCTGCGCGCCGTCGCGGCCGGGCAGGGCACGCCGCGCGCGTACTCGCCGCTGTTCACGCTGGTGGCCGACCAGCTGCGAACGCGCCGCCTGACTGCGCGCTACTGCCGCTGGATCGGGCGCTGATCAGAGCCCGAAGAACGCCTTCGCGTCGACGACATCCGCGGCAATGCCGGCCTGGAGCGCCTCCAGCGAGCCGTAGTTGCGTTCCTCGTGCAGCCATTTCACGAGCTCCACGCTGATCAGCTTGCCGTACGCTGCCTCGCGCCCCAGCGGCTCGGGCCATGCGAGGCAGTGGGTCTCCAGCAGCACGCGGCCGGCCTTCTCGATGGTGGGCCGCACGCCCAGGCTGGAGACGGCCGGCAGCGGCTGCGGCGCCAGCCCGTGCACGCGCGAGACGAAGATGCCCGAGGCCGCGGGGCGCGCCTCGGGCATGCGCAGGTTGAGCGTGCGGAAGCCGTCGCCGGCGCCGCGCCGGGTGGCGCCGAGCTCGCGCCCGAGCTTGCTGCCGTGGGCCACGCGCCCGCTGATCGAATAGGGGCGCCCCAGCAGCGACGCGACCTTGGCCAGGTCGCCGGTGGCCAGCGCCTCGCGCACCGCCGAACTCGACACGCGCAGGCCGTGCACCTCGTAGCTCATCATGCGGGCGACGTCGAAGCCGAACGCGCTGCCGGCGGCGTCGAGCATCGCGTAGTCGCCCGCGCGCTTCGCGCCGAAGCGGAAGTCGTCGCCCACCAGCACGTAGCGCACGCCCAGCCCCTGGCGCAGCACGTCGGCGATGAAGGCGTCGGGCGACAGCGCGGCCAGCTGCTCGTCGAAGCGCAGCAGGATCACGTGGTCGATGCCGCAGCGCTCGAGCTCGACCACCTGGTCGCGCAGCGTGGAGATGCGCGCCGGCGCCAGCCCGGGCTTGCCTGCGCGGCGCGCGAAGTAGTCGCGCGGATGCGGCTCGAACGTGAGCACGCAGGCGGGCACGCCGCGGTGGTTGGCCTCGTTGCGCAGCAGGGCGAGCATCGCCTGGTGGCCGCGATGGACGCCGTCGAAGTTGCCGATGGTCAACGCCGTGCCGCCTTTCGCGAGGGCGAGGGTGGCGAGCGAGGCGAGGCCGCGATGGATCTGCATGGGGGGGATTATCGACCGTCGCGCTGCGTGTCCCGGCCGGCGTGGGATCGGCGCGACGTGCCGCGAAGATTGCGGCGCAACGGTATTGAAACTACATCCATGAAATATTACCTTGATGGGTAGTTGTGTAATTACATTCTGTTGAAGCGGTAAATTATTCAATGTTTTCATTGGTAATTGTCACGCCGGATACCGCAATCAGGGGAGTCAACCCCCTTGATGATCATCGAGCGAGGTATTAAAACTACTTCTAACTCGAGAAAGGATGCGGCCGAGCTCGTCCAGAGCGCCTGCGGGCGCGCCTCCGGCGCGCGACGACACGACATCACAAGAATTCGGCACCCGGCACCGATCGGGTCGCCCAGCGAGACAAACCACCATGCAAACAAGACTCCCCTGCGGGTTGCGCGCCAGCGCGCTCGCGGCCACGCTCGCGCTCGCCTTTTCCGGCGCCGCGCACGCCCTGAATCCGGGCGACACCTCCGTCCAGATGTTCGAATGGAGCTGGAACGACCTCGCCACCGAATGCACGCAGTTCCTTGGACCCCAGGGCTACGGCGGCATCCAGATCTCCCCGCCCCACGCGGCCAAGCGCACCGGCAACTGGTGGGACGTCTACCAGCCGGTCAACTACGCCAACCTGACCAGCAAGCTGGGCACGCCGGCGCAGTTGCAGACCATGATCAGCACCTGCCACGCGGCGGGCGTGCGCGTCTACGCCGATGTCGTGGTCAACCAGATGGCGGGCGATTCCGGCACCGCCACCGACGGCTCGACCTGGAACGCGGCCACGCTGGCCTACCCGTTCTTCAGCGCCAGCGACTTCCACGCGGCCTGCGACATCCAGCCGGGCGACTACAACTCCGCCGCCGGCCGCTCCAACGTGCAGACCTGCCGCCTGGTCGGCCTGCCCGACCTGAACTCCGAGAGCAGCTACGTGCGCGGCCAGGTGGCCAACTACCTGAACGCGCTGCTGGCGCTGGGCATCGACGGCTTTCGCATCGACGCCGCAAAGCACCAGGCGGCGGCCTCGCTGCAGGCGATCATGAACACGGTCAAGGCGGCCCATCCGACCACCAACCTGGGCGAACCGATCTGGGTGACCCAGGAGATCGTCCCCGACGGCGAGGTGGTGCGTTCCGACTACTTCCCCATCGGCACGGTCAACGAGTTCCAGTTCACCTACGCGATGCACGACGCCTGGCGCAACGCCAACGGCGCCAGCCCGTCCACCATCCCCGCCATGATGGGCACCTGGAACAACTGGGGCGGCACCTGGGGCTTCGTGCAGCCGACCAACGCCACGGTGTTCGTCAACAACTGGGACACCGAGCGCAACGGCAGTTCGCTGGCCGCCAGCAACTACACCGGCTCGGTGACCAACGACACCCAGGGCTCGCACCGCTACGACCTGGCCAACATCTTCATGCTGGCCCAGGGCTACGGCGAGGCGCAGTTGCACTCGGGCTTCCGCTTCACGAACCAGGACCAGGATCGCCCCAGCGCCAGCCCGTACACGAACGGCGTCGCGCAGATCAATGTCAACTGGGACTTCATCCACCGCTGGGGCGACATCGCCCCGATGGTCAAGTTCCGCTCCGCGGCGCACGGCCAGGCACAGCAGAACTGGACGACGGGCAACGCCAACCAGATCGCCTTCGGCCGCGGCAACGTGGGCTTCGTCGCGCTGAACAACACGACGGCCGCGTGGACGAAGACCTTCTACACGGGACTGCCCGCAGGCACCTACTGCAACATCGTGCACGGCCTGAAGAACGCCGCCGGCACGGCGTGCACCAGCGACTCGGTGACCGTGAACTCGAGCGGCAACGCCACGATCACGGTGGCCGCGGACGGCGGCTCGACGGTGCCGGCGGTGGCCATCTACACCGGGCAGGCGATCGCCGGGTCGGGCGGCGGCGGCTCGACGTGCGCGGTGACCTTCACGATCGCCAACGCCAACACGACGCCGGGCCAGAACCTGTACGTGGTGGGCAACCAGGCGGCGCTGGGCAACTGGACGCCGGCGTCGGGCTACGCGCTGGCCATCCAGGGCGCGGGGGCCAACGTGCCGTGGACGGGCACCGTCGCGGTGCCGGCGAGCACCGCGATCCAGTACAAGTACGTGAAGTGGAACGGGTCGACGGCGGTGTGGGAGAGCAACCAGGCGACGACCAGCGGCAACCGGGAATTCACGTCGTGCGCGGCGGGGGCCTCGGTGGCGCGCAATGATGGAAGCTTCAAGAACTGACGCCTGAAGGCCCTCGTTGGGTATTGTCAGGCGGGCCGGCGGGCCCTTGCTCGCTGGCCTTCCTCGTTTCGGCGCCGTCGCAGCCTCACGCGCGCGCCTTGATCGCAGCCGCCCGGGCCTGCACCGCGCCGATATAGTTGCCGAGCGTCTCGGGAAAGCGGCCGGACGCCAGGGTCGCCTCGCGCGCGGCGTGGAAATCGGCGACGGTCCGGGGCGTGAAATCGCCGATCGGGCGCTTCCGGATGATTTTGGCGCCAACCTTGTCCAGGTCCATGGCCACCAATCCCATGCCGCTTGCGAAGCCATCGACGATGGCCGGAACCGGCGGCGGCACGGGCGCCGTCGGGTCGATCGAAATGGCCTTCGATGCGAGCGCCGCGTCGACGGTGCGGGGTGTCGTCGCCAGGCACCCGTCCCAGGTCGGTGCGGCGCGATCGCGCTCGGTCAGCGGGCCGCCCAGGTCGAAGAGGCTGCGCAGCGTGCTGACCACGCTCGCGTGGTCGAACGCCTGACCGGGAAACAGCTCGCTCCCCAATTTTCCCGTCGGGACAGTGGGGCCGACCAGGATGGCCGGCACGCGGACGCCGAAGCGGTCGAACCTGAAGTCGGCACCGTCGTCGCCCTTGGCCCGGTTGTGTTCCACGTCGCCCGGCGGCGTGGCCTGCGGCGGGGCGACGTGATCGTAGAAGCCCCCATGCTCGTCCCAGACGACCAGCAGCACGCTCGAGTCCCAGATGGGCGAGCCGCTCAGCGTGTCGTAGACGTAGCGGACCAGGTTGTCGCCTGCGCTCGCGAGTCCGCACGGATGCATCGAATCGCCCGTCATGAAATCGTTGCCGGCGACCACCTGCAGTGCGTAGTTCGGCTCGATGAAGGTGTACCTGGGCGTGTAGCCGGCGCTGGACATCACGTCGGCTGCGAATCCGTCGTCCCGGGGCGACCCGTCCGGCGCCTGGGTCGGATACAGGGACCTGAAGTACCTGGGCCCCTTGTAGTACTTGCCGACCATGCCCGGAAGCGCCAGGCACTGCGGCGTGACGTCGCCGTGGTAGACCCGCCAGGCGGGATCGCCGGGGTACCTCTTGTCGATCAGGTCGAAGAGGGTTCCGTTCTCGAACCGGAAGTGATCGCCGGCAGCGATGATCGCGCCGGTCGTGCGCAGACTCGTCGGACTGGTGCAGAGGCCGCCGCTCGACGCCGCGTGCACGAAGAATCGGTTTGGCCAGGTCGGGCCCGGGACGGACGAATACCAGTTGTCGAAGAGCACGTAGCGGCTGGCGAGTTCGTTCAGCGCCGGCAGTCGGTCCGCCGTGAAGCCCTTGCGTTGCAACGGATCCTTGAAGCCGTCCATGGCGCCGTCGTGGATCTGGGCCTGGACGTCGTCGAACTCGTGGGCCGGGTCGCTGGGGCAGCGATCCGGCGCGCCGGAGGTCAAGCCGGCCGCGCTCGGGACCGGCGTCGCCTGCCGCTGGCTCAGGCCGAAGAGGTGATCGAACGACCGGTTCTCGAGCATCAGGACGAAGACGTGCTCGACTGCCATTTTTTCGCTCCTCGTGAACGCCGACCGACGAAGGCCGGCTGCCTGTTCCAGGATCGGATTCTGCCTGTCCGGCGTCCTCGCGATGGCCAAGTTCGCACGCGAATGGCCGGATGCCCCTAGCTTCATCACGCGTGGCGAGCGGCGACGCCCCGTCGCGCACGGGCCTTCAACGCTGGCCCGGGGCTCAGACCGGCAGGTAGCGTTCGACCAGTTCGCCCAGCGCCTCGCGCGTGAACGGCTTGCTCAGGTAGTCGTCCATCCCGGCTTCCAGGCAGCGCTCGCGCTCGCCCGCCGCGGCGCTCGCGGTCAGCGCCACGATCGGCAGGCGCTGGTTCTGGCGCAGGCGCTTCTCGCGCGCCCGCCAGATCCGCGTGGCCTCCCAGCCGTCGAGGACGGGCATCTGGCAGTCCATCAGCACCAGGTCGAACGCGTCCTGGTTCATGCGCGCGAGCGCCTTCTGGCCGTCGACCGCCAGCTCGGCGTCGACACCCATCTGCTGCAGCATGCCGCGCACCACCAGGGCGTTGACCTCGTTGTCCTCGACGACCAGCACGCGTCCCGGGCGCGGTGCCGGCGGGGAACTGGCTTCGCCGGCGGCGGCGAGTTCCTCGCTGAGGGACGGGCGCGGCGAGGGGGTCTTCGGGGTCGGACGGAAGGCGATCGTGAATTCGAAGGTGGTGCCGCTGCCGGGCACCGACCGGCAGGTGACGTCGCCGCCCATCGCGCGCGCGAGCCGGCGCGAGATCGTCAGGCCGAGGCCCGCGCCCGAGCGCGCCGGGGCGGTGCTGGACGGGCCCTGCTCGAAGGCGTCGAAGATGCGTTCGATCGCCTCCGGCGGGATGCCCTCGCCGCTGTCGCTGACGCGAAAGCGCAGCAGGTCGTCCGACATCGCCACGGCCAGGCCGACCCCGCCGTGCGCCGTGAACTTCAACGCGTTGCCGATCAGGTTGTGCAGCACCTGCTTGACGCGCGAGGCGTCCATCAGGGCGGCCGCGGGCAGGCCGAGGTCGAACACCACCTCGAAGCCCAGGCCGCGGTCCTCGGCCACCGGCTGCAGCAGGTCGGTGACGTCGCGCACGGTCTGCGCGATCAGCGTGGGCTGCGGGTTCAGCTCGATGCGGTCGAACTCGATGCGCGACAGGTCCAGCAGGTCGCCGATCACCGTGACCAGGTGCTCGGCGGAGTGGCGCAGCACGTCCAGCCGCTGGCGCTGCAGCGCCGACAGCGGCTCCACAGCCACCAGCTGCGTCATGCCGATGATGCCGTTCAACGGCGTGCGCAGCTCGTGGCTGACCGAGGCGAGGAAGCGCGTCTTGGCCGCGTTCGAATGTTCGGCGTAGACCAGCGCGCGGTGGCGCTCCTCGGCGATGGCGGCGTTCTCGAAGCGCAGCCGCATCGATTCGGTGAAGCGGCGATGGCTGTAGCGTGACTCGAGGAACAGGATCGCACCGTAGACTGCCAGCGTGGCCGCGGTGCAGCGCTGCACGGTGCCGCCGGCCAGCGCCTGCTGGGCGACCAGCGGCCCCAGCACGAGCACCAGCGACAGGCCGGAGGCGACGCGGTGCGCCGACAGCGCCAGCACGCCCGCGGAGGCCACGCCCACCAAGCCCGCCACCATCACGCCGTTGATGGCGGCGTCGGAGGTCGGCAGGAACAGCGGCGTCAGCAGGCCCCAGGTGAGCGAATCGAGCGTCGTGCCGACGAAGAAGCGGGCCTTCCAGCGCGCCAGGCGCAGCGAGCGATGGCGATCGCGCAGGAAGAGCCGGGCGTCGACCAGGCGCAGCACCAGCAACCCCAGCTTGAGCAGCACCCAGCCGGCCAGGAGCGCCTGCGGCACGCAGGGCGCCAGCAGCAGGCCGATCAGCACGCTGAACGCGATGCCGCCGACCAGCATCGGCTGGGCGATCGCGTACAGCGAGTTGATGCGCTCGAACTCGATCTGCCGCTCGATCGCGGCCGGCGTGGCGCGCGCATCGGCGAGCGGGGCAGTGGTCGAGCTGGCTTGAATACCCACAAAGGTATCCGTCAGGAGACGGCGGCAGACGTCATCCGTCGCAGTCTACCGACAATCGGGCTGTCACGGCCCTGTCATTTCCGGGGGCGGGGCCAGCCCGTCGCGGCGGGCTTCAGGCGAAGACGCCGGCCGTCTCCAGCATGCGCGCGCTCACCTCACCGATGTGGTGCAGGGTGTCCCCGAACTGCATCTCCATGGTGGTCAGGCGCTTGAAGTAGTGGCTGCCGATGTACTCGTCGGTCATGCCGATGCCCCCGTGCAGCTGGATCGCCTGCTGGCCGAGGTAGCGCGCGCTCCGGCCCAGCTGCACCTTGGCCTGGGCGATGGCGCGCCGACGCGCGGCCGGCGCCTCGCCCAGCTTGAGCGTGGCGTAGTAGCTCATCGAGCGGGCCAGCTCGAGCTGCATCTTCATGTCGGCGATGCGGTGGCGCAGGGCCTGGAAGGTGCCGATGGGCACGCCGAACTGCTTGCGGGTGTTCAGGTACTCCGCCGTCAGCTCGAACAGCTTGTCCATCGCGCCCACGGCCTCGGCGGCCAGCGCGGCGATGCCGATGTCGACCGCCAGCTCGAGCGCGGGAAACGCCGGGCCGGCGGCCACCAGCAGCGTGGCCGGCGCGCCGGCGAACGTCACTTCGGCTGCGCGCGAGCCGTCCTGCAACGCGTAGCCGCGCGTGCCCACGCCGGCGGCGGCGCGCTCGACCAGGAACAGGCCGATGCCGGCCGGGTCGTCGGCGGCGCCCTGGACCCGGGCACTGACGATGAACGCGTCGGCCTGGTCGCCGATGGGCACCAGGCTCTTGGTGCCGGCGATCGTCCAGCCGGCGCCGGCCGGGACGGCCGTCGTGTCGACGTGCGCCAGCCGGTAGCGCGCCGCGCGCTCCTGGGTGGCGAGCACCACGCGGGCCGCGCCCGAGGCGATGCGCGGCGCCCACTGCGCGCGCACGGGCGCCGGGGCCTGGGCCAGCACCGAGGCGGCGACCAGCGCCACCGCGGCCACCGGCTCGAGCACCAGCCCGCGGCCCAGGGCCTCGAGCGCCAGCATCGCGGCGACCGGGCCCATGGCCATGCCGCCGTCTTCCTCGGCGGTGCCCAGGCCCAGCAGGCCCAGCTCGGCCAGTTCGCTCCAGGCCTCGGCGCTGAAGCCGCCGGCCTTGGCGATGGCGGTGCGGCGCTCGAAGCCGTAGCCGCGCTCGACCCAGCGCTGCACCGCTTCGCTGAGTTGCTGTTCGTCGTCGCTGAATTCGAAATTCATGATCGTGATGCCTCTCGTCGGACGTTCACACGCCCAGGACCGTCTGCGCGACGATGTTGCGTTGCACTTCGTTGGAACCGCCGTAGATCGTCGTCTTGCGGTAGTTGAAGTAGTTGGCCGCCAGCGGCGCGTAGTGCGCGGCGCCGACGTGGTCGCCCTGCCAGCCGGCCTCCATCGCCTCCCAGACGAAGGGCAGGCTGAACGGGCCGCCGGCCAGCATCAACAGTTCGGTGTAGCGCTGCTGGATCTCGCTGCCGCGGATCTTGAGCAGGCCGGCGATGTCCAGCGCCTTCCTGCCGCCGGCCTGGGCGCTCAGCACGCGCAGCACCATCATCTCGAGGGCGACGATGTCGACCTCCAGCAGCGCGATCTGGTCGCGGAAGCGTGCGTCGTTCCACACGCCCTCCTGGATCGCGAGGCGCTTCAGGCGCTCCAGTTCGCGCTTGGCGCGGTTGACGTCGGCGATGTTGGTGCGTTCATGCGCCAGCAGGTACTTGGCGTAGGTCCAGCCCTTGTTCTCCTCGCCCACCAGGTTCTCGACGGGCACCTCGACGTTGTCGAAGAACACCTCGTTGACCTCGGGCTCGCCGTCCATCAGGACGATGGGCCGCACGGTGACGCCGGGCGACTTCATGTCGATCAGCAGGAAGGAGATGCCCGTCTGCGGCTTGCCTTCGGTGGAGGTGCGCACCAGGCAGAAGATCCACTCGCCGTACTGACCCAGAGTGGTCCAGGTCTTCTGGCCGTTGACGATGTACTTGTCGCCGTCGCGCACCGCGCGCGTCTTCACCGACGCGAGGTCGGAGCCGGAGCCCGGCTCGCTGTAGCCCTGGCTCCACCAGACGTCGCCCGAGGCGATGCCGGGCAGGAACCGCTTCTGTTGCGCCGGCGAGCCGAAGGCCATGATGACCGGGGCCACCATCACCGGGCCGAACGGCACGATGCGCGGCGCGCCGGCGAGGGCGCATTCCTCCTCGAACAGGTGGCGCTCGATCGCGTCCCAGCCGGGGCCGCCGAACTCGGTGGGCCAGGCGTGGCCCAGCCAGCCCTTGGCGCCGAGGATCTTCGCCCAGCGCTGCATGTCCTCGCGCGACTGGCGCAGCCCGTTGTGCACCTTGTGGGCGATGTCCGCGGGCAGGTTGGCCCGTACCCAGGCCCGGATGTCGGCTCGGAAGGCCTGTTGTTCCGGTGTGAAATCGAGATCCATGAACGCTGTCTCCATCGCCGTAGCGGCGTAACCAGCGTTTTAGCACGATCGTTCGATTCCCGGTGTCGTCGAGGTGACGAACC
The DNA here is from genome assembly GCA_964418745.1 of uncultured Vitreoscilla sp. Lineage (GTDB taxonomy): Bacteria > Pseudomonadota > Gammaproteobacteria > Burkholderiales > Burkholderiaceae_C > Scleromatobacter. The sequence continues at coordinate 143,697 of CAYQMX010000015.1, forward strand.
GGGTCCGGGGTAACGATCAGTCCCTGAAGTTGTCGTACTTCAAGGGCTGGTCGGGAAATTCCTTCTTCAGCAGGGCGATGCCCACCTGCAGGTCGTCGCGGTTCTTGCCGGTGACGCGCACGGTGTCGCCCTGGATGCTGCCCTGCACCTTGAGCTTGGCTTCCTTGATCGCGCCGACGATCTTCTTGGCCAGCGTGGCGTCGATGCCGGCCTTGATCTTGTAGGTCTGGCGCACCTTGTCGCCGCCGATCTTCTCGACCTTGGCGGTCATGTCGAGGAAGGTGGCCTGCACGTTCTGCTTGGTGAGCTTGCCCAGCAGCACGGTGCTGATCTGCTCGATCTGGAAATCGCCGTCGCCCACCAGCTGGATCTCCTTTTCCTTTTCCTTGAGCTCGACGGCCGCGCTCGTGCCCTTGAAGTCGAAGCGCGTGCCGACCTCCTTCTTCGTGTTTTCCACGGAGTGCTTGATGGCGACCATGTCGGGTTCGAGGAGGACGTCGAAGCTGGGCATTGAGAGGATTCCGGAGGGCGAAAGGGGTGGATGGTGCAGGACCTGCGAAAATTCTGCCATGTCCTCAGCCCCCTGGCTCGAAACCGATGTATCCCTGAAGGCCTTGAACACCTTCGGACTGCCCGCGCACGCGCGCCGCCTCGTACGCATCCGCGGCGACGCCGACGTGCGCCGCGTGCTCGACTCGCCGGAGGTCGGGCGCGCCGCCAAGCTGGTGCTGGGCGGCGGCAGCAACCTCGTGCTCACGCGCGACATCGACGAGGTGGTGCTCAAGGTGGAGGTCGATGGCCTGCGGCTGGTCGAGACGCGCCCCGACGCCTTCATCGTCGAGGCCGGCGCGGGCCTGGCGTGGCACGACGTGGTCACCCGCACGCTCGACAGCGGCTGGCCGGGCCTCGAGAACCTGGCGCTGATTCCCGGCACGGTGGGCGCCGCGCCGGTGCAGAACATCGGCGCCTACGGGCTGGAGATGGCCGACCGCTTCGATTCGCTGGACGGCGTCGACCTGGTCACCGGGCTGGGCATCTCGCTGGACCGGGCGCAGTGCCTGTTCGGCTACCGCGACAGCGTGTTCAAGAACGTGCTGGCCGGCAAGGCGATCATCACGCGGGTGCGCTTCCGCCTTCCGCGGCCCTGGAAGCCGGTGCTGGGCTACCTCGAGCTCGAGCGGCGGATCGCCGAGACCGGCATCGCCGAGCCCACGGCGCGCCAGGTGTACGACTGGATCTGCGCCATCCGGCGCGCCAAGCTGCCCGATCCCGCCGTCATCGGCAATGCCGGCAGCTTCTTCAAGAACCCGATCGTCAGCGAGGACCAGTGCCGCGACATCATCGGTCGCGACCCGCACGTGGTGCACTACCCGCTGGCCGACGGCACGTTCAAGCTCGCGGCGGGCTGGCTGATCGACGCCTGCGGCTGGAAGGGCAAGACGATCGGCCGCGCCGGGGTCTACGAGAAGCAGGCGCTGGTGCTGGTCAACCGCGGCGACGCGATCGGCGCCGAGGTGCTGACGCTGGCCAAGGCGATCCAGGAAAGCGTCTACGGGCGCTTCGGCATCCGGCTGGAGCCCGAGCCCGTGGTGCTCTGATCGCCGGGCGCGGGTCGCCGCGCTGCGTTAGAGTGCTCTCGCGGGCTGCCGCCACGGCAGTGCCAGCCTCGAACAAAACCTGGAGACCTCTCGATGACGATCGCGGCCTTTCGCAAACCCTTCCTGCCGGGCGGCGCCCGCGTCGTCTTCGGCGGCGCCGTGCTGTGGGGCGCGCTCGCGGCAGCGGCGGTCGCCGCCGATTCGCCGATCGCGGTGTCGGGCACCGCGCCGCTGGTGCGCGGCGCCACCGGGCGCCAGCTGTGGCGCATCGCCGACTACACGACCGTGGAACTCGTCGCGCGCGAGCCGGGCTCGGCCGCGAACCAGCATCCGTGGACGGTGGAGCCCAATACCCTCCACGCGTTGCTGCAGCAGGTGCAGCTGCTGCGCGGCGGGGCCGCCAAGCCGCTGTTCGCGATCGACGAGCTCAACAACATCGTGCCCGCGCTCACCGAGGCGCTGGCCCATGCGCGCCCAGACCAGGACATCGCGCTGGTGAGTTCCGCCCGCCACGAGGACAACACCTTCTACGCCATCTCGGCCGTGACCGCGCGCCTGTTCGTCGTCGATGGCCGGCTCAACCTGATCGTGCACGACGGTCGCGTCGACTTCTACGACGCGGCGCGCGGCAGCGGCCTGGCGCCGCACTTCACCGTGGGCTCGCGCACGGCCGAGGGCACGTCGCCGGTGCAGAGCCCGAGCGCGACGAACAAGCGCGCGGACTGGCTGGTGCTGTCGCTGGCGTCGGCGCCGCCGGCCCCGGCGGCGATCGCCCCGGTGGCACCGCCGGCGCCCCCGACACCCGCCGCGGCGGTCGTCCCGGTCGCGCCGCCGGCGCCCGTCGCCGCACCGGTCGCACCCACCGCACCCGCGGCGCCGACGGCGATCGCGCCCGTCGCGCCCGTCGCGCCGGTCGCGCCGGTCGCGCCCGCGGCGCCGGCCGATGCCGAGCAGCGCCTGCTGACGATCAAGCGGCTCTACGACAAGGGCCTGCTCACGAAGTCCGAGTACGAGAAGAAGCGCGCGGAAATCATCAAGGGGCTCTGAGCGCGCGGTCGGCCGCGGCGGCGAGCGCGCGCAGCGCCAGGGCATTGGCGGTCGCACCGCCACCGGCGGTGTTGTCGAAGATCGCCCAGTGCACCGCGTCCGCGGGCCAGGCGGCCAGGCGGTCCACCTGCCGCGCGAGCCAGCGGGCGTCGTAGGTCGACCAGTACATGCGGGGCGACCCGTGCCAGCGGTGGTACAGCAGCGCCCCCGCGCCGTCCCCCATCGGCCCGAGCCAGCCGCCCGGCCGGGCGGCGGCCTCCACCGGCGCCGGGTCGACCGCCACGCGCGAGACGTGCAGGCGGGCGAGCGCGCGGTCGGCGCCCGGCGCGAACCAGCTCGCGTGGCGCGGGGCGCAGGCCACCGGGCCTTCCCAGTGCCGGCGCAGCGTCGCGAAGAAGTCACCGGCGACCCGGGCCTCCCAGGCCAGGGACGGCGGCAGCTGCACCAGCAGCACGCCCAGCCGGTCGCCCAGTGCGCCGGCGTCCGCCAGGAACGCCCGCAGCGGCGCGGCCACGCCGCGCAGGCCGGCCTCGTGCGTGATCGCGCGCGGCAGCTTCACGGCGAAACGGAACTGCGGCGGCGTCAGGTCGGCCCAGCGGGCATAGGTGGCCGCGCGGTGCGGCCGGTAGAACGACGAATCGATCTCGACGCAGGTCAACTGGCGCGCGTAGCGTTCGAGGTGCGGGCCGGGGCCCGGAAACGCCGTCGCGAGAGCGCGCGGCAGGGCCCACGCCGCGGTGCCGATGTACATGGTGTTGCAAGGCTTGCCCGGACGCACGCTTTTCGGCAAGCGCCGCGCCCGTTCGCGACGTGCGGCGGACGCCCGAAAGAAAGCGCCCCCGACCGAAGTCGGAGGCGCGCAAGGACGGACGACGTGCTTGACGGCATCATCCGCCGCGACGCCCGGCGTTGGGGCCGGGAGACGTCACTCGGGGCGCAACGGGTCGGCCGCCTGCCCGAAGGCGCTTGGCGCGGGCCGCGGCGGCCGGGGCCGTCGCGGCGCCCGCGGCATCCTGCCGGGGGCATCGTTGCTTGCCGGACGCGCTTCGCCACCCGTGCAGCCCAGGCTGGCGGGTTCGGCGTCATGCGGCCGCAGCCAGGGTCATCGGCCGAATCCGCGGGGAGTTGAGTGCGCCGCGCGGCGGGCCGGTCAGCGCCGAATACCCGGTTTCGGGGTCGTCCGGCCCTGGGCGGATGGCCGCCATCGCGTGCACCATGGAAGCCATCGACACTCGCGCTGCCTTTCCCTGGCCATGAAAACCGCCTCCCGCATCAACATCTCGTCGCGGTGCCCGCCGCGCGACCCGCCCGCCAGCCGCCCGCGCCGCTGGCCACGCACCCTGGCCCTGGCGGTACTCGGCGGCGCCGCCGGACTGGCGGTGGGTGCGGCGCTGGCCGTGTGCGCGCCCGTCGTCGGCGCGAACGGCCCGGCCGGTACGCCGACGCCGGCCGCCGACGGCCTGTCCGCGGTCCCACCGGTCGCAGCCGGTCGAGGGCCGACGGCCGTCGCCCGGGTGCTGGCACCTGCCCCCGGTGTCGCGCCCGCGCAGGACGACGCGCCATGACCCGCCTGGACCTCGACTTGGTGCCCGAGCCACCCCCGGCATCCCCGTCGGTGCTGACGGCGCGCCACCGGCGCGCGCTGGTGGTGGGCCTGGGGGGCGGACGCGACAGCGATGCACCGATGGCCAAGTCGTCCTTCGCCGAACGTCGGCTGCGGTCGTCGGACACGGCGCCCCTGCACTTCGTCGACCCGCTGCCCGGGAGCGCGGCCATGGCCCCCGCCGTCGAGTCGCCAGCGCCACGGCCGGCCGCCACACCGGCCGCCGGCCCGCGGCTGGACGACGCGCTGGTGGTGCCGGCTGGCGCCGTCATCCGCGGCTACCTGCGCTGCCATGCGCTGCTGCTGGTGGGCGACGTGGTGGGCAACATCCACTGCACCGCCGGCCCGGTGGTCATCCGTTCGGGTGCCAGCCTGAAGGGCCGGCTGGTGGCGTCGGGCGACGTCTACGTGTGCGGCACGGTGGGCGACAGCGGCGGCGGCGCGGTGATCACCACCCGTGGCAAGCTCACGCTGGCGCCCGGTGCCCGGGTCGACGGCGACGTGCGCAGCGGCCGGCTCGACGTGCACGACGGCGCGATGCTGCAGGGGGTGGCCAAGGCCTGCGAGGACTGACGACGCCGAGGCGGTTGCCGCGGCGCCGACCCTGCGGCAGCGTGTCGACATGTCGATTCGCCGATGCACCGATGCGCCGATGCACCGATGTCCGATGTCCGATGTCCGATGCACCGATGCACCGATGCGCCGACCGGCAGCCCCGCAGCCCCGCAGCCTCGCAGCCTCGCAGCCGTGCAGCCGCGCCGACCCGTTGACCCGCCGATCCGCCGGATCAGCCGGATCAGCCGATTCAACCATCCCCCCGCACTCCCAGCCCCTCCTTGCGCTGCGCGTTCAGCTCGCGCACCCATGCGCCGACAGCCGTTCGGCGATCGCAGGCGAGATCCTTGAAGGCGTGCAGGGCGCGCCTGCAGTCGCCCGCCAGCGCCGTGCGGCGCGCGGGCTCCACCAGGCCCAGCAGCCAGGCCATCTCGAGTCGGGCCAGGGTGTCGTCGGATGCCACGAGCAGCGCCAGGTAGCGGTGGGCGGCGGGACTCACGATGGTGGCCTGGAAGCGGGCCGGGCGCGCGAACGCGATCCGGGCGCCGGCCGGTGCCCGAGCCGCGATCGCCGCCTCCAGCTCGGCGGCGAGGGCCGCCAGGCGTCGCTGCACGTCGTCGGCGCGGTGCTGCAGCTCGGCCAGGGCATGGTCGAGGCGTACGCGGTCCAACCCCTGCACGCGGCGGCTCGCCTCCAGGGCATGCAGCTGGCGCGACACAAACACGAAGTCGCGCCGGAACACCTGGCGTACCAGCAGCGTGCGCAGTTCGAAGTCGAGCCGCAGTGCGGCGCCCTGGGTGCGGCGTGCCAGCAGCCACAGCTCGGCATCGCGCGGGGCGAGTTGCGGCGCTTCGCGGGCCGCGGGCGGGCCACCGGCCTGCCGTGCCTCCAGCGGCGGCTCGACGTGCCCGCGCGTGGCGGGCCTTGCGGCGTCGCGCTGGCGCCCGCGCGCGCCGCCGGCCGGGGCCGGGGCGGCGGCGGGCGGCGGGCCGCCGGGGGCGAAGGCGGGGTGCCTTCCGGTGTTGGCGGCCACCAGCGGCTCCGTTGAAGGCCTCCACGTTAAGGCCGGGCCCGGCGGGCCGCGCGTGGCAAACGGGCCGATAAACGGCCGCGATGCCGTTGCCGGCGAGGAGGCCGCGGACCGCTCGTGCCGCGCCGAATGCGCCATTTCCGCCGTTCCTGCCCCCGACTGCGACTCCAGGCTGTCGTCGAGGTGTCGCCGGTGGGCCGCGACGTGAGCCCCGCTCGTATGATCGTCGTCGAAGCCCAGCCCCGCCGCCGGCGGGGCACCCGGAGACCCGTCCTGTCCACCCCGCCCGTCACCGCCGCGATCCCGTCCGTGACCGCTTCCGCGCCGGCGCCCGCCGCCCCGGCTGCGGTCGGGGCGGCCCGCGCGCCTGCGGGCGCCCCGCGGCGCCGCCGCGCTGCCCGCCGCTGGGCGCTCGCCACGCCCTGGCTGATCGGCGCCGTGCTCGCGCTGGCGGCGTGGCTGGCCTGGTTCACGGTGGACGGCCTGCGCGTGCGGTTGCACGAGTCGAGCGTCAAGTTCGATGCCGCCACGCTGCGCTTCGAGCGCTTCTGGACGCTGCACGACGCGGCGCTGGATGCCACACTGGCGCTGAAGTGGGACCTGGCCGCGGCCTCGTCCGTCCCCGCGCCGGGCAACCTGCCCGCCGACGGCCTGCGCTTCAGCCGGGCCAGCGCCGCGCTGCAGGCCGAGATGGCCGCGCCCGGGGCGCTGATGCTGTCCCAGGGCGCGTCCTGGGCCGAGGCCGCAGGCGCCCTCGCAGACAGCCTGCAGGCCGATTCGGGCGCGCCCGCACGCGCGCTCGCGCCGGCACGCGCCCAGGCCGCGCTCGACGGGCTGGCGCGCGTCGGCCAGGAGGCGCGCCGGCGCCAGGCGACGGCCGCCAGCTTCGCCGACGAGGTGCAGGCGGTGCGGCGCCAACTGCTGGTCGCGTTCTCGGCCATCGTGGCGATGCTGGGGCTGGTGGTGGTGCTGGCGGCGCAGTGGGGCGTGGTCGCCCGGCGCGAGCGCGCCAGCCGGGGCCGCGCCGAGCGGCTGGCCGCGGTGGCCGACGCCGAGCGGGCGCGCGCCGAGACCGTGGCGCGCGACAAGGCGCGCTTCCTGGGCATGCTCAGCCACGAACTGCTCACGCCGCTGCAGTCCATCTGGAGCACCATGGACGTGATCGAGTCGCGCGGCCGGGTCGACGCCGGCGATCCGGCCTTCGCGCGGCTCAAGGAGAGCACGCGTTCGCTGCGCGGGCGCATCAGCGACCTGGTCGACTTCGCCAAGATGTCCTCGGGCCGGCTCGAGACCCGCATCCGCGGCTTCCAGCTCGACAAGCTGGTCGACACCGCGCTGCGCGGCGTCGAGGAGGCGCTCGCCGCGCGCAACCTCGATGTCCACTGGGAGGCCGGCCCCGAGCTGGCCCAGCGCATCTACTCCGATCCGGCCCGCCTGCGCCAGGTGATCGACAACCTGCTCACCAACGCCATCAAGTACACCGAGCGCGGCGGCATCACGATCCACGCCGAGCTGCTGCGCTCGCAGGGGCTGGCGCGCATCGAGATCGCCGACACCGGCGTGGGCATCGATCCCGACGAACTGCCGCGCCTGTTCGAGCCGTTCTACCGCTCGCCCCAGACCGCCGCCATGGCCGAGGGCAGCGGCCTCGGGCTGGCGGTGGTGCGCAGCCTCGTCGACCTGATGGGCGGCACGCTGCGCGTCGATTCGCGCGTCGGGCACGGCACCTCGGTGACCGTCGAGGTGCCGATCACCGAAGGCGGCGACGATGTGCCCGACGCCCCGACGCGCATCGCCACGCGCCTGCCGGTGCTGGTGGTGGACGATTCGCGCGATGCGCGACGCGCCATCGCCGACGTCATCCGCTCGCTGGGCGTCGAGGTCGTGGAAGCCGTCGACGGCACGACCGGGCTGGCGGCGGCGGCCGGGCGCGACTACCAGGCCATCTTCCTCGACATGCAGATGCCCGACCTGACCGGCTACGAGGTGGCGCGCCGCCTGCGCAAACCCGGCGATCGCCACCAGCGGACCTTCCTGGTGCTGATCTCGGCCTACAACGACCTGGACGACGCCACCGTCGACAGCGTGTTCGACGCCCGCATCGACAAGCCGGCCAGTCGCAAGGACCTGATGGCGGCGCTGGGCCGGGCCGCCCGGGCGGGCGCCTGAGCGGCGCTCAGGCGTGCGGCCGGTCCGGCAGCGCCGTCGCGCTGCGCCAGACCCTGGCCACGCTCAGCTGAAGCACTCGTGCGTCGCTGCTGGCCCGGTGGCGGCGCAGCTGCAGGTTGCGCGCGACGATCTCGCGCATGTCGTCGAAGCGTTCCGCCGCGTTCTCGGTCATCAGCTCGCGCAGGTGGCGCAACTTGAAGCTGGGGCTGATGGCGGCCGATTCGAACAGGCGCGCCAGCCAGGCGTAGTCATGGGCCCAGTTGTCGCAGTAGACGGTGCGGCCCGCCAGGCGCTGGTTGAGCTCGATGGCGACCTCATGCGCGCTGCGCCCGTGGCGCTGCAGCAGCGAGCGCGAGATGCCGTGGATGCGTTCGGCATCGCCATCCCAGTGCGTCCAGCCCGCATCGGGCACGATCAGCGTGCAGTAGGCGGTGCCGTCGGGCAGCACGAAGCCGATCTCGATCGGATAGCTGCCGCGCCCGAAGCCGGAGGCCTCGATGTCGAGCACGCACGGCAGGCTCGCATGGGCGGGGTCGCTGTCGGCGATGGGGTCGGACTCGGCGGAGGTGGCCATGAAGGAGAGCGAGTGGCGCGGGATGCGCTGAACAAGCAATATTCGGACAATACCGGACAAACTGGAGTTGTCCCCACTGTGACAACCCTGCTCGGGGCGCGCACTATGCTGCGTTCCGGCCGCGCGCGGTAGGCTGGCCAGGCAGGCCGCGCCGACTTCGCTGCGGTGCAGCATGGCATCCGCAGGTTGAATGGGCCGCGCCCAAAGGATTTCGATGTCCTCGTCCGAAGAGTTGTTCCGCACCGCCCCGATCGATGCCGCCCTCGTCGACACCAACGCCGGCGAGGTGCCGGCCGACCGCCCGCACTTCGCGTTCTGGCCCCGCCGCCTGCCCCGCACGCTGACGCTGCCCGAGACCACGCTGTGGGACAACCTGGACGTGGCGGCCCGGCGCTATCCGGCCAAGGCCGCGACGCTGTTCTTCGGCCGTGCCAAGACCTACGCTGCGCTGCGCGCCGAGGCCGAGGCGATCGCCGGCTGGCTGCAGGCCCAGGGCGTGGGGCGCGGCGACCGCGTGGCGCTCTTCATGCAGAACTGCCCCCAATACCTGGTCGCGTATCACGGCATCCTGCGGGCCGATGCCGTCGTGGTGCCGGTCAACGCGATGAACAAGGCCGAGGAATTCGGGCACTACATCGTCGACCCGGGCACCAGGGTGGTGATCTGCGGCGCCGAACTGGTCGCGATCGTGGCCAGCGCCAACGCGGCGCTGCCGCCGTCGCAGCGCGTGGCCCGCGTGCTGGCGACGCGCTACGCCGACGAACTGCCCGCGGACTTCGACGACACCCTGGCGCCGCCGCCGGCGATGCGCGAGTGGCTGCTGGCCGACCCACCGCTGCCCGCCGGCACGGTGCGCTGGACCGATGTGCTGGCCGAGGCACGGGTGCCCGGGCCGCTGCGCAACGGGCCCGACGACCTTGCGCTGCTGCCCTACACCTCCGGCACCACGGGCCTGCCCAAGGGCTGCATGCACACGCACCGCACGCTGATGGCGAACGTGGTCGGCGGCGCCGAATGGGGTTCGGCGAGCGCCGAGAGCGTCGTGCTGGGCGTCGTGCCGATGTTCCACATCACCGGCATGCTCTACGGCGTGATCTCCCCGATGTTCGGCGGCGCGACGGTGGTGGTGATGCCGCGCTGGGATCGCGAACTGGCCGGACACCTGATCTCGCATCACAGGGTGTCGCACTGGACCTGCATCCCGACGATGATCATCGACCTGTTCGCGAGCCCGAACTACCGCCATTTCGACCTGGGCAGCCTGCGCTGGCTCTCGGGCGGCGGCGCGGCGATGCCGCAGGCGGTGGCGCAGCGCCTGCTCGACGAGTTCGGCCTGCACTTCTGCGAAGGATACGGCCTGACCGAGACCGCGGCGCCCAGCCACGCCAACCCGGGCGAGCGGCCCAAGCTGCAATGCCTGGGCATCCCGTTCTTCGGCGTCGACTCGCGCGTGGTCGACCCGGTCACGCTGCGGGAGGTGGCGGTGGGCGACGTCGGCGAGATCGTCACCCGCGGCCCGATGGTGTTCCGCGGCTACTGGAAGAACCCGGAGGCGACAGCCGCGGCCTTCGTCGAGATCGAGGGCCGCCGCTACTTTCGCACCGGCGACCTGGGCCACATGGACGCCGACGGCTACTTCTTCATCACCGACCGTCTCAAGCGCATGATCAACGCCAGCGGCTTCAAGGTCTGGCCTTCCGAGGTGGAGCTGCTGCTGTACAAGCACCCGGCGGTGCAGGAGGCCTGCATCATCTCGGCGCGGGACCCGTACCGCGGCGAGACCGTCAAGGCCGTCGTCGTGCTGCGCGCCGATGCCCGGGGCCAGGTGCACGAGCGCGACATCGTCGCCTGGGCGCACGAGCACATGGCCGCCTACAAGGCGCCGCGCGTCGTCGAGTTCGTCGAGGCGCTGCCCAAGTCGGGCGCCGGCAAGGTGATGTGGCGCCTGCTGCAGGACAAGGAGAACGCCGGCCGCGAGCGTTGAGGCGAAGCCGCGCCGGCGCGTCGACGACGGCGCTGGCGGACAATCGGCTTTTGCCGTCCACCGCCCGATGAAGCGTCCCGCCTACCTCCCCGACAATTTCACGCTGCTGCTGGTGGCCACCGTGGCGCTGGCCACGCTGCTGCCCGCCCAGGGCATGGTGGCCCGCTTCTTCGAGGCCTTCACCACCTTCGCCATCGGCCTGCTGTTCTTCCTGCACGGCGCCAAGCTCTCGCGCGAGGCGATCCGCGCCGGGGCGCTGCACTGGCGCCTGCACCTGCTCGTCTTCGCCTGCACCTTCGCGCTGTTTCCGCTGCTGGGACTGGTGCTCAAGCCGGTGCTGCAGCCGCTGGTCACGCCCGAGCTCTACGTCGGCGTGCTGTTCATGTGCGTGCTGCCGGCCACGGTGCAGTCGGCCATCGCCTTCACGTCGATGGCGCGTGGCAACATCCCGGCGGCGGTCTGCAGTGCGTCGGGCTCGACGATGCTGGGCGTGTTCGTCTCGCCGCTGCTGGTGGGCCTGGTGGTGCTGCCGCACGCCAACGCGAGCAGCTCGCTGGATTCGATCGGCCGCATCCTGCTGCAGCTGATGCTGCCGTTCGTCGTCGGCCACCTCGCACGCCCGTGGATCGGGGCGTGGGTGCACCGGCGCAAGCAGGTGCTGGGGCTGGTCGATCGCGGCTCGATCCTGCTGGTGGTCTACACGGCGTTCAGCGCCGCCGTCATCGAGGGGTTGTGGAAGCAGGTGCCCCCGCGGGCGCTGGGCGGGCTGGTGGTCGTGTGCTGCGTGTTGCTGGCCTGCGCGCTGGTGCTGACCGGCTGGCTCGCGCGCCGGCTGGGCTTCGACAAGGCCGACGAGATCACGATCGTGTTCTGCGGGTCGAAGAAGAGCCTGGCCAGCGGCATCCCGATGGCCAAGGTACTGTTCTCCGCCAACGCGGTGGGCGCCATCGTGCTGCCGCTGATGCTGTTCCACCAGATCCAGCTGATGGTGTGCGCGGTGCTGGCGCAGCGCTGGGCGCGCCGGGTCGACCCCGATCCGGCCAGCGCGCCGGCGCGCCAGCCGGGCTGAGCGGGGCTCAACGCGCCAGCAGCCGCAGCGTGTCTGGATGGCGGCGCATGTAGGCCGCGACGTAGCTGCACGACGGCTCCACCGTGTAGCCCTGGGCCGCGGCCCAGTCGAGGGCGGCGCGCACCAGTGCGGCGGCGATGCCGCGGCCGGCGACGGCGTCCGGCACGCCGGTGTGGTTCATCCACATCACCTTGCCGCGCAGCTGGTAGTCGGCCACGCAGCGCTGGCCTTCGACGATGGCCTCGAAGCGCTGGCGCGCGGCGTCGTGGATCACGGCAATGGTCATCGCTTGCCCAGCTTCATCCACAGGAACGCGAACTGGAGCGCCTGCACGTCGGCGCGTTGTTCGTTGTCGGCCGCGCCGCCGTGGCCGCCCTCGATGTTCTCGTAGTACAGCACGTCGTGGCCCTGCTCGATCATGCGGGCGGCCATCTTGCGCGCGTGGCCCGGGTGCACGCGGTCGTCGCGCGTGGAGGTGGTGAAGAAGACGCTCGGATAGGCCGCGTCCCGGCGCACGTTCTGGTACGGGCTGTACCTCGAGATCCAGGCCCACTCGGCCGGGAGGTCCGGGTTGCCGTACTCGGCCATCCACGACGCGCCGGCCAGCAGCTTGTTGTAGCGCCGCATGTCCAGCAGCGGCACCTGGCAGCTGACCGCGTTGAACAGGTCGGGGCGCTGCACCATCACCGCCCCCACCAGCAGCCCGCCGTTGCTGCCGCCCTCGATGCCCAGGTGCGGGGGCGCGGTGACCTTCGTCGCCACCAGGTCCTCGGCGACGGCGATGAAGTCGTCGTAGCTGCGCTGCCGGTTCTCGCGCAGCGCCGCCTGGTGCCACGCGGGCCCGTATTCGCCGCCGCCGCGGATGTTGGCGTAGACCCAGACGCCGTCGTGCTCGTACCAGGCCTTGCCGATGCCGCCGGAGTAGCCCGGTGTCAGCGAGATCTCGAAGCCGCCGTAGCCGTACAGCAGCGTCGGGTTGGCGCCGTCGGGCCGCGCCCCGCGCGGCCAGATGATGAAGTAGGGCACGCGCGTGCCGTCCCGGGACGTGGCGAACTTCTGCTCGACGCGCATGCCCGTCGAATCGAAGAACTGCGGACGTGACTTCAGCAGCTCCCGACGGTCGTCGCCGGTGTGCGCCAGGTACAGCGAGTCGGGCGTCAGGAAATCGGTGTAGCTGAGCAGGTAGGCCTCGGCCAGCGGATCGTCGGCCACGTGCGGGTCGTGCAGGCCGTCGGCGGACAGCGAGCCGGGGAACGGCGCGTCGACCGCCCGCCGCTGCCAGCCGGCGGCCGTCGGCGTGAGCTCCTCGATGCGGCCGGCGACGTCGTCCAGCACGGTCAGCAGCAGCCGCGAGCGGGTGGTGGCGTAGCCCGCCAGCGAGCGCGTGGCGGTGGGCGTGAACAGGGCCTGCAGGCGGCGCTCGCCGCGCAGGTAGGCGGCGGCGTCGGCCACCAGCAGCGCGCCGCGCGGCCAGGTGGTGTCGCCGGTGGTCCAGTCGGAACGCAGCTCGATGAGCACGCGGTCGCGCCAGAACGCCAGGTTGGCGTCGTCCGGCTTGTCGACCGGCACCAGGGCGTGCGTGGCGGCATCGGTCAGCAGCCACACGCGTGAAGTGTAGAAATCCAGCGAGCGGCTGAACGTGATGCGCTCGAAGCCCGGCGTGTCGTCCACCTGCACGCCCGAGGCGACGTCGGCGCGTTCGCCCTGGAACACCGTCGTGGCGCTGTCCAGCGGCGTGCCGCGCGACCAGCGGCGCACGACGCTCGGGTAGCCGGAGTCGGTGAGGGTGCCCAGGCCGAAGTCGGTGGCCACGTAGAGCGTGTCCGCGTCGATCCAGTCGACGCTGGACTTCGCCTCGGGCAGGACGAAGCCGTCGGCGACGAAGCGGCGCGCGACGATGTCGAACTCGCGCACTACCTGGGCGTCGGAGCCGCCGCGCGACAGCATCACCAGGCAGCGCTCGTAGCCGGGCGCCAGGCAATGGGCGCCGTGCCAGACCCAGTTCTCGTCCTCCTGGCGGGCCAGCTCGTCGAGGTCGATGACCACGTCCCAGGCCGGCTGCGGCTGGCGGTACTCGGCCAGCGTGGTGCGGCGCCACAGGCCGCGCGGGTTGCGGTCGTCGCGCCAGAAGTTCCAGAGCCAGTCGCCGCGGCGCACGACGCCGGGGATCTGTTCCTTGGAGTCGAGCACGGCGCGCAGCTGCGCGCGGGTGTCGTGGAACAGCGGCCAGGCCTCGAGCACCTGGCGCGACTGCGCGTTGCGCGCGCGCACCCAGGCGAGGGCGTCGTCGCCGAGGACGTCCTCCAGCCACAGCCAGGGGTCGTCGGCGGCCTCGTCGGGCGGCGGGAATGCGGGGTCTTGGGTCATCTGGAAACGTCGGCGCGGCGGCCGGGCAGCGGCCACGCTCAGGATTCGGATCCGGTGATCATCGCAGAAGGGTCGCGCGCCGGGGCGCCCGGCCGCGTCGCCGTCAGTGGCGCTCGGCCAGCGTCTTCAGGTTGGCGAGGCCGGCATCGAAGTCGGGCCCGACCATGCGGTCCATGAAGCGCGCCATGTAGTGCAGCAGCGGGTTGCGGCCCACGCTGCCGGCGTTCGTCCAGGTGACGCGGGTGGCGCCGCCCTGCGGCTCGAAGCGGATGTCGCCGGTGGACGTCGAATTGAAGTCGGGGAAGAACAGCTCATAGGTGAAACCCTTGGCCGGGTCGGCCGTGAGGAAGGTCATGCGGCCCTTGCCCTCGGTCCGGCTGTCCCATTGCCAGCCGGCACCGGCGCCCGACTCGGGTCCGAAGAAGCTCATCGCCATCGCCGGGTCGCGCCGGTTCCACATCGACCACTCCTGCCAGCGCCGCGGCGCCGCCACGAGCGGGTAGATGCGCTCGGGCGGCGCGTTGATCACGGCGCTGCGTTCCACCCGGTAGGTGTCGGGCAGGAACAGGCCGCCGACCACCACGAGCAGCGCGACGACGGCCAGGGCGGCCAGGATCCGGATGAGCCAGCGCATGACGAAATCTCCTCTTGGTGAACGGGGAGGTCGCACGGGGCCTTATCCTTCCCGTTGTCCCGACCGCGGAAAAGCCGGCATCATCGCCGCCTTTGCAGCGCCTGCACAGCGGGTCGACCCGACGCCGGGCGCCCTCCGAACACGTCCATCCCACCACGCCATGACCGCCCACAATCCCCTTCTCGCCGACTGGACGACGCCCTTCGCACTGCCGCCGTTCGACCTGATCCGTGCCGCGGATTTCGCCCCGGCCTTCGAGGCGGCGATGCAGGCGCAGCGCGCCGAGGTGGAGGCGATCGCTGGGCAGGCCGACGCGCCGGACTTCGACAACACCGTGGCCGCGTTCGACCGCAGCGGCCGGCTGCTCGCGCGCATCGAGGCGGCGTTCCATGCGCTCGCGGCCTCGCACACCTCGCCCGAGCTGCAGGCCGTGCAGCGCGCGCTCGCCGGGCCGCTGGCGGCGCACGACAGCGCCGTGATGATGCACGCCGGCCTGTTCGCCCGCGTCGACGCGGTGCACGCGGCGCGGCATGACCTCGGGCTCGCCCCCGAGGCGCTGCGCCTGGTCGAGCGCCTGCACGTCGACTTCGTGCGCGCCGGCGCGCGCCTGGGGCCCGACCGGCAGCCGCGCTACGCGCAGGTCATGGCGCGCCTGGCGCAGCTCACCACGCGTTTCGCTCAGAACGTGCTGGCCGACGAGGCCGGCTTCCAGCTCGAGTTGTCCGAGGCCGAGCTCGACGGGCTCCCGCCGTTCGTGCGCGCCGCCGCGCGCCAGGCCGCCAGCGACCGGGGGCTGCCCGCGGGCGCCCACGTGGTGACGCTGTCGCGTTCGCTGATCGTGCCGTTCCTGACGTTCTCCAACCGGCGCGACCTGCGCGAGCGCGCCTGGAAGGCCTGGGTCGGCCGCGGCGAGAACGCCGGCGAGACCGACAACCGCGAGGTCGCGCGCGAGATCCTGCGCCTGCGCCAGGAGCAGGCCTGGATGCACGGCTACCCGAGCTATGCCGACTACGCGCTGGCCAACACGATGGCCGGCAACATCGCCTCGGTCAACACGCTGCTCGACGACGTCTACGCCCGCGCGCTGGCCGCGCTGCAAGATGAGCGCACGGCCGTGCACGCGAGCCTGCAGGAAGCCGGCCTGGCGGGCCCGTACATGGCCTGGGACTGGCGCTTCGGCTCCGAGCGCGTGCGCCAGGCGCGCTTCGCCTTCGACGACGGCGAGGTCAAGCCCTACTTCTCGCTGGACCGCATGGTGCAGGCCGCGTTCGACTGCGCGCACCGCCTGTTCGGCATCCGCATGGTGCGCAACGACGCGATCCCCGTCTACCACCCCGACGTCGTCGCCTACGAAGTGCACGACGGCGACCGGCTGATCGGCATCTTCCTGCACGACAACTTCGCGCGCCAGACCAAGCGCTCGGGCGCGTGGATGAGCGCGCTGCGCTGGCAGTGCCGCAACGGCGGCGTCGACCTGCCGGTGATCATGAACAACAACAACTTCGCCAAGGGCGCGCCGGGCGAGCCCACGCTGCTGAGCTTCGACGACGCGCGCACGCTGTTCCACGAGTTCGGCCACGGCCTGCACGGCCTGCTGTCGAACGTGACCTACCAGCGGCTGTCGGGCACCAACGTTCTGCGCGACTTCGTCGAGCTGCCGTCGCAGCTGTTCGAGCACTGGCTGCTCGAGCCCGAGGTGATCGCGCGCCACGCGCGCCACTGGAAGACCGGCGAGCCGATTCCGCAGGCGCTGGTGCGCCGCCTGCAGGAGGCGCGCCGCTGGGGCCAGGCCTACGAGACGGTGCGCTACGCCGGCAGCGCCCTGGTGGACATGGCGGTGCACGCGCGCCACGACAAGGAGCCGCCGCCCGACCTCGCCGAGTTCGAGGCCGCCACCCTGGCGCGCCTGAACCTGCCGCCGGAGGTGGGCGTCAACCACCGCCTGCTGCACTTCCAGCACCTGTTCTCGGGCTCGTCGTACGCGGCGGGGTATTACGTCTACCTGTGGGCCGAGGTGCTCGACGCCGATGCGTTCGACGCGTTCAAGGAAGCGGGCAGCGCCTTCGACCCGGTGACAGCCGCGCGCTTGCGCCAGTGCATCTACGGCGCGGGCGACAGCGTCGCGCCGCAGCAGGCCTATGCCGCGTTCCGCGGCCGCATGCCGTCCATCGAGCCGCTGTTGCGCAAGCGCGGGCTGCTCCCCGAGGACGTCATCTACTGAACGCTACTTCTTCTCGGGCGGGCACTCGCAGGCGTCGACGCCCTGGTCGGCGATGACGCGCCAGTGGCCGTCGGGATCCTTGCGCCAGATGCTGGTGAAGCGCGAGACGACCTTGCCTGCGGGGTCGCGCGCGAGGCCGGTGGACACGGCGGTGCGGCCGTCGGCGGCCACGGCCACCGCGTCGGGCGCCCACGAGAACGGCGCCTGGGGGCTCTTGAAGAAGCCGCTCCATTTCTCGACCACCTTGGCGCGGCCGATGTTCATGGCAGCGCCGACGAAGACGGCGTCTTCGGCCACGAAGTCGGTGAACAGATCGAGCCGGCGGTCGGCCATGGTCTTGGCGAAAGCGGTCTCGGCGGCGGTCACGTCCGCCACGATGGCGGCGAGATCGGCCGCGGAGGGCAGCGCGGCCGCGGCCGCGTTGAAGGCGGACAGCAGCAGTCCGCAGGCGAGCAGGGCAGGGCGCATGGCGTGGCCGATGGTGCAGTCGAGGTGGCCCGATTGTGGTCGTGTGGCGCGCACGCCGCCATGCGGGCGCGTGGCCTTGACAGCGCGGCGCACCCGGGCGCAAAGTCGCGTCTTCGTCCAACCGTTCCACCTGCAGGAGGTCGCCATGAAGACTGTCATCACCAGCGCGTCGACCGCCCTGCCGTCACGGTTGTCGAGGGTGCTCTCCCACTGATCGTTCCGATCGCTGGCGCACCTCCGGTGCCCGGCCCGCGTTCGCCGAAGAACGCGCCGTGCCGCGCACCGACTGCATCCGGACCCGACGCCCACACCGCACCCCGCCGGCCTTGACCGTGCAAGGCCTGTTCTCGTTCGCGCCCGTCGCGAGCGAGGCTGCCGCATGAACGCGGCGCGTCCGGAATCATTCCAATGCAAGACTTCCTCGATTTGCGCGCGCTGCGCGACATCGGACTTTCCCACGCCACGGTGCAGGCCGCGCTCGCGCAGCCACGGCCCGACGGCACGCGCCTGGCGCGCGTCGTCGAGATCCAGCGCGACCACCTGGTGGTGCACGACGGCGTCGAGGCGCACGCCGTCGTGCCCTGGCCGACGCTGCGCGTCGCCCTCGAGCTCGAGCGCGACACGCTGGTGGTCGGCGACTGGGTGTGGTGGCGCGCCGCCGCCTCCGACCTCGATCGCGGCTGGGCGGTCGCGCGCCTGGGCGCACGCAACCGCCTGACGCGACGCGATCCGGCCGGCGGCCGCCAGGGCCTGGTCGCCAACGTCGACACCGCGTTGCTGGTGATGGGCCTGGATCACGACTTCAACCTGCGCCGCCTCGATCGCTTCCTGGTACTGGCGCATTCGGCCGACGCGCGCGTGGTGGTGGTGCTGACCAAGGCCGACCGCTGCCCCGACGCCGACGCCGCGATCGCGCGCGTGCGCGCGCACCTGGGCGACGCGCGCGACGACGTCGCCGTGCTCGCGATCGATGCCCGCTCTCACGCCGCCGCCACGGCGCTCGCGCCGTGGCTCGTGCGCGGCAGCACGCTGGTGACGCTTGGCTCCAGCGGCGCGGGCAAGACGACGCTGGCCAACACGCTGACCGGCGCGGACGCGGGCACGAACGCCGTGCGCGCGGCGGACGAGCGCGGCCAGCACACCACCACCGTGCGCACGCTGCGCCGCACCGCCGGCGGTGCCTGCCTGATCGACACACCGGGCCTGCGCCAGCTCTGGCTGGACGCCGACGCTGCCACGCTGGCCGACGCCTTCCCCGAGATCGGCACGTTGGCCCTGCAATGCCGCTACCGCAACTGCCGCCACGCGAGCGAGCCCGGCTGCGCGGTGCGCGAGCAGGTGGCCCCGGAACGCCTGGACAGCTTCCGCAAGCTGCTGCGCGAGGCCAACCGCGAGCACGACGACATCTTCCAGCGGCGGCGCCAGGTGGCCGAGATGAAGCAGCGGACGCGGGCGAACCGGGCGCGCAACGCGGCGCGGGCTGCCGGTGAATCGACGTGATGGTGCGTTCTTCGTGGGACAGGTATGGTTTTGGGTGCTGGGTGCTGGGTGCTGGGTGCTGGTTTTGCGGGGCGCGTGGGGGTGGGCACGACGAGCCGAGGAAATACAGCGACGTGGTTCTTGATGGAGGCTCTGCGCGCAATGTCAACCCGCACCAGCAGAGCTCGCAGCGAAACATCCGCACGCTCAGGCCGTCGATGGCCCTCGATGGGCCATTGACGCGCGCAGAGCCTCAAGAAAAATACTCAGCCCCCGTATTCCGCATCCCCGCCATGCGCGGCACGGCGAGTCGGGGGAGCTTGGCTTGTGAGGTTAAGGAGGAGGAGGCCGCAGGCCGACGGGGGACACGAACAAGACAAGCTCCCCCGGCTCGTCGTGCCCACCCCCACGCGCCCCGCAAAACCAGCAACCAGCAACCAGCAACCAGAAGCAGAAATGAAAAATGGCCACCCGTTGCCAGGCGGCCATTCAAGGTTCAGGTCAGCGCGCCGGAGCGCGCGTCACGTCAGCGCGGCGTGCGGCCACGCGGGCCCGGGCCGGGGCCAGGACGGCCCGGACCGGCGCGCTTGGCACCGAAGGCCGGGCGCTCGCCGGCGAACGCCGGACGATCGCCTTGCGGGCGCGCGAACGGGCGATCGCCGCCTTCGCGATTGAAGGCCGGACGGTCGCCGCCCTCGCGGTTGAACACCGGACGATCGCCGCCTTCACGCGGGGCGCCGCCCTGGAACGGGTGCGCCGGGCCGCGGTTGTCCGGGCGCTGGCCGCGGTAGTCGCCGCGCGGGCCGTTGAAGGCCGGGCGGTCGCCGCTGAAGCCACGGTTGTCGCCGCCTTCGCGGTTGAACGCCGGACGCTCGCCATGGCCGCGGTCGCCGCCGAAGTTCGGACGATCGCCGCCGAAGCCCGGACGCGGGCCGTAGCTCGGACGGTCGTTGCCACGCGGGCCGCCGAAGCCGCCGCGGTTGCCACCGAAGCTCGGACGATGGCCGCCTTGCGGACGGTCCTCGCCGAAGTTGCCGGTGCCCGGACGCTGCGCGGCCGGTGCCTGCAGGCGCGGCTCGAGGCCCGGAACGACGGACGCCGGGATGTTGTGCGTGGTGAAGCGTTCGATGCGGCGGATCATCGGGATGTCGCGGCGCTCGGCGATGGTGATCGCCAGGCCCGAGCGGCCGGCACGGCCGGTGCGGCCGATGCGGTGCACGTAGTCTTCCGCCTTCATCGGCAGGCCGTAGTTGATCACGTGGGTGATCGTCGGCACGTCGATGCCGCGCGCGGCCACGTCGGTGGCCACGAGCACCTTCAGCTGCTTCATGCGCAGCGCGCCCAGGACGCGGTTGCGGCGACCTTGCGGCATGCCGCCGTGCAGCGCGGCGACCGAGTGGCCGATCTGCGACAGGCGGTCGGCCAGTTCGTCGGCGTCACGCTGCGTGCTCGTGAAGACGACGGCCTGTTCCATGTTGCGGTCGGTCAGCAGCTGGTCGAGCAGGGCGTCGCGGTGCGCGCGGTTGTCGGCCCAGTGCAGGCGTTGCTCGATCTGCGTGTGCTGCTCGCTCGGCGCCGAGATGCGGATGCGCTGGGCGTCGTGCGTGAGTTCCTTGGCCAGGTTGCCGACGGTGCCGTCGAACGTGGCCGAGAACATCATCGTCTGGCGGTCCGTGGACATTTCCTTGGCGATCAGGTGGATGTCGTCGATGAAGCCCATGTCGAGCATGCGATCGGCTTCGTCCAGGATCAGCAGTTCGACCTGCGACATCATCGCCTTGCCGCTGCCCATGTGGTCGATCAGGCGACCCGGGGTGGCGATCAGGATGTCCAGCGGGCCCTTCAGCGCCTTCAGCTGGGCGACGTAGGGCACGCCGCCGACGACGGTGGCCACGCGCAGGCCCTGCACGTTGCGGCCGTAGACGGAGCAGGCCTTGCTGACCTGCATGGCGAGTTCGCGGGTGGGGGCGAGCACGAGGACGCGCGGGCCGCTCGGCTGGCCGCGTTCGCGCTTCTTGGCCGGGTCGCGGCGCGCTTCGATCACGCGCTGCAGGGCCGGCAGCACGAAGGCCGCGGTCTTGCCGCTGCCGGTGCGCGAGGACACCAGCAGGTCGCTGCCGGCGATGGCGGCGGGGATGGCGCGCAGCTGGACGTCGGTCGGCTCGGTGTAGCCGGCTTCCACCACGGAGCGCAGGATTTCGGGGGCCAGGCCCAGCGAGTCGAAGCCGGAGGCTTGCGATTCGGGCAGCACGGATTCTTGTTGTTCTTCGTTGCCCAGGGTGGGCTGCAGATCGAAACTCATGACAAACTTTCAAGCACGGCGTCACCCACATGCTCCGGGTCAGCCCCGAGGCACGGAATGTCCGCCACGGCGCCGCCCGCCAATGTAGGAGCGTTGGCAGCACCAATAGGGTCGCGTAAAGAAGATAACGGGGCGGCCACCGCGTTTCGCCAAGAGGCGAGCGGAGGGTTGTTGCCCAGGAAACGTCTGGTAGCGACGGCATCGCCGCCGACCACAACCGTTTCCGAGTGCGCCTCACCGTGCGATCCATCCAGGGGTAACCCTGATTGGATCAGTGATTTGCAGCAGACCGGCTTGAGAAGGTCAGAGGGGATGAGCGAAGACGAGCGCGCTTTCTTGATGCCTTCCCTATGACAGGAAGACGTTTTGGAAGTGCATTCGCAGCGTCAACTCGTATTTTGCCAGAATTTTTCACTTCGTGTTGTGTCTTACCATCCGAAGTTCGCCGGCTCACCCATTCCGTGACGCGTTTCACGCCGTTCGCGCGCCCACCCGCGCCCGACGGCGACCCCCCAGGCCGCCCCAAGAGCGCGGTCGCTGCTGCAACGAGAACCCGCATGTCCGAGAACAAGACGAACAAACCGATGAGCCACGTGCTGGTGGTGAGCGCCGATCCGCTGTGGCGCGACGAGGTGGTGGGCGGCATCAACGCCGCGGCGCAGAAGCTGGACAACCCGTTCGACCTGCTGGCCGTGCCGGCCGCGGACGCCGCCGCCGCCATCGCCGCGGTGCAGGCCGACGGCGACGTGCAGATCGTCCTCATCGACCACGGCGACCACACGCCGGCGGCCCGGTCGGGCAAGGGCGCCCCGCGCCACCACGACGTCGCCGCGATGGCGCGCGAGATCATCGCGCTGCGCCCCGAGCTGTCGCTGTACGTGACGCTGGAGGACGACGAGAACAAGCTGCTGCTGGAGCAGCTCGCCAGCAACGTGGTGCACGGCTACTTCTACCGCGGCGAGCGCGACTACAACGGCTGGGCCCGCATCCTCGCGGCCGAGGTCGCCGAGAAGTCGGCGACGCCGTTCTACGACCAGTTGAAGACCTACGTGCGCATGGCCAAGGACAGCTGGCACACGCCGGGCCACGCCGGCGGCGACTCCTACAAGGGCAGCCCGTGGGTGGGCGACTTCTACGACTTCGCCGGCGAGAACCTGCTGCGCGCCGACCTCTCGGTGTCGGTGGAGATGCTCGATTCGCTGCTGCATCCCACCGGCGTCATCGTGCAGGCCCAGCGCCTGGCCGCGCAGGCCTTCGGCGCGCGCAAGACCTACTTCGCCACCAACGGCACCTCCACCGCCAACAAGGTGATCTTCCAGACGCTGCTGGCGCCGGGCGACAAGCTGCTGCTCGACCGGAACTGCCACAAGTCGGTCCACCACGGCGTGATCCTGTCGGGCGCGCGGCCGATCTACCTGGACTCGTCGGTCAACCGCAAGTACGGCCTGTTCGGGCCGGTGCCGCGCGCCACCGTGCTCGAGGCCATCGCCCAGCACCCGGACGCGCGCGCGCTGATCCTCACCTCGTGCACCTACGACGGCCTGCGCTACGACCTGCGGCCCATCATCGAGGCCGCGCATGCGGCCGGCATCAAGGTGATCGTCGACGAGGCCTGGTACGGCCACGCGCGCTTCCATCCGGCGCTGCGCCCCACCGCGCTGGAAAGCGGCGCCGACTACTGCACGCAGAGCACGCACAAGGTGCTGTCGGCCTTCTCTCAGGCCAGCATGATCCACGTCAACGACCCGTTGTTCGACGAGCACCTGTTCCGCGAGAACTTCAACATGCACGCGTCGACCAGCCCGCAGTACAACCTGATTGCCAGCCTGGACGTGGCGCGCAAGCAGGCGGTCATGGAGGGCTACCGACTGCTCGACCGGTCGCTGAAGTACGCCCAGGAGCTGCGCGAGAAGATCAACGCCACGGGCGTGTTCCGCGCGCTGGACCTCGCTGACCTGCTGCCGCCCGAACTCGCCGACGACAACATCCGGCTCGACCCGACCAAGATCACGATCGACATCGGGCCGTCGGGCTTCTCGTCGGACGAACTGCGCGCGGAGCTGTTCGAGCGCTTCAACATCCAGGTCGAGAAGTCCACCCACAACACGCTGACGCTGCTGCTGACGGTGGGCACCACGCGCTCCAAGGTCTCGCGCCTGTTCGACGCGCTGCTGCGCCTGTCCAAGGAGCGCCGTCCCGAGCGCGCGAGCGCGCGCATGCCCGAGCTGCCGCGCTTCTCGCGCCTGGCCTGCCTGCCGCGCGACGCGTTCTACGAGTACGGCGAACGCATCCCGCTGCTGGACGACCAGGGTCAGCCCAACGCGGCGCTGGAGGGCCGCGTGTGCTGCGACCAGATCACGCCTTACCCGCCGGGCATCCCGGTGCTGGTGCCCGGCCAGGTGGTCACGCCCGAAATCATGGCGTTCCTCACGCGCATCATGCGCATGCAGAAGTCCATCGAGATGCACGGCCTGGCCACCCACGACGGCGAGCCCAGCCTGCGGGTGCTGGCGCCGGGCGAGCTCGAGGCGATGGCCAGCCGCACCGTTCTCTGAGTCGTCGGCGGGCGCCCGCGAAAGCGCTACCGCGCCTACACTCCCGGGGTCGCCTGTCCTGAAGCCACCCGTCCGATGACCCAGCCTCCCGCCCGCCGCAAGCGCTCGCCCAGCACCGCGTCCGGGGCCACCGGCAGCGGCCCCGTGACGCTCGGGATGGTGGCCAAGGCGGCCGGCGTTTCGCCCAGCACCGTCTCGCGCATCCTCAACGGCACGGCCACGGTCAGCCCGGAAAAGCGCGAGGCCATCGACGAGGCGATCCGCACGCTGGGCTTCCGGCCCAACCCGGTCGCCCGCGGCCTGGCCGGCGGGCGCACGCTCAGCGTGGGCGTGCTGACCCAGACGATCAACAGTCCTTTCTACGGCGAGGCGCTGCGCGGCATCGAGGATCGCCTCGAGGTGGCCGGCTACATCCCGATCTTCGTCAGCGGCCACTGGCACGAGGCCGAGGAGCACAAGGCCATGCAGGCGCTGTTGTCGCGCCGCGTCGACGGCCTGATCGTGCTGGCCGGGCGCATGTCCAACGAGGCGCTGGAAACCTATGCCCAGCAGGTGCCCATGGTGGTGGTCGGGCGCGAACTGCGCACCGACCGCATCTTCAGCATCGACTTCGACAACCACACCGGCGGCCTGCTCGCCACGCAGCACCTGATCGAGTGCGGCCACCGTCGCATCGCCTTCATCGCCGGCGATCCCCTGCACAAGGACGCGCTGGATCGCGAGGCCGGCTACCGCGCCGCGCTGGAGCGCGCCGGCATCGCGTTCGACCCCGCGCTGGTGCTCAAGGGCGACTTCACCGAGGCCGGCGGCCTGATGGCGGTCAACCGACTGCTGGAGAGCGGCCTCGCGTTCAGCGCGATCTTCGCCGCCAACGACCAGACGGCCATCGGCGCCGCGCTGGGCCTGTACCGACGCAACGTGCGCGTGCCCGACGACGTGTCCCTGGTCGGCTTCGACGACCTGGCGCCGGCCAAGTTCTCGGTGCCGCCGCTGACCACCATCCGCCAGTCGGTCTACGAGATCGGCTCCGAGGCGGCCGCTGCGATGCTGGACATGCTCAAGGGGGTCGCGCCCGCGCCCGACCTGCCGCCGCCCGAGCTGGTCGCCCGCGAATCGACACGGCGCGTCGCGCGCTGAGCATCCCGGGCCGTCGCACGCGGGGCGGCGGCGGCGGGCAGTAATTATGAAAGCGCTTGCAAAGTGAAGTCACGGCCACCCGGGCCTGCGCGCATCGCACCTGCGGCCGCCTGAACGGCCATGCTCGGGTTTACGCTGTAACGGCGGGATGCGGTCTCGTTGAACAATGCTGAAAGCGCTTTCATGACGTGACGGGCGCAGTACCCGCACCAGACAGAAGAACAGCCGAGACAACCCCCATGCAGACGACGCCCACCCCGCGCGCCCGCCGCGCCGCGCCCGCGGGTCGACGCCCGATGAGCGCACGCCCGGCCGCTCCGAAGGGCGCTCGCACCGCAGGCCGCAGGC
>CAYQMX010000016.1:0-162438 GCA_964418745.1 uncultured Vitreoscilla sp.
GCCTCGGCCAGGCCCTGGACCAGGCCGGCGATGCAGATCTGGTTGACCATCTTGGCCAACTGGCCCGCGCCACTGTCGCCCAGGCGAGTGACCGCACGCGCGAAGGCCAGCGCGACCGGCTTCATGGCGTCGAAGGGCGCGGCGTCGCCGCCGCACATCACTGTCAGCAGGCCGTTGACCGCGCCCGCCTCGCCGCCCGAGACCGGCGCGTCGACGAAGTGCAGGCCCCGCGCCACCGCCTGGCCATGCAGTTCGCGCGCGATGTCGGCCGACGCCGTGGTGTGGTCGACGAGCACGGCGCCCGGCGCCATGCCGGCGAACGCGCCCTCGGGCCCGGTGACGACCGAGCGCAGGTCCGCGTCGTTGCCGACGCAGGCGAACACGAACTCGGCGCCCTCGACCGCGGCGCGCGGCGTGGCCGCGAACCCGCCGCCGTGCTTCTCGACCCAGGCCTGCGCCTTGGCGGTCGTGCGGTTGTAGACGGTCACGCGATGCCCGGCGGCGGCCAGGTGTCCGGCCATCGGGCCGCCCATCACGCCCAGTCCCAGGAAGGCCACCTTGCGCGAGGGGATCGGTTCGTACTCTTTGGTCATCGTCTTGATCTGTCCAGGGGCGACGGCGAGCGCGCGGTCAGCCGAACGTCATGTGTTCGGTGCCGGCGGCCAGGTCGACCGAGCGCGAGCGCTCGCTGTCGAGCTTGATCTGCAGTCGCAGGTCGTTGACCGAATCGGCGTTGCGCAGCGCATCCTCGTAGGTGATCAGGTTGGCCTCGTACATGTCGAACAAGGCCTGGTCGAAGGTCTGCATGCCCAGCTCGCGCGAGCGCCGCATCAGGTCCTTCAGGTCGCCCACCTTGCCCTGGAAGATGAGGTCGGCCACCAGCGGCGTGTTGAGCAGGATCTCGACCGCGGCCACGCGGCCCTTGCCTTCCTGGCGCGGCAGCAGGCGCTGCGAGATCAGTGCCTTCATGTTGAGCGACAGGTCCATCAGCAGCTGCGTGCGGCGCTCTTCCGGGAAGAAGTTGATCATCCGGTCCAGCGCCTGGTTGGAGCTGTTGGCGTGCAGCGTGGCCATGCACAGGTGGCCGGTCTCGGCGAAGGCGACGGCCAGGTCCATGGTCTCGCGGTCGCGGATCTCGCCCATCAGGATGACATCGGGCGCCTGGCGCAGCGCGTTCTTCAGCGCCATCTCCCAGCTGTCGGTGTCGATGCCGATCTCGCGCTGGGTGACGATGCAGTTCTTGTGCGGGTGCACGAACTCGACCGGGTCTTCCACCGTGATGATGTGGCCGTAGGTGTTCTCGTTGCGCCAGTCGAGCATCGCGGCCTGCGAGGTGGTCTTGCCGGAACCCGTGGCGCCCACCATGATGATCAGGCCACGCTTGGTCAGCGCGACGTCCTTGAGAACGCGCGGCAGGCCCAGGCTGTCGATGGTGGGGATCTCCTGCGGGATCGTCCGCAGCACGATGCCCACGTGGCTCTGCTGCAGGAAGGCGCTGCAGCGGAACCGCCCGATGCCCGCCGGCGAGATCGCGAAGTTGCACTCCTTCGTGCGTTCGAAATCGGCGGCCTGCTTGTCGTTCATGATGGCCCGCGCCAGCGCCATGGTGTGCGCGCCGGTGAGCGGCTGCGGCGACACCTTGGTGACCTTGCCGTCGACCTTGATCGCCGGCGGGAAGTCGGCGGTGAGGAACAGGTCGGAGCCGTTGCGCGTGACCATCAGGCGCAGCAGGTCGTTGACGAACTTCGATGCTTGTTCTCTTTCCATGACCTTCTTCCTTCAGATTCGACACCTGCGATCTTGCCAGCACTGGGCAGGATCGGCGGTGTTCAGTGGCAACGACCGCGATGCGGCGTCCGGTTCAATTCACTCGCGCGTCAGCAGCGCGGACAGCCGCGCGCTGACCTGGCGCAGCCGCAGCGACAGGCGGCGCGCCAGCCAGGCCAGCAACGCGGCGGCCAGGCGCGGCTCGTGCTGCATCATGCGGTCGAGCGCAGCGGCGCCCAGCACCGCGAACTTGGCCGAGGTGAGGGTGGTGCAGGCCGAGAAACGCGCGCCGGCGTCCAGCAGCGACATCTCGCCCAGCACGTCGCCCGCGCGCGACTCGCCCAGGCGCGCCTTGGCACCCCAGGGCTGGACACGCTCGACGGCCACCGTGCCGTCGAGGACGACCAGCAGGAAGTCGCCCTGCTCGTCCTGGCCGATGACCTGGCGCCCGGCCTCCACCTGCACGTACTCGAGGTAGTTGCCGAACACCGACAGCGCCTCGGGCCCCAGCTGCGACAGCTGCGGATCCTGGCCGAACAGCTTGACCAGCGCCAGCGTGCCCAGCGCCGAGTCGTACGGCTTCGTGTGCAGGTCCAGGCTGCGCACGTCCCAGCTGACCATCAACTGCGTGTCCTGGTGGTGTTCCTGGAACTGCGTGGCGAAATAGCTGGACGAATCGTCCCGCGGCGCGACGGCCAGCGGCGTGGGCTTGCGACGGAACCGGGCGAAAAGGTTTTTCACGGAAGGCCGTATGCGAGGGGGATCAACCCGGGAAGTTTTCCGGGAATTTGGCCTTCTGGCGCGCTTCCGAGGGCGCCACGACGTTGCGGCGCACGAGATCGGCCAGGCACTGGTCCAACGTCTGCATGCCCACCGAGTTGCCGGTCTGGATCGACGAGTACATCTGCGCGATCTTGTTCTCGCGGATCAGGTTGCGGATGGCCGCCGTGCCCAGCATGATCTCGTAGGCGGCAGCGCGGCCCGTGCCGTCCTTGAGCTTGCACAGCGTCTGCGAGATGACGGCGATCAGCGATTCGGACAGCATCGCGCGCACCATGTCCTTCTCGGCCGCGGGGAACACGTCGACCACGCGGTCGATGGTCTTGGCGGCGCTGGAGGTGTGCAGGGTGCCGAAGACCAGGTGGCCCGTCTCGGCGGCGGTCAGGGCCAGGCGGATGGTTTCCAGGTCGCGCATCTCGCCCACCAGGATGCAGTCCGGATCCTCGCGCAGCGCCGAGCGCAGCGCGTTGGAGAAGCTGAGCGTCTGCGGGCCGACCTCGCGCTGGTTGACCAGGCACTTCTTCGATTCGTGCACGAACTCGATCGGATCCTCGATGGTGAGGACGTGGCCGTAGCTGTTGTCGTTGAGGTGGTCGACCATCGCGGCGAGCGTGGTGGACTTGCCCGAGCCCGTCGGGCCGGTCACCAGTACCAGGCCGCGCGGCTTCATCGCCAGGTCCTGGAAGACCTTCGGGCAGTTCAGCTGCTCGAGCGTGAGGATCTTGGAGGGAATCGTCCGGAACACGGCGCCGGCGCCGCGGTTCTGGTTGAACGCGTTGACGCGAAAGCGCGCCAGGCCCTGGATCTCGAACGAGAAGTCGCACTCCAGCGTGTCCTCGTAGTGCTTGCGCTGGGTGTCGTTCATGATGTCGTACACCAGGCCGTGGACCTGCTTGTGCGACATCGGGTCGACGTTGATGCGGCGGACGTCGCCGTGCACGCGGATCATCGGCGGCAGGCCGGCTGAAAGATGCAGGTCGGATGCCTTGTTCTTGACCGAAAACGCGAGCAGTTGGGTGATGTCCATGTGGTCCGTGGCCCCGCAAGGGCTTATGCTCCGGCCAGAATGGCCAGCATCGCAGAGAACATACTACAAGTCCGGGGCCGAATTTCGTCGGCATGCCGGGCATTTGACCGACTTCCGGCCACCGTGCACCTGTTGGCGGTCAGCAAGACGTGTCCGGGTGTTTCAGTGCGCGAGGCCTGGGCCGCCGGCCAGCGCGATTTCGGCGAGAACTACGTGCAGGAGGCGCTCGCCAAGATCGCCGAACTGGCCGACCTGCGGCCCGAGCTGCGGTGGCACCTGATCGGGCCGCTCCAGAGCAACAAGGCGCGCGAGGTGGCCGCCAACTTCGACTGGGTGCACGCGGTGGACCGCCTGAAGCTGGCGCAGCGCCTGTCCGACCTGCGCCCGCCCGGCCTGCCGCCGCTGCAGGTGTGCCTGCAGGTCAATATCAGCGACGAGGACACCAAGAGCGGCGTCGCGCCCGCCGACCTGCCGGCGCTCGCGCACGCGGTGGCGGCGCTGCCGCGGCTGAAGCTGCGCGGCCTGATGGCCATTCCCGAGCCGGCCGGCGACCTGGCGGCGCAGCGCGCGCCGCACCGGGCGCTGCGCCATCTGCTGGAGGCCCTGAACGCCGACGGCCTGGGGCTGGACACGCTGTCCATCGGCATGAGCGCCGACCTGGAGGCGGCGGTCGCCGAGGGGGCGACCTGGGTGCGGGTGGGGACGGCGATCTTCGGCGCACGTCCCGCGAAGGCGGCAGCGGCGGCGTGAGCCGGCGCCGCCGCAGTGGCGCGGCGGGCGTTCAGTTGCGCAGGCGGGCGAATTCCTGCAGCGCGGCGGGCTCGTCGATCGGCGCGAACACTTCCACCACCGACAGGCCGTCGCGCAGGTCCAGCGTCGAATCGAGCCAACCGTTCCAGGCCAGCTTCGGGTCGTATTCGAGTTCGCTGAGCAGGTCGATCGCTTCCTGCGACGGCCAGGTGCGGCGGTAGACGACCGCGTTGCTGTTCATCGCGGCGCGCACCATGGTGCGGGCGGTCTGGCTGCGCGCCCAATCGTTGGCGGCGTGGCTGGTGCTGGCGGTGATGGCGGCGGCTGCGTTCATGGAAACCCTTGTTTGGTTCGGTGGTCGGCAGTGAGCGCGATGGGGCTCGGCCGATGACTGAACTTTGCCGGCCGGGGTCGCCCGACGCATCCCTCCCGTGGGGGGCCACCGATGGGGGTGCGCGACCGTGAACAAGTTCTCGCTCCGGCCGCGCCGGAGCGTGCCGGGGCGTGCCGCGCCGCTAGATCGGCAGCGCGTTGGTCGTCTTGACCTCTTCCATCACCGTGTAGGTGCGGGTCTCGCGCACGCCGGGCAGGCTCCAGATCACCGAGGCGATCATCTCGCGGTAGGCGGCCATGTCGGCCACGCGGGTCTTGATCAGGTAGTCGAAGCCGCCGGCCACGAGGTGGCACTCGAGGATCTCGGGGCGCGTCTGGACGGCCGCCTTGAAGGTGTCCATGATGTCCGGCGCGGTGCGATCGAGCAGCACTTCGATGAAGACCATCATGCTGGCCCCGAGCTTGTTCGGGTTCAGCCGCGCCTCGTATCCCAGGATGAAGTTCTCGCGTGTCAGGCGCTTCACGCGCTCGAGCACGGCTGTTGGCGACAGGTGCACCTCCTCGGCCAGCTTGAGGTTGCTGATGCGGCCGTCCCGCTGCAGCACGCGCAGGATGCGTGCGTCGATCTTGTCGATGCCCTTGTCGTTCGACAGATTCGACGCCGAAGACGGTTCGGGCTGGGTCTTGTTCATGCTGGACGAATCTCCGAGGTCTCAGACGAAATCCGAATTTATCTCATGGATTCTCGCCCTAAGCTACCAAATTATCCAGTCAGGATTTCTACCGCCATGTCATCATCCAGCCCGCAATTTGTAGCAGCGCCGCAACAGGCGCGTCTGCCCTATCCGTATCGCCCGGAGGTGGACGTCGTCGAGGCCGCGCTCGCCACGCTCGCGGGGCAGCTCGATTGGGCGCAGGTGATCCGCGCCGGTCGTCCCTGGGTGGAGGCGGTGCGCGACAAGCCGGCGCCGTTCTGGGCCATGGAATCGCTGCTGCGCGAGTACCCCATCTCCAGCGCCGAGGGCCTGGCCCTGATGCGCCTGGCCGAAGCCCTGCTGCGCGTGCCCGACGTCGAGACCGCCATCGCGCTGACCGCCGACCAGCTCGGGCGCGCCGAGTTCGACGCCGACTCGGTGGTCGACGGCCCGCACAAGATGCTGGCCGGCATCTCGGCCAGCGCCATCTCGCTGTCCAAGAAGTTCCTGCCCGGGGCCGAGGGCGAGGGCGGCCTGCTCAAGCGCCTGGGCGCCAAGACCGTGGTCGCGGCCACGGTGCGCGCGATCCAGCTCCTGGGCCGCCAGTTCGTGCTCGGACGCACCATCGTCGAGGCGATGGACGAGGCCCAGGGCCAGCGGCGCGAGCTGGAAAGCGCGCGCCGCGGCAGCGCCGACGCCGCCACCGGCCTGCGCTTTTCCTACGACATGCTGGGCGAGGGCGCCCGCACCGAGCACGACGCCGAGCGCTACCTGGCCTCGTACGCGAACGCGATCCAGGCGATCGCGCGCGGCCAGGTCGCTGCGTCGCCGGAGACCGCAGACGGCATCTCGATCAAGCTGTCGGCGCTGTTCTCGCGCTACGAGGACAGCCAGCGCGAACGCGTGTTCGCCGAGCTGCTGCCGCGGGTGTGGTCGCTGATCGAGCTGGCTGCGCGCGCCAACCTCAACCTGACCATCGACGCCGAGGAGACCGATCGCCTGGAGCTGTCGCTGGACGTGCTGGACGCGCTGGCCGCGCGCATCGCCGCCACGTTCCCGAAGTGGACCGGCTTCGGCCTGGCGGTGCAGGCCTACCAGACGCGCGCCCTGCAGGTCGTCGAGGCGGTGGCGGGCATCGCGCGCCGCCACGGCCTGCGCTTCATGGTGCGCCTGGTCAAGGGCGCCTACTGGGACGGCGAGATCAAGCGGGCCCAGGAAGGCGGCCTGGCCGGCTACCCCGTGTTCACGCACAAGGAACACACCGACATCTCCTACCTGGCCTGCGCGCGCGCGCTGATCGCGCACGCCGAGGTCGTCTACCCGCAGTTCGCCACCCACAACGCCGGCACCATCGCCGCGATCCTGCAGATGGCGCGCGCCAAGGGCGCCGCGTTCGAGATGCAGCGCCTGCACGGCATGGGCGAGGGCATCTACCGCGAGGTGATGAAGGACGCCACGGTGCCGTGCCGCGTCTACGCCCCGGTGGGCGAACACCGCGACCTGCTGGCCTACCTCGTGCGCCGCCTGCTGGAGAACGGCGCCAACTCCAGCTTCGTGCACCAGCTGGCCGACGCCACCGTGGACGTCGAGCGCCTGCTCGCCTCGCCGATGACCACCGCGCGCCCGCCGGCGTTCCCGATGCCGGCGTGGCTGTACCCGGTCGACCACGGCCTGCAGCGGCGCAACTCCACCGGCGCCGACCTGGCGGTGATCGCGGAGCGCGCCCCGCTGGACGCCGCCGTCGCCGCCACCGTCGTGCCGGCGGTGGAGGAAGCCAGCTCCGAGGACGTCGCCACGGCCATGGAACGGCTGGACGGCGGCTTCGCCGCCTGGAACGACCGCCCGGTCGACGAACGGGCCGCCATCGTCCGTCGCGCCGGCGACATGCTGGACGCGCGCCTGGCCGAATTCTGCGGCCTGCTGGTCAAGGAAGCCCACAAGACGCTGGGCGACTGCGTGGCCGAGGTGCGCGAGGCGGTCGACTTCTGCCGCTACTACGCCGACCAGGCGCAGATCCGCCTGCAGGACCAGGTGCTGCCCGGCCCCACCGGCGAGAGCAACGAGCTGCGCATGAACGGACGCGGCGTGTTCGTCTGCATCTCGCCGTGGAACTTCCCGCTGGCCATCTTCGCCGGGCAGGTGGTGGCCGCGCTCGTGGCCGGCAACGCCGTCGCCGCCAAGCCCGCGGAGCAGACGCCCGCGGTCGCCGCGCGCATGGTCGAACTGCTGCACGCGGCCGGCGTTCCACGGGACGCGCTGGCGCTGCTGCACGGCCCCGGCGAGACGGTCGGCGCCGCGCTGACCGCCGACCCGCGCTGCGCCGGCGTGTGCTTCACCGGCTCCACGCAGGTGGCCAAGATCATCCAGCGCACGCTGGCCCACAAGGACGGCCCGATCGTGCCGTTCATCGCCGAGACCGGCGGCCTGAACGCGATGATCGTCGACTCCAGCGCGCTGCCCGAGCAGGTGGTGGACGCGGTGGTGCAGAGCGCGTTCCGCTCGGCCGGCCAGCGCTGTTCCGCGCTGCGCCTGCTGGTCGTGCACGGCTCGATCGCCGACGGCGTCATCGAGATGATCCGCGGCGCGCTGTCGGTGCTCGAGGTGGGCGACCCGGCCCTGCTGGCCACCGACGTCGGCCCCGTGATCGACGACGAGGCGTACGCGAACGTGTCGCGCAACGTCGCGCGCCTGCGCCAGGACGCGAAGCTGCTGGGCGAGGCCCGCGTCGCCTCGGGCTTCCCGCGCCTGGTGGCGCCGGTGGCGTTCGAGCTGCGCGCCATCGCCGACCTGAAGGAGGAGATCTTCGGGCCGGTGCTGCACGTGGTGCGCTGGAACGGCGACGTCGATGCCGTGATGCATGAGATCAACGCCCTCGGCTACGGGCTGACGCTGGGCATCCAGACCCGCATCGACAGCCGCGCGCAGCGCCTGGCGCGCCTGGCCCGCGTGGGCAACGTCTACATCAACCGCAACATGATCGGCGCGGTCGTCGGCGTGCAGCCGTTCGGCGGCGAAGGCCTGTCGGGCACCGGCCCGAAGGCCGGCGGCCCGCACTACCTGCTCCGCTTCTGCGCCGAGCAGACGCTGACCGTCAACACGGCCGCCGCCGGCGGCAACGCCGCGCTCTTGGCTGGCGAGTCGGGCGGGCATTGAACCGCAGGCCGCGCCCGCGGGCGCGGCCTGCGGGTGCTCACCTGGTCAGCTTCAGCCAGTTGATGTTGAAGCCGCCGGCCAGCGCCTTGACGGCGATCTGCTGCTGGCCCGCGGGCAGCGTCACCTGGTGCGAGACCGTCGTCCAGTTCTGCCAGCCGCCCGTCCTGGGCACGCTGACGCTGCCGTAGACCGGGCTGCCGCCGGCCTTCTCGAGCTGGATCACGCCGCCCCCGTTCAGGCTGGCGACGCGGTACGAGACCGTGTAGGTGCCGGCCGTCGGGACGTTGACGTTCCAGACGATCCAGTCGTTGGCGTCGATCCAGCCGACGTCCAGGCCGCCCTCGGAGCACGCCTCGGTCTGGATGCCGCTCATCACCGCGTAGTTCTCGGCCTCGATCTGGATGTTGACCGGCGCGCCCTTCTGGTAGACGCGCACGTAGTCGACGTACATCTTGGCCGGCAGCGAGCCGTCGTCGACCGAGAAGCCCGGCCAGTTGCCGCCCACCGCCATGTTGAGCAGCAGGAAGAAGTCCTTGGCGAAGGCCTGCGTGTTGCCGGTGCCGCCGGTGATCTGCATCACGTGGTACTGGGTGCCGTCGACGAACCAGCGGATGTAGTCGGGGTCCCACTCGATCGCATAGACGTGATAGTCGGTGGGCGTGGTGGCGATGCTGTTGCCGTAGTCGGCCTGCGAGCCATTGGCGGCCTGCCAGTGCGCAGTACCGTACACCGTGTTGCCGGCGTTGATCTGCTCCATGATGTCGAGCTCGCCCGAGGCCGGCCAGCCCACGCTGGCGATGTTGCTGCCCAGCATCCACCAGCCCGGCCACGTGCCCAGCCTGGCCGGCAGCTTGATGCGCGCCTCCATGCGGCCATAGGTCCACGACTTCGTGCCCTGCGTCTTCATGCGCGCCGAGGTGTAGTGGTAGCCGCCGAAGTCCTCGCGCCTGGCCGTGATCACGAGGTTGCCGTTCTCGATGGTCGCATTCTCCTTGCGGTAGTACTCGAGCTCGTTGTTGCCCCAGCCGCCGCCGCCGGTCTCGAAGACCCAGTCGGGCCCGATGCTGCCGTTGAACTCGTCCGCCCAGACGAGTTGCCAGGATTGCGCCTGGGCCGCGTGCGCGAGCAGCAACGCGGCCGCCGACACGAGAAGGGTTCGGAGTTTCATCTTGCTTGCCTCATGGAATGTGGTTGTGATTGCAGTCGCACGCGCGCGATGGAACCGGTTCCGTCCGCCGCTCGCCGATGCTAGCGAAAGCGCTTTCATGAGACATCGCCAAAATTGGGTACGGCACGCCGGCGGTGACGTCTTGCAACCATTTCGCGCCGCATTTCCTGCGTCGGCGCGTTGCAGCCGAGGGCCAGGCGGCGACTTGTTCGGCGCGCCTGCGCGGCGGCGGCCTTGGCGGCGTGGACGCGCGGCCGGGTCCGCGCGGGGCGCGCGCAAGGAAAAATGGGCTCCCGAAGGAGCCCATGGCGGTCGAGCAGCGCAGGCCAGCAGGCCTGGGCGGCAGGACTTCAGGGATACAGGCCGCGCTCTTCGCGCGCGATCAGGATCCGCTCGCAGGCGACGGCGAAGGTGGCCGTGCGCAGCGTGATCTTGTGGCGGTCGGCCGTGTCCCAGATCTTCTTGAGCGCGTCGACCATGATCTTGTCCAGGCGCACGTTGATCTCGTCCTCGCTCCAGAAGAAGCTGGAGAAGTCCTGCACCCATTCGAAGTAGGACACCGTCACGCCGCCGGCGTTGCAGATGACGTCCGGCACGACGAGCACGTTGCGCTCGAACAGCATGTCGTCGGCCAGCGGCACGGTCGGGCCGTTGGCGCCTTCGAGCACCAGCTTGGCCTTGATTCGGCGCGCGCGATCCACGGTGATCTGGCCTTCGAGGGCGGCGGGGATCAGGATGTCGCAGTCGACGTCCCAGAATTCTTCCGACTTCATCACGTCGGCGCCCTTGAAGCCGGCCACGCCGCCGGTGTGGTGGACGTGGGGCACCAGGTCGGCCAGGTCGAAGCCGTTGGCGTTGTAGATCGTGCCGGTGTGGTCCTGCGCCGCCACGATCTTCCCGCCGGCCTGCGCGAACAGCTCGGCGGCCGAGCCGCCGACGTTGCCGAAGCCCTGCACCGCGACGCGGGCGCCGTTGAGGTCGAGGCCGATGCGGCGGGCCGCTTCCCTGCCGGTGACGAACACGCCGCGGCCGGTGGCCTTGACGCGGCCGGCCGAGCCGCCCAGGTGCAGCGGCTTGCCGGTGACCACGCCGGTGGCGGTGGAGCCGGTGTTCATCGAGTACGTGTCCATCATCCAGGCCATGATCTGGCCGTTGGTGTTCACGTCGGGCGCCGGGATGTCCTTCTGCGGGCCGATGATCAGGCCGATCTCGCTGGTGTAGCGGCGCGTCATGCGCTCGAGTTCCTTGGTCGACAGCAGCTTGGGGTCGACGCGGATGCCGCCCTTGGCGCCACCGAACGGCAGGTTCACCGCGGCCGTCTTGACCGTCATCCACGCCGACAGCGCCATCACTTCTTCCAGCGTGACGTCCGGGTGGTAGCGCACGCCGCCCTTGCCCGGGCCGCGCGACAGGTTGTGCTGCACGCGGTAGCCCTCGTAATGGGCGACCGTGCCGTTGTCGAGCTCGATGGGCACGTCGACGATCAGGGTGCGCTTCGGGCGCTTCAGCGTTTCGGCCCAGCGCGCCAGGTTGCCCAGGTAGGGCACCACGCGATCGACTTGCGACAGGTACGTGCCCCAGGGGCTGTCACCGGTCGGCGAGACGTACGACAGATTGCTCATGACGGATTCCTTGTGTCTGGTGGAGATTCGCGGGTCGGCCGGCCTCGTGAGCCGCGACCTGCAAGATCCCTGGGCGCGGGCGATCTCGATCGGAGATCCGGGCCTGCGCCGGGAGTGGAGCGGACTGTAGGCGGGACCACGCCGAATTAGTCACGGAGCCCTATGCAACTTTTGCATGACCCCTGCGCATCGGTTTCATGCCGGTGCCGGCGGGGGCCGCCTCTACACTTGCGCGGATGATGAACCCGACCACCCCAACCGTGCCACCTTCGGGGGCTTCCGCCGCCTCGCCGGCCCCGCTGCTGGCCTTCGTCGGCGGCGGCAACATGGCCAGTGCCATCCTGGGCGGCCTCGTGGCCGCAGGCCACCCCGCCGGCCGCGTGGTGGTGGTGGAACCGCACGCGCCACAAGCCGACCTCCTCCGTGACAAATTCCGCGTGCGGGTCGAGGCCGCGGGCGGCCCGGCGCTGGCCGGCGTGGACATCGTGGTGTGGGCCGTCAAGCCGCAGGTGTTCGCCGCCGCCGCCGCGCCCTGCGCGCCCTTCGTCGGCGGCGCGCTGCACCTGTCGGTGATGGCCGGCATCCGCAGCGACGCGATCGCGCGCGCCACCGGCACCGAGCGCGTCGTGCGCGCGATGCCCAACACCCCCGCGCTGATCGGCGAGGGCATCGCCGGGTTGTTCGCGCGCGCCGCGGTGACCGCGGCCGACCGCGCCGCCGTGGAGGCCGTGCTGGCGCCCACCGGCGAGACGCTGTGGGTGGGACAGGAGAGCGACCTCGACGCCGTGACCGCGCTGTCGGGCTCCGGCCCGGCCTACGTGTTCTTCTTCCTCGAGGCCATGATGCAGGCCGCGGCCGACATGGGCCTGAGCCCCGAGCAGGGCCGCCGGCTCGCGCAGGCCACGTTCAAGGGCGCGACCTCGCTGGCCCGCGCGAGCGACGAGACGCCCGAGACGCTGCGTTCGCGCGTGACGTCCAAGGGCGGCACGACCCACGCCGCCATCGTCGCGATGGAGGCCGCGGGCGTGAAGCCGGCGATCGTGGCGGCCTTGCGCGCGGCGCAGGCGCGCGCGAAGGAACTCGGCGACGAGTTCGGCGCCTAAGGGGTCGAGAAGCGATGCATGACGCACGCCTCGTCGTGCACGATCACGCTCGAGACGGACACGTCGCGCACGCCCGTGCGCGCGAAGGCCGCGGGCCAGAACGCCGCAGCCGCCGCGTTGCGGGCCAGGTAGTACAGCTCCCAGGCGCCCGGGTAGCGGGCCAGCAGGCCGCCGAACGCGGCGGCGCCCACGCCGCGCCCGCGAAAGCGCCGGCTGACGAAGAAGTAGCCCAGGTTCACGTCGTGGTCGGCGTCGACGAGTTCGGCGTCGACGACCGCGAAGCCCGCCAGCTCGCCGTCAGCCAGCAGCAGCCATGGGTGGGTGCCGGGATGGCCGAGGTAGTCCGCCTTCGACGGGATCGCGAAGCGGCCGTCCGCGCCGAACGGAATCGGGTACCACCGGCTCAGGTCATGGTGATAGAACTGCAGCAGGTTCTCGACGACGGGCCACTGCGCGCGATCGGCCGCGCGCAGCGTGACCACCGTCATCGCGCCGCGTGGGCGCTGGCCGACAGGCCCAGCACCACGCCGACGAAGACGGCCGCGCCCAGCCAGTGGTTGGCGCGGAAGGCGCGGAAGCAACCGTCGCGCGTGCGGCCGCGGATCAGCGCGAAGTGCCAGCCGGCCTGCAGCCCGGCGATCGCGATGCCCACGCCATAGGCCGGGCCCAGGCCCAGCTTCAGACCCAGCCACAGCCACGACACCAGGTAGACCGCGTAGGACGCCATCACGCCGGCGACGTCGAAGCGCCCCAGCGTGATCGCCGAGGTGCGGATGCCGATCTTCAGGTCGTCGTCGCGGTCGACCATCGCGTACTCGGTGTCGTAGGCCAGCACCCAGAACAGGTTGCCTACCAGCAGCCACCAGGCGAGCGCGGGCACCGCCGCCGGAATCGCGCCCAGCGACCAGTCGTGTCCGCCCTGCGCCGCCGCGAACGCCATCGGGATGCCGAAGCTGAATGCCACGCCCAGCACCGCCTGCGGCATCGACACGAAGCGCTTCGCGTACGGGTAGGCGATGGTCACCGCCAGCGCGACGAACGACAGCAGGATGGTCGGCGGATTGGTGGTGAGCACCAGCGCGAAGGCCAGCAGCGCCAGCACGGCACCGAACGCCAGGGCCGCCTCGACGGAGAGCGCCCCGCTGGTGACCGGGCGCTGCGCGGTGCGCTTGACGTGCTTGTCGAACTCGCGGTCGGCCACGTCGTTGATGCAGCAGCCGGCGCTGCGCATCAGGATCGTGCCCAGCGTGAACACCGCCAGCAGGTGCCAGCCGGGAAAGCCGTCGCAGGCGATCCACAGCGCAGCCAGCGTGGGCCACAGCAGCAGCAGCCAGCCGGCGGGGCGGTTCCAGCGGATCAGGTCGAGGTAGAGGGAGACGCGGGATCGGGCCATGGCGCGATTCTCGCCCGAGTTGCGGCCAGGCCGCGCGCGGCACGCCGCGGTGCGCTACAGCGCGCCCAGCACGGTCGGCAATTCGTCGGACGCCAGCCCGGGGCGGGTGACGAGCCGGCCGTCGGGGCCGCTGAACGCCATGCCCGGCGTGCCTTGCAGGCCCAGCGAGCGCATCAGGCTCTCGTGGCGGTCCAGCGTGCGGCCGATCTCCGCGGGGATGGGCTGCAGCGGCTGCAGGTTCGGGTCTTCCAGCGCATGGCGCGGGCCGCCCGCCATCATGCGCACGACGCCGAACGCGTGCGCCCGCTCGAACGAGCCGAGGCGGCGCGCCGGGTCGGCGTCGGCCAGCAGCGCCGCCGCCTTGCCGGCGCTGCTGGGCGCGATGACGGCCACCATGATGTGGCGCAGCTGCACCTTGCCGCTGTCGACCCAGGGCCGGGCGTCGGACCAGAACTTCGTGCAATAGCGGCAGTTCGCGTCCATGAACACGTAGACCTTGCGCGGCGCGTCGTCGCGGCCGTCGGCGATCCAGCGGGCGTGCGACAGGTCGTCGAGGGTCGTGGGCGCGGCGCCCTGGCGCTGGATCGCGCCGGTCCACTGGGCGGCGGGCGCGGGCGCGGTCGCCAGCACCAGCAAGGCGGTGGCGACGGCGGCGAGGCCGAGCGGGAGGAACTTCGTCATGGCGCGGCGCGGTTGGCAGGGCCTGGATGGACGCCGGCGGCCCGACAAGGTTCCGTCAATCGCCCATGCGCTTCTGGAACACCAGCCCCGCGTGCTCGCGCAGCGCGTGGAACTTGATCTTGGGCCAGTTGGCCTCCACCGCGCGCAGCTCGGGCGCGTACTCCACCAGGATGGCCGGCGCGTCGACCGCGTCGTAGGCGATGCGGTGGGCGTTGGCGTCGATGAAGCGCTGCAGCTCGCGGTCGCCGCCGTCGTCCGGCTCGCAGGTGACCCAGCGCGCGAGCGCGTAGCGCGCGGGCTGGATGCGCGCACGCACGCCGTACTCGTGCTCCAGGCGGTGCGCCACCACCTCGAACTGCAGCTGGCCGACCGCGCCCAGCAGCAGCACCGTGCCCAGCACCGGGCGGAAGACCTGGATCGCGCCCTCCTCGCCGAGCTGCGTCAGCCCGGCGCGCAGCTGCTTGGTCTTGAGCGGATCGGCCACCTCGACCGAGCGGAACAGCTCGGGCGCGAAGAACGGCAGGCCGGTGAACTGCAGCTGCTCGCCCTCGGTGAGCGTGTCGCCCAGCTGCAGCACGCCGTGGTTGGGGATGCCGATGATGTCGCCGGCGAAGGCCTCGTCGAGCAGTTCGCGGCGCTGCGACAGGAACGACACGACGGTGTTCGGGCGCAGCTCCTTGCCAGAGCGCACGACCTTCAGCCGCATGCCGCGCTCGAAGTGGCCCGAGGCCACGCGCAGGAAGGCGATGCGGTCGCGATGCGAGGGATCCATGTTGGCCTGGATCTTGAACACCACGCCGGTGAACTTGGGCTCGTCGGGCGCCACCTCGCGCTGCATGGCCGGGCGCGGACCCGGGGACGGCGCCAGGCTCACCAGGGCGTCCAGCACCTCCTGCACGCCGAAGTTGTTGATGGCCGAGCCGAAGAACATCGGTGTCTGGCGGCCCTCGAGGAAGGCCTCCTCGTCGAACTCCGGCGCCGCGGCGCCCAGCAGCTCGACCTCGTTGCGCGACTGCTCCCAGCCCATGCCGAAGCGCTCGCCGTAGGCGGGATTGTCGAGGTCGGTCAGCACCTCCTCGTCGCCGCCGGCGCGGTCCTCGCCGGGCGAGAACACGCGCATCTGCTTCTTGCGGAGATCGACCACGCCGCCGAACAGCTTGCCCATGCCCACCGGCCAGGTGAACGGCACCACGCTCATGCCCAGCTCGCGCTCGATCTCGTCCATCAGCGCCAGCGGTTCCTGCACCTCGCGGTCCATCTTGTTGACGAAGGTCAGGATGGGCGTGTTGCGCGCGCGGCAGACCTGCAGCAGGCGGCGCGTCTGCGGCTCGACGCCGTTGGCCGCGTCGATGACCATCAGCGCAGCATCGACCGCGGTCAGCACGCGGTAGGTGTCCTCGGAGAAGTCCTGGTGGCCCGGCGTGTCGAGCAGGTTGATGACGCAGTCGCGGTACTCCATCTGCATCACCGACGAGGCCACCGAGATGCCGCGCTGCTTCTCGATCTCCATCCAGTCCGACGTCGCGTGCCGCGCCGCCTTGCGCGCCTTGACGGAGCCGGCGATCTGGATCGCGCCCGAGAACAGCAGCAGCTTTTCCGTGAGCGTGGTCTTGCCCGCGTCCGGGTGGGAAATGATGGCGAAGGTGCGGCGGCGGCGCACCTGGGTGGCGAGATCGGCGGACATGGTGGCGTGCGCCGGCCCGGGAGTCGGGCGAGCGCGGGGGATGCGGGGTAACCCGTGATTATCGCGGGTCGGCGCCCGCTGCGCCCGGATCCGGCCCGGCGGGCGTCCGCCGCCCGCCAAATCCGTCCGTCAACCCTGCTTCTTCGTGGCCACCGGCGGCGGCAGGTCCTTGGCCTGCAGCAGGCGCAGCTGGGTCACCAGCTGGTTGTGCGCGTCGAGGAACGCGGCGGCGATCACCTTGCCCTCGTTGGTGTTGCTCCAGCCCGCGCCCGCAGCGCCGCCGGCGCGGCCCAGCATCAGGCCGGCCATGCCCAGGTCGGTGACGCGCACCGAGCCGGTGGCCGCGGCGATCTGCTCGGTGGTCTCGTTGTCGGTCAGCAGCAAGGCCACCTGGGCCTCCTTCAGCTTGACGCTGTCGGCCAGCCCGACGAACTTGTTGAGCACGGGGATCTGGCTCAGGAGGCCGCCGATCTCGCGGCCGGCGTCGCGCTC
This sequence comes from uncultured Vitreoscilla sp., assembly GCA_964418745.1. Classification (GTDB taxonomy): domain Bacteria; phylum Pseudomonadota; class Gammaproteobacteria; order Burkholderiales; family Burkholderiaceae_C; genus Scleromatobacter. The sequence goes on from CAYQMX010000016.1 coordinate 16,649, forward strand.
GCTGAACGTGAGGCTGGGCGTGATCGTGTACTGCGCGGCGTAGCCCTGCCCCTTGCGGACCTGCACCTTGTCGCCGAGGACGCCGGCGTTCTTGAGCTCCTGCTCCTGGATCGTGGCCTTCAGGCCCGCGGCGCGGTCGACGATGCGGAAGCACCCGCTCTGCTGCGCGATCAGGCGCACCAGCGGCAGCGGCGAACTGGGCAGGTTGTACGAGCCCTGCAGGACATAGCCGTTCGGGTTCTCCACCAGCGCCATGGTGGCCACCGGCGCGTCGCACCTGACCAGCTCGTGGCTGGCGTTCTGCGCGCCGGCCGGGCCGGCGGAGCCGCTCACCACCGAACCGCCTTCGCCCAGCTCGGTCTTCTTCTTGCCGCACGCGGCCAGGCCCAGCGCCAATGCCGTGACGGCCAGGCCGGCGAGCGCCAGGCGCGCACCGGCGCGCGGAAACTTGTGATGGGCTTGCGCCATGTCGGAAACCTCTCCACTCGACTGCGGGAAAGGCGCGATCATGCCAGCGCGGCGAGCGGCGCCGGCCGCAAATGGCCGGGTCCCCCACGCCTGGTAGCGCATTGAAACAATTCAGGGCGTGGCGGACTCGCCCAGGGTGTCGCCGACGACCTTGAGCGCGTGCTCCACCCAGGCGTCCTTCTCGCCCACCGGCGCGGCGTAATGCAGCGCCTGGCGCGTGGCCTCGCGCCCTGCCGCGCGCCACATCACCCAGGTGGCCAGGTAGGCGGAGGCCATGCAGCCGCCGGCCGTGGCGATCGGACCGCGGGCGGCGAAGGGCAGGTCGGCCACCCGCACGCCGGCCTCGATGACCCAGGGCTTGGTGGTGAGGTCGGTGCAGGCCGGCGCGTCGCCCAGCAGCCCCAGCCGCGCGAGCAGCAGCGTGCCGGAGCACTGGGCGCCGATCAGCTGGCGCGTCGGATCGAGCACGATGCGATCCATCAGCGCCGCGTTCTCGGCGATCGCCCGGGTGTAGATGCCGCTGCCGAACAGCACGGCGTCGGCGTCCATCACGAACTCCAGCGGCTGCTGCGCCGTGACGGTGACGCCGTTCATGGACGTCACCTGCGGCGAGGGGCTGGCGATCTCGGCCTGCACGCCAGCCGCGCGCAGCCGGTTGATCAGGCCCAGCGCAATGAACGAGTCGAGCTCGTTGAAGCCGTCGAAGGTGACGATCGCGACGCGCATCAACTTTCCTTTCGGGTCGCGAAGCGACGTTGCAGTCCGCACGCCCGCGAAGCGCGGTGCGCAGCGGCCGGCGGGCGCGTGGGGGTCGTCATTCCTCGAGCAGAGAGCGCAGCATCCAGGCCGTCTGTTCGTGGACGGTCAGGCGCTGCGTGAGCAGGTCGGCGGTGGGTTCGTCGCCGGCCTTGTCGGCCAGCGGGAACAGGGCACGGGCGGTGCGGGCGACGGCCTCGTGCCCGGCCACCAGCACGCGCACCATCTCGAGCGCCTTGGGCGAGGTCGCGGGGGCATCGGGCAGCGAGCTGAGGCGGCCGAACTCCGCGTAGGAGCCGGGCGCGTGGTGGCCCAGCGAGCGGATGCGTTCGGCGATCGGGTCGACCGCGTTCCACAGCTCGGTGTACTGGCCCATGAACATCACGTGCAAGGTGTTGAACATCGGACCGGTGACGTTCCAGTGGAAGTTGTGCGTCGTCAGATACAGGGTGTACGTATCGGCGAGCAGGTGGCTCAGGCCGTCGGCGATCGCGGCGCGATCCTTGGTGCTGATGCCGATGTCGATGGTGCTGCTGGCGGCGGCGATCCGGGCGCCGGTTGACTTCTTGGACATGCGTTCCCTCGTGTTGGAACGCCCAGCTTAGGCACCGGCGGCCGATAGGCCAATGGCCACGGCGAAAGACCCCTCGCCGCAGTCGGGTGGGGTCGGGGACGCGCGGCGGTCGCGCGTCAGGCGTGCGCGTCGAGCAGGCTGCCGGCGCCGCCGTAGGTCTCGGGGGCGGCGGCGACTTCGGCCGCCTGCGCGGCCGTGGCCACCGTCGCGGCGGCCGCCGGCTTGGGCGCGGGCGCGGCGGCGCCCGCAGGCGCGACCGGCGCCGCGGCGGGCTTGTTCGAGCCGGCGTGCGGCGTGCGGGTGGACTTCGTCGGCGCGGCAGGCAGCGTCGCCGCGGCGGTGGGATTGGCTTGGATGCGCATGGCGGGTTCCTGAGGGGGTCGGGCGCGATGCGGGCCGGGAAGGCATTCACCGCACCTTGATCGTAGGCAGGCTGGCGCGTTTCTAAAGCCCGATCAACCGCGGGGAAGCCGCCTTGTTCCCGTCCGCGAGGCGCCGAATGAGCGCAACCGCACGGACTGGCCCCGCGCGGCGCGCCATGCTGGGGAACGGCCCGGGACCGTTTCCCGGACGACCCAGGAGGTTGTGCATGACCCGACGTGACGACTACATCGCCAGGATGAAGACCCAGCTCGACGAACTGAACGCGAAGATGACCCGCGTGGAGGCCGGCGCCAAGGAAGCGCGCGAAGAGGCCCGCGCCAGGTACAAGGAGGAGATGGCCAAGCTGCGCCACCAGTCGACGGTGGCCGCGACCAAGCTCGACGAGCTCAAGGCGGCGGGCGAAGACACCTGGGACGCCACGACGCGCGAGATGGACAAGCTGCGCGACGCGTTCGTGCATTCGTTCAGCTACTTCAAGTCCCAGCTCTGAACCGCGCGGCCTGCGTGTCGCCTCGCAGGCCGGTACCGGGCCTTCACTGCCCCGTCTTGAACGCCGTGAACGTGCGCGTCTGCACCCGCTTGATGTCCTGCGGCAGCGAATCGGGCACGGTCATGCGGGCCAGGTCGTCCGGCTTGAGGAACACGCTCGGGTTGGCCGCCACGTCCTTCTGCACGAACTTCAACGAGGCCTTGTTCGGGTTGGCGTAGAACACCTTGTTGGTGAGCGAGGCGTGCACCTCGGGGCGCAGGATGTAGTTGATGAACAGCAGCGCGTTGCCCGGGTGCGGCGCGTCGGCGGGGATCGCCATCGAGTCGAAGAACAGCGTGGCGCCGGTCTTCGGCACGAACGCGACGATGTCGTTGCCGTTCTTTTCCTTGATGGCGCGGGCGCGGGCGATGTTGATGTCGCCCGAGTAGCCCAGCACGGCGCACACCGAGCCGGCCACCATGTCGTTGATGTAGCCCGACGAGGAGAAGCGGCCGATGTCCGGGCGGATCTTCTTGAGCATCGCGCCGGCCGCGGCGTAGTCGGCGGCCGACTTGCTGTAGGCCGGCTTGCCGATGTAGCCCAGGGCGATCGGCAGCACCTCCGAGGGCGAGTCGAGGAAGCTGATGCCGCAGCTCTTGACCTTGTCGGCGTACTTCGGGTCGAACAGCAGCGACCACGGGTTGTCCGGCATCGGCAGGCCGCCGAGCGCCGCCTTGACCTTGCCGGTGTTGATGCCCACCGTGACGTAGCCCCACAGCCAGTCGACCAGGTACTGGTTGCCCGGGTCGACCTTGGCCATCAGCTGCAGCAGCGCCGGGTCGAGGTTGCCCCAGTTGGTGAGCTTGCTGCGGTCGAGCTTCTGGAACAGGCCGGCCTCGATCTGCATCTTGGCGAAGTGGGCGCTGGGCACGACGATGTCGTAGCCCGTCTTGCCCGCCACCAGCTTGCCGTGCAGGATCTCGTTGGTGTCGTAGTTGTCGTAGTTGACCTTGATGCCGGTCTCTTTCTCGAAGTTCTTCAACGTGTCGTCGGCGATGTAGTCCGACCAGTTGTAGATGTTGAGCACCTTGGGCTCGGGCGCGGCGTGGGCCGCGGGCGCGAGCAGGACGGCGGCCAGGGTGGCCGCGGCGGCGAGGAGGCGGGTCGGGCGGGTGGGCATGGGTGCAGTGGCTCCGGATGAAGAGAGTCTCTCGAATGGCCGTATTGCACCACGGCATCCGGCAGTCTGGCTGACGCGAAGCGTTCAGGCGCACTACCATCGGCGGCATCGTTTCACTCCCGCAACGAGGACGCCTTGCCAACGGTTCCGCTCCTGTCCGACGCCCTTTCCAGGCGGCCCGCGTTCGCGGCCGCGGGGCTCGCCGTCGCGCTGGCCGCCGCGCTGGCCACAGCGCCGCCGGGCGCGCTCGCCCAGCCCGTGCCGACGGGGCCGACGGCCACCGGCACCATCCGCTACGACCTCGACAACTCCATCGTCCATCCGGTGCACGCGCTGCACGGCATGGTCAGCTCGGCCAGCGCGCTGGCCAGCGAGGTCGGGGTGGACGTGCTGCGGCATGGCGGCAACGCGGTCGACGCCGCCGTGGCCGTCGGCTTCGCGCTGGCGGTGGTGCTGCCCAACGCCGGCAACATCGGCGGCGGCGGCTTCATGGTCCTGCACGACGGCAGGACGGGCAAGGACACCGCGATCGACTTCCGCGAGACGGCGCCCGCCGCCGCCACCCGCGACATGTACCTGGACGCCCAGGGCAACGTGATCCCCGAGCGTTCGCTGTTCACGCCGGTGGCGGTCGGCGTGCCGGGCACCGTGGCCGGGCTCGACTACGCGCTGGCGCACTACGGCACGATGAAGCGCGCCGCGCTCGTCGCGCCGGCCGTCCGCCTGGCCCGCGCGGGCTTCCCCGTGGGCGAGCGCCTGGCAGGCTTCTTCGCGGCCGAGCAGGACCGGCTCGGCGCCTGGGCCGGCACGCGCCGGGTGTTCTTCCGCGGCGGCCAGGTGCCTCGCACGGGCGACATCCTGCGCAACCCCGACCTCGCGCGCAGCCTGGCGCTGATCGGCCGCGACGGCGCGAAGGCGTTCTACGACGGCCCGATCGGCGCGGCCATCGTCGCCGAGGCGAAGGCGCACGGCGGCCTGATCACCGCGGCGGACCTGAAGAACTACAAGGTGGTCGAGCGCGCGCCGGTGCGCGGCACGTACCGCAGCTACGAGATCGTCTCGATGCCGCCGCCCAGCTCCGGCGGCGTCCACGTGGTGCAGATCCTCAACATCCTGTCGAACTTCCCGCTGCGCGACTGGGGCCCCAACAGCGCCCGCACCATCCACGTGATGGCCGAGGCCGAGCGGCGCGCCTACGCCGACCGCGCCGAGTACCTGGGCGACCCCGACTTCTTCAAGGTGCCGGTCCAGGGCCTGACCTCGCCGGCGTATGCGAAGACGCTGGCCGCCCAGATCGACCTCGCGCACGCGACGCCGTCGGCGCAGATCCGGCCCGGGCGGCCGCAGCCCTACGAGAGCGACCAGACCACGCAGTTCACCGTGGCCGACGACCGCGGCGGCGTGGTCAGCGTCACCTACACGCTCAACACCAACTTCGGCTCGTGCATCGTCGCCTCGGGCACCGGCATCCTGCTCAACAACGAGATGGACGATTTCGCCGTCAAGCCCGGCGTGGCCAACGCCTACGGCCTGGTCGGCGGCGACGCCAACGCGGTGGGGCCGCTGAAGCGGCCGCTGAGCTCGATGTCGCCCACCCTCGTGCTCAAGGACGGCAAGCCGTGGCTGGCCACCGGTTCGCCGGGCGGCGCGCGCATCATCACGACCACGCTGCAGGTGCTGGTCGACATGATCGACTTCGACATGAACCCGGCCGAGGCGGGTACGGCGGTGCGCTTCCACGACCAGTGGCTGCCCGACGAGCTGCGCGTCGAGCGCGGGCTCAGCCCCGACACCCTCGCGCTGCTGCGCGCCATGGGCCACCACGTGGTCGAACGCCAGGCGATGGGCGACACGCAGACCATCGAGATCACGCCCACGGGCTTCTACGGCTACGCCGACCAGCGCGACGCCAACGGCGCGGCGCGCGGCTACTAGGACTGGCCGGCGATGCTGAACGCGATGGTGGTGACGCCGGCATCGCTGCGCGCCAGCGTCGCGCCGCCGTGCATCGTGGCGACGGCCCGGACGATGGCCAGGCCCAGGCCGTGGCCGCGGGTCTCGCCGGCGTCGTGGCGCGACGAGTCCACCCGGTAGAAGCGGTCGAACAGGCGCGGCAGGTGGCCGGCCGCGATCGTGTCGCCCGGGTTGGCCACGGCGATCCAGATCGCGCCGGCGCGCTGCGTGATCGTGACGACCAGGCGCGCGCCCGCGGCCGAGTGTTCGATCGCGTTCTGCAGCAGGTTGGACAGCGCGCGCCGGAACAGCGCCACGTTCATCGTCGCCTGCGCACGCAGCTCGCCCTCGATGGCCACCGTGGTGCCGGTCTCGTCGAGCAGCGGCTCGAAGAACTCGATGGTCATCTCGACCTCGTGGGCGACGTCGGCCGGGGTCAGCCCGGTGGCCGCCTCGCCCTGGTCGGCCCGGGCCAGGAACAGCATGTCGTTGACGATGGAGCGCAGCCGCTCCAGCTCCTCCAGGTTGGACTGCAGCGTCTCCTGGAACTCGCCGGCGCTGCGCGGGCGCGACAGCGCCACCTGCGTGCCGCCGATCAGGTTGGCCAGCGGGGTGCGCAGCTCGTGCGCCACGTCGGCGTTGAAGCCCTCGAGCTGCCGGTAGGCGTCCTCCAGGCGGCCCAGCGCGCCGTTGAAGGCGATCGTCAGGTCCTCCAGCTCCACCGGCAGGCGCTCCTCGCGCAGCCGCTGCGACAGCGTCTTCGGATGCAGCGCCCGGGCCTGCGCCGACAGCCGCTGCAGCGGCCGCAGGCCGATGCGCGCGATCCACCAGCCGAGCGCCATCACCAGCGCCACGGCACCCAGCGACAGTAGCGTCAGCGCCAGCAGGAAGGCGCGCAGGGTGTGCTCGTAGGGCGCGGTGTCGACGCCGACGATCAGCCGCACCGGCGGCCGGTCGTTGAACGCGGCGATGCGCATCGACAAGGTGCGGTAGGTGCGGCCGCTGAGCGGCAGCGACAGCGAGCCGTGGCCGGCCTCGCCCTGGTTGACGCGCTCCATCTCGTCCAGGCCCTTGCCGTACAGGAAGCGCGGATCGTCGCTGAGCACCCAGAAGCGCACGTTGCCGTCGGCGGGCGTGAGCGTGTCCATCTTGACCTGCAGGCGGGCCCAGTGCTCGAGGTCGCCGAAGCGCTCGATCGAGTAGCGCATGTTCTGCAGGTTGGTGTTGAGGTCGTCGTTCTGGTGGCGCACCAGCTCGCGCTCGAGCACGCCGTACAGCGCGGCGCCGATCAGCGTGAACGTGGCCAGCGCGCCGAGCGCGAACATGACGACCAGCCGGGTGGTGATGGACGGCTTCACGGCGCGGGTTCCTCGTGCTCGGCGGCCTCTTCGCGCGCCTCCATCACGTAGCCCATGCCGCGCACCGTGTGCAGCAGCTTGGGCGCGTAGGCGTTGTCCACCTTGGCGCGCAGGCGCTTGATGGCGACCTCGACGACGTTGGTGTTGGAGTCGAAGTTCATGTCCCACACCAGCTCGGCGATCGCTGTCTTCGACAGGATCTCGCCCTGGCGCCGCGCCAGCACGGCCAGCAGCGCGAACTCCTTGGCGCTGAGGTCGATGCGCTCCGCGCCGCGCCAGGCCTTGCGGGCGATCAGGTCGATCTGCAGGTTGGCGATCTTGAGCTGCGTCGGCTCCTGCGCGCGGCCGCGCCGCTGCAGCGCCTGCAGGCGGGCCAGCAGCTCGAGGAACGAGAACGGCTTGACCAGGTAGTCGTCGGCGCCGTCGTGCAGCCCGCGCACGCGGTCCTCGATGGAATCGCGCGCCGTGAGCATGATCACCGGCGTCTGCTTGACGGCCCGCAGCGCGCGCAGCAGGGTGAACCCATCGATGCCCGGCAGCATCGCGTCGAGCACGATCACGTCGTAGTCGTGCACCAGTGCCAGGTGCTGGCCGTCGATGCCGTTGTGGGCCACGTCGACGGCGCAGCCCTGTTCCGCGAGGCCCTTCTGCAGGTACTCGGCGGTCTTGGGCTCGTCCTCGACGATCAACAGCTTCATGGCGGCCACGCGCGGTTCAGGGCGTCGCATCGTTGACGACGACGGGCAGGCTGCGGTCGGCGTCGGTGCCGTCGACAGCGGAGCGCTGCGCCGCCTTGCGCTTCCTGCGCGCCTCGTGCTTGCGCTCGTACCAGTAGTGTGCGCGATCCAGGTACAGGTAGACCACCGGCGTCGTGAACAGCGTCAGCGCCTGCGACAGCACCAGGCCGCCCACCATCGCGAAGCCCAGCGGGCGGCGCAGCTCGGAGCCGGCGCCGTGGCCCAGCATCAGCGGCAGGCCGCTGAGCAGCGCGCACATCGTCGTCATCATGATGGGCCGGAAGCGCAGCAGGCAGGCGCGGTAGATCGCCTCCTCCGGCTTCATGCCCTGCTCGCGCTCGGCGGTCAACGCGAAGTCCACCATCATGATGCCGTTCTTCTTGACGATGCCGATCAGCAGGATGATGCCGATCAGCGCGATCACGCTCAGGTCGTAGCCGCCGGCCATCAGGATCAGCAGGGCGCCCACGCCGGCCGAGGGCAGCGTCGACAGGATCGTCAGCGGATGGATGAAGCTCTCGTAGAGCAGCCCCAGCACGATGTAGACGGCCACCAGCGCCGCGGCGATCAGGTAGGGCTGCGAGCTCAGCGAATCGCGGAACGCCTGCGCCGTGCCCTGGAACGAGCCGGACAGCGCCTGGGGCAGCCCCATCTGCGCCTGCGCCTTGTTGATCTCGTCGACCGCGTCGCCCAGCGACACGCCCGGGTTCAGGTTGAACGAGATCGTCACGGCCGGGAACTGGCTCTGGTGGCTGATCGACAGGTAGGCGGTCTTGTTGGTGTCCACCTTGACGAAGGTCGACAGCGGCACCTGCTGGCCGGTCAGCGGCGATGTCAGGTACAGCTTGTCGAACAGGCTCGGGTCCTGCTGCAGCTTCGGCGTGACCTCCAGCACCACGTGGTAGCTGTTGATCTGCGTGAAGAACTGGCTGACCTGGCGCTGGCCGATGGCGTCGTAGATCGTCGCGTCGATCAGCGCCGGCGAGATGCCGAAGCTCGAGGCGCGGTCGCGGTCGATCGTCAGGCTCGCGGTGGTCGCCGCGTTCTGCAGGTCGGAGGCGACATCGGTGAGTTGCGGCAGCTGCTGGAAGCGCTGCAGCAGCTTGGGCGCCCACTCGTTGAGCTCGTCGAGGTTGGCGTCGGTGATCGTGTACTGGTACTGCGTGCGCGCCAGGCGCCCGCCAACGTTGATGTCCTGGCCGGACTGCATCAGCAGCGTGGCGCCCTCGACCTTGGCCAGCTTCGGGCGCAGCCGCGCGATGATCTCGTCGGAACTCAGCTTGCGGCCTTCGTCCTTGGGCTTGAGCGCGATGAAGAAGTTGCCGGTGTTGAACTGCGACGAGTTGCCGAACATGGCCACGCCGGTGACATCCGGATCCTGGCGGATGACGTCGGCGAACTGGACCTGGCGCCGGTTCATCGCCTCGAAGGACGAATCCTGGGTCGACTGCGCGTTTCCGAAGATGAAGCCGGTGTCCTGCTGCGGGAAGAAGCCCTTGGGGATGACGACGAACAGGACGACGGTGCAGGCGAGCGTCGCGAAGAACACCATCAGCGTGATGAACTGGTGCTTCATCACCACGTCGAGCCCGCGCTTGTACGCCCCGAGCATCCTGTCGAAGCCGGCCTCGAAGGCCTGGTACAGGCGACCGTGGCGGGTGGCGTGCTCGTTCTTCAGGAAGCGCGAGCACAGCATCGGCGTGAGCGTCAGCGAGATGATGACCGACACGCCGATCGTCAGCGTGACCGTGACCGCGAACTCGCGGAACAGGCGCCCGACGATGCCGCCCATCAGCAGCAGCGGGATGAACACGGCCACCAGCGACACCGAGATCGAGATGATGGTGAAGCCGATCTCGCCCGCGCCCTTGAGCGCCGCCTCCATCGGCGGCATGCCTTCCTCGACGTAGCGGTAGATGTTCTCCAGCATCACGATGGCGTCGTCGACGACGAAGCCCACCGCGATGGTCAGCGCCATCAGCGAGAGGTTGTCCAGGCTGTAGCCCAGCAGGTACATCGCGCCGGCGGTGCCCAGCAGCGCCAGCGGCACCGTCACGCTCGGGATCAGCGTGGCGGCGACGTTGCGCAGGAACAGGAAGATCACCAGGACGACCAGCGCGATCGTCAGCAGCAGCGTGGACTCGACGTCGTGCACCGATGCGCGGATCGTCTGCGTGCGGTCGATCAGGGTGTCGACCTTGACGGTGGGCGGGATCGCCGCCTGCAGCCGCGGCAAGGCCTTCTTGATCGCGTCGACGGTCTCGATGACGTTGGCGCCCGGCTGCTTGGTGATGACCAGCAGCATGCCGCGGCCGTTGCCCACGCTGTCGGGCGCGGCGGCGCCGGAGTAGGCCCAGGCGGCCACCTTGTTGTTCTCGGGCGCGTCGACGGCCACGCCGATGTCGCGCACCCGCACCGGCGCGCCGTTCCGGTAGGCAAGGATGACGTCGTTCCAGGGCTTGGCCGCCAGCAGCTGGTCGTTGGTGTAGACGGTGAAGGCCTGGGTCGCGCCGTCGATCGTGCCCTTGGGCGCGTTGACCGAGACGGTGGCGATGACCCCGCGGATGTCCTCCAGGCTCATGCCGATGGCCGCCAGCCGGGCCGGGTCGACCTGGATGCGCACGGCCGGCTTCTGGGCGCCGCCGATGTTGACCAGGCCCACGCCCGAGATCTGCGAGATCTGCTGGGCGAGGATGTTGTCCGCGTAGTCGTTGGTCTGGATCAGCGGCAGCGTGTCGGAGTGCACCGCCAGCAGCATGATGGGCGAGTCCGCCGGATTGACCTTGCGGAAGGTCGGCGGGCTCGGCAGGTTGGCCGGCAACTGGCCGCTGGAGGCGTTGATGGCCGCCTGGACGTCCAGCGCCGCGCCGTCGATCGGCCGGTTGAGGTCGAACTGCAGCGTGATCTGGGTCGAGCCGATGCCGCTGGTCGAGGTCATCTGGCTCAGGCCGGCGATCAGCGAGAACTGGCGCTCCAGCGGCTGGGCGACGTTGGAGGCCATCGTCTCGGGACTGGCCCCGGGCAGGTTGGCCGACACCTGGATGGTGGGGAAGTCGACCTGCGGCAGCGGCGCGATGGGCAGCAGCGGGTACACCGCGATGCCCACCAGCAGGATGGCCAGCGCGAGCAGCGTCGTGCCGATCGGCCGCTTGATGAAGCCGGCGGAGACGCTCACTTGCCCGCTCCCGAACCGGCACGGCCGCCGGCGGCCGCGCCCGAGGCGGCGCGGGCCACCTCGGTCACGTGCGAGCCGGGCTTGAGCTTGTACTGCCCGTCGACGACGACGCGCTGGCCCGCGGCCACGCCCGAGCCGATCACCGCGATGCCGTCCTGGATCTGGACGAGCGCGATCGGCTGGCTGCGCACCGTGTTCGTCGCCTCGTCCACCGCGTAGACGTAGACGCCGGCCTGGCTGCGCTGCACCGCGGCCTCGGGCACCGTCACCGCACCGGCGCGCTGGCCCAGGATCAGCCGCACGTTGACGAACTGGCCGGGCCACAGGTTGTGCTGCGGATTCGGGAAGCTGGCCTTGAGCTGCACGGTGCCGGTGGTGGTGTCGATCTGGTTGTTCAGCAGCGTCAGCCGGCCGACGGCCAGCATCCTGCTGCCGTCGCGCGGGAACGCCTGCACCTGCAGCGGCGTCTTGCCGTCGAGTGCATGGATGGTGTCCTGCACGGCGTCGTCGGGCAGCGTGAAGACCACCGAGATCGGGTCGATCTGGTTGATGACCACCACGCCCGTGGCGTCGGCGGCGTGCACGATGTTGCCCGGGTCGACCAGGCGCGCGCCGACGCGCCCGCTGATCGGCGCGGTGATGGTCGTGAAGCCCAGCTGCACCTGCGCGTAGTTGACCGCCGCGTCGTCGGCCTTGACCGTGGCCTCGAGCTGGCCGACCAGCGCCTTCTGCGTGTCGAGCTGCTGCTGCGTGGCGGCCTCCTGGGCGATCAGGGTGGTGTAGCGCTGCAGGTCGACGCGCGCGTTGGCGAGCGTGGCCTGGTCCTTGGCGCGCGCGGCCTGCGCCTGCAGCAGCTGCGCCTGCAGGGTGCGCGGGTCGAGCTGGGCCAGCATCTGGCCCTGGCGGACGTCCTGGCCCTCGGTGAAGCCGACCTTGTCGAGCTGGCCGTCGACGCGCGCCTTGACGGTGACGGACTGGTTGGCCGCGACGGTGCCGATGCCGGTGCGGAAGATCGGCACGTCCTGCGCCCTGGCGAGCACGGTGACGACGCCCACCGGGCCGTCGGGCGCGCGCTTGCCCTTGGCGTCCTCGGCGGCATGCGCCGGGCGTTCGACGGACCAGAGGCCCAGGCCCAGCACGCCGACGGCGATCGCCACGAGGGCCCAGGTGGTACGTTGGCGGGAGAAGGTCGTGGTCATGTCGGTTCGGCTCATTGCGGGGGCACGGCGGCCGCGCCGGCCGGGGTGTCGTCGGCGCGCCAGCCGCCGCCGGTGGCGGCGACCAGCGAGATGCTGGCGGCCAGCAGGCGGCCCTGGAGCTGGAGGGCGCTGCGCTGGTTGGTCAGCGCCAGGGTCTGCGCCGTCACCACGCCCAGGTAGCTGGCCGTGCCGGCGCGGTACTGCGCCAGCGCGAGCTGCTCGGCCTGGCGCGACGAGCGCACGGCCTGGTCCTGCAGCGCCGCTTCGCGGTCCAGCAGGCGCAGCAGCGCGAGCTGGTCCTCGACCTGCTGGAAGGCGCCCAGCACCGTTTCCTTGTATTGCGCGGCGGCGATGTCGTAGGCCGCCTCGGCCTGCGCGGTGCGGGCGCGGCGCAGGCCGCCGTCGAACAGCGTCTGCGCCAGCGCGGCGCCGAGCGACCAGACGCGCGCCGGGGTATCGAACAGGCTGCCCAGCGCCGCGGCGTTGAAGCCGTCCGCGCCGCTGAGCGTGAGCTGCGGGAAGTACGCGGCCTTGGCGACGCCGATGTTGGCGTTGGCCAGCGCGGCGCGGCGCTCGGCGCCGGCGATGTCGGGCCGATGCTCCAGCAGCTGCGACGGCAGGCCGGCGGGGCTGGCGGGCATTCGCAGCGCCAGCGGCTGGTTCGCGGGCGCGGGTGCCAGCGCGAACTGCGCCGGGGCGCGCCCGGTGAGCACGGCGATGGCGTGCTCGAGCTGCGCCCGCGTGGCTTCCAGGTCGACCGCCGCGGCCTGCGCCTGCGCGAGCTGGCTCTCGGCCAGCGCGACGTCGGACTGCAGCGCCACGCCGGCGTCGTGCTGCGCCCGGGTGAGCTTGAGCGCCTTGGCGTAGGCCTCGACGGTGGCCGCGTACAGGTCGCGCTGCTGGTCGGCGATGCGCAGCTGCAGGTAGTCCTGCGCCAGCGTGGTCTGGATGCTCAGGCGCGCGGCCGCGAGGTCGTCCGCGCTCGCCTGGGCGCCCGCGTCGCCGGCCTCGATCGTGCGCCGCACGCTGCCCCACAGGTCGGGCTCCCAGCTCGCCGCCAGGCCCAGGCTGAAGTCGTTGCCCACCCGTACGCCGCTCGAGTTCGTGCGTGCGCGCGCCGCACCGGCGTTGATGCCCAGGGACGGGAACAGCCCCGCGCGGTCGGCGTCGGCGAGCGCCCTGGCCTGGCGATACGCGGCCTCGGCCTGGCGGATGTTCTGGTTGGCGCGCGCCGCATCGGCCATCAGCGCGTCGAGCGCGGTGTCGCCATAGGCCTGCCACCACGCCAGGCCGCTGGCGGCGGGCCGCGGGTCGGCCGGCTGCCAGTCGCCCGCCTCCTTGTAGGCGGCGGGCACCGCCAGCGGGGGGCGCACGTAGTCCGGCCCGGCGGCGCAGGCCGCCAGCAGCGCGGCGGCCACCAGGGCGACAACAGGGGAACGAACAGGCATGGCCGGCGGGCAATCTCGAGTGGGCGGGACAGGCTGCACTCTAGCCGCCGCCGGCGGACCCCAGGCTGACGCAAACATGACCGTTTTGTCAGCTGGGCGGCCACGCCCGCGGCCCCGGCACGGCCCGGCCGGGGCTGGCAACCTGCCCTAGAACGCGTAGGCCAGGCGCAGGCCGCCCCAGTGCCGGCCGCGGACGGTGATCGGCGCCGACAGGTCCTTCATCAGCACGCGCTGGCCGCCGCCCATGTCGCGCCGGTAGGTCTGCAGCAGGAAGCGGTGCGTGTTGCGGCCCGCGGCCAGCCCGGTGCGGTCGTTGAAGAGGCGGCGGTTGCGCGCGTGCGCCGCGTTCCAGATCGGGTCGGCGCCCTGGGGCTGCGAGAACTTCCGGTTGTGCGTGGGCAGGTAGCCGTTGCGGTCCACCGCCGCGCAGAACACCACCTTGGCGTCGAACGCCAGCAGTTCCTCCTGCACCGGCGGGAACAGCTCGTCGGTGAGCGCCACGTAGCGCGTCATGACCTGGGCCGGATTGCTGCCGGGCACCGGCTGGTACTTCTCGTCGAACAGGTCGTCCAGGGAGATGCGGCCCTGCGCCAATGCCTGCTCGAGCGCCTCGGACAGCCGTGCGGCACCGCGCTGCACGGCCTCGATGAACGGCGTGTCGGGCGTCTGCGCGCCGCACTCGTTGGTGATCTCGGCCAGCGTCTCGGAGGCCTTCAGGAAGTTGCGCGTGTTGGCGTTGACGGCCTTGAGCGTGTCGGCGCCGCTGGCCACCGACCCGGCCATCGCGGCGACCTCGGCGCTGACGCCCTGGCAGGTCTCGAGGTTGCGCCGCGTGGCCTCGACGATCTCGTTGACGCTCGCCTCCACCTGCGCCAGCGCCTGGTGGAAGGGACTGTGCTGCGTCGCGTCCTTGCTCTCGGTGATGCTGGCCGCCAGGGTGTCGATGCGCGCGTCGAGCTGGGTGACGGTGGACATGATCAGCTTGGACGACTGCTCGACCTTGGCCGCCAGGTCCTTCACCGCCTCGGCCACCACGGCGAAGCCGGCGCCGGCCTCGCCGGCCCGCTTGGCCTCCACCGTGGCGTTGAAGGCGACCAGCCGCGTCTGCAGCGCGATCTGCGTGATGTCGGTGGCGGCCCGCGCCACGTCGCGCAGCGAGGTGACGACGCCCAGCACGCCTTCGCCGACGTGCGCCACGGCCGCGCGGGCCTGCCCCACGGCCACCCGGCCGGCGCCGCTGCTGGCCTCGATCGCCCGGTTGGACTGCACCATCGCCTGCATGTCGCTCGCCAGCTGGCCGATCTCGGACACCTGGCGGCTGCTGGCGGCGACGACGTCCTCGATCACCCCGTCGAGCTCGGCGGCGCCGCGGCCCAGCTCGGCGGCCTGCGCGGCGATGTTGCGGATGGCGGAGGAAAAGTCCGGGCCGGCCTCGGCCGGCGGCGGGGCGGGGGTCGGCAAGGGCCGGCGACGGAACATGGGTTCTCCTGGGATTCCGGGCAGCGACGCCCGGGACAGCATAGGGGGATTCCGGCGCAGTATGCAAACAAACGCCCGACCCCGGCACCCGGAAAACCGCGACGTTCCTCTAGAGCTGCAGGCGCACCCTGCGCGCGACGAGCGCCGTGGCGCCGAGAACGGACACGGCGAAGGCGATCGAGAAGCCCACGCCGGCGACGCCGTGGTTCAGGGCGTCGGGCAGGGTCACGTGCAGCGCGTCCTCCACGCCCACCACCACGAACGGGATCAGGTAGGCCACCAGCGGCTGGGCGGCCACCGGCGCCAGCCAGCGCACCCAGCGCACGTGGCCGCGCAGGTCGACCACCGCGTACAGCACCGCGAACGACACGATGCAGATCGCCGCGGAATACAGGCACCACGTGGGCGACGCGTAGATCTTGGAGATCGTGTAGGCCGGGCGCAGCAGCGCGCCGGCGACGACGCAGGCCGCGGCCAGCACACCGGCCTGGACGAGGCGGCGCAGCGGCGCCCGCTCTCCCGGCCGGGCGAAGAACACGAGGCTCGCAACCACGCCCAGCAACGTCAGCGAGGTTTCGCAGACCAGGCCGCCGCAGTCGGTCAGGTCGGCCCAGTTCGGATAACGGCTCGCGGGAAAGGCGTGGCACAGCGCATAGACCGCGATGCACGCCGCCGTGGCGGCCAGCAGCACGGCCACGCGCGCCCGGCACGCCAGGTAGACGGAGGCCGAGATCAGGTACGACCAGCCGATCAGGCCCAGGATGCCCCACCACTGGTGCGTCATCCAGGCCTTGCCGTCGGGCCCGCCGCGGTACGCGCACGCCAGTACCAGAAGCCCCAGCACGCCCACCGCGCGCCAGGTGTTGACCCCGCCCGCCGCCGCGCTGCCGTACACGCCCCAGATCAGCCAGGTGCACAGGTACAGCCCCAGCGACCACCCGCCGATGCCGAACGGCATCGCGGCCGGGTTGAAGCCCTCCTCGGCGTTGACCATGAACAGGCCCAGCACGATCAGGCCGAGGGCGCGCGCCAGCACGTGGCGCTGCAAGGCCGCGCCGTCGTCGCCGCGCGCCTGGCGCCGGGCCAGCGCGAACGGGATAGCCATCCCGACGATGAACAGGAAGGCCGGGAAGACGACGTCGACGAAGCTCATCGCGTCGGCGTCGGCCGGCATGTGGCGCGCCCATTGCGGCACGCCGCTGACGCCGCCCAGCTGGTTGACGAAGACCATCACGAGGATCGTGATGCCGCGGAACGCGTCGATGCTCAGGATGCGCTGGCGGGGAAGGGAAGTGATCAAGACGGACTTTCCGGGTGGGCCGGCGCGCGTGCGGGACACGCGCGCGCGACGGTTCACAGCGAGTACTTCAGGCCGAGGTAGAACTGCTTGCCGTTGTTGTAGATGGCCGCGGGCATGCTGCGGTCCATCACGTACTGGCGGGCGAGCTGGCCGGTCAGGTTCTTGGCGTCGAACGACAGCGACAGCTGCGGCGTGAGCTTGACGCCCAGCGAGGCCGACAGGTCGCCCGCGCCGTCCACGTACTGCGGCAGCGTGCTGACGATGCCGGTGAGGAAGGCCGAGCGATAGCTGTAGATCAGCCGCGCGTTGAAGGTGTCGTTCTCGAACCAGCCCTGCAGGTTGTAGGTGTTCCGCGACGAGCCGGCCAGCGGCGCGCCGTTCGAATCGCGGCCCCGCGTGTACGTGTAGTTCAGGTCCACGCCGAAGCCCGCGGCGATCGGCTGCTGCCAGGCGAGTTCGAAGCCCCGGTTGCTGCCCTTGTCGTTGACCGGCACCGCCACCGCGTAGTCGAAGGTGGGCGTGGCGATGCCCTGCTGCAGGTTGGGCGCCGTCACCGTGGTCTGGCCGTAGCCGATGTAGGACGTCAGGTCCATGTAGAACACGCCCAGCTCCAGCAGCGACTGCGGCGCGAAATACCACTCCAGCGAGGCGTCGAAGTTGCTGGAACGCACCGGCTTCAGCTGCGGGTTGCCGCCCGAGCCGGTGCCGTTCTGGCCGTTCAGGCTCACCGCGCCGGCCAGGTCGGTATAGTCGGCGCGCGTCATCGTGCGCGACGCGGCGAGGCGCCCGACCAGGCTGCGCGAGAAGTCGTAGCTCAGGTTGGCGCTGGGCAGCAGGTCGGTGTAGGTCTTGGTCGTCTGCACGTTGATGTAGTCGCCGTTGTGCGGATCGGCATGGACGGTCTGGCCGGGCGCAGCCGCGTCGGCCCCTTCGTTGTAGTCGGCCTGCTGCCGCGTGCGCACGATGCGCAGGCCGGCGTTGCCCTTCCAGTGCTCGCCCACCAGCCTGGCCATGGCGTACAACGCCTGCGTCTTCTCGTCGACGACGAAGCTGCTGGGCCACGAGTAGGGCAGCGACGTGGCCGGCAGGTTGCCCGGCGCGTGGACGTAGCTCGCGATCGCCCCGGGGCTCAGTTGCCAGATCGTGTGCAGGAAGCCGGGGCCGCCGTGCAGGCCCTGGCCGTAGCGATCCTCCAGCTGGCCGCTCCAGGCGGCGACGCCGTTGCACTGGGTGTAGGTGGCGTCGCTCGGCTGCGCGAAGCAGCCGTCGTTGTAGTAGTCCAGCACGCTGCGCTGGTGGCTGGTCAGGCGCGCGCCGAACTTCAGCGAGTCCAGCACGCCGCTGTCCACCGCCACTTCGGCGTCACCCTGGAAGTAGGTCTCGCTGTCGGTGGACTTCACCTTGTTGAGACCGTCGTAGGCCAGGAACAGGTGCGGGTCGGTGTAGTCGCCGGTGTTGGGAAAGCCCGGGAACGAGACGTCGGCGGGCTGGAGCAGGCCGTTCATCCGGTAGCTCAGTCCCGCGTTGCCGACGTTGACCACGTACGCGTACTCATTGGGCGTGGCGCCCACCGCCTGGGTGCGCCCGAGCTTGCCGGTCAGGCGCAGCCGGTCGGACAGCGCGTAGTCGACGTCGACGTCGGCGTAGTACACGCGGGCGCTCTCGCCCGGCCGGTAGTACTTGTCGTAGTCGGCCTGGTAGACGCCCGTGGCCAGGTAGTCGGGCATGGTGGCCGCGTTCCACGTGGCGCTGGTCAGCAGGCCCTTGCCGTCGACGGTGTAGGTGTCGGGCAGCACGCCGGCGCCGATCAGCGCGGTCTGTTCCGTCTCGAGGCTGGAGTCCTGGTTGGTCTCGGTGAGCTTGGACCAGAAGCCGTTGACGTCGACGCGCAGCGCGTTGGTCGGCTTGAACTCCACGTCCAGCATCGCGCCCTTGCGCTGCATCTTCATTTCCAGCAGCGTCGCGTTGACGTTGTTGGCGAAGGTCGCGCCGTCCAGGCCGGGCTTGCCCGCGCGCAGGCTGGCGAGCTGGGCGGCGTTGGCGGCGTTCGTCGCGGCGATGGTCGGGTCGTTGCCCGGGTTGGCGACGGGCGCCAGGCCGTAGATGTCCTGGAAGTTCACGGTGTCGTAGCCGAGGAATTCCTGGCCGTCGCGGCGGTCGCGGCGGCTCTCCGAGAACGCCTGGAAGATCACGCCCAGCGTCTTCGCCTCGTTCTTCCAGCCGACCAGGCCGCTGACCTGCGGGTCGGCCTTGCGCGTGGCGGTGCTGTAGGCGGCCGACAGCGAGCCGTCCAGCGTCAGCGACCTGGCCAGGCTCAGCGGCGCGCGCGTCTGGATGTCCACCGAGCCGGTGGCCCCGCCCTCGACCAGGTCGGCCTGCGCGGTCTTGTAGACGGTGACCTGGCCGACGATCTCCGCCGGCAGCAGGTCGTAGCTGACGCTGCGGCCCGACGCGCCGCCGTTGACGCCCTGGTTGGCGATGAACCAGTCGGCACTGCCGACGCTGTGGCCGTTGACGAGGGTCTGCGTCAGCGACGGCGCGGTGCCGCGGATGCTCACCCGGTTGGCGTCGGCGAAGGCGCCGTCGCCGCCCGAGTTGGCGCTGATGTTGACGCCGGGCAGGCGCTGCACCGTGTCGGCCACGTTCTTGGCCGGCAGCTTGCCGACGTCCTCGGCGGTGACGACCTCGACGACCGCGTCGGCGCCTTTCTTGTTGCCGAGCGAGGACGCATAGGCGGCGCGGATGCCCTTGACCTCGACGACCTGGGCGTCGACCGGAGCGGGCAGCGGGGCCGACGCGGCGGCGTCGGGGGCGGGCGCGGCCGACTGCGCGCGGGCAGGGACGAGCGCTCCGGACATCAGCAGCACGGCCGCCGATGCGAAGTGGTTCAACGGAAAGGACATGGCAGCCTCTGGAGGCGGCTACGGACGCTGCGGGGTCAGCGTCCGTCCGCGGCGATGGGGGGAGATGGCGGCATCGGTAGCCCGTACGACAGCGCGTGGAACAGCCACGCCGCGTGCGGGATCCATTGCTCGGTCCAACGCCACGAGTGCGTCGGCTCTGTTTCTTCGGGCTTGCGGAAATCGATGTCGGCCTCGTCGGCGAGGCCGGCGGTGATGCCGTTGCACACGCCGCCGGGCGCGTTCCAGAACCCGGGCTCGTAGCGCGGCGGGTTGTGGCCCCAGCCCTGCAGCATGCAGGTGTCGAACGGGTTGGCGCCGAACAGCCAGTCGAGCGCGCGCTGCGCGTACTCGCCCAGCTCGTCGTCGAAGGCGGCGTCGGCCAGGTGCAGCGCCTGCGCGGCGCGGGCCGCGCTGGCGAGCGCGCCGAGGCGGGCGTTCTCGCCCTGCCACCAGTAGCCGCTCTCGTTGGCATGCGGCACGAAGAATTGCGCGGCGGCCGCTCGCCCCGGCAGCGCGACGAACTGGCGCGGGTAGCCCAGCGGGTTGGCGACGCCGCGCGTGACCGCGAGCTCGAAGCGCAGGCCGCGCAGCAGCGTCGCGCGGATCGCCGCGCCGAGCTCGGGCGGCGGCTCGCATTCCAGGAAGCGCATCAGCGCGAGATAGGGCAGCCCGGCGTCGCTGGCGTGGAAGAAGCTGCGCGTGCGCGCCCGGTCGCACCACCAGAAGCCGGCGGCGTCCTGCTGGTCGACCAGCGCGCGGGCGCGCGCCGCGCCGGCGTCGCGCCAGCGTGCGTCGCCGGTGAGTGCGAACAGCTCGCCGGCGGCCAGCAGCGCGCAGTAGTCGTCGATCAGGTTGTCCCGGTGGTCGTCCAGGAATTCGGCATTGCGCTGCTGCAGCAGCTCGAAGCCGCGCACCGCGGCGTCCAGGTAGGTCGCGCGCGGATGCGCGCCGTCGCGCGCTGCGCCCGCGGCGCGCGCGAGCGCCGCGATCGCCAGTCCGCCGCCCTGGCGGAAGCCGGCCTGGTAGTCGGCCGACTTGATGCCCTTCTGCGTCGCGTAGGAGCAGATCTCGCGCTGGTGCTCGTCCTTGCTCCAGCGGTCGAACACCGTGGTGTAGAAGAAGCCCTCGGGCGCCTGCATGCGCACCAGGAAATCGGCGCCGTGCAGGGCCTCGTCGACGATGCGCTCGTCCAGCCACTTCGACTGCGGCGGGATCCGGTCGCGCCCGGCCAGCAGCGTCCACGCGACCAGGGGCGTCTGCTGCGGGTTCATGAAGTTGGCGTACGACAGGTGTGACAGGTACTTGGAACAGTCGCCCGAGGCGTCGTACCAGCCGCCGTGCACGTCGCGCGGTTCGCGCGTGTCCAGCAGTGGCGCGCGACGGTCGGCGGCGTCGAACAGGCCGGTGCAGCGCTGCGACTTGAAGTAGTGGACGATGTCGGACAGCATCTGGCTGCCGAACAGGCCAGCGCCGATCTCGAAGGGCTGCGACTGCACCGGCGGCCAGGTGCCGTCCAGCATCACCGCGTAGCGGCCGGGCGTGGTCACCGCGCTGAAGTCGGCGTGCGCGAAGTGCCGCCCTTGCCAGCCGGGCACGGGCGCGGTGGGCACCGTGGTGCCGGCGTGCACGATCGCGCGGCTGCGCAGGTCCACCACCGAGAACGGCTGCGCTGCCAGCGGCTGCGCGTGCTGCACGGTGGCGCGCTTGGGGGCGGTGGGCGCGAAGCCGACGTGGTTGAGCAGCACTTGCATGGTCGTCACTCGTCGCGTGGGTGGTCGATGTCGGCGGCCGCGGCGCCGCCGTGCTGCGTGAGCCAAAGGCGCGCGGCGCCCAGCAGGCCGGCCTGGTTGCCGGCCGAGGCGAGCGCGATGTCGCACATGCGGTGGAACTCGGGCCGCAGGCGCAGGCGCATCTCCGCGCGCAGTTCCTGCAGGAAGGCCGGGCCGCGCGCGGTGATGCCGCCGCCGACCACCACGCGCGCCGGGTTGAACGCGAACAGCAGGTTGGCCAGGCCGGTGGCCAGCAGGCCGAACCAGGCGGCGACGACCGCGGCCATCTCGACGTCGCCGGCGTCACGCGCCGCGAACACCGCCTCGGCGTCGAAGCCGCAGCCGGGACGCGCGCGCTCGGCGGCGGCGGCCAGGCCACGCGGCGACGCGTGGTCCTCCCACACCTTGCCGTCGACCAGCATGTAGCCCCATTCGCCGGCCGCGCCGTTGGCGCCGCGATAGAGCCTGCCGTCGATCACGATGCCACCGCCGATGCCGGTGCCCAGCGTCAGCGCGAGGTAGTGCGGCACGTCGGCGGCCGCGCCCGTCCAGCCCTCGGCGAGCGCGACGCAGTTGCCGTCGTTCTCCACCACCACCGGCACGCCGAAGGCGTCTTCGAAGCTGGCCTTGGGCGACTGGCCGAAGTAGCCGGCGATCGCCTCGACGGCGCCGACGAGCCGGCCCTCGGCCGCGTCGATGATGCCCAGCGTGGAGAAGGCGATGCCGGCCGGCGCGTGGCGCGCCACCAGGGGCGCGGCCACGGCCAGCAGGCGCGTCAGCAGGGCCTTGCCGTCGGCCTCGCTCTGCGTGGCGAGCTGGTCGGAGAACAGCAGGCGGCCGCGGGCGTCGACGATGCCGTACTTCACCCAGGTGCCGCCGACGTCGAAAGCGAGCACGCGCGGACCGGTGGACGCGGGCAGGCCGGGCGCGGCGGCGGGAATGGTCTCAGGAGTCATTTGAGGAGGCACGGAATCAGCCTTTGACCGCACCGGCGGCCAGGCCCTTGATGAACCAGCGCTGCGACGCGAAGAACGTCAGCAGCACGGGGATCACGCTGACGACGGCGGCGGCCATCATCAGGTCGTAGCGGGTGGCGTGCTGGCCCATGTACAGGCGCAGGCCCACGGGCACCGTCTGCACGTCGGGCGACGAGGTGAGCACCCAGGCGAAGAACACCTCGTCCCAGGCGAGCAGGAACACGAACGAGGCGGTGGCGATGATGCCGGGTGCGCTGATCGGCAGCACGATGCGCACGAAGGCGCCCAGGCGCGAGCAGCCGTCGATGACCGCGGCGTCCTCGAGGTCGCGCGGGATCGACACGAAGAAGCCGCGCATGATCCAGATGCTGGCCGGCGTGAACATCGCCGTGTACAGGAAGATCATGCCGTGGAAGGTGTTCATCATCGGCACGCCGGCGTCGTCGATCTGGATGTAGAGCATGTACAGCGGCAGGAAGAACAGCATGCCGGGAATGACCTGCGTGGTGCTCACCGCGACGCTGAACGGGTGGTTTCCGCGGAACCTGAAGCGCGCCAGCGAGTAGGCCGCCAGGCTGGCGAGGACGGTGGCGAACAGCGTCGTGAAGCCGCAGATGACCAGGCTGTTGCGCAGGAACGCGAGGAAGTCCACGTTGACCCACATCTCGCGGTAGTTCGACCAGTGCGGCGTGAAGCGGGCCGAGACCAGGCGGCCGGTGACCACGTCGTTGTAGTCGGACAGCGACGCGTACACCATGAACGCGACCGGCGACAGCGTGACCGCGACGATCGTCCACACCAGCACGTCGAGCAGCCGCTCGCGGGACCTACGCCTCATCGGTCATGCTCCGGCGAAAGGTGCGCATCCACACCGCCACGAAGACCAGCATCACCGCCATCATGACGAACGACACCGCCGCGCCCTCGCCGAAGCGCCAGTAGCTGAAGCTCTGGCGCGTCAGCAGCGGCATCAGCAGGTCGCCCCACTCGCCGGGGTAGCCCGCGCCCTTGCCGAACATCATCGCGACGATGTTGTACGAGTAGATGTTGTCGATGATCTGGAACATCACCTGGATCACGATCACCGGCTTGAGCGCCGGCAGCGTGATGTTGCGAAAGCGTTGCCAGGCATTGGCCCCGTCCAGCCGCGCCGCCTCGTACAGTTCCTCGGGCACCGCCTGCAGGGCCGCCAGGAAGATCAGCATCAGCACCGGCCACGCGCGCCAGATGGTGGGGATGACGATGGCGAAGAAGGTGTTGCTGCCGATCAGCCAGAAGGGCTTGTGGTCCATCAGGTGCAGCACGTCGACCAGGACGTGGTTGACGATGCCCTCGTCGCGCTGCCACATGAAGCCCCACAGGGTGCCGACCACGTAGGTGGGCACCACCCAGGGCAGCATCAGCAGGGTCCGCGCCGCGGCCTTGCCGGAAAAGTCGCGGTTGAGCAGCAGCGCCACGCCCAGGCCCAGCGCCACCGCGCAGGCGGTCACCAGCAACGAGTACAGCGCGGTGTTGCGCAGCGCGCCCAGCATGCCCGCGTGCACCGGGTTGTCGGGGTCGAGCAACACGCCGCGGTAGTTGCGCAGCCCGATGAAGGGCGCGTCCATGAACTGGCTCAGCGTGTACTGGTTGAGCTTGAGCAGGGACATGCGAAAGCCCTGCACGATCGGCACCAGGTTGACGACGACCATCATCAGCGCCGCCGGCGCAAGCAGCAGGTACGGGAAGGCATCGAACCGGCGGCGGCGCCTGCGGGGCCCGGCGGCGGCGGTGGTCACGGTCAGGCCCGGCGTGGTCAATTGGCCTCCTCCAGCACCTTGTCGGCCTCGATCACCGTCGTGGCGATCAGCGCCTTCAGCGCCGGCACGCTCCAGGGCTCGCCGACCCCGGAGGAGAGCTCGGCGACCTGGCCCAGGTGCTTGGTGTAGACCGCCTCGAGCGGTCCCCACGCCGGGATCGCCGGATACGCGCGACCATCGGCGGCGATCGCGGTGAGCCTGCCGTAGACGGGATGGCGCGACGTCCACGCCGGGTCGTTGGCCGCGTCGATGCGCGCGGGCATCATCGACGACAGCAGCGCCAGTTGCAGCTGGGGCGCCTTGCCGCCCAGGTACCTGACCAGCGACCAGGCCTCGGCCTTGTGGCGCGAGCCCTTGAAGATGGCCAGGTTGGAGCCGCCGAAGAACGTGGCGTGGCCGGCCGGGCCGGCCGGGTAGGGCGCGACGTCGAAGTGGTTGCGCACCACCGCGTCGGCCGGGGCTTCGAAGATGCGGCGCATCAGCCACGGGCCCGAGAAGATCACGCCGTAGTCGCCGCCGACCCAGGCGCCTTCGAGGATGTCGGAGTCCTTCTCCAGCGCGTTGGACGGTACCAGCCCTTCGACCGCCAGCGATGAATAGAACTCGATCGCGCGCAGCGCCTGCGGCGAGCCGAGCGCCGAGTGCTTCGCATCGGCGCTCAGCACGTCGCCGCCCGCGTTCCAGATCCACGGCGCGAGGTTGTGCACCACGTTCCAGTCGTTCTTGCCGGCGTAGGCGAGCGCGGCGACGCGCTTGCCGGCCACCACCTGGCCGTTGATCTTCTTCAGCGCGGCGTGGAACGCGTCCCAGCTGGCGAACGCCTGCGCCGGGTCGACGCCGGCCTGGCGGAACACGTCGGTGCGGTAGAACGCGGCGCGCACGTCGGCGTACCAGGGCACGCCATAGACCGCCGCGTGGCCGAACACCTGCGTCGTCTTCCACAGCGGGGCGTAGTACGGCGCACCGTTGCCCACCTCGGCCAGCTGCGCGGCCGAGAGCGGCTCCAGCCCGCCCATGGCGGCGATCGCCGGCATCCAGGTGCTGCCCAGCTCGAGAAGGTCGGGGCCGCGGCGCGACGCGGCGGCCGCGGTGATCTTGTTCCAGCCCGATTCCCAGTCGAGGACCGTCACCCGCACCGTGGTGCCGGGGTGCTGCGCCAGCCAGGGCGCGATCAGGGCCGGGATGTCGTGCTGGGCGTTGTTGGTGACGGGCATCACCCACATCGTCAGCTCCACCGCCCCCGCGGTGCCGGCAGCGCCGGCCAGTGCCAGCGCCAGCGCGGCGACCCTCCGGCGCACGCGGCCGCCGCGCCGGTGCGGGCGGGCGCGGCGGGGATCGTGCGGGAGGCGGGGAATCGGGATCACGGCGGATGCAGTTAAATCAATTTGTTTGCATTATCTTGAGCCACCGGTTGGCGGTCAAGGCGCCCGTGCTGAGGGTTTACACCCTGATTCACCGGCTGACCGCTGTCGCGGGGCGATCCGCGCCAGGCCGTTCTCGGGGGAGAATGGACGTCGGCGGTGCCTCGCGGGGCCGCCTGCTCACCGGCGCGCGTCGGCGACGTGCCCGGTAGCCTGGTGCGCATCCGGGTTGACGAGTATTACTTCAAATTGATTATGTTAATAAACTCGGGGTCCGATCTGTCTCCATGTCTCCGGTGAACAAGCCCCCCGTCGCCAGCCTGTCCGGCACCAATCTCGAGTTCGCCCGGTCGCACAACCGGCGCGTCGTGATGGAGGCGATCCGCCTGCACGGCCGGCTCACGCGCGCCGACATCGCGCGCCTGACCGCCCTGACGCCGCAGACCATCTCCAACATCGCCAGCGAGCTTCAGAAGCTGGGCTTCCTCAACGCGCTGGCGCCCGAACGCGGCACGCGCGGCCAGCCGGCGACGCCGTTCGTCATCAACCCCGACGGCGCGTACTCGATCGGTCTGCAGATCGACCAGCGCATGATGGTGGCGGTGGTGGTGGACCTGTCGGGGCGCATCCGCGGCCGCTGCACGCTGGCGGTGGACCACCCGACGCCCGCGCAGGCGCTTCCGCTGATCCGCGACGTGGTGGAGACGCTGCGAAAGTCCTCCGACGCCGACTGGAGCCGCGTGCTGGGCCTGGGCCTGGCGGTGCCGGGCCCGTTCGACGTCGAGGGCCTGAGCGCCGTCGGCCCGACCGCCCTGCCGGGCTGGCAGGACCTGTCGATCGCGCAGCAGGTGGGCGCCGCCATCGGCATGCCGGTGATCATGGAGAACGACGCCACCGCCGCCGCCATCGGCGAGCGCCTGCACGGCGTCGCGCGCACCTTCCGCAGCTTCACCTACCTGTTCATCGGCACCGGCCTGGGCGCCGGCATGTTCCACGACGGCCACCTGTACAAGGGCTCGGGCCACAACGCCGGCGAGATCGGCCACATGATCGTCGTGCCGGACGGCCGCGCCTGCCCGTGCGGCAACCGCGGCTGCCTGGAGCGCTACGTCTCGCTGCAGGCCGCCTACGAGGCGCTGGAGATCAGCGACCTGGCGCACGCCACGCCACAGATGCTGCTGGATCCCAGCCCCGCGGCGCGCGCGCGCCTGGACGGCTGGCTCGACGAGGCCGCGCAACGCCTGCGCCAGGCGGTCAACATCCTCGAGTCGCTGCTCGACGCCGAGGCCGTCGTGATCGGCGGCTTCCTGCCGTCGTCGGTGCTGGCCTTGCTGATCGAGCGGCTGGAGCCGCTGCACACCTCGGTGGCGGCCCGTCGCAACCGGCAGACGCCGCGGGTGATCGCGGGGCTGGCCGGTCACGACACCGCCGCGCTCGGCGCCGCTGCGCTGCCGATCTTCGACGAGCTCAATCCCAACCTCGGCGTGCTGCTGAAGGCGGACGCGCAGGGCTGAGCCGGTGCAGTTCCTCGACACGATTTCGGGCTGGTCCAATTCCGTATTGGGCATTGCGAACCGGTCGACGCTTCGGGGTGTCGACCGGATTTTTTTGTCCCGCGAAGACCGCCCAGGAGCGCCGCGCGGGCAAAAAAAAGAGGTGAGTCGACAGG
Organism: uncultured Vitreoscilla sp.; assembly: GCA_964418745.1. Lineage (GTDB taxonomy): Bacteria > Pseudomonadota > Gammaproteobacteria > Burkholderiales > Burkholderiaceae_C > Scleromatobacter. The sequence continues at coordinate 43,607 of CAYQMX010000016.1, forward strand.
ACGCGACTCACCTCCACCCACCGGACTGGAGCAACGCCCGCTATCGACTTCGGGCGGCAGACCCACTCGTCCGCCATCGTTCCAGATGTCGCGAGCGGGTCTCCAGGACTGTCGATCCGCCTTCCGCGCAACATGACACCACTGTACTACCAGTGCGACTGGTGGTTCTCGGTGTTATCCCTCAACCACCAACGGAAACGAGCTGTCCATTGGTCTGCATCCGGGACGGGCGAACGCCCCGGTGGACGCTCAGAGCGACAGGCGTACGCCCAGGTAGAACTGGCGTCCGTTCGAGTAGGTGCTCAGCGGCTGGCGGCGATCGCTGCCGTAATACTTCAGCTTCGGGTTGTTGAGATTGAGCGCGTCGAAGGTGAAGGACAGGTGCTCGTCGAACTTCCAGCTGGCCGAGGCCGCGAGATCGCCCTCGCTGTCCATGTGCTGGATCGACGCGTTGTTCAACCCCGCCAGGAACGACGACCGGTAGGTGTAGGCCAGGCGCGCGTTGAACGTGCCGTCGTCGTAGAACGCGACCGCGTTGTACGTGTGCTTCGAGTTGCCCACCATCTCGCTGCCGTCGGCGACGCGGCCGTCGGTGTAGGTGTAGTTCAGCTCGCCGCCGACGACGCCCACCGTCTGCTGCCAGCCCAGCTCCAGGCCCTTGTTGGTGGCGGCGATGTTGGTCGGCACCGACAGCGTGTACGTGGCCACCAGCGGCGGCTGCCCGGCCAGCGAATGGCTGCGGTCGACGTAGTCGCGCTTGATGTTGCCGTAGGCGACATAGGAGGACATGTCCATGTAGAACAGGCCCACCGACAGCAGCGCCCGGGGCGCGTAGTACCACTCCAGCGTGAGGTCGGTGTTGGTCGACAGGATGGGCTTCAGGTCGGGGTTGCCGCCGCTGCCGGTGTGCAGGTTGTCGTCGAGATTGACCGCGCTGACCAGCGCGCCGTAGTCGGGCCGCGACATCACGCGCGCGAGCGAGGCGCGCGCCACCAGGTCCTTGGCGAGGTCGACGCGCAGGTTGGCGCTCGGCAGCGCGTTGGTGAAGGTGTGCTCGGTGGTCACCGGCACGTAGGTGCCGTTCGCGTTGTCCAGGCCCTGCGGGGTGCGGTCGGGATAGAGATCGGACGGCAGGTTCGACGTCGACGACTCGTGCGTGCGCACCAGCCGCAGGCCGACGTTGCCGCGCCAGGTCGAGCCCTGCAGGTTGGCCATCGCGTAGGCCGCGCTGTCGCGCTCCTTCAGGCGCATTTCGCCGCTCCACACCTCGCTGACCGCGGACGGCTGCAGCGGGTCGTACTGGTTGGCCCAGGTGAGGACGTCGTTGCGGCTGAGCTGCCACACGCCGGCCAGCACGTTGCCGCCCAGGCCCTTGCCGAAGTTGCCCGGGTAGGTCTGGCCCGACCACGTGGGCAGCGGCGCGGCGGTCGTGCCGTCGCACACGGTGCAGCCCGAGGCCTGCGGCAGGGCGACGCTGCGCTGGTGTTCGGCCAGGCGGGCGCCGAACTTCAGCGACTCGAACGTGCCGCTGTCCAGCGCCAGTTCGCCGTCGAGCTGTCCGTAGTGCTCGGTGTCCTCGGTCTGCACCTTCGAGCCCCACGCCGCGCCGGTGGTCACGTTGGCCGCGCTGAACGTGGCCGGGTCGCCGCCGGGAAAGCTCACCGAGGCCACGCCGCTGCCGTTGAGCTGGTAGCTCATGCCGGAGTTCAGGAAGTCGGCCTCGTAGCCGATGTCGCGCGGCGTCTTGCCTTCACCCTGGGTGCCGCCCAGCAGGCCGCTCAGGTGCAGCGTGTCCGTCACGCGCCATTGACCGCTCAGGTCGAGGTAGCTGCTGGTGGCGCTGGCGCCCGGGCGGTAGATCTGGTCGACGGTGGCGGGCGCCTCGGCCCAGAGGTTGGGATCCTGCGTGGCGCTGGGCACCGGGTAGGACGCCTTGTCGAAGGTGGCCGCCACCAGCGTGCCGTTGACGACCTTGTAGCTGCTGGGCACCAGGCCCACGCTGAGGTTGTTGAGCGGCTGGTTGTAGAAGCTGCGGTTGTAGTTGGAGGCCGACAGGTGCGACCAGAACCCGTTGACGTCCAGCGTCACGTCGCTGCTCGGCTTCCACTGCAGGTCGACCAGGCCGCCCCGGCGCTGGCGCGTCTGCTCGAACAGCGCCGAGTTGATGCCGGCCGGCACGTTGACGCCCGCCAGGTCGGGGTGCGCCTGCGCCGCGGCCCAGGTCGGGTCGATGGCGCCGTAGCCGAAGATCTCCTGGCCGTCGCGGCGCTCGTGGCGGGTCTCGCTGAACACCTGCAGCAGGGCGCCGAACGTCGAGCTCTCGTTCTTCCACGCCACCAGGGCGTTGGCCTGCGGATCGGTCCTGGCCGACAGGTCGCTGTAGATGGCCTGCGCCGTGGCCTCGGCCGTCAGCTGCTTGTGGAAGTCGAGCGGACGGCGCGTGATCAGGTCCACCGCGCCGGCGACGCCGCCTTCGACCAGGTCGGCGGTCGCGCTCTTGTGCACGACCGCACTGGCCAGGATCTCCGACGGCATCAGCGCGTAGCTGACGCTGCGGCCGAGCGAGCCGCCTTCCTGGTCGAGCACGAACCAGTCGCCCGACGAGATCATGTGGCCGTTGACCAGCGTCTGCGTCAGGCTGGGGCTGGTGCCGCGGATGGACACGCGGTCGTTCTCCGAGAACCCGCCCTCGCCGCCGGCGGACGAGGCGATGTTGACGCCGGGCACGCGCTGCAGCGCGTCGGCCACGTTCTTGTCCGGCAGCTTGCCGATGTCGTCGGCCGTGACGACTTCGACGACGGAGTCGGCGTTGCGCTTGCGCGCCAGCGACGCCTCGAGCGAGGCGCGCAGGCCTGTCACTTCGACCTGCTGCACGTCGCCCGGAACGGCGGAAGCGGCCTCGGGCGGCGCGGCGGCGGCCTGGGCGAGGACGGACGTCGGCGCGAGCGCGCCCAGCAGGGCCAGGGCTGCGGCGGCGGCGATCGGGTGGCGTTGGAGATTCATTCGCTGCTTTCTCTCAAATCAAATGAGTTGATTTAATTAATGATACGGAAGCCGCCCGCGCGTGTATCGCTGGTTTTCACTGACTTTGCGGGCTCGCCGTACCGCGGGTTCCGCGGACTTCACGGCCACCCGCGCCCCGGCGCCGCGCTTTGTTCGGCGCGGGGCATGCCGGCCCGCGCGCGCCGCATGAAATCCCGTCACCCTTCGCGCGTGAGATGCGCGCGCCGCCGCCCACAGGCGCGCAACGCGGGCGCGCCGGCTATGCTGGAGACCTCCGCGCAGCCCCCCGTCGACTGCGCGCCGTCCCCCTTGCCCCGTTGCCCATGACCGCGCCTCTTCCTGCCTTGCCGACGCTGCCCGAGTGGCACAGCGTCACCCGCGCCCGCTTCGAGGACGAGATCCTGCCGCGCAACGAACCGGCGATCCTGCGCGGCCTGGTCGCCGGCTGGCCCGCGGTGGCGCGCGGCCGCGAGTCGCCGCTGGCCATCGCGCAGTACCTCGCGGACCTGGACAACGGCACGCCGGTCACGGCCCTGCTGACGCCGCCCGAGGAGGCGGGGCGCATCTTCTACGACGCCTCGATGGCGGGATTCAACTTCCTGCGCACGCTGCGCACCGTCTCCCAGGTGCTGGAGCAGGTGCTGCGCTACGCCGAGTTCGAGAAGGCCCCGTCGGTGGCGGTGCAGAGCGCGCCGATCGCCGGCTGCCTGCCCGGCTTCACCGACGCCAACGTGCTGCCGCTGCTCGATGCCGGCGTCGCGCCGCGGCTGTGGTTCGGCACCGCCATCACCACGCCGGCGCACTTCGACGAGTCGCACAACGTCGCCTGCTGCGTGGCCGGCCGGCGCCGCTTCACGCTGTTCCCGCCCGAGCAGATCGCCAACCTGTACATCGGCCCGCTGGACCACGCCCCGGCCAGCACGCCGCTGTCGCTGGTCGACTTCGCGCGGCCCGATTTCGAGCGCTTCCCGCGCTTTCGCGACGCTCTTTCGCACGCCCGCGTGGCCGAGCTCGAGCCGGGCGACGCGCTCTACATCCCGCCCCTGTGGTGGCACCACGTGGAATCGCTGGCGAGGGTGAACATGCTGGTGAACTACTGGTGGGTGCGCACCGCCCCCGGCCACGCGACCCCGCCGTTCGCGCTCGACGCGCTGATGCACGCGGTGGGCACGCTGCGCGGCCTGCCCGACGCGCAGCGCGAGGCCTGGCGCGCGATCTTCGAGCACTACGTGTTCGACACCGGGCGCGATGTCGCCGGCCACATCCCGCCCGAGCACCGCAGCGTGCTGGGCCCGATGAGCGCGGAGCAGCACGCGAAGCTGCGGCGGTTCCTCCGGGAGCGGCTGGCGGACTGACGCGCGGACCGGGCGCCAGCGTTTCGCTGCGAACAGCGGCGTCGCGCGGCGGCCGCGCTTCGCGCCGCGATGCGGCCGTCGATGACGGGGCGTTCCGCGCCCTGGCCTGGCGACCCGGCCGGCTGCTGACGGTCGCGCACGGCAGCTCGAAGGTTGGCGTAGGCGAGGTTCGGTCTTCCAGCGGGCAATCCACCGAGGACGAACCGCGCGAATGTTGCCGCCTTGTATCGGCAACCGCAATTGGACTGCTGATCGCCGCTACGTGCCTGCGACGGATCCGTAGCATCGAGTCATCGATCGCCTGTCACCGACAGTCGCGCAACCGCACCAGCCCCATGTCCATCGCTTCGCTCGGCACCAACATCAACACCAACGCGCCCGCCACCTCGGGTCGACCGGGATGCTCCGGGCTGACGGAACACAGCGGTCTCGCCTCGAGCGGCATTGGTTCGACGTTATCCAGCGTCGGGCATGCCGCCGTCGACGGCCTCAGTGCGACGGTGTCGTTCAGCGGCAAGGCCCTGCAAACTCTCGAGCGTGCCGGCGAATCGGTGGTCGAAGGCGTCGAGGCGGCGGCGGTCGGTGCCTGGCACGTCGTGCAGGACACGGCGGCGGAAATCCAGCATGTCGGCGAGGTTGTCGTCGACGCAGTCGAGCATGGCGCCGATGACGTGGTCTCGGCGACGAAGTCCGCCGCCCAGGAACTGGGCCACTACGCTGCAGTCGGGATGCAGACGGTCGGCGAAGGCGTCTCCGAACTCGCGAGCGGCAGTGTCATGGCGGCGTCTGCGGCCGGCAAGACGCTCATCTCGCTGATCTGAGCACGCGTTCCATCCGTGCCAATGGGCGTGCGGTGGCCGACCGCGGCCCTCATTCCCGGAGGAAGCAGTCATCCATTCGGCGACGGACCAAAAAAAGGACGACCCGCGGGTCGTCCTTGTTGCCTGCAGGGGGTCCGCCCGCGGCGGGCGTCCCGGCGGCCGGATCAGTACGAGTACGTCGCCGTCAGGTAGAACTGGCGGCCGTTCTGGTAGATCGCGCGCGGCTGGTCCGAATTCAGCGCGTAGTACTTGAGCTTCGGGTTGTTCAGGTTGCGCCCGTCCAGGTGCACCGACAACTGCTTGGTCACGTTGAGGCCCAGGCTCGCCGAGAGGTCGCCCACGTCGGCTTGCGAGAAGGCGGTCTTGCGATCCAGGCCGCTGTAGAAGCTCGAGCGGTGCGTCCAGCCGATGCGGGCGCTGAGCAGGTCGTTCTCGAAGTAGCCGCCGAGGTTGTACGTCGTCTTCGAGGCGCCCACCAGCGGCGAGCCGTCGGCGGTGCTGTACGACAGCAGCGTCAGGTTGGTGTCGACGCCCAGGCCGCCCCAGATCGGCTGCTGGTAGGCGAGCTCGATGCCGTGCACCTTGGCACTGCTGTTGACCGGGGTCGTCAGCGTGTACTGGATCGGGATGCCGTTCTTGTGGTTGGCCGTCTGGGTGATGTACGTGCCCGTGGTCTGGCCCAGGCTGACATAGCTCGTCAGGTCCATGTAGAAGGCGCTTGCCGACAGCAGCGCGCGATCGGCGAAGTACCACTCGAGCGTGGCGTCGAGGTTGTTCGACGTGATCGGCTTGAGGTTCGGGTTGCCGGCGCTGCCGCTGCCGATGCCGTCGTCGTTGGCCGGCGGCGTCAGGCTGGCGGCGCCTGCCAGCGCGGTGTAGTCGGCGCGGGTCATGGTGCGCGACGCGGCCACGCGCGCGATCAGCGTCTTGCTCAGCTCGAAGCGCAGGTTGGCGCTCGGCAGCGGATCCGTGTACGAGTGATTGACGTTCTGCGGCAGCCACCAGCCCCAGGCCGAGTCGATCGCGCCCGGGATGCTGTTGGTCGACGCCGGGTCGCCGCTGCCCGGCGTGTAGAACAGCACGTGCTCGGTGGTGCGCACCAGGCGCACGCCGACGTTGCCCGACCACTTGTCGCCTTCGAAGTTGGCCTGGACGTAGCCGGCGTTCGTCTGCTCGTGCACCGAGTAGTCGAAGCCCGGGTAGTTGCGGCTCGTCGCGCTGTTGGTCGTGCCGTCGCCCAGGTTCTTGTACTGCGCGTCGAACGCGGCCAACTGCGCCGGCGTGAAGTACCAGATGTTGGCCGGCTGCGAACCGCCCAGGCTCGAACCGAAGTTGTTCGGGTAGTTCGAGATCGGGGTCGGCCAGGTGGCCGGATCCCAGCCGCCCTTGGCACCGGCGTTGACCGCGCCCAGCGCGTCGCGCTTGTGCTGGTTGGCACGGGCGCCGAACTTGATGGTCGTCAGCACGCCCTTGTCGACGGTGTACTCGCCGTCGATCTGCTGCCACGCCTCGTCGTCCTTCACCTTGACGTTGTTGGCGCCGAAGATCCAGTCCAGGCCGTAGTTCGCGGCCGTCGGGGTGGCCGACGCGTCCAGGCCGTCCAGCGCGAAGCTGGGGGCGCTGTTCTTGCCGTTGAGCTGGTAGGAGCCGCCGGTGTGGGTGACGTCGGCCTCGAGCACGTCCTGGCTCGGGGTGACGCCCAGGCCCTTGGAGACGCCGATCTTTGTGTTGAACTTCAACGCGTCGGTGACGCGGAAGTCGCCGTCGAGGGCCAGGAACTGCGTGGTGGCGCCTTCGCCCGGTCGCGAGATCTGGTCATAGATGCCGTGCTGCGCGCCGTTGTTGGCGAAGGTCGCGGAAGTCAGCGTGCTGACGCCGTTCTGCGTGCTGACCACGTAGCCCGGATCAGGCGACTGGCCCGGACTGAGCGTGGTGCCACCCTGGTTGATGAAGTGCGTGTTCCACAGCAGGTAGTTGCGGTTGAAGTTGCTGGCCTCGAGCTTCGAGTAGAAGCCGTTGACGTCCAGCGTCACGTTGTTGCTGGGCTTGAACTGGAAGTCCAGCAGGCCGCCCTTGCGGGTGCGCTCCTGCTCGAACAGGGCCGCGCCGATCGCGGTCGGGTACCAGACGTTGGCCAGATCCGGGTGGGCGGCGACGATGGGCGTCGGCACCGTCTGGCCGCTACCGTTCACGTAAGTGGGTTTGATCTGTTCGTAGCCGAGTTCTTCCACGCCGTCGCGACGCAGGTGGCGCTTCTCGAAGAAGACCTGGCCCAGCACGCCGAAGGTGCCGGCGTCGTTCTTGAAGCTCAGCAGCAGGTTGGCCTGCGGGTCGGTCTTGCCCGGCAGGTCGGCGTGCACCGCGCCCAGCGTGCCCACCACCGAGAACGGCTTCTTGAAGTCCAGCGGCTTGCGGGTGAGGATGTCGATCGAGCCGACCACGCCGCCCTCGACGAGGCTGGCTTCCGCCGATTTGTGCACGACGACGCTGCTGATCACTTCCGACGGCAGCAGGGTGTAGCTGACGCTGCGGCCGACGGCGCCCGTGCTGGTCTGATCGAGTGCGAACCAGTCGCCGGAGGCGACGTTGTGGCCGTTGATGAGGGTCTGCGTGTAGCTGGGGTTCGTGCCGCGCATCGACACCCGGTCGCTCTCGTCGAAGCCGCCTTCGGTGGCGCCGGCCGAGCTGATCGTCACGCCCGGCAGGCGCGCCAGGGAGTCGGCCACGTTCTTGTCCGGAAGCTTGCCCACGTCCTCGGCGGTGATCACGTCGACGTGCGTCTCGGCGTTGCGCTTCTGGTTCAGCGACTGCTGCATCGAAGCCCGAATGCCGGTGATCTCGACCGTCTGCACCGCGTCCTTGGCCGCCGGTGCCGAGGCGGCAGCGGTCGGCGCCGGGGCGGCGGTCTGGGCGGACGCCGGCGCCATCGCTCCGGCAAGCGCGACCGCGGCAGCGGCGGCTATGGGCGTGAGTTTCGTCTTCATGGGGCTCCTCTTTTCGGGTGGCAGCATTTCTTCGGGAACGCGGCCGGTTGGGATTGGGTCGTGCCGTCTCTCCATGGGCTCGGACGGTGCACCCTCGGGCTAGAAACCTGGTATGCGATAAGGTAGTACCACTGTACAACCAGTCTAGACCAGTGCTCTATGCGTTTACCCTCATATTGCGTTTGGGCAACACCCGGTTCACCTGCTGGAAGCCCGTCAAATCCCGGTTCGCACGCCCCCGGTGCCCTGGTTCGCTCGACTGGTGCACATTCGGGTTATTTGGTGCCTGAGTGGTATGCTGTCCGTGCTGCGACCCGCGGCCGTGCCGACGCCTTGCGCCGGTCCACGGCCGCAGCCGTCACGCAGCCCCCGACAACAGGAATGAGGGCACGCAATGAGCGCGCTGGCACAACTACTCAACACGCTGGACCCCGACGGCAGTCAACCGCTTTACCAACAACTGCAGCGCGCGCTGCGCGAGGCCATCGAGAAGCGCGTCCTCGGGCCCGACGACGCGCTGCCGTCCGAGCGCCAGCTGGCGGCCGACCTGGGCGTCTCGCGCATCACGGTGCGCAAGGCCATCCAGGGCCTGGCCGACGAAGGCTTCCTCGACCAGCGCCAGGGCTCGGGCAATTTCGTGTCGACGCGCATCGACAAGAACTTCGCCAAGCTCACGTCGTTCTCGGAAGACATGCGCGCGCGTGGCCGCACGCCGCGCAGCGAGTGGATCAAGCGCTCCAGCGGCACCGTCACGCCGGAAGAGGCGATGAAGCTCGCACTGAGCCCGGGCTCGCTGGTCTACCGCTTCCACCGGCTGCGCTACGCCGACGACGCGCCGATGGCCCTCGAGTACGCCACGCTGTCGGCGGCGGCGCTGCCGTCGCTCGACGCGGTCGACAACTCGCTGTACGACGCGCTCGAGCGCGCCGGCAACCGCCCGGTGCGCGCGCTGCAACGCCTGCGCGCGCTGCTGCTCAACGAGGAACAGGCGCGCCTGCTCGAGGCCGACGTCGGCGACGCGGGCCTGCTCGTCGAGCGCCTGGGCTACCTGCGCGACGGCCGGGCGATCGAGCTGTCGCAGTCGATCTACCGCGGCGACACCTACGACTTCGTCGCCGAGCTCAACGCGTCCTGAACCCCGGCGGGCATGCGTCCTGCCCGGGCTGGCACCTGCCGGCCCGCCCGCCGCGCGGACATTTCCCCGTCGCCGAAGTCGGCGCGCCGGGGGCCTGCCGCGTTTTTAGGACAATACGGCACTTTCCACCTTGCGCTTGGGGCGCCGCCCGCGTGCATTCGTCACCATCTTTTCTCGTTCGGCGCAGCGTTTCCCCTGGGACTGACATGAGAGCCATCACCTCGCGCGCCTTGCTGGCGCTGACCTTCGCCGCCGGCCTGCATGGCGCGACTTCGACGGCGTTGGCCGCCAGCGCGCCGGCCTCGGCGTCGGCCGCCTCGCAGCCGGCCAACGCCGTGAGCCCGGCGTTCGCCGCTCCCTTCAATGCCGCGCAGGACCTGCTCAAGGCCGGCAACGGCGCCGGCGCGCTGGCCAAGCTGAAGGAACTCGATGCGCTGCCCGCGCTGACGCCGTACGAGAAGTACCTGATCCTGCGCGTGCGCGCCCCGGCCGAATACGCGGCCAACGACACCACCGCCGCCGCCGCCGACTTCGAGGCCCTGCTGGCCAACGACCAGCTGCCCGCCGCCGACCGGCTGCAGGTACTCAAGGCCCACGCGTCGGTGCTGTATTCCAGCGAGCAGTACCCGAAGGCCACGGTCGCGATCCAGCGCTACCTCGACGCCGGCGGCGACGACGCCCAGCTGCGCGAGCTGCTGCCGCAGACGCAGTACGTCAACAAGGACTACGCGACGGCGGCCAAGGGCTTCCGCGCGCAGGTCGACGCCGCCTACGCGGCCGGCCACGCGCCCAGCGAGAAGGTGCTGCGCCTGCTGGCCACGTCGTACGCCCAGTCCGACAGCGATGCCGGCTACCTGTGGTCGCTGGAGCGCCTGGCGGTGGCCTACCCGAAGGCCGACTACTGGAAGGAGCTGATCGCACGCGCCGCGCGCACCGACAAGTTCTCGGATCGCCTCTACGTCGACAACTATCGCCTGAAGGCCCAGCTGCTGGGCGCCGTCAGCGACGGCGACCGCCTGAGCTACGCGGCGCTGGCCGCCCATGCCGGCTACCCCGAGGAAGCCAAGCGCGTGCTCGACGACGCCTACGCGAACAAGCCCTTCACCGGTGCCGACCTGGCCGAGGCCAACAAGCTGCGCGCCGACGTCAACAAGTCGGTGGCCAGCGACCGCGCGCAGCAGGCGGTCAACGAGAGCGCGGCCAAGGCGGCCAAGGACGGCAACTCGCTGGTGTCGCTGGGCCTGCTCGAGACCGTCGACGGCAACGCCGCGCAGGGCGCGCAGCTGATCGAGCAAGGCATCGCCAAGGGCGGCCTGAAGGCGCCGGACGAAGCGCGCCTCCACCTGGGCTACGCGCAGGTCAAGGCCGGCCGCGACGCCGATGCGCTCAAGGCCTTCCAGGCCGTGACCGGTGGCCCGGCCGGCACGGTGCAGATCGCCCACGTGTGGGCCCTGTACGCGCAATCGCGCCTGCAGGCCGCCGCCGCGCCGGTGGCCGCCGCCGCGTCGAAGTAGGCGCCCGCGAACGACGAGGCCCCGGGACGCGCTGGCGTCCCGGGGCCTCTTTCATGGTTCATCGCCGATCTGCGGGGCCGCAGCACGCTGACCGGTCGTCCTGCGCGCAGCCGCAGGATCCACGCCCGCCGCTCAGGCCCGCTGCGGGAACGCGTCGCCCGCGCCGTCGAAAAGCCGGCTGCGCGCCAGGTCGGGTCGCAGCGCGACGCGGCTGCCCGGGGCCAGCGGATCGGCGTGGCCGGGCAGGCGCACGATCACCGGCGTCGCCTGGCCGGCGCAGTGCACGTGCACCAGCGTCGCATCGCCCAGGCGCTCGACGAGGTCCACCCGGCCCTCGAGGCCCGCGGCGCCGCTGCCCGCCGCGGCCAGCGCCACCTGGTCGGGACGAAAACCCAGGGTGGCGGCACTGCCGACCGCGGGCGCGTCGTGCAGGGCCTGCGCACCGAGTGCGAACTCGCCGCCGCCGTCCGGCGTGCGCACGCGCAGGCCGCCGTCGTCGTTGGCGCTCACCGTCACCGGCACCAGGTTCATCTTCGGCGAGCCGAGGAAGCCGGCCACGAACAGGTTGGCCGGCCGGTCGTACAGCGCCATCGGCTCGCCCACCTGCGCGATGCGGCCGCCATTGAAGACCGCGATGCGCTGGCCCAGCGTCATCGCCTCGACCTGGTCGTGGGTGACGTAGATCATCGTGGTGCCGAGCTCGCGGTGCAGGCGCGCGAGCTCGGTGCGCATCTGCACGCGCAGCGCGGCGTCGAGGTTGGACAGCGGTTCGTCGAACAGGAACACCTTGGGCTGGCGCACGATGGCGCGGCCGATCGCCACGCGCTGGCGCTGGCCGCCGGACAGGGCCTTGGGCTTGCGATCCAGCAGCGCGCCGATCTGGAGGATCTCGGCGGCACGGCCGACCGCGGCCGCGACGTCGGCCTTCGAGCGCCCGGCCAGCTTGAGCGCGAAGCCCATGTTCTCGGCCACCGTCATGTGCGGGTACAGCGCGTAGCTCTGGAACACCATCGCCACGCCGCGGTCCGACGGCGACAGGTCGTTGACGCACGCGTCGCCGATGCACAGCTCGCCCTCGCTGATCTCTTCCAGGCCCGCGATCATGCGCAGCAGCGTCGACTTGCCGCAGCCCGAAGGCCCGACGAAGACCATGAACTCGCCGTCGCGCACCTCGAGGTCGACGCCCTTGATCACCTCGGCGCCGCCGTCGTAGGTCTTGCGGATCTGCTTGAGCGAGAGACTGGCCATGGGATGCGGGGTCCTAGATGTCGCAGCGGGGCTGCAAGGGCGGGTTGGCGGCGGGCACGGTGTCGGTGCGGCCCACGTGGTCGGCGCGCAGCGCGCGCACCCGGGCATCGACCTCGGCCGGGCTCAGCACCTGGTCGCGGGCGTGGAACACCCAGTCGACGTCCTCGTCGTAGACGCGCGGCGCGCCGCCCGCGGGCAGCGGGCCGCCGACGGCGAACCACAGGTTGAACGAGATCGTCATCGGCGCGACCGGCACGTTGCGGCCGTCGTGCACGGCCACCTCGCGGCCGTCGACGAATTCGCGCACCGCGTTCTTCGTGACCTGCATCAGCAGCACGTGCCAGCCGTCGAACGAGCCGAATTCCTCGTGCGCGGAGTTGTGCGACTCCCACGGATCGATCTGCACCGTCTGCCACGACACGCCGTACAGGCGTGTCCTGTCCGAGCCCCAGCCGCCGTTCGGAAGGTACTCCCAGTCGAGCTCGCTGAAGTCGGGATCGAACGCGTGCGCCAGCGGTGCCACCGCGTAGAACGACTCGACCACCGGGTCGCCGTCCACGCCCGCGCGCGGCGCGTCGCTGAAGCGGATGCGCGCGGCGTAGGTGCCCCGCAGGTACTTGCGTTGATGGCACAGCTGCGCCTGCACGGTGCCGGGGCCGGTGCCGTCGGTGCGCGCGGTCATGCGCAGCACGCGGTTGCCCGCCTGCAGCGGGTCGTCGAGCAGCGCGATCGCCTCGGCGCCGAAGCGTCCGCCGGGCAGGCCGGGGTGGCCGACGCCGTCGCGCACCTGCCAGCCGCCGGCGATGAGCTCGGCGGGCTGGGCGTACGAGAAGTCGTCGAAGAACTGGTCGGCCGGCGCGGTCGCGGCGCCCGCGCCGGCCACCACGCAGCCCGCGGCCGCGGCCACGCAGGCGAGGGCCGCGAGCGCGCGCGCCAGGGCGCGCCACGAGAACGGCGGACGGCCCACGTCAGGGCTCGACCGGCTGCGGCGCGGGCTCGGCGGGCGTGGTCGCCGCCAGCGGCACGAAGCGCAGCAGCACCAGCACGGGAACGGCACACAGCAGGCCCCAGATGAAGAAGTTGCGGTAGCCCAGCGCCGTCTCGATATCGCCGCTGATCCAGCGGAAGAAGCTCATGCCCAGGCCCATCACGCCGGAGCCGATCGAGTAGTGCGCGGTGCGGAACTTGCCCGGCGCGACGACCTGCATCAGGTACAGGATCACGCCGACGAAGCCGAAACCGTAGCCGAACATCTCCAGGCTCAGCGCCGAGGCGATGACCGCGAAGTTGGTGGGCATGACGACGCTGAGGAACACGAACGCGACGCTCGGCAGGTTCATCGCGAGGATCAGCCACAGCATCGCGCGGCGCAGTCCCAGCCAGGCCGCGAAATAGCCGCCGGCCATCGTGCCGACGATGAAGGCGATGGTGCCCGCGGTGCCATAGGCCCAGCCGACATCGTCGGTCGACAGGCCCAGGCCACCGGCCGCGCGCGCAGCGCGCAGGAAGATCGGGCCGATCGTCTGGATCTGGCCTTCGCTGGCGCGAAAAAGCAGGATGAACACGATCGCGAGCCAGACGCCGGGCTTCTTCAGGAAGTCGACGATCACGTGCACCAGGGTCCTGGCGACGTCGTCCACGCCGGGCTTGATCGTGCGCACCTCGGCGGCTCGGGGCAGCGCCCACACGTGGTACAGGCCCAGCACCAGCATCAGCGCGCTGCAGATGCCGAAGATCGTGCCCCACGCGGTCGCGAAGCCCGAGGCCTTCTCGAGGTTGCCGGCCAGGATCAGCAGGCCGCCCGCGGACGCGTAGCGCGCGACGTTGAAGAACGCCCCCTGCCAGCCGGCGTACTCGGCCTGCTCGCGGTTGTTCAGCTGCGCCATGTAGATGCCGTCCGACGACACGTCGTGCGTCGACGAGAACACCGACACGGCGAGCAGGGCCGCCACCGAGACCGCGAAGAACGACGGCTGGTGCGTCGCGAACGCCACGGCCGCGAGGCCCAGCGACCCGAGCCACTGGAACGTGATCACCACGCCCTTCTGGCTCGGCGCGAGCTCGAGGAACGGGCTCCACAGCCAGCGGATGCCCCACGCCAGGCTCAGGATGCCCATCCAGTGCGTGATCGTGTCGGTGGGCACCTTGCCGCTGACGAACATCTGCTGCGCGATCAGGTTCACCGCGAAGAACGGCAGGCCCTGCGCGAAGTACAGCGACGGCACCCAGGTCAGCGGCGAGCGGCGCGACGTCGCACCGGCCACGGCGGCAGTGGAAGGAGGCAGCACGGCGGATTCACTGGTCACGGGGGGATTCTTTCCTGGCGGCGGAGAGGCTCGGTACGACACGGGGTGCGCGACAGTCTGCCCGCGTTCAGGCCGCGCGGGGAGAGAGCTTCACCGGAGACCTCGCGGTGGCGTGCGCACGGCCTTCGAGCCAGGCGCGCACCGCCTCCAGCGCGCCGTCGCAGTAGCCCCAGGTGACCAGCGAAGGCGCCGCGATGTCCAGCAGCTGGAACGGATTCCACAGCGAAACGTGCAGGTCGGGCCGCGCCGTGGCGGCCGCGTCGCCGAAGCGGGTGCGATGGTTGGAGACGAGCACGTTGTAGCGGCCGTCCCGCGGGAACGTCGCGGCGTCGATCGCGCGCAGATCGCGCACGCGGACCAGGTGCACGTCGGCAAAGCCTTCGAACATCGTCGCCACGCGCGCGGCGGGCAGGCCGGCCTCGGAGACGCCATCGCAGTCCACCGAGTCCTGCGTGACCACGCGCAGCTTCGTGCCCGGCGCGGGCGGCGTCGCCGCGCGGCCGGCGCCGTCGAACGCGGTCAGGCCGCGCGCCCACGCGGCGCGCATCGCGGCGTCGTCGGCAGCGCGCCGGGCCGGGTCGTACGCGCGCGGCGACACCGGGTAGGCCGTGGCCAGCGCCACCAGGCGCGCCTCGGACTTCTTCACGTCGGCCGGCAGCAGGTGGCCCTCCTGCAGCGCGGCCTCGATCGCCTTGACCGTGGCCGCCTGCTCGGCGAGGCTGCCTTGCGCGAGCGGCATGTCGGCGCCCGCCTGCAGCGCCATCACCGCGCCCAACGCGTGGCCGTATTTGTCGTGCACGGCCTTCATCATCAACGCATCGGTGATCACGACGCCGTCGTAGCCGATGGCCTGGCGCAGCAGGCCGGTGAGCACGGGCCGCGACAGCGTGGCCGGATGGTCGGGGTCGATCTGCGGGTAGACGATGTGGGCGGTCATCACGGCCGGCGCGGCCGGCGTGTGGCCGTTCGCATGCGCGAGCGCGCGGAACGGCCGGAGCTCGAGCGCCTCGAGCTCGGCCACCGACTTGTCGACCACTGGCAGCGCGTGGTGCGAATCGGTCGCGGTGTCGCCGTGGCCGGGGAAGTGCTTCACGCAGCAGGCCACGCCCTCGCGCAGCGAGCCGCGCATCCACGCCGCGGCCAGGCGCGCCACCTCGTCCGGATCCTCGGAGAAGCTGCGCTCGGCGATGACCGGGTTGCCCGGGTTGTTGTTGACGTCGAGCACCGGCGCGAAGTTCCAGTTGATGCCCAGGCTGCGCAGCCCGCGCGCCACCGTGGCGCCGACTTCCTCGCACAGCGCCTCGTCGCCGATCGCGCCCAGCGCCATCGCCGCCGGCGCCTGCGGCAGGAAGGTGGCGCGGATGGTGGAGCCGCCTTCCTGGTCGATGCCGATCAGCGAGTGCGGGCCCATCACCGCACGCAGGTCGGCCGTCAGCTGGCGGATCTCGTCCTCGGTGCCGAGGTTGCGGCGGAACAGGCAGATCGCGCGCACATGGTGGCGGCGCAGGAACTCCGCGGTCGCGGCGTCGAGCGACGTGCCCGGGATGTCGACCATCACGAGGTGGCCAGGCTGGAAGGTGGCGGGCACGGCGCTCATGGGGCGTTCAATGGGTCAGCGTGACCTTGTTGAGGTGGCGCGGCTTGTCCGGATCGAGCCCGCGCGCCCGCGCGAGCGCTTCGACGCCCAGGTAGTAGCTCTGGATCGCCGAGATCGGGTCCAGGTCCTCGTGGCCGGCCACCACCAGCGGCAGCTCGGCGCCCGGCGTGCCCACCGGGGCGGCGACAAGCACGCGCGCGCCGCGGCGGCGCATGTCCTCGGCCAGCGCGAGCAGGCCGGCCTGGGCCGGGCCGCGCGGCGCGAACACCAGCAACGGGTAGCCGTCCTCGATCAGCGCCATCGGGCCGTGCTTGACCTCGGCGCCGGAGAACGCCTCGGCCTGGATGCCGCAGACCTCCTTGAACTTCAGCGCGGCCTCCATCGCGATGGCCAGGCTGGTGCCGCGGCCGATCACGAACAGCCGGTCGGCGTCGACCAGGGCGTCGACCAGCGGTGTCCAGTCGGCGTGGGCGGCGCGTTCGAGCACCGCCGGCAGTGTCTCGAGCGCGGCCAGCAGCGCCGCGTCGTCCTGCCAGTGCGCGACGATGCGCGCGCCGGCCACCAACTGCGCGATGTAGCTCTTGGTCGCGGCCACGCTGGTCTCGGCGCCGGCGTGCAGCGGCAGCACCCACTGGGCAGCCTCGGCCAGCGGCGAGCCGGCGTCGTTGACCACGGCCACGGTGCGCGCGCCGCCTTCGCGGAAGAAGCGCGTCGGCGCGATCAGGTCGGGGCTCTGGCCCGACTGCGAGAAACCCCACGAGACCAGGCCCTTGCATTCGAGCTGCGACTGGTACAGCGTGACCAGCGACATCGGCAGCGAGGTGACCAGGCGGCCCAGGCGCGCCATCACCAGGTAGGCCATGTAGTGGGCGGCGTGGTCGGAGCTGCCGCGCGCCACCGTCAGGGCGGACCGCGGGGGGTCGGCACGGAGTTGCTCGCCGAGCGAGGCATAGGCGGCGAGGTCGGCCGCCATCAGACGAGCCACGGCCGCGGGGGCTTCGCGCGCTTCGTCAAACATCCGCGAGGTCAATGCTGTCTCCTTCGACGATCACTTGGGTCAGTTGCAGGTCGGCGTCGAGCACCACCACGTCGGCGCGCGCGCCCACCAGCAGGCGACCGCGGTCGGCCAGGCCGAGGAAGTCGGCGGCGTGGGTGGACACGCGGCGCGACGCGTCGTCCAGGCTCAGCCCGATGCCCACGAGGTTGCGCAGCGCCTGGTCCATCGTCAGCGTGCTGCCGGCCAGCGTGCCGTCGGCCAGGCGCACGCCGCCCAGGCACTTCGTGACGCGGTGGCTGCCGAGGTTGTAGTCGCCGTCGGGCATGCCCGCCGCGGCCGTGGAATCGGTGACGCAGTACAGGCAGGGAATGGCCCGCAGCGCGGCGCGGATCGCGCCCGGATGCACGTGCAGCAGGTCGGGAATGATCTCGGCGAACTCGGCGTGCGCCAGCGCCGCGCCGGCGATGCCGGGCTCGCGGTGGTGGAACTTGCTCATCGCGTTGAACAGGTGCGTGAAGCCGGTGGCCCCGCGCTGCAGGGCCGCCACGCCGTCCTCGTAGGTGCCGGCGGTGTGGCCGATCTGCACGCGGAAGCCCGCAGCGCGCAGCGGCGCGATCAGGTCGAGGTTGCCGGGCAGTTCGGGCGCCATCGTGATCAGGCGGATCGGCGCGATGGCGTGCAGCGCCTTGACCTCGTCGACCGACGCCGGCCGCGCGAAGTCGGGTTGGGCGCCGAGCGCGCCCGGGTTGATGTAGGGGCCTTCCAGGTGGACGCCCATCACGTGCGCACCGCCGCGGCGGTGCGTCCGGCAGGCCTCGGCGAGCGCGGCCATCGCCTTCGAGATGTCGGCCATCGGCGCGGTCATCGTCGTGGCCAGCATCGAGGTGGTGCCGTGGCGCGCATGCACGCGCGCGATCTCGGCCACCGCGCCGCCGCCTTCCATCGTGTCGAAGCCGCCGCCGCCGTGCACGTGCAGGTCGATGAAGCCGGGCAGGATCAGCGGCTCGGCCGACACGCGCGCCTCGCCCTCGCTGATCGGCTGGCCCGCGATGCCCGCCACGCGGCCGTCGACGATCGTCAGGGTGCCGCGGATGAAGCCCTGCGGCGTCAGGACGTGGCCGCTGATCTGCTGGCGTGCACCGCTCATGCGACCGCTTCCTTCATCTGCTGGCGCACCAGGCGGTGCGCGCCGTCGACCGCGTCGCCGGAGGCCTCGACCAGGCGGGCGCGCAGGGCCGGCGGCAGCCGGTCGACCATGCGCAGGCCGATGCTGCCCAGCAGCACGATGGGCAGTTGGAGCCCGGGGTCGAGCGCAAGCGCCATGTCTTCGATTTCCTGTCCGATTTCCTGCACCAGGGATTGCGCCGCGGCATCGGTGCCGGCGCACTCGAAGACGAGCGGCGCGAGCTGGGCGTATTCGTGCTGCCCGGCCGACGAGGACCACTCCAGCAGCGCGTCGCGGCGGTCGCCCACCTGGCGCCAGACCGCCTGCGCCAGCGTGCCGGCGCTCGCGCGGCCGTCGAGGGCGCGGTGGGCGATCTGCATCGCGCGCAGGCCCAGCCAGGCGCCGCTGCCTTCGTCGCCGACCGGGAAGCCCCAGCCGCTGACCGCCACGCGGCGGCCGTCGGCATGCAGGGCCTCGCCGACCGCGCCGGTGCCCACCGCGATGATGGCGCCGGGGCGCCCGGCGTGGGCGCCCATCAGCGCGGTGCGCGAGTCGGTCTCCAGCACGATCAGCGCGTACTCGGGGGCAGCGCGGAAGAACGCGGCCGCCAGGTGCGGCGCCACCGCGCCGGCCAGGCCCAGGCCCAGCACGCAGTGGTTCGGGTTGGGCAGGACCAGGCCGGCCGACGCGAACGCCCGCTCGACGGCCTGGCCGATGTGCTTCCAGGCCTGTTCGGTGCCCTGGGCCAGCGCCGAGGGGCCCGCCTCGCCATGGCCGACCAGTGCACCGCCGCTGGTCCACAGCCGGACGCGGGTGCCCGTGCCGCCGCCGTCAACGCCCAGGGCGTAGCGGATGTCGGCCTGTTCGAAGGCGGGGTGATAGCAGGTGTGGCTCATAGGTGTGATACCACTATAGTACCATGAGAGACCGCTGTCAACGACGTCGCGGCACGGCGGGACGCCTGTCCCGCGACCCCGTTTCCCAGGTGAATTCTAGGCAGAAACCCGTAGATGATGCCGTCATCGATCGTGTTTTCGCATAAGCCAGTCGTAATACCAATTGCATCCCATCGCGTCGAACTGGTGCTCACTCATGGCCGGCGCGCGGCGCCGGATGGCGCAGCGCGAACATGCCCCAGCCCTGCATCGTCATCACGTCGGCGCCATCCTGGTTGAAAACGCGCCAGCGCGAGAGCACCAGCCCGACGTGCGGCTTGCTGTTCATCACGCGCGCCTCCAGCACCGTCATCTCCGCGCTGAGCGTGTCGCCCGGGCACACCGGCCTGAGCCAGCGCAGTTCGTCGATGCCGGGCGAGCCCAGGCTGGCCGAGTCGTTGAGGTAGCTGTCGCACATCAGCCGCATCGTCATCGCGCAGGTGTGCCAGCCGCTGGCCGACAGGCGGCCGAACAGCGACGCGGCGGCTGCCGCGTCGTCCAGGTGGAACGGCTGCGGGTCGAACTGCCGCGCGAACGCCAGCGTGGCTTCGCGGGTGACGGGGGTGCTGCCCAACTTCATCACCCGGCCGACGGTGAAGTCCTCCCAGTAGTAGCGCTTGGCGGGCGGGGTCGGCGTGTCCATGGCGGAGGGCTCTCGGTGAAATGGGGGAGTGCCAACGAGGATAGCGCGCCGGCGCGGACGCCGTCATGATGGCGCCCATGCTCATCCTCGTCGTCGGCCTCGTCCTGTTCCTCGGCATCCACTCGGTGCGCATCGTCGCCGACGGCTGGCGCACGCGCGTCGTCGCGGCGCGCGGGCCCAATGCGTGGAAGGGGCTCTACACCGTGGTCGCCCTGGTCGGCTTCGTCCTGATCTGCGTGGGCTTCGGCCAGGCGCGCCAGCAGACCGTGCTGCTGTGGGCGCCGCCGCGCTGGACGCACGACGTGGCCGCGCTGCTGACCTTGGCGGCCTTCATCCTGCTGGCCGCCAGCAAGGTGCCGGCCAACGGCATCAAGGCGCGGCTGAAGGATCCGATGATCGTCGGCGTGAAGTGCTGGGCCGCCGGCCACCTGCTGGCCAACGGCACGCTGGCCGACGTCGTGCTGTTCGGCAGCTTCCTCGCCTGGAGCGTGCTCGACTTCCGCGCGGTGCGCCAGCGCCGCCGCGCCGGCACCGAGCCGGCCGTCGCCCCGGCCCGCTCGGGCCGCACCGCCATCGTGGTGGTGGCGGGCGTGCTGGCCTGGGTGCTGTTCGCGTTCTGGCTGCACGGGCTGCTGATCGGCGTCATGCCGTTCGCCTGGCACTGACGCCGGCGCGCGCTAGCGTCCCGGTGGCGCCGCCGGCGCCTGGTCCCAGCCCGGGTGGACCAGCCCGGCCAGCAGCTCGAAGCGGGTGTACGGCCGGGTCCGGCCCGACAGCTTCAACGCGACCGACACCACCAGGCTGTGCGTGCGCGACGGCGGCGCGCGCATTGGCAGCAGCGTGAGCCAGGCGCCCAGCAGCAGCGGCAGCCACCACGGCGCGCGCACCGCGCCCGGATGGGCCAGGTAGGCGGCCAGCGTCCAGCCGGCGGCGGCGGCGCCCAGCACCATGCCCGCCAGCGCCTCGCTCCACGAGTGGGCGTTGAGGTTGACGCGCGAATAGGTGACCAGCGCGGCCAGCAGCACGCCCACCACCGCGCCGCGGCGCCCGCCGACGATGGCCGCCAGCACCGGCAGGATGGCGGTGGCATACATCGAGTGGCCGGAAAAGCCGGTGAAGTCGAGCGCCGCGATCCCCAGCCCGAAGCCCAGGAACGCCACCTTGCTGGTGGTGGTGATGGCGGTGGTGGCGACGATGGCCGCGAGCCAGCGCCACGCCGAGCCGCGCGCCGGATGGTCGTGCGCATGCGCGGCACCCTGGGCGAGCCGCCCGCGGGCGCCCGCGGGACGCGCGAGCGCGAGCCACAGCGCCCCCGCGAGAAAGGCCGGCAGCAGGATCTGGGCCTCGCCCAGCCGTGTCACGGCATACCAGAACAGCGAATGAATCTCGTGGCCCTCCGTCATGCACCCTTGTCGGTTCGAACGTGTCGCAAAGACGGCCATCCTATCCGTGCCCGGTGACGCGAGCGTGAGGGGAAGCTGACGGTTCGTCGCGCGTTCGCGCGGTCCGCGCCGCGCCGCGTGCCGATCGTCGCAAGGCGGTGGCGGGCCCGGGACGCGCTGCCTACAGTCCAACCATCGAATCCCGGACGCCGCAGCCACCGGCTGGCGCCCACCCCCTCACCGCACGGAGTCCCTCATGTCCAAGTCCCTGACCACGCAGATCGCCTCGTTCACCCTCGCCGCGCTGATGACGCTGGGCATGCTGGGCAGCATCGCCGGCTTCGCGAGCGTCGAGACCCGCCTGGGCGCCGCCAACGCGCTGCTGGCCCAGGCCGCCCAGCCCGCCAGCCGGGTCTGATCAGAGCGTGGCCGCCAGGCGCGTGCCCTGGTCGATGGCGCGCTTGGCGTCGAGCTCCGACGCCGCGTCGGCGCCGCCGACCAGGTGCACCCGGATGCCCGCGGCGGCCAGCGGCGCGACGAGTTCGCGCAGCGGCTCCTGGCCCGAGCACAGCACGATGGTGTCGACCTCCAGGAGCGTGCCGTCCTTGCGCTCGGGGCCGAACGTGACGAACAGGCCGGCGTCGGTCACCCGCTCGTAGTTCACCCCGGCCAGCATCTCCACCGCCTTCATCTTCAGCGTCGCGCGGTGCACCCAGCCCGAGGTCTTGCCCAGTCCGGCGCCATGCTTGCCGGCCTTGCGCTGCAGCAGCGTGACCTGGCGCGCCGGTGGCGTCGGCTGCGGCCGGTCCAGGCCCCCGGCGGTGCGTGCCGGGTCGCCCACGCCCCATTCCCGCTTCCATTCGTCCAGGTGCAGCGTGGGCGACGGCTCGCCGCGATCGGCCCCGGTCACCAGGTACTCGGCGACGTCGAAGCCGATGCCGCCCGCGCCGACGATGGCCACGCGCTGGCCCACCGGCTTGCCGCGCAGCAGCACGTCGATGTAGCTGAGCACCTTCGGGTTGTCCTGCCCCGGGATGCGCGGGTCGCGCGGCACGACTCCGGTGGCCAGGATCACCTCGTCGAAGCCGCCGGCCGCCAGCGCCGCGGCATCGACGCGCGTGCCCAGCTTCAGCTCGAGCGTGGGCAGCAGCTCGATGCGGCGACCGAAGTAGCGCAGCGTCTCGACGAATTCTTCCTTGCCCGGAATGCGCTTGGCCATGTTGAACTGGCCGCCGATGCGCTCGGCGCCGTCGAACAGCACCACCCGGTGGCCGCGCTCGGCCAGCGTGGTGGCGGCGGCCAGGCCGGCCGGCCCCGCGCCCACGACGGCGAAGCGCCGCGGCATGGCGGCCGGCACGATCTTCAGCTCGGTCTCGAAGCCGGCGCGCGGGTTGACCAGGCAGGTCGCCTGCCGGTTGCTGAACGTGTGATCCAGGCAGGCCTGGTTGCAGGCGATGCAGGTGTTGATCTCGTCGGCGCGCCCCTGGGCCGCCTTCTCCACGAACGCCGGGTCGGCCAGAAACGGCCGCGCCAGCGACACCAGGTCGGCCTGGCCGAACTGGTCGATGCCGGCGGCCAGCAGGCCCTCGGCCACCTCGGGCGTGTTAATGCGGTTGCTGGTGACCAGCGGGATCGTCACGCCGGCAGCGCGCAACTCCGCGCGCATCTTGCCGGTGACCCAGCCGAACGCCGCCCGCGGCACGCTGGTGACGATGGTGGGGATGCGCGCCTCGTGCCAGCCGATGCCGGTGTTCAGGAGGGTGGCGCCGGCGGCCGTGACGGCCTTGGCCAGCTGCACCACCTCGTCCCAGCTGCTGCCGTCGGGGATCAGGTCGATCATCGAGATTCGGTAGATCAGGATGAAGTCCGGCCCTACCGCCTCGCGCACCCGGCGCACGATCTCCACCGCCAGCCGCATGCGGTTCTCGTAGGCGCCGCCCCACTCGTCGGTGCGCAGGTTGGTGTGGCGCACCAGGAACTGGTTGATCAGGTAGCCCTCGCTGCCCATCACCTCGACGCCGTCGTAGCCGGCCTCGCGCGCGAGCACCGCGCAGCGCACGAAGGCGCGGATCTGGCGCTCGATGCCGCGCGCCGTCAGCGCGCGCGGCGTGAACGGCGAGATCGGGCTCTGCAGGCGGCTGGGCGCCACGCACAGCGGCGAGTAGCCGTAGCGGCCGGTGTGCAGGATCTGCAGCGCGATCTTGCCGCCCTCGGCGTGCACCGCGTCGGTGACCTGACGGTGGCGGCGCGCGCCGCCGTGCGTCCACAAGGTGCCGGCGAAGGGCTTGACCCAGCCCTCGAAGTTGGGTGCGAAGCCGCCGGTGACGATCAGGCCCACCCCGTGCCGGGCCCGCTCGGCGTAGAACGCCGCCATGCGCGGGAAGTCGCGCGCGGCGTCCTCCAGCCCGGTGTGCATGCTGCCCATGATGGCGCGGTTGCGCAGCGTCGTGAAGCCGAGGTCCAGCGGGGCGAGCAGCTTCGGGTAGGGCGTTGTCATCGTCGATTCCGGGCGGGCGAAGGCCCGGATGGTAGAGCGGAACGGCCGCGCCCCGGCCCGCCGAAATCGGGGCGGCGCCCTAATCCGGACACCGGTCGATCGAACTTTTCGGGCGCCGGGGTACTCCATCCCGCGGGGCGTCGCCCCGCCCGTGTGGCCACTGGCAACAGACCGGCAACACGGCATGCCCCATAATGTTGGATTCAGATGACAGGCGCTCGGCCTGGAAAGTGGAGTGTTTCGATGAAAAAACGTGAGTTCCTGGCAATGGGCGGCGCGGTGCCCTTGATGTTGGCCGGCTGCGGCGGCAGTGGCAGCGGCAGCGCCCCGATGCGCCTGGTCAACGCGAGCGTCGGATACCCGCTCCTGGGATTCATGGATCAGTCGACGCAGGTCACCACCAGCGACGTCAAGTACGGCGAGGCCAGCCAGTTCTACAACGTGGAAGCCGGTGCCGTCAGCCTGACGCTGACCGTGGCCGGTGCCAGCGCCACCGCGGCGCAGACGCGCACGATCAACAAGGACAGCCGCTATTCGCTCGTCGCCTACGGCTTCGTCAACGAACTCAAGCTGCTGCCCATCGTCGAGAGCACCGTCACGCCCGACACCGGCAAGGCCAACATCAACGTGCTGAACACGTCGGTGGACATCGGCGCGGTCGACGTCTACCTGTCGACCACGACGGACCTGGGGATCTCGACCCTGATCGCCTCCGGCGTCGCGGGCGTCAGCCAGAGCGCCTTCGCCGGCGTGCTGGCCGGTTCGTACTACATCACGGTCGTCGGCGCCAACAGCGTGTCCAAGGGCATCAGCGACGTCCGCTTCCAGTCGCCCGCCAAGGTGACGCTGACCGCGCTGCAGGTGATGACCGTCATCCTGACGCCGGGCGCCAGCGGCGTGCTGGCCAACGCCATCCTGCTGACCCAGGGCACGGCGGGCGCGTCCACGCAGCCGGTCAACGACCTGAACACCACGGCCCGCGTGCGTGCCGTCACGGCCATCCCGGGCTCGGCCATCTCGGTCACCGGCACCACCCCGACCAGCACGGCCGTCACCCTGCTGCCGTCGAACACGACGCCGCAGTACTCGAACTATTTCGTCGTCAGCACCGGCACGCCGCCCGTCGTCACGGTCAACGGCAGCACCGTCGCGGTGACGATGGACGTGTCCACCACCACCAACGGCGTCACGACCGTCACCAACCAGGCGGCCGCGCTGGAGGCGGGCGGCGACTACACGCTGATGGTCTACCTCAACGGCAGCACGCCGACGGCCAAGGTCGTCGCGGACAACAACACCGCCCCGGTGACGTCGTCCGGCGTGAAGTTCCGGCTGATCAACCTGGCCTCGAACAACCAGGGCCTGCAGCTGTCGATGTCGGTCAACTCGCTCAGCATCGCGTCCAACATCCCGTTCGCCACGGCCTCCGAATACACGGAAGTGTCGACGCCGCAGGCCGCCAACTCGACGGTCGAGGTGTTCAACGGCGCCGACTCGCTGGTGGCGCACACGCAGATCATGACGCTGCCCAACATCTTCACCGAGATCGTGGTAAGTGTCACCGAAGCCAACGGCGTCGTCACCGTCAAGGACTTCTTCCGCGCCGCGTCGGGCACCTGACCCGCCCCTCGGCCGCGAAAGCAGATGGCGCCCTCGGGCGCCATCTTTCATTCCGGAACGCGTCGTTCAGCGACCGGGCGGCGTGCCGAACTTGCCGGCGCGGAAGTCCTCCACCGCCTGGAAGATCTCGGACTGGCGGTTCATCACGAACGGGCCGTACTGGGCGATCGGCTCGCCGAGCGGCCGGCCGGCGATCAGCAGCGCGCGGGCGCCGGCCGCGCCGGCATGCACGCGCACGCCGTCGCTGCCGGGCGTGTTGGCCAGCACCGCCATGCGCTCGCGCGGCACGGGGGTGCGCGTCGCACCGGCGTCGATGTCCAGCGCGCCGCGGTACACGTAGACGAAGGCGTTGTGGCCGGCGGGCAGCGGCTGCTCGAAGGTGGCGCCGGGCGCCAGGTGCAGGTCCAGGTAGAGCGGCTCGGTGTGCGCCTTCTGCACGGCGCCGGCCACGCCGCGGCTGGCGCCGGCGATCACGCGCACGGTCGCGCCGGGCAGGCGCAGCTCGGGAATCTCGCCCGTGGGAATGTCGCGGTAGCCGGGCACGCCCATCTTGTCGGCCGCCGGCAGGTTCAGCCACAGCTGGAAGCCCTCCATGCGACCTTCCTCCTGCTCGGGCAGCTCGCTGTGGATCAGGCCGCGGCCCGCGGTCATCCATTGCACGCCGCCGTTCTCGAGCAGGCCCTGGTTGCCCGCCGAGTCGCGGTGGCGCATGCGCCCGGCGATCATGTAGGTCACCGTCTCGAAGCCGCGGTGCGGGTGGTCGGGGAAGCCGCCGATGTAGTCGCCGGCGTCGTCCGAGCCGAAGGCGTCGAGCATCAGGAACGGGTCGAGCCGGCGCTGCAGCGGCTGGGTCAGCACGCGCGTCAGCTTCACGCCGTCGCCGTCGCTGGTGCGCTGTCCGGCGACCAGGCGTTCCACCGTGCGCGGCTGGCGCACGCGGACGTCCGCCGTCGTGGCGGGGGTGGGAGCGGTCAGGGTCTGGGTCATGGCAGGTGTCCTTGGCGGCGGCCGGTGCAGGCCGCGGGGAAGAGGGGTCAGGCGCAGACGGCGGCGGCGCCCGCGATGCGGGCGATCTCGGTGCGCGCCGACGCCAGCGCCCGGGCCTCGGCGTCCGGGCCCATCGCCAGCCCCTCGGCGTAGATGAACTCGACGTCGGTGATCCCCAGGAAGCCCAGGGTCTGGCGCAGGTAGGGCACCTGGGTGTCGTGCGGCTGGTCGCGGTAGACGCCGCCGCGGGCCAGCACCACGCAGGCCTTCTTGCCCTCGAGCAAGCCGACCGGCCCGCTGGCGGTGTAGCGGAACGTGACGCCGGCCTTGGCGATCGCGTCGATCCAGTTCTTCAGCTGGCTGGTGATGCCGAAATTGACCATCGGCACGCCGATCACGAGGACGTCGGCGGCCTTCACTTCGTCGATCAGCGCGGTGTCGAGGGCCACCCGGGCGTGCTGCGCGGCGGAACGGGCCTCGGCGGGCGTGAACAGGGCACCCAGCGTCGCCTCGTCGAGCGCGGGGTGCGGGGTGGCGGCCAGGTCGCGCAGCGTCAGCGTCGCGTCCGGATGCGCGGCACGCAACTGCGCGACGAGCTCGTTGGCCAGGCGGGTCGACTGCGAGCCCTGGCCGTTGGCCCAGGCGCGGGCGCTCGAGTTGATCTGGAGGATGTTCATGCGGGGCTCCTTCGAAGCGGTGTCGGGTGGTTCGGGGACGGCATGGCCGTTTGATGAGACTGTATTGAGACCTTCACCGGGTCGGAAGCCGTCGAAATGCATATCATTGTTCCGTAGGTGGAACAATCTGCGATGCCCGCTCCTCTTGCGCCGTCTCCGTTCCGCTCATGCTCGCATGCACAGAGAACATTCGACGACGGCCCTGCCCAGCCGGAACAATGGTGGCGACGGCCGTACTGCCGCGGAGTGGCAGTTCCGGGACCCGGATCGCCGGGTTCGACGGGCGCCCGCCGCCCTGCCGCATCCAGCGGGCCGGGCCAAAGGAGAAACAGCGTTGCAGGCGACATCCACAGGACGGGCGGCTCCGATGAACGACTTCACGGTGGTGGTGCTCGACGGCGCGTTCGCCGCCAGCGTGGCGGTGACGCTGGCGGTGCTGGGCACCGCGCGCAAGCTGGCGCCGCGGCTGGGCGTGCCGGTGCCGCGCTGGCGCGTGGCCTCGGTGGCCGGCGGCGTGGTCGCGTTGCAGGAGGGCCTGCACGTCGACACCGGCCGGCTGGCCGATGCCCCGCGCGACGACGCCTCCCTGTGGATCGTTCCCGGCCTGGGGCTGGACAGCCCGCGCGCGATTCGCGAGCGCCTTGGGCGCGACGACGCGCGGGCGGCGGTCGAGGCCCTGCGGGGCCACGCACGTGCCGGCGGCCGCGTCGCCGCCTCGTGCTCCGCCGTCTTCGTGCTGCAGGCGGCGGGCTTGCTGGCCGGCCGGCGCGCCACCACGGCCTGGTGGCTGGCGCCCGAACTCCAGCGGCAGGCCCCGGACTGCCGCGTCGACGCGAACCGGATGGTGTGCGTCGACGGGCCGGTGGTGACAGCAGGCGCCGCGTTGGCGCAGACCGACCTGATGCTGCAGCTGGTGCGCACGCTGGGCGGCCAGGCGCTGGCCGATGCGGTGTCGCGCGCGCTGCTGATCGACGGCCGCCAGGCCCAGGCCCCGTTCATCGTGCCGGAGGCGTTCGCCAGCGGCGACGACCTGGTCGGCCGGCTGGCGGCGCGGGTGGAGTCGGCCCTGCCGGACCTGCCCACGGTGGGCGAGCTGGCGCGCGAGTTCTGCATGTCGGAACGCACGCTGGCCCGGCATGTGAAACGCGCCACGGGCCAGAGTCCGATGGCGCTGGTGCAGAGCGTGCGGCAGCGCCGCGCCCGGGCCCTGCTGGAGTCGAGCCGGATGACGGTGGAACAAGTGGCCTGCGCGGTGGGCTACCAGGACGCGACGGCCTTGCGCCGGCTGATGCTGCGGGTCGGCGGCGCGAGCCCGAGCCGCTTCCGATCGCCGTCGGCCGTCGCCACGCCCGAGCACCTGCCGCGCACCGGGCCGAAGCCGCGGGCTAGCGCAGGCGCTGCCTGAAGAAGGCCAGGATCTCGTCGCGGGCGGCGATCGTCGGCTGGCCCGCCTCGTCCACCAGGTGCGCGGTGACCACGCTGTGGGGGCTGGCGACGACCTTCTCGAAGAACGGCGGCAGTCCCGTGGTGCGCGCGGCGGTGTCCGGCAGCACCCGGGCCACGAAGCGATCGCCGAGGCCGGCCGAATACGCCGCGAAGCGCTCGGCGCGGCAGTAGCGATCGCCCGCGAAGCGGTAGGCCAGCACGGTCAGGTCCTCGCGCTGCAGGCGCTCGCGCACGGCCTGCAGGTCGGCAGGCCCGATCTCGAGCCCGGCCGGGTCGTCCAGCGGCAGGGACGGCTGCGCCAGCACGGGCGCCAGCATCGACGGCTCCAGCATCATCGTCAGCGCGAAGTTGCCGGTGAAGCACATGCCGATGGCGCCGACGCCCGGCCCGGCGCATTCGGCGTGCGCCAGCCGGGCCAGCGCGCGCAGCCAGCGGGTCACCGGGCTGGCCTCGTTGCTGCCCTGGCGGCTCGCGAACGCGCGGAACTCCGCGCTCACGCATGCGCGCTGCATCACCTGCAGGCCTTCCTCGGCCGCGGCCACGACGCCGTCGCGACCGAACAGCGACGGCATGTAGACGGTGAAGCCGGCGTCGCGCACCCAGCGCGCGAAGCGGGCTACGTGCGGGCTGATCCCGGGCATCTCGGCCATCACGATGACCGCCGGCCCGGTGCCCGTCACATGGACCACGCGGGCGGCCCCCTCGCAGGCGATGGCGCGGGCATGGAAGTCTTCGAGCGGGTCGTTCTCGGCGAGGTCGCGGTGGGTCATCTCGGGCATCCGGGTGGTGTGGGCAGGCGCCGTGGCGGCGCGCGCTCCCGGTGCCCATTGCATCGGGGTCCCGCCGCCGCATCCAGTGTCCGCAACGACGCGGAGACGGCCGATTCGGCCACGCGCGCACGACCCGCCCGATCGGCCGCCCCCACGCCCGCGCGGCGCGGCGCCGGCGGCTATCCTGTCGGCTCCCCGGCCCCGCCCAGGTTCGCGCATGTCCGTCCCGATCGCCCGCTTGCCTTCCCTCGACCTCGTGCGGGGCTTCGTCGCCGTCGGCCGGCGCATGAGCATCACCCTGGCGGCGCAGGACCTCTGCCTCACCCAGTCCGCGGTCAGCCGCCAGGTGCACGCCCTGGAGGAGGTGCTGGGGGTCAAGCTCTTCGCGCGCGGTTACCGGTCGCTGCAGTTCACTGGCGAAGGCGAGCGCCTGTTCCGCATCGCGGACGTGTCGGTGCAGCAGCTGCAGGACGTGGTGGGCCTGCTCGACACGCGACAACAGCGCCGGCCGGTGACGATCACGCTGAGCACCGGCGCGGCCGCGCTCTGGCTGCTGCCGCGGCTCGGCCGGCTCCAGCAGCAGCACCGCTCGATCGACGTCCGGATCGCCGCCAGCAACAAGGTGCTGGACCTGCGCGCCGAAGGCATCGACCTGGCCATCCGGTACTGCGCGGAGTCGGCCGCGCCGGCCGGCGCCGAGCGCCTGTTCGGCGAGCGGCTGCTGGCGGTCTGCCATCCCGGCCTGTTGCGGCCCCAGGCCGACGCCGCCGACATCATCCGCGACAGCGTGCTGCTCGAATTCGACGAGCCGCGGCGTCCCTGGCTGCTGTGGTCGCACGTGCTCGAGTCGGCGGGCATGTCCGCCGTGCGCCCGCGGTCCACCATGCGATTCAACCAGTACGAGCAGGTCATCCAGGCCGCGGAGGCCGGCCAGGGCATCGCGCTCGGCCGCCTGGCGCTGATCGAGCCGATGCTCGCCGACGGCCGGCTGGTCGCGCTGCAGCACTTCGCCTCCGACAACGAGACCGATGCGGGCTATTGGCTCGTCCATGCGCCCACCCAGCCGCATCGCGACGTGGACAAGGTCGCCGACTGGATCCGGCGCGAGTCGGCGCAGCTGCTGGCGGCCATGGACGCCATCGCGACCGCCGCTGCGCGGGATCCGCAGGACGCCGGCGTCGCGATGCCCGCGGCGGCCGGGCGACGCCGGCGCTGAGCGCCTGCACGAGCCGGGCGGGCGCGTTCCCGGGGGTGCCGCACGCTTGTCCAAACTGGCCCGACCCGTGTCGTCGGCCGCTCTGTCGCCAACCGCACGGGGGTGGCTCAATGGCCCCATCGAACTCCGGTGACACGCGCCATGCCCAAGCTCCTGACCCAGCCCCCCGACGGGGAACGCCGCGCGATGCGCCGACCCGTGCGGGCGTGCCTCGCGAAGGCCCTGCGCCGGGTCGTGCGCGGCGCGGCGCGCGACGCCTTCGAACCCGTCTGCCTCGCGGTGGAGGCCCGCCTGCCCGTGCGCTTCGTCTGCCCTGCGCGGGCCCAGGTCGCCTGCGTGTCGGGCACCGCATGGATCACCACGGACGACGACCTGCGCGACGTCGTGCTGGAGGCGGGCCAGGCCCATCGCGCGGCCCGGGGCGATCGCCTCTTCATCAACGGCATGCCCGCGTGCGCGCTGCGCATCGAGCCCGCCTGAGCACGGCGCGAGGCCCGGATGTTCTCCCACGTCTTCATCGGCACCGACGACTTCGACCGTGCGCTGGCCTTCTACCGCCCGTTGCTGGCGGCGCTGGGCATCCAGGCCCGCTTCTGCGACGCCGCGCGCCCGTGG
Organism: uncultured Vitreoscilla sp.; assembly: GCA_964418745.1. Classification (GTDB taxonomy): domain Bacteria; phylum Pseudomonadota; class Gammaproteobacteria; order Burkholderiales; family Burkholderiaceae_C; genus Scleromatobacter. The sequence continues at coordinate 74,520 of CAYQMX010000016.1, forward strand.
GCGGGCTGGCAATCCGCGCCCGATCCGCGGCCGCTCCTGCTCGTCGGCCGGCCCTTCGACGGGCGCCCGCACCAGCCCGGCAACGGGCAGATGGTGGCCTGGCTGGCCCCGGACCGGGCCGCCGTGGATCGCGCCCATGCGATCGCCCTCGCGCAAGGCGGCACCTCGGAGGGTGTGCCCGGCCTGCGGCCGCAGTACCACCCCGACTTCTACGGCGCCTACTTCCGCGACCCGGACGGCAACAAGCTGTGCGTGGCCTGCCATCGGCCCGCCCCCTGACCGGGCCGACCTCGCGCCGCCGCGTTCATCGACACAGCGCCAGCGCGAACACCCACTCGGCGACGTGCACCGGGTCCAGCCACGCGCGGAACGCGCCCGCGAGCACGGCCGCCAGCGCAACGGCCCCGGCCAGCGCGGCCAGCCGCCTGCCGACCGGCCCGCGCCTCATGTCGGACGCGGCGCGAGCGCGCGCGACGCCGGGCGGTCGTCGATCGGCCAGTGCAGGGCGGCCGCGAGCAGGCCCAGCGCGATCGCGATCCCCCAGACGAGGTCGTACGACCGCGTCAGGTCGTAGACGCGCCCGCCCAGCCAGACACCGAGGAAGGCGCCCAGCTGGTGGCCGAGGAACACGAGGCCGAACAGGGTGCCGATGTAGCGCACGCCGAACATCTGCGAGACGAGCGCGTTGGTCAGCGGAGCGGTACCCAGCCAGAGGAGTCCCATGACGGCGCAGAACAGGTGCACGCCCGTCGCCGACAGCGGGCACGCCACGAACAGCGTCATGGCCGCCGCGCGGGCCAGGTAGACGGCCGCCAGCACGTTCTTGCGGCGCCACAGGTCCCCCAGTCGACCGCAGGCGTAGGTGCCCACGATGTTGGCCAGCGCGATCGTGGCCAGGCCCGAGACGGCCAGGCGCGGCGGCGCGCCACGATCGAGCAGGTAGGCGGGCAGGTGCGACGCGATGAAGGCCAGCTGGAAGCCGCAGGCCAGGAAGCCGAGGTTGAGCAACCAGAAGCCGCGGTGCCCGAGCGCCTGGCGCACGGCCGTGCGCATCGGCAGCGGCGCGTCGACCGGATCGGGTGCCGCGCCGCCCGTGCGCCCGCGGTCCGGGGCGCGCAGCGTGGGCGCCAGCAAGCCGGCCAGCGCGATCGCCGCGCCGAGCGCCAGCAGGGCGCCCTTCCAGCCCAGGTAGTCCTGCAGCCCTTGCGTCGACGGCACCGCGATGAATTGCCCGATGCCGCCGATCGCCCCGGCCAGCCCGAGCGACCAACCGCGCTCGGCCTCGGGCGCCAGGCGGCTCAGGATCCCGTAGACGACGCCGAACGCCGTGCACGACAGCGCCACGCCGATGACTGCCCCGCAGCCCAGGACGAGCACCGCCGGCGTCGACGCGCCGGCCATCGTCGCCAGCCCGATGCCGTACAGCAGCGCGCCGAAGGCGACGACGCGCGCGCCGCCCCAGCGATCGGCCAGCAGGCCGGTCAGGGGCTGCGCGAGGCCGAACGCGAGGTTCTGCAGGGCCAGCGCGAAGGCGAAGGTCTCGCGGGGCCAGCCGTGTTCCAGCGTCATCGGCAGCATGAACAGGCCCTGGACATGGCGGATACCCAGGGCCACGCCCATCACCAGGCCGGCGCAGAGCGTGGGAACCCGGAGCGAGCGGCGGGCGGCGGCGGCGGCTGGACTGGAAGTCATCGGAGTGGGGGCGACGTCGAGGTCGCCCGGAGATGGCGGTGCCCGCACTGTGGACGCCGCGCCGGCCTGCCCTCAAGCGATCAATTCGCCGCATGGCATGCGCTTCAGGAATGCCGTCCGCCAAGGCACCGTATGCAAGCCGCGTTGTTCCCGCCATTCGCATGCTTGCAGCGCATGCGATGGCCGCGAAACCGTCGCTTGAAGGCGGCCGGGGGCTGCGCTGCAATGCCTCCTCGGCGAACGCTCCGGCGCAGGCCTTGCCCGTTGTGTTCCGCCACCTGGAGTCGCAGCCGGCGCTGCGCCCCGCACCTCGTGGAAGGACCGCGCGATGGACGAATGCCCCCAGCCTGCCCGCGAGACGGCCCACCGCCTCGACGCCCGGGCGCCGCACCGTCGGCCGACGTTCGTGACCGCGTCGCTGGGCTACCTCGACGGCTCGACGCCGCGGCCTGTCAGCCACATGTACGACCCGCCCGACGGCACGCCCAAGGACAACTGCCGGTTCGACTTCCGTGCCATGCAGGTAGTCGACGCGCGCGGCCTGGCCGGCACGACCTCGGTGCATCGAGAGGGCTTCGAGCTCTGGTACGCACCGTCGTCGGTGGCGGACTTCCATGACGCGCCCGCCGTGGTCGGCACCTACCACGCGGAGTGCGCGGCGCTGGCCTGCGCGGCGACCGGTGGATCGTCGGCCATCGTGTTCGACCACCAGGTCCGCCAGCGCGAGGCGGGCCGCCCGCCGTTGACCTTCGGCCGCGGCGGCGGCAGCCGGCCCGGCGGGGTCGGCCGCGTGCACAACGACTATTCGGAGGCCTCGGGGCGGCGGCGCCTCGGGCTCGTCCTGCGCGACGCCGCGCTCGCCAGCCGCGTCCGGCGCTTCTGCATCGTCAACGTCTGGCGCTCGATCCGCGGGGCGATCGTCGACACGCCGCTGGCCGTGTGCGACGCCCGCAGCGTGTCCCGGCGCGAACTCGTGGCCGGCGAGATCCGCTACGCGGACCGGCAAGGCGAGATCTACCTGTTCCGGCACTCGCCCGCGCACCGCTGGTACTACTACCCGGGCATGGATCGGGACGAGGCGCTGGTCTTCAAGCAGTTCGACTCGCAGGTGGGCGGGGTGGCGCGGTTCACGCCGCATGCGGCCTTCGACCTGCCCGACATCCCCGCGGATGCGCCGCTGCGCGAAAGCATCGAGGCGCGCTGCCTGGTGCTGTTCGACTGAGCCCGGCGCACGCGCCGTTCCCCACCCTTCATCGCCCCCCGCCCATGACCGACGACACGTCCCGCACCGCACCGCCCGTCCTCGAGTTCTGGTTCGAGTTCGCCAGCAACTACAGCTACCTGAGCGCCATGCGCATCGACGCCGCCGCGGCCCGGCGCGGCGTGGCCGTGCGCTGGCGACCCTTCCTGCTCGGCCCGATCTTCCAGTCCTTCGGCTGGCCGACCTCGCCGTTCGCGCTGCAGAAGGAGAAGGGCGCCTGGGTCTGGAAGGACATGGTGCGGCAGTGCGCGAAGTACGGCCTGCCATGGCGGCGCCCCTCGGTCTTTCCGCGCGCCGCCACGCTGCCCATGAAGGTGGCGGCGGCGCATGCCGGCGCCGCTTGGATCGGCGCCTATTGCCGGCGCTTCATGCACAAGAACTTCGTGCTGGACGAGGACATCGATTCCGAAGCGCAGGTCGTCGCCGTGCTGGAGGGACTGGGGCTCGATGCGCCGGCCGTGCTCGCACAAGCCCTGGCGGACCCCGGCAGGCGCTGCCTGCGCGAGGCCACCGAGCAGGCGCGCACGCGCGGCATCTTCGGCGCGCCCACGTTCTTCGTCGGCGACGAGATGTTCTGGGGCAACGATCGCCTGGACGACGCCCTGGATTTCGCGGCGCCGTCGACGTGAGGCCGGCGCCGGACGCGCCGCGGGGATTCCCGCCGTGGCGCGCCTGGAGGCCGCCCATCGCCGCGCCGGGGCGGGGCCGCCTGGTCGGACGAGGGTTCAGAGGACGCCTTCCTCCAGGCATTCCAGGTAGTTGAATTCGGGCGCCTCGACGCCGGCCTCCCTGCGAATCTCGACCAGCCGCGGCGACTCGAAGAAGGCGCGCGCGCCGGCCAGGGACGACCAGCGGGAGAAGTGGACGACGCGGTTCGCATCCGCGACGTCGTGCAGGACGAAGTAGCGCTGCTCCCCGGCCGCCTTGCGCAGGCCCGCGGCCCGGTCGAACACCTGCTTCCAGGCCGGATAGTCCTTCACGGCGTGAACGATCAGTACGTAGTGCATGGCGGTGGGCTCGAAGGGCGTGGACGACATGCCGCAGCATCCCACGCGGGCGCATCGCCGCGAAGCGCGCATTCCGCCAGCCGGGGGACCTTTTCCGACATCGCGTCGCGTGGGAGCGCGCCGGAGGCCGGACCGGAACTTCCCCCGGCCGTCGATGCCAACCGCTCGACGTGTGGACAATGGGCGGCGTCGATCCCGTCGACGCCTCGCCAACCCGTCACGCCCAAGGACCCTCATGATCGAGCAAGCGCTCCGGCTTCCCTGCGGCACCACCCTGGCCAACCGCCTGTGCAAGGCGGCGATGACCGAGGGGCTGGCGAGCCCGCACGGGCGGGCCACGCCGGCATTGGGCCGCCTGTACGCGGCCTGGGCCGCGGGCGGGGCGGCGTTGCACATCAGCGGCAACATCATGGTGGACGCGCGCTACCTCGAACGCGCGGGCAACGTGGTGGTGGAGGACGACGCGGGGCTGGCCGAGCTGCGCACCTGGGCCGCGGCCACCCATGCGGCGGGCGGCGTGCTGTGGGGCCAGGTCAACCACCCGGGCCGCCAGTGTCCGCGGCTGGTCAACCTGCATCCGCTGGCGCCGTCGGCCGTGCAGCTGGACCTGGCGGGCAACTTCGGCCGGCCACGGGCGATGACCGAGGCGCAGATCCTCGATGTCGTCGCGCGCTTCGCGCGCACGGCCGGCGTGCTGAAGACGGCCGGCTTCGACGGCGTGCAGGTGCACGCGGCGCACGGCTACCTGCTGTCGCAGTTCCTGTCGCCGCGCACGAACCGGCGCACCGACGGCTGGGGCGGCACGCTCGAGAACCGCGCCCGGCTGCTGCTCGAGTGCGTGCGGGCCGTGCGCGCCGTGGTCGGCCCGGCGTTTCCGGTGAGCGTGAAGCTGAACTCGTCGGACTTCGTCAAGGGCGGCTTCGAGCCGCACGAATGCGTGCAGGTGGTGCGCTGGCTCAGCGAGGTCGGCATCGACCTGCTGGAAGTGTCGGGCGGCACCTACGAGCAGATCGAGTTCTTCAAGTCCCACGACCCGGGCCAGGTGCGTGACAGCACCCGCCGGCGCGAGGCGATGTTCCTGGAATACGCCGACGCGATCAAGGCCGTGGCGACCATGCCGGTGATGGTGACCGGCGGCTTTCGCACGCGGGCCGGCATGGACGACGCGCTGCGCGAGGGCGCCACCGACATGATCGGGCTGGCGCGGCCGTTCTGCCTGGATCCGGCGTTTCCGCGCCGGATGCTCGCCGGCGAGCTGCCGGCGCTGCCGGTGCCCGAGAACCGGTTGGTGCTCGGCCGCGGCTGGTGGAGCCCGAACAGCCCGTCCAGGCACGTGCAGGGCCTCAACAACCAGTGCCAGGCCGGCTGGTATTACCGGCAGATCGAGCGCCTGGGCGCCGGCCTGCCGCCGCTGGCCGAGCTGTCGCCGTGGGCCGCGCTGCTGGGCCACCTGGGGCGGGACTTCGGGCGCGCGATGGCGCGCAAGGTCGCATGAGCGCCGCCCGGCCGCCCGAAGGCGCTCGCAGCGCAGCCGACAGGCGGAGCGTCCGCCCCTTGTCCGCCGCCCGGCCGCCAGCAGGCGCTCGCAGCGCAGCCGGCAGGCAGAGCGTCGCGCACATGAGCGCGGCGGAGCCGACATCGTGACCCCCGACGCCGACGACCTGCTGCTGTTCGCGCGCGTGGCCGAGGCCGGCAGCTTCAGTCGCGCCGCCGAGCGCGTGGGCTTGCCCAAGTCCACGGTGTCGCGCCGCATCGCCGCGCTGGAGAAACGCCTGGGCGAGCGGCTGCTGCAGCGCACCACGCGCAAGCTGGTCATCACGGAGTTCGGCCAGGGCGTGCTGGACCATGCGCGCGCCTTGTCCGAGGAAGTGGACGCGGCGCTCGCGTTCGCGCTGTCGCGCCAGGCGCGCCCGGGCGGGCGCCTGCGGGTGTCGATGCCCGGCGACTTCGCCAGCACCGCGCTGGAGCAGCCGCTGGCCGAGTTCATCCGCGACTACCCCGAGGTGGCGCTGGAGCTGGACCTGTCGCCGCGCCGCGTGGACCTGATCGGCGAGAACTTCGACCTGGCGATCCGCATGGGCGCGCTGCAGGACGACACGCACCTGGCCGCGCGCCGCGTGGCCGTCTTCACCACCGGCCTGTACGCCGCGCCGTCGCTGCTGCGCGAACACGGCGAGCCGTTGGCGCCGGACGGGCTGCGCACGATGCCCGGGCTGATGCTGCTGTCGCGCGCGGGCGAAGCGGTGCCCTGGCAGCTGAGCGCACGCGTCGCGGCGCCCGCCGGCGACGCCGTCGCTTCGCCGCGTCGCGGCGAGGGGCCGGCGGTGCAGGAGATCGTGCCGATGCAGCATGTGCGCGCGAACTCGCCCGACGTGCTGATCCGGCTGGCGCGCCGCGGCGCCGGCGTGGTGGGCGTGGCCGACTTCTTCGCCGAGCCCTACCTGGCCCGCGGCGAATTGCAGCGCATCCTGCCCGACTGGTGCCTGCCCGACGCCGACTGCTGGGCCGTGTTCCCCGGCCGCCGCCTGATGCCCGCCAAGACGCGTGTCTTCATCGACATGCTGTCGAAGACGATGACCCGCTGCGAGGCGGTGACCGACGCGTCGGCGCCGGCGGTCAACGCGTCGCCGGGTCGATTCCGCGTGGGCTGAACGCCGGCGCGGCGCGGGTCAGTGCGGCAGCCGCGTGAGCGCGCGCTGCAGTGCGCGGGCCGGCGCGTGCGCGTCGGCCCCGGCCGCGGGCTCGCTGCCCCAGCCCTTGGGCAGCGCGTGCAGCACGGTGCTGGCGTCGAGCGAGCGGATGGGCACATGCAGGTCGGCCGGGATGCGGCCCTGCGCCACCATCGCCTCGTAGCGCAACGCGCTCACGCGCAGGAACGAGGTGAAGTTGCCGACACCACCGCGCGCCGCCACCAGCTCGTCGTAGAGCTTCTCGATCAGGTGGACGACGGTCATGCCGTCGCGGCGCGCGATCTCCTCGAGCACCTCCCAGTACAGGTGCTCCAGCCGGATGCTCGTGACGACGCCATGCAGGCGGACGGAGCGGGTGCGGCTTTCGTAGCTCGCGGGATCGGCACTGATGAAGATTTCACACATGCATGTCTCCTTGGCCAGGCCGCGTCGCGGCGCGCGCGGCTCTCCGGAAAGACGCCGCGGGCGGCGGCGTCTTCCGGCCAATGTACGCCCGACGGCGCGCGCTCGCCAGCGGCGAAACCGCGGCTTTACAGGGTGATCCGCGTGCCGAGCACCGCCAGGAACTGCGCGATCCAGGCCGGATGCGCCGGCCAGGCGGGCGCCGTCACCAGGTTGCCGTCGGTGACGGCCTGGTCAACGGCGATGCCCATGTACTCGGCGCCGGCGAGCTCCACCTCCACCTGGCAGGCAGGGTAGGCCGACACCTTGCGGCCCTTGAGCAGCCCGGTGGCCGCCAGCAACTGCGCGCCGTGGCAGATGGCGGCCACCGGCTTGTCGGCGGCCAGGAAGTGCTTCGTCATCGCCACCACCTGCGAGTTCATGCGCAGGTACTCGGGCGCGCGGCCGCCGGGCACCACCAGCGCGTCGTAGTTCTCGGCGCGGGTCTCGGCGAAGCTGGCGTTGAGCGTGAAGCGGTGGCCCGGCTTCTCGCTGTAGGTCTGGGCGCCGTCGAAGTCGTGGATCGCCATCGTCACGTAGTCGCCCGCCTTCTTGTCGGGCGCGATCGCGTGCACCACGTGGCCGACCGCGAGCAGCGCCTGGAACGGCACCATCGTCTCGTAGTCCTCGCCGAAATCGCCGCAGATCATCAGAATCTTCTTGGCCATGGTCGTCTCCTGGTCGGTGAAAGGGAACTGGGAACGCCATTGTTCGAAGCTCACCCCCTGAGCGGGTAGTAATCGGATACTTTCGTGTGCCCGACCTGACGCCGCCCCCCGCCCTGACCGAACTGCATCGCCGCCGCCTGCGCGCGATCTGGCGTTCCGCCGGCTGGCCCAGCCAGGACCTGGTCGAGGTGGAACTGCTGGCCGCCGGCTGGGTGGAGCGGCTGTGCGATGGCCACGGCCGCGAGACGCTGCGCGTCACCGACCTGGGCGTGCGGGTGCTGGCCGCCACGCTGGCGCGCAACCGCGCCGCGCGCGACGCCCACGAGGCGCTCATCGGCCGCGTGGCCGTCGCCATGCAGCGCGCCGGCCGCATCGCCTGGCGCGGGCTGTCGCTGCGGGTGCGCACCGGCGACGACGTGGCCGGCAGCGGGCAGTGGACCGTCGCCCGGCCCGACCTGTTCTCGTTGCGCAACACGACGGTGGAGGACTACCTCGACCCCGTCGTCCACGAGATCAAGGTGCGCCGCGCCGACCTGCTGGGCGACCTGCGACGGCCGGCCAAGGGCGAGGCCTACCGGCAGATGGCGCGCGAATGCTGGTACGTGCTGGCCGCGGGCATCGGCGACGCCGACGACGTGCCGGCCGACTACGGCGTGATGGTGGAGCGCGACGGCGTGCTGGACGTGCTGCGTCCGGCGCCCCGGCGCGCGCTGCGGCTGCCGTTCGCCACCTGGATGGCGCTGGCGCGCGCCACGCCGGAACCGGTGGAGGAGCCGCCGCAGCAGGCGCTGGGCGACCCGGACGCGGACGCCGCGAACGGAGCGTCCCGCCCTTGCGCGCGGGACGCATGAGCGCGCGCACGGCCGCTCCGAAGCGCGCTCGCGCCGCAGTCCGCAGGACGGAGGTTGGCTTGTGAGCACCCGAGTACGCGCGCGGGCGCAGTCGCGGACAATAGGCGTCCTGCGCCACCCGCCGGCGCGTCTCCCGCGCCGCCCACCGGTGGCGCCGGGCGCCGCCGGCCGCACATCCGTATCCCTGGAGATTCCCCCGATGAGCCGCCTGCCGCCTTCCCTCCGCCGCACCCTGAAGCAGTCCGCCCTGGTCCTGGCGCTCGCCGCGACGCTGGCCGGCTTCGGCAGCGCCGCGCATGCCGTGGACGGCCCGCCGTCCACCAACGTCGCCTGGCAGGAAGCGACCAGCGACGCGGACGTCGACAAGGCCTTCGCCGCCGCCCAGGCGCAGAACAAGCCCGTGCTGCTGTACTGGGGCGCCGTGTGGTGCCCGCCGTGCAACCAGCTCAAGGCCACGCTGTTCAACCGCCAGGACTTCGCCGAGCAGTCGAAGAGCTTCGTGGCCGTGCACCTGGACGGCGACGCCCCCGGCGCGCAGAAGCTGGGCGCGAAGTTCAAGGTGGTGGGCTACCCGACGCTGATCCTGTTCAGCCCCGACCGCAAGGAGCTCACGCGCCTGCCCGGCGAGGTGGACGCGGCGCAGGTGATGCAGCTGCTGCAGCTGGGCATGGCCAGCGGCCGCCCGCTCGCCCAGGTGCTGGCCGACGCCCGCGCCGGCAAGCCGCTGGCCGGCAGCGAGTGGCGCCTGCTGGCCTTCTACTCGTGGGACACCGACGAGGGCGCGCAGGCGGTGCCCAAGGCCGAGCGCGGCCCGCTGCTGCGCAAGCTCGCCGTCGCGTGCCCGGCCACCGAATCCGCCGCCTGCACCCGGCTGCTGCTGAAATCGATCGCCGACAGCGACGAGGTGAAGGCGCCCGCGCCCGACGCCGCCACCCGTGCCCGGGTCGCGCAGGTGCTGGCCGACCCGGCGCTGAGCCGCACCTTCATGGACGTGCTGACCAACAGCGGCACCGACATCGTCACCGCGCTGCAGCCCAAGGCCGGCCCCGAGCGCCAGAAGCTCGTCGCCGCGTTGGAGGCCGCGCTGGAGCGCCTGCAGGCCGACGCCACGCTGTCGCGCGGCGATCGCCTGGGCGCGCTGTTCGCGCGCGTCGACCTGGCCCGCCTCGACCAGCCCAAGGCGACGCTGCATCCGAAGCTGCCGTCGGCGCTCGTCAAGGAAGTGCGCGACACCGCCGCCACCACCGACCGCGAGGTGACCAACGCATTCGAGCGCCAGGCGGTGATCCCGGGCACCAGCCAGCTGCTGGAGGAGGCCGGCCTGTGGAAGGAATCGGAGGCGCTGCTCAAGGCCAGCCTCGCGAAGAGCCATTCGCCGTACTACCTGATGAGCGAGCTGGGCGCCAATGCCCGCAAGCAGGGCCGCACCGCCGAGGCGCTGCAGTGGTACCAGCAGGCCTTCGACAAGAGCGAGGGGCCGGCCACGCGCCTGCAATGGGGCACCGCCTACCTGGGTGCGCTGGTGGACCTGGCGCCGCAGGATTCGAAGCGCATCGAGGCCACTGCGCAGGCCGTGTTCGACGAGGCCGCCGGCCAGTCGAACGCCTTCGACCAGCGCAGCGGCCGCTCGCTGCAGCGGCTGGGCGCCAAGCTGGTGAAGTGGAACGCCGCCGGCAAGCACCAGGCCGTCGTCGACCACCTCGCCGCGCATATGCAGGGCCTGTGCGCGAAGCTGCCCGCCGCCGACCCGCAACGCGCCACCTGCGACGGCGTGTTCAAGCCCGCCGCTGCCAAGTCCTGATTCCCCCTTCCCGACTCCGTCAACCACCGTCATGACCACCTACAACAAGCCCCTCGGCACGCCCCTGAGCCCTGCCGCCACCCGCGTGATGCTGCTTGGCAGCGGCGAACTCGGCAAGGAAGTGCTGATCGCGCTGCAACGCCTGGGCGTCGAGACCATCGCCGTCGACCGCTACGAGAACGCGCCCGGCCAGCAGGTGGCCCACCACGCGCACACGATCACCATGAGCGATCCGGTGGCGCTGCGCGCGCTGATCGAGCGCGAGAAGCCTGACCTGGTGGTGCCCGAGATCGAGGCACTGGCCACGCACGAGCTGCAGGCGCTGGAGGCCGAGGGCGTGGTGCGCGTGATCCCCACCGCGCGCGCCGCGCGCCTGACGATGGACCGCGAAGGCATCCGCCGCCTGGCCGCCGAGACGCTGGGCCTGCCCACGAGCCCGTACGTGTTCTGCGACTCGCTCGCCGAGTTGCAGGCCGCCATCGACGGCGGGATCGGCTACCCCTGCATCGTCAAGCCGGTGATGAGCAGCTCCGGCAAGGGCCAGAGCAAGATCGATGGCCCCGCCGACGTGAAGGCCGCCTGGGACTACGCGATGGCCGGCGGGCGCGTCAGCCACGGCCGCGTGATCGTCGAGGGCTTCATCGATTTCGACTACGAGATCACGCTGCTGACCGTGCGCTCGCTGGGCGCCGACGGCGCGGTGCAGACCAGCTTCTGCGCGCCGATCGGCCACGTGCAGGTCAAGGGCGACTACGTCGAGAGCTGGCAGCCGATGCGCATGGACCCGGCCGCGCTCGCCAGCGCCGAACGCATCGCCAAGGCCGTCACCGACGACCTGGGCGGCCAGGGCCTGTTCGGCGTCGAGCTGTTCGTCAAGGGCGCCGACGTCTGGTTCAGCGAGGTCAGCCCGCGCCCGCACGACACCGGCATGGTGACGATGATCACGCAGTGGCAGAACGAGTTCGAGCTGCACGCGCGCGCCATCCTCGGCCTGCCGGTGGACGTGTCGCTGAAGAGCCCCGGCGCGAGCGCCGTGATCTACGGCGGCGTCGACGCCAAGGCGCTGCGCTTCGACGGGCTGGCCGAGGCGATGCGCGTGCCGCAGACCGAGGTGCGCCTGTTCGGCAAGCCCGAGAGCTTCGTCAAGCGCCGCATGGGCGTGGCGCTGGCGCACGACGCAGACGTCGAGCGCGCGCGCGCGCTCGCCAAGGAGGCCGCGGGCAAGGTCACGCCCCGGGCCGTCGGCTGATCACTTCAGCAGGCCTTCGGCCTTCATCGCGTCCTGCACCGCGGGACGCGCCTTCACGCGGGCGCGGTAGGCCTCGAGGTTGCTGAACCCCGTGATGTCGACGCCGACGCCGGCGGCCCAGTTCGAGATGGTGAACAAGTAGGCATCGGCGATGCAGAACTGCTTGCCCATCAGGTAGTCGTGGCCCTCGAGCCGCTTGTCGACGTACGCTAACTTGTCCTTCAGCCGGGCGGCGAAGATCTCCTTGGCCTCCTGCGGCATCTTGGGGTTGAACAGCGGCGAGAAGCCCTTGTGCAGCTCGCTGGTGATGAAGTTGAGCCACTCCATCACGCGGTAGCGCTCCATCGTGCCGGCCGCCGGCGCCAGGCCGCTGGCCGGGGCATGGTCGGCGATGTACTGCAGGATGGCCGGCCCTTCGCTCAGGCGCGTGCCATCGTCGAGTTCCAGCAGCGGGACCTGGCCCTTGGCGGTGACCTGGTTGTAGTCGCTGCCGTCGGCCAGCGTGTGCGTCTGCAGCGCGGCCTTGACGAGTTCGACCTTGACGCCCGCCTCGCACAGGGCGATGTGGGGAGACAGCGAGCAGGCGCCGGGGCTGTAGTAGAGCTTCATGACGGGCTTTCGTGGAGGCGGGGGGCGCGCGACGGGGGGCGCGCGGGCGGATGCCCATGATGCCCAATTCGCGCCCGCCTTGCAGCGAACGGCCGGCGGGCGCGGACGCCGCCGCCGGACCTGCTACGCTGGCTGTCCCGCTCAAGCACTGCGAACACACCGTGACCCGACAGATCCTGGACGACTCCCGTGTTCATCCCGCCATCCGCGCCCGCATCGCCGACGAGGGTCGCGCGGTCATCGCCGAAGTCGAGGCCGCCGTCGCCGCGAACGCCGTGGTCGTCGTCGGCATGGCCTGGAACCCGTTCCCGCGCAAGGCGCGCCAGTGGCTGGACCAGGCCGGCGTGCCCTACAAGTACCTCGAGTACGGCAACTACCTGAGCGACTGGCGCAAGCGCCTGCCGCTGAAGCTGTGGACCGGCTGGACGACGTTCCCGATGGTCTTCGTCGGCGGCCAGTTCATCGGCGGCTTCACCGACCTGGCGCGGCTCGACCCGGCGACGCTGAAGAAGGGGTCGGGCGCGGCCTCCGCGCGCGCGTGAGCGTGCGCAGGCCCCGGCGCGCCGCGTGCGCGGCCGCGCTGGCGCTGGCGTGCGCCGGCGCGTGGGGCGCCGGCCTGCCGCTGCACGCCTGCCGCCTGGCGGGCCTGGCGCACGATGCGCTGTGCGGCGAGCTCGAGCGGCCGCTCGATCCGGCCCGGCCCGAGGGCCCGCACTTCAGCCTGCACGTGGCCGTCATCCCCGCGCTGGCGCGCCAGAAGCTGCCCGACCCGATCCTGTTCTTCGCCGGCGGCCCGGGGCAGAGCGCCATCGAGCTGGCCGGCGTCGCCGAACGCTTCACGACGCGGCTGGGCGCGCGGCGCGACCTGGTGCTGATCGACCAGCGCGGCACGGGCCACAGCGCGCCGCTGCAGTGCGACGTGCCGACGCCCGACGAACAGGTGGCGCTCGCCCTGGACCGTTCGCGCCAGGTCGCCGCGCTGGACGACTGCCGCGCAAAGCTGCAGAAGCTCCCCTGGGGCGACCTGCGCTTCTACACCACGTCCATCGCCATGGCCGACGCCGACGCGGTGCGTGCCGCCCTCGGCGCGGAGCAGGTCGACCTGATCGGCGTCAGCTACGGCACCCGGGCCGCGCTCGAATACCTCCGGGTGTATCCGACGCGCGTGCGGCGGGCCGTCCTCGACGGCGTGGCGCCGCCCGACATGGTGCTGCCTGAAAGCGGCGACGTCGACGCGCTCGCGGCCCTGCAGGCCCTGTTTCGCGACTGCGCCGCCGAGCCCGCCTGCGCGGCCGCGCATCCGGCGCTGGCGGCGCGCTGGGACGCGCTGCAGGCGTCGCTGCCGCGGCCCGTCGACGTGGTCGATCCTGTCACCGGCCAGTCGCGCCGGGTGGTCATGACGGCGGACGCCGTGCGCGCCTTGGTGCACCGGCCGCTCTACGCGCCGACGCAGGCCGCGTTGCTGCCCCAGGCGATCGACGAGGCCGCCGCAGGGCGCTTCGGCGTGCTGCTGGCGCTCGCGTCGTCGACCGGCGACCGACCGATCGACCTCTCGGAGGGCCAGCACTTCTCCGTCGCCTGCGCCGAGGACGTGCCGCGCATGCAGCAGCCGCCACGGAGCCCGGCGGACGACCAGGGCGCGGCCGGCCTGTTCCGCGCCGTCTGCGCGCACTGGCCGCGCGGCGCGGTGCCAGCGGCCTTCTATTCGATTCCCGCCAGCCCGGCGCCGGTGCTGCTGCTGTCGGGCGGGCTCGATCCCGTCACGCCGCCGCGCCACGCCGAGCGCGTGGCCCGGGCACTCGGGGCGAAGGCGCGCTCGGTGGTCGTGGCCAACAGCGGCCACAACGTGCTGCAGTTCGCCTGCCTGCGCGACGCCGTCTTCCACTACGTCGATGCCCCCACCGACGCACAGGCCCAGGCCGTCGACATGGGCTGCGCCGCGAAGGTGCCGCGTCCGCTCGCGTTCCGCCCGAGCCTGCCGGCGCGCGCCGTGCCCGCCGCCAACGACCCGCGCCGCCCGGCCGACCCGCTGGCACGCGGGGCCGGATCGGTGGACGCGAAGGAGTCGCGATGATCGCGATGGACGACCTTCGCAAGCAGTTCACCACCGGCCGCGGCCGCCAGGCGCGCACCGTCGTCGCCGTGGACGGCATGACGCTGCACGCGCGCGACGGCGTGATCACCGGCCTGCTGGGCCCCAACGGCGCCGGCAAGACCACCAGCCTGCGCATGCTGGTGGGCCTGGTGACGCCCGACAGCGGCACGATTCGCGTCGACGGCGTCGACCTGCGCGACGACCCCCAGGGCGTGCGCGCCCGGCTGGGCGTGCTGTCGGACGCGCGCGGCCTGTACCCGCGCCTGACCGCGCGCGAGAACATCGTCTATCACGGCCGCCTGCACGGCGTGGCCGACGACGCGGCCCAGGCGCGCTGCGAACACCTGGCGCGCCTGCTCGAGATGACGCCGCTGCTCGACCGCCGCACCGAGGGCTTCAGCCAGGGCGAACGCATGAAGACCGCCCTCGCGCGCGCGCTGGTGCACGACCCCGACAACATCGTGCTGGACGAGCCCACCAACGGCCTGGACGTGGTGGCCACGCGCGCGCTGCGCGAAGCCCTGCGCGTGCTGCGCGACGAGACCGGCAAGTGCATCGTCTTCTCCACGCACATCATGCAGGAGGTGGAGCGGCTGTGCGACCGCGTGGTCGTCGTGGCCCGTGGCCGCCACGTGGCCGACGGCACCGTCGCCAGCCTGTGCGCGCAGGCGGGGTGCGACGATTTCGAGGATGCGTTCGTCCGGCTCGCGTTCGGCTCGGAAGGGACGCCCGAATGAGCGCCGCCGGGCCGTCCCGGGGCGCTCGCAGCGCTCCCGCCAGGCGGAGCCTGGTGCTCGCCGCCGTGCCGCGCCCCGGCGCTCGCGCCGCAGCCACCGGGCGGAGGTCCGCCTGATGGACACGTCGCGCGTGATCTGGATCGTGTTCCTCAAGGAGCTCAAGGACGCGCTGCGCGACCGCCGCACGCTGATGGCGGTGTTCCTGTCGTCCGTGCTGATGGGGCCGCTGATGCTGGCAGCGCTGTCGACGCTGCTGGGCAAGTACGAGCAGCGCGCCGAGGCGCGCGAGATCGTCGTCATCGGCCTGGAGGGTGCGCCGACGTTGCGCAATTTCCTCGAGCGCCAGACCTACGTCGTCAAGAAGGCCCCGGCCGACTGGGAGGGCCGGCTCAAGGAAAGCAAGCTCGGCGACCCGGTGGTGATCGTCCCGTCCGACTTCGAGGACGAGCTCGCGCACGGCCAGGTGCCGCGCATCGAGCTCGTCTACAGCAGCGCCAACGCGGCCGCCCAGGGCAGCGTCGGCCGCATCGCGCAGTTGCTGCAGGGCTTCGACCAGGAGCAGGCCGCGCTGCGCCTGATGGCACGCGGCGTCGCGCCGGGCGTGATGAGCGTGACCCGCATCGACGAGCACGACGTGGCCGACAACGCCGCACGCGCCGCCCAGATGACCGGCATCGTGCCGCTGTTCGTGCTCATGTCCATCCTGTACGGCGCCCTCAACGCCGCGCTCGACACCACCGCCGGCGAACGCGAGCGCGGCTCGCTCGAACCCCTGCTCGCCACGCCCGCCTCGCGCGGCGCCCTGGTGGTGGGCAAGTGGGGCGCGGTCTTCGCACTCAGCGTGCTGATCTCGGTGCTCGCCTGCCTGAGCTTCCTGCCCGCGCAGGTGCTCATCCGCAGCGAATCGCTGTCCGCGCTGTTCCGCTTCGGCTGGGTCGAGGCCGCCTGGTTCATCGGCCTGCTCGCCCCGCTCGGCGCGGCGCTGTCGGCCCTGATGATGGCCGTGGCCATCCGCTGCAGGACCATCAAGGAGGCCCAGGCCAACAACGTCGTGCTGACCCTCGCCTTCTCGATGACCCCGATGCTCAGCCTGTTCACCCAGGAAGGCGAATCGGCCTGGAACCTCTGGGTCCCGTCCATCGCCCAGACCACCCTGATGAACCGCGTCCTCAAGAACGCCCCGATCAGCCCGCTGGACGTCGCACCGAGCCTGTTCGTCTGCATCGCCCTGACCGCCGCCTCCCTCGCCTTCGTCAGCCACCAGCTCGCCCGACGCGCGGCGCAGTAACCCCGGGAATCGGCGCAGGCAGTGGGGGGCGGGATACCCTGTCCAGGCGATGTGTTGG
This sequence comes from uncultured Vitreoscilla sp., assembly GCA_964418745.1. Lineage (GTDB taxonomy): Bacteria > Pseudomonadota > Gammaproteobacteria > Burkholderiales > Burkholderiaceae_C > Scleromatobacter. The sequence continues at coordinate 90,967 of CAYQMX010000016.1, forward strand.
GGGAGGGGGAGGTGCTACCTTTGAGGCTTGGGGGTCTGGTGCTCAAGGCGTTGGCTGCGGCCTCATGCCGATCGTCCCAGCGCCTTCACTTCTGGTCGCGCTTTCACGCAATTGTCACGATGGAAACTCAACTGGATCGGCACTGCAATGAAGTGCTTCACTCGAAATCGGTAGGCGATCTCCTGCGACGGATGGTCGCGTTCGCTGAGGATCGAGACTTCGGCCGGGTTTCGGCGACGGTGATCACCGAGCACTCGCCGACCCTCAAGGAGTTCCAGTACATCACAAATGCACCGGTCGCATACATGCCGGAATTCGAGGATCTCGGTGCGGCTCACGTCGATCCCGTTTCGCAGCACGCCGCCGTCCATTCGACACCGCTCATCTGGAACCGCTCCACCTATGTCGAGTGCGGCCAGGGAACCTTGTGGGAGCGCCAGGCACCATACGGGTATCGCAGCGGCATCGTCGTCGGGTTTCATCTCCCGCGCGGCCGCCATTTTCTGTTTGGCCCGGATAGCGACAACTTCCACTGCACGACGCCTTCGCAGACGAGACAGCTGCTGGAGGACTTCCATCTGTTCGCGGCCCACGCTCAAGCCGCCGCATTCGAGCTCTGCTCCCACCGTGCTCTCAGCGCGATCGACCATCGCTCACCGAGCCCAGCCGAGCTGGAAGCATTGCGCTGGACCATGGACGGCATGACGAATTGGGAGATCGGACAAAAGATGGATTTGTCCGAGTCAGACGTTAAGTTGCGCCTTCAGCGCGTAATGCGCAAGTTCGGCGTCTCAAGCAAGTATGAGGCGGTGTTGAAGGGGATCAAGTTGGGGTTGATCGAATGCGTTTGAACGGCGAAGCTTCATCGCTCGACAGGAGTGGGCGTGAGGCAACGGTCGATGCACAGCTGAACCGGCGCTGCCTTGAAGTTTTGCACGCGACGACCGTCAAGGAATTCACGCGTGTGAACGTGGAATTTGTTCACGCAATCGGTTTTCGCACCGTAGCGACCACCGTAATCACGGATCACTCTCCAAATTTGACCGAGTTTCAGTCCGTGACCAACGCTCCAGTGGCGTACCTCCCTGCGTTTGAAGACATGGAGTCGGCAAAGCTTGACCCGGTTTCACAGCACTGCAAACGGCACTCCTCGCCGATAGTGTGGGATCAGAGCCTCTATGTCGGCGAGGGTCGTGGAGACTTCTGGGAGCATCAGGCTGCCTACGGCTATCGAAGCGGCATCTCGATTGCGATGCACCTTCCACAGGGAAGGCACTTTATGTTTGGCATTGACAGCGACCGCCAAGCTTGCGCCACAGAGAAGCAGTTGAGAGACCTGATCTACGACGTCCAATTGTTTGCCGCCCATGCTCAGGCGGCGGCCTTTGACCTTTGCCTGCCGTATCCCCGCGGCTCCACTTCAGAGCGCCTGGCCCCGAGGGAACTCGACGCTCTGCGCCGCAGCATGGACGGGCTGACAGATTGGGAAGTCGGGCGCGCGATGGGCATCTCCGAAACCGAAGCGAAGCTGCGCGTGCGCCGGTCGATGCAAAAGCTAGGCTGTTCAACAAAGTACGAAGCAGCACTTCGAGCGATACGACTCGGGCTGATTGATTGTTACTAAGTGCGTACTCGAGACAGGTCAGTCACGAGATGCCAGAGCGCTGCTATTGCGTCTGAAGCAGGCGACGAACCTCATCCTGCCAGGGCAATCGACGCACGAATTGATTGAAATGAAGCGCTGCTTCGGAGGCTGCAAGCACATCACCGTGGATGTTCACCAAGCGCAAGTTCGTCGATACGCGCATTGGGTCTACCATCGCGACTACGCCGCTAGCGATTTCGATCCAGTCCCAAGCGAGTCCAGCCTGCCCATCGCCAGACTGTCCTCGCCAAATGGTGTGCCCGGAGCAAGGTTCGAATCGAGTTCTCGCAGTGGTAACTCGGGTAGCCAAATGCTTGAATGCAGGGCGCCGCTTTGAATTGGTAGTCCAGAATACCGTTGGCCAGGAGTACAGCGCCAGTGGACGCGTAGGCGGCAGCGGGATGTTGGGCCGGAGGTTTGAGGTGTTCATTGTCAGCATGGCTCAAAGTCTGGAGAAAGAGCGTTGCGCGGACTAGCTGTCAATCTTGTCAGGGTGGGCGCCTTCGAAGTTCCCTCATTGGAGGGTTGGGGTCGGACGTTCTCGCGCCATTTTTGCCGCCTGGTCTCCCGACCCGCGTGTTGCCCAACGAGCGGCAATAGCCAATAGGCCAGGTCAATGACCGCGCGAATGCTGCAAGGGGGCTACCTAGCCGTAATGGAAGCCTCGACTCCGCTTGAGTTTCGAGTTGAGGTCGTGCGATTTGCTGAGGAACTGGGCTTCAAGACCGTCTCGGCGATGGCCGTTGTTGACCATTCCCAGTCCGGATCTGAGTTCCACACGGTAGACAACGCGCCCCTTGCGTTCTCCCAGACCTTCCATGACTCTGACATTTGGCGGCTAGATCCCGTCATGCAGCACTGCAAGCGAGCAGCTGTCCCGATCATTTGGGATCAAGGAACCTATGTGGCCGGCGGCCAAGGTGCCATGTGGGAGCACCAAGCGAGTTTCGGATATCAAACTGGCGTTGCACTGGCACTCCACCTACCTGGTGGTAGGCATTTTTCCCTCGGCGTAGAACGCGACCGACCGCTGCCAAAGCAACCGCGAGCAATAACGCGGATCGTCGCGGAATTGCAGTTGTTCGCAGTACATGCGCAGGACGCAGCATTTCGAATATTTGCTCCCGTGGCAGCCAAGGCAATTGCTGAAGGACCAAATCTCACGCCTCGTGAGCTTGAGGCGTTGAGGTGGACCATGGAAGGCAAGACCGCCTGGGAAGTCGGTACGATCATGAATATTGCCGAGAGAACCGCCGTCCTGCATTTGCAAAATTCGATGCATAAGCTCGGCTGCATCAACAAGCATCAAGCCGTGCTGAAGGCATTGCGCCTCGGCCTCTTGACGTAAGCGGCAAGGTTCCGTGACGACCCTGTAAGACTTGACAGTGTCTGAGCTCGAGGAGAACTGATTCAATCTCCTTAACGCGCTGACTGCGCCCGAGAGCAAGACACTGGAGGTTTTATGCGGCAGGTCATTTCTTCCATCTTTACTGCTATCCGCAGCGCACGACTGACTGCACTGGATGACGCGCAAAGCGGCTTGCCCTCAATCGGCTCGACCCCAATGGCCACCCTTGAGATACATCACCTTCGCTTGGTGGCCGGCGGTGAAGACGGCGATCTTCCGAAGGGTGGCTGGCAAGCTCTCGCGTAAGCCAAGCAAGCATTACTTTTTTGTCAGTCTAGAGGCCATTGCGCCGCTGGACATCCCAAGACCCTCCACAATCAGCCCCCCCAGTTCCGGGAAAGTCGCCTCGGCGATGGAAGCGCTTACTGAAGCTGATTGACTCTTGGGGTGTCGACGGTCTCCGTCGACACCCCGCTCTTTTTTCAAGAGCATGCCGGTTCAACCCAACGCCGCGATGCGAGTGCTTGCACTCTCGCGGCGTTTGTCATTCAGCGCGGTCGCGTGGCGACTTCGAGGTCGGTGAGCCAGCGCATCGCGTGGGCGCGGCTGTCGCCGCACATGTCCGGCGAGGGCTGCAGCCCGCCGCAGAACGCGGGGCGTTCGGGGCGACCGAAAAGGCGGCAGCGCAGGTCGGGGTCGAGCTGGATGCAGGGGACGCCGGCGGGCTTGCCGTCGGGCATGCCGGGAATCGGGCTGGTGATCGACGGCGCGATGCAGCAGGCGCCGCAGCCCGGGCGGCACGCCAGGGGAATTGGGGAGGCGGGCAGGGTGTCCGGCATGGCGGGATTGTCCTCGCAGGTGGCGCGCTTGTGCCGGGCCGCCTAAAATCGCGGCTTCCCCCATCCCGTCTCCGCACGGCGCGATTCGCACGAATCCCGCGGTGCGTCGCAGCGCGGGTTTCCCTCCCGATCCGGCCGCGATGGCCCGGGTCATGCGCAGTGAGTTGCCGGTGATCTACCCCCAGGAATTCGACGTCATCGTGGTCGGCGGCGGCCATGCTGGTACCGAGGCCGCGCTTGCGGCGGCGCGCATGGGCAGCGCCACGCTGCTGCTGACGCACAACATCGAGACGCTGGGGCAGATGAGCTGCAATCCGTCGATCGGCGGCATCGGCAAGGGGCACCTGGTCAAGGAGGTCGACGCGCTGGGTGGGGCGATGGCGGCGGCCACCGACGAATCGGGCATCCAGTTCCGCATCCTCAACGGCTCCAAGGGTCCGGCGGTGCGCGCCACGCGCGCGCAGGCGGATCGCATCCTGTACAAGGCCGCCATCCGCCATCGACTGGAGAACCAGGCCAACCTGTGGCTGTTCCAGCAGGCGGTGGATGACCTGGTCGTCGAATCGGTGGACGGGGCCGACCGGGTGGTCGGCGCGGTCACGCAGTCGGGCATCACGTTCCGCGGCCGCACGGTGGTGCTGACGGCGGGCACGTTCCTGGACGGCAAGATCCACATGGGCCTGCAGAACTACGCCGCCGGCCGCGCGGGCGATCCGCCGGCCCAGCGTCTGTCGGCGCGCCTGAAGGAACTGAAGCTGCCCCAGCGCCGCCTGAAGACCGGCACGCCGCCGCGCATCGACGGCCGCTCGATCGACTTCTCCCAGCTCGCCGAACAGCCGGGCGACGGCATGCCCGATGCGGACGGCAAGGTCACGTCGGCGATGCCGGTGTTCAGCTTCATGGGCACGGCGGCGCAGCATCCGCGGCAGATGCCGTGCTGGGTCACCTACACGAACGCCCGCACGCACGAGATCATCCGTTCCGGCTTCGACCGCAGCCCGATGTTCACCGGGGTGATCGAGGGGGTGGGGCCGCGCTACTGTCCGAGCATCGAGGACAAGGTCAACCGCTTCGCCGACAAGGATTCGCACCAGATCTTCCTGGAACCGGAAGGCCTGACGACGCACGAGTTCTACCCGAACGGCATCTCGACCTCGCTGCCGTTCGACATCCAGCTCGCGGCGGTGCGATCGATGGCAGGCCTGGCCAACGCGCACATCCTGCGTCCGGGCTATGCGATCGAGTACGACTATTTCGACCCCCGCGAGCTGAAGAACACCTTCGAGACGCGCGCGATCGCGGGCCTGTTCTTCGCCGGCCAGATCAACGGCACGACCGGCTACGAAGAGGCCGCGGCGCAGGGATTGTTCGCCGGCGTCAACGCGTCCCTGCGAGCCCGCGAGCGCGCCGACGGTTTCGTGCTGCGGCGCGACCAGGCCTACCTCGGCGTGCTGGTGGACGACCTGATCACCAAGGGCGTGACCGAGCCCTACCGCATGTTCACCAGCCGCGCCGAGTTTCGCCTCCAGCTGCGCGAGGACAACGCCGACCTGCGCCTGACCGAACTGGGCCGCCAGCTGGGCCTGGTGGATGATGCGCGCTGGACCCACTTCAATCGCAAGCGCGACGCGCTGGCGCGCGAAACCGAGCGCCTGCGCTCGACCTGGGTGCACCCGAACAACCTGCCGGCGGCCGACGCAGAACGCCTGCTGGGCAAGGCACTGGAGCACGAGCACTCGTTGGTCGACCTGCTGCGGCGTCCGGGGATCGATTTCGACACGGTTGTCGCGGCGACGGCCATCGCGCGGCCCGGCACCGATGTTTCACGTGAAACACTGGGCCGAGAACTCGGCATGCAGCTGGCGGGGGAGGTGATCGAGCAGCTGGAAATCGCCACCAAGTACGCCGGCTACATCGACAAGCAGAACGAGGAAGTCACCCGGGCCCAAGGGCTGGAGGAGCTCGCGCTGCCCGCCGAGCTGGACTACAACCAGGTCACCGCGCTCTCCTTTGAGGTGCGGCAGAAGCTCACCCAGCATCGCCCGCAGACGCTGGGCCAGGCCACCCGCATCTCGGGCGTGACCCCGGCGGCCATCTCGCTGCTGCTCGTCCACCTCAAGAAGAAGCGCTTCAAAGGCTTCTCGACCGCCCAGCCCGCACCCGACAAACATGCCGCTTGAATACGGCGCGCCGTCCCGCATGGACGGCCAGCTCGAGGCCCTGGCGCCCCGCCTCGGCCTGACACTCACGGCCGCCGAGCGCGCGCAACTGCTGGCCTACCTGGCGCTGATCCAGCGTTGGACCAAGGTCTACAACCTGACCTCGGTGCGCAACACCGGCGAGATGTTCACGCACCATCTGCTCGATTGCCTGGCCGTGGTCGTTCCGCTGCGCCGGGGCTGCGGTGAGGCGGGGCAGGGTGCATTGCGGCTGCTCGACGTGGGCAGCGGCGCCGGCTTGCCGGGCGTGATCCTGGCGATGCTCAATCCGGCATGGCAGGTGACCTGCGTCGATGCCGTCGCCAAGAAGGCGGCCTTCATCCGCCAGGCCGCCGCGGAGCTGGGGCTGCCCAACCTGCAGGGCGTGCATGGCCGCGTCGAGGCGCCGGGCACCTTCAGGACACCCCAGTTCGACCTTGTCACTTCGCGTGCGTTCGCCTCGATCAAGGACTTCACCACGCTCACCCGCCCGCTGCTTGCACCGCACGGGCAATGGGCCGCGATGAAGGCCAAGCTGTCGGCGGAAGAGCAGGCGGACATCCCGGCCGACGTCGAGATGTTCCACGTGGAACAACTCGAGGTGCCGGAATTGAACGAAAAGCGTTGCCTGGTGTGGCTGAGGCCACAGCAACACGCTGTCGGCGCCACCGAACAGCCCCGACAATAGGAACGAGCTTTTCCCTCCACCAGCGCGGATCACCGGTCATCCATGGCGAGAATCTATTGCATTGCGAACCAGAAGGGCGGCGTTGGCAAGACCACCACGACGGTGAACCTCGCCGCCGGACTCGCGCTCGTCGGCCAACGCGTGCTGCTGGTCGACCTCGACCCGCAGGGCAATGCCACCATGGGCTCGGGCGTCAACAAGCGCGATCTGCCGCTGACCGTCTACGACGTGCTGCTGGAAAGCGCGACGATCCGCGAAGCCGTGCAACGCTCCACCAGCGGGGGGTATGACGTACTCGGCGCCAACCGCGAGCTGGCCGGTGCCGAGGTGGAGCTGGTGGCGCTGGAGCGCCGCAACGAACGCCTGCGCCGCGCGCTCAAGGAAGTCGACGCCGACTACGACTTCGTGCTGATCGACTGCCCGCCGTCACTGAACCTGCTGACCCTGAACGGGCTGTGCAGCGCCCACGGCGTCATCGTGCCGATGCAGTGTGAGTATTTCGCCCTCGAAGGGGTATCCGACCTGGTCAACACCGTCAAGCAGGTGCACGCCAACCTCAACCGCGACCTGGAACTGATCGGCCTGCTGCGGGTGATGTTCGATCCGCGCATCACGCTGCAGGCCAACGTCAGCGAACAGCTGAAGGCGCACTTTGGCGAGAAGGTGTTCAACACCGTCATCCCGCGCAATGTCCGGCTGGCCGAGGCCCCCAGCTACGGGCAGCCCGGCGTGGTGTTCGACCCCGCGTCGCGCGGTGCGGTCGCGTTCATCGAGTTCGCCCGGGAAATGGTCGCCCGCGAAAAGAGCCCGGCACTCGCGGTCGACGCCAGCCGCTGAGCGGGCAGGGCGCCGCGGCGCCCGTCCCGATCACGGTTCGATGTTGGGGTCGCGCAGCAACTCGCGCAGCGGCCCGAACGTCCACGAACGCAAGCCCATCACCGCGGTGAATCCGCGCTTGTGTGCCGGTGCCAGGCGTTGGTCGGTGATGTGTTGCTGGGCGAAATCCTGGGCAAGCCGCTGCAGGCGTTCGCGAAACACCTTGGCCATCGGCAGGCTGATGTGGCCGTGCACCAGGCTCAGCATCTCGCTCTCACCGTCGAAGCCGCCGGAGAAATAGTCCACGACGCCATGGTCGCGGAAGAACTGCATCACCGGCCCGTTGGCGCGCCAGCGGAAGGTCTTGGCCACCTTCAGGCGGTAGCGGTTGAGCGGCTTCAATTCGATGATGCCCAGCCGGTCGAGCTGCGTCAGGTGGCGCACCGCTTCCGCATCGCTGAACGCGTACATGCCCATGATCTGCTCGTAGGGCCACTGGCTGAGCGTGCACAGCGCCATCACCAGCAGGCGCTTGTCGGCCACCACGGCGCGCTCCTGCTCCAGCGTCAGCTCGTCGCGCAGCAACTCGAGGTCGGCCACCTTGCGCGCCAACTCCGAGAAATCGCACTTGAGCACGCGGCAGATCTCGTCGATGCGCTTGAGCGGCATGTCGCCCTTGGCGAACATGCGCTTGACGCTGGACTCGGCCAGCCCGAGCTCCCGGCCCAGGTCGGCGTAGGTGAGACGGGCCAGCTTCAGCTCGCTCTTGAGGACGTTGACGATCTCGACGGTGGTGCTCATGGTGGCGGCAGCGAAAAGTATCCGCGGACGATACCTCACGAAGCGGCCCGAGGCACTCGTCGCAACGGCGTTGCCGGGCAGGTGACACCCTGCGCACCATCGTGGCTCCCTCACTTCCGATGTTTCACATGAAACCCCCCTCCGCCGCTCGATTCCGCCCGTCCCTCAGCGCGCTCGCGCTGGGCCTCGCCGTCAGCGCGCCCGCCCGGGCCGGCAGCACCGCCAGCGAGGTCAGCGAAGCGTCGCTGGTGCCGGTGGCCATCTCGGTGGCGCTGCCCGTCGTCCTGGTGGGGGGCGTCGGATCGATCGTGGTCACGGGGGTCCAGGCCAGCGCCGACGGCACCGTCTGGGTGGTCGAGAACGTCGCCGACGGTGTCCGGGGAAGCATCTGCTTCGCCGGCCGGGCCATCGGCACGGTGGCCGTCGCGGCGGGCACCGTGATCATGGTCACTGCCGTGGCCACGGGCATGGTGCTCAGCACGGCCGGCCACGTCGTCGCTTTCGTCCCGAACGAGGTCGGCCGCACGCTGTCCTACAACCAGCGGGTGTCGCAATGAACGCCCGTCGCCTGCTTCGCCTGCTGGCCGGCGTCGCCGCGATCATGGCCGGTGCAGCCGCCACGGCCGGGCAGGCCTGCAACACCGCGCCGCCCGACACCGTCGCGATGACGCGCGCGCTGGGCCTGGCCGAACGCGTGCAGCGAAGCCTGGACGCCAGCGGCGCCCAGGTGGTGATCCTGGCCCGCGCCGGCCAGGACCTGACCCGCTACGGCTTGAACTGGTCGCACCTGGCGTTCGCCTACCGCGAGGATCCGCCGCCACCCCAGGCGCCCGGCATCCGCGCCGTCACCCTGGGCCGGATCGGGCCACCACCGGACGACGGCCCGCCGCCGCAGGGGCCGACGCGCGGCCCCTGGCGCATCGCCCACAAGCTCAACCAATGCGGCACCGCCGAGGCCGCGGTGTTCCGCCAGGGGCTGGCCGAGTTCTTCCTGGACACGCCATTCCGCTACGAAGCCGCCTACGTTGTCCCGGCCCCCGAGGTGCAGGCCGCGCTGCTGCAGGTGCTGGCCGACGATCGGCGCCTGGTGCAATGGCACACACCGGCCTACAGCGTGGTCGCCTACCCATGGTCGACGCGCTACCAGCAGAGCAACCAATGGGCGCTCGAGACGCTGGCCGGATCGCTCGACCCGGCGGCCAGCACACGCGCGCGGGCCCAGGCCTGGCTGCAACTGCACGACTACCAGCCGACCGTGCTCCACATCGACGCGCTCACGCGCCTGGGTGGCCGCATGACGCGCGCCAACGTCGCCTTCGACGACCATCCCGACGGCAAGCGCTTCAGCGACCACATCGAGACGGTGACGGTCGAATCGATGTTCGCCTGGATGCAGCGGCTGCAGATCGCCGGCGGGCCGACCGTCGTGCGATGAATGCCGCACCCCGACCGCAGGCGCAGGCGCCGGCCTGCGGCTAAAGTCGACGGCGCGAAGCCCCTCGCGCCACCCGAGCCCGCAACCCGACGCATCCCATGAGCCAACCCCATCCAAGCCAGTTCGCCCTGCTCGGCCAGCGCCGCTTCGCGCCATTCTTCTGGACGCAGTTCTTCGGCGCCGCCAACGACAACGTCCTGAAGTTCGCATTCACGGTGCTCGTCACCTACCAGCTGAGCGTGTCGTGGCTGCCGCCCGAGAAGGCGGGCCTGGTCATCAGCGCGGTGTTCATCCTGCCGTTCGTGCTGTTGTCGGCCACCAGCGGGCAGTTGGCCGACAAGTACGACAAGGCCCAGGTGATGCGCCTGATCAAGTGGTTCGAGATCGTCATCATGGGCCTGGCCATCTGGGGCTTCGTGACCCAGGGGGTCGTGCTGCTGCTCGCGTGCCTGTTCCTGATGGGCGTGCACTCCACGCTGTTCGGCCCGGTCAAGTACGCCTACCTCCCGCAGCACCTCGACGAGCACGAGCTCACCGGCGGCAACGGCATGGTCGAGATGGGCACGTTCGTCGCGATCCTGCTGGGCCAGCTGGCTGGCGGCCTGTTGGTGGTGGTGCCGGGGGTCGGGCCGACGCTGGCCGGCGGCGCCTGCCTGGCGATCGCCGTCGTCGGCCGGCTGACGGCCCAGGCCATCCCCGCCTCGCCTCCGCACGACACCCGGCTGGCGATCAACTGGAACCCCGTCTCGGAGACCCTGCGCAACCTGAAGCTGGCGCGCACCGACGTGGTCGTGTTCCGCTCGCTGCTGGGCATCTCGTGGATGTGGCTCTTCGGCGCCACCTTCCTGTCGCAGTTCCCGTCGTTCGCCAAGGACGTCCTGCATGGCGATGTCCACGTGGCGTCGTTGCTGCTGGTGCTGTTCTCGGTCGGCGTGGGCACCGGCTCGCTGATGTGCGAGAAGCTGTCGCGTCGACACGTGGAGATCGGCCTGGTGCCGCTGGGCGCGATCGGCATGAGCGTGTTCGCGGTCGACCTGTACTTCTCGGTCCACCACCTGGCGGCGCCGGCCACGGCGCTGTGGGACCTGTCCGGCTTCGTCGGCCAGGGCCAGCACGTGCGCCCGATGATCGACCTGTTCATGCTCTCGCTGAGCGCCGGCCTGTACAGCGTGCCGATGTACGCACTCATCCAGATGCGAGCGCTCGCTAGCCACCGAGCCCGCATCATTGCAGCGAACAACATCCTCAACGCGCTATTCATGATCGCCAGTTCGCTGATCGCCGGCGCGCTGCTGCACTTCGGGGTCAGCATCGCCGGCGTCTTCCTGATCACCGGCATCGCCAACGCGATCGTGGCCGGCTACATCTTCTGCCTGGTGCCGGAGTACCTGCTGCGCTTCATCGCGTTCGTGCTCACGCGCACCGTCTACCGGTTCCGCATCCAGGGCGACGCGCACCTCCCCGGCACGGGCGCCGCCGTCGTCGTGTGCAACCACGTGAGCTTCGTCGACCCGGTGCTGCTGATGGCCGCCAGCCCGCGCCCGATCCGCTTCCTGATGGACGCGCGCATCTTCCGCACGCCCGGCCTGGGCCTGTTCTTCCGCCTCGCCAAGGCCATCCCCATCGCCTCCAAGACCGACGATCCGGCCGCCTACGAAGCCGCGTTCGCGGCGGCCGACCAGGTGCTGGCCGAGGGCGACCTGCTGGGCATCTTTCCCGAGGGCGGCATCACCAACGACGGCTGCCTGAAGCCGTTCAAGGGTGGCGTCATGCGCATCCTCGAGAAGCGCCCGGTGCCGGTGATTCCGCTGGCGCTGCAGAACCTGTGGGGCTCGTTCTTCTCGCGCGTCGACGGCGCGGCCATGACGAAACCGTTCCGGCGCGGCCTGTTCAGCCGCGTGGGGCTGAACGTGGGTCCGGCCATCGCGGCCGACGCCGTCACGCCCGAAGGCCTGCATCACGAAGTGGGACAACTTCTGGCCGCCAAGTTGGTCTGAACCACGACACGACCCGCAGCCCGCCTGTCGGATTGGGCCGCGGCGTCGCACATGTGGGTACCCTCGGTGGTACCGCAACGACGGCAGGACGCGTTAACGCTCAATTAACAGCAGGTCATGCCGGCATGGCCTACCATCCGCGTTTTGGTCTTCACCCTCCATCATGCAGCAACGCTTCAAAGTTTCCGGATCCGTCGGCGCCGCAGCCCTGAGCCTCGTCACGCTCGCCACGCTCTCCGCCTGCGGCGGCGGCGGCAACTCCGGCCCGGCGACCGTCACGTCAATGTCGATCAACGCGCCCAAGTACGGCGTGCAGGGCGTCATCACCGTTGCAGGCACCAACCTCAGCAACCTGACCCTGACAGCGCCCGGCTGCAGGAAGCTGGCCCGGCTCTCGACCGCGCCCACCGTCAGCACCGAGACGATCGCCTACTTCTCGTGCACGCCCTCCGGCGCGTACACCAGCAGCGTCGTCGCCAGCTACAACGGCACCACGCTGAACACGCAGACGCTCACGGTCCCCGCGCCGATCGTCACGATGGCGGTCAGCGGCGCCGTGATCGGCAACATCGTCTTCAACCTGCGTGGCAACCAGGCGCCGATCACGGTCGACAACTTCCTCGACTACGTGAACTCGGGCTTCTACAACAACCTCATCTTCCACCGCGTCGTGTCGAACTTCGTGGTGCAGGGCGGCGGCTATGGGCAGACGAGCAGCGGCACGCTGCCGACGGTCAAGACGCCGACCTATTCGCCGATCGCCCTCGAGACCACCGGCGGCAGCAACGTGCAATGGACCGCCGCAATGGCGCGCACCAGCGACGCCAACTCGGCCACGTCGCAGTTCTTCTTCAACCTGGCCAACAACGCGAGCATCCTCGATCCCTCGAGCAGCACCGCCGGCTACGCCGTATTCGCCGACGTCTCCTCGAGCGCGGCCGTGATCCAGGCGATCGCCGCGGCGCCGTGCACGGCCCTGCTCAGCGGCGGGCTGCCCCTGAGCGACGGTTCGTGCGTCCCGGTGCCGAACGTGTTGATCATCTCGGCCACGCAGTCGCAATGAGGCGACGCACAAGCGCGGAACACTAGATCCCGCGCACCCGATCCGCCGCGAAGCTCGCCCGGAACGCGGCGAAGCGCCCTTCGTCGAGCGCCGCGCGCACCTCGCGCATCAGGTTCAGGTAGTAGTGCAGGTTGTGGAGGGTGTTGAGCATCGGGCCCAGCATCTCGCCGCACCGGTCCAGGTGGTGCAGGTACGCGCGGCTGAAGTTGCGGCAGGTGTAGCAGGCGCAGCTCGCGTCCACGGGCGACTCGTCGCCCTTGTGGCGCGCGTTGCGCACCTTCAGGTCGCCGAAGCGCGTGAACAGGTGGCCGTTGCGCGCGTTGCGCGTGGGCATCACGCAGTCGAACATGTCGACGCCGTGCGCCACGCCATGGACCAGGTCCTCCGGCGTGCCCACGCCCATCAGGTAGCGCGGCTTGTGGGCCGGCAGCCGGTGGGGCGTGTGGGCGACCAGGCGCTGCATGTCCTCCTTGGGCTCGCCCACCGACACGCCGCCGATCGCGTAGCCGGGGAAGTCCATCGCCACCAGCGCGTCGAGCGAAGACTCGCGCAGCGACTCGAACATGCCGCCCTGCACGATGCCGAACAGCGCGTTGGGATTGCCCAGGCGTGCGAACTCGTCGCGGCAGCGCGCGGCCCAGCGCAGCGACAGCTCCATCGACAGGCGCGCCTCGCGCTCGGTGGTGAGCACGCCCTTGGTCTCGTAGGGCGTGCACTCGTCGAACTGCATCACGATGTCCGAGTTCAGCACCGTCTGGATCTGCATGCTGATCTCGGGTGTCAGGAACAGCTTGTCGCCGTTGACCGGCGAGGCGAAGCGCACGCCCTCCTCGGAGATCTTGCGCATCTCGCCGAGCGACCACACCTGGAAGCCGCCGGAGTCGGTCAGGATCGGCGCCTTCCAGGACTCGAACCGGTGCAGGCCGCCGAACTGCGCCATCACGTCCAGGCCGGGTCGCATCCACAGGTGGAAGGTGTTGCCCAGGATGATCTGCGCGCCCATCTCCTCGAGCGAGCTCGGCAGCACGCCCTTGACGGTGCCGTAGGTGCCCACCGGCATGAACACCGGCGTCTCGACGACGCCGTGGTTGAGCGTCAGGCGTCCGCGACGGGCGAGGGCCTCGGTGCCCAGGATTTCGAATTTCAACATCCACGCATTGTCGCCGCCCCGAACGCCAACGGGCGGCGCGACCGGTGTCGCGCCGCCCGTCGGGTCGGTACAGGCGAGCACCCTCAGGTGCCCGGCGCGGCCGATCAGCCGAGGTCGCCGATGACCAGCTTGTGGGTGCGGCGCCATTGCGCCAGCTCGGCGCGGACGTCCTCGCGGGTGCGGGCGACGGCCTGCGGCACCACCGCGACGGCGGACGCATCGGAGAGCTCGCCCACGGCCTTGAGCTGGCCGTCGGCCTGCAGGTTGCGCGTCTCGGCGACGACCGATTCGCGGCTGCGGCCGGACTCGGCGGCCTGCGCGGCGGCGGCCAGGCTCTTGCCCTGCAGCGTCTCGGCGCGATCGATTTCCTGGGCCATGGCGCCCGCGGCGGTGACGGCGAGCACGGCGGCGAAGAGGACTTGACGGACTTGCATGATGAACTTCTTTCTACGGAGTTGAGGATGTCCGGCGGGCGGCCTCATGGGGCGCTTGCCGGGCCTCGGTGACGCGGAGTGGGTTGGCGCTTCATCGATGGATTCACTGTATTCCGATCAACTTCATGGATAAACGGGCGGCCATAGAATTGTTTATTGCCAATTCAGGAAGAATCCAATGGATCAGCTGCGTGCCATGCGGGTGTTCGCCCGCGTCATCGATGCCGGCAGCTTCGTCGGCGCCGCCGCGGCGATGGACATCGCGCCGGCCGTCGCCACCCGCCTGGTGGCCGAGCTCGAGGAGCACCTGGGCGCGCGCCTGATCAACCGCACCACGCGCCGCCTCGCGCTGACCGACGTCGGCGAGGACTACCTCGAGCGCGTGCGCAGCATCCTGGGCGAGGTGGACGAGGCCGAGGCCGTCGCCGGCATCGCCACCGCGCAGGCGCGCGGCCGGCTGACCGTGCTGGTGCCGCCGGGCTTCGCCGTGCACCAGCTCGCCAAGCACCTGCCGCGCTTCCGGGCGCTGCACCCGCTGGTGGGCCTGGAGCTCACCGTCAGCGGCACCGCGGAGACGCCGGACGAGAACCACGACGTGACGATCATCGTGCAGCGCGGCCGCCCGATCGAAGGCGCCTTCATCGCCCGCCGCATCGCCACCTCCGAAGTGGTGCTGTGCGCGACGCCGGAGTACCTGGCGGCACACGGCCGGCCGCTGCATCCGCGCGACCTGGCCGACCACGACACGCTGATGCCGATCCCGCCCAGCGAACAGCGCGAGCTGAGCTTCACGCCCGCCTGGGGCGACGGCGATCCGGAGGTGGTGGAGCTCAGGAAGCTGCCGCCGCTGATGACCACGCACAGCGACACGCTCTACGCCGCCGCGCTGGCCGGCCTGGGCATCGCCGGCCTGCCGTCGTTCATCGCCGAGGACGCGCTGATGGAGCACGCGCTCGAGCGCGTGCTGCCGCACTGGCACATGCGCACCGTGACGCTGTTCGCCGCCATGCCCACCCGCAAGCACGTGCCGATGCGCACCCGCGCGTTCATCGACTTCCTGGTCACCACCTTCGGCGACAACCCGCGCGACCCGTGGTTGGCGGCGGCGGGCTGCGAGAGTTGCTGAGCGGGGTCAGTCGAGCGGCTCGATCCGATCGAGCAGCATGGCGTCGCCGTAGCTGAAGAAGCGGTAGCGCCCGGCGATGGCGTGCGCGTAGAGCGCGCGGATGCGCGCCATGCCGGAGAACGCGCTGACCAGCATCATCAACGTGCTCCTGGGCAGGTGGAAGTTGGTGACGAGGCGGTCGACCACCTGGAAGCGGTAGCCGGGCGTGATGAAGATGCGCGTCTCGCCCGGGCCGGCCCGCAGGCTGCCCGGCGCGCCGGCCAGCGCCGCCGCCACGGCCGCCGACTCGAGCGCCCGCACGGTGGTGGTGCCGATGGCGACGACGCGGCCGCCGGCGGCGCGCGTGCGCAGCACCGCGTCGACCGTGGCCTGCGGCACGTCGAACCACTCGGTGTGCATCTTGTGCTCGCCCAGGTCGTCGCTGCGCACCGGCTGGAAGGTGCCCGCGCCCACGTGCAGCGTCACCCGCGCCGAGCCCACGCCGCGCGCGGCGATCGCGGCGAGCAGGGCCTCGTCGAAATGCAGCGCCGCGGTGGGCGCCGCCACCGCGCCGGGCCGGTCGGCGAACACGGTCTGGTAGCGCCGCACGTCGTCGGCCTCGTCGGCGTGCGCGATGTAGGGCGGCAGCGGCACGTGCCCATGCTGCTCCAGCAGGGCGAACACGTCGCCCGGGAAGCGCAGGTGGAACAGCGCGTCCTCCGGTCCGCAGCGGCCCAGCACCTCGACCTCGAACGCCGTGCCGGCGGCCGTGTCGCCGAACGTGAGGGTGGTGCCCGCCCGCGGCGACTTGCTGGCCCGGATGTGGGCCCAGGCCTCGTCGGGCGGCAGCACGCGCTCGACCAGCACCTCGACGCCGCCGCCGGTCGCCTTGGTGCCGAACAGGCGCGCCTTGATCACGCGGGTGTCGTTGAACACGAGCAGGTCGCCGGGCGCCAGCAGGCCGGGCAGTTCGCGGAACACCCGGTCGGCGAACGGCGTGACCGTGCCGTCGAGCAGCCGCGAGCCGCTGCGCTCGGCCGCGGGGTGCTGCGCGATCAGTTCGTCGGGCAGGTCGAAGTCGAAGTCGCCCAGGCGCAGCGGGCCCGAAGGCGGTGGCAGGTGGACGGCATCGCGCGGATCCGCCACGTCGTCGTCGGCCACGGCGGGCTCAGGACGCGGCGTGCGCCGCCGCGGTGGCCTGCGGCTTGTCGGACTTGTCCCAGGCCCAGGCGAAGGCCAGGCTCACGCCGAAGACGGCGACCATGAGAACGACAAAACGGGCAATGAGGCGCATGTTGGGGCAGGTGGTCCGGTGTCCGGAAGGGGCACGGGACATCGTGGAAGAGGGCCGAGGACGGCAGGCGATATTGTCAGGCAACTACCGGGCCAGGTGGTATCGGCTTGTATATCGCGGCTTCGATTTGCCGGTTTCGCCTGTCCGGCGCGCGTGGAAACAACACGGCAGGCGCGAGAATCGCGGCCATGCCGAACAAGCCCGCCGCCGCCCCCGTCGCCGAGGACGCGCGCGAGCCCGCCGCGAAGCTCGAGCTCACCGGCCCGCAGCGCGCGCTGCAGCGCCTGGGCCTGGTGCGTGCGATCGACCTCGCGCTGCACCTGCCGCTGCGCTACGAGGACGAGACGCAGGTCACGCCGATCGCGCGCTCGCGCACCGGCGAGAAGGTGCAGGTCGAGGGCACCGTCGTCGAGATGCGCGTGGAGGCGCGCGGACGCCGCCAGCTGGTCGTGCGCATGACCGACGAGTCCGGCGCCGAGCTGGTGCTGCGCTTCCTCAACTTCTATCCGTCGCACCAGAAGACCTTCGCGCCCGGCAACCGGGTGCGGGTGCGCGGCGAGATCCGCGGCGGCTTCCTAGGCCGCGAGATGGTGCACCCCGCCTTCAAGGCGGTCACGCCCGGCGCGCCGCTGCCGCCGTCGCTGACCCCGGTCTATCCGACCACGGCGCAGCTGCCGCAGCCCTACCTGCGCAAGGCCGTCGCTGGCAGCCTGGCGCGCGCGCCGCTGCAGGAGGTGCTGCCCCCGCAGGTCGTTCCGGCCGGCCTGCCGTCGCTGCGCGAGGCGGTGGAGACGCTGCATCACCCGCCGGCCGACGTGTCGCTGCACGCGTTGGAGGACGGCAGCCACCCGGCGGCGCAGCGCCTGAAGTTCGAGGAACTGCTGGCCCAGCAGCTGTCGCAGCTGGCCTCGCGCGCCGAACGCGCGCTGCTGCGCGCCCCCGAGATCGCGCCGCGGCCCGGCGGGCTGCACGAGCAGCTGCTGGGCGTGCTGCCGTTCGCCCTCACCGGGGCGCAACGACGCGTGGTCGGCGAGATCGTGGCCGACCTCGCCGGCCCACGCCCGATGCACCGGCTGCTGCAGGGCGACGTGGGCGCCGGCAAGACGGTGGTGGCCGCGCTCGCCGCGGCCGTGGCGATGGACGACGGTTGGCAATGCGCACTGATGGCGCCCACCGAGATCCTGGCTGAACAGCACTTCGCCAAGCTGGTGCAGTGGCTGGAGCCGCTGGGCATCGTCGTGGCCTGGCTCAGCGGCAGCCGCAAGGGCAAGGCCCGCGCGCAGGCGCTGGCGCAGGTGGCCAGCGGCCAGGCACGGCTGATCGTCGGCACGCACGCCGTGATCCAGGAGGGCGTCGAATTCGCCCGGCTGGGCCTGGCCATCGTCGACGAGCAGCACCGCTTCGGGGTGCAGCAGCGGCTGGCGCTGCGGCGCAAGCTGGCGCTCGCGGACCTGGAGCCGCACCTGCTGATGATGACCGCCACGCCGATCCCGCGCACGCTGGCCATGACCTACTTCGCCGACCTGGACGTCAGCACGATCGACGAGCTGCCGCCCGGGCGCACCCCCATCGTCACCCGGGTTTTCGCCGACACGCGCCGGCCCGACGTCGTCGAACGCATCCGCGACGAGATCGCCGCCGGCCGCCAGGTGTACTGGGTCTGCCCGCTGATCGAGGAGTCCGAGGACGCCGAGAACGCCGCGGCCGAACACGCCGGCCGCGCCGAGCCGCTGACCCTGCAGAACGTCACCGACACCCATGCCGCGCTGGCCGCCGCGCTGCCGGGCATCGGGGTCGGCCTGCTGCACGGGCGCATGAAGGCGGCGGACAAGGCGGCGGTGATGGCGCAGTTCAAGTCGGGCGCCTTGCCGGTGCTCGTCGCCACCACGGTCATCGAGGTCGGCGTCGACGTGCCCAACGCCAGCCTCATGGTCATCGAGCACGCCGAGCGCTTCGGGCTGGCGCAGCTGCACCAGCTGCGCGGCCGGGTCGGGCGCGGCAGCGCCGCCAGCGTCTGCGTGCTGCTGTACGCGCCGCCGCTGTCGCTGGTGGGCAAGGAGCGCCTGAAGGCGATGGCCGAGACCACCGACGGCTTCGAGATCGCCCGCCGCGACCTGCAGATCCGCGGGCCGGGCGAGTTCATGGGCGCGCGGCAGTCGGGCGACCAGCTGCTGCGCTTCGCCGACCTGGAGGAGGACGCCCCCCTGTTGGCCCATGTGCGCCGGGTCGCGCCGGAGCTGCTGGCACGCGCGCCGGGCGCCGCGTCGGCGCACGTGGAACGCTGGCTGGGGGGCAAGCTGGAGTGGATGAAGGCATGAAATGTGGCCCCCACGCTCGCTGGCGCTCGCTGCCCCCGAGGGGGTGCTCCGCGGCCGGCCCGGCAAAGCCGGCCCCGGCGCTCCCTTGAACCCGGCCGGGGACGATTGAGCGGCAGCGCCGGCCACGCCAGGGCCAGCGTGGCGACCTCCTCCTCACGAAAGTGCGTTGTGCATTCCCGCCACGGGTCAATACGGGGGCCCGCATGGGCCGGGGAATCATCACAATAGAGGCATGACACTCACCGAGCTGCGCTACATCGTTGCCGTCGCCCGCGAGCGCCACTTCGGCCGCGCGGCCGAGGCGTGCTTCGTGTCGCAGCCCACGCTGTCGGTGGCCATCAAGAAGCTCGAGGAGGAACTCGACGTCAAGATCTTCGAGCGCGGCAGCAACGAGGTCAGCCTGACGACGCTGGGCACCGCCATCGTGCGCCAGGCCCAGAGCGTCATCGAGCAGGCGGCGGCCATCAAGGAGATCGCCAAGCGCGGCCAGGACCCGCTATCCGGCGCCCTGAAGCTGGGCATCATCTACACGATCGGGCCCTACCTGCTGCCGCAGCTGGTGCGCCACGCGATAGCGCTCACCCCGCAGATGCCGCTGATGCTGCAGGAGAACTTCACCGTCAAGCTGCTGGACATGCTGCGCACCGGCGAGCTCGATTGCGCGATCATGGCCGAACCGTTCCCCGACAGCGGCCTGGCCATCGCGCCGCTGTACGACGAGCCGTTCGTCGTCGCCGTGCCGCGCTCGCACGCGCTGGCCCGCGAGACCTCGATCTCCTCGGAGCGGTTGAAGCAGGAGACGATGCTGCTGCTGGGCACCGGCCACTGCTTCCGCGACCACGTGCTGGAGGTGTGCCCCGAGTTCGCGCGCTTCTCCAACGACGCGGAAGGCATCCGCAAGAGCTTCGAAGGCTCGTCGCTGGAGACCATCAAGCACATGGTGGCCTCGGGCATGGGCGTGACGGTGGTGCCGCAGCTGTCGGTCACGCACGGGATGGACGACCCGCAGTCGCACGCGCTCGTCGCCTACATCCCGTTCGAGGCGCCGGCGCCCACGCGCCGCGTGGTCCTCGCCTGGCGGCGCAGCTTTCCGCGCTACGAGGCCATCGCGGCGCTGCGCAACGCGGTCTACGCGTGCACGCTCGAGGGCGTCACGCGGCTGTCGGACTAGTGCCCTGAAGCCCGTCGCCCGACTCCGACCGCTGCCCGCGAGGTCGTGGCGCGCCGCGCTGGCAGCGTTGTCGCTCGGCGCGTGCGCGCTGCTGGCCGGCGCCGCGCCGGCGCTGGCGCCCGACATACCCAGTGCTGTATCCACCAAGACGCCGGCCGCGTCCGTCCCGGCCGCCCTGCCACGCGTGCTGCACGTGGTCGGCTCGGACAACTACCCGCCCTACCTGTTCCACGACGAGGACGGCCGCATCACCGGCCTGGTGGCCGACGAATGGGCGTTGTGGGAGAAGGCGA
The DNA here is from genome assembly GCA_964418745.1 of uncultured Vitreoscilla sp. GTDB lineage: Bacteria > Pseudomonadota > Gammaproteobacteria > Burkholderiales > Burkholderiaceae_C > Scleromatobacter. The sequence continues at coordinate 111,562 of CAYQMX010000016.1, forward strand.
CCGGCGTGCACGTGGACCTGCAGGCGATCGACTGGTCGGAGGCGCTGCGCCGCATGGCCAGCGGCGACGCCGACGTCATCGACACCCTGTTCTGGTCCGCGGACCGCGCGCGCACGATGGACTTCACCGCGCCGTTCGCCGACGTGCGCGAACCGATCTACGCCGACAGCAGCGTGCGCGGCCTGGTCGACCTGCATTCGCTGCGCGGCTTCCACGTGGCGGCGCTGGCCGGCGACGTGTGCATCGACCGCCTGCGCGCCGGCGGCGTCACGCTGGTCGACACCTTCCCGAGCTACCAGGGCCTGATCGCCGCCGCCGTCGCCGGCGGCCCGAAGATCTTCTGCATGGACGGCCCGTCGGCCGAGTACTACCTGTACAAGGCCAACGCCTCGCAGCGCTTTCGCGAGGCGTTCGTCATGTACTACGGCCACATGCACCGGGCCGTGCGGCACGGCGACGCGGCCACGCTGGCGCTGCTCGAGAAGGGCTTCGACCAGATCTCGCCGGCCGAGAAGAAGACGCTGGAGGACAAGTGGTTCGGCGCCGCGCTCAGCAACGGGCGCTGGCTGCGCACGGCGCTGGTGACGGCGCTGGCGCTCGGCTGCGGGGCGATCGTCGCCGTGCTGTGGGGCCTGGCGCTGCGGCGCGCGGTGCGCGAGAAGACGGCCGAGATCGACAGCCAGGCGCGTCGCCTGCGCACGCTGATCGACACGCTGCCCGACCTGGTCTGGTTCAAGGGCCTGGACGGCCGGTTCCTGGCCTGCAACGTTCGCTTCGAACGCTTCATCGGCGCCCCGGAGAACGAGTTGCTGGGCCATCCACCCAGCGCATTCCTGCCGGCGGCCGTGGCCGCCGAATTCGCCGCGGCCGACAAGCGCGCGATCGAGGCGCGCGCGCCGGTGCCGCACCAGTTCACGCTGACCTACGCGCACGACGGCCACCAGGAGCAGATCGAATCGCTGCACACGCCGGTCTTCGGTTCGCACGGCGAACTCAGCGGGGTGCTGAGCATCGGGCGCGACGTCACGCAGCGCCGCGACGACGAGCGCCACCTGCGCCGCCTCAACCGGCTCTACCAGGTGCTCACCAACGTGCACGCGGCGATCGCGCGCGAACGCGCGCCCGAGCCGCTGTTCGTCGCGGTCTGCCAGATCATGGTGCGCGACGGCGGCCTGCGCATGGCCTGGATCGGCCAGCCCGACACCGCCGCCGGCGAGCTGGTTCCCGTGGCCTGGGCCGGCAAGATCGGCGCCTACCTCGACCCGCCGCACGCGTCGCTGGCCGTCGGACCGCTGGGCCTGGCGCCCAGCGCGCAGGCGTTCCGCGAGGGCCGCGCGATGCACTCGACCGACATCGGCACCGACCCCGGCATGGCCACGTGGCGCGACAGCGCGCTGGCCCTCGGCTACCGCTCGTCGTCGGCCTATCCGCTGAAGTCGCGCGGGCGCACCCTGGCCGTCTTCACCATGTACTCGTCGGCGATCCAGTTCTTCGACGCCGGCGAGCTCGCGCTGCTCGAGCGGCTGTCGGAGGACATCGGCCGCGCGCTCGAGGGCTACGAGCTGGCCGAGGAGCGCGAGCGCGCCGTGACCGCGCTGCGCGCCAGCGAAGCCCGCTTCGCGACGATGTTCCGCCTGAGCCCGTCCGGCCTGGGCCTGGCGCGCTACGACAGCAAGCGCTACATCGAGGTCAACGACGCCTTCACCTCGATGTTCGGCTACGCACCGGACGAGGCGATCGACCACAACGGCCTGGAGCTCAACACCTGGGTGGACGTCAAGGCGCGCGCCGACGCGATGGCCGCGCTCGAGCGCGAAGGCGAGGTGCGCAACGTCGAGGCGCCGTTCCGCACCCGCAGCGGCGACATCTTCCACGCGTCGTTCTCGGCGATGCGGGTGTCCATCGGCAGCGAGGACCTGGTGATCGCCTCGTACTTCGACCTCACCGCGCAGCGACTGGCCACGCGCACGCTGCAGGACCGCAAGCTCGAGCTCGAGCGCATCGTCTCGCAGCGCACGGCCGAACTGAGCCGGGTGCTCGACGCGATGCCCGACCGCTACTTCCGCATCCGCCAGGACGGCACCGTGATCGACTTCCGCATGGGCCGCCACGCGGACAGCTACACGGACACCACGCGGCTGCTCGGCCGCCGCATCGCCGACGTGCTGCCGGCGCAGGCCGCCGAGGCGCTGTACGCCGCGATCCACGAGGCCATCGCGACCAAGCGCCTCGTGATGATCGAATACGCCCTGCCGTATGACGACGGCGAGCGCCACTTCGAGGCCCGCACGCTGCCGCTGGGCGCCGACCAGGTGATCATGTTCGTGCGCAACATCACCGACCGCCACTCGCTGGAGGCCGACCGCGAACGCGCGCGCATGAACGCCGTCGAACTGGCCAACGCCAAGAGCGAGTTCCTCGCCAACATGAGCCACGAGATCCGCACGCCGCTCAACGGCCTGCTGGGACTGGCGCAGATCGGCCTGCGCGACAGCGAGGACAGCCGCACCGCGGCCACCTTCGCCGCGATCCTGAATTCGGGCCGCCTGCTGCTGGGCATCGTCAACGACGTGCTGGACTTCTCGAAGATCGAGGTCGGCAAGCTCAAGGTCGAACAGCGGCCGATCGACCCGCACGCGCTGGCCGAGGAGGCCGTGGCGCTGCTGCGCGACCGCGCCGTCGACAAGCGCATCGCGCTGGAACTCGTGTTCGATCCGGCGCTGCCGGCGCGCTGCATGGGCGACGCGCTGCGCACCCAGCAGGTGCTGGTCAACCTGCTGTCCAACGCGATCAAGTTCACCGAGGCGGGCAGCGTGGACGTGTGGGTGGGCCTGGAGCCGGCGGCCAACGGCCACGACGCCTGCATCGTCTACCGCGTCACCGACAGCGGCATCGGGATCGAGCCCGAGCACCTGAAGCACCTGTTCGACGCCTTCCAGCAGGCCGACACCTCCACCACGCGGCGCTTCGGCGGCACCGGGCTGGGGCTGGCGATCAGCCGCCGGCTGGCCGAGCTGATGGGCGGCGAAGTGCGGGTGCGCAGCCGGCCCGCCGTCGGCAGCGTCTTCGAGCTGCGCCTGCCGTGGCGGGCCGCCGAGGGCGCGCCGGCGCTGGCGCCGGCCGCCGCCTGGGGCGACACGCCGCGCCGGCTCGAGGGCGTGCGCGTGCTGGTCGCCGAGGACAACGAGGTCAACCAGATCGTGCTCGAGCGCGCGCTCGAGATCGAGGGCGCGCACGCGACGATCGTCGGCGACGGCCGGCAGGCGGTCAACCGCGTGCTGGCCGACGGTCGCGAGGCCTACGACGTCGTTCTGATGGACATCCAGATGCCCGAGATGGACGGCTACGAGGCCACGCGCCGCATCCTGGAGCTCGCGCCCGACATGCCCGTCATCGGCCAGACCGCGCACGCGATGCTCGACGAGCGCCGCGAATGCCTGGCCGCCGGCATGGTCGACCACGTCGCCAAGCCGATCGACTTCCGCCTGCTGGTCGACGTGATCGTGCGCCACCTGGCCTGAGCGTACCGACGCGCCTGGCGCGCGTCCTGATGGAATCCTGACGCCGTCATATGCGGTCCATACGACCGCGCTGGTCAAGTCACGTCCATGCGCCGCCACGGCGCGCTTCGACGAGACCACGCCATGACGGACAGGAACACGACAGACAACAGGCCGGGCCTGGGCGCCCAGCTGTGGGGCGCCGTCAAGGACGCCCTGATCGACGAGGATCCGGTCACGGCCACCCGGCGTGCCGCGCTGCAGGCCGGCAAGACGCCCGCGGCGCCGGCGGCCACCGTGGCCGCCGCCGGGCCGGTCGCGGCCCCGGCGGCGCTGTCGCCGATGGCGGCCACGCTGATGGCGCAGGTGCTCGCCAAGGCGACCGCCTACACGGCGCTGACCGACAAGCTCGGGCCGCTCGAGGGCATCGTCGTCGACGAGCGCACGCGCTACCAGGCGGCCTGGGCGCTGATCCGCAGTTCGCGCAGCGTCGAGCAGGTGGTGCAGGCCATCGACCTGCAGCACCTGCAGGCGCTCGAGTCGGAAGCCGCGCGCTTCGCCGCGCAGCTGGAAGACAAGGAGCGCCAGGAGATCGGTGCGCGCACCCAGGAACTGCAGGCGCTGACGACCGGCATCGACGCCGCCGCCGCGCAGGTGGCGCGGCTGCGCGAGGAGACCGAGGCGCGCATCGGCCAGATCGAGGCCACGGTCGCGCGCGACCGCGAGCGCCAGGCGCTGCTCGCGCGCGAGATCGACGCCAAGCGCCAGGACCTGGCCGGCGTGCAGCGCCAGTTCGACGCCGCCGCCAGGTCGGTTCAACAGGCGCTGGAGGCCGCCAAGGCGACCGTGCTGCGCCATCTCGGCTGAACCCCTCCGAGCCACAACGGGCCCTTCGCGGCCCCCTTCAAGGAACGACCATGAACGACATCATCCCCGCCGACTACAAGCCGCGCGGCTTCTGGGAACGCAAGGAAGGCGTCACCGGCCAGGTGGTGGGCGTCGCGCTCGTGTGCGGCGCCGGTGCGCTGCTGTACCGCGCGCTGCCCACCCTCATCACGCTGCTGGAGAACACGATCTACGCCTCGATCCTGGGCGTGGTCGCGGCCGGCCTGTTCTTCGTGATCACCGACCGGCGCTTCTGGCGCCTGGGCGCGTGGGCCTACATGAGTGCGATGCGTCGCCTCACGCAGGTCTTCGTCGAGATCGACCCGATCGGGATCATGCGCAACTACATCGAGGAGCTGAAGGCGAAGCTGGCCGACATGAACGGCCGCATCGCACGGCTGTCCGGAATGATCCGCGCCTGCAAGGAGGAGATCCGCCAGAACGACCAGGCCAAGTCGGGCGCGCTCGGCCTGGTCAGCGAGGCGCGGCGCAAGGGCCTGACCATGGTGGCCGCGGCGCAGTCGCGCAAGGCCGGCCGCATGGCCGAGGCCAACCTGAGCTACCAGGACCTGCTCGCGAAGATGGAGCTGCTCCATCGCGTGCTGGTGAAGTACCAGGAGGTGTCGACCTTCCTCATCGAGGACATGACGCAGGAAGTGACCATCAAGGAGCGCAAGCGCGCGATGGCCAAGGACGCGTACTCCGCGATGAAGTCGGCCATGGCCGTCATCCACGGCGACCCGAGCGCGCGCCAGCTCTACGACATGGCCAACGAGTACGTGGCCGCCGACTACGCGATGCGCATCGGCGAGATCGAGGACTTCGTGCGCATGTCCGACACCTTCATGCAGTCGATCGACCTGCGCAACGGCGTGTACGAACAGCAGGCCGTCGAGCTCCTGGCCGACTGGGAGAAGAACGCCGACTCGATCGTGCTGGGCGATGCCAAGCGCCTGCTGATCGAGAACCACCCGGACGGCACGGCGCGCGACCCGCGCGCCGGCACCGGCCCGCGCCGCCCCGGCAACGACTCGCCGCAACCGGACTGGTTCGGCCAGGCCGGCCGCTGAGCCCATTCACGCAAGACCAACGAAAGGAACCATCATGGCCATCAAGCCGCTTCCCCGTCTTCTCCTGATCGTCGCCGCCGTCGCCGGCGCCTGGTACGGAATCAACCGCTACGCGCAGCACGCGCGCGCCGACGGCCTGCTGGCCAGCGCGGTGCCGGGACAGGCCGACGTGCCGGTCGCCGGCACCGCGGCCCCCGCCGCGCAGCCCGCGCTCGTCACGTCGACCCTGGCGCCGGCCACCGGCGACTACAGCGCCCGCACCCTCGTGCTGCCGTGGAACGCGGTAGCCGGCCTGGCCTACGCGAACGGCGACGTCGCCACCGCGCCCGACAGCCTGATGGCGCGCCACGGCGTGCACCTGGCCCTGGAGCGCCAGGACGACTACGCCCAGATGGTGGCCGAACAGGCCCTGTTCGCCGGCGAGGTCGCCAACGGCGTGGCCAGGCCGACCAAGGGCGCCGCGTTCGTCGTCATCATGGGCGACGCACTGCCCGGTTATGCGGCGTCCGCCAAGGCGGCGCTCGACAAGCTGGGCCAGCAGGTCGAGGTGATCGGCGCGCTCGGCTACTCGCGCGGCGAGGACAAGTGCATGCTGCCCGCCGCGGTCGCGGCCGATCCGCAGAAGGCGCGCGGCTCGCTGATCGGCGCCGTGCTGCGCGACGGCGACTGGAACATCTGCATCAAGTACGCGGCCGACAACAGGATCCCCGTCAACGCGGACCCGAAGACGTTCGACCCGGACGCGATGAACTTCGTGTCCGTCGGCGCATTCACCGAGGCCGACGAGAAGCTGATCGCCGCCAGCAAGGGCGCCTGCGAGACGCGCCCGGTCGTCAGCGCCGGCAAGCTCACCGGCGAAAGCCGCCGCGTGTGCCAGAACGGCACCGCCACCTGGACGCCGGGCGACGTGAAGATCGCCCGCGAGGTGGGCGGCCTCGCGGCCGTCGCGTCCACGCGGGAATACATGTGGCAGATGCCCGCCGCCCTGATCGGCAACAAGCAGTGGATGGCGCAGAACCCGGCGTTCGTGCGCAACCTGCTGGCCGCGTCGTTCGAGGCGAGCGACGCGATCAAGGCCAGCGACGCCAACCTGCTGGCAGCCTCGACGGTGATGGCCAAGGTCATGCGCGAGCAGACCCCCGACTGGTGGGCGAAGTACCACCGCGGCGTCGTCGAGAAGGACGCCAAGGGCCTGGACATCCGCCTCGGCGGCTCGACCACCAACAACCTGGCCGACAACCTGTACCTGCTGGGCCTGAACGGCAACGACAACCTCTACAAGCGCGTCTACACCGTCTACGGCAACATCGCCCGCACGCTGTATCCGCAGGAGATGCCGGAGGTGCCGCCGTACGAGTCGGTGGTCGACGGCAGCTACGTGCAGGCGCTCGCGGCCACGGCCACCGCCGCCGCGACCGCGCGTCCGGCCACCCCGGTGTTCGACCCGCGCGCGCCGGCGACCTCGACGTTCGCCAAGCGCTCGTGGGCCATCGAGTTCGACACCGGCAAGGCGACGTTCCGCCCCGAGGCGCTGCCGGTGCTCGACGAGCTGCTGGACCAGGTGGCCGTCTCGGGCCTGGCGGTGCAGGTCTCGGGCCACACCGACAACGTCGGCGGCGCGGCGTCCAACCTCGCGCTGTCGAAGCGGCGCGCCGAGGCGGTGAGCGCCTGGCTGCAGGCCAACGCGTCCTCGTCGTTCCCCCGCGAACGGGTCCGCACCCGCGCCTGGGGCGACCAGCAACCGGTGGCCGACAACGACACGCCCGAAGGTCGCGCGCGCAACCGCCGCGTCGACATCGCGCTGGTGCGCACCGAATGACGACAGGGGCAGGCCGCCGCGCCGCGAGGTGCGGCGGCCTGCCGGGAGAACGTCCTTGAAATACGCCAACCTGGTGCTGCCGTTCACGCCCGTGCGCGGCCACTGGCTGCGGATACTCGTGGCCACGCAGGCGGCCCTGGCCCTGGTCCTGTGGACGCTGGCCGGATCGCGCGCGCTGCCGTCGCCGCTGGAGGTGGGCGCCGCGTGGCTGGACCTCGTGCGCCACCAGGGCCTGCTGTTCGAGCTGTGGGCCAGCGTGAAGGTGAGCCTGGTCGCGCTGGCGCTGTCGACGCTGGCGGCCGTCGCGCTGACCTGCCTGGCCACCGCGCCGGTGTTCATGCCGCTGGCCCGGCTGTCGGCGGCGATGCGCTTCCTCGGCTTCGCCGGACTGACCTACGTGTTCATGCTGATGTCCAGCGACACCACCGCGCTGCGCGTGGCCATCCTGGCGTTCGGCATGTTCGTCTTCATGGTGACGGCGCTGCTGGCCGACCTCGCGGCCACCTCGCGCGACCAGGTCGACCATTGCCGCACGCTGGGCATGCGCCACTGGCGCATCACCGGCGAGGTGGTGCTCCTGGGCAAGGCCGACGTGATCCTCGACCTGATGCGGCAGAACGCCGCCGTCGGCTGGACGCTGCTGACGCTCGTCGAGGGCCTCACGCGCGCCGGGGGCGGCATCGGCGCGCTGCTGCTGAACCAAAACCGCTATTTCCTGCTCGCCGGCGTGTTCGCGATCCAGCTGACGATCCTCGTCGTCGGCCTGGCGCAGGACGCGCTGCTCGCGCTGTTGAAGGAAGCCGCGTGCCCGTGGAGCACGCTCGGAAAGGAAAGGGCCGGCGCATGAACCCCGACGCAACATACACCCTCGGCGAACGCCTGTTGACGCTGGACAACGTGTGCGTGCGCTACGACCGCCCCGTCCTCGAAGGCGTCAGCGGCCACATCGACGACATCCATCGCGAAGGCGTGCAGCAGGGCCAGGTCGTCTGCCTGCTCGGGCCGTCGGGCATCGGCAAGTCGCAGCTGTTCCGCTGCATCGCCGGCCTGCAGAAGCCCAGCGCGGGCCGCGTGCTGCTCAACGGATCGCAGCGCGAGGTGCGGCCCGGCGAAGTGGGCGTGGTGGCGCAGAACTACCCGCTGTTCAACCACCGCACCGTGTGGGGCAACCTGATGCTCGCGGCGCGGCGCCACGGCCGCCCGGCGCAGCAGGCGCGCGACGACTGCCTCGCGCTGCTCGAGCGCTTCGGCCTCGCCGACAGCGCGCGCCGGCATCCGATGATGCTGTCCGGCGGCCAGCGCCAGCGCGTCGCGATCGCGCAGCAACTGCTGTGCAGCTCGCACTTCCTGCTGATGGACGAGCCGTTCTCGGGGCTGGACCCGCTGGCCAAGAGCCGGGTCTGCGAGACGCTGATCGACGTGTCGACCACGCACGAGCTCAACACGATCATCGTGGTGACCCACGACATCGAGAGCGCGATCCGGATCTCGGACACGCTGTGGCTGCTGGGCCGCAACCGCGACGCGAGCGGGCAGCCCGCGGCCGGCGCGGCCATCCAGCAGGTGGTCGACCTGGCCGCGCAAGGCCTCGCGTGGGATCCCGACATCGAGTCGCGCCCGCAATTCCGCGAACTGGCGGCGGAGCTCAAGGCCCGCTTCGAGACGCTGTGATCCCGCTGCCCGGCATCGACGCGTCGGCCGACGCCTGGCCCGAGCATGCGCGCCAGGCCTGGCGCCGGGTCCGCGAGGCCGCAATGTCTGGTACGGTTGCCCCGATGAAGGACGACGACGCATTTCCGCCGCGCCGCCTGCGCAAGTGGCCCTGGGCCTGGGCCTGCGTCGTGTGGGGCGTGGCCTGGCTGCTGATGCTGGGCCTGGACCGCCACATCGGCCTGGCCCAGGCGGCGATCACGCTGGTGCTGGCCTCGGCGCTGGCCGCCATCTGGCTGCCGCTGCTGTCCTCGCTGGCCACCACCACGCTGGCGGTGCTCGCGTTCGACTGGTTCATCGTGCCGCCCAAGCATGCGTTCGCCGTCGAACTGTCCGAGGACGTGCTGCTGATGGCCGAGATCCTGGTCCTCAGCTGGGTGGTGACCGCGCTGCTCGCGCGCGGCCGCGTGCTGGCCACGCGGGCGCGGCGCAGCGCCAGCCACGCCGACCAGATGCGCCGCCTGGGCGACGCCCTGCGTGAGAGCGAAGACCCGCTGCAGCGCGGCGAGGCCCTGGGCCGGGCCCTGGCCGACCTGCTGCAGGCGCGGCCGCGCCTGCTGCTGCTGCGCAACGAGACGCCGCAGCCGCTGGACGACACCGCCGCCACGACGCTGGGCGAGCCGGACGCCGACGACCTGGTCGGCCTGTGGCACTGCGTGCGGCTGTGCCGCCAGTTCGGCCCCGGCACGGCGCACGAACAGGAACTGCCCGCGCTGTACCTGCCGCTGCGCGGCACCGAGGACGAGGCCTTCGGCGCAGCCATGATCGCGGTCAACCCGAACGAGGCGCCCGGTGCCGACGTGCTCGTGCAGGCCCAGGCCCTGTGCGACCAGATGGGCCAGTTGCTGCATCGCGCCCGCACCCAGCGCCAGGCCGACTCGGCCCACGAGCACGCGCAGGGGCAGGCCGTGCGCAACGCCTTGCTGGCCGCGATCTCGCACGACTACCGCACGCCGCTGGCGGCGATCATGGGCGCGGCGTCGTCGCTGCGCGACCAGGGCGGCAAGCTGGCCCCGGCGCAGCGCGAGCGGCTGGCCGAGAGCATCGTCGCCGAGACCCGCCAGCTGAGCCGCCTGACCGACAATACGCTGCAACTCGTGCGCCTCGACGCCCCGGGCGTGAAGCTGAACCTGGACTGGGAGTCGCCCGACGAACTGGCCGGCGCGGCCATCGACCGGGCCCGCCGGCACGACCCCGAGCGCCGCCTCAAGGTGTGGGCCGAGCCTGACCTGCCCCTGGTGCGTTGCGACGCCGTGCTGTTCTCCCAGATGCTCGAAAACCTGATCGACAACGCGTTGAAGTACAGCGATCCGCCCGCCCCGGTGGAGCTGACCGTGCGCCGGCACGGCGAGCACATCGTCTTCGCGGTGCGCGACAGCGGCCCCGGCATCGAGCCCGCCTGGCGCGAGAAGATCTTCGACGTGTTCCAGCGCGGCAACTGGCGCTCGGGCAGCCGCAACAGCGCGGCCCAGCGCGGCGCCGGGGTGGGCCTGGCGGTGTGCCGCTCCATCGCGCTGGCGCACGGCGGCGAGCTCCGGCTGCGCCAGCGCAGCCACGGCGGCTCCAGCTTCGAGTGCTGGCTCCGCGAGGAGGAGGCGCCGCGGGTGGACGAGGGCGATCCGCCAGCCCCGGGAGCACCCGCATGACGCTGCGCGTGCTGCTGGTCGAGGACGACCGCGAACTGTGTCGCACCTTGAAGGACGCGATGACCGCCGAGGGCTACGAAGTCTTCACGGCCGCGAGCCTGAGCGAGAGCTTCGCGCTGCTGACCGGCCTGGGCGCGCGGCCGACCGCGGGCGGCGCGCCGGTGGACCTGGTGCTGCTGGACCTGGGCCTGCCCGACGGCGACGGCGAGCAGCTGCTCGCCGCGCTGCGCCAGAAGCACACGGTGCCGCTGATCGTGATCTCGGCGCGCGAGAGCGACGGCCAGAAGGTGCGCCTGCTCGACGCCGGCGCCGACGACTACCTCGTCAAGCCCTTCAGCATCCGCGAGCTGCTGGCGCGCATGCGCGTCGGGCTGCGCCATCGCGGCACCAGCGTGTCGCCGGCCGTCACGCGCTACAGCGTGGGCGCGCTCGCCATCGACCTCGGCACGCACGAGGTGACCCTCGCCGGCGAGCCGGTGCACCTGACGCCCACCGAGTTCAACCTGCTCGCGCGCCTGGTGCGCAGCGCGGGCCAGGTGGTCACGCATCGCCAGCTGCTGATGGACGTGTGGGGCGCGGAATTCACCGAGCACACGCACTACCTGCGGCTGTACATGGCGCAGCTGCGCGGCAAGCTGGAGGACAACCCCGCCGACCCGCAGCTGCTGATGAACGAGCCCGGCGTGGGCTACCGGATCGTCGAGCCGCAGGGCTGACGGGCGCGCCGCGCGGCCGCGAAACCCACGGTTCGGCGCCGGGCGACGGCGCGGTCGGCGTTCGAGAATCGATGCCATGCCCCGGGCGCGTCGGCAACGAGCCGTCGCACCGGACCCCGCACCCGTTCGCCTGCGACGGTCGCCATGTCGATTCGCTTCGAGACCCTCTACCGGACCCTGGTCCTGGCGCTGGCCGCCCAGGCAGCGGGCGCGACGCCCGACGGCGTGGCCCGGCTGCAGCCCAGCGATTGCCGGCCCCGGGACGCCGACAGCACGTGCGCGACGGCAGTGGCGGGCGCGCCGGCGCCCGCGCCGCCGCCGTTCACGCCCGACGCCATCCTCTACGACGGCCCGCTCGCGGGCGTGCCCTCCAGCGGCTACGCGTACTGGGGCTTCGACTTCGTCGCGGAGCAGACCGGCCAGCCCAGCCCGGTGCGGCCGGACCAGTTCATCAACCGGAGCAAGGTGCCGGTCACCATCGCACTGCACTTCGACGTCCCGACCGGCCGCCCCTGCAACAAGGACTGCCTGCCGGGCGTGCAGTTCCAGGTCGACGCCGGCTGGTACAAGCTGGATCCCCCGTTCACCCTCCTGGGCCACACGGCGACGGTGACGGAGGTCTTCGCGCCGGGGCGGGGCTACGGCTGGGTGATCGGCATGTGGCAGGCGAACAACCCGCGTCTGACGGTGAGCGTCCCCAGGGGCGGCAGTGCCACCCTCACGGAAGTCGGCATGGCCGCGTTGCCCGGCGTGGCCGACGAGATCGCGGCCGTCACGCGCGTCTGCGACTGCCCCGGCGGCGACACGGCCGCCTGCTCGGACGGCAGCCGGTTCTCGAACGGCCTGCTCGGCGGCTGGTCGCAGAACTTCAGCACCTACCTGCGTGCCGGCGCCTTCAACAACTGCCCGCTGCAACGCTAGCGGGGCGGCTGCGCCGTCGTCGTGAATGACCAGTGGCGACGGATCGCGGCCACCGCGCCCGAAGGAAACCGGGTGCTGCTGCCGGAGAAGTCGGCCACGTAGGTGCGGCCCGACGCCAGCACGGCCAGGGGAACGGCCGCGACGAACGACCCGGGGATCAAGCCGTTCGGGTCGTCCTGCTGGGTCAGCATTCGCGTCGGCACCACGCGGCCGGTGTCGCGCTCGGTCAGCACGAAGGCCGTGGCCGCGATCGTCTCGTCGGCGGCGACGGTGACGGAGGCGGGCGTGCCCAGCGTCAGGACGTCCTGGTCCGGCACCGGATTCGGGCTTTCCAGCCCCAACCCGGTGGGCACGTCGGTGGCACCGGCCAGCGGCCAGATCGCCACGCCGTCGATGGCGGGCTGCGCGGCCTGTCCCAGCCCGCGAACCGTGTCGGTGCCCGGCCGGGTCATGTCGATGACCAGCGGCAGCGCGACGGTGGCCGCCGCCTGGCCGGACCAGCCGATGCCGACATCCACCGGTTCGAATGCGAGCAGGCCGGCGCGGTGGTACACCCCGTTGACCAGGACATCGACGCCCAGGGCGCCGTGCACGCTCGCCGACATCAACTCGACGCCCCCCACCGGGACATAGCCGAAGGCCTCGTCCCGACGGGCCCAGCTGGTGCCCGTGAAGCCCGGCGTGCCCTCCTGCTCGTCGTGGGTGAACGCGTCGTTGGCGATGATCCAGAGCGCATGCGCCTGCGCCGCCTGGTCCATGGCCACCGACTGCGCCAACATCCCCAGGCCCGCCGACAAGCGGATCTCGTTCAGGCGGTCGAAGGCCGCGAGGCGGTCGGCGTCGTAGCCCGTGGGCGCGGGCACCGACAGCTGCGCGGGCAGGGGGCCGGACGGTGCCGGTGCCGGCCCGGGCGCGGGGGGCGGCGGCGGTGCGGCGGCCGTACCCCCGCCGCCGCAGGCGCCCAGCGCGCCGGCCATCGCCGCGACCGCCACGCGGCGAAACAGCACGCCCAGCAGGCGCCCGCGCGCGCCGTGGCGAAACGACCGCGTCGACTGAAGCAACGCATCCATGGCCGGTCCTCCTCCATCAACGGCAGGTCGCCCGGCATCGGCCCCGACACCACCGCGCACACGCCTGGCGTCGATGCTTTCACGGCAGTGCGCATCCCCCGGCCGCCAAATCCCCGGTTCCCCAGCCAACGCGCACACCCGGTGCAATTCCATCGGTTAATCGACCATTCGGCGCGGCACGCCGCGCCCGCACCGCACAATCGGTCGATGCGAACTCCTTCCTGGTGGCTGCCTGCCGGCGTCGAACCCGCGGCGTCCTGGCTGCTCGCCAGCCGGATGCTGCGCGGCTTCGCCGACGGCTACGTGGCGGTGCTGCTGCCGGCCTACCTCGGCGCGCTGGGCATGGGCGTGCTGCGCATCGGAGTGATCAGCACGCTGACGCTGGCCGGCTCGGCTGCCGCGACGATCGCGGTGGGCGCGCTGGGCCATCGCTTCCGGGCCGGACGGCTGATGCAGGCCGCCGCGCTGACGATGGTGGCCACCGGCCTGGGCTTCGCCGGCTTCCAGGCCTTCTGGCCGCTGGCGCTGGTGGCCTTCGTCGGCACGCTCAATCCGAGCTCGGGCGACGTCAGCGTGTTCCTGCCGCTGGAGCACGCCCGGCTCGCCCGCGCGGCCGACGGCAGCGCCGCACGCACCGCGCTGTTCGCACGCTACGCACTCGCCGGCGGGCTCAGCGCGGCCGTCGGCGCGCTCGCGTCGGCATGGCCGGCCTGGTGGAGCGCGCACGCCGGCGGCGCGATGCTGGGCGCGATGCGCGCCATGTTCGTGCTGTACGCGCTGATCGGCGGCGTGGTGGCGCTGCTCTATCGCGGCTTCCTCGCCCACGAGCGGCGCGACGAGGCCGCGGCGGGCACATCCGCCAACCCCGACGCGCCGCAGCCGCTGGGGCCCTCGCGCGGCATCGTCGTGCGGCTGGCCGGCCTGTTCTGCATCGACTCGTTCGCCGGCGGCCTGCTGGTGAACTCGATCCTGGCCTTGTGGCTGTTCCAGCGATTCGGCCTGTCGCTGGCCGCGGCGGGGCAGTTCTTCTTCGCGTCGGGCCTGATGATGACCGCCTCGCAACTGCTGGCGCCGCCGCTGGCGCGCCGCTTCGGGCTGGTCAACACGATGGTGTTCACGCACATCCCCGCGAGCCTGTTCCTGATCGCCGCGGCGGTCGCGCCAACGCTGCCGCTCGCGCTCGCCTGCCTGCTGGCGCGCGGCGCGCTGTCGTCGATGGACGTGCCGGCGCGCAACGCCTTCGTGATGGCCGTGGTGACGCCGCCCGAGCGCGCCGCCGCGGCCAGCTTCACCGCGGTGCCGCGCAGCCTGGCCGCGGCGCTGGGGCCGACCATCGGCGCGTCGCTGCTGGCAAGCGGCGTGCTGGCGGCCCCGCTGGTGGCGTGCGGCGCGCTCAAGATCGCCTACGACCTGGCCTTGCTGGGCCTGTTCCGGCGCCACCCGGTCGACTGATCCTCAGGCGGGCAGGGCGGGCGCGGGCGCGGCCAGCAGCGTCTCGAGGCAGTGCTCGCGGATGCCGTAGAACCGCTTGAGCTCGGCGACCTGGGCCAGCACGTCGGCGCGCCGGCGCTGCGCCTGCGGGCCGTCCTGGCGGCCGGGGCGGCGCACCGCCAGGATCATCTTGTTCTTGCTGGTGTGCTCCAGCGCGACGAACTCGAACACCTGGGCGTCGTAGCCGTGCGCCTCCAGCAGCAGCGCGCGCAGGCCGTCGGTGACCATCTCGGCCTGCTGGCCCAGGTGGATGCCATGCTGCAGCATCGGCTTGAGCAGCGGCGGCATCTGCATCTGCGGCCGGATCTGCTTGTGGCAGCACGGCGAGCACATGATGATGGCCGCACCGGCGCGGATGCCGGTGTTGAGCGCGTGGTCGGTGGCGGTGTCGCAGGCGTGCAGCGCGATCATCACGTCCAGCCGCGGCGGCACGAAGCTGCTGACGTCGCCGGCCTCGAAGCGCAGGCCCTGCAGCCCGCAGCGGGCGATCGCGTCGTTGCACAGCGCGACAAGGTCGGGACGCAGCTCCACGCCCACGATGTCGAGCGCGCGCGGCGCGCCGGTGGCCTGGCGGCGCAGGACGTCGTGCAGCGCGAAGGTGAGGTAACCCTTGCCGGCGCCGAAGTCGACGATGTTGAGGGGCGCGGTCGGCCCGAACCCGGCGGACTCGAGGGCGTGCGACATCACCTCGACGAACTTGTTGATCTGCTTCCACTTGCGCGCCATCGCGGGCACCAGCTCGTGGCGCGCGGTGGTGACGCCCAGCTCGACCAGGAACGGCGCGTCCAGGCTCAGGAAGCGGTGCTTCTGGCGATCGTGCTGCGTCGCCTCGTCGTCGCCGGCCGCGGCCACGGCCGGGCGGGTGGCGTCGTCGCCCCCCAGGCGCGCGCGGTGCAGCGTGTAGCGGCCCTTGCGGCTCATCATCAGCTGCAGCTCGGCCTCGTGGGTGAACAGGTGCGCATGCGCGAACCGCACGCCCACGAGCTCGTCGAGGGTGCGCAGCGCGGCGGCGACCGACTCGTTCTTCGTGACGTCCTTGGTGCGATGCCGGTAGACGAACGACAGGCAGCGCTCGCCGCGCAGCACCAGCGGTCGCGCCGTCACGCGCTCCAGGTCGTCGCCCTTGGCCACGGGCTTGCTGAGCAGCACGCGCGTGGCGCTGCCGTCGGCCAGTGCCTGCGCCAGCGCCTCGAGGAAGCGTTCGCGCTGCGCGAGGTCGGCCAGCGCGCCGGCACCGGCATTGAGGGGCGCCGAGGCGGTGGCCGGTTCGAGGGATTCAGGAGACACGGTGGGCACCGCGTCGCGGCGGCATCTGGTAAGCAGTTGCAGCATTTTCCCGCATGCGCCACTTTGCGGCCACGGCCGTGCGACGATAGCCCTCCTTCGCAACTGTCCGTGGATCCCGCATGAGTCTGGCCTGCCTGTCGGTCACCCGGCGCCTCGTGGCGTCGCTGGCCATCGTGGCGAGTGCCGCGGGGCTGCTCGCCGCCGCGAACGCCGCGCGCGCCGCCGACCAAATCAACGCCGTGCCGCGCGCACTCGCGCTGGCCCCGGCCTCCGCGGCTTCGGCCAGCACCGGCGGGGCGCTGGTCGTCGGCTCCAAGCGCTTCACCGAGTCGTACATCCTGGGCGAGATCCTGCGCCAGACCGCGGCCGCCGCCGGCCCCGCCGAACACCGCGAGGGGCTGGGCAACACCGCCGTGGTGCTGGCCGCGCTGAAGGCGGGGGCGATCGACGTCTATCCGGAATACCTGGGCACCATCGACGCCGAGATCCTGGGCCACCGCACACCCGCCACGCGCGAGGTGATCGCCCGGGAACTGGCCGCGCAGGGCCTGGGACTGGGCGTGGCGCTGGGCTTCTCCAACGGCTACGCGCTGGCCATGCCGGCCGACGAGGCCGAGCGGCTGCACGTCGCGCGCATCAGCGACCTGGCCGACCACCCCGACATCGTGCTGGGCCTGTCGCACGAGTTCCTGGGCCGCGCCGACGGCTGGCCGGGCCTGGCCAGGCGCTACGGCCTGGCGCTGCGGCCGGTGGGCATCGACCACGGCCTGTCGTACGACGCGCTGGCCAGCGGCAAGATCGCCGTCACCGACATCTACACCACCGACGCCCAGATCGCGCCGCGCCGCCTGCGCGTGCTCGTCGACGACAAGGGCTACTTCCCGCGCTACGACGCCGTGCTGCTGTACCGGCTCGACGCGGCCGCGCGCCACCCCGCGCAGTGGCAGGCCCTGCAAGCCCTGGCCGGCCGCATCCCCGCCGCGACGATGATCGCGATGAACGGCCGCGCCGAACTGCGCCACCAGCCCTTCGCCGACATCGCCAAGGCCTTCGTCGACGGCCGGCTCGAGGTCGGCGCGCCGCCCACCGCCGCCGACACGGCCGACGACGCGCGCCAGGGCACCCTGGGCCATCGCTTCCTCACCCGGCTGTTCTCGGCCGACCTGGCCCGCCTGCTGGGCCAGCACTTGCTGCTGGTGGCCGTGGCAGTGGGCTGCGCGACGCTGCTGGGCGTGCCGCTGGGCGCCGCGGCCGCGGCCTGGCCGCGCGCCGAGGGCCCGGCGATGGCCACGGTGGGCGTGCTGCAGACCATTCCCGCGCTGGCCCTGCTGGCCATGCTGATCCCGCTGCTCGGGCGCATCGGCACCGTGCCCGCGCTGGTGGCGCTGACGCTCTACGCGCTGCTGCCGATCGCGCGCAACACGGCCACCGGGCTGAGCGGCGTGCCCGCCGGCCTGCGCGAGGCCGGCACCGCGCTGGGCCTGACGCCGGCGCAGCGCTGGCGCGCCATCGACCTGCGGCTGGCGATGCCGACGATCATGGCCGGCATCGGCACCGCGGCCGTGATCACCGTGGGCACCGCCACCATCGCCGCGTTCGTCGGCGCCGGCGGCCTGGGCGAGCGCATCGTCACCGGCCTGGCGCTGAACGACCATGCGATGCTGCTGGCCGGCGCCGTGCCGGCCGCCGCACTGGCGCTGGTCGTGCAGGGCCTGTTCGCGTTGCTGGAACGCGCGGTGACGCCGCGCCAGTCCGCCTAGGCCACGGCCGTCGCCAGCGCCTGCGGCACGCGCCGCACCGGCTCGCGCATCAGCACGAACTCCTCGGCCAGCGTCGGGTGCACCGCGATCGTCCGGTCGAAGTCGCGCTTGCGCGCACCGCAGGTCAGCGCCACGGCCAGCGATTGCACGATCTCGGGCGCGTCGGGGCCGATCATCTGCACGCCCAGCACGCGCTGGTCGAGGCCGTCCACCACCAGCTTCATGAACGTGCGCTGGCTGCCGCCGGCGAACGCCGTCTTCATCGGCCGGAAATCGGCCGCGTAGATGTCCACCGGGCCACGCAGCACCGCCTGCTGCTCGGTCAGGCCCACGGTGCCGATCGACGGGTCGGTGAACACGGCGCTGGCGACGACGCGGTGGTCGACGCGCGTGGACTCGCGGGCGAACTCGGTGTCGGCGAATGCGCGCGCCTCGGCGATGGCCACCGGCGTCAGGTTGACGCGGTCGGTGACGTCGCCGACCGCCCAGATGGTCGGCACGCTGCT
The DNA here is from genome assembly GCA_964418745.1 of uncultured Vitreoscilla sp. Classification (GTDB taxonomy): domain Bacteria; phylum Pseudomonadota; class Gammaproteobacteria; order Burkholderiales; family Burkholderiaceae_C; genus Scleromatobacter. The sequence goes on from CAYQMX010000016.1 coordinate 129,943, forward strand.
GCGGCTGTCGGCGTCGACGGCGATGGCGCCGCGCGCGTTCAGCTGCACGCCGACCTCGGCCAGGCCCAGGCCCGCGGTGTTGGGCTTGCGGCCGGTGGCGTTGAGCGCCGCCCCGGCGCGGATCACGCTGCCGTCGGCGCGGTGCAGCGCGAAGCCGTCGGCGTCGCGCTCGAGCCGCTCCAGGGCCACGCCGCAGGCCAGCGCGATGCCGCGCTCGCCGAGCGCGAGCGCCAGCCGCCCGCGCAGCTCGGCGTCGAAGCCGCGCAGCGGCAGGGTGTCGCGATAGGCCAGCGTCACCCGGCTGCCGAGCCCGGCCAGGATGCTGGCGAACTCCACGGCGATGTAGCCGCCGCCGATCACCAGCAGCGTGGGCGGCACTTCACGCAGGTCGAGCACGTGCTCGGAGGTCATCGCCGCGGCCAGGCCGGACAGGGCGTCGACCGCGGGCGCGCCGCCGGTGGCCACGAGCACGCGCGGCGCCGCCAGGCGGCGGCCGTCGACGTCGACCTCGTTGGCCGAGACGAGCCGGCCCCGGCCGCGCACCACGTCCACCCCGGCGTTGACCAGCATGCCGTCGTAGATGTGCTCGAGGCGGTCGATCTCGCGCTTCTTCGCGTCGGCCCATCCCGCCATGTCGAAGCGCGCCTGGACGTCGCGCCAGCCGAAGCCCTCGGCGTCCTTGAACTGCTGCGCGAAGCCCGCGGCGTACATCATCAGCTTCTTGGGCACGCAGCCGCGGATCACGCAGGTGCCGCCGAAGCGGTCGCTCTCGACGATCGCCACCTTGGCGCCATGGGCCGCCGCACGGCGCGAGCCGGCCACGCCGCCCGAGCCGCCGCCGATCACGATCAGGTCGTGGGTCATTTCCATGAGGGTCTTTCGCGGGGCGCCCGGCCGGTCGAAGGGGCTCCATGCTCGCAGAGTTCCGGTTCCCGCGCGACAGTGCGGGGCAACGCGACCGTTCGCGGCGACGCGTGTTACGCCCGCAGCGTCTGCTTACAGGCGCGGCATCCCGCTTGCCGCGAAGTCGCCTGCCAGAAGGCCTGGCAGGTGCCCGGCCATCGCACACCCAGGAGAGATCGTCATGCAGAGCTACCAGAAGAAGCTGTCCGCCGTCGCCGCCGCCGCGGCGTTGCTGGCCGGCATCGGCGCCGCCGTCGCGCAGTCGACCGACACGACCACCACCACCACCACGACCGCATCGCAACCGGCCACGGACACCGGCGTGACGTCCAGCAGCGCGACCACGCCGGCCGCCCCGCTGGGCAGCACCGCGCCGAGCGACACGTCGACCACCACGACCACCGACACGACGTCCACCGACACCACGGCCGCGCCCACGCCGACGCCGCGCTCGGACCGCAACTGAGCCCCGCCGGCGCGCATGCGCCGGTTCATGATCGCCGCCGGGCCCGCCGCGCCCCGGCGGCGATCTTCATTCGGGCGCCCGGGCGCGCGCCGCGCGGTCGGCGACGAAGCGGTCGAACGCCGCGAGCAGGGGGGCGTAGCGCGCGGGCGCCTCCTCGACAGCGGCCAGCGCCGCGCAGGTCGCCTCCAGCGTGCTCAGCTGCGTGGCCGTGCGGGCCTTGCGCAGCGTCCGGTAGCGCGCCGGTACCGCCGGCGCGAGCGCCCACCTCGGCAAGGTCTGCAGCAAGGGATTCGCATGCAGCATGCGCAGGCTCTTGCGCCAGGTGGCGTCCAGCACCACCAGTCGGCGCGGCCGGCCAGGCAGGGGCGCGATCGACGACCCCGGCGCCGCGGGCGCCGGGTAAAGCAGGGCACTGCCCGCTACATCACCGCCGAGCAGTTCGAGCAGCGTCGCCGGCGCGAAGAGCTCGCCCACCACCACCCGGCAGCGCGCCAGGCTCAGGCGCAGCAGCCGCGCGCTGCCCTTGGCCTGGTCCGCCTCGTCGGGATGCTGCAGCACCAGCACGTCGACGTCGTTGGCGACGGGTGCGACGAGCGCGCACAGGCAGGTGCGCGCGGGCAGGCCGCACGCGGGGCAACGCGGTCGGGGGGAGGGCGAGTCGCTCATGGTTCCAGTCGGGCCCCGGCCTTGCTGCGCAAGACCCGGACGCACACCTTACAGGAGACCACGCCATGTACGACACGCACGACCAGACGGCCCAGGGCCAGGACAAGCTCTCCGCGCTGATCAAGGACATCCGGTTCGCGATGTTCACCACGCACAAGACCTCGGGCCACCTGCACTCGCGCCCGATGACCACGCAGAACAAGTCCATCGACGACGACTCGCTGTGGTTCTTCATGTCGCGCTCGGGGGCGCCGGTGGCCGAGTTCCGGGGCGACGACCAGGTCAACGTCTCGTACGCGGATCCGGGCTCGGACACCTACGTGTCGGTGTCGGGCCGCGCGCGCGTCGTCGAGGACATGGCGCGCAGGAGGGCGCTGTGGAACGAGGCCGCGCAGGCCTGGTTCAAGGGCGGCGTCGACGATCCCGACCTGGCGCTGGTCCAGGTCCGGATCGAGCACGCCGACTACTGGGATGTGAAGGAAAGCAAGCTCGTCCAGCTGTACCGGATGGCGCAGGCCGCGGTCACCGGCGCGCCGCCCAAGCTGGGCGAGCACGGCCAGGTGCGCCCGGGCTGAGGCGACGGTGCGGGCCGCGTTCTCAGATGAACATCCCGCCCGACACCTCGATGCGCTGCGCGTTGATCCACTGGTTGGGGCCGGTCAGCAGCGAAGCGACGGCGCCGCCGATGTCGTCGGGCAGGCCGGCGCGACCGAGTGCGGTCTGCGCGGCCACGAATGTGTTGAGCTGGGCGTTGTCGCGCACCGCGCCGCCGCCGAAGTCGGTCTCGATGGCGCCCGGGGCGATGGTATTGACCGAGATGCCGCGCGCGCCGAGCTCCTTGGCCATGTAGCGCGTGAGCACCTCCACGCCGCCCTTCATCGCCGCGTAGGCCGCGTAGCCGGGCAGCGTGAAGCGGGCCAGGCCGCTGGACGTGTTGACGATGCGCCCGCCGTCCTTGAGCAGCGGCAGCAGCTTCTGGGTGATGAAGAAGGTGCCCTTCAGGTGCACGTCGAACAGCTGGTCGAACTGCGCCTCGGTGGTCTCGGCGATGCTGGCGTGGCCCACGCTCATGCCGGCGTTGTTGACCAGGTAGTCGAAGTCCGGGCGCTGCCAGGTGGCGGCCAACGCCGCCTTCACGCGCTCGGCGAACGTCGCGAAGCCGGCGCTGTCGCCGGCGTCGAGCTGCAAGGCCACGGCGCGGCGGCCGAGCGCCTGCACCTGGCGGACGACGGCCTGCGCCTCGGCCTCGTTGCGCTTGTAGGTGAGGATCGCATCGACGCCGCGCTCGGCGAGCTGCAGCACGGTGCTGCGGCCGAGGCCGCGGCTGCCGCCGGTGACGAGGGCGAGGGTGTTGGCGGGAAGGACGGGGGTCATCGAGGGGCTCCTGGGGATTCGATGGCCGGACTTTAGGTATTCCCTTCAGAAGGATAAAGTCCGCACCCGATGCCACACTGTTCTCTTCGACAGAACAATCTCCGCCATGGACCTGCACGAACTGCGCATCTTCGCCGCCGTGGCCGAGCTCGCCAGCTTCAGCCGCGCGGCCGAGCAGCTCGGCCTGGCCAAGGGCCGGGTCTCCACGGCGGTGCGGCAGCTCGAGGCGGGGCTGGGCACCCGGCTGCTGCAGCGCACCACCCGCAGCGTGCGCCTGACGCCCGACGGCGAGCGCTTCCTGGACCGCTGCAAGGAACTGCTGACCGAGGCCGAGCAGCTGCAGGCGATGTTCCAGCCCGCGTCCACCGGCCTGACCGGGCGGCTGCGCATCGACCTGCCCAACCGCATCGCGCGCGACATCGTGCTGCCGCGGCTGCCCGGGTTCCTGGCCGCCCATCCGCTGCTGGAGATCGGCATCAGCACCACCGACCGCCGCGTCGACCTCGTGCACGAGGGCTTCGACTGCGTGCTGCGCGTGGGCGCGCTGGTCGACTCCGAGCTCGTCGCGCGCCCGCTGGGGGTGCTGCCGATGCGCAACGTGGCGAGCCCCGCCTACCTGCGCGCCCACGGCACGCCGCGCACGCTGGCCGATCTCGCGCGCCATCGCGTCGTCCACTACATGCCGTCGCTCAACGCCCAGGGCGCGGGGTGGGATTACGTGGACGCCGACGGCCGCCCGCGCACGCTGCCGATGCGCGCCCAGGTCACCGTCAACGGCACCGACGCCTACCAGGCCGCGGCGCTCGCCGGCCTCGGCCTGATCCAGGCGCCCGCGCTCGGCACCGACGCGCTGGTGGCCGCCGGTGAACTGGTCGAGGTGCTGCCCGGATTCACCGCCCCGCCGATGCCGGTCTCGCTGATGGTGCCCCACCGGCGCCAGCTCGCGCCGCGCGTGCAGGCGGTGATGGCCTGGCTCACCCAGGTGGTCGCGCCGCACCTGCGCCCGGGGCCCTGAACGCCGGCCGTCCGTCGCGCGAGCCCGCACCGCATCCCGCCCACCCGCACCTCGTCGCAAGGTCGTGGAGCGCGCCGCGGCGCGTTCCTAGAATCGACGCCATCGATCACGACCGCCCCCGAGGAACGCCATGCGCCACGCCCTGACCCTCTCGCTCGCCGCCGTCGCCGCGCTGTTCGCGTTGCAGGCCCATGCCGCCGACCAGCCGCGCAGCGTCGCGCCGTTCAGCGCGATCGCCAACTCGGGGCCGGTCAACCTGCGCATCGAGGTCGGCAAGCCGCAGTCGGTGGTGGTCAGCGGCAGCAGCGATTTCCTGGCCGACCTGCAGACCGAGGTGGTGGACAACGAGCTGCGCATCCGCATGCGCCACGATTCGACGGTCGACGGCCACCACTGGGACGACCTGAAGGTGACCATCACCGTGCCGCAGCTGACCGCGTTCACGATGAGCGGCGCCGGCCAGACCACGATCACGCACATGAGCGGCGACCGGCTGGACGTGCGCTTCGGCGGCGCCGGCAGCCTCAAGGGCGACGGCAGCGTGCGCAACCTGGCGCTCAACATCGGCGGCGTCGGCTCGATCGACCTGCGCGAGCTGCACGCCGACTCGGCCAACGTCAACGTGGGCGGCGTCGGCTCGGTGAAGGTGTGGGCCAGCCAGAGCCTGGACGCCTCCGTCGGCGGGGTGGGCTCGCTGACGTACTACGGCGATCCCAAGACCGTCAACACGCACGGCGGCGGACTGGGCAGCATCTCGAAGGCGAAATAGGGCGCTCGCTCAGCGCCGGGCCTGCCATTCGCGCGCGAGCAGGCCGTAGAGCCAGGAATCGGACACCTCGCCGCCGACAATCCAGCGTTCGCGCAGGTGGCCCTCGCGCGTGAAGCCGAGGCGCTCCAGCGTGCGCGCCGACGCGGCGTTGCGCGGATCGATGTCGGCCTCCACGCGATTGAGCGCGAGCGCCGCGAAGCCCCAGTCCAGCAAGGCCGTGACGGCCTCGGTGGCGAAGCCCCGGCCCCAGTCGGCCACCCGCAGCGCGTAGCCCACCTCGGCGCGCCGGCAGCCGGGATCCATCGCGTGCAGGGCGCAGGTGCCGATCACCGTGGCGTCCGCGCGCCGCACGATGGCCAGCTGCACGTGCGCGCCGGCGGCCATCTCCCGGCCATCGCGGTCGATGTAGTCGATCGCCGCCTGGCGATCCGTCCACGGCAGGTGGCTGCCGTAGCGCTGGACGTCGGCGTCCGCGCGCAGCGCGAACAGCGCATCGGTGTCGCCCGGCGCCAGGGGACGCAGGTCCAGGCGGGTGGTCTGCAGGCTCAGGTCGGCGAAGGAGGGCATGGGACGAGGAGCTCGCGCGGAGGGGAGACGCTGGAGGGAACGCCCGGCCCGCCGGGCGGCGAACCGGGGCCTCGGATCAGGCCTTGACCGGCGCCTCGAGGCTGAGGCGGCGTTCGTTCCAGGCCGCCAGCAGCGCCGGCGGCCAGAAGGTGTGCGGCACGATCATCGGCACGACGCTGGAGGGGTGGATCAGCACCGGGAACCAGTCGCCGCCCAGCAGGCCGTCGGGCAGGTGCGCGCGGATCGCGATGAAGCTGCTGAGCATCGGCTCCTTCGCGCTCAACGCGGCCGGCACCGGCACGCCCAGCGGCCGGCCGGAATCGTTGCGCACCAGCTGCGCGAAGCGACTCAGTTCGAAGGCGCCGGCCGTGCCGGCCGCCTTCAGCTCGATCAGGCGCGCGCCGATCGCGGCCAGCTCGGCCGGACGGGCGTCGAAGTACTCGTCCTCGCTGTAGATCAGCACCCCCGGCAGGTCGTCCTCGCCCCGCGCGAAGACACCGGCGTCGGCCTCCACGACCGCACCCCAGCCGATGCGGCCCTTGCGGAACAGCGTGTCCTGCTTGTCGTAGAAGATGCGCACCGGGTCGCCGCTGGCCACCATCCACTCGGGCGGCTCCGTGCGCACCTGCTTCATCCAGCGCCCGCCCTGCAGCAGCCGGCCGGCGCCGAACGAGCGGCGCAGCGCGTTGATCAGCTGCTTCATCGTGGCATCGGCCGGGCGCTCGACCGGGCCGGCCGGCGGCATCGCGGTGACGAACTGCGACTCGAGCAGCGACATCGGCGCGCTGGGCCCGGGCCCGGTCACGACCGCCACGTCGTCGTGGGCCGCTTCGCGCGCCTGGGCGGCGACCGCCACCGGCGCGGCCTGCGGCCGCGGCGCCATCGGCCGCGCGCCCACGCGCAGCGGCTCGGGGGCCGCGGTGGGAATGCCCGCGGGCAGGTCGGACACGCTGGGGCTGCGCAGCAGCGGCAGGCGCAGGCGCCAGGCGACCTCCGGGAACTTGACGCCGTCGGCGACGACGAAGGTGCCGGTCTCGCCGTTGTTGTAGCGGCCGGGCGCGAGGCGATAGACCCGCTCGGGGCGGCCGATGCGCTCCAGCAGGGCGTCCACGCCGCCCATCACGGCGTCGACGTCCAGCACCGAGCCGTTGGCCTGGGCGTCGAAGCCCGACTCGACGCCTTCGTAGGTGTACTCGACGCGCCAGACGGCGCCGTCCTCGCCGCGCACCAGCGCCTGGCGCAGCAGCAGCAGTTTGGCCTGCGGCATGATCGACGCGACGAGGCCGCCGAACAGCGTGTCGTGCGACGGCGTGCTGCCGTCATCGTGCAGGTTGTACGTGACCAGGCGTTCGCCGAACAGCGCCTCGACGATCTCGGTGGCCTCGCCCAGCGCCCGCACCGGGTCGGTCACCCAGCCGTCGATGGCCTCGAGGGACGCAGGCTTCAGCGGCTTGTCGAGGCCGCCGTCGCGCAGCATCAGCGCGATGCGCGGCGCGCTCGCGCGGCGCTGCTGCCACTCGAACATCAGGCCTTCCCAGGGATGCAGCGCGGCCATCGTCGGCTTCTGGCGGCAGCCGAAGCGCACCAGCGCCCACGAGACGTAGTCGGCCGCCTCGCTGCCGAAGTTCTCGCTCAGCACGGTACGCAGGGCCGTGACCACCTGCGAGTCCGTCGGCCCCGACTCGCGTCGGGCCTTGGCATCGGGTTCCTGGTACAGCCGCAACATCAGGGCCAGCACGGCGGTCCAGATCACGTGCGCCTCCTCGGCACGCGACACGAACGCCCTGACGGCATCTAGCCCGGCCAGCCGCAACAGCGGTCTCGTCCCAGGCTTGAAATCTTCGCTCATCCTCACAGTATGCAGTGGCTCGAGGCCATCGGTCCAAACAGGAGGACATCGGAACCGTCTACTTCGCCCCTTGTGACGAATGGAGCAACTGCTTACATAGGTGAAACAGGTCCACGGGTTCGGGTAAATCGGGAGGCCGCGAGGCGTCGGTCGCGTTGCTGGCACCCCGAGGCCGGGCTGCCGCGACGGCCGGGCCGGAGGCCGGGAGTCCGCTCGCCGCTGCGCGTCGTTTGCGCAAATACGCATCGGTGCGTAAAATTCGCTCTCGAATCACTTCACGCACATCCCATGTCCGACCTGACCCTGGCGTGGCACTACGGCCGCCCCAAGGTCGCGCGCGCCCTGGGCGACCGCCTGCTGCGCCACGAGCGCATCGCGATGTTCGGGCCGCGCCAGACGGGCAAGACCACGCTGCTGCGCGACGAGGTGATCCCGTACGTCCACAAGCGCGGCGGCCTGGCGGTCTACATCGACTGCTGGATGGACATGGACGACCCGCTGCAAGGCATCAACTACGCACTGCAGAAGGCGCTCGACGGCCTGAGCGTGAAGCCGCGCGGCCTGCTGCGCGCGGGCAGCACGCCGGTCACGAAGCTCGGCCTGCTGGGCGCCAGCCTCGACCTGGGCGAGCCGCCGAAACGCCAGCCGCCCGACCGGCCGGGCCTGCTGTTCGACAGCCTGCTCACGCGCCTGCTCGAGGAGACCGCGCACGACATCGTGCTGGTGTTCGACGAGTTCCAGGCCATCGCCTCGGTGAAGAACGGCCCGCAGATCTCCGCCGCCCTGCGCGCGGCGATGACGCAGGCCGACAAGCGCGTGGGCGCCCTCTTCAGCGGCTCGTCCGACGTGCAGTTGCTCGACATGTTCTCGCGCACCAGCACGCCCCTGTACGGCTTCGCCCGGACGGAGGGCTACGAGCCGCTGGGCCTGGACTTCATCGGCTTCGTGGCCACACGCTTTCGCGAGGCCACGCAGCGCGAACTCAGCCAGGTGCTGGCCCAGGCCGCGTTCCAGGAACTCGGCCTGCAGCCGGAACCGTTCCTGCACGCCGTCAGCCTGGCCATGGCCAACCCGCGCTGGAGCCTGGCCGAGGCCCTCGACGAGATGCTGAGCCTGCGCTCGCCCAACAAGTGGTCGGCCACCTGGGGCGGCCTGACCGGGCTGCAGCAGGTCGCGCTGAAGCTGGTCCTCGAGGAGCGCGCGCCGACGTCGGCGCAAAGCGTCGCCTGGGCCGCCGAGCGCCTCGGCACCCGCGCGCAGCCCTCCAGCATCAGCCGCGCGCTGGAGGCGCTCGGCGCCAAGGGCCTGCTGGAGCGCCGCGCCGACGGCCGCGGCTGGACGCTGATCGACCCGGTGCAGCGGGCGTGGCTCAAGCGCAATCCGGACGCCCCGATCAAGACCGCGGCCCCCGGGGGCCATTGATCTCGCCGTACCATTCCGACCATGAGTTCGCCCACGCCCGCCACGCCCCTGAAGGTCTGCATCCTCGACAACGACCACCTGGATCCCGCCGTCGTCGACACCTGGGTCAGCTACGGCGCGATGACCGAGAAGATGTTCGCTGCCGCCGGCGTGCCCTGGCAGTTCGAGCGCTTCGACACGCCTGCCGGCCACTACCCCGACGACTTCGACGCCTACGACGCCGTGCTGCTGACCGGCAGCAAGGCCGACTCGTTCTCCGACGAGCCCTGGGTGCGCACGCTGCGCGAGCGCGTCGGCGAACTGCTGAAGCAGCGCAAGACGCTGCTGGGCATCTGCTTCGGCCACCAGTTGATCGCCCACTGCCTGGGCGCGCAGGTGGGCCGCGCCCCGCAAGGCTGGGGCATGGGCCGCATGGCCTACGAATGGTGCGGGCCGCTGCCGCTCGCGGCCGACAAGTCCACGCTGCACCTGCTGGCCTCGCACCAGGACCAGGTGCTGACGCTGCCCGAAGGCGCCACGCTGCAGGCGCGCAGCGAATTCTGCCCGGTCGCCGCGTACTCGATCGCCGACCATGTGTTCTGCGTCCAGCCGCACCCGGAGTTCGTCGAGCCTTACAGCGCCTGGCTGCTGGAACGACGCCGCGAGTCCGTCGGCCCGCAACGCCACGCCGCGGCTAGCGCCGACCTGGCGCTGCCGCACGACGGACTCGCCGTGGCGCGGTTCATGCGCGACTTCGTCGAGCGGCGCCACGCCGTCGCGGCGCAGGCGTAGCCCGGTTCAGAACACCGCGTGGTCGCCGCGCTCGGCGGCCGCCTCGCCGCGCACCAGGCGCGCGTAGTAGTCGAACAGCGTCGCGTGGCCGGTGGACGGGGTGGCCGCCTCGTCGTAGCAGCCGCGCACCGCATCCCACACCAGCATCGATTCGGTGGCGTAGTAGCGGCCGATGCGCGCCAGCGCCGCCTTGTCGGCCAGCGGCGGCAGCACCCGGCCCAGCACGCCGAGCACCGCGACGATCACGTCCAGCAACGCCACCGGCACCTGCTGGAAGCGCGGCGGGCGCCCGAGCAGCGCGAACAGCTGCTCGCCCTGCTGCCGCGGCGTGATGGCCGCGCCCGGGCCGCCGATGGGCAGCACGCGCCCCTGGCGCGCCGGATCGGCGATGCAGCCGGCCAGGTACTCGCCCAGGTCGTCGTCGCTGATCGGCTTGCAGGCGGTGAGCGTGCCGTCGCCGAACACGAGGAACGGCTTGCCCCGCTTCACGCGCTCGACCTGGCCCGACAGCGACTTGAAGAACGCGGTGGGTCGCACGATCGAATAGGCCAGTCCCGAGTCGACCAGGTGCTGCTCGAACGCCAGCTTGGCCTGCTGGAACGCCAGCAGCGGCTTCTGCACGCAGATCGCCGACAGCAGCACCACCTGCCGCACGCCGGCCGCCCTGGCCGCGTCCAGTGCGAGCACGTGGGCGCGATGGTCGATGGCCCAGGCGTCCTTGGGCGCGCCGGTGCGCGAGGCCAGGCACGACACCAGCACGTCGAAGCGCTCGCCGCCGAAGCCGTCGCGCGCCAGCGAGCCGGCGTCGCCGACGTCGCCCACGCGCACCGTCGCGCCCGGGAACAGGTCGCGGCAATCCGCGGGCGCCAGCGCACCACCGACGCCGGCGCGCGGCCGGACGAAGCACACCACGTCATGGCCGTGGCGCAACAGCGCGCGCACGGTGGCGCGGCCGATGGTGCCGGTGGCACCGATGACGAAGACGCGGCGGGGCGCTGGGGGCACGTCCATCCTTGCTGTGGCCTTCAGGCTGGCACGGATCGGGCCGGGCCAGGCAGGCACACGGGACGACAACCGGCCGCCGTCCCGTGCAATCCGGCCATGGTAGCCACTGCGGCGGCCGCGACGATGCGTGCACCTTCCGCCGGGTCGCGCCGATGGATCACGCGCCAGCCGGCGCCCATGGATCCACCACCCGCGGCCAGTACGCGCGCGCGCGAACCTGGTAGTCGATCGACGCGAAGTCCAGCGTGAGCGCCCCGGGCGTGGAGACGTAGAGCACCTCGGAGGCCAGCGGGGCGAACTGCGCGTGGAAGTGCTGCGTGGACTTCACCACGATGGCGCGCTTGTCGTCCAGCGAGATGCCGATGCCGGTGAACGCGTCGGTGCCGTAGACCTGGCTGCGCATCGAGGCGAGCAGCAGGTGCACGCCCCGGGCAGCCTCGACCCAGACGCAGCGCCCGAGCGACTCGCCGCCGCCGAGCGCGGTCTGGCCGTGCCGCTCCGCGATCGCCCGCACCGTGACACGGACGTCCACCGGATCGCCGGAGGCCGGATTGCACTTGCCGCCGACGCGCAGGTCGATGACGGCACCGACGCCGGCGTCGCAGCAGATCTGGATCGCGCCCAGGTCCCAGAACGCCCCGATGGCGACGTCGCCGATGCCGCGCTCCAGCACACGCCGCAGGATGAAGGTGCTGTCGCCGGGCGCGCCCCCGCCGGGGTTGTCGGCGACATCCGCGATCACCACCGGCCCGCGCACCGCGCCCAGGACGCGATCGAGCGCGGCATCGACGTCGACGTGCGGCGCGCGGGTCTCGTCGCGGAGGGCGCGGAACTCGTCGGCCAGCTGCTGCGCGAGCGCCCGCGCCTTCGCTTCGTCGCCATCGGCGACCACCCACAGCCTGGCACCGCTGTCGGCGACGTCGCCCCAGGGAAAGCCGTGGCCGAGCGAGACGGAGAGCACGCCGTCGCGCCCTTCGAAGGACTGCATGCGCTGGACGAATCCTCGCATCGGCTCGCGGGTCGTGTGCCACAGGCCCACCATCCGGCAATCCACGACCGCGGTGACCGGTCGGATGCGGCCGCCCGCCGTGTCCTTCAGCAGCGCGTAGAGCTCGCGGGCGCGCGGCTGCGCGTCGACGTGCGGATATTCCTTGAAGCAGACGATGGCGTCGGCGGAGGTGCGCATGCGGTCCGTGAAATGGCAGTGCAGGTCGAGCTCGACGCCGATCGGGACCGCCGGCCCGACGACCTCCCGAAGCCGCGCGATCAGGTCGCCCTCGCAGTCGTCGTACCCCTGGGCCACCATCGCGCCGTGCAGCATCAGCTGGACGGCGTCGACCGGCAGCGCGGCACGCAGGTCGGCGACGATCTCGTCGCGCAGGGCCTCGTACACGGCGTCCATCGTGCGGCCGGCCGGTTGGGCGAAGGCACACAGGCTCTCGACGACCTCGTTGCCGTCCTCTTCCATCATGTCGCGCATCATGCGCAGGATCGCGCCGGCCTCGTCGGGCTGGCGCACGCTGGCGTCGCCGTGGAAGATGCCGTACTGCTCGAATGCACCGCGGCCGGTCGGGAAGGTGCAGAAGGTGTTCGTTTCGGTGACGAGCTGGGCGATGAAGAACTTCATGGCATCCCCCGTTGTGCCGCGCGCATCGCGAACAGGAACGAGGCCGTGCCCAGCAGGCTGGTCGCCAGGCCGACGACGGTGAGCGAGACGGCGATGTCGCCATGGCCGCCCAGGAACCACGCGCCCAGGCTCACGAGCAGGGGCGCGATGCCGAAGGCCGAGATGCCGATGGCCGCGACGAGCAGGCAGATGAAGGTGCCGCGCAACTCGTTGGGAAGGATCACCATGACCGAGGAGGTCGCGGCGATGTTCACCCACGCGCCGCAGGTCAGGAACAGCCCCATCGCGACTGCGAACGCCCCCAGGTCGGGCATCACCGGGAACAACGCCGCGGGGACCGACAGCGCGGCACCCAGGGCGGCACCGAGCAGCGCGCCGGCCCGTCCGCCCTGCCTGCGTTGCCCGAAGTCGGCCATCACGCCGCCCAGGATGGCGCCGAGGATGTTGGCCACGAGGTTCAGCAGGCCCAGCCACGCGCCGAAGTCCTCGGGCTTCTGGTGGAAGTTGCGCGTCAGCACGGGCACCGCCCAGATGGCGGCCGCCGCGTCCGCCATGCCCACCGTGACCATGCCGCCGACGAGCGGCCACAGGAACCGCTGGTAGGAGCGCAGCTCGACGAGCGCGGCCCGCAAGCTGCCGCTGGCGGCCGTGCCCAGTTCGCGGCGAGCCGGCTCGCGCATGAGCAGCAAGGGAACGCTGGCCATCAGCACGCCCGCGGCCGCCGCCAGCAGCACGAGGCGCCAGGGCGCCATCGATCCCGCTGCGCCGGTGGCCGACAGCAGCGCCGGCAGCCAGCGCAGCAGCGGCCCCGCCACCGCATAGCCCAGGCTGGCGCCGAGGGCCTGGCCGATCGACACCACGGTGACCATCCTGCCGCGTTCCGAGGCCTCGGTCAGGTCGGCGACGAGCGACAAGGCCGTCGGCTGCGCCGCGATCACCGCCGCGCCGACCAGCATGCGCGCGACGAAGGCGAGCGCGAAGGTCTGCGCGATGGCCGTCAGGACGACGCCCGCGACACACAGGAGCGCCAGCACGGCCAGCATGCGCGTGCGATTGGCGCGATCCACCAGCCGTCCGAGCGGGATCGACATCAGGGCCGTGGGCAGCGCGATCGACATCCCCTGGAGCAGCGCGACATGGTTGTCGTCCAGCCCCAGGTCGACGCGCACGAGCTCCTGCATCGGACTCAGGACGTAGCGCGCCGCCGAGCCCGAGAGCAGCGCCAGCGCGATCAGCCCGATGGAGGCCGTGCGCGCCGACGCGCGCGGCGGCGCGATGGCGGCGGCGACGCTCACGCGACGGCCCGGCTCACGGACGGCGGCGACGGCACGCGGGGCCCCGCCTCAGAACGAGGCCGACAGGGTCGCGCCGAGCGTGCGCGGTTGCGCCACCGTGGCGTGCAGCGGGCTGCCGAACGCGACCAGCGCCGCATCGGCGCCGAGGATGGCGCGCTTGTCGAACAGGTTGCGCACGTACAGGCCCAGGTCGACGTTGCCCAGCTTGACGCCGCCCTGCAGGTCGGTGAGGGTGTAGCCGGGCATCTTGAAGTTGGGCTGCGAGGATTCGGCGCTGTCGAAGCCGGCGTTGCGTTCGCCCACGTAGCGCACGCTGATGCCTGCGTAGGCCGGGCGCTCTGCGATGGCGAAGTTGCCCGTCGTGCCAACCGTGCCCGAGAAGCGCGCGGAGTTGGGCAGCCGCGAGCCCGACGGGCCAAGTGCCGGCGCGTCCTCGGTGAGCTTCGCGTCGATGGCCGACAGGCTGCCATCGAGCGTCCAGGCCGGTGTCACGCGATAGTGCGTGAACAGCTCGAAGCCCCTGACGCGCGCGCGACCGGCGTTGACGATGAGCGTGCCCGAGCCGATCGCCAACGGTTGCTGGATTCCATTCCACTCGATGTCGTACAGGGCCGTTTCAATGGACAGGCGCTTGTCCAGCAGGTCGGCCTTGTAGCCGAGTTCGTAGCTCCACAGCGAATCGGACTTGAAGCTCTTGGGGGCGTCAGGAATCACGTTGCCTCCCGCGTCGAACGCGGGCGGGTTGGGGCCCCCCGGGCGATAGCCGCTTGCGGCGCGGAAATACACGTTGCTGACCTTGCTGAGCGCGTAGCGCACCGTCGCAAGGTAGGTCTTCGAGGTCTCGGCTGACCTGTAGGGCGGATCACCCACACCGTTGGAGGTCACGGCGTAGCCTTGGCGGTTGCGCGCCACCCGCGCGCCGCCGGTCAGCGACCAGTCCTTCGCGATGTTCCAGGTCACGTCGCCGTACGCCGCCAATTCCCTGTAGGTGGACGGCTGCGTCACGGTGACGACGTCGATCTCGCTGCCGTCCGCCGCGAGCGTGCCGGCCAGCAGTTGCGAATTGCGTCCCACCTCGCTGTCGAAGTAGAGGCCACCGAGCCACTCGAGCGCGCCGGGTGCCGAGGTCAGGCGGAATTCCTGCGTGTGCTTGCGCACGCCCGGCGCGCTGTCCAGCCGCGAATCGGTGACCGGGGCACCCACCGCGTCCGTGAGCGGGCCGTTGTAGAACGCCGCATCCAGGCGGTTGCGCGTCTTCTCCTGCTGGGCCGACGTGACGGAGTTCAGGCGCGCCCACCCCATGTCGTACTCGATGTCGGCCGACACCAGTCCGACGTTCACGTGGTACGGCTCCGCGGTGCTCAGCTGGCGCACGAGGTCGCCCTCGGTGGGCCGGCCGGTGGCGATGTCGTAGTCGACGATGTCGCTGCCGCGCCGGGCGATGTTCTGCTGGACGGCGGTCAGGCGCAGGTGGAGCCGGGACGTGGGCTCGACCAGCAGCGAGAGGCGCCCGCCGGTGGTGTCGCCGCGGTCGATGTCGCGCCCGGCGGCCGGGCCGACGGCGTCGACATAGCCGCCCTGGTGATCCTTGAAGAGCGCGACCCGCAGGGCCGCGACGCCTTCCTTGATCGGGATGTTGACGACACCGCTCTCGACGTGGCTCGTGCCGCCGCCCTTGGTCGTGCTCAGGCCGAACGTCGCCTTGCCGGAGAATTCCGTGGTGTCGGGTTCGTTGGTGACGTACTTCAACAGCCCGCCCATCGCGCCGGCGCCGTAGAGCGTGCCTTGCGGACCGCGCAGCACCTCGATGTGGTTCAGGTCGAGCAGGGACATGTCCAGCGCCATCGTCGAGCCCGCGGCGAACGCGCTGCTCGAGCCGAAGGCGACGTCGTCGACGTAGATGCCGACGGTGGCGATCGTCTGGTCGCCCGTGGTCACGCCGCGGATGCTGACCTGGCCCAGGCCCGCCCCGTTGGCGCTCTTGACGTCGACGCCGGGCAGCGCGGCGACGTAGTCGCTCAGGGACGCCGCGCCCGACCGCTCGAGGTTCTCGGCCGACAGCGAGTTCACCTGCACCGGCACGTCGCGCGCCGGCTCGCGGCGGCGGTTCGCGGTGACCGTCACGGTCTGGGTGTCCGCCGCCGCGGCCTGCGATGCCGCGGCCGCTGGCGTCGCCGCGGCCTGGCCCTGCGCGTGGGCGGCGAGGCTCATGGCGGCGAGCACGGCGGACACGAGCACTGCGCCGGCGGTGTGCGCATGCCCAGGGATGCTTCGGTTCTTCGAACAGCTATGACGGGTCATGTTCACACTCCGGGTGCCTGGAAATTCTCCGAAGTAGAAACTAAAGATCATTTTTAGACAAGCAATCTCTTGTAGGTGGAAACGATGATCATCCCCGAAGAGCGCGGTGGCGCACGGATTTCGTGCCTCCCCGCACGAGAAACGGGAGGCGTGCACCAGTGGGAAAGGCCGCTTCCCGGCCGCGGCCTCGCTCCGGAAGGGCGATCAACGCGACCGTCATCGATCGTTTTCTCCCTATTGGAAAGTTTTTCTATTTAGTAGACACTGCGCCATCGAACACCTCCGACCTGGAAATGCACCGCCCACGCCCCGTGACCCGCCAGCCGGCCGCCCGCCCCGACGGCCGCCGCAACCGATGAAGGACGCCCCCATGCTCGTCTGGGACAACCACGCCTGCCTGCCCCTGCGCCCGCACGACCCGTCGTTCCTGCCGGCGCTGGAGCGACACCGCGCCGCCGGCACCCACGTGCTGATGCTCAATGTCGGCTACGGCCAGGACGGCATCGAACAGCACGTGCGCATGCTCGCCACCTTCCGGTCCTGGATCGCCGCGCACCCCGACCGCTTCCGGCTGATCGACACCATCGCCGACATCGAACAGGCCCGGGCCGCGGGCCAGCTGGCCATCGGCTTCGACATCGAGGGCGCGAACGCCGTGGCCGACCAGCCCAACCTCGTCGGCGTGTACCGCGACCTGGGCGTGCGCTGGATGCTGCTGGCCTACAACCGCAACAACCGCGCCGGCGGCGGCTGCCAGGACGAGGACACCGGCCTGACGGCGTTCGGCCGCATCCTGCTCGAGGAACTGGCCGCGCAGGGCATGGTGGCATGCTGCTCGCACACCGGCTACCTGACCGCGCGCCAGGCGATCGACGCATCGCCGACGCCGGTCATCTTCTCGCACTCCAACCCGCGCGCCCTGGCCGACCACCCGCGCAACATCCCCGACGACCTCATCGTCGCCTGCGCGGCACGCGGCGGCGTCGTCGGCATCAACGGCATCGGGCTGTTCCTCGGCGCCAACGACGCCTCGCCGGCCCGCATGGCCCGCGCCGCGGCCTACGTCGCCGACCTCGTCGGGCCGGCGCACGTGGGCATCGGCCTGGACTTCCTGCACGACCGCCGCGAACTCGACGAAACCATCGCGGCACACCCCGAACAGTTCCCGCCCGAACTGGGCTACAGCACGGCCATGGACTTCATGGCGCCGGAGCGGCTGCCCGACGTCGCGCGGGAACTGCGTTCGCTGGGCATGTCCGACGAGGAGACGGCCGGCGTGCTCGGTGGCAACTGGCTGCGCATCGCGCGCCAGGTCTGGAAAAGCTGACCCCTGCACGCGCCAAATGAACCCCTCGAACTTCGACTTCATCGTCATCGGCGCCGGCATCGCCGGTGCCTCCATCGCCGCGCACCTGGCGCAGCGCGGCCGCGTCCTGCTCCTCGAAGGCGAGGACCAGCCGGGCTATCACACCACGGGCCGCTCGGCGGCGCTGTTCTCCACCATCTACGGCAACGCGCCGGTGCGCGCGCTCAGTCGCGCGAGCCGGGACTTCCTGTTCCAGCCGCCGCCCGGGTTCTCGGACACGCCGCTGGTGCATCCGCGCGCGACCCTGTTCTTCGCCCGCCCGGAACAGCGCCCGCTGCTGGACGCGCTCCGCGCCGACGTCGACGTGCGCGCCAGCACGCGCCTGCTCGACGCCGCGCAGACGGAAGCCCTGCTGCCGGTCTTTCGCCCGGGCTACCTCGGTGGCAGCGTGATCGAGGATGCCTCGGCCGACATGGACGTCCATGCGCTGCACCAGGGCTACCTGCGGGCGGCGCGCCGCCTCGGCGCCGGGCAGGTCAACGCCCGGCCGGTGCGCGCGCTCGTGCGTGACGCGCAGGCCTGGCGCGTGCAGGTGGACGACGCCGAGTTCCGCGCGCCAATCGTGGTCGACGCCGCCGGCGCCTGGGGCGACCAGGTGGCGCGGCTCGCCGGCGTCGCCCCGGTGGGCCTGCGCCCCTTGCGGCGTACCGCGATGGTGATCGACGCCCCCGCCGGCCTGTGCCCCGACGCCTGGCCGGCCGCGATCGCCGCCGACGAGAGCTTCTACTTTCGCCCCGAAGCCGGCCGGCTGCTGCTCTCGCCCGCCGACGAGACGCCCAGCGAACCGTGCGACGCGCAGCCCGACGAGTACGACGTCGCGGTGGCGGTCGACCTGTTCGAACGCGCCGTGGGCACGTCCGTGCCGCGCGTGCTGCGGCGCTGGGCCGGGCTGCGCGTGTTCACCGACGACCGCTCGCCGGTGGCCGGCTTCGCGCCCGACGCGCCGGGGTTCTTCTGGTTCGTCGGCCAGGGCGGCTACGGCATCCAGATGGCCGAGGGCCTGGCGCGCGCCGGGGCCGCGCTGGCCTGCGGCGAACCCATGCCCGCGATGCTCGCCGAGCACGGCGCGCGCTTCGAAGACCTCTCCCCAACGCGCGCCTCGCTCCGGCACGCCGCGCCGCCTTCCCAACCCTCCAACCCGTGAGCCTGTCCATGCACTCCCTGCGCCACATCGTCCTCTGCGCCGCCCTCGTCGGCGCGGGTGTCCTCGGGCACGCCGCCGACGCGCCGCTGTCGCCCGTCGCCCCCCAGCCCGGCGCGACGCCGGTCCCGAAGTCCGCCGTGGCCGCCGCGGCAGGGCAGCTGCCGGCCGGCACCGACACCGTCGCCCACGCGCTGACCGCCGCCGATCTCGAGGCCTGGCTCGACGGCCTGATCCCGGCCCAGCTCGTGACCGCGCGCACGCCGGGCGCGGTGGTCGCGGTCGTCAAGGACGGCCAGGTGCTGCTGGAGAAGGGCTACGGCTGGGCGGACGCCGAGAAGCACGTGCCGGTCGATCCGAAGACGACCCTGTTCCGTCCCGGCTCCACGTCCAAGCTGTTCACGTGGACGGCGGTGATGCAGCAGGTCGAGCTGGGCAAGCTGGACCTCGACACCGACGTCAACCAGTACCTGGACTTCAAGATCCCGGTGCGCAACGGCCATCCGCTGACGCTGCGCCACATCATGACCCAGACCAGCGGCTTCGAGGAGGTCATCAAGGACCTCGTCTCGTTCGGCACCGCGTCCCCGCCGCTGCGCGACGTGCTCGTCGCCAACTTGCCGCCGCTGCGCGCCGACCCCGGCACCACGGCGGGCTACTCGAACTACGCCACCGCGCTGGCCGCCTACATGGTGCAGCGGGTCTCGGGCGAGCCCTACGACGACTACATCGAGCACCACCTCTTCCAGCCGCTGGGCATGGCGCACTCGACCTTCCGCCAGCCCCTGCCGCCCGCGCTCGCACCGCTGATGGCGCAGGGCTACATGGAGACGGGGCAACCCGGCCACGGCTTCGAAGTGATCAACCTGCCGCCGGCGGGCAGCCTGAGCTCGACGGCCGACGACATGGCGCGCTTCATGATCGCGCACCTGCAGGACGGCCGCCTCGGCGACGCGCGCATCCTGCAGGCCGCGACCGCGCAGAAGATGCACACGACGCCCACGCGCCTGTTCCCCGACCTCAACGGCATCGCGCTCGGCTTCTACCAGCAGGACATCAACGGCCACCGGGTGATCGCGCACGGCGGCGACCTCAACTACTTCCACAGCGACCTGGCGCTGTTCATCGACGACCACGTGGGCCTGTTCATCTCGGTCAACGCGCCGGGCAAGGAAGGCATGGGCGAGATGCTGCGCGTGCGCCTGTTCAACGGATTCGCCGATCGCTACTTCCCGCATCCGGAGCCGCTCGTCCCGCTCGACAAGGCGACGACACAGGCCCACGCGGCGCTGCTCGCGGGCCACTGGGTCAACACCCGGCGCGCCGACTCGACCTTCCTCAGCCTGGTCGACCTGCTGTCGCCGACGGTGGTCACCGCCAATCCGGACGGCTCGATCACGACCAAGGTGCTGCTGGACCCGCAGACCTTCGTCGAGACCGCCCCCTTCCTCTGGAGCGAGGTCGACGGCCACGACAGGCTGCAGGCCCGGGTGCAGGACGGCAAGGTCGTCGGCTGGGCCACCGACATGCTGGCGTTCGCGTGGAGCTACCAGTCGCCGGGCGGCCTCGCCGCCGCGGGACTGCAGCAGGGCGCTTGCGGCCTCGCGCTGGCCGTCGTGGTGCTGGCCGCGGCGATGTGGCCGATCGCCGCGGTCGTGCGGCGGCGCCTGAACGCGCCGCGCGTCGAGAGCCCGGCCCTGCGCCTGGCGCGCCGCCTGGCCGACGCCGGCGCGGTGACGCTGCTCGTCGCCGTCGCCACGTGGGTCGCGTTCTTCGCCGCGGTCATCTCCACCACCTTCACGGGTCTCGATCCGCTGCTGCACCTCGCCCAGGCGCTCGCCATCGCCGGCTTCGCCGGCGGCACGCTGGCCAACACGTGGCTGCTGGTCGTCCAGCAGCGCGAGAAGGTTCGCTCGAGCGCGCGGGCCTGGACGCTGGTGCGGATCGTGGCCTTCGCCTACCTGCTGTCGGTGGCCTTCGGCTACAACCTGCTGAGCCTCAGCAGCCACTACTGACCGGGGCAGGACGCGCATGTCGATCCCGAGCTCCACCGTCCTTGCGGAACAGGCCGCCGGGCCGGCGCGCCGCGGCCATCCCCCCGGTCTCGCCGTGCTGTTCCTGACGGAGATGTGGGAGAAGTTCTCGTTCTTCGGCATGCGCGCGCTGCAGGTCTACTACATGACCAAGCAGCTGCACTTCTCCCAAGGCACCGCCTCCCTGATCTACGGCGCCTACGCCGCCGGCGTGTACCTGACGCCGATCGCCGGCGGGGTGATCTCCGACCGCTGGCTGGGGCGTCACCGCGCCATCGTCATCGGCTCGCTGGTGATGGCGCTGGGCCACTTCATGATGGCCAGCGAGGCGCTGTTCTTCCCGGCGATGGTGGTCATCGCCATCGGCAACGGCCTGTTCCTGCCGAACCTGCCCAGCCAGGTGGCCGCGCTGTACGCCGAAGACGACCCACGCCGGGCCAGCGCCTACAACCTCTACTACATGGGCATCAACCTCGGTGCCTTCCTCGCGCCGCTGGTCTGCGGCACGCTGGGCGAGGTCTACGGCTGGCACTGGGGCTTCGGCGCGGCCGGCCTGGGGATGTGCCTGGGCCTGGCGATCTACCTGGCCGGCGGTCGCTGGCTGCCCCGGGAGGCGCCGCGCACGAAGCGGACACCGGCGCCCGCGGCCACCGACGACGCCGCCACGCGCGTGGGCCTGCTCGTGGCCATCGCGCTGGCCGTCGTCGTCTACCGCATGGCCTACGAGCAGACCGGCAACACGCTGGCGGTGTGGGTCGACACGAGCGTCGACCGCCACGTCGGCAGCTGGCTGATGCCCGCGACCTGGGTGCAGTCGCTCAACCCGTTGTTCGTGTTCGCGATCACGCCGCTGCTCGTCGCCGCCTGGCAGCGACGGGAGGTCCGCCGCGGCGCCGCGAGGCCCTTGGGGCGCATGGCCATCGGCGCCTTCGTCTCGGCGCTCTCGTGGCTCGCGCTGGCGGCCGTGGCCCATCACGACCAGGCCAGCCACGCCATGACCGGCGTCGGCTGGGTGACGGCGTTCTTCGTGCTGTTCACGCTAGCCGAGCTCTACATCCTGCCGGTGGGCCTGGGCCTGTTCGCCAGCCTCGCCCCGGCCCGCTTCCGTGCGACCACCATCGCCGCCTGGTTCCTCGCCGCGTTCGCGGGCAACCTGCTGTCCGGCATGCTGGGCACGGCCTGGGAGAACCTCGCGCCCGACGCCTTCTTCGCGCTGACCGCCGGCGTCACGGGGACGGCCGGCGCGCTGCTGTGGACGATCGGCCGCTTCGCCAACGCCACGCGCTGACCGGAACGACCCCGCCATGATCGATCACCCGACCCGTCGACCCGCGCCGCCGACGATGTCCGCCGAGCCCGCCCCGGGCGCCCGGATCCGGGCCCTGCGCCTGGCCCAGGGCCTGACGCTCGCCCAGCTGAGCGAGCGCATCGGCCTGGCGGTCTCCACGCTGTCGAAGCTGGAGAAGGGCGCCATCTCCCTGTCGTACGACAAGCTGATGCTGCTCAGCAAGGGGCTCGGGCTGGACGTCGCCAGCCTCGTCGACCCGAAGCCCCTGGTCCCGCGCATGCCCGGGCTGACGGCCGGGCGCCGCGTGCTGCAGCGCGCCGGCGACGGCCAGGTCGTCGAGACGCGAAGCTACCGCCAGACCTACCTGGCCACGGAACTCCTGAACAAGAAGATGACGCCCATCTTCGTGGAAATCCGCGCCCGCACGCTCGAGGAATTCGTGGCGGAGTTCGGTGGCCTGATCCGCCATCCCGGCGAGGAGTTCAGCTACGTGCTCGAAGGCGAGCTGGACTTCCACAGCGCGCTGTACGCGCCGGTGCGATTGCGGGCCGGGGATTCGATCTATTTCGACAGCGAGATGGGCCATGCCTATGTCAACGCGACCCCGCAGCGCTGCAGGCTGCTGTGCAACTGCGCCCCGCGCGGCCCGGACGACCACGTCGACGCGCATGTCTTCGTCAACACCGCGGGCGCGCGGCACAGCGTCGAACCGGGCGCGCACGACACCTCCCCCACGCCGAGGAAGAAACATGAGTGAATCGACCGCCACCGCCCCGACCGAGGTGCCCGCCAAACGCGGTGTCGCCGCGCTCGACGACCTGTTCGCCGCCGTCAATCGCAGCGACGCCCCCGGCCTGGTGGTGGGCGTGGCCCACCACGGACGTCCGGTCTATCGGCGCGGATTCGGCCTGGCCAGCATCGAACTCGGCGTCGCCAACACGCCGTGGACCCGCATGCGCATCGGGTCGACCAGCAAGCATTTCACCTGCCTGGCGGCATTGCTGCTGGCCGAGGACGGCAAGCTCGACATCGACGCCAGCGTGCGTCGCCACGTGCCCGAACTGCCGCGGCTCCAGGGCGAACCGACGCTGCGCCAGCTCATGAACCACACCGGCGGCCACCGCTGCTATCTCGACGTCGGGTTCCTGAGCGACGGCATGGCCATCAAGCCCCCGGGGGTCGCGCTGAGGACGCAGGTTCACCAGGGCGACGTCAACTTCGCCCCCGGCGAGAAGACGCTCTACAACAATGGCGGCTATCACCTGCTGTCGCTGGTCGTCGAACGCGTGAGCGGCGTGCCGTTCGAGCAGTTCCTCGAGGACCGGATCTTCTCGCCGCTGGGCATGGTCGACACGAAGTCGGTGCCGAGCGATTTCGAGATCCATCGCAACATGGCCACGCTGCATGTCGCGCAACCCGACGGCCGCTGGCGGCGCGGCATCTTCCCCACCGAGGAGGTGCGCGGCGAAGGCGCCATCATCTCCACCGTCGACGACATGCTGCGCTGGCTGGCGCACCTGCGGGGCCCGCACACCGTCGGCAGCGAGGCGACCTGGGCCGGGATGACGACGCCCGTGCGCCTGAACAACGGCACCCTCGTCCCCTACGCGCTCGGACTGATGGTGCACGACTACCGCGGCGTGCGCGTCGTCCACCACGCCGGCGGCGTCATCGGCGGTACCTGCCAGATGCTCACCGTTCCCGACCATGCGCTGGACATCATCATCATGACCAACGGCGCGGCCGTCAGCGCCGTCGAACTCGCCAACCGGATCGTCGATGCGATGCTGGGCGACGAGGTGCTGTCGGCCCGCGAGGAGCGCATCGGCAGCGCGCGCTTCCAGGCCGTGCTGGGCAAACGCTACTACGCGCCCGCCACCGGACTCCTCGCCGGCTTCGGCGACGCCGGCGGCAAGCTGGGCATCTGCCTCATGAACAACCCGCCGATCCCGCTGCGCGACGAGG
The DNA here is from genome assembly GCA_964418745.1 of uncultured Vitreoscilla sp. Taxonomy (GTDB): domain Bacteria; phylum Pseudomonadota; class Gammaproteobacteria; order Burkholderiales; family Burkholderiaceae_C; genus Scleromatobacter. The sequence goes on from CAYQMX010000016.1 coordinate 153,766, forward strand.
GCGACACCCTGCGCCTCGGGTTCGAGGACATCGCGATGGGGCCGTATGCGCTGCGCACGGCCGACATCGCCGACCGCCCGGCGCCGCCCGCCACGCTCGAGATGACCGAGTCCGGCCATGTGCTGCGGCTGGAACTCCTGCCCGACGCCGCGCCCGCCGACGCCATCGCGCCGCTGGCGGGCCGCTGGCATGCCGCCGACCTCGACGCGGACGCCGTCATCGCGCTGGAGGATGGCACCTGGACGCTGCGGATCTTCGGCCAGTACGCCGTCAACGTGCTGGCGCTGGAGCCGCTGTCGGCCGACGTCGTCGGCCTCGCCCATCCGGTGCATCCGCAGTTGCGCGGCGCGCTGTCCATCGACCGGCACGAGGGCGTCGTCACCGGCTTCCGCGTGGATTCGGGCCGCACGCGGGGGATGCGTTTCGAGCGCCTGAACGACTGACCGCGCCCCGGCGGCGCCGCGTGCCGGCTCGGCCGCCGCGGGCCGTCGACCGGGCCCATGCGCCCGATTCTCCGGAACAGGGAACCGGGAGCGACTCTGCTAGAGTCCGCCGCATGAAAGCCACCGGCCAGAAGCCCTCCGCCCCCGGCGGAACCCCCGGCGCGACGATCCGGGCGTTGCGCATCGGCAAGGGGCTGACGCTTGCACAACTGAGCGAAAGAACGGGCCTCGCCGTCTCCACCTTGTCGAAGCTCGAGATCGGCTCCGTCTCGCTCTCGTACGACAAGCTGATGTCGATCAGCAAGGGCCTCGGCGTCGACATGGCGAGCCTGGTCGATCCGAAGCCGCAGGTGCCGCCGGGCACCGGCATGGCCGCCGGCCGACGCGCCGTGCAGCGTTCCGGCGAAGGCCAGCTGGTGGAGACCCACAGCTACCGCCAGGTGTACCTGGCCACCGAGCTCCTGAACAAGAAGATGACCCCGATGTTCGTGGAGATCCGCGCGCGCACGCTCGAGGAATTCTCGAAGGAATTCGGCGGCCTGATCCGTCATCCGGGCGAGGAATTCACCTTCGTCGTCGAAGGCGAACTGGACTTCCTCAGCGAGCTGTACGCCCCCGTGCGCCTGCGCGCCGGCGACTCGATCTACTTCGACAGCGAGATGGGCCACGCCTACCTGAAGGCCTCCGAAGGCCCGTGCCGGCTGGTCTGCACCTGCGCCCCGCGCGCCGAGGACGACGAACGCCTGGCCGACATGTTCGTCAAGGTGTCCACCCGCAACGAGCAGGACGCCGCGGTCGCCTCGACGCCGGCGCGGGCGAAGGCGACGCGCAGGGCCGCGGTCAAGGGCGGGCGCTGACGGGTCGGCCTGCGGCCGGCGACGACCTCTGTCGGGTGACACGGAAAGTGAAATGAGCACCGTTGATCTTGCTCGCCTTTTTCACTTTCTGTGTCACGCATCTCCACGAGAAGTGACACGATTACTGACAGGTTCCGACAGGCGTGACACGATAAGTGAAATATCCCGACGCACCCTCTGTCGAGCCCAGGCCGCCCGGATGAGGCTCGCGGCAAGACCGGCTGACCCGCATCAGTCCTTGTCGAGCGAGACCGACTCGTAGAGCGCGTCGAACGACCCCATGTGTCGATTCGCCGCCTGACGCTCGACGTAGAGCGCCTCGATTTCGCCCATCGCTGCGTCCAACAACTGGACGTAGTCACCGAAATACTCGGCCTGTTCGTCGGACAGCGAGTCGTCCTTGAGCTTCGCCGCACAGCGCTTGTTCTCCATGATCAAGGCGCGGGCGGCCGTGATCACAGCCTGGTCGGTCAAACGGATCGGTTCGGTCATCACTTGCCTCCTTCGGCCTTCAGGCTCGCCTCGATCGCACCCAGCCAGACAAGGAAGAGGCTCAACGGCATGTCGTCTTTCGGCGCGACCGTGTAATGGTAACCACCGAAGCGTCGGTTGAACGTGTCCTTGGTTACCGCAAGCGCTTCCGGAATTGCTGTGCCACCCGGGATACGGAAGTACATGAAAGACTTGCCCAGATCAGGCATGACGTCGAACGTCGACACGCCGCGGTAGTCCCCGTCGCCCGCCACGCACCGGCAGCCACGTACCATCGTGACACCGTCGCTCTCGCGCTCGAAGACTTCAACGTCTGGAATGCGATTGAGCCAACGCCCGGCGCTGCGCGCAACCACCCGAAATGGGGGTGACCGCTTCCTGTAGACGAGCCAAGACTCGGTTCATCATGACGCCGTTCAGCTTCGAGCCAGCGGACAAGACGAATGACCCCCTGCAGCAGTTCAAGGCAAGGCCGCCTACCGTCACGGAGTGAGGTGAAGGCGCGGCGAAGAGCTCCTAATCCGTCAGGACATTGCACGCTCACCGTCGTGCGCTCGATGACCGTCCAAGCCTTCTTGGCGCTCGTAGCGATGGTGCACTTCGAGAGCATGGGCACCGACTACTACGGCGTCCTCAAGTGACCCGAACTGAGGCAAGTTGAATGCATCGCAAACCCCGAACCGTCGAACTGACGCCGCGGCAAATCGCAGAGACTCTAATTGCGTTGCGCAGTCATGTCGAAGCCCTAAACAAGCAGGAAGACCAAGACCCGCAAGGCGACGAAGTGCACGACATCCTGACCGCCGAGAGCGCCATCAAGATTCTGATGAAGGCCGGCGCGGACGCCGACCAGGCGGACTACCCGGCCACCCGCCAACCGGAGTGATGTTGGCCGAGCTCTCACGTTGGCCCAGTCGTACATCGTTCGTCATGGCCAGTCCGTAGCTGACGTCGATCGGCCACAACCAGTCTCTCGCGATAGTCCGCCAACGGGTGGCTTGGTCCGTCCGAACCCGGAGCATGCTCAGAGCGACAGCATTGCGCTGCGCAGCGCGTCAAGGTCTTCCATGGCTTCCCCCAAGCTCTTCGCAGCCGGCTCCCGGCCTTCGAATTTGGTGGAGGTCTCGTTGCAAGGAGCGAAGAGAGTTCGCACCTCGGCGCAGAGCAGGCGCACTGTAGTTGCGGTGCCGGGCGGTATGGGGTTCCGTTGGGCTTGGTACCTGAGTTGACCGCATTGCCGAAGGGCCGCTCCCGGCCTTGACCTATCGGTTGTGAATCGCACCCTCTCGGCAGGCTGGACCTTTTCGTATGGCGCGGCGGCGCGTCAACGGTGGCCGGCGATGCACAGCCCGACGGCAATCGCTGCGAACAGGACTTCCTGCATTCGTACGCCTCGGCCCGAATACCATTGCGCGGGGTGCGCAGGCTCCGACGTGGACGAGGTCGATCGCGGGCGACGCTAAGATGCCTCGGCGTTTGGCTGGCACATCATCCGGAGGTCGATCCGATGGGAACCTGGAGTACTGATGCATTCGGCAATGATCAGGCGTGCGACTGGGCGCAGTCCCTGGCGGAAACCGAGGATCTGTCGGCCGTGGAAGCCGCGCTCGCGGCGCTTGACGCGTATGCGAAGCGCCGCGTCGATGCCGGAGCGGCGGTGCACGCGCTCGCAGCCATCGAGGTCATTGCGCGCCTGCGCGGACATGCCGGCTACCGCAACGCCTACACGCAGTTGCTCGACGAGTGGGTGCTGCGCACACGCCTGACGCCTCCCGACCCGTTGGTCCAGCGCGCTTCGACGGTACTGGAGCGCATCCTCGGCGACGACTCGGAGCTGAAAGCGCTTTGGTTCGAGACTGCCGACGGCCCGGCGTGGTCCGAGTCGGTCCAGGCGCTGCGCTCACGCTTGCTGGCACCACCCGTGCCGCTGGCACCTGACCCGCCGGACCGTGCAGCGCCGGCCGGCGACGATCGCGTCGCAAGACTCACACAAGGCATCTCGGCGATCCACTTTGCCGTTCCGGACCTTCCACGGGGCGCCCAGGTGGGTGCCCTGTACAGCGCCGTGGCGGCGGCAGACGCGCTATGCGACCTCCACCGTGTCCGCGAAACGATCGCGCGAGCCTGGTTGCCGCTGGCTCAACTGGAGAAGGTGTCGGTCGCCTGGGATCTCGCCGTTCGCGAAGCGAAGACCTGGGCACTCGAAGGCCAGTTGGAGGAAGCCCTTGCCGGCCTCGAGGCCTGGCGTGGCTCCGCGGCCGCCGCCGGAGCCGGGCAGTTCGATATCCGGGCCGCAGGCGTCTGCGTGAGCGGGGGCGACCTCGACCGTGCCCGCCAGTTGCGACAACAGGCCTGCGCCGCGGCGCCCGAGTCGACCCTGTGGCGGCTGGACGAAGCCTTGCTCGAGGCGCGTCTTGGATCGACGCAGTTGGCGCGCGATATCCTGGACCGGCACGTCGCGGCCTTCGACACGGACAAGCTCAAGCCTGTGGTGAGCTTCATTCTCGGCATCGTCGCCTGCCGTGAGAAAGACCCGAGCGCACTCGGCCTGCTCACCCGGGCGACCGAGGAGTACCTCGAAAAATGCGAGACTGGAAGCGCTGCGTCGTGGTCGATCTTCTCGATCAGCTGTGGCTGGCTCGCCATGGCGCTCGACCAGGCGGGACGCTGTGACGATGCACGTGCTCTGGTGCTCGCCGCTCAAACGATCCTTCTGCAACCGTACAACCTGGAGTTGCTGGCCGGTCTGAAGGACCGAGGTCTGCTGCCCGCCACGGTCGAGATGCCGAGGTGGCCGCTTGCGTCACAGCGGGCATCGCGGTATCGCGCGGCGGGCCAGAACCTGTCCGATCACGGCGTGTTCAAGACGGTGTCGGCCCGAGGCGTGAACACGTTGATGCAGGTGGAGACATTGCGGCGCGACTATGCGCGCGGCAGCCGTGCCTACCCCTTCCTGATCGGTGACGAGCGGGATCTGGAAACGCTCCTCCGATCGCTCACGCCACCGACGGATGGCGGCGCCGCTGCGTTGGAACAGGCGCGCGCGCTGGATCCAACCGCCTGGCTCGGCCAACGCGTTCGAAAGCGCAAGCCGCGGTGGCCCAAGGACGGCCCCGGACCAGTCAGAACGGTTCTCAGTCAATTTGAAGGGATGGACCAGATCCTGAAGCCGGTGATGTTCATCGGACTGGTCGAACTTGACGAACCCTGGGAACTGTTCGCCCGGATCGGGTACGGCGATTGGAACGAATGTCCGCCGCCCAGCGTCCATGGCGCGCTGCACCGCCATTGGGGTGAACGCTTCGGAGCCGAGCCGATCGCCATCTGCAACGACGTCGTCGAATGTGTCGTTGCGAGGTCAACTCATGACCGCCCGACCGCGATCGCGCTGGCCTGCGAACATGAGGTCTATTGCCCTGACGTGATCGAGCAGGGCATCGGCACCGTCGCCAAGAGGGCCTCGACCCTGCTGGGGACCGCCCACTGGTATTTCTGGTGGGATTGAGATGCGAAGCCCTCGTGGATTCACTTCGGTTCGAAGGGAGCGGTCGTTCGACCAGGCGACCGGACGAGATCGCGTTCGAGCGCCTTCGACCCCAGCTTCGAAGACGGGTGTTGCGCGACCAAACGCCACGAACGACCGGAGCGCTCTGAGAGCGGACGTCGCCGGCGCGCATCGTGTCGACATTGGCCACCCTCGGTGGATGCCAGGCCGGTCATCGCGACTGCAAGTCGGGAGGACTGCAGTCGCCGCAAAGCGGAAGTCCGCACTCGCAAAGTTTGCGTCGGTCGCGCCTGGCCTGGGTGCGCCGAGTCGCCGGCCTCGCTGCCGCTGCCCAAACCGACCGCAGCCATCAACGATTGTTCAGTTGACAGCGGCTTCGTAGGTCCATCGCAGGAACTGTGGCGCCCAGTCGCAAAGCTGTGGCGGCAATCGCAATTACTTCGGCGCCCTACGGCGGCGTACAACCTGTGGGGTGACAGCTTTCGCGAAAACTGGGCCATTGATTTCCTTCCGCTTTTTCATCAATGTTGTCATTGGGGCGTTCAGTTGGTGACATGAAAAATGAAAACCTCCGTAGCTTGTGACACGATAAATGAAAGCCGTCTGGAGCGCCTGTATCCAGCTGTTCTGCCGTGCCTCAAAGCTCATGCGCAGGCACTCAACATTCCTTCGCTCGCGCCCGCGACGACCTTCTGCAGCCTGACGGACTAGGAAGCCACCCCACTTGAAGCTGTGGTTTCGGCATGCCCCATCGGTGCCGCAACCGGCAAGGTCATCACGCTGACAACAGGCGACGGTTCCGCTCGACAGGTGCCAAAGCCGCCGCTCGTTAGAGCGACTGCCGAAGTCGACCCATGCGAGGCGGGGGCCGCCGATGCAGCCGATGCAGCCGATGCAGCCGATGCAGCCGGAATGGGAGGCGAAGCCGCCAAGAAGTTCAGCACGTCGTCGCCTTTGATGGCCAGAGGAGCGCCGGCCATCGACAAATCCGGCTCGATGCACTTGACGGACCATCTGCTGCCTACACGGCTCAGTACCGTGACCGGCCCCAACGTGCATCCGTTTTCGTAGGAGTTCGGTCCTGATGCGGGCAGCGAAGGCGCCAGCTTCAACGTGACCAAAGCTTGGCAGCCTGACTTTGCGATGGCCAGGGTCACGCGAGGGACACGAACAGATGCGGCGGTCATACGTTGTCCTCGATGTTCTGCCACGCCCCGAGTGCGAATAGGCCAACAGTCATAAGCGATGCAGAAATTAAGAACTGCCCGACATGAACTTTCATGTCTGCCTTCTTATCATCGATACCAAGACCCAAAGCGGCGATTTGCGCAACGATGGTGAAAACCAAGCCCCCCGACCAAAAGGGCCCAGGCGTTCCACGAATTCAGCTTGTTCGCATACGACGAGGCATTCAGGGCGCTGAGGAAAATATAGAGGGGCATCGCGTTGAGACCCGTCACCATCAGGACCAACATGAGCTTCGTCCCCTCATTCGCCTTACCGACATTTGCCGGTGCAGACAAGACAAAAGAACCCAACACCCAAGTCGAAAGCAGCCCCACGGCGACCGCAACCGCTACCAACGCGGCTTTGAGAGATCCGTCCTCATCGCCCATGAAGCACGCGAAGATAAACGTCCATGGAAAAGCCACCGTGCTCGCACACCACGATGCCACGTTCAACGGGCCACCGCCGTCGGCCAGCCAACGCCTCTTTTTGGCAATGTCCACGCCACCCGACGGCAAGGCGGTGTCTACGAGCTGATGATCAACAGAAATGGTAGTCGTGCCGGTCGCATCGACCGTTGCGGCATCACCAACCAACGCAAGAGTTGACCTGCTTGGACGCCCCAGAAACCAAGCTTTTGCCTGCCCCCCGGATTCATCCAGCAGGACACGAAACGCCAGCGTCGGGAGCATCCAGTAGAACGCCAAAATGCAGAAGGAACTGATCGAAATGAACGCGATCACTGAGGCCAGGCCAAGCATGCCTGCAATGTTGTCGACCGGTAAGCTGCCCACCCGCAGGAAGTAGGTGACGGTAATCAGGAACCCGATCGCCCCGGATATCTTGAGTCCCCGGGAGGCCCAACGCGCCACCTCCTCCCACAACTTGTTCGGCTCTATATTCCTCATACCAAGGCCTCCCAGCCGGTCATGCTCGTGCCGAGAGTGGCCGAGCTCATCAGTGGCGCACTGTAGGACACAAATACATAGCCACAGCTCAACCCTTAACGAAGCCTGCCGCAATACATCACTGGGTATATGAAATATTGCCGCTCCAGGCACATAACGTTTACGTGGCGACTCGTCGTCACCAGTCTCGCGGTGGCCGCCGATGTGCCCAGCGAAGTCGATCAAGCCCCCGATTCGCATCGCTGCGACGCAGGCGCCGCGCGGCACCGCCAGTCATGTCGCAAGCGCGGTGCTGGTGTCCCCACCATCGCGCCGTGTTCGGACCTACTGCTGCCCTCTCATGGCCCGACAAATTGCTACTCGCTGGACGCGAACTTTGCTGGGACGTCTGCTAAGCATCCTGTTACGAGATCACGTCCTTAGTCGGGCTTGACACCCTCCAGGGGTATCAATACCTTAGCCATGTGAGTGATTCCGAACAGGTGAGGACAAAGAATGCCAGCAAACGAGTTTCCGGCGGTAGGCACGGTCTTATGGGCGGTCGACGTCGATCTGGAGAAGGAGATCTTTCGCAAGGGCGCAGCGACAAAACCCAACGTCGACTTCCTTCGCTTCATCGACCTCGACATACGAGACCGATCGGGGCGTGTCGATGGAGACCTCGCTGACCGCCTGACAGTGGAGCCGGATCAAGGGATCTCGCTCTTCCTACAGCGACTCATAGGCGAGGGCATGATCGTCCTGAACGACGACCTGCGCAAGACGGTCGACAAGAGCCTCCAGACGAAGGTTCACTGGTGGGGCATCGATCGAGGACACCCCATCCCTTCTGGCCTGGTACTAAAGTACGACGGCGTGCCGCCAGGACATTGCGTCTTGACCGTGACCCGGACGATGACCGTCAGCGCGTTCCTCGCACTGGTCGCGCTCGTGCCGTTCAGTCCGCTCGGGTACGACATCCTCGGCCCAGCTTAGTTTCCAATCGGGAGTTTTCGATGACGACAATCACGCTCTCCAAGAGAGAAGTGACGTACCTGCTGGTAGCTCTAAACCAGTACCGCGAAGGTCTGCGCGCGAACATGGGCGAAGAAGCCGGCGACGAGTACGAAGACCTGCTCATGGCCGACCACCTAGTGAAGCGCATTACTCAGGCAGAGGCCGAAAGCAAGTAGCCGACACCGGGGTTGGGCGCGTCAGGATTTCTGTGTGTGAGGCGCGTTGAGGCCGGCCGGCAACGCGAG
>CAYQMX010000017.1:0-154555 GCA_964418745.1 uncultured Vitreoscilla sp.
GTGGGCGCCGGCGCGGGGGCCGGGGCCGGGGCCGGCGGCGGGGACGAGGGCGGAGGCGGTGGCAGGGCCGACATCGACGGTTTCGGTGAGAGTGTGAGGCTTCGCGACTTCAGGGAAACACGGGGGGAGCGGTCAGGCCCGACCTAGCGGTTCGAGTGCCACGCCGCATCGTCGGACGGCTGCGTGCCCTGGCCGTGATGGTAGGGCTGCGCGTGTCGACCGTCATAGTAGATGCGGATCAGCAACTCGGCGAGCACGCCGGCGAGCAATAGTTGCAATCCGGCGATGACCATGAAGAACCCGAGGATCAGCAGCGGGCGTCCGCCGATGGACTGGCCGAGGACGAACTTCAGCACCGCCAGCCAGGCCAGGATCAGCCCGCCCACGCTGCCGGTGAACAGGCCGATGCCGCCGAAGAAGTGGCCCGGCCGGGTGCCGTAGTTCAGGAAGAAGTGCATCGCCAGCAGGTCGGTGATCACGCGGAAGGTGCGCGACAGCCCGTACTTGGACGTGCCCGCCGTGCGCGCGCGGTGGTTGACCGGCACCTCGTCCATGCGCTGCGGCGACGTCACCGTGGCCAGCCAGGCGGGGATGAAGCGGTGCATCTCGCCGTACAGCCGCACCTCGCGCAGCACCGAGCCGCGGAACGCCTTCAGGCTGCAGCCCAGGTCGTTGAACTGCAGGCCGGTGGACTTGCGGATCAGGTGGTTGGCGATGCGCGACGGGAACTTGCGCAGCCAGAAGCCGTCCTGGCGATCCTTGCGCCAGCCGGCCACCAGGTCGAGGTCGCCCTGCAGCAGGCGCGCCACCAGCTTGGGGATGTCGCGCGGGTCGTTCTGCAGGTCGCCGTCCATGGTCACGATGACGTCGCCGCGGGCCGCGTCGATGCCGGCTTGCATCGCGGCGGTCTGGCGGAAGTTGCGCCACAGGCGGATCACGCGGATGTGCGGCCCGATGGCGGCGCCGTGGCGTTCCAGCGCCATGCCGGTGCCGTCGCGGCTGCCGTCGTCGACGACCAGCAGCTCCCACGGGAACGGATAGCTCGCCAGCGCGGCATTGACCTCGTCGATCAGCGGCGCCGCGTTCTCGATCTCGTTGTACATCGGCACGACGACCGACAGGCGGTGGAACGGCACGCCGTCGACGTCCAGCGCGCCGCCGACGCCGAAGGCGCTGGCCGGGCTGTCGGCATGGGCGCCGCCGACCTCGGCGGCCGGAAGCGACGCCGAGGGCAGGTAGTGCTCTCCGGTGGAACTTGCGGTCATGTCTTGCTTTCTGGCGCCCGCGACGGGCGCACGATCAGGGAAAAGGCGAGGGCCGTGGCCAGGGCCACCACCAGCATCAGGGCGTGGACGGCCAGCGCCGCGCCGAAGATCAGCCGGCGCGACGCGGCGCCGATCGCCGCATTGTCGGTGTTTGCGGCCGCCGCCTTCGCCTCGCCGCGCCCGGCCTGGGTGCCGAGCGCCACGCCGGCCTCGTAGGTGCCCACGCCGGCGGGCGCCTGCAGCGGCAGCACGGCGGCCAGCTCGCCGCCGAGCGCGCCGCAGAAGCCGGCGCCCGGCGGCAGGTTGGCCAGCGAGGCCAGCAGCACGCCGACGATGCCCAGCTTGAGCACCCAGTTGGCGATCGCGAAGCCCCACGCGGCCGCACCGCCGCGTGCGGCGCGGAAGGCGCCGGCCACCTTGGCCACGAGGTGCCAGGCCTTGCGCGCACGCGGCGCCGCGGCGTGCGCGCGCGCACGCGCCCAGCGCGCGTGCACGTGGATGCGCCGCACCAGCGGCGGCAGCAGCGCGGCGGCCGCGGCGATCGCCGCCACGGCGAAGCCGATGCGCCACGCCAGCGGCGCCGGCACGAGGATGGCGATGCCGAGCACGCCCAGCACCATCATGTCCTGCAGTCGCAGCCACAGCAGGCTGGCGGTGGCGTCACCCAGGCCCACGCCCCAGCGCCGGTGCAGCAGGAACGAGTAGCTCGCCTCGCCGGAGCGCATCGGCAGGATGTTGATGGCGGCGTTGTGCAGCAGGGTGACCTGCAGGCACTCGCGGTAGCCCAGGCCCAGCGGGCGCAGCTTCCACAGCCACTCGGCGCGCAGCCGGCCGGCGCGCAGCGCGTAGGTGGCGCTCATGCCCAGCGTGGCGGCGACCCAGCCCGGCCACGGCACGGTGGCCACGCGCTCGGCCAGCAGCGTCCACGGCGTGAACGCGACCAGCACCGCCAGCAGCGCCGCGCCGGCGGCGATGCTCGCCGCGGCGATCCAGCGCGTGCGGGTCATGGCGGTCAACGGGTCACGCCAGCCCAGGCGCGCGCAGGCTCGCGCGCCACCAGCGCGCCGCGCCCGCCAGCGCCACCAGCGCCAGCACGGCCTGCAGCGGCGCGGCTGCCGGGTAGCCGGTCTCCAGCTGGCGTGCCCAGCGGGCCGACGCCAGGCCGGTGGCCTCCAGCAGCGCCGGCGTCGCGGCGATGCACGCGGCCGACACGAGCAGGCCGGCGGCCATCAGGCGCTGGCCGGTGGCGCGGTCGAGCAGGCGGGCGAGGGCACGGGTGGGCCAGGCGTGGGGCGCCAGGCTGCCGAACACCAGCCCGAGGCCGGCGCCGACGCAGGCGTCGGACGGCCAGTGCGCGCCCACGGCCAGCCGCGACAGGGCGATGCCCAGCGCCAGCAGCGCCACCAGCACCAGGCCGGTGGACGTGGCGAGCGGGCCGCCGACCGCGCTGCGTTCGTCGAGCCGGCGCTTCTCGCCGACCAGCAGCGCGAGCATCGCGAAGGCCATGGCGCTGTGGCCCGAGGGCATGGAGCCCGCGCTCAGCGGCACGCCCACCACCTGCAGGTGATCGGCGCCCAGGGCCAGGAACGGCCGCGGCGACGGCAGGTGGTGCTTGATGAAGCTGGCGGTCAGGCCGCCGACGACGATCACCCACAGCAGCTGCGCGACGCGTTCCGGCACGTCCTGCGCGAACGCGCCCAGGTAGATCCAGGTGGCCAGGGCCAGCCCGGCCACGCTGAGGGCCGACCACAAGGCCGGGGCGTCCGGGCCGAGCTCGTTGACCGCGTGGAACAGCGCCTCGTTGGCCGCGGGGTGCGCCCGCAGCCACAGTCCCGCGGCGACGGCGAGCAGGCCGGCGGCGAGGAGCCGGAAATCGAAGGTCGCCGCCGGTGCGGAGGAGGGCGCGGGCGACAGCGGGGAGGCGGCGGACATGGGCGGCGATTGTATAGACGACGGCCCGGGGGACTGGCTCGCCGCGTGAGCCTGGGCGGCGGCAGAATGCCGCTTCCATGAACCGCTGCCGAACCCCCACGCTCGAGCACCTGCGCCGCTATGCCGTGGCGCGGTCGCTGTTCCCGCCCACCACGCTGCCCAAGGCGATCGAGCGCCTCGGCTTCGTGCAGGCCGACCCGATCCGGGCGCCCGCGCGGGCGCAGGACCTGACGCTGCGCCACCGCGTTAAGGGCTACCTGGCAGGCGACCTCGAGCGCCGCTATCAGCGCCTGCAGGTGGAGGAGGACTGCCTGGTCAACTACGGCTTCGTGCCACGCAGCCTGCTGTCGCTGCTGCATCCGCGCACCGCCCGGCGCGCCTGGGACGCCGCCACCGAGCGCCGTGCGGCCGAGGTGCTGGCCTTCGTCCGCGCCCGCGGGCCCACGCACCCGCGCGACGTGCAGGAGGTGTTCGACCACGGCCGGGTGCAGAGCTGGGGCGCCACCAACACGCTCAACGCCAGCACCGCGCTGCTCGACGGCATGCACTATCGCGGCCTGCTGCGCGTCGTGCGGCGCGACGCCGGCACCCGCGTCTACGAGGCGGTCGACCACGCGCCCGTGGACGACGACCCGGCGGCGCGCCACGAGCGCGCGCGCCGGCTGCTGCTGCGAATCGTCGACAAGTACGCACCGCTGCCCTCGGCCTCGCTGGGCTACCTGGCGCACTTGCTGCAGTACGGCGCGCCGCACCTGAAGGGCGAGACCCGCGCCCTGCTGGCCGAGCTGCGCACCGACCTGCCGCAGGCGCGCATCGACGGCGTCACCTGGCTGTGGACGCCCGGCGAGGATCCGTCCGCCGGCCGCTGGCGCGTCGACCCCGGCCGCGCCCGCCTGCTGGCGCCGTTCGACCCCGTCGTCTGGGACCGCCGGCGCTTCGAGCTGCTCTGGGGCTGGGCTTACAAGTTCGAGGCCTACACGCCGGCGGCCCGGCGCACGATGGGGCATTACGCCCTGCCGCTGCTCTACGGCGACCAGGTGGTCGGCTGGGGCAACGCGGCGCTGGTGGACAAGGCGCGACTGGAGGTGCACGTCGGCTTCGCCGACAAGTCCTGGGCGCGCGCGCCGGCGCTGGCGGGCGCCCTCGACGCCGAGCTGGCGGCCATGGCGGCGTTCCTCGGACTCGACGGCACGGCGGCCGTGCGGCTCAGGCGCCCGCGAAAGTAGTGCAGAAGTTGGCGCGTCCCGCACTTCATGGCGGTACAGGCGATCCGGCGGTAACGAAAAGAACGTTAAATGACGTTGCCGGCTCTTGTCAGGCCGCGACGGTCGTCGCGGCTACGGGGGGCACGGATTGAAGCAGATCACAACCTGCGAGGAATGCATGGAAGGTACCGAATTCACCCGGTCGACCAATCGTCACGGCGCCCGCGACAGCGCCCGGATGATCGCGCCCATCCCCACCAACGACGGGCCGCCGGCCGCGTCGCTGGCAGCGTCGATCGCGCTGTCGAACGCCCGCATCGAGCTGTCGGCGCTCGAGGCCGAGCTGGCCTACCGCGGCCCGGAGCGCCGCAACGGTCCGGGCGCCGGCCTGGCCAAGCTGCTGGCCAGCGTGCTCGACGAGGTCGACTACGGCCTCGTGCTGATGGCCGCCGACGGCCATGTCGTCCACGCCAACCATGCCGCGCGGGTCGAACTCGCCGGCGCCAAGTCCCTGCAACTGGTCGGCCGCCGGCTCAGCGGGCGTTCGGCCACCGACCAGCGCGCGCTCGACGACGCGCTGGCGGGTGCCCGCGACGGCGGCAAGCGGCGCATGCTGGCGTTCGCGCCGGCCGATCCGCTGTCCGAAGGCAAGTCCTGCGACCTCTCCATCGTGCCGCTGCCGGCCGCGCTGTCGGCCAACCACACCGGCCACGCCGTGCTGATCGCGCTGCCGCGCAGCCGCATCGCCGAGACGCTGTCGGTGGACGCCTATGCCCGCGAACTGGGCCTGTCGCGCCGCGAGCAGCAGGTGCTGGCCGGCCTGTGCGAGGGCCTGCGCGTCAAGGAGATCGCCGCCAGGCTCGAGATCGGCGACGAGACCGTGCGCAGCCACGTCAAGCGCCTGAAGGCCAAGACCGGCTGTGCCGGGATCGTCGACATCGTCAACCAGGTCTCGCGCCTGCCGCCGATGGTGGGCGCCCTGCGCCAGACCCCGGTCGACCTGCCCCCGGGCGACACGCGGTCTTGAGCGCGCCGCGCCGCGGCCGATATAATCAGTTCTGATTCCGAGGAGCGTTGCGAGGCCCGGTCGTCCCTGACGGCCGCGGGGCCCCAGGCTCGGAACCCTTTCAAGGCAACCGCGCTCACCCGCTTCGCAATCCGCGAAGGGCCGGGTGAGGGTGCACGGGTTGCCTCTCCTTTCCGGCCTTCGTGGTGCGCGCATGGCGGGCACTCAACGGAGATCCCGGAAATGAACGCAGCACTGAACTCCCTCCCGACCGACGCGTACGCCGTCGCCGACCTGAGCCTGGCCGCCTGGGGCCGCAAGGAAATCGCGATCGCCGAGAGCGAGATGCCGGCCCTGATGGCCATGCGCACCGAGTACGGCAATGCGCTCAAGGGCGCCCGCGTGGCCGGCAGCCTGCACATGACGATCCAGACGGCGGTGCTGGTCGAGACGCTGCAGGCGCTCGGCGCCGAAGTGCGCTGGGCCTCGTGCAACATCTACTCGACGCAGGACCATGCGGCCGCCGCACTGGTGGTCGAAGGCACCCCCGTCTTCGCCTACAAGGGCGAGACGCTGAAGGACTACTGGGACTACACCCACCGCATCTTCGAATTCGGCGCCAAGGGCACCGACGGCGAAGGCCCGAACATGATCCTCGACGACGGCGGAGACGCCACCCTGCTGATGCACCTGGGCCAGCGCGCCGAGAAGGACATCGCGGTGCTGGCCAACCCGGGCAGCGAGGAAGAGCGCGAGCTGTACGCCGCGATCAAGGCCAAGCTGGCGCTCGACCCGACCTGGTACACCCGCAAGAGCGCCCAGATCATCGGCGTGACGGAAGAGACCACCACCGGCGTGCACCGCCTCAACGAGATGTCGGCCAAGGGCACGCTGCTGTTCCGCGCGATCAACGTCAACGACTCCGTCACCAAGAGCAAGTTCGACAACCTGTACGGCTGCCGCGAATCGCTGGTGGACGGCATCAAGCGCGCGACCGACGTGATGGTCGCCGGCAAGGTGGCCGTCGTGGCCGGTTACGGCGACGTGGGCAAGGGCTCGGCGCAGGCGCTGCGCGCCCTGTCGGCCCAGGTCTGGGTGACCGAGATCGACCCGATCAACGCGCTGCAGGCGGCCATGGAAGGCTACCGCGTCGTGACCATGGACGACGCCGCGGCGCACGGCGACATCTTCGTCACCGCCACCGGCAACAAGAACGTCATCACGTACGAGCACATGAACGCGATGAAGGAGCAGGCGATCGTCTGCAACATCGGCCACTTCGACAACGAGATCGACATCGCCTCGCTCGAGCACTGCAAGTGGGAGGAGATCAAGCCGCAGGTCGACCACGTGATCTTCCCGAACGGCAAGCGCATCATCATGCTGGCCAAGGGCCGGCTGGTGAACCTGGGCTGCGGCACGGGCCACCCGAGCTACGTGATGTCGTCGTCGTTCGCCAACCAGACGATCGCCCAGGTCGAGCTGTACACGCGCCCCGACGCCTACGAGGTCGGCAAGGTCTACGTGCTGCCCAAGCACCTGGACGAGAAGGTGGCGCGCCTGCAGCTGTCCAAGCTCAACGCGAAGCTGACCGAGCTGACCGAGGAGCAGGCTGCCTACATCGGCGTGGCCAAGACCGGCCCGTACAAGCCCGACACGTACCGCTACTGATCCCGGTCCGGCGCACGCGAACCGGCCCCGACGACGGGGCCCGGGAGCGGCGCGCCCTCTCGAAAGACGAATGATGATCCAGATCCCTATCAGCCTCGAGTTCTTCCCGCCGAAGACGCCCGAGGGCATGGCCAAGCTCGCGGCGGCGCGGGCCGAGCTGTACGCGCTCCGGCCCGAGTTCTGCTCGGTCACCTACGGCGCGGGCGGCTCCACGCAGATGGGCACGCTGCAGGTGGTGCAGGCCATCCGCGACGAAGGGTTCGTGGGCGTGCCGCACTTCACCTGCATCGGCGCCACGCGCGCGAGCGTGGGAGAGACGCTCGATGGCTTCAAGGCGGCCGGCCTGAAGCGCCTGGTCGCGCTGCGCGGCGACCTGCCCAGCGGCTCGGGCAGCGGCTTCGGCGAGTTCCGCTACGCCGCCGACCTGATCGAGCAGATCCGCCGGCACTCGGGCGACCACTTCCACATCGAGGTGGCGGCGTACCCCGAGACGCACCCGCAGGCGCGCTCGCCGGCGGCCGACCTGAAGGCGTTCGCGTCCAAGGTGGCGGCCGGCGCCGATTCGGCGATCACGCAGATGTTCTTCAATGCCGACGCGTATTTCCGCTTCGTCGACGAGGCGCGCGCGCTGGGCATCGCCGTCCCCATCGTGCCGGGCATCATGCCCATCACCAACGCCAGCGGCCTGATGCGCTTCGCCGACAACTCCGGCTGCGAGATCCCGCGCTGGATGCGACTTCGCCTGCAGTCGTTCGGCGACGACACGGCCTCGATCAAGGCCTTCGGCCTCGAGGTGATGGCCGCGCTGTGCGAGCGGCTGCTCGCCGGCGGCGCGCCGTCGCTGCATTTCTACACGATGAACCAGTCCGCGGCGACACTCGCGCTCGCGCAGGCCATCCCCACCTGACCGATCGCCCGCTGCACTGGGCGCTGGGTGCTGGGTCTTGCGGGGCGCGCTGGGGTGGGGCAGCTGCGCCAACTTTGTCGGTCATCGAGGAGCCCGACGCAACTCGACACCTGGTCCAAGCAACTGCGGCCGAATTTCCGCCAAGGGAAACGCAGGCAACGTTCCGACAAGGATTCCTTCAGGTGAGCAGAGACGCTCTGCCCGAACATGCAACGGTAGCTGACGTGCCTCAACGAACGTCTCTCGAACTGCCTTGAGCGAGACGGTGCAATCGCCACTGCGCAGTTGTCGTCCGCGTTGCCTTGCGTCCCCCCGATGTCTTGCCTTGGCGAGACGGGGTGACGATCTGTTGCGCCGCCGAGCCATTGGGTCGGCCTTCATTGGCACGGAACGCTCGGACAAGGTCGACGGGTTTGACGATCCTCCGTCCATGATGCGGATTTCTCGATCTATGTTCCTGACTATTTTCTATTTGCGCGAATCGTTTTGCCGAGCAGAGTCGAGCCTCCTGCTGCGGCAGTTCCGATCATGAAGCTGCAGTCCGTTGCTCCCCACCCCGGACGCCCTGCGTTCACGGTGCGCCGCCACACTTGACTGACGCCTGGGCCAGTGTCGGCTCCGCCCTGCGCTTGCCTGATGGTGGCACGAGCGCAGGGCGCAACTCACCTGCATTGCGTCCAGCGGAATGCAAATTCTGAAGAATGTCAATTCGCCAGCAAGAAGGCGAAGGTTTTCTCGAACAATACGTGTAGATCTTCCGCATTTACGAGCTGCCTCCTGGCGCTTAGATTGGTCATGTCCCAACACTTCCTGATCCGAGAGGCAACCCATGAACGTCGACATCCAGACCCTGGGCTTTCGAACAACCGACGCGTTGTCCCAACACGCGAATCAGAGGCTGCGCTTGATGATTGCACGCCATGGCGCCCGCATCAGGCGCGTCCTCGTGCGGCTCGGCGACCTCAATGGACCGCGCGGCGGGATCGACAAGTTCTGCCGCATTCATGTCTACCTGGTCGACGCCCCCGCAGCAGTCATCCACGACATCGGCGTTGACCTCTACGATGTGATCGATCGGGCCGCCGAGCGGGCAGGCAGAGCGGTATCCAGGCATCTCGACCAGGCGCGCACGTTCGTTCGACATGGGCGTGCCGGCGGGGAGATCGAGCACTGCGAGGCGATCGCCCACGAGGCCGAAGACTCCAGATCGAAATTCTCGACGCCATGAGCATCGAACAATTCCTCACGATCTCTGCCTTCGCAGTCTTCGGCGGAGCGCTGTCCCAGCCGTCCCGTGGCACCACACCACGACCTTTCATTTCCAAGAGGTACGAACCATGAATGGCACGTGCATGTCGGCCTACCCACGCAACAGCCCGCAAGCTGCCGCTCGCATCCTCGCACTCACCATGATTTCCGATGGCAGGATGCAACCCAGCGAGTTGTTGGCGCTCGAAGAACACGATGCCATCGGCAAGCTGTCCGTCTCTGCCGGACAATGGCAAGACGTGGTCCATGACTTGTGTGCTGACTTGTTGCTGTCAAGCAAGCGCGGCGACCAGTGCATCATCGACGCGCGGCTGATCGAGCATCTGCTCGACGCGGTTGACGACATCGAGCTGCAACGTCGCGTGCTCAGACTATGTGCAGTAGTTGCCCATGCGGACGGGGAAATCCACGACGGAGAGTCCGTCGTGCTGTTGGCGGCAGTCGATCGTTGGGGACTGGATCCGGAGGAGCAGCCTCTGCTGGAGCCGCTGCTCTACGGGATGGACTTCCAGGTAACAACGCGCCGCTCTCCGTGCCGCCACAGCGGGCTCGCCAGCGTGCCGTGTGCGCTCCTGACCAGGGTCTCCGAGGAAGACAGGCTCTGATCGGATTTCACTGACACTTGGCACGTTGGCTGTTTGACTCGCTGCAGGACTCGAAGCGTCCTGTCGCAACGATGAACCGGACGGCGATGTTGACCAATCGATTCGACCATCGAATCGGCAGGCGACGCAGTCGAGCCAGGCCGACACAGCGGGAGCGGGCATTTGCGATTGGTCAGGATGGTCCATGCCAGGCACAAGATCCCCTGCACGACACGCCAACTGGATGCACGTACCGGGCTCGCCGCCATGGAGTCTCGCGGTTCCGCTACTGGCTCTGCTCGTGCTGAGTGTCGCTTGGGTCAGGCCGCTCGGACTGGCGCTGGGCGTGCTGCTGGCCACGGCTTTGTTTGCCGCCGTGGTGGCGGCGATTCATCACGCCGAGGTCGTTGCACACCGCGTGGGCGAACCTTTCGGCACACTCGTGCTGGCCGTGGCGGTGACAATCATTGAGGTCGCGCTGATCGTTGCGCTGATGATGGCTGGCGGCGCAACTGCCAACACTCTCGCACGCGACACTGTGTTCGCCGCGATCATGATCGCCGCCAACGGCATCGTGGGTGCCTGTCTGGTTGCGGGTGGCCTGCGCCACGGTGTGCTGGCCTACCGGGTAGAGGGGACGAGCCCGGCACTGGCCTCGCTGGGCGCTCTCGCCGGCCTATCGCTGGTGCTGCCGAGCTTCACCAGAAGTACTCCCGGGCCTACCTACAGCGGTTCGCAGTTGGTCTTCGCCGGAGTCACATCCCTCGCCTTGTATGGCGTCTTCGTCTTCGTGCAGACCGTGCGCCACCGCGACTATTTTCTGCCGGTGGACAACGACCACAAAGAGCGCCATGCAACACCACCGCCGGTTTGGGTAGCCTGGAGCAGCTTGGGGTTGCTGATGGTCTCGCTGGTGGGTGTGGTCGGTTTGGCCAAGGCCCTGGCACCGGCGCTTGAAGCGGGCGTGGCCGCGGCAGGCCTGCCACACGCCGCCGCGGGCGTGGTCATCGCCATGATCGTAATGCTGCCCGAGACCGGTGCGGCACTGCGGGCAGCGAAAGGCAACCGCATGCAGAGCAGCCTCAACCTGGCACTGGGCTCGGGGCTGGCGAGCATCGGGCTGACGATTCCGGTGGTGGCCGCCCTGTCGCCCTGGTTTCCATTCCCTCTGGCGCTGGGTCTGCCGCCGATGCAGATCGTCCTGCTTGCATTGACTTTGCTCACTGCTGCGCTTACTTTGGGCAGCGGCCGCGCCACTGTGATGCAAGGTGCCGTGCACCTCGTGTTGTTCGCGGCCTTCTTGTTCCTGACCTTGGTGCCATAGGGCGAGACGGCATCGATGGGCGACAAGGTTGCCAACCCATTGCGCCATTCGAGGCACCTCCCATCGGATTGGCTGCGCGCTCGGCAGTTCGACAGCGTAGAGCCATCCCGCGTTCGCCTGACCCGTCCCGACCGCAGACGTGATGGCGCCGACGAACTCGTCGACCTGATCGCCGGCGCAGGGTCGAGCTTGTAGTCGTCAATGCGTTCGTCGGCGAGTTCCACCGAGTCAATGCGCAAGTCCAGACATGCCCGCGCGACCGCACATGGCGGCGGCTGTTCGATCCCGCGAACTCGCGCTGTCGACCCATGGCTGGCGGTCGTTGGATGGTCAACGACACATACCCCAGCATGTACAAGGTCGGGCTCGCTCCACGATACGCGGACGCCGAGGCGAAATCAGGGCGCGCAGGCGTCCGCGGCGGTGTCCCGCGCCTCGTGCAGCAGTCGCCGGCCCTGCGGGCGCAGCGTGACGCGGCGCTTGCCCTCGCCATCTGCGGCGCGCTCCACCAGCCCCGTCTTCTCCAGCGGCAGCAGCCGCAGCAGCAGGTGCGAGGCCGGCGTGCGCAAGGTAAGCGCGAGCTCCGTCGCGGGCGCAGAGCCGCCGGCGGCATCCAGCACCGTCAGCAGCACGAAGTCGGCCCACGACATGCCGTGGTGGGTGCCGAGTTCGTCGTCGAGCTTGAACACAAGGGCCGCGTGCTCCAGGTGTCGGTCCACGCAGGCTTGCAAGGCTTCGTCGCTCATGGTGCCAGCCCTTGCAGTTCGCGGTGGATCTGCTCCAGCGCTTTCAGTTCGCTCGCGTAGTCGAACTCCGCATTCTCGCGTTCCTTCACGAGTTCCAGCACTTCGAAGGCGAGTCCGTCCACGCCGCTGCGATTCCACTCGGCCTGCAGCACGCGGTCTGCATGCTTGCCCATGCGCAGTTCAAAGCGAGCGCGATTCAGCGCCGCGTGCACGTTGCGACTCGCGCCGAGCAGCAGGTGACCGTTCGCGCGGTCGCGGACTGCATAGATGCCCATCGGTGGGAACGTGTCACGCGCCTGGCGCGCGACCGCCCGCCGCGCCGAGCGCGACGCCTGGTTGGCGGAAGCGTCCATCTTCATTCTCCTTGTGACAGTAGTAGAGGCCGTGCAGCACGAGCATGGCCAGGAAGGCTGCAGGGCAAGCCCAGGACACGCCTGCCAGGCCGAAGCGCACTTCGAGCGCTGCGGCAACTGGCAATCCGACGCCAACGATCGCAGCCATGCTCAGGAGCACTGGCACCAGCGCCGCGCCGCTCGCGCGCATCGCGCCCACCAGCACGTTGCTCCATCCGAGCAGCACCACGCTCTGGGCGACGCGCGGGCGTCAGGATGTGGGGCGTCAGCAGCGCAAGGTGGTGCGTGCGCAGCGTCGGCGCCGGTTCGGCGCGGGTTGTCGTTTCTGGCTCGTTCATGTGGGCTCCTGTGGATCGTGGGCGTGCGTGTACCCGCAGCGTTGCGGCCCGGTGCCGCGCGCTGGTTGCAAGAAGGAAGAGAAGGAGGTCCGGCTTAGCCGGGTGCAGGTTCGGCGAGCTGCAGCACGTACGCCCGCACGTCTTTCGGCCATGCGGCCATCTGCGCCACCAGCCGCTCGTGGTCGCCGGCGAACAGCGCCCGCGATGCTTCCTCGAAGCCGGCGAGGTTGCCGGCCAGCGTGGACATGGCGTGATACGCGCGGTCGCGCGCCTGGCGTGTCCGGTCCCGGTCGCCGCCGTTGCGCCGCGCTTCATGGACGAGCTTGCGCAAGGCCACGGAGGCGCCGCCTGGTTGCGCCGCGAGCCAGCCCCAGTGTTCCGGCAGCAGCGTCACTTCCCGCGCGACCACGCCGAGCTTGGGTCGACCGCGGCCCTTGGGTGCTTGGGTCGGCGCAACCACGGTGTAGCGGGCCGCGACGGCTTCCTCGCCGCCACGCAGGTCCAGGTCGGCAGACTGGCCGCTGGCATCGCTGAAGACCAGCGGATGCCCCTCGGGTTGCGCCTGCTGCGCCCGCAACACGGCCACGGCGACCTCGTGCAAAGGACCGGTGGTGAGGCGGCGCCCCTCCAGGAAAGCGGTGTAGGTGAGTGGCATGGCTTGGTCCATGCTGTTAATTCTATCCGGGTGAAATTAAAGAGTCAATAACACCCGGGTAAAAGGCGGCTTGCCGGGGCGGACTTTCCGCCAGCACCCGCCAGCCACGACGCAGGTCGCGACGCGATGTCTTGGGCTGCACGGTCGTCGACGGCCGCCGATCAGCACCGAAGCGCGACCTCGGCACGCGATGCGGTCGTTCGTCGGGAAGCGATGGCGCCGCGGCTGTCGAGGCCCTCGATGGGCCGAGGCACGCCACTCCAAAATCAGAAGAAGCGAATGTCGTCCCCTCGCCCCGGCCCGCCGTGCCCACCCCAGCGCGCCCCGCAAGACCAGCACCCAGCACCCACCATGCTGGACTCAGCGTTCCCCGCACATCGACGACGAACCAGGAAAAAGGGCGTTCGCCTCGCGGCGAACGCCCGTGTGGTGGGCACCCGGTGGGTGATTACGGATTGGTCGGCGTCTGCGGCACGCCGGCGGCCGGGTAGCGCGTCATGCCGAACAGCTTGCGCACGTCGGGGCTGCCGTTGCCGTAGACGTAGTTGTAGTCATAGCTCGGGAACGAGTCGGGCACGACGCCGTTGTTGCCGGGGTTGGCGCGATGGTAGAACTGGAACGCGGCCGGCGCGCGCACGCCCCCGGCCAGCGTCTGCAGCGCCCCCGCGGCGTACAGGTAGTAGTTCGCGTTGCCCAGGCGGTGGTTGCGCTTGCCCAGTTGCTGCTCGAACAGCGCCAGCGCGCCGACGAACTCGGGCGAGGACACCGACGTGCCGATGACGCCGTAGTAGCCGCCGCCGATGCCCACGCCGTAGGCCGTCACCGCCGCGCTGTCGTCGGCGCCGCAGCTGATGGCCAGGCCCGGACAGCCGCCCACCTGCATCCCGACATCCGGCACCGTCCGCCAGTGGCTGGAGCCGGTCTTGGCCAGGAACTGGTACGGCGGCTTCCTGAACACGGCGCTCACCCCGCCGCCTGCACCCCAGGAGCCGCCGGAGACGTTGGTGCCGAGCCCGTAGACGTCGTACGGCGCCTCCGGATCGGCATACGCGCTCTCGCTCGCGTAGGTCGAGTCCAGGCTGCCGGCGGTGCTCCTGGTGACGAGGTTGCCCCCGCCGACCGCCGTGACGGCCGGGTCGGCCGCCGGCGTGCCCACGCTCGGCACGAAGGTGGGGTTGGTGCCGCCGTAGAAGTAGTCGACGCTGGGGCACTCGAGGCCGGCTTCGTCGCCGGAGCTCGCCACGAACGTGATGCCCTGCGCGTTGCCCTGCAGGAACAGCTCGTGGTACGCCTGCAGGATGGACGTGTAGTCGACCCCTTCGTTGTACGCGGCCGTGTAGGCGAGCTCGCAGCCGCCGAACGACGAGTTGACGATGTCGTACTGGTTGGAGTCGACGATGTAGGTGTAGCCGTCCATGATGCTCTGGTCGGACAGGTCGGGGATGCTGACCAGGTCCACCTTGGCACCGGGCGCGCCGCCGAGCACCTGCTGCACGTCGAGGCTGGCCTCGAACGAGCCGTAGCCGTCCTGCACGCCGCCGCCGTCGATGGGCACCGTCGTCACGCCGGGCGCCGGCTTCCCGGTGATCGCCGTGAACTTCTCGTGGGTGAAGAACGCGGCCACGTCGCCCGGGAACACCAGGTCGGCCATCAGCACGGCGACGCTGACGTTGCTGCCGTCGGTGGTAGTGCCGTAGGCCGGGTAGTCGTAGGCCTGCTTCAGGTCGGTGAACCAGTACGGGCCGGTGGTGCCGTAGCGGTTGTCGGTGTCCGAGAGGGCGGTCAGGCCCTTCACGTGGGCATGGATCTTGTGCTCCGGCAGCGCCGCCAGGCCGACGACGCGCATCTCGATGGCGGCCAGCTCGACCGGCATCTGCAGGCCACGGCGGGACTGGAAGCGCGTGTGCGAGTGGCGCGTCACCTTCTCCAGCGGCGCACTGAACGCCTGCGTCACGGCCGCGGCCGTGCCGCGCACGCGCACGCCGTGCGCGTTGGTCGACACCACGGTCAGGCCGCGCGCGGTGAGCGCATCCTTGACGGCGGCGATGTCCTCGGGGCGCGGGCCGAACTGGCGCATGAAGTCAGCGGGCTGCAACCACTGGTGGTACTGCGACGAGTTCTGGTCGTGCAGCTTGCCCACCAGGGACTCGAGCTGCTCCTTGTGGCGCAGCGGCAGGTAGACGCCGAACTCGACCACGTCCTGGGCCGACGCGGCGGCGACCGTGGCGGGTGCCTGGGCGCGGGAGGACTCCACCCGCAACGGTGCGGCCTGGGCCTGCAGGCCCGTGAACATACCGGCAGCGCAGAGTCCTGCAGCCGCCATCCTGTTGATTCTCATCTCGTCTCCTCGTCTTGACTTGGGACCCGAGCAGAAGCTGCCCTGCCGAAAAGTCTCGACTGCCGGCCCCGGCGCTGTCAACGCAACCCGGCCTTGAACGTGGGGGGAGCTATCCCTATGCAGGCTAGCCCTGATGCCCTGCACGCGCGCCGCGCCGGGGCCCCGCCGCAGGCCGGACGTCATGAAGTCGTCACCGGCCCTGGCGACACTGCGCGACGCCATGGCTGCGCCACCGATCGCATCCGTGAAGACCCTGCCGGCCTCCCTCGGCGCCCACCCAACCGGATTCTCGAATGCCGACCTTCCCGTCGACGATCGCGCACGCACGCGCCCCGTTCTTCCTCGTGCCGCTGCTGGCACTGCTGGCCGCGGCCCCGGCCCAGGCTGCCAACTTCACGCTGGCCGCCGATTCGACGAGCGCGCAGACGCTGGGCAGCGGCAGCGGCCAGTCGGGCACCGTCAACAGCGGCGTCAAGCTGACGGTGGGCGGCGGCACCGTGGCCGTCACGGTCACCGGCAACAACGCCACGCTCACCAACCTGGGCACCATCACGCAAACCGGCACCGGCCGCGTCGTGCGCGACAACACCGGCGTGTCCGGCCTCGTCATCAACAACGGCAGCGCCACCAACGCGACGGCGCTGATGCAGGCCGCCGATGCCGACGTGGTGCAGATGGCCAAGTCGCCCGCCAGCGTCACGCTCAACAACTGGGGCCAGATGATCTCGCTGAACGCCTCGGCCAGCGGCGCCCAGGCGGTCGACTTCAGCAACATCGCCAGCGGCGCCAACGTCGTCAACAACTACGCCACCGGCCTGCTGAAGGCGCTGGAAGCCGACGCGGTCCGCCCGGGCGCGGGCGGCGTCGTCAACAACTGGGGCACGATCCTCTCGGTCACGGCCACCGGCGGCAGCAGCGACGGCGTGGACGTGCAGAACAACTCGGGCGTGACCGTCAACAACAACGCCGGCACCATCGAAGGCGGCCGCCATGGCATCACCGGCGGCGCGCTGGACGCCGCCACGCCCTTCACGGCGATGGTCACCAACCTGCTGGGCGCCACGATCCGGGGCGACAACGGCTCGGGCATCAACCTGGACGGCTTCAACGCGAAGCAGGTGGTCTCGGTCACCAACGGCGGCCTGATCGTCGGCCATGGCGTCACCGGCGACGGCGACGGCGTCGACGTGGACGGACTGGTCAACCTGATCAACACCGGGGTGATCCGCTCGCTCAATGCGGTCAGCGCGCCGGCGGACGGCCTGGCGTTCAGCGAGGGCCTGAGCGTGGGCGGCGGCACGATCATGAACTCGGGCACGATCGAGGGCCTGGTCGCGGCCGGCAACACCAACGCGAAGGGCATCGGCATCACGCTGACCGGCAACGACCTCACCGCGACGACCCGCGACGGCCTCTACGGCAATGCGGTGGTCACCAACCAGGCCGGCGGCCTGATCCGCGGCGACAACAGCTCGGGCATCGTCATCAAGGGCAACGCGAGCGCCTTCAGCGCCACGATCGACAACAACGCGGGCGCCACGATCCGGGGCGGCGGCACGACGGACGCGGCGATCCAGGCCGGCGTCGATCCGGTCACCGTGCGCAACGGCGGCACGATCGACGGCAGCAGCAGCGGCCGCGCGTTCGCCGGCGGCGGCGGCAGCGTGACCTTCACCATCACGGGCGGCGCGGCCGTCGTGCTGGGCAGCATCGACGGCGGCACCGGCACGGCCAACCGGATGACGATCGCCCCGGGCGCCAGCAACACCTTCGCCTACGCGTCGGGCATCGCCAACTTCGCCTCGGTGGAAGTCGCCAGCGGCACGGTCCTGCTGTCGGGTGCGAGCACCTACACCGGCACCACGACGGTCGATGCCGGCGCGACGCTGGTGCTCGACGGCAGCGGCCGCCTGGCGGCGACCAGCAAGCTGGACCTGGAGGGCGGCACGCTGAAACTGGTCGACGTGAGCGGCGCGAACGGCCAGGCCTTTGCCGCGCTGGCGCTGGGCCAGTCCTCGGCCATCGATCTCGGCGGTTCGTCGCTGACCTTCGACGCGCTCGGCAACATCGTGCCGGGCAAGAGCCTGACGGTGACCGACTACCTTGCCGCGGCGTCGCCGGACTACGCCCTGCGCTTCACCGGCGACCTCACGCACGACGCCGCCTTCCTGGCGCTGATGGGCCAGACGACGATCGACGGCCTGGCCGCGAGCGTGCGCTTCGACGGCGGCTACACCGACGTCGCCGCCGTGCCCGAGCCCGCCGGCTTCGCGCTGCTGCTGGCCGGGCTGGGCCTGGTGGGCACCGTCGCCCGCCGCCGCCGGGCGGCCTGAGCGGCGCGCCACGACCGCCCGGGGTGAACGACCCCTGGCGCGCGGTCGAGCACCACGACACGGGGCCTGCGGGCCCCGTTTTCCGTTGGCGCGCCCGCCCGGCGCTTGAAAACCCGTGCCCGGGCCCCCAACTGCCCGACCGGCGACAATACGCGTTTGTCTCCGGCCCCGCGCCGCGCGCACGCCGCCGGCGCACCCCTTCTTCGACCCAGACCGAATCGGGCATCACTCATGGAAAAGCAAACTCTCTCATTCCAGGCCGAGGTCAAGCAGATCCTGCACCTCGTCACGCACTCGCTCTACTCGAACAAGGAGATCTTCCTGCGCGAGCTGGTGTCGAACGCGTCGGACGCCTGCGACAAGCTGCGCTTCGAGGCCATCGACCACCCGCAGTTCCTGGAAGACGCGCCCAACCTCGACGTGCGCATCTTCTTCGATGCGGAGAAGAAGACCCTGACCATCCGCGACAACGGCATCGGGCTGTCGGCGGAAGAGGCCGTGGCGCACCTGGGCACGATCGCCAAGAGCGGCACCCGGGAGTTCATGTCCAAGCTGGAAGGCGACCAGAAGAAGGACGCCGCGCTGATCGGCCAGTTCGGCGTCGGCTTCTACTCGGGCTTCATCGTCGCCGACCGCATCACGGTCGAGTCGCGCCGCGCCGGCCTGCCGCCGGAGCAGGGCGTGCGCTGGAGCTCGGAAGGCACCGGCGACTTCGAGGTCGAGGAGATCACCCGCGCCGAGCGCGGCACCGACGTCATCCTGCACCTGCGCGACGGCGAGGACGAGTTCCTGCGGCCGTGGAAGCTCAAGTCCATCATCTCGAAGTACTCCGACCACATCTCGCTGCCCATCCTGATGAAGAAGGAGGAGTGGGACGGCGAGAAGGCGGAATACCGGCAGCTCGACGAGTGGGAGACGGTCAACAAGGCCTCGGCCCTGTGGGCGCGCGCCAAGAGCGACGTCACCGATGCCGAGTACACCGAGTTCTACAAGCAGATCAGCTACGACAGCGACGCGCCGCTGGCCTACACGCACAACCGCGTCGAGGGCCGCAGCGAGTACACGCAGCTGCTCTACATCCCGGCCAAGGCGCCGCTGGACATGTGGAACCGCGACAAGCGCGGCGGCGTCAAGCTCTACGTCAAGCGCATCTTCATCATGGACGACGCCGAGGCGCTGATGCCGGTGTACCTGCGCTTCGTCAAGGGCGTGATCGACTCGGCCGACCTGCCGCTCAACGTCTCGCGCGAGCTGCTGCAGGAAAGCCGCGACGTCAAGGCGATCCGCGAGGGCTCGACCAAGCGCGTGCTGTCCATGCTGGAATCCCTGGCCGACAGCGACAGCGTGGAGGACAAGGACAAGTACCAGGCATTCTGGGACGAGTTCGGCGCGGTGCTCAAGGAAGGCATCGGCGAGGACCACCAGAACAAGGAGCGCCTGGCCAAGCTCTACCGCTTCGCGTCCACCCACGCCGACAAGGGCGTGTCGCTGGCCGACTACGTGGCGCGCATGAAGGAAGGCCAGCAGGCCATCTACGTAATCGCCTCCGACTCGCTGGGCGCCGCCAAGGCCAGCCCGCAGCTGGAGATCTTCCGCAAGAAGGGCATCGAGGTGCTGCTGCTGGTGGACCGCGTCGACGAGTGGCTGCTGTCGCACCTGCACGAGTTCGAGGGCCACGCGCTGCAGAGCGTCGCCAAGGGCGCCGTCGACCTGGGCACGCTGCAGGACGAGGACGAGAAGAAGGCCGCCGAGGCCGCGGCCACGGCCTTCGCGCCGGTGCTCGAGCGCCTGAAGACCGCCCTGAAGGATCGCGCCAAGGACGTGCGCGCCACCTCGCGCCTGGTCGATTCGGCGGCCTGCATCGTGGTGGAAGAGGGCGAGATGAGCGCCCACCTGGCGCGCCTGCTCAAGCAGTCGGGCCAGGTCGCGCCGGACACCAAGCCCATCCTCGAGGTCAACCCCGAGCACGCGCTGGTCAAGAAGCTCGAGGCCGACCCGCGCTTCGACGACTTCGCCCACCTGCTGTTCGACCAGGCCTGGCTGGCCGAGGGCGGCCAGCTGGAAGAGCCGGCGGCCTACGTGCAGCGCGTCAACCGATTGCTGGTTGGCTAGATGGCGCGTTGCTTGCGCCTGTCACGCCGCCGGCGCTCGCTCGCGGGCAAGAAGTGCAAGGGAGCGGCGGAACCGGCTCCGCCGGGCCGCTCGCGGAGCGCCCCCTCGGGGGAGTGGAGGGGGCAAAGGACCCGCGCAGCGAGGCCCCGCCGGAACGGCAACCGGCCTGCCAGCCGGTTGCTTCCCGAGCGCCAGCGAGCGTGGGGGCCCCATGTATAGCGTCAAGGAGATCTTCTACACGCTGCAGGGCGAGGGCGCGAATGCGGGGCGGCCGGCGGTGTTCTGCCGGTTCGCCGGCTGCAACCTGTGGACGGGTCGCGAGGAAGATCGCGCGGCCGCGGTCTGCACGTTCTGCGACACCGACTTCGTCGGCACCGACGGTGACGGCGGCGGCAAGTTCCGCACCGCCGACGTTCTCGCCGACGAGATTGCCCGGCACTGGGGCGAACCGCCGGCGCATCGCTTCGTGGTGCTCACCGGCGGCGAGCCGCTGCTGCAGGTCGACGCCGCGCTGGTGGACGCACTGCACGCGCGCGGCTTCACGATCGCGGTCGAGACCAACGGCACGGTCGCACCGCCGCCGGGGCTCGACTGGATCTGCGTCAGCCCCAAGGCCGATTCGGCGCTGGTCATCGAGTCCGGCGACGAGCTGAAGCTGGTGTTTCCGCAGGACGGCGTCGACCCGCAACGATTCACGGATCTCGACTTCGCGCATTTCTACCTGCAGCCCATGGACAACCTGCTGCAGGCCACCAACCAGCGCCTGGCGATGGACTATTGCCTCGCGCACCCTCAATGGAAACTCGGCCTCCAGACCCACAAGCTGCTGGCGATACGTTAGCCCACCTCGCTTCGCTCGGTCGCCCCCGAGGGGCTGGCCCGGCCTTGCTCCGGAGCGGCCGAGCGCCGCGGCCGGGCTTTCCTCGTTCACCGCCTCGTGGCCCCCACAGGTCTCGATCCCATCCCATGCTCACGATCACCAAACGACTCGAATTCGACGCCGGCCACCGCATCCCGCAGCACAAGAGCCAGTGCCGCAACCTGCACGGCCATCGCTACGCCCTGGAGATCACGCTCGAGGGCGAGCCCGTCGACGACCCGACGTCCAGCGATCACGGCATGCTGATGGATTTCACCGACGTGAAGTCGCTGGCCAAGGAGCACCTCGTCGACCTGTGGGACCATGCGTTCCTGGTGCACGACGGCGATACGCTGATCCGCAGCCTGCTCGCGCAGATTCCCGGCCACAAGACCGTGGTGCTGGATCGCGTGCCCACGGCCGAGAACCTGGTGGCGATCGCCTTCGGGATCCTCGACCCGCTCTACACCGAGCGCTTCGGCAACCACCTGAAGTTGCGCAAGCTGCGGCTGTACGAGACACCGACGAGCTGGGCCGACTGCAACGGCTGAGTCCGCGGTCCCGGGAAAGTCCAGGGTTGTCCGTCGGCGCGTCCGCGCCATCATGTCGGGATGGCCCACGTCGCGTTCACCGCGCAGCTGCAGCGTTTCACCGACGCGCCGGAATTCCACACCGGCGCGGCCACCTTGCGCGAGGCCCTCGAGGACGCCTTCGGCCGCAGCGCGCGGCTGCGCCCCTACATCCTCGACGAGCAAGGCCACCTGCGCCAGCACGTCGTCGTCTTCATCGAAGGCCGGCGCGTGCGCGATCGCGTCGCGCTGACCGATCCGCTCGCGCCCGCGGATCGCGTCTACGTGTTGCAGGCGCTGACCGGCGGCTGAAGCGCCGCCACGAGGAGACCGGACCATGGACGATCGGGCATGGGTCGCGACCCGCAAGGGCTTGTTCGAGTTGCGCCGGGGCGCCGACGCCTGGCGTGTCGCGCGCGCCAGCTTCGTGGGCGAGCCGGTGTCGATGGTCCTGCCGCCCGATGCGCACGGTCGGATGCTGGCCGCGTTGAACCTCGGTCATTTCGGGGTCAAGATGCACGCGTCGGACGACGCCGGCGCCAGCTGGCATGAAGTCGATGCCCCCGCGCTGCCGCCGCAGCCCGTCGACGCCCCGGGGCCGGCATGGAAGGTGGCGATGGTCTGGTCGCTCGAGCGCTGCGGCACCACGACCCTTGCGGGCACGCTGCCGGGGGCGCTCTTCCGCTCCGGCGACGGCGGCGCCAGCTGGCGGCTCGACGAGGCCCTGTGGAACCGGCCCGAGCGTCCCGACTGGAGCGGTGGCGGCTACGACCTGCCCGGCATCCATTCGATCTGCGCGCTGGCGGATGGCACCGTGCTCGCGGGTGTCAGCTGCGCCGGTGCCTGGATCACGAACGACGAAGGCGCCACCTGGCGGCAGACCGCGCACGGCATGCGCGCCGACTTCCTGCCGCCCGACCAGGCCTTCGAGCCCGACGCCCAGGATCCGCATGCCATCGCGCGCTGCGGCGCCGCGCCCCAGGTGCTCTGGTGCCAGCACCACAACGGCATCTTCCGTTCGACCAATGGCGGCGCGCGCTGGGACGAGATCGTCGCTCCCCTGTCGTCCTTCGGCTTCGCCGTGGCGGCGCATCCCCGGGACCCGCAGACCGCGTGGTTCGTGCCGGCCGTCAAGGATCAGTGCCGCGTGCCGGTGGGCGGCGCGCTGGCGGTCAATCGCACGCGCGATGGCGGCGCCACCTTCGAGACGCTGCGTGGTGGATTGCCGCAACGCGACTGCTACGACCTGGTCTACCGCCACGGCCTGGCGGTCGACGGCACCGGCAACGGCCTGCTGATGGGCAGCACCACCGGCGGGCTGTGGGCCAGCGACGACGCGGGCGAGCATTGGTCCGAGCTGGCCGCGCGGCTGCCGCCGATCTACGCGGTTCGCTTCGGCTGAGCCAGGCCGGCGGGCGGACCGCGGTCAGTACGCGGCGGCGACGCCACCGCCGGCCGATTCCCGGGCCCGCAGGTCCGGGTTCGCCTCGCCCGGCGTCGCAGCCTCCTCGATCAGCTCGGCGATCGGTGCCGGCCGATGCAGCAGGAAGCCCTGGGCGAAGTCGACCCCCATCTCGGTCAGGCAGGCCAGCGCGGCGGGGCGGTCGACGAATTCGGCCACGGTCTCGATGCCCAGCGCGCGCGCCACGTCGACGAAGCAGCGCACGGTGGCCGTATCCAGCGGGTCGTCGGGCAGGCCGCGCACGAACTGGCCGTCGATCTTCAGGTAGTCCACCTTCAGCGTCTTCAGGTAGCCGAACGACGACGCGCCGGCCCCGAAGTCGTCCAGCGCCACCTGCACACCCAGCGCGCGCACCTGGTCGACGAACGAAGCGGCATCGACGATGTGCGTGACGGCGGCCGTCTCGGTGATCTCCAGGCAGAGGCGGCGGCAGATCTGGCTGCCGCTGTCGACGAGCAGTTCGGTGGCCCAGCGGTGGAACTCGCGGTCGCCGATCGATTGCCCCGACAGGTTGACGTTGATGCGTTCCAGGGCGCCGAGCTCGCTGACGTGGCGCATCCAGGCGATGGTGTTCTGCAGCACCCAGCGGTCGATGCGGGTGGCCATCTGGAAGCGTTCGGCCGCGGGCAGGAACAGGCCGGGCGACACCATGGCGCCGTCGGCGTCGATCATCCGCAGCAGCACCTCGGCATGCAGCCCGCCCAGGTGATGACCCAGCGGCTCGATGCGCTGGGCGTGCAGCGCGAAGCGGTTCTCGTCGAGCGCCTGGGCGATCTGCGCGGCGCATTTCATCTCGCTGTGGCGCGCGTGGATGGACTCGTCCGACTCGATCCACATGCGCACGCGGTTGCCGCCCGCGGCCTTCGCGGCGCAGCAGCAGTCGTCGGCCGCCTGCACGGCGGCGTCGGCGCTCGCCCAGCGCCTGCCCACCGCCACCAGGCCGATGCTGGTGCCGATGCGCATGCGGCGGTCGGCATGCACGAAGCGGAACTGTTCCATGCGATCGCACAGCGCCTGCGCGATGCGGTGGGCGACGGGCATCGGGCAGTTCTCGAGCAGCACGCCGAATTCGTCGCCGCCCACGCGCGCCACCACGTCCGTGCCGCGCATGGTCTCGCGCAGGATGGCCGCCACCTGTTGCAGCAGCAGGTCGCCGGCCGCGTGGCCGCAGGTCTCGTTGATCAGCTTCAGGTGATCGAGGTCGATGATCATCAGCGCGTGCTCGTCGTCCTGCGCCTGCGCCTGCGCGACCGCCCAGGCCTGTTGAACACGCTCGTCGAAGTGGGTGCGGCTGCCCAGCCGCGTCAGCGCGTCGTGCGAGGCGCGAAAGCGCGCGTCCTCGGACAGGCGCCGCTTCTCGGTGACGTCGCGAAAGACGATCACGCTGCCCGTGGCCCGGCCTGCCTCGTCGACGATGGTCGAGGCGGAATGCTCGATGGCGTATTCGCTGCCGGTCCGGCCCACCAGCATGGCCTGCGTCAATCCGGGCGACGGCGTCGGATCGCCGCAGGCAGCGTCGGCACCGGACGCGCAATGCCGCACCAGGCCCGCGACGGCGCTGAACACGCGCGGCAGCGCCACGCCCTTCGCCTCCACCGGGGGCCAGCCCGTCAGGCGCTGGGCCTGCGGGTTCAGCCACACGACCGCGCCGGCCGCGTCGGTCGTGATCACCGCGTCGTCGATGGCCTGCAGGGTCACGCGCAGCAGCGCGTGCTGTTGCGCAAGGTCGCCGGTCACCTCGCGCGAGCGCCGCGTCGCCACCCGGCCTTCAAGCGCGCGCGCGGCCGCATCGGCCAGGCGCGCCAGGACCGTGCGTTGTTCGTCGTTGAGCCGGCGCGGCCGATGGTCGATGACGCACAGGGTGCCGACCGGGCTGCCGTCGCTCAGGCGCACGGGCGCCCCGGCGTAGAAGCGCACGTCGGTCGGGCCGGTGACGAGCGGGTTGTCGTCGAAGCGCGGATCCCGGCGCGCGTCCGGCACCTCGAAGATGCCTGGCGCGAGGATGGCGTGCGCGCAGAAGGCGATGTCGCGCGGCGTCTGCATGGCGTCCGGCAGGCCGACCCTGGCCTTGAACCACTGGCGCTCGCTGTCGACCAGGCTCAGCAGCGAGATCGGCGTCCCGCACACGACCGAGGCCGCCAGCACCAGGGCATCGAACTCGGCTTCCGGCTCGCTGTCGAGAACGGCGAGCGCCCGGAGCGCGTCGATCCGGCGCGCTTCGTCGAGAGTGGGCAGGGCAGGAATCATGGCGAGACGTCGGCGCGAGCCGTTTGCGTGGTGGGCCGCCGCCCGCAGGCGTGTCGGAGGGTGCGGGCGACGCGCCGGCACCGGGACGGCCAAGCGAAGTCACCTGGCTTGGTTTCGTCCTTTCCCGCGGTCGACTTTTGTCGGGGATTGCCGACGCATGCGCCCGCCACCGATCCGGCGCGGGCGCGTTCAGGGTGCCGGGGCAGGCCCGGTTCCGGCGTCGACCGGGCGCAGCAGCTGCGCCAGCCGCTGCGGGTCCACGGGCTTGGACAGGAAGTGCACGCCCGGCAGCAGCCGGCCGCGGGACGCCATGTCGGACGGCGACAGCGACGAGACCGCCACGATGGTGGCCGGCGCCGGCAGCGGGCCTTCGACCAGGCTGCGGATCATCTGCACGCCGTCCAGGTGGGGCATGTTGATGTCCGTGATCAGGACGTCGGGCGGGCTCCTGCCGACGCTCAGCAGCGCCTGGAAACCGTCGGTCGCGAGGTCGACCAGGGCGTCCGGGAGCGCCTGCCGGACCAGCATCGTCATCAGTTGGCGATCGACGGGATCGTCGTCGACGACGAGGACGCGGCGGGCACCGGCGCGCGCCGCGGCCGGTTCCGGCAGCGAGGCCGCCGCGCCGGACTGGGTCTTGAACAAGGCCTCGGCGCTGGCCGCGTCGATCCGGCGATGCCCGCCGAGCGTCTTCCAGGCCTTCAGATGGCCGGCGTCCACCCAGCGCTGGACGGTCTGCAGCGAGACCCCCAGGCGCTTGGCCACTTCGATGGTCGTGTAGGAACGGAAGTCGGCGGACACGGTTGGAGGCGCTGTGCAAGGGAACGGACGGAAGCGCCGCACGCGGTCGTGCGGCCGGCAGGCTGTGGGGAAAGTATAGGTCGCTGCACGGCAGCGGGCGGTCGATGCGGCGAAGCCTGCGGCGCTCGCGGTCAGCGCCGTGGCGACAGGCTCGCGATGGGCCTGCATCGAGCTCCTGTTCAGTCGCACCGGCGGAAGAGGCATCGGCGGCGCGCGCGCCGTCCCAGGCGGCGGCCGCGTCGCCGCCGCTCAGCCTTCGTAGGCCGCCAGCCGCCGCTGCTCCTCCGGCGTGAACAGCCGGTTGCGCAGGTCGCTCTGGGCCGCCTGGCGCGCGGCGTCGCCGCCGGGCGCCGACAGCAGCGCGTCGCGCTGGACCAGGTAGGTGGCGATGCGCGCCTTCCATGCCGCTTCCTCGCGGTCGACGTCGGCCAGTCGGTTCGCGGCCTCGGGCGACGTGGCGGCAGCGCGCATGCGGTAGACGTCGTCCTCGCTGCCGCCCTGGGCACGGATCTGCCGAGCGGCCTCTTCCAGGCGCACCACGGCCAGCGGCGCCTCGCGTTCCGCGCGCACGCTCGCGGGCAGGCGCGCGTCGAGCGCGGCCAGGCGATCGCGGCGCTGTTGCGCGTCGAGCGCGGGATCCTGCTCGATGGCCATGCGCGCGAGCGCGGCCGCGGCCTCGGCGTCCTGCGGGCCGAACAGGGCCTGCGCCTCGGCCTCGCTGAAATAGGACGCGCGCAGCGCCAGCATCCGGCGCAGGCCTTCGCGCAGGATGTCCACGCTGCGGCCCACCGGCTTGGCCGGACGCTGTTCCTTCAGCGCGGTCTTGAACTGCACGTAGCGCGCGTAGAGGTCCTTGGCCTGGCGCGCGGCGTGCGGCGCCAGTCGGCCGTCGAGGTCGTGCTCCACCTGCGCCTGGATGGCGGACAGGGGGCGTTCGCCGACGGTCGTCAGGTAATAGTCGTAGAGGCGGATCAGCGCCGGGTCCAGCACCAGCGCGTCGTCGGCCGTGGCGGTGGCGGCGCCGTCAGGGGTGGTGCCGGCGAGCGAGGTGGCGACCGGCGGCCGCACCTCGCCCGCTGGCGCCGGCGCGATCGCCGCCGGGGTCGTCGCCGGCAGCCCCTGCAGGCCGATCACCACCAGCGCCGTCGCGCCGACCACGCCCGCCACCCACATCGGGGGAAGCTGGCGGGGCCGCATCTCACAGCCCCGCGTTCTTCAGGCGGTTGGCCTGGTTGCGGAACACGCTCTTGGGGTCGACCTCGAACCAGTTGACGATGCCCGCCGTCTGGTTGACCTCGTCGAGGTGGTTCATGCCGTAGTCGTCGCGGATGACGGTGCCCAGGTGGCTGCTGCACGAGCCGACCAGGCCGTCGTTCTTGGCGCCGCCGTACACCAGCGCGGTGATCGCCAGCGGGGCGTCGAGCGGGTCCAGCGCGTTCGTGTAGGGCTGGGCGCCGCTCCACGACCAGTAGTGCACGCCGTTGGCAGCCACGGCCGGACCCTGGCCGCACGAGGTCGTCGGCAGGCCTTCCGGATGCGCCGCATTGAACCTGGCCATGCCGGCACTCGACAGCGAGTTGAGCGCGGCCGACGAGTTCTGCGAGGCGTTGTTGCCCGAGATCAGGCCGATCAGCGAGGCGAAGCCGTTGACGATGCTGGCGACGACGGTGCGCGAGAGCGAGCCCGCCGGCAGCGTGCCGTTGAGCGCGTCGGCCAGCGCCGCACCCTGGTTCGGGCCGGCCACGCTGGTGACCGAGGCGACCAGGTTGGGCGCCACCGAGGCGACGTAGCGCACGGTGGGGCCGCCGTGGCTGTGGCCGATCAGGTTGACCTTGGACGCCCCGGTCACGGCCAGCACCTGCTTGACGTAGGTGAGCAGTTGCTCTCCGCGCACTTCGGTGCTGTTGGCCGCCGCCACCTGCGCGACGTAGACCTGGGCGCCGTTGGAGCGCAGGTCGCCGGGGATGCCGTAGAAGTATTCCAGCGGCCCGATGTTGTCGAAACCGAACAGGCCGTGGACCAGGATGATGGGGTACTTGGTCTGCGCGTAGCCGGTTGCCCAGGAGGGCAGGGCGCACAGGGCGAGCATGGCCACGGTGAGCCATTTCACGAGGATCTTGTTCATTGCGTTTGTCTCCGTCAGTTGTGAGTTGGCGGGAGCCAGGGGACGGCCCCCGTGCAGGCGGCTCTCGAACGCGCGGACGCACGTTTCCAAGCCGAACCCTCCAGGTTCGATCTGTGTCGAAATGGTCTCAACTGAGGCGCGAGATGCCGGGCCCGCGCAGCGGTGGCGCGGGCGAAGGGCGTCGTGGCATGGGTAGCACTGCGGATAGGCAGCGGGCGCAGACGAGTCGAACATGGTGTTCGAACCCCGCAACCTCAGTGCGAATGATCCTACTGAGCGAAGCGGCGCGACGTCTGTCATCGATTTGCATTTTGCGAAGGGAAGACCCCTATGGCACGCCTGACGGCCGCTCAACGGCAGACGATGCTCGACAGCCCCTGGTTCGGCGGCCTGCCGGCGGCGCCGCGCGACGAGGCGCTCGACGTCGCCACGCTGCGCCACCTCAACGAAGGGGACGTGGTCTACGCGAAGGACCGGCCGGCCGACGCCTGGTACGGCATCGTTGCCGGCGCGATCCGGCTCGGCGCGAGCGGCCCCGACGGCCGCCAGGGCCTGCTCACGTTCCTGTCCCCGGGCACCTGGTTCGGCGACACCGCGCTGTTCGACCGCCTGCCGCGCCCGCACGACGCCGTCGCGCACTGCGCCTCGACGCTGCTGGCGGTGTCCGCCGCGCAGTTCGAGGAACTGCTGCAGCGATACCCCATGATGTATCGAAGCTTCATCGAGCTGATGTGCCGGCGTTCGCGCCTGATGTTCCTGGCGCTGGAGTCGTGGACGGCGTTCTCGCTGGACGAGCGCCTGGCGATGCACCTGGTGCACCTGGCCAACGGCCACGGCCTTCGCGACGGCGCCGACGTGGCCATCAACCTGCACCTGCCGCAGGAACAGCTGGCGCAGCTGCTGGGCGTGACGCGCCAGCGCATCAGCCAGATCCTGCACGAGTGGGAGCGCCTGGGGCGCGTGCACGTGCGCTACGGGCGCGTGGTGCTCGACGGCCTCTGGTTCGCCAGCAATCCCACCGGGCCGCACCTGTTATCGGTGCCGATCGCCAGCCTGCCGCTGGCGCACTGACGACCCCTCGGCCGGCGAGTACGCCGGCCACTCCCCCCGGGGGGAAGCAGCGGGTCTGCTCCGGAGCGGCCGCGCGCGGCGTCCGCCGCGCTTTCAGTACGCGAGCAGCGGCGGCAACGCCATGTGCTCCAGCTGCTCGCGCAGCTGGGTCGTCTGCTGGTCCCAGTACGCCGGCGTGCCGAACCAGGGGAACGCGGCGGGGAAGGCCGGATCGTCCCAGCGGTCGGCGATCCACGCGCTGTGGTGGATCATGCGCAGCGCGCGCAGCGGCTCGATGAGCGCGAGCTCGGCGGAACGGAAGTCCATGAACGCGCGATAACCGTTCAGTACGTGGGACAGCTGGCCCTGCATCGCCTCGCGATCGCCCGACAGCAGCATCCACAGGTCCTGTACCGCCGGGCCCATGCAGGCGTCGTCGAGGTCGACGAACAGCGGGCCGGCGAACTCGCCTTCCTCGCGCCACAGGATGTTGCCCGGATGGCAGTCGCCGTGCAACCGGATGTCGCGCGGCGCGCCCACGGCGTCGAACGCGCGGCGCGCGGCGTCCACGGCCTGGCCGGCGACGCTCAGCCAGGTGGCCGACTGCGCGCGCGTCAGCAACTCACTGCGCTCGACGCGGTGAACAGCCTGCGTGCCGTAGGTGTCGCAGTCCAGCGTCCGCCGGTGCACGAACGGACGCCGTGCGCCCACCGTGTGCAGGCGACCGAGCAGGCGGCCCAGCCAGGCCAGCGTGTGCGGGTTCTCGAGCTCGGGCGCGCGGCCGGCGCGCCGCGGCGCGACCCCGAATCGGTAGACGGGCGACGGCGTGCGGTCGTCGTCGTCGGGGTCCACCGCGGGTTGCCAGTGGCCCAGCGTCGGCGGCTCGCCCACCAGCCCCAGCGCGGGGTTGTCGCAGGGCGAGGCCAGCACCAGCGGGGCCGCGACGGGCAGGTCGTCCGCCTCGAGTTCGCGCGCGAAGGCGTGCTCTTCCAGGATCTGGTCGTCGTTCCAGCGCCGCGGCCGGTAGAACTTGGCGACCACGGCCGTGCCGTCCTCCAGCGAGGCCTGGACGACGCGGTTCTCGTACGAGTTGAGCTGGATCAGGCCGCCGGTGATGGGGAAGCCCGCGGCCGCCAGCGCGTCCAGCATCTGGTGCGGCGTCAGGCGGGCGTACGGGGCGCGGTCGGCGAAATCGGTCATGGGGCCATGGTACGTGGCCCGCGGCGCGGCCGGGGTCAGCGTCCCGACGGGTTGGCGTTCCTGGCGCCGATCTCGAGCAGCGTGTCCATGTGGCGCGCGCCCTGCTTGAACTGGTAGTCCAGTTCGCCGAGTTGTTCCTCGACCATGCCGGCCATGATGGAGGCGAAATTCTCGGGCGGCAGGCGCAGGTGGGCCTCGGCGTCGGCGCCGGTGCGCTCGATGGTGGCGCCGGCGTTGCGCACGATGCGCAGCATCGCCAGGTTCTCGGACAGCGCGTGGATGACGATGGTGTCGACGTGGCGGTTGCGCGCGCGCAGCACCGCGTGGTCGAACAGGCGGGCGCCGTAGCCGCGGCCGCGGGCGCGCACCGCCACCGAGACGCCGAATTCGGCGGCGCTGGGGCGGCCGGGCTCGGCGTCCACCGACGGCTCGTAGGCCAGGTGGGCGAGGGCGATCAGCTCGAGGCGGCGATTGAATACGCCGAAGACCTCGTCGCGATCGAAGGCGATGCGCTCGACGTAGCGGCGGATCTGGTCGTCGGCCGCGGCGTAGCCGAAGCGCAGGTACCGGTCGGCCAGGTCCAGCGCCAGCAAGTGGGCCAGGATGCGCGGACGGTGGCGCGCCGACAGCGAGCGGATCGGCACCCAGCCGAGCACGCGCGGACGCAGCGGCGGCGGCCCCGGAAGGGTTTCCGGGCCGGCGAGGTCTGCATTGCCGTCTTGCGAATTCTCGAACGAGGGGTCGCCGGGGGTGCCCATGACGAACTTCCTGAGTGTTAACCCGAATGGACTGTACACGGATTGCTTTCCGCTTGCCGGCAGGATTGCTGCGTTGCAGCATGCCATTTCCGGGCCGAAAAGGATCGTCCACCGGGCGTCGCGGCGCTCTCGGGTCGGCGCCGCACCGGTTCCAGGGGACCCAGTCTAGTCCGGGCCGAGGCCGTCCGGGCTGCCCGGCGGGTCGAGGACTAGGCAATATCCCTCGCTTGTGCGATACTCGTGGGCTTCCCGTTTTGCGGCGGGGTGATGCGCACCTGAACTCCGGGCCTCCCGGGCGACAGGTCAAGAAGATGTCGGGTCCGCCCCGGTTCGAGAGGTTGCCATTCATGAGCAGCGCCGAGGACCACCAGGAAAGCCCCGGAGCGCTCGGACAGCCGCGTTCTCTCTCTACAGAGTCACACTCATGAAAACCTTCAGCGCCAAGCCGGCCGAAGTGGTGCACGAGTGGTTTGTGATCGACGCCACCGACAAGGTGCTCGGACGTGTTGCCAGTGAAGTGGCACTCCGACTGCGCGGCAAGCACAAGCCCATCTACACGCCCCACGTCGACACCGGTGATTTCATCGTCATCGTCAACGCCGACAAGATCCGCGTCACGGGCAACAAGGCCGAGCAGAAGACGTACTACCGTCACTCCGGCTACCCGGGCGGCATCTACGCGACCAAGTTCAAGGACATGCAGGCCAAGCACCCCGGCCGCGCCATCGAGAAGGCCGTCAAGGGCATGCTTCCGAAGGGTCCCCTGGGCTACGCGATGATCAAGAAGCTGAAGGTCTACGCCGGTGGTACCCACCCGCACGCCGCTCAGCAGCCCAAAGCGCTGGAAATCTAAGGAGCCGCGATGATCGGTAATTGGAACTACGGCACGGGCCGCCGCAAGTCGTCCGTGGCTCGCGTCTTCATGAAGAAGGGCGAAGGCAAGATCATCGTCAACGGCAAGACCGTCGACGAGTATTTCGGCCGTCAAACCTCGATCATGGTCGTCAAGCAACCGCTGATGCTCACGAACAACGAACTGACGTTCGACATCAAGGTGAACGTGCATGGTGGCGGCGAGTCCGGCCAGGCCGGTGCCGTCCGCCACGGCATCACCCGTGCGCTGATCGACTACGACACCGCGCTCAAGGGCGACCTGAGCCGCGCCGGGTTCGTCACGCGCGATGCGCGCGAAGTCGAACGCAAGAAGGTCGGCCTGCACGGCGCCCGCCGTCGCAAGCAGTTCAGCAAGCGCTAAACTGCGCTACCCGGAACGCGCTGGTCGCGTTCCAGGTTCTGCCTCCCCAAGGGCCGCTCATCCAGCGGCCCTTCGCACGTCTGGCACCGACTTTCAATCACTTACCCGGGGTAAGTCCCATGCGCTGGAAGCTGCTTCGACGTCGCCTGTCCACGCCCCGCGTCACGGTTCGCCGCCACCTGCCGTGGCCGATCCGCTGGCTCGGCGGCGCGCTGGTGCTGGGCTTTTCCGCCGCGATCGCGCTCTGGGCGTTCGAGACCGGCAAGGACCTGGCCGGCCTGGACCGCAGCGCCAAGGCCGAGCTGGCCCGGCTGCGCGAGGAGCAGGCCGACCTGAAGGACGAGCGCGACAAGGCACAGGTGCTGGCCAACACCGCCGAGAGCCTGCTCAAGACCGAGAAGGCGGCCGAGGAGCGCCTGGCCGCCCAGCTGCGCCAGAGCGAGGCCGACAAGCTCGCGCTGAAGGCCGACCTCGGCTTCTTCCAGCAACTGATCCCGCAGGGCGGCGGCACGCCCGAGGGGCTGACGGTGCGCGGCTTCCAGGTCGAGCTGGCCGCACCTGGTCACGTCCGTTACCAGCTGCTGGTGATGCAGGGCGGGCGCAACGCCGTACAGTTCAATGGCCGCTACGAGCTCACCCTCAGCGGCACGCTCGACGGCCAGCCCTGGACGTCGGCGCCTTCCGCCTCGATCCAGCCGCTCCAGGTCAAGCAGTACGCGCGGGTCGAAGGACTGCTCGATTGCCCGCCCCAGGCCGTGGTAAAAACGGCCCAGGTCAAGGTCACCGACGCGGGCGGCGCCGTGCGCGCCCTGCAGACGCTCAAGCTGTAGGCCGCGGGCGGGACACTTCGAACCGACAACAACGATCGTTTGGGCCGCGGGCACCTGCCGCGGAAGCATCAGGATTCGTCCGAGGAGTTCGACCATGTGGTTCAACCGCAAGAAGCAGCCGGCCATCCGCAGCCTGATCGGCGAAGGCACGCAGGTGCACGGCGAGTTGCGTTTCGACGCCGGCCTGCGCATCGACGGCGAGGTGCTGGGCGACGTCGTCGCCACCGACCCGTCCAGCCTGCTGGTCATCAGCGAGAACGCCCGGGTGCAGGGCAAGGTCATGGCCGGCCACGTGATCATCAACGGCCAGGTCCAGGGCCCCGTCGTCGCCACCACGCTGCTCGAACTGCAGCCCAAGGCCCGCATCGTCGGCGACGTGCACTACGAGGCGCTCGAGATGCACCAGGGCGCCACCATCGACGGCGTGATGAAGCACGTGGCCGCCGGCGAGGCCGAGGCGGAGCGCCCGCTGCTGAAGCTGGCTGCCGCCAACGAGGGCTGAGAACCGGGTTTCGCCGCGGTTTCGTGGCGCTTTGCGCCACGCGCCGCGCCGCGAATGACCACAGCCGCCAAATTTCCGCCGGTTTGTGGCCAAATGATGGCAGTGTCGATCTTGCAAGGAAACCCATGAGCGCCGTCGCCGAACTCTCTCCCGCCACCACCGAGATGCCGGGCCCGCTGGTCTTCACCGACAGCGCCGCCGCCAAGGTCAAGGAACTCGTCGACGAGGAAGGCAACCCCGAGCTGAAGCTGCGCGTGTTCGTGCAGGGCGGCGGCTGCTCCGGCTTCCAGTACGGTTTCACGTTCGACGAGGCCGTGGCCGAGGACGACACGCAGATGAGCAAGAACGGCGTCACGCTGCTGATCGACGCCATGAGCCTGCAGTACCTGGCCGGCGCCGAGATCGATTACAAGGAAGACCTGCAGGGCGCCCAGTTCGTCATCAAGAACCCGAACGCCACCAGCACCTGCGGCTGCGGTTCGAGCTTCTCGGCCTGAGCATCCCCGCTTCCTCCATGACGGCGCCCACGGGCGCCGTCGTCGTTTCCGGGCCGGTCAGTGCGGGTAGAGCGCGCCCAGCACCCGCAGGCCGGCGGCGCCGGTGACGGCCGGATGGTTGCCGGGCTGGCGCTCGCAGAACTGGCGGGCGAGCCACGCGAACGCGGCCGCCTCCACCTGCATCGCCGGCAGTCCGGCGCTGTCGGTGGCCGCCACAGCCAGGCCTGGCCACAGGGCCGCCAGGCGCGCCATCAGCGCGCCGTTGAGTGCGCCGCCACCGCACACGAGGAGCTCGCGGGTGGCCGGCGCGGCCGCCTTCAGGGCGTCCATCGCGCTGCGGGCGGTGAGTTCCAGCAGGGTCGCCTGCACGTCCGCGGGGGGGCGTTTCGCGGGCGCGCGCGCGAGGGCACGCGCGAGCCACTCGGCGTTGAACAGGTCGCGCCCGGTGCTCTTGGGCGCCGGCCTGGCGAAGTAGGCGTCCGCCAGCAGCACGGCCAGCAGCGCGTCGTCGACCCGGCCGCCAGCGGCCCAGCGGCCGTCGTCGTCGTACGGGGCGTCGGTGTGAAGGCGGCACCAATGGTCCATCAGCGCGTTGCCGGGGCCCGTGTCGAAGCCGCCGATCGGCATGCCGTGAGCGAGCGCTGACTCATCCGCAGGCGGCAGCAGCGTGAGATTGGCGATGCCGCCGATGTTGAGGATGGCCCGCGGCGTCGCGCCCGCGAACACGGCGCGGTGGAAGGCCGGTACCAGCGGCGCGCCCTGGCCGCCGGCGGCTACGTCGCGGCTGCGGAAGTCGCAGACGACGTCGATGCCGCAGGCCTCGGCCAGCAGCGCCCCGTTGTTCAGCTGCAGCGTGAAGCCGGTGCCGTCGAACTCGCCCGGCCGGTGGCGCACGGTCTGGCCGTGCGAGCCAACGGCGCGGACCGCCGCCGGCTCGATGTCGGCCTTGACCAGCAGGTGAGCCACCACTTCGGCTTGCAGCCGCGCCAGTGCGTTGGCGGCCAGGGCCGCGCGCTGCAATTCGTCGGCGCCGGCGCGGTTGAGCGCCAGCAGCTCGGCGCGCAGCGCCGGCGGCATCGCGACGTGGGCGTCGGCGAGCAGGCGCAGGCCGGCGGCGAAGTCGACCAGCACGCCGTCGACGCCGTCCAGGGACGTGCCGCTCATCAGGCCGATGTAGAGGGTCATGGAACGAAGGACGCGCCGGCTCCTGGTCGAACGCGGCGCGTCGTTGTCGGGATCGAGGCGATCAGTCTACGCGGGCAGGGCGCACGCCCAGCGACTCGGCCACCGCCAGCTCGGACCTCAGCTCGCCGGCCAGCGCGGCAAAGCGCGGTCGCGAGGCGTTGTCCAGCGTCAGGGTCTCGGCCGTCTTGGCGATGGTCAGCGGATCCTTGACCACCCCGGCGACGCGGAATTCGAAGTGCAGGTGCGGGCCGGTGGCCCAGCCGGTCTGGCCGACGGCGCCGATGTGCTGGCCCTGGTCCACGTGCTCGCCGCGCCGCACGTCGATGCGGCTCAGGTGGGCGTAGACGGTCAGGCGGTTGTCGGAATGGCGGACCTGGATCACGTTGCCGTAGCCGTTCTGCTGGCCGGCGAACTCGACCACGCCGTCGCCCACCACGCGCACCGAGGTGCCCACGGGCGCGCCGTAGTCGACGCCCTCGTGGCGCTTCCATTCCTTGAGGATGGGGTGGAAGCGCATCGAGAAGCCGGAGGTGATGCGCGAGAACTCCATCGGGCTGGCCAGGAACGCGCGGTGCTTGCTGCGGCCGTCCATGTCGAAGTAGGCGCCCTTGCCGCTGGCGTCGGCGAACCAGACCGAGGAATACGCATGGCCGGCGTTGACGAACTCGGCGGCCAGCACGCGACCGGCGCCCTGGTTCCACGGCACCGGCTCGCCGTCGGCGGTCAGCGCCTCGTAGACCACGCTGAAGGTGTCGCCCTTGCGCAGCTCGCGGTGGAAGTCGATGTCGGTGGAGAACATCTCGGCCATCTGCGTGGCCACC
Organism: uncultured Vitreoscilla sp.; assembly: GCA_964418745.1. Taxonomy (GTDB): domain Bacteria; phylum Pseudomonadota; class Gammaproteobacteria; order Burkholderiales; family Burkholderiaceae_C; genus Scleromatobacter. The sequence continues at coordinate 36,200 of CAYQMX010000017.1, forward strand.
GGGTCGGGCACGTTGGCGTCGTCGGTGGCTGCGAACAGCGAGCTGCGCACCGTGCCGGTGGCCAGGCGGGTGGTGCTGCCGAACGGCACCGTCTCCACCTTGCTGGCGAAGCCGTGCTCGCCGCGCGTGATCGTCAGGCGCGAGAAGTGGGTGGCGAACTGGTCGTCGCGCTCGGCCGGGTAGCGGGCGACGAGCCGGGCCAGGCGGCCGCCGTCGTCGGTGGTGGCCGCCACCAACTTGCCGGCGCGGCCCTGCCACAGCTTGCGCGAGGTGGCGTCGGCCTGCAGGAAGGCATCGAGCTCGGGATCGGACACGCCCAGGCGCTGCGTGAGCGCGCTGGCGGTGTCGTTGGCGCGCGTGACGTCGCTGCGGGCCAGCGTCAGGTGCTGGGCCGCCAGGGCGTCGAGCTGTGCGTCGAGGTTCTCGGGCGTGAAGCTCTCGACGACCAGGCGCTTGGGCAGCGCGGCCGCGTCCGGCGCCATCGGCGCGAGGCCGAAGGCGGTGCCGGCGAAGACGGCCAGCACGGTGACGGTGCCCGCGGCCAGGCGGCGGGGATGGGCATGGGCCCAGCGCGCGACGCGACCGAAAAGGGACTGGACGGCGGTTTCGACCGCCTGTTCGGCTTGGCTCAGGGAATCCAACGACAGCTTCCAGCGAGTGGTGCCGGGACCGGCGATTGCCAGTTCCCTGCTCCGGTTTGAAGAATCCGCACCCTGGGCAGGTCGTGCCTGCGTGTGCGCGCATAGAATCAGGCGAGATTTCGAGGAAGTTGTCGACAAAAGACGACACGAAGTTCGAAACCGCCAGCTTTCGCTCGCTGAGCCGGTTCCTGTGTGGTATGCGGGAGCCGCCCTGCGCGAGCGACTATAGCAGTCAGATGTAAAGTGGATCCCCCAAAAGAGGGAGCTTTACACCTCCTTATCCGGCCCTTCAGCCTCCGGCGGCCCCGCCCAGAACGGGACACCGGACGCCCGGGCCGCGCCGCCGCCCGCCCTTTCTTCGCCGATGACCGCCACCCCGACTCCTGCCCATCCCGTCACCGACCGCGTTCGCGAGGCGCTGCAAACCAGCCTGCGCGGCTGCGAGGAACTGCTGCCCGAGGCCGACTGGGTCCGCAAGCTGGCCCGCTCCGAGGCCACCGGCCAGCCGCTGCGCATCAAGCTGGGGCTGGACCCGACGGCGCCCGACATCCACATCGGCCACACCGTGGTGCTCAACAAGATGCGCCAGCTCCAGGACCTGGGGCACACGGTCATCTTCCTGATCGGCGACTTCACCTCGCTGATCGGCGACCCGTCCGGACGCAACAACACCCGCCCGCCGCTCACCCGCGAACAGATCAAGGCCAACGCCGACACCTACTACGCCCAGGCCAGCATGGTGCTGGACCCGGCGCGCACCGAGATCCGCTACAACAGCGAGTGGAGCGACCCGCTGGGCGCGCGCGGCATGATCCAGCTGGCCGCCAGGTACACGGTGGCGCGCATGATGGAACGCGACGACTTTGCCAAGCGCTTCGCCGCGCAGACGCCCATTAGCGTGCACGAGTTCCTGTACCCGCTGATGCAGGGCTACGACTCGGTGGCGCTCAAGAGCGACCTCGAGCTCGGCGGCACCGACCAGAAGTTCAACCTGCTGGTGGGCCGCCACCTGCAGCAGGAGTACGGCCAGGAGCCGCAGTGCATCCTGACCATGCCGCTGCTGGAGGGGCTGGACGGCATCGAGAAGATGTCCAAGTCCAAGAACAACTACGTGGGCATCGCCGAGCCGGCCAACACCATGTACGCCAAGATCCTGTCGATCAGCGACGTGCAGATGTGGAAGTGGTTCACGCTGCTGAGCTTCCGGGCCGAGTCCGAGATCGCCGCGCTGCGCGCCGAGGTCGAGGGCGGGCGCAACCCGAAGGACGCCAAGGTGATGCTGGCCAAGGAGATCACCGCGCGCTTCCATTCGGCAGCGGCGGCCGACGCGGCGGAGGCCGACTTCCAGAACCGCTCCAAGGGCGGCATTCCCGACGAGATCCCCGAGGTGAGCCTGGCGGGCGCGCCGCTTGGCGTCGCGGCGATCCTGTGCGCGGCCGGCCTGGTGCCGTCCAACGGCGAAGGCAATCGCAAGATCGAGCAGGGTGGCGTGCGCATCGACTCTGCCGTGGTCAGCGACAAGGGGCTCAAGCTGGGTGCCGGCACCTACGTGCTGCAGGTGGGCAAGCGCAGCTTCGCCCGGGTGACGCTGACGGCCTGACCAGCCCGCGCGCGATTCAGCGCGTGCGCCGCACGCCGTCGTCGTGCACCAGCTCGCCGTCTTCCTTGGTGAACGGCGCGAGCGGGCCGACGGGCAGCAGTTCCAGCACGCGCTCCGACGGCCGGCACAGCGCGGTGCCCAGCGGCGTCTCGACGATCGGGCGGTTGATCAGCGACGGGTGCACCATCATGAAGTCGACCAGCTGGTCGTCGGTCCATGCCGGGTCGTCGAGGTCGAGTTCCTCGTAGGGCGTGCCCTTTTCGCGCAGGATCGCGCGCGGCCCCACCCCCATTGCCGCCAGCATCTCGCGCAGCCGCTCGCGCGACGGCGGCGTGCGCAGGTACTCCACGACGACGGGCTCGATGCCGGCGTGGCGGATCAGGGCCAGCGTGTTGCGCGAGGTGCCGCAGGCCGGGTTGTGGAAGATCGTGATCTCAGGCATTCGAGGGTTCCTGGACGGTGGGGTTGCCGAGGGCGGCATCGACGAGCAGGGCAAGGCACGCGCCACCCAGCTCGGCCAGCACGAAGCCCGGCACGCTGGCCGGCGCGATGCCCGCGAAGCTGTCGCTGAACATGCGGCCGAAGGCGGCCGCGGGGTTGGCGAACGACGTCGACGCCGTGAACCAGTAGGCCGCGCCGATCCAGGCGGCCACCATCGCCGCCACGCGCGGCGCCGGTGCCCGCAGGATGACCAGCAGCAGCCCGAAGGTGGCGACGCCTTCGGCGATCCACTGGCCGGTGCCGGTGCGCACCTTGGTCGAGAACTGCAGCAGGGTCATGTCGAACATCGCGTGCGCGAGCCAGGCGCCCAGCAGGGCCCCGGCCAGCTGGGCCGCCACGTAGCCGGGCACCCGCGGCCACGCCAGCCGGCCGCGCGCGGCCAGCGCCAGCGAGACCGCCGGGTTGAAATGCGCGCCGCTGACCGGCCCGAGGACCTCGATCAGCACGTAGAGCCCGCCGACGGTGGCGAGCGTGTTGGCGAGCAGCGCCAGGGCCACGTTGCCGCCCGCCAGGCGCTGCCCCATCACGCCGGAGCCGATGACCACGGCCAGCAGCAGCGCGGTGCCCAGGCCTTCGGCCAGCAGGCGGGTCGCGGCGGCCGGCCCGGGGGGCGCGGCGGGGATCCGCGGGCTCAGCAGCACGACGACTTGGGGGCGCCCACCACGGGGATGGCCAGCGGCGTGCCGCGCGGCGTCTTCGGCGCGCAGCAGGCCGACGCCGCCTTCGCGGCCGGGACGGCCGGCTCGCCGAAGACGGGAATGTCGCCCAGCGTGTGGAACTGCTCCCAGGCGATGCCCTGCGGATCGGTCACCCAGTACTTGTCGCTGCGGGCGTAGCAGCAGCTCGTCTCGCCCTGGTCCAGCAGGGTCATGTCGGCGGCCTCGGCCTGCGCCTTCATCGCGACGAGCTCGTCCTCGGTGTCCGCCTGGATGCCCAGGTGGTCGACGCCCGGCTTGCCGCCGCGCGTGGAGATGGCGAAATTGAGGCGCGGGTCCTCGATCATCCATTTTGCGTAGTCGGCCTCGACCCGCGTGGGCTCGGCGGCGAACATGCGGGAATAGAAGGCGATGCTGGCCTGCAGGTCCTCGACGTGGGCGTGGACGTGGAATCGTTTCATGAGGGTCTCCGTTCGACGAAGGTCAGCAGCCGCAAGCGGCCGCGGGGGTGCCGACGGCGCATTCGGCGCCGGCGCAGCAGTTACGGGTGAGGAAGGCGATCAGGCCGTCCATGCGGTCGTAGGCGGCCCGGTAGACCAGGTTGCGGCCGTCGCGCACCTGGGTGACCAGGCCCGCATGGGCGAGCTCCTTGAGGTGGAACGACAGCGCCGTGGCGCTCGCGCCCAGGGTCTCGGCCATGACGCCGGGCGTCAGGCCGTCCTGGCCGACGACCACCAGTGCGCGGAACACGCGCAGGCGCAGCGGGTGGGCCAGGGCGGCCAGGGACTGGATGATCTCGTCTTCTTCCATGATTCAACAATACTTGAAAGATTGATGGAATGCAAGCCTTCGCGGCTCGCGTGGGAGCCGGCCGGCCGGATCACTAAACTCTCGCCATGACCACGCCGAATCCCGCCAGCCCCGCGCTGGACGCCCTGCTGCGCCGCGCCGACAGCCTCCTGGCCCGCCTGGAGGGCCTGTTGCCGGCGCCCGCCGCCGAGCCCGACTGGTCGGCGTCCATCGCCTTCCGCTACCGCAGGCGCGCGCACGGCGCGTTCGGCGCGAGCACCCACGGGGGCGTGCTCGAGCCGGTGCGCCACGTGGCGCCGATCGCGCTGGACAATCTCAAGGAGGTCGACGCGCAGAAGGAGCGCCTGCGCGCCAACACCGCGCAGTTCGTGGCCGGCCGCTCGGCCAACAACGTGCTGCTGACCGGCGCCCGCGGCACCGGCAAGAGCTCGCTGATCAAGGCCTGCCTGCACGAGTTCGCGCCGCGCGGGCTGCGGCTGATCGAGGTCGACAAGACCGACCTTGTCGACCTGCCCGACATCGTCGCGCTGATCGAGGGCCGCCCCGAGCGCTTCATCGTCTACTGCGACGACCTGAGCTTCGACGAGGGCGAGGCCGGCTACAAGGCGCTGAAGTCCATCCTGGACGGCACGGTCTCGGCGTCGTCGGACAACGTCGTGGTGTACGCCACGTCCAACCGGCGCCACCTGCTGCCCGAGCAGATGAAGGACAACCTGGCCGCCACCCACGACGAGGATGGCGAGCTGCACCCCGGCGAGGCCATCGAGGAGAAGATCTCGCTGTCCGAGCGCTTCGGCCTGTGGATCAGCTTCTACCCGTTCAGCCAGCCCGAATACCTGGCCATCGTCGGCCAGTGGCTGCGCCATTTCGGGCTGGACGACGCCGCCGTCGCCGCCCTGCGCGCCGAGGCGCTGGTGTGGGCGCTGGAGCGCGGCTCGCGCTCCGGCCGCGTGGCCTACCAGTTCGCGCGCGATCGCGCGGGGCGGCTGGGCGCGGGAGACGCGGCGTGAGCCAGGGGCCGCAGATCAGCGACGCCGACCGCCGCGCGCACACCGAGATCGTCGACTCCGCGGACGCGCCGTCGCACTACGGCGAGCGCCCCGTCACCGAGGTGGCGGTGGGCGTGCTGGTCGACGCCGACGGCCGCTTCCTGCTGACCTCGCGCCCGCCGGGCAAGGTCTACGCCGGCTACTGGGAATTCCCGGGGGGGAAGCTGGAGGCCGGCGAGACGGTGGAGCAGGCGCTGCGGCGCGAGCTGCACGAGGAGATCGGCATCACGATCGCCGCCGCCCAGCCCTGGCAGGTGCTGATGATGGACTACCCGCACGCCCGGGTGCGCCTGAACTTCTGCAAGGTGTTCGCCTGGAGCGGCGCGTTCGAGATGCGCGAGGGCCAGCAGATGGCCTGGGAGACGCTGCCGGTGCGCAGCGCGCCGGTGCTGCCGGGCACGATCCCGGTGCTCGACTGGTTCGCCGCCGAGCGCGGTTTCGCGGGGGCGACGTACGGGCCCTGAGCGCGCGCCGCGGGAGGCGGGGTTCGCGCCGCGCGAAGCCGCGCGCGCGCCCATTCGCTACACTCGCCGCATGACCTGGCTCGACGAAGTGAAATGGGATCGTGACGGCCTCGTGCCGGCGATCGCGCAGGAACGCGGCACCGGCGACGTGCTGATGTTCGCGTGGATGAATCGCGAGGCCCTTGAGCGCACCGCGCAGACGCAGCGCGCCGTCTACTGGAGCCGTTCGCGCCAGAAGCTGTGGGCCAAGGGCGAGGAGTCGGGCCACGTGCAGCAGGTGCACCAGCTGCGCCTGGACTGCGACAACGACGTCGTGCTGCTGGAGGTGACCCAGCTCGGCCACGAACCCGGCATCGCCTGCCACACGGGCCGCCACAGCTGCTTCTTCCAGAAGCTGGTGGACGGCGCCTGGACGCCGGTCGAGCCGGTGCTCAAGGATCCGGAGTCCATCTACAAATGACTGCATCGACCAGCGGCAACGACAGCCTGGCCCGCCTCGCCGCGGTGATCGAATCGCGCAAGCCCGCCAACGGCGGCGACCCGACCGCGAGCTACGTGGCGCGCCTGTTCGACAAGGGCACCGACGCGATCCTGAAGAAGGTGGGCGAGGAAGCCACCGAGACGGTGATGGCCGGCAAGGACGGCGATCCGCAGAAGATCGTCTACGAGGTGGCCGACCTCTGGTTCCACTCCATGATCGCCCTGAGCCATTTCGGGCTGGCGCCGGCCGACGTGCTGCGCGAGCTCGAGCGGCGCGAGGGCCTGTCCGGGCTCGAGGAGTTCGCGCTGCGCAAGTCGCAGCAGCGCGACGCCGAGCCCCAGGCCTGACCCATTTCGCCAACCCCGGGAGCACCGATGTCGACCGAAGTCCAGACCTTCCAGGGCGATGAGCCGCGTACGCTCACGCACGTGCTGTACGCGCTGCACACCATCACCTGGTTCTCCGGCGGCATCTTTTCGGTGATCGCCATCCTCATCAACCTGGTGAAGTTCGGCGACCTGCCCGACGACTTCTACCGCAGCCACTGGCGCTGGCAGTCGCGCACGTTCTGGTTCGCCCTGCTGTGGTTCGTGCTGGCGCTGCCGCTGTGGCTGCTGTTCGTGCTGCCCGGCTGGATCGCCTACGTGGTGATCGGCCTGTGGTACCTCTACCGTTGCCTGCGCGGCTGGATCGCCTTCAACGATCGGCGCGCGATGCCTGCCTGAGCCGGGAATCCTGCGATGTCACACGACCCCAACTGCCTGTTCTGCAAGCTCGTCGACGGCAAGATCCCGTCGCGCAAGGTGTACGAGGACGACGAGATCCTCGTCTTCCACGACATCGCGCCGTGGGCGCCGGTGCACCTGCTGCTGATCCCGAAGCGGCATGTCGCGTCGATGGCCGAAGTCACGCCGGAGGACGGCCCGCTGCTCGGGCGCATGATGGCCCTGATCCCGAAGCTGATGCTCGACAGCGGCGTCACCAACGGATTCCGCATCCTGGTCAACACCGGCCAGGACGGCATGCAGGAGGTGCCGCACCTGCACCTGCACGCCTTCGGCGGCCCGCGGCCCTGGGCCAAGGGGTGAAAAGCCGGGCGCTTCACGCGCCCGCGACACCGGTCAACTAGAATGGCGCGTGTTCCTGCCGCATCGGTCGGCAGGCGTTTGCGCCTTGGAGAATCGTTATGGGATCGTTCAGCATCTGGCATTGGTTGATCGTGTTGTTGGTGGTCGTGCTGATCTTCGGTACCGGCAAGCTGAAGAACATGGGCAAGGACCTCGGCGGCGCAGTCAAGGGGTTCAAGGACGGCATGCGCGAGGGCACCGCCGACGCGCCGCCGCAGGTGCCCACCAACGCGCCGCGCGACCCGAACACGGTCGACGTCGAGACGAAGACGCGCACCTGAGCGCCGCTGACGCCGCATGATCGATTTCGGCTTCGACAAGATGGCGCTGATCGGCGCGGTGGCGCTGATCGTCATCGGGCCCGAGAAGCTGCCGCGCGTGGCCCGCACCGTGGGCACGCTGCTGGGCAAGGCGCAGCGCTACGTGGCGGACGTCAAGGCCGAGGTCAACCGCTCGATCGAGCTCGAGGAACTGCAGAAGATGAAGTCGCAGTTCGAGACGGCCGCGCGCGACGTGCACGACACCGTGCACAAGGAATTCGACGAGACGCGCGCCGCCATCGAGGGCGACGCGTCCACCTATGGCGACGCCGCGGCGATGACGCCGCACGAGCCCACCACGCACTGGGCGCGGCCGAAGGCGGCCTACAAGGCGCCGAAGAAGAACTGGCGCGTCAAGCGCGCGGCGGTGCCGGCCTGGTACAAGCAACGCAACGGCGTGCGCACGCATGCGCAGTCGGGCGCCGCGCGCGTGGCGCGGTTTCGCCCGCGCGGCAACGGCGGGAGCGCGATTTGATCGCCGCCGCGGCCCCGCGCCTCCCTTTCCGGATCTTCTGAGATGGCCGACAAACCCGACGAGCTCGCGGGCACCGAGCAGCCTTTCGTCGCGCATCTGATCGAGCTGCGCGACCGCATCGTGCGCTCGCTGCTGGCGGTAGGGGTGGTCTTCGCGATCCTGTCCTACTGGCCCGGCCCAGCCGCGCTGTACGACCTGCTGGCCAGGCCGCTGGTCGCCCAGATGCCGGCGGGCACGCACCTGATCGCCACCAACGTGATCTCGCCGTTCCTGGTGCCGCTGAAGATCACGCTGCTGCTGGCGTTCCTGGTCGCCCTGCCCATCGTGCTGTACCAGCTGTGGGCCTTCATCGCGCCGGGCCTCTACAGCCACGAGAAGCGGCTGGTGCTGCCGCTGGTGGTGTCGAGCACTTTGCTGTTCCTGGCCGGCGTGGCGTTCTGCTACTTCTTCGTGTTCGGCCGGGTGTTCCACTTCATCCAGAACTTCGCGCCCAAGAGCGTCAACGTGGCGCCTGACATCGAGCAGTACCTCGGCTTCGTGCTGACCATGTTCCTGGCCTTCGGCGCCACCTTCGAGGTGCCCGTCGTCGTCGTCGTGCTGGTGCGCATGGGCGTGGTCAGCGTGGCCAAGCTGCGCGAGTTCCGCGGCTACTTCGTCGTCATCGCGTTCATCATCGCCGCAGTGATAACGCCGCCTGACATGGTGTCGATGCTGGCGCTGGCCATCCCGATGTGCCTGCTCTACGAGGTCGGCCTGTGGACCGCGGCGCTCGCGGTGCGCAAGCCGGCGGCCGCGGCCGACTCCACCAGCACGCCCTGAGCACGCTCAGGGCTGTTCGCCCTCGCGCGGCCTGGCGGGCGGACGCCGCGCCACCGGCACGCTCAAGGTCATCGCCTCGCCGCCGCGCTGCACCGCCAGCACCGCGGCCGAGGGCGGCTTCAAGGCGCCGACGGCGCGCAGCAGCTGCGCGGTGTTGGAGATCTTCATCCCGCCGATGGCCGTCACCACGTCACCCGGCTTCAGCCCGGCCTGCGCGGCCGGCCCGTCGCGCAGCACGCCGGTCACCAGCACGCCTTCGCGCACCGGCAGCTGGAAGCTGTCGGCGAACTCGGGCGTGAGGTCGCGCGGCTGCACACCGATCCAGCCGCGGGTCATCTGGCCGTCGCGGATCAGCGCGTCCATCACCTCGCGCGCGATGTCCACCGGAATGGCGAAGCCGATGCCCATGCTGCCGCCGCTGCGCGAGAAGATGGCCGTGTTGATGCCCACCAGCCGGCCCTCGCCGTCCACCAGCGCGCCGCCCGAGTTGCCCGGGTTGATGGCGGCGTCGGTCTGGATGAAGTTCTCGATCGTCGACAGTCCGAGCTGGTTGCGGTCGAGCGCGCTGACGATGCCCGAGGTCACCGTCTCGCCGACGTTGAACGGGTTGCCGATGGCCAGCACCGGGTCGCCCACCGACAGCTGCCGGATGTCGCCGAACGGGATCACCGGCAGGTTGTCGAGCGAGATCTTGAGCAGCGCCAGATCGGAGTCGGCGTCGGTGCCCACCACCTTGGCGCCGGCCGAGCGGCCGTCGGACAGGGTCACGTCGATGTCGTCGGCGCCGTCGACCACGTGCGCGTTGGTCAGCAGGTAGCCCTCGGCCGACACCAGCACTCCCGAGCCGAGGCCGGTCTGCGTCTGGTTGCGGCCGCCGCCGAAGAAGTCGCGCTGCCAGGCCTGCGCGCCCGGGGCCTTGCGCAGTGTCGTCTTGCTGGCCGTGATCGAGACCACCGCCGGCGCGGCGCGCCGCACCGCCGCCGCGAAGCTGTTGCCAGCGGCCGGGCGCACGGCGGGCGCGGGCGGGTCCGCGAGCGCAGGCGCGTGCGGCGCGGGTGCCGGCGCGGTGGCGCGCGCGAGCTCGCGCACGCGCGCGGAGGCCCACCACTGCGGCTTCCACGCGGCGAGCACCACGACCACCGCCAGCGCGACGGTCACCGCCTGGGCGAACAGCAGCCAGAGGCGGCGCATCACCGCGCGTCCGCGACCGCCGGCGTGGCCGCTGCGCTGCCGCTGCGCCGGATCCAGTCGCCGATGACGCGCTCGAGCACGGGCAGGGGCAGCGCCCCGTGGTCCAGCACCTCCTGGTTGAACGCGCGCAGGTCGAAGCGCTCGCCGAGCGCGTCGCGGGCCTTCTGGCGCAGCTCGCGCAGCTTGAGCTCGCCCAGCTTGTAGCCCAGCGCCTGGCCGGGCCAGACGAAGTAGCGGTCGACCTCGGCGGTCGCGTCCTCGCGCGCGAGGCCGCCGCTGTCGACCATGTAGTCGATGGCCCGCGCGCGCGACCAGCCGAGCGCGTGGATGCCGGTGTCCACCACCAGCCGGCCGGCGCGCCAGGCCTGCGCGCGCAGGTAGCCGTAGCGGACATAGGGATCGTCGTACAGGCCCAGGTCGTTGCCCAGCCCCTCGGCGTAGAGCGCCCAGCCTTCCACGTAGGCATTCGGGCCGGCCATGCGGCGGAACATCGGCAGCTGCACCAGCTCGTGCGCGCGCGAGATCTGCAGGTGGTGGCCGGGCACGGCTTCGTGCATGAACAGGTCCACCATGTCCCATTTCGGCCGCTGGGCGAGCGCCACCACGTTGGCGTTGAACCAGCCGGGCGTCGAGGCGTCGGCGGCGCCGGCGGAGTAGAACTCCACGGTGTTGGCGCCCTGGTAGCTGGGGATGGGCCGGATGCCGTAGGGCGTGCGCGGCAGCGTCAGGAACAGCTTCGTGAGTTGCGGGTCGATGCGCTTGGCGATGTCGCGGTAGCCCGCCAGCAGTTCGTCGGCATTGGCGTAGTAGTACTTCGGGTCGTGCGCCAGTTGCTCGGCGAACTCGGCGTAGGTGCCCGTGAAGCCGGCCTGCTTCATCGTCTCGGCGATCGCCACGTGGATGCGCGCCATCTCCGCCACGCCGATCTCGTGCACCGCCTTCGCGTCGAGCGACAGCGTGGTCGTCTCGCGCACGAACAGCCTGTAGACGGCGTCGCCGTCCGGGTATGCGCTCATCGCGCCGTCCTCGGGGCTGGCCGGCAGCAGTTCGTCGACGATTTCCTTGCGCAGTTCGCCGAAGGCCGGCACCACCTGCGTCTGCAGCACCGCGGCAGCCTCGTCCAGCAGGGCCGTGCGGCGATCGGCGGGCATGTCGGCGGGCAGGTGCATGAAGGGCTCGAGCAGCGGCTGCTCGGTCAGCGGTTTGGCCAGCAGGCGGTCGATCTGCTCGGGCACCTGCACCAGCGAGGCCTTGAACGTGACCCAGCCCAGGCGCTTGCCGTCGCGCAGCCAGGCCATGTCCTGCGCGATGCGGCGCGGCATCGCCTGCAGGCGCGCCAGCGCGTGGCGGGCGTCGGCCTCGGTGCGCACCGGGAAGTCCTGCATCATCGCAGGCAGTTCGAGCTGCACGCCGTCCTTGGCCGAGATCACGCGGGTGCGCAGCGCCGGGTAGCGCTGCCGGTCGACCGCCAGCTGGGCGTCGAGCAGCGCGAAGTCGTACGAGATCCGGTCTTCGCCGGTGAGCACGTCGACGTCGACCTTCTTCAGCGACTTCAACTGCGCGCGCTCGTGCTCCTCGCGCGCGGCCACGGCCTCGGGCGAGGCGTCGGTCAGGCGGTCGTCGTAGCGATGGTCGCCCACCGCCGTCGCCCACTCCGGGAACTGCTGCATCTGCCACTGCCAGTCGCTGTCCAGCAGCGCGCGAAAGCGGGTCGCCTCCAGCGTGGCGTGGAAGCGCTTCGCATCGCCCGCCGTCGGCGCGAGCGGCGTGCGCGTCGGGGCCAGGGGCTGGGCCGGGGCGGGCGCCGCGTGGGCGGCGCACAGCACGAGGACGAGGATGCGGGCCAGGCGAAGGGGTGGGACGGTCGACGGCGGGAGCGGGGTGGGGCGGGGCGACAGGGGCATGGTGACGGCGAGTGTGGCACGGGCCGCGCGCGTGGAACAATCCGGCGATGCCCACGCACCGCTCCGATTCCCCCCCTGCCGCGGCCCGGCCGCTGCTCGTCACGATGGGCGACCCGGCCGGCATCGGGCCCGAGATCGTCGTGCGCGCCGCCGCGGCCGGCGCGCTGGACGACGCGGTGGTGGTGGGCGACGTCGGCGTGCTGCGCCGGGCCGTGGCGGCGTGCGGACTCGTGCTGCCGGTGGCGGCGCTCGAGCACCCGGCCGACCGCGCCGGCTGTCCGCCCGACTGCCTCGCGGTGTGCCCGCCGGCCGGCCTGGCCGACGGCCTGGCCGCGCTGCCGTTCGGCGTGGTCGATGCCCGCGCCGGCGCGGCCGCGGCCTGCTGCATCGAGCAGGCGGTCGCGTGGATGGCGCAGGGCGCGGGGCGCGCCATCGTCACAGCGCCCATCCACAAGGAGGCGCTGGCGGCGGCCGGCGTCGGCTGGCCCGGCCACACCGAGATGCTGCAGGCGCTGGCCGCCGCGCCCGGCGCCCCGGTGCCGCCGGTGCGCATGATGCTGGCCAACGACGAGCTGCGCGTCGTGCTGGTGACGATCCACCTGTCGCTGCGCCGCGCCATCGACGCGCTGTCCATCGACGGCATCGTCCAGACCCTGGCCATCACGCACGCCGCCGGCCTGCGCTTCGGCCTGGCCGCGCCGCGCATCGCGGTGGCCGGCCTGAACCCGCACGCGGGCGAGGGCGGGCTGTTCGGCGACGAGGAGATCCGCCTGATCGCTCCGGCCATCGCGCAGGCGCGCGCCGCGGGCATCGCGGCCAGCGGGCCGTTCGCGCCGGACACGGTCTTCATGCGCGCCCGCGACGCCACCGGCAAGCCGGGCGAGTTCGACTTCGTCGTCGCGATGACGCACGACCACGGCCTGATCCCGGTGAAGTACCTCGGCGTGGAGCAGGGCGTCAACGTGACGCTGGGCCTGCCGTTCGTGCGCACCAGCCCCGACCACGGCACCGCGTTCGACATCGCCGGACGCGGGGTGGCCGATCCGTCCAGCCTGGTGGCGGCGGCGAAGATGGCGCGGCGGCTGGCGCCATGAAGAAGGCGGCGGACTCTCGCGAGCCGCCGCCTGTGGCACGGGACGCCGCGGCGCGGCGTCCGGGGCGATGCCCTTACTTCTTCAGCGAGTCGCGGATCTCGCGCAGCAGGACGACGTCTTCCGGCGTGGCCGGGGCCGCCTTCGGCGCCTCGTGCTTGAGCTTGTTGATCTGCTTGACCATCAGGAAGATGATGAAGGCCAGGATCACGAAGTTCAGCGCGACGGTCAGGAAGTTGCCGTACGCGAACACGGCGCCGGCCTTCTTGGCCTCGGCCAGCGTGGTGGCGGTCTGGCCGGCCAGCGGGATGAAGTAGTTCGAGAAGTCGAGGCCGCCCGTCACGCGGCTGATCAACGGCATGATGAGGTCGCCCACCACCGAGTCGACGATCTTGCCGAACGCCCCGCCGATGATCACGCCGACGGCGAGATCCATGACGTTGCCCTTGACCGCGAATTCCTTGAATTCCGTTGCGAATCCCATGAGTCTTCTCCTGTATTTTCTGGCTGGTGTTGATGAAGATCATTGATCGTGCGCGACGCGAATTCGTCCGACGCAATGTCCGAGGCGCAGTATTACCGCACCAGGAACGGCGTCAACACCGGGCGTCGAGCCGGGAGGCGGAGTTGGCGGACCGAGGGTTTGCCTGTGGTGTCCGCGTCACGCGGGGGCGCGGTTGTGCACGCTAAACTCGCAGGCGTTGCCCAGAACAGAACTTCGGCTCGAGGATGCTCATGAGTGAAAGCGTTGTAGTGCACGACGGTGTGGATGAAAGCAAGCGCACCTGGATCGCCATCACCTGCGGCGCCGGCGCCGTGGCGGTCGGTGCCACCGCCGTCCCGTTCGTCAGCACCTTCGCGCCATCCGAGCGGGCCAAGGCCGCAGGCGCGGCGGTGGAAGTGGACATCGCCGACCTGAAGATCGGCGAGAAGAAGACGGTGGAGTGGCGCGGCCAGCCCGTCTGGATCGTGCGTCGCACGCCCGAGCAGGTGGCGGCGCTGTCCAAGGACACCGCCGAACTGGCCGACCCCGACTCCAAGCGCAACCCCGACGAACAAACCCCGCCCTACGCGCGCAACGAGCATCGCTCGATCAAGCCCGAGGTGCTGGTGGTGGTGGGCATCTGCACCCACCTGGGCTGCTCGCCCGGCGACAAGTTCACCGCCGGCGCCCAGCCCTCGCTGCCCGCCGACTGGCCGGGCGGCTGGCTGTGCCCGTGCCACGGCTCCACGTTCGACCTGGCCGGCCGCGTGTTCAAGAACAAGCCCGCGCCGGACAACCTGCGCGTGCCGCCGCACATGTTCCTGAGCGACACCCGGCTGCTGATCGGTGAAGACAAGAAGGCCTGATCCGCGCGCGCGACGCGCCGTCAACGCCTGCTGCTGAATCAAAACAAGAGGACCGCATGTCTGAATTCAAGGTAGCCCCCGCCAATGCGCCGGTCGGTGTCAAGCTGCTCACCTGGGTCGACAACCGCTTCCCCGCGTCCAAGCTCTGGAAGGAACACCTTTCCGAGTACTACGCGCCGAAGAACTTCAACTTCTGGTACTTCTTCGGCTCGCTCGCGCTGCTGGTGCTGGTGATCCAGATCGTCACCGGCATCTTCCTCGTGATGCACTACAAGCCCGATGCCGCGCAGGCGTTCGCATCGGTGGAGTACATCATGCGCGACGTGCCCTGGGGCTGGCTGGTGCGCTACATGCACTCCACCGGGGCCTCGGCGTTCTTCATCGTCGTCTACCTGCACATGTTCCGCGGCTTCCTGTACGGCTCGTACCGCAAGCCGCGCGAGCTGGTCTGGATCTTCGGCTGCGCCATCTTCCTGTGCCTGATGGGCGAGGCCTTCATGGGCTACCTGCTGCCCTGGGGCCAGATGTCGTACTGGGGCGCGCAGGTGATCGTCAACCTGTTCTCGGCGATCCCGTTCGTCGGCCCGGACCTGTCGCTGATGATCCGCGGCGACTACGTGGTGTCGGACGCCACGCTCAACCGCTTCTTCAGCTTCCACGTGATCGCGATCCCGCTGATCCTGCTGGGCCTGGTCGTCGCGCACGTCATCGCGCTGCACGAGGTGGGCTCCAACAATCCCGACGGCATCGAGATCAAGGAAAAGAAGGATGCCAACGGCATCCCGCTGGACGGCATCCCGTTCCATCCGTACTACTCGGTGCACGACATGGTGGGCGTGGCCGGCTTCCTGATCCTGTTCAGCGCGGTGGTGTTCTTCGCGCCGGAGATGGGCGGCTACTTCCTCGAGTCCAACAACTTCATCCCCGCCGATTCGCTGAAGACGCCTCTGCACATCGCGCCGGTCTGGTACTTCACGCCGTTCTACTCGATGCTGCGCGCCACCACCGACGACATGCTCGTGGTGTTCCGCGTGCTGGTCGCCGTCGCGGCCTTGCTGGCGCTGTGGAAGGGCCGCTTCAGCGCGCTGGGCAAGGGCGTGATCATCGTCGCATCGCTGGTGGTGCTGACCGGCATCGGCCTGTTCAAATTCACCGGCATCCCGGCGCTGGCCGGCTGCGACGCCAAGTTCTGGGGCGTGCTGGTGATGGGCGGCTCGGTCGTCATCCTGTTCTTCATGCCCTGGCTGGACCAGAGCCCGGTCAAGTCGATCCGCTACCGGCCGGGCTGGCACAAGGCCGTGTACGCGGTGTTCGTGGTCGTGTTCCTGGTCCTGGGCTACCTCGGCATCGAACCGCCGGATCCGCTCAAGACCGCCCTGTCGCAGGTCGGCACCGTCCTGTACTTCGGCTTCTTCCTGCTGATGCCGTGGTGGAGCCAGATGGGCACGTTCAAGCCCGTCCCGGATCGCGTCGTCTTCCACGCGCATTGATCGCCATGAAAAACATCTCCCTCATGAAGCGTTTCATCGCCGGCGTCCTCGTGGCGCTCTCGTTCAGCGGCGCGGCGTTCGCCCAGGAAGGCGGCCCGGCGTGGGACAAGTTCCCCACCGAGCGCCTGACCGACCCGGCCGCCCTGCAGCATGGCGCCCAGCTGTTCGTCAACTACTGCCTGAACTGCCACCAGGCGGCGTACATGCGCTACAACCGCCTGCACGACATCGGCCTTTCCGACGATCAGATAAAATCCAACCTTCTGTTCGCCGGCGACAAGGTGGGCGACCTGATGAAGACCTCCCTGGATCCCAAGGATGCCAAGGCCTTTTTCGGGATCGTTCCGCCCGACCTGTCGGTGATCACCCGCTCTCGCTCCGGTGCCAAGGGATCCGGGGCAGACTACGTCTATACGTACCTCCGATCCTTCTACCGGGACGAGACGAGGCCCACGGGATGGAATAATCGCGTTTTCCCGAACGTCGGCATGCCGCACGTGCTGTGGGAGCTCCAGGGCACCCAGCGCGCGGTCTTTGAGGACGAAAAGGGAGAGGGCGGTCAGGTCGAGCACGTGTTCAAGGGTCTCAAGATGGAGACCCCGGGCACGCGGAGCACAGCCGATTACAACGCCGACGTCGCGGATCTCGTTGCCTACCTGCAATGGATGAGCGAACCGGTGCAGAATTTCCGTGTGAAGCTGGGTGTCTGGGTGCTCATCTTCCTGTCGGTGTTCTGGGTGATCTGCTGGCGGCTGAATGCGTCGTACTGGAAAGACGTGAAATAGCGTCTTTCGCGACGGCCCTTGAGGTTCTTCCGACCGGCTTGCCGGTCGACTGTTTTTTGACGACTTGATTTTTCGAGGGAGCCCCCCGCCATGATGGTGCTGTATTCAGGAACCACCGACCCGTACTCGCACCGCTGCCGCTTCGTGCTGTTCGAAAAAGGAATGGACTTCGAGATCCGCGACGTCGATCTCTTCGCCAAGCCGGAAGACATCGCGCTGATGAATCCGTACAACGAGGTGCCCATCCTCGTCGAACGTGACCTCATCCTGTACGAATCGCACATCATCAACGAGTACATCGACGAGCGCTTCCCGCATCCGCAGCTGATGCCGGGCGATCCGGTCGCGCGCGCCCGGGTGCGCCTGTTCCTGTTCAACTTCGAGAAGGAACTGTTCTCGAACGTCAACATCCTGGAAGGCCGCGGCGGCGTCAAGGCCAACGACAAGCAGCTCGAGAAGGCCCGCGCGCAGATCCGCGACCGCCTGACCCAGCTCGCGCCGATCTTCCTGAAGAACAAGTACATGCTCGGCGACGACTTCTCGATGCTCGACGTCGCGATCGCCCCGCTGCTGTGGCGCATCGACTACTACGGCATCGAGCTGTCCAAGAACGCCGCGCCGCTGCTCAAGTACGCGGAGCGCATCTTCTCGCGTCCGGCCTACATCGAGGCGCTGACGCCCTCGGAAAAGGTCATGCGCAAGTGATGTCCGGCTGCCGGCGCCTGGCCTTCGGCCAGGGCCGGCATGCCCGTTGCCTGTCCCCTGCTCCGTTTCCCATTCGTCGTTCATGACCCAGGTCAGCACCACCGAGATTCCCGGCAGCTCCACGCGGCCTTACCTGATCCGTGCGCTGCACGACTGGTGCACCGACAACGGCTTCACGCCCTACCTGGCCGTCCACGTCGACCGCTCGGTGCAGGTGCCGATGGAGTACGTGAAGAACAACGAGATCGTGCTCAACGTCGGCTTCGAGGCCACCAGCGGCCTGAAGCTGGGCAACGACTTCATCGAGTTCCGCGCCCGCTTCGGCGGCATGGCGCGCGACATCCTCGTCCCCGTCGACCATGTCGTGGCGATCTACGCCCGCGAGAACGGCCAGGGCATGGCCTTCCCGATGCCCACCGGCGACGGCGAGACCGCCGCCATCGGCGACAACACCGGCCCGGTGACCCACTCGACGGCCCCGGTCGCCGACGGCGCCCCGCGCGGCCTGCGCCTGGCCCCGTCCAGCGCCCAGTCCGACGAAGGCAGCCCCGAGACCCCGGCCGACGACGACACCGACCCGCCGGACACCCCCACGCCCGCGCCCACCAGCCCACGCCCGGCGCTCAAGCGCATCAAGTAAAGTCCTGCCGGGGTGCCGCGCGCGCTCCGCACGCCGACTTAGCTCAGTTGGTAGAGCATCCGCCTTGTAAGCGGGAGGTCATCCGTTCGATTCGGATAGTCGGCACCATTCGGTCATCCCAGGCCGTCCCGCAGCAGGCCGAGCAATATTCGCAGCCACCTGACGGTGAGGTGCGGGACTCCGGCGGCGCATCCAGCCTGAACGCGCAGGCTCAAGGCCCGCGGTCGACCAGCACCTGCAAGGCTCGCCGCAGCCCGACCTCATAGATGTCGCCCGGCGCCGCGAGCGCCAGCGCGCGCGGTGCCTGCGCGGCAGCTGCGGGCGGTGACGCCGGTGCGGAGGGCGGCGCCCAGGTCGATGCGGGCAACCAGGTCGACGGCGCGTCGCCCGCGTCCAGCACGACGCCTATCAGCGCCCCCGTGGCGTCGAACACTGGTGCGCCCGGTGCCGATCCGAAGCCCAGCCGACGCTCTCCCGCATCGCCCTTCGCGCTGCCCAGGAAGCCCTGGGTGAGCGCCGGCCATGCGGGTCCGGGGGCCGGGCCGTAGGCGAGCGCATAGCCAGGACTGCCGGCGTAGGGCGTGCGAGCGGCGCTTTCTCGAGGCGTCCCGGCCGACAGGGCGGTGCGCAGCCGCAGGCGTGCCAGGCCGTGCGCGGCGAGCGCAGGCGGGGCGGGATCGACGGTGGCCTCCGTGGCCTGGCCAAGGCCGTTGCGCACCCACACCAGCGCTCCCGCACCAGCTTTCAGGCCGGCCAGCGGCACGAGGGCGGTGGCGCCGTCGTCGAGGAGCGTGCCATTGCCGGCGAGGCGAGCCGACGCGGGCGGGCTCGCCTGTGCATCCCCCGTCACCGGCCAAGGGGCCATCCGGTGCGAAGCCTGCAGGAGCACGCCCGTCGCGACGGCCGGGTGCTCGGTGAACGCAGTGGACACGGCGGCGGCCACCGGGTCGCCCGGCATGCGTGCACGAGCTTCCGCGAGCGTACGCGCGGCCAACTCGTCCTGACCGCCGATGCGCAGCAGCCAGGCATAGAGCGCCGCGCCGTCGGCCGCGTCGGTGTGCTCGCCGGCGGTGTGGGCGCAGAACGCGAGGGCGCGGCGGTACTGGCCATCCTGCATCGCGGCGCGGATCAGGCCAAGCTCCGCGTCGGCGGCGTGCAGCATCATCGCCGCGCGCTCGAAGTCGTCGAGTGCCTGGGCCGCGTCGCCGCGCTCGAGTTCGCCCTGCGCGCGGGCCAGCAGGGCGATGCGCCGGGGCAGGCGTGCGGCCGCGGCGGCCTCGTCGTCGTGGGCCTGCGACGAGGCGCAGGCCCACGCGCCGAGCAAGGCGGCCCCCGCGCGCCGGATCGCGCGGGCCGTGCTCACGGCAGCAGCGTGACGCGCGGGATGCCGAGCGCCGGCTGGCCCGGATCGTAGGCCGCGGCAGGCGACTTGTAGCCGGCCAGGTAGGCCACGAGCGCGTCGATGTCCTGCGCGCCACCGAGCACGCTGGTGCCGCCCAGCAGGGTGGTGAAGCCGTCGCCGCCCGTCGCCATGAAGTTGTTCACGGTGACGCGGTAGGTCTTGCCCGGGTTCTGCACGACGCCGCCGGCGACGACGATCTCCGGCGCGCCGGTGGCCACCGGCGGCGTCACGGTGACGTCGGTCGGCGTGAAGGTGACGTCGACGACCTTCGAGCACGCCGGTGCGCTGGCGCTCCAGGTGTACTTCAGGCCGTTGGACACCTGCATCACCCGGTTGGCCGTCTGGCCGGCGCAGCCGTTGAACTGCTGCTCGAGCAGCGCCTTCAACTGCACCGCGGTGAGCGTCAGCGTGACCAGGCTGTTGCCGAACGGCTGCACCGTGAACGCGTCGCCGTAGGTCAGCGCGTACGGGTAGGTGGCCGAGGCCGAGACGAAGCCGGGCGAGCGCACGCCGCCGGCGTTCATGAAGGCGATCTGCGCGCCGCCGAGCGCGGCGGACTGCGTGGCCGCCAGCTGGCCGTCGGCGATCAGGTCGCCTGCGGGCTCCTCGCCGGCGGTGTTGGCCGTGGCGGGCAGGCCGGTGGTGATCGTCCCCACCACCGCGCTGGCCAGCGGCGAGACGAGGGCGTTGTAGCCGGCCACGATGTTGCGCACGGTCGGATCGGCGGCGATCGCCTGGTTGATTGCGGCATCGGTGCGGTCGACCAGCCGGTTGGTGGGCGAGACGGCCGTCACGTTGTGCGTCTTCGGGTCGAGCGTGACGTCGATGTCGGTCACGATGCGGCCGAACGCGCTGGCGCTGGTCACCGGGATCAGGCGGCCGATCTTGTTGGGAAGGCCGGTGGGGCGCGGCGTCGAGACGGCGGCGCCACTCACTTTCCTGACGTCGACGGTGTTGGCCGAGCAGTTGTAGGCGGCGTGCGTGTGGGCGCTGATCACCAGGTCGACGGCGTCGTCGAGGCGGTTGACGATGTTCTCGATGTCGGAGGCGCTGCCGTCGGCGTTCTTCAGGTTGCCGTCGCACCCGTTGATGTCGCCCACGTTCGGGCTGGACTGGAAGCCGCCCTGGTGCACCAGAACGACGATGGCCTCGATGCCCTGCGCGCGCAGGCGCGGCACCAGCGCGTTGACGGTGTCGGCCTCGTCCTGGAACTGCAGGCCGGCCACGCCGGTGGGCGTGACGATGCCGGGCGTGCCCTTGAGCGTCATGCCGATGAACGCCACCTTGACCCCGTTGAACGACTTGATGCCGTACGGCGGCAGCAGCGTGCGGCCGGTGGCTGTCTCGATGACGTTGGCCGACAGCCACTTGAAGTGCGCGCCGTCGAAGGTGCCCGGTGCGCTGGAGCCGAGGCCCTTGCAGCTGTTGGGATCGGGCTGGCCGGCGGTGATCTTGCAACCGCCGTTCTGCAGGCGCTTCAGTTCGGCCGAGCCCTTGTCGAACTCGTGGTTGCCCACCGAGGTGAAGTCGACGCCGACGTGGTTCAGCACCTCGACCGCGGGTTCGTCGAAGAACAGCGCCGAGATCAGCGGCGAGGCGCCGATGAAGTCGCCGCCGCCGACGACGGCGTTGAGCGGGTTCTGCGCCTTCAGGCGGGCGACGTAGGCGGCGATGTAGTCGGCACCACCGACCGCAGGACGCTGCGCCGTCGGGACGATGGTGTTCTGGCCGAACGTGCCGGGCGACTGGAGGTTGCCGTGGAAGTCGTTGAAGCCGATGATCTTGACGGTGATCGGCGCGGCCGTCTGGGCCAGCGCGCAGCCGGCGAAGGCAGCGGCGAGGCTCGAGACGAGCAGGGTGCGGGCCAGCGAGAGCAGGGGGTTTCTCATGATGCGCGTTCCTCAGATCGAGTGGACGGACCGGCGGCGACGCGCCAGCAGCGCGACGGCGGCGAAGCCGCCCAGCATCAGCGCGAGGCCCGAGGGCTCGGGCACGGCGGCCACGGTCAGGCTGACGCCGCCGCTGGTGGCGTCGACGTCGCCGCCGGCGGGGTACTGCACCGACTGCAGCAACGCGCCGCTGATGCTGTAGGTGCCGGCCTGCAGGCTGAACACGCCATGGCTGTAGGCCGGGTTGGCGAGTGCGGCGGCGAAGTCGTACTCGATCGCGCCGTCGGTGGTGCCGATGGCGACGCTCGAAGTCGTGCCCAGCGCGCCGCCGAAGTTGGTGATGGTGAACGTGTCGCCGGCGAAGACGGTGTCGACGACGGTCAGCGTGCCGACCTGGCCCGCGCCGACGGTGAACGTGAAGTTCAGCGCCGAACCGTCCGTGTTGTCGATCCAGCCGTTGCCGAAGTCGGCGGCGATCGTGTTGTCGACGTCGAATCCGCTCCAGCTGCCGTCGGCGGCGAGCGCGACCGTGGTCGCATGGGCGGGGGCCGCGAGCGCGGCGGCAGCGGCGATCGCCACCGCCATGAGTTGCTTGTTCATCGGTCTCTCTCCGGGTGTCGTTCGAGGCGCGCGGCCCTCGTGGGGCCAGCGCGGGAAAGACGACTGTCGGAGATACCGGTGACCCTATCGTGACTCGACATGGGCCGACTGCCGATGTGAGCGCTTCATCCCCCCTAGTCCAAGGCCGCCGGGCGGCGTCGCGTCACCGCAGGGTCAGCGGGCAGCCCGAGGCATCGACGGGGCTGCCGGCGGCGGTGCCCGGGCAGGCATCCTGGCTGTCGGGAATGCCGTCGCCGTCGCCGTCGACCAGCGCCGGGCTCTGCACGTACACGATCACGGCCGAGCGCGCGGGCACCGACAGCGGCCAGCCGACCGGCTGCCGGGTGGCGAGGTCGTAGGCCTGCGCGCACGCGCTCGAGTGTGCGCCGGTGAATGGGCACGCCGCGCTGAGCGGCGTCGCCGCGGCATTGACGACCACGCTCGAGGTCTGCGCATTTGCGTCGGGCACGACCTGCACGATCTCGAGCCGGGCGATGGCGAGCGATTGTCCGGCGACGACGCGGTCGAAGTCGACGCGCGCCCCCGTGCCGGCGATCGTCTGAGTCGCCTGGAACACGACGCTGTGCCGGCTCCACGCGCGATTGCCGACGAAGGCCAGGTCGCGGTCGCCGAGCGAGGCGTAGTCGCCCGACCCGCGCCGCACCACCAGCGGCACGACCTGGCCGTCCGTCTGCGTCGACGTGTCGACCGTGAGGCGGTACCAGGCGCCCTGCTGCAGCGCGAAGCCGGGCGACGACAGGATGCCCGACGAGCCGCCGGCGACGTACTGCAGGCAGGCGCCGGCCGCGCACGCGGTGCGCGTCATCTCGCCCGACGGCGCCGTCTCGTTCCAGGTGCTCCAGCCCGTGCTGTCGGCCTGCAGCGCGCCGTTGGGCACGATGTTCGCGCCGGTCGTGGCGTAGGCGGCGAAACCGTCGTTGCTGACCGCGCTGCCCTGCACGTCCACGGCCTGGCGGGACCCGTAGCCGGTGGTTCCGCTCCAGGCGCCGAAGGCCAGGCCGCGGCTGCCTGCCGCCGTGCCGTTGAGGGCGACAGTCGACGAGATCCTGTCGTAGAACCGGTCGGCCGCGAAGCTGCCGAACGCGGCGGTGTTCGCGTAGGTCGTGCTCAGCAGCAGGCCGACCGCGTTGGGCGCCACCGGGGCGATCAGGTTGCCGCTGACGACGTTGCCCTTCATGTCGCCGGTGGGATCGAGGGTGTTGGAGTCCTCCTGCATCCAGATCTGGCCGCGCCGGTTGGCGAACAGGCGGTTCGACGCCAGCGTGTTGCGCACGGTGTTGTGCAACTGGATCCCGAAGTCGGCGTCGATGACCGTGTTCGACTGGATCAGGACGTCCGAGCCGAGGTCGTCGATGTAGATCCCCTGGGCCGACGTGCCGCGCGCGCCGACGGGCTGGCCTTGCAGGGCGCCGCGCGCATGCACCACGGTGTTGCCGGTGATCCGGGAGCCGTTGTCGGCGCGTCCGGTGTAGATGCCCCCGCAATCGTCCAGCACGCTGCAGGCGCCGTAGATGAAGTTGTCCGCCACCGTCGCGCCGGCCTGGGTCATGATGCCGACATAGCCGGCGTTGACGATGATGTTGCCGGTTGCCGTCGAGTTGCTGCCGATGAACAGCGCGGCGAGCGAGCGGCGCGGGACGCTGGTCACCACGTCGCCGTCGAGCCGCACGCCGCTGTCGCGGATGACGTTGTTGCGCGCGGTCAGCGCCGTCGCGTCGGCAATCAGCGGATCCATCGCGCCGCCCCAGCCGGTCACCGCGTCCGCGCCGGTGCGGGCGATGCTGCCGCTCTCGACCACGTCGTGGTCGCTGCCGGCCACGTCGATGCCGACGTCGGCCGTGTCCTCGACGCGCATGTTGCGCAGCGCGACGTCGCTGGTCGAGCGCGCGTCCACGCCCAGGCCGATCCCTTGGACGACCACGCCGTCCACCACGACGTGGCGACGTCCCTTCAGGTCGATGCCCACCGGCAGCGTGCTGGCGCCGACGACGGTCGTCGGCGCCGCCGAGTCCGGCATCCAGGCGTAGACCTGCCGCGCGACGGGGTCGTACCACCACTGACCGGCGCCGCGCAGCATCCACAGCTGCCCGGTCAGGAAGTAGCCCCAGCCGCTGCGCACGGTGTAGGCGGGTGCCTTGGCGAGCGTGAGATGGCTGCCGTCGAAGGCCGCGACCGCGGACTCTTCCAGCAGCCACGCGTTGGTGCGCACATGCACGCGCGTGGTCGAATCGATGGTGGCGCCGGCGGGCAGCGTGAAGTCGGGGCCGGTCGTCAGCACCGCGCCGCTGCTGTCGGCGGCCAGCGCGAGGTAGGGCGAGCCGGGGTCGGCGGCGACGTCGGCGCCATTCGGGAAATGCGCCACGGTGAACGGTCCACTCGATGCGAACAGCTGCACCGGCGTCGTGTCCAGTGCCGCCCTGTAGATGCTGCCCTTGTACAGGCTCCAGGCGGACGCCGCGATCGGCACGCTGCCGTCGATGCGCGGCGGGCTGGCGCATCCGGCGGCGGGCTGCGCCACGACGATCGGCGCCCCGGCGGCGCCGTCCGAAGACAGGCTCAGGGTTTCGTGCCAGGCGCTGCCGCACGCCAGTTCGATGCGGTCGCCGGCCACCAGGCTGGCCTGCGCCACGCGCGCCAGCGTGCGCCAGGGGCCGCTGCCGGTGGCCGTCGTGGCCGCACGGCCGTCGTTGGTGTCGACGCCGTTCACGCTGTCGACGTAGTACACGTGGGCCGGCGCCTGGGTCAGCGCCGGCGCCGGGTCGGGCGTCACCGGGATGCCCAGCGACAGCAGGGCGGTGACGCTCAGTGCGCGCATGGTGCCCACCGCGTCGGCGATGGTGTCGCCCTGGATGGTCGACGTCGTTGCAGGGGATGCAGCGCTCGCGGGAGCAGGTGCGACCGGGGTGCTGGCGCTGCCGCCGGCGGCGGCCGCCGTCGTGTCGGGCGCGCTGCCGCCGCCACCGCCGCATGCGACGAGCATCGAGCACAGGAGCACGAGCGCTGCAGCGGACCGGGACGGCGCTGGCTGGAAGGAAATCGGCATCGACGCGGACGACTGGATCGCCGCACGACAAGCCTGGCGGAATCGGCAGGCTCGCGCGTCGCGCGAGCCCGCCATGTTCTCGTGCGTTTCGCCGGGAACTTGAGTCGATCCGCCGGGGAATTGACCCCGGTTTGCGGCGCTCTTCCCGAGCGCCCGTCATCCGCCATCGCGAGGGCCGGGCCGCAAGCCCCGGCCGAGCGCCGCGGCCTGCCCGCCGCCCGCGCCATCGTCAATTCAATGCACTTCGCTGTGCGTGCAGGGGCGCAGCCATTGCGGCGGCTGGTCGCCGTCGAGCCGTCCCAGCACCAGCGCTGAAAGGCCCCGGGTGTCGTCGCCGTCGGCCAGCCCCTGTCCCAGCACCACGGTGGGCGCGTCGTCTTGCGGCCGCTCCGCCTTCAGGCGTGCCATCGCGTCGCGCAGCGACGCGACGTTCGCGACGTCGAGGACACAGCGGCGCACTTGCCCCATCACGCCCTTCGACAGCGCGATCCATGCCACCGCGCGTCCCTCGACGACGCACACGCTGGCATGCGGCGCGCGTGCCAGCAAGGGCACGCAGCACTTGGCCTCGAGGAACGCGTGGTGCCACCACGGCTCGACCGAGCGGATGCGAACGTCGTTCTGTGCGCCGTGGCGTCGCAGGGCGTCCAGGTCGACGCCTGCGAGCGCGACCACGCCGCGTGCGACGTCGTTCTGCCACGTCGCCAGCGGCCAGGCGGCGGCCGCGTCGCCATGGCGTTCGACGAGCGCCTGGCGCGCCTGCGAGCGCAGGCCGGCGTCGTCGCGCGACGGCAGCGCCGCGACGTCTTCGAGGCCCTGCGTCAGCTCGCTCGAGACCCACAGCCGGACGTCGGCGCCCGGATGCGCGCGCATCCACTCGCGCACCCCGCCGTGGCGCGTCGCCGCCGCATAGCGGTTGGCCGGCGTCCAGGCCCAGGCACCGTTCGTGTCGACCAGCAAGGCATGCGCCGGACCCCGCAGGCCCAGGCCCTGGCGCAGCTGGCGCGACCAGCCGCGCGAGGCCTTGACCTGCCGCTTGAGCGCGTCGGCCACGACGACATCGAACCGGATGTCTCCGGCCGTCGACAGGAGAGGGGCGTCATTGAGCGAAAGCATGGGGTGGGGCTCCTCGTGGATCGGTGGGGTCGACGCGGATCGCTGCGTGCACGTCGCTGCGGACATCCCCCGATTTGGTGAGCGAACGATATCGATGGCATGTGACCTGCCGTTCCCGCTCGCGGGCCCGGTTCGATAGTCCGATGAGACCAGGGGACTCGCGAAGATCGCCACTAGTCCGATCGGACTATCCCCGTCCCCGCTGCGCAGGGGATCCGAACGGCGCGTGGCGCCTGCGCACCCGCCGCCGCGGCGATCGGCAGCGGCCACGCCGCCGGCTCGGCGCGTCCGTCGCGGCGCCCGGGCGCCCCATTGAATTGTCACAACGGCTACCTAGACTGCGAAGCCTTCGAGGGTGGTGATCCACCCGGACCACGCGGCGTGCCATGGCAGCAATCCGCGCTGGCTTTCATTGCACGCAAAAGACGGACGGCGCCCGCGCCGGGAGGATTTCAGAGATGAGCATCGCCTTCGACGACGCAAGGCCCCGCAGGGCTCTCGGCACGCTGCTGGTGGCCTGCCTGGCGGCCCTGGCAGCGTGCGGCCACTCGTCCTCCGGCGGCTCGCAGGTGGTGGCCTCGGTGGGCAGCGACGAGATCACCGAGACGCAGGTCAACCATGCGCTGGAACGCCAGGCCAACCTCCGCCCCGAGCAGGTCGAGAGCGCCAGCCGCAAGGCCGTGTCCGGGCTCGTCGAGCAGGCCATCGTGCTGCAGAAGGCCCACGACCTGAAGCTCGACCGCGACGAACGCGTGATGCAGAACATCGAGGCGCTCAAGCGAGAGGCGATCGTCAATGCCTACGTCGCCCGCATCGCGGAGGGCGCCAGCAAGCCCACGGACAAGGACATCCAGGCCTATTTCGACGACAACCCCGCGCTGTTCAGCCAGCGTCGGGTCTACACGTTCCAGGAACTGGCCATCGACGTGGCGCCGGCCAAGGCCAAGGAGATCGAGGGCCAGCTCACGCAGTTGAAGTCGGCCTCGGAGATCGCCGAGTACCTCAAGTCGCACCAGGTTCCGGTGCGCTCGACGCAGTCGACGCTGGCCGCGGAGAACGTGCCCCAGGCGCTGCTCAAGCGCGTCGCGCAGCTGAAGGTCGGCCAGGGCGTCATCGTGTCCAACGAGGGCGGCCTGCGCATCCTGCTGCTGCTCGGCGCGCAGGACAGCCCCGCTGCCCTGGACACGGCGCGCCCGGCGATCGCCGCCTACCTGAGCACGCAGAACAAGCGGCAGGCGGTGCAGAAGGAGCTGGCCTCGCTGAAGGCGGGTGCCAAGGTCGCCTACTTCGGCAAATACGCCGGCCTCGCCGCCAGCGCCCCGGCGGCGGCGACGTCGGCGGTCGCCACGGCGGCGCCCGCGAGCGCCGCCGTCAACCTCAGGTAGCCCCGCGCCAGCCCTCCGCTGTTCCCGAGCGCCGGACCCTCGTCCGGCGTCGCCTGCGTCAACCATGGCTCGACATTCATGACCCTCGTCCAGTTTCTCTCGATCCTTCGCGCCCGCTGGAAGGTCATGGCGATCGTGCTGGGCCTCGTGGTCGCGATCACCGCGGTGGTCAACGCCCTCTGGCCTCGGAGCTTCACGTCGACGGTCGCGGTGCTGGTCGACGTCAAGTCACCCGATCCGATCGCCGGCATCATCTACCCCGGGCTCAGCGCGCCGGCCTACATGGCGACCCAGGTCGACATGATCCAGAGCGACCGCGTCTCGCAGCAGGTCGTGCGCATGCTCAAGCTCAACGACTCGCCGAAGATGCGCGAACAGTGGCGCTCGGCCACCGACGGCGAGGGCAACTACGAGACGTGGGTGGCCGACCTGCTGCGCAAGAGCCTCGACGTGAAGCCGTCCCGCGACTCCAACGTCATCACGATCAACTACAAGTCGCCCGACCCCCGGTTCGCCACGGCCCTGGCCAACGCCTATGCGCAGTCCTACATCGACGTCAGCCTCGAGTTGCGCGTGGACCCGGCGCGCCAATACGGCAAGTTCTTCGAGGAACGCGAGGCGCAGCTGCGCGCCAAGGTGGAACAGGCCCGCGCCAGGCTCACCGCCTACCAGCGCGACACCGGCATCGTCGGCACCGACGACCGGTTCGACGTCGAGAACGCCCGGCTCAACGAGCTCTCCAGCCAGATGGTGGTGCTGCAAGGGCTCGGCGCCGAGACCGCGGGCCGCGAGACGCAGGCCAAGGCGTCGCCCGGCCAGATCCAGGACGTCCTCAACAGCCAGTTGATCAGCAACCTGAAGATCGACCTGTCGCGCCAGGAGGCGACGCTCAAGGAGGCGAGCCAGCGGCTGGGCGAGAGCAATCCGACGATCACCGGCCTGAAGGCCAACATCGAGGAGACGCGCTCGCGCATCGACAAGGAGATCGCGCGCATCGGCGGCGGCGTCGCGATCAGCAATTCGATCAACGACACGCGCATCGCGCAGTTGCGGTCGGCGATCGATGCCCAGCGCGTCAAGGTGCTGCACCTGAAGGAGGCGCGCGACCAGATCGCGGTGCTCGTGGCCGACATCGAGGCGGCCCAGCGGGCCTACGACGGCGTCGCCGCCCGGGCCAACCAGACCGAGCTCGAGAGCCGGACGACGCAGACCAACCTCTACGTGCTGAATCCGGCGTCGGAGCCGATCAAGCCGTCGTCGCCGCGCACCACGCTCAACATCCTGCTGTCGCTGTTCGCCGGCACCTTGCTGGCCGTGGGCGTGGCCATGCTGATGGAGCTGTTCGACCGCCGCGTGCGTTCCGCCTCCGACGTGGTGCTGGCGCTGGACACGCCGCTGCTGGGCACGCTGGCGCGCAAGCCCAGCGGTCGCCTGTTCGGTCGCCGGCAGCTCGAGCGCGGCAAGGCGGCCCGCCCGGCCCTGGCGGGCGACGGCCCGGATGCCGCGGCCCGCCCGGCCACGGTTCCGGAGCTTCGCCCGGCGCTGCCGGAACTGGCCCACGCGCAAGGCACGGGCGCGCCCGAGGCGACCGAGTCGGTCGTCCGCGAAGTGCCCATCGGCGAGATCTTCCGCGAGACGCAGCGCCTGGACGCCGCCCAGATCGAAGCCATCCTGGCCCACCAGCGCGAGCACGGCATGCTGTTCGGCGAGGCCGCGATCGCACTGAAGATGGTGGACAACCACGACGTGCTGTGGGCCCTCAGCCGCCAGTTCCACTACCCGTACGCGCTCGAGGGACGCAAGCAGTTCGATCCGGAACTGGTCACGGCCACGACGCCGTTCTCCAGCGTCTCCGAGACCTTCCGCAGCATCCGCAGCCAGCTGATCCGCCGTGCCGAGCAGGATCCGCAACGACGCGCGCTGGCCGTGGTCAGCGCCGACGGCGGCGACGGCAAGACCTTCTTCGCCGCCAACCTCGCGATCGCGTTCAGCCAGCTGGGCCGGCGCACGCTGCTGATCGACGGCGACATGCGCTCGCCGCGCCTGCACAAGGTGTTCGGCATCGACAACTCGCGCGGCCTCAGCAGCATCCTGGCCGGGCGCCTGTCCGCCCGCGTGCTGGCGCCGGTCACCGACCTGCCCAGCCTGTTCGTGCTGCCGGTGGGCGTCGCGCCGCCGAACCCGCTGGAGCTGCTCGAGTCGCCGGCCTTCGGGTTGCTGATCAAGGAGCTGCTGGGCAAGTTCGACCACATCATCATCGACTCGCCGTCGGCCATCGTCGGCGCCGATGCAGGGGTGATCGCGGCGCGCAGCGGCGCCTTTGTCTCGGTGGCCCGCGTCGGGCAGACCTGCATGGCCTCGATGATCGAGCTCGTCGAATCGCTGCGCGACACGGCGACGCTGTCGCTCGGCTTTGTCCTCAACGAGCACTGAGATGGACCTGGCCGGCGCTCCCTCCCACCCGGCGTCGCGCCCGCGCGGCTCGGCGCTGCTGCCCGCCGGCACCGACCGGGTGGTGCTGGGGCTGGTGTTCGCCGGCCTCGCGCTGCTGTACCTGCCCACGTACTGGAGCCTGGCCAACAGCATCTGGCAGAGCAGCGACCAGAGCCAGGGCCCGCTGATGCTGGCCGCCAGCCTCTGGTTGCTGTACGAGCGCCGCGAGGCCATCGCCGCGGCGCCGGCGCGGCCGCGCACCGGCCTGGGCGGCGCGGTGCTCGCGCTCGGGCTGCTGCTCTACGTGGTCGGCCGCTCGCAATCGATCTGGATCTTCGAGGTCGGCTCGCAATTGGTGGTGTTCTCGGGCGTGCTGCTCCTGTTCAAGGGCTGGCCGGGGTTGCGACTGGCCGTGTTCCCGATCGCGTTCCTGGTCTTCATGGTGCCACTGCCCGGGCCGCTGGTCTCGGCGGTCACCGGACCGCTGAAGGCGGGTGTGTCGTATGTCGCGTCGGAACTGCTGTACGCGGCCGGCTACCCGATCAGCCGTACCGGCGTGATCCTGAACGTCGGGCCCTACCTGATCCTGGTGGCCGATGCCTGCGCCGGCCTGACGTCGATGTTCTCGCTCGAGGCCGTCGGCATCCTCTACCTCGGCATCGTGCGCCACCCGTCCCGCCTGCACAACATCGCGCTGTCGACGCTGCTCGTGCCGATCGCGTTCTGCGCCAACGTCGTGCGCGTCATCGTGCTCGTGCTGATCACCTACCACCTCGGCGACGCCGCGGGGCGCGGGTTCCTGCACGGCTTCGCCGGCATGCTGCTGTTCTGCGTCGCGTTGATGCTGATCGTGCCGGTGGACCGGCTCATCGGCATCGTGCTGCGCGAGAAGGCGGCTCCATGAACGCCGCGCGTCGCAAGGCCATCGTGTTCCTGGGCGCGACCCTGGCCGCCAGCGCCGCGGCCGTGGCCATGGTGCCGCGCGCCGGCGTCGACGAGATGACCGAGACACGCTCGCTGGAGATGCTGTTTCCCACCGCCTTCGGGGCCTGGCGGCTGGATACCAGCGTGATTCCCGTCGAACCGCCCGCGGAGGTGCGCAAGACGATCGAGGAGTCCTACGACCAGACGCTGTCGCGCACCTACGTCGACGCGCAGGGGTACCGGGTGATGCTGTCGGTGGCCTACGGTGGCCGCCGCAACCAGGGCATGGACATCCACCGGCCGGAGATCTGCTATCCGGCGCAGGGCTTCGCCGTGCGGCGCGACACGCGCGAGACGGTGCTCGAGGTCGGCGACGGCAGCTTGCCCGTCAAGCGCCTGGTCGCGGGGTCCGGCGCCCGCAACGAGCCGATCAGCTACTGGCTGGTGATCGGCCGCAGCGTGGCCTCGTTCGGCTACGGCCACCGGCTCGCGCTGATGAAGTACGGCCTGACCGGCCACGTGCCGGACGGCATGCTGCTGCGCGTGTCGTCCATCGACGACGACGAGGCGCACGCGTTCGAGCGCCAGGACCAGTTCCTGCGCGCCATGCTGGGCGGGCTCAGCCCCGAATTCCGCGCCCGCGTCCTGGGCCGTTCGTGAGCCGGCCGCCGATGAACGCACAGCAGATCCTCTCGGGCCTGGGCTGGTCCACGTTCGCGACGGTGGTCTCCGCGGCGTGCCAGCTGGTCTTCATGGCGGTGCTCGCGCGGCTGCTCGATCCCGTGGCATTCGGCCTGATGGCCATGGCCGGCATCGCGCTGCGGTTCGCGGGCTACTTCTCGCAGCTGGGCTTCGCCCAGGCGCTGATCCAGCGCGCGGTTCTGGACGCCCGCGACACGACGGCCGCCCTGCTGATGGCGCTCGGGCTGGGGGTGCTGCTGTACCTCGCGATGCTGCTCGCGTCGCCCGTGTTCGCGGCCAGCTTCCGCGCGCCGGAGCTCGTGGCGCTGATCGCCGTGCTGGGCCTGTCGCTGGTCCTTGCGCCGGTGGGCAGCCTGCCGCTGGCGCTGCTGCGGCGCCAGGCCCGTTTCAAGCGCGTCAACGCCATCGAGGTCGTCGCCTATGTGGCGGGCTTCGGCGGCGTCGGCGTCGCGTGCGCTGCTTTGGGGCTGGGCGTGTGGAGCCTGGTGGCCGCCACGCTGAGCCAGCAGGCGCTGGTTTTGGCGCTGGGCTTCGCCGCGCTGCGCTACCCGCTGGCGTGGCCGGTGCCGCGCAGCGCCTATGCGCGCCTGTGGTCGTTCGGTTCGCGCTACTCGCTGATCGGCTTCGTCGAGTTCCTGGGCTGCAACGTCGACACGATGGTCGTCGGCCGCGCCTTCGGCAAGTCCGAGCTCGGGCTGTTCAACCGGGCATCGACGCTGACGAGCCTGCCCGTCGAGTTCGGCGTCAGCGCCGTCAACAAGGTGCTGTTTCCGGCGTTGGCCGGCATGCAGCACGACC
This sequence comes from uncultured Vitreoscilla sp., assembly GCA_964418745.1. Taxonomy (GTDB): domain Bacteria; phylum Pseudomonadota; class Gammaproteobacteria; order Burkholderiales; family Burkholderiaceae_C; genus Scleromatobacter. The sequence goes on from CAYQMX010000017.1 coordinate 68,612, forward strand.
GCATGCGGCTGGCCGACGGCTTCCAGATGCTGCTGCTCGGCATCGGCTTGTTCAGCAGCGCGCTGGCCTGCGGCATCGCCGCCGGCGCGCCCGATGTCGTCGCGCTGCTGCTGGGGCCGAAATGGGCCGGCATCGTGCCGCTGGTGGGCGTGATCGCGTTCGCGGTGCCGTCGACGTTCGCGTTCGTGGCTTGCGGGGTCACGCTGGACAGCCTGGCCGCGCTCGGGCCGAAGCTCAAGCTGCAATCGGCCATGCTGCTCGTCAAGCTGGCGCTTGTGCTGGCGCTGGCGCGTTGGGGCCTGCTCGGCGTCGCGTCCGCCGTGGTCGTGGCCGAGATGCTGCGCATCGTGCTGGGCCTGTGGCTTCTCGGCCGACTGCTCGAGATCCCGATTGCCCGCCTCGCGCGCCTGCTGCTGCTGTTCATCGCGACCGGGCTGGCGGTCTGGTCCGCGGTCGCCGCCATGCTGATGGCCACCACGGCCGCGGGCCTGCCGCTCGTCGGCCGCGTCCTGCTGGAGACGCTCGCCGGCGGTGCCGGGCTCGGCGGCGTGCTGCTGCTGCTGGCGCTGCGCTGGCCGGACTATGCGCCGTTGCAACGCTTCGAGACCGTGCGCCGCTGGCAGGTCCGGGCGCTGGCGGCGCTCCATCCGCGGGCGTCCCTGCCATGAGGCCGCTTCGCCTGTTCTACGTGCCCAACGAGTCGATCGAGGGCGACCAGGTCGGACCGCGCAAGGCGTTCGGCCTGCTCCATGCCGAGGGCGTCCTGTCGGCCCTTGCGACGTACTCGTACCTCGTCGAGCGCGGCAAGGCCGCCAGCCATGCGCGCGCGCTCGAGGACCTGCACGCCGCGGTCGAGGCGTTCCAGCCGGACGTCATCTACTTCCAGCACCTGAATGGCAGCTACCCGGTCGATCGCGCCTACATCCGGCGGCTGAAGGGCGTCGCGTCCGGGCCGGCATTCGTGTGGCACGAGGCCGACGCCTACGGCCGCTTCATCAAGCCATTCGATGCCACGATGAAGGCGGTGCTCGCCGAGACCGACCTGGCCATCGTCGTCGGGCTGGGCTACCTGGCCGACATCGTCCGCCGCGCCGGAGCCAAGCGCGTGCTGCACGCCCCGCATTCGTACGACGACGTGCGCTTCGGCCAGCCCTGGGAGGCGCCGCTGGCCCGCCGCTACGACGCGATCATGATCGCCAACCTGACCTGCCTGAAGCGCATCCCGTTCCTGTACATGCCCGGCGGCCGCAACCGCAAGGTGATGTCCAGGGCCTTCCATGCCGCCTATGGCGACCGGTATGCGGTGTTCGGGGCGGGCCAGGGCTGGAAGGGCGAGCCCTATTGCCGGGGACCGATCGCGTTCGATGCCCAGGAACGCACGATCCGCTCGTCGTGGCTGACGATCAACTGGGGCCAGTTCGACGAGGTCTCGATGTACTCGTCCGACCGGCTGCCGATCAGCCTCGCTTCGGGCGTGCCCCACATCACCAACTACCAGCGCGGCTACGAGCACCTGTTTCCCGGCGTTCAGGGCGTGTACTTCGTGCATAGCCCGGCCGAGGCGCTGGACGTGGCCGACTTCCTGCTGAGCAAGCCGCGCGCAGAACTGGCGGCGATCGGCGCCGCGGGCGTGGCCTACGCGCGCGAGCGGCTCAACGCGACGCGGGTCTACCGGGATATCGTGACCGCCATCCGCGAGCAGCTGTTCGACTCCGCAAGTCCCGCGGATATGCGCATCGATGCCTGCCAACGCGTGGCGGCCTGAACCATGCACATCGGAATCGCCGGCCCCATTGCCACGCGCGACGCGCTGTCGTTGCTGGACGGCCGCTCGTCCCAGCTGCCGGGCGGCTGCGAGGGGGCGCCCCTGCTCGTGACGATCATCGCCGAGCTGCTGCGCCGCGGCCACCGTGTCTCGGCCTTCACGCTGTCGAGCGACCTGCCCGGCCGCGCGGACGCCCACACGGTGGCCCGCGGCGCGGGGTTCGAACTCCACTACCTGCCGAGCCGGCCGCGGGCCTGGCCCCCCAACGGGCGCCGCCCGGGCCGCGCGATGGACCTGTACGCCTTCGAGCGTCGCGGCCTGCGCGACGCCATCGAGGCCGTCCGCCCCGACGTCATCCATGCGCACTGGACCTACGAGTTCGCCTGGGCCGCGCTGGGCACCGGCATCCCCCATGTCGTCACGTGCCACGACTCCCCGGTGGTCGTGGCGCGCTTCGAACGCGATTTCAGGCATGGCGCCTATCGCTGGCTGCGCGCCGGCATCGCCTGGCATGTGCTGCGCCGGGCACGGCGGGTGACGACGGTGTCGCCCTACATGGTCGACCAGGTGCAGTCGCTGTGCCGGGTGCCGATCGCCGTGATCCCCAACCCGATCGCCGACAGCGGCCTGCTGGCGGCGCCGGCTTCGCAGCCGACGCGCACCCGCGTGATGATGGTGTTCAACGGCTGGGGGCCGCGCAAGAACGTGGCCGCCGGCCTGCGCGCGTTCGCGTTGCTGCGCCGGCGCCTGCCCGCCGCGGAACTGCACCTGTACGGGCAGGATACGCAGGAGGGCGGCATCGCTGCGCGCTGGTGGCGCGACCAGGGCGAGTCGGGCGGCGTCGTCTTCCACGGCGTCGTCTCGCATGGCGACGTGCTGGCTGCCATGGCCGCCAGCGACCTGATGCTGCATCCCGCCGTGGAGGAGTCCTTCGGCGCCGTGCTGGCCGAGGCGATGGCCGCCGGCCTGCCCGTCGTGGCCGGCCGGCGCAGCGGGGCGGTGCCCTGGGTGGTCGGCGACGCCGGCGCGCTGGTCGATGTCACCGACCCGCACGCGATGGCCGACGCGATGGCGGCGTTGCTCGGCGACCCGACGGCCGTCGCCGCGATGGCGCTGCGCGGCCGACAGCGGGTCCGGGACTGCTTCAGCGTGGGCGCCGTGGCCGCGCAATACGAGCGTGAATACGAGGCCGCGCGGGCCGACGCCGGAGGCGCGCAGCCATGACCGCGGTCCTGTTCGTCGTGCTCAACGCGATGCCCTACGCCGTGGCGCTGGCGCTGGGCCTGCTGCTGCCGGCGCTGGGCGTGCTCTGCTACTCCCACCTGGGCGCGGGCATGGCCGTGATCGCCGGCATGTACGCCATCGAGGCCCTGTGGATGCAGGTCGGCGGCATCGAGCTCGGACTCACCGTCTACTACACCGACTTCGCGCTGGTGTTCATCGGCGCGATCGCCGTGCTGCGCTTCCTGGGCGCGCGCGACACGCCGCGCTGGCACTGGGCCTGGGGCCTGTATGTGCTGGTCTTCCTGGTCAGCCTGGGCACCGGCATCGTCAGCTTCGGGTCGGGCGCCGGCGTGCAGGCCCGCGCCTATTTCTATTCGATCGCGGCGGGCAGCTACGTGATGAGCTTTCCGATGGATGCGGCGCGCTTCCGGATCCTGCTGAACCTGATGGTCTGGCTGTCCGTCCTGCTGCTGGGCATCTGCGTGTACCGCTGGATCGTCTACTACACGCCGATCCCGGACCTGCTGCCGCCCGAGGGCGTCTACAACACCGACGGTGCGATCCGGGTCGTGCGCTCGTACGAGGCGCTGGTGCTCGGGCAGGTGTTCGTCGCCGGCCTGCTGTTCGCGTCGTTCAGCCGCGGCGCGCTGGTGGCGCGCTTCATCGCACCGCTGACGCTGGCCGGCGTGCTCGCGTTGCAGCATCGCTCCGTCTGGCTCGCCGTGCTGGTGGGCGTGATGGCGGGACTGTTCGTCGCGCGTTCGCGCACCGGGTCGAAGCTGGGGCAGGTCCTGCTGCTGGCCGGGATCGTCACGGTGACGGCGCTGCCGATGGCGTTCAGCAGCAAGCTCTCCAGCGTGACGCAGGAGGTGGCGAGCGCCGCGGAGCGCGGTGTCGACGGCGACGGCTCGGTGGGCGAACGACTGGACAACTGGCAAGGCCTGATCAAGCTCTGGGCGGCGGGCGGCCCGCGCTCGCTCGTGTTCGGCCAGAGCTTCGGCTCCGACGCGACGCGCTACGTGCGCGACACGGTGCATGGCGGCGAGCACAAGATCGGCTACTTCGCGCACAACCACTACGTGCAGACGCTGTTCAATCTCGGCCTCGCGGGCCTGTTCGCCTTCCTCGCCGCGACCTGGTACGCCGCCCGCGGCCTGTACCGCCGCTGTGCCAGCAAGGAGGGCGACCCCCTGGCCGAGGCCTTGCTGACGCTGCTGCTGATGCAACTGGCCTATTACGTGCCCTACGGCACCGACTACCTGCAAAGCGTGCTCCTGGGACTGTGCATCGCCTACGTGGCCGGGTGCGAACGCGTCGCGCGGGCGGCCACCCCTGCCGCGCGGCCGCCGGCGCGCCCGGGCCTGCGGTGGAGGTGGTCTTGAGCCCGGACCGGACGAGCGAGTCGACCATGAACCTGCCCACTGCCACCGATCCCGCCGCCGCCGCGGCGCCGTTGCGCCTGTGCGCCCTCCTGACGTGCTTCAACCGGCGCGGGAAGACGCTCGCCTGCCTGCAGGCGCTGGCGGCCAGCACGGGCCTGCCCCACGTGCAGGTGAGCGCGGTGCTGGTCGACGACGGCAGTTCGGACGGCACGGCGCTGGCCGTGCGCGCTCAATTCCCGTGGGTGACTGTGATCCGGCCCGACCCCGCCGAGGGCGCGCTGTTCTGGTGCCGCGGCATGCATCGCGCCTTCGAAGCCGCCCTGCGCTTGGGCTTCGACGACTACCTCTGGCTCAACGACGACACGATGCTGCAGCCCGACGCGCTGGCGCGACTGCTGGCGAGCCGGGCCCGCGTGCGCGCGACGGCGGGTGCGGACGTCCTGCTCGTGGGCAGCACCATCGACGCCGCGACGGGGCAGGTGACCTACGGTGGCGAGCGGCGGCCCTCGAAGTGGCGGCCGATGCGCGTCGAGCGCGTGCAGCCGGGCCCGGTGCCCCAGCAATGCGATTCGATGACCGGCAACATCGTCCTGGTCAGTGCGGCCGTCGCGCAGCGCGTCGGCAACGTCGACCCGGTGTTCGAACACTCGATGGGCGACACCGACTACGCGCTGCGCGCCCGCGGGCTGGGCGTGCAGGTGTGGGTCGACGCCGGAGTGCATGGCACCTGCAGCGACAACCCGGCGCGCGGAACCTGGGTCGACGCCACGCAGACGCTGGCGCATCGCTGGCGCGACATGATGACCCGCAAGGGCTTGCCCTGGCGTTCCTGGCTCGCCCTCACGCGGCGCCATGCAGGGCCGCTCTGGCCGATCCACTTCGTGCTGCCCTACGCCAAGGTCGTCGCCCAGGGCCTGCTCAAGCCCTCCTTCCAGCCCCGCCGGCAAGCACGCCCATGAACAAGCACCCTGACCAGGTCGCGCAGCAGCGCGACTACTACGCGGCCACCGCCGGGCGCTACGAGGCGCTGCACGTGAGCGAGCACGACGAGCACGGACGGGCGCTGGCCTGGCTGTCGGGCTTGCTCGACCACTATGGCGTGCGGTCGGTGCTCGACGTGGGCAGCGGCACCGGCCGCGCGCCGCTGTACCTGCAGCGCCATCGACCGGGCACGTCCGTGATCGGGATCGAGCCGTCCGCCCAGTTGCGCGCCATCGGGCACGCCGCGGGCCTCGCCGCCGATGCCCTCGTCGACGGCGACGCGACCCGCCTGGCCTGGCCGGACGCGAGCGTCGACGTCGTCTGCGAGTTCGGCGTGCTGCATCACGTCGCGGAGCCGCGGCGCATGGTCGCCGAGATGCTGCGCGTCGCTCGCATCGGCGTCTTCATCTCGGACGACAACCATTTCGCGGCGGGCTCGCGGCCCAATCGACTGGCCAAGCGCCTGCTCGATTCGCTCGGGCTCTGGAAGACCGCCTACCGCCTGCGCAGCGGGGGCAAGGGCTATCGGATCAGCGAGGGGGACGGGCTGTCGTACCCGTACTCGGTCTTCGACGATCTCGCGTTCGTGCGCCAGCACTGCGACCTGGTCCAGATGGCCAACACCGATGAAGGAGGCCCCGACCTGTATGCCGGCGCCGCCCACGTGGCGCTGTTCGGCCGCAAGCGGGGTGGCGCTTGGCTGGCGCGCTGAGGAGCGGCGACGTGCGGCGGCCGCGCCTCGCGATCGTCGACATGGCGGTGGCGCAGGACAGTCCCGCCGGCAGTTGCGTGCTCGCCGAAGTGCAGGGGCTGGCCGAACGGTTCGACGTCACCGTCTTCGGCGACCGGTTCGAGCGCGGCGCGGATTCCCGCGTGGAATTCATCCGTGTGCGCGCCCCCACCGCGCCCGTGCTGCTGCGCTACATCGTCTTCCACCTGAGCGTCCCGCTGCACTACCTGTCCTGGCGCCTGCGCAACGGCCGGCCGGATTGCCTGCAGGCGACCCAGGGCCAGCTGCCCGGCGCCGACATCTGCTATGCGCACTTCTGCCACCGCAGCTACCTGAAGCACCAGTGGCGCCAGGGTTCGGGAACAGGGCTGCGGCGCCTGTCGCGGTGGGCGGTGCATCGCTTCAACGCGGCCTGCGAAGCGCGGGCGATGCGCCGCGCGCGCTGGATCGTCGTCCCCTCGCACGGATTGGCGCGGGAGATCTCGACCGAATATCCCGCGGCCGCGGCGCGGCTGCGCGTCATCGCGAATCCGGTGGCGATCGAGCACTTCGCCCGAGCTGACGGCTTCGATCGCGCGGGACAGCGCGCCGGGCTCGACCTGGCCGAAGGTGATCTCGTCCTGGGATTCATGGCGCTCGGCGACTTCGCGCGCAAGGGACTGGGCTTGCTCATCGCGGCGCTGGCCGCGCTGCGGGGGACCGACCGCGATCGCGCGCGCATCGTGGTGATCGGCGGCCAGCCGGGCGAGATCGCGGAATTCGCGGCTTCGGCGGCGCAGCTCGGCGTGGCGGACCGCCTGCGCTTCGTCGGCCTGCAACGCGACGTGCGCCCGTATCTGTGGGCCTGTGACGTCTTTGCGTTCCCGTCGATCTACGAGACCTTCGGCCTGGCCGTCGCCCAGGCCGCGGCCGCCGGGCTTGCGGTGATGGTGTGCGAGGGCGTGCACGGGCTGGAGGAATTCGTGGTCGACGGGAAGAACGGCTGGATCCTGCCGCGCAGCCAGGCCGCCGTCACGGCCTGGCTGGAACGGGTGCTGGCCGGGCGGGATGCGTTGCCGGCGATGGGCCGCATCGCCGCCGAATCGGTGCGTCCCTACGCGCGCGACGTGTTCCAGGCGCGCTGGGGCCTGACCGTCGACGCGGTGCTGCGCGGCGACGCACCGCAAGCGATGTCCGCAACGGCCTGAGGCGACGCGATGGCATCCCTGCTGGCCTACGCGATTCCCGCGTTCATCATCGTCGCCTTCGCGCTGGGCCTGGCGCTCGCGTGCATTCTTCAATACCGGGTGACGGCGGCGGCCAGTCCCGCGCTGCGGCTGGCCGTCGTCCTGGTGGTGGTGGGCGTGGGGGCGCTGCTGTCGGTGGCGCTCACGACACGCGAGCTCGACGACACCAAGGCCAGCAGCACGCTGATCTACGACGACGTCGCCGGCGGCTTCGCCGCGTCGCGCTGGTTCAGCCTGTACCTGGTCCTCGCGTCCCTGGTGGAGATCGCGCGCGGCTGGGTCGCGGACCGGCGGCGCACGGCGCCCGATCCGGCGCGGCCGCTGCTGTGGACGATGCTGGCCTACTACCTCGGCACGGTGCTGGTGCAGGCCGCGGCCTCCGACCAGCCCGACTTCTCCGCGCGCAGCCTGTACTTGCCGATCCTGCTGGCGGCGATCTACTACCAGCGGCCGGCCGGCATCGCGCCGATGCTCGGCGCAGCACGACTGGTGATCCTGGCCTTGATGGCGGGCAGCCTGGGTTGCATCTGGCTGCGGCCCGACTTCGTGCTGCACCGGCCCGACCCGGGCCTGATCCCGGGCATCGACTGGCGCCTGTTCGGGCTGACGCCGCACGCGAATGCACTCGGCCCGATCGCGTTGCTGGGCATGCTGATCGAGTTGTACTCGCCGTCGCGCTGGCGGATGCTGCGCTGGCTGGTGCTGTCGTGTTGCGCGGCCGTGCTCGTCCTGGCGCAATCCAAGACGACCTGGGGCACGATCCCACTGATGCTGGTGTGTGTCTGGCTGCCGCTGCGCCTGGCCCGCACGCCGGACAGCCGCGACCCCGGCGATCACTTCCGGCGCAGCGTCCTCACGGTCGTCTCCCTGGTCGTCGTCCTGGTGCTGGCGGCCGCCGCGGCAGCCGCCTTCGACGTCGCCGGCTACCTGGAACGTCGCGTCGACGTGGCGACGCTGACCGGCCGGACCCAGATCTGGGACATCACGCTGCGGGCCTGGCGGGAGAACGTGCTGTTCGGCTACGGCGCCGGCATCTGGGGGCCGGAGCGCCAGCGCGAGTTCCAGATGTTCTACGTGGGCCAGGCGCACAACCAGGTCGTGCAGACGCTCGGCGAGTCCGGCCTCGTCGGTCTGGCCCTGCTGCTGGCCTACCTCGCGACGTTGCTGGCGACGGCGCTGCGCAGCCTGGTGGCGTCGCGCGGGCTGGTGCTGATGCTGTTGATGCTGATGCTGGTGCGTTGCGTCACCGAGGCGCCGATGCGCTCCGAAGGCATCCTGTCGTGGAGCACGTTCCTGCATGGCCTGCTGTTGGCGATGGCCTGCCACTACGCCCGCCAGCCGCGCCGCCGCCTCGCCGCCAGGACGGATCCGGCGCGCGCCGGGTCGGCGTCACACGCAGGTTATGCAGCGCAGCTAACGTCGTGCGCACCATGAACGCAGCGATCGATCCCCGTCGGCTCGTGGCCGGTGGCGACATGCCGGCCGGCGAGCGGCGCGTCGTCCGCGTGGCCATCGTGACCAACATCCCGGCACCGTACCGCCTGCCGATCTACGAGCTGCTGGCCGGCATGCCGGGCATCGAGCTGCAGGTGTTCTTCTGCAGCGGCCGCGAGCCCGACCGCGACTGGGACCTGCAGCGGCTGCGGGTGGTGCACGTGTTCCTGCGCGAGCGGATGCTCACCTGGGCCGGTCGCTTCATCCACACGAACCCGGATGTGTGGCCGCGCCTGCGGGAGTTCGCGCCCGACGTGGTCGTGACCACCGGCTTCAACCCGACCCACCTGATCGCCTTCGCGTACGCGCATGCGCATGCGCATCGCGTGCGCCATGTCGCGATGACCGACGGCACCGAGAATTCCGAAGCGTCGCTGAGCGGCCTGCACCGTTGGCTGCGCCGCATCGTCTATGCCCGCTCGCAGGCGTTCATCGGCGCGAGCGAGGGGTCGTTCGCGCTGTACCGTCGCTTCGGCGTCGCCGACGGGGCGCTGTTCAAGTCGCACCTGTGCGCCGACAACCCCGCGTTCGCGGCCGCGATGCGGCCGGAGCGCGACATCGACATGCTCTTCTGCGGCCGCTTCGTCGCCAGCAAGTCGCCGCTGTTCGCCATCGAGGTCGCCGCGGCCGTGGGTCGGCGCCTGGCGCGGCGCGTCGTGCTGCTGGTGCTGGGCTCGGGCGAGCTGGAAGGGCGCATGCGCCAGGCGGGCCAGGACGTGGCGACCTGGGTCGACGTACGCTTCGGCGGCTTCGCGCGCCAGGGCGAGCTGCCGCTGCACTACGCGCGCAGCCGGCTGCTGCTGTTTCCCAGCGCGGGCGAGCCGTGGGGCGTGGTCGCCAACGAGGCCTGCGCGGCCGGCGTGCCGGTGATCGTCTCGCCGCATGCCGGCGCGGCCGACGACCTGGTGCGCGATCACGAGAACGGGCGCGTGCTGCCGCTGGACGTTGCCCGCTGGGCCGAGGCCGCGGCGGCCTTGCTCGACGACGGCGCGAACTGGGAGCGGATGTCGCGTCGCGGCCTCGAACTCGTGGCCGAGTACACGTACGCGAACGCCGCCGCCGGCATCGCGGCGGCCGTCGTCCATGCGGTGGATGCGGGAGGCGGCGAATGAGCCGCGAGCGCGTGCTGGTGGTGCACAACGCCTACCGCCATGCGGGCGGCGAGGACAGCGTCGTCGCCGACGAGACCGCGTTGCTGGCGCGCAAGGGCCATGAGGTGGTCGAACTGCGGCGCGACAACGCCGACATCGATGGCGAAGGCCGCTGGAGCCTGGCCGCGCAGACCTTGTGGTCGCGCCGGACGGAGCGCGAGGTGCTCGAACTGCTGCGCCGCTGCCGACCCGCGGTCGTGCACGTGCACAACACGCTGCCGCTGGTCTCGCCGTCGCTCTACTGGGCCTGCGCCCAGGCCGGCGTGCCGGTGGTGCAGACACTGCACAACTTTCGCCTGGCGTGTCCGCAGGCGATGTTCCTGCGCGAAGGCCGGGTCTGCGAGGATTGCATGGGCGGGACGCCCTGGCCCGCGCTGCGGCACGCCTGCTACCGCGATTCGCGCGCGCAGACCGCCGTCGTCGTGGGCATGCTCGTGCTGCATCGCGCACTGGGCACGTACCGCGACAAGGTGTCGCGCTACATCGCGCTCAACGAGTTCTGCCGCGCCAAGTTCATCCAGGCGGGGTTGCCCGCGCATCGCATCGTCGTCAAGCCGAACTTCGCGGACATCGCGCGCGACCCGGCGCCGGCCGCGCGCGCGGGCTTCCTGTTCGTCGGTCGCCTGGCGCCGGAGAAGGGCGTCGACGTCCTGGCCGAGGCCTGGGCCGCCTGCCCCGGCCTCGCGCTGCGCGTCGCGGGAACGGGGCCGCATGCCGCGCCGCTGGAGGGCCGCGCCGGCGTCGAGATGCTGGGCGCGCTCACCCAGGCGCAGGTTCAGGGCGAGATGCGCGGCGCGCTCGCCCTCGTGCTCCCCAGCATCTGGTACGAGAACTTTCCGCGCACGCTGGTCGAGGCGTTCGGTGCCGGCCTGCCGGTGATCGCCAGCCGGCTGGGCGCGATGGCCGAACTCGTCGAGCCAGGCGTCACCGGCCTGCTGTTCGACCCCGGCAATGCGCGCGAACTCGGCGAGCTGCTGCGCTGGGCCGCCGCGCACCCGGCGCGCATGGCCGACATGGGCGTCCGGGCCCGGGCGCGCTTCGAGGCGCTCTACGCGCCCGACATCAACTACACCCGCCTGGTCGACATCTATCGCGCGGCGATCGCCGATCCGGCAGCGAACCGAAAGAGCCCATGACCGAGTTCCGCGAACGCCAGGACGTGATCGGCGCCGAGATCGACGTCGTCTACCGCGGCGGCGCCGTGGCGACGCTGCTGCGCTGGGCCGCGGCCCGCGAGAGCCGCTACGTCTGCGCCTGCAACGTGCATGCGGTCGTCACGGCCCAGCGCGACGAGCGGCTCGCCGCCGCCATCCGCGGCGCCGACATGGTGGTGCCCGACGGGGCGCCGGTCGCGTGGCTGATGCGCAAGTCGGGCGTCGAGTCGCAGCAGCGAGTCTCCGGCCCGGACCTGATGTGGCACTACTTCGCCGCGGCCGCCGTCTATGGCGAGTCCGTCTTCCTGCTCGGCGGAACCGAGGACACGCTGGAGCGCCTGAAGGCACGCATCGAGGCCAGCTTCCCGGGGTTGCGCGTGGTCGGCAGCCATTCGCCGCCGTTCCGCACGCTCAGCGCCGAAGAGGACGCGGCGCTGATGCGCCTGCTCAACGACTCCGGCGCCAGCACCGTCTGGGTGTCGCTCGGCTGCCCCAAGCAGGAGATCTGGATGGCCGAGCACCGCGACCGGGTGCGCTCGGTGATGATCGGCGTGGGCGCGGCATTCGGCTTCCACGCCGGCACGGTGCGGCGCGCCCCGGAATGGATGCAGCGCCTGGCGCTCGAATGGCTCTACCGGCTGCTCAGCGAGCCGGGCCGGCTGTGGCGTCGCTACCTGACCACCAACACCTTGTTCCTGGTCGCCGCGGCGCGCCAGTTGCTGGGTCGGTGAGCCCGGCGCGCTTCAGCGTCGGCGACGCCGCGCCGTCCACGCCAGCAGCGCGAAGCCGGCCAGGACCATCGCGGCGCTGTCGGCTTCGGGCACGGCGGAGACGACCAGCCCGCGGACGGTGCCATTGGCTGTCGTCGCGGCGCCGATGATCTGCATCGCGTTGTTGATGCCGGCCACCACGAAGCTCTTCACGCCCGGAAACAGCGTGGACAGGTCCACCATCGTGCCCTTGCTGTAGAGGAACGAGTGCTGCACCGTGACCCCGTTGACGACCGTGTCCGACAGGCCGACCACGTCGCCGAACGAATCCATGCCCAGCGCATAGCTGTTGGGGCCGCCCAGCGTGCCGAGGTCGGTCATCTTGCCGCCCGCGAAGAGGAACGCGTGCGTGCTGCCGTTGCCGGCCGTGCTCGCGTTGCCGATGACCGCACCGCTCGCGTTGACCGCGATGGCCGTGCTGTTGGTGCCGCCCAGCGTGCCGAGGTCGACCAGCTTGCCGGCGCTGTACTCGAAGGCGTGCTTGGCCGCGTTGCCGGCGAGCGTTGAACTGCCGATGACGATGCCCGACGAGTTGATCGCCGTGGCCGAACTCGACGAGCCGCCCAGCGTGCCGAGATCGACGAGGTTGCCGCCCTTGTTGTAGAGGAAGGCGTGGCTCGCCGCATCGCCGGCGGTGTTGGAGTTGCCGACCACCTGGCCCGCGTCGTTGACGGCGATGGCCGAACTCGACGAGCCGCCCAGCGTCTTCAGGTCGGTGATCTTGCCGCCGACATAGGTGAACGCATGCGTGCTCGCATTGCCGGCCGCGCTGCCGTAGCCGACCACCTCGCCCGACGCGTTGAGCCCGGTCACGTAGGTGCCGGTGCCGCCCAGCGAGCCGATGGTGCTGAACTTGCCGCCGGCATAGAGGAATGCCTGGTCCGACGTGCCGTAGGCGGGGCCGGCGACCTGGCCGGCCGCATTGACGAAATACGAGCCGCCCGAAACGCCATTCAGCGTGGTGATGTCGGTTGCGTTGCTGCCGCTGTAGCTGAACGCCGTGCCCAGGCTCGCGGCGAAGGCTTGCCCGATGCCGATGCCGGTTTCCGCCGGCGAGGCGGGCCCGACGAAGCTGCCGTCCAGGGCCCCGAGGTCGGTATAGCCCCAGCCCGACGCGGCCTGGGCCGGTCCGGGTGCGCAGCAGGCGGCGCAGGCAAGCAGGAAGGCGCTGGCGGCGCGCGGGCGGAGGAACGGGGATCTCATGGCGTGGCTTTCGACATCGGCGGCGCCCGCGCCGCAGCATGCGGACGGACGACATGGGGGCGAGCTTAGGCCGGCGGATTGACGCCGCGGTGTCGTCCGGGCGGCCACCGGCGCGCCATTCGGCCTATGCGCGCCCGCGCCGCCAGTTTCACGATGGCGTCGCACAAGGTGTCGAAGATGTCTGCAACCGCCTGCCTGAAGAGACCCGACTTGACCGACCCCGATTCCCCCACGCAGGCCCTGAGAGCGCGCCGCAAGCTGCTGCTGGGCGTGCCGTTCGGCATCGCCGCGCTGCAGGGCTGCAGCGGCGCCGCGGCCGCGCCGGCGCCCACGCCGTCGCCGTCCCCTTCGCCGTCCCCTTCGCCGGCGCCCGTCACGGCGATCACGGGCTGGGCGGCGCGTCCGTCCGCGGCCACGTCCGCGGGCCAGGCGATCTTCGTCCCCGACGTGGGCGCGCGCGGCTCGCTGTGGATCTCCAACGGCAGCGCCTGGGTGCCGGCCTCCAATCCGCTGGTGCTGGCCCACCGGTTCAGCAACGCGCGCATGGATGCGTCGGTGGGTGCGTCCGCGGACGTGCTGCTCGACAGCTTCACGATTCCCGCCTACGTGCTCGGCCCGTCGTCGGGCCTGCGGATCACCGCGGCGTACTCGTTCCCGGGCAGCGCCGCCGGCAGCAGGACGCCGCAGGTGAGGGCGTATTTCGGCGTCGGCACCTACGCGTCGAGCGCGACGCCGCTGTTCGACTCGCGCGGCCAGTTCTCGACCCAGGCGACCGTGCTGCTCAACATCACGCTGCAGAACCAGAATGCGATGGCGGTCAACCAGGTTCGGCCGATCGACTACAGCTACGGTGCCAGCGGCAACGCGTTCACCGCCTCGGCGATCGACTTCACGCAGGACGTCACGCTCGGCTTCGGTGCGCTCAACGACTCGCGTTCGGTCAGCGCCGCGGACCAGCAGGTGCTCGAGTGGTTCAGCGTCGAGATGCTGGCCTGACGGAGACGACGCCATGCCCGTCACCGTTCCCGTGGTGCGCACCGGCGACATCGTCACCCCGCAGTCCGTGCCGGCCGACACGGTGGGCGTGAGCGTGGCGGCCAACAGCTACGTCTTCGATACCGTGGACGACTTCTTCTCGCCCGACATCGCCCCGCACCTGGGCACCAATGTGCTCGCGGCGCCGCGCGTCGTGCACCCGCGCTTCGCCGGCATGCATTACCACGCCCAGCGGCCCACGGCGACCTACGCGGTGGCGCGCAACGTCGACCTCGCGGGTTGCATGTGGATCGACATCGCCAAGGCGGGCCGAGGCCTGTACGACTGGGCCGCGCTCGACGCCTTCGTCTCCGCGGCGGCGGCGAGCGGGCGCGATGTCGTCTTCAACTTCCTGGGCACGCCCACGTGGGCATCGGCGCGTCCCGCGGAGGCCGGCCACTACGCACCCGGCAGCGACGCCGAACCGGCGGCCACCGGCGACCTCGGGGCGTTCGCATCCGCCGTGTGCGCGCGCTATGTGGCGCGCGGCACGCCCATCGCCGCGTTCGAGATCTGGAACGAGCCCAAGTATGCGGGCGGCGGCGGCGTCGACCGCGGCAACTACTTCACCGGCACGCCGCAGGCGCTTGCCGCGATGGCACGGGCCGTCTACCAGGCCGTCAAGGCCGTCGATCCCCAGGCGCTGGTGCTGTCGCCGGCGCCGACCGGGCTGGAATACCCCTGGCTGGCCGGCGATGCGTCCGGCACCGACTACCTCGACCGCTTCCTCGGGGCCGACGACGCCGCCGGCGGCAGCGGCCGCGACTGGGTCGACGCCATCGCCTTCCACGCCTACTCGCACGACGGCTTCAACAACGTCTTCGCCATCCCGCAGATGGTGGCCAACGTGCGTGCCTGCATGGCGCTGCACGGCCTCGACGGCAAGCCGATCTGGATCACCGAGACCAGCGCCATCACGCCCCCGCTCGACAGCTTCGTGGCGCAGCACCAGCAGGACTACATCGCTCGCACGCTGCTGCTCGCGCTGGGCTGCGGGATCGAGCGCGTGGTCTGGTACGCCTGGGACGACCCGCTGGGGTTCGCCGGGCAGCCCGCGGTCGCCGCGCGCTGGAACGAGCTCGTGGCCCAGCTCGCAGGCGCGACGCTCTCGCTGGTCAATGCGCTGAAGACGCGCCAGGTCGCCGCGGTGGTCGGCGGCGTGCGGGTCCTCGTGTGAGTTCGGGTAAGTCCCCCCAGCTTGCGTAGTCTGTTCGGCGTGTTTCGGGTGCAGGCCAAAAACGTGCATGTCACGTTGCACCCGAATACTGCGGTGTCTGCTGCCAAAGCGGCATTGTTCTTTTCTGAAGGGGCCCACACAGCCCCGTCTGCCCGCAGCCAGCGCCGCAGCACATCCCCGCCTGGGGTTTGATGCCAGCGCCAGGCCCGTCAGGTGGTCGCGTTGCTCCCGCCGGTGGCAGGTTCGCTGCCGTTCGGTCTGAAACAAAGACTTCCTCTATTTGGAGAGACTCATGAAACTCAAGTACATCGTCGCCGCGCTGGGCCTCGTCGCCTCGGCCGCTTCGCAAGCCGCGCTCGTCAATCCGGACGCCCTGGGCAACGGCGAACTCGCGCTGGTCGTCTATGACGCCAACGCGTCGTACACCCTCGACCTGGGCGTGACCTTCAACCAGTTCCTGGCTGGCGCGAACACGACCAACGCCAACCTCGCGACGCTGACCTCGGCCAACTGGTCGGCCTTCACCACCGCCGAAGGTGCCAACTCGGCCGACTGGCAATACGCGGTCATCGGTGGCAAGGACAACAACGGCGGCAACAACGCCGCCATCCTGAGCACCATCGACGCGTCGTTCGTCGGCCAAGTTGGCGCGAACTACGACAGCAGCGCCGTCCAAGGCGGCGAAGGCCAGATCGCGCTGTCGTTCTACAACAACGTGAACACGACCGGCACGCACAAGACCCTGGCCAACGGCGACAGCTACAACGTCTCCGGCACGCCGGCGTACTACCTGAATTCGTCGATGGACAGCTTCAACGGCGTCCTGTACCAGAACAACGGCGCTGTCGGCACCGACCTGGCCGTCGATCTCGTCGCCCGTCAACAGAGCGGCAGCGCCCCGGCTGTCGAGACGACGCTGGCTGGCGTCATGAACCTGTCGCAAGTCGGCGGCAACTACGTGCTGAGCTACAACGTCGCCGCCGTCCCGGAAGCGCCGGCCCTGCCGATGGCTGCCGCCGGCCTGGCCATGCTGAGCTTCCTGGCGCTGCGTCGCCGCAACCGCGGCTAAGTCCTTCACGCCCCAGCCGATGCGACCGTTCACGGACGGTCGCACGGCAACGCTCGCCCTGCGCGGCCTGCCTGCGCGATGGCGAGCGACTCTCAAAATCTCGAGGTATCTCATGAAATTGCATCAATTCGTCCTGGGCGCGTGCGCCCTCGCGTCTTCCCAGGCCTTCGCCCTGAACGCCGCCGATACGGCCGCCGCGCCGATCAAGCTGTACATCACGGGCTCGTCCGCCCTGCAGGCCGTCATCGAAGGCGTCCTGAACCAGCCGGGCAACTGCGTGGCTGGCACCTACACGAAGTACAAGGGCCTGGCGGGTTCGGCCGCCGGTTCGGGCGACACCACCAACGGCAATTCGCACAACGCGTATTCCTGCACCCTGGCCACCGGCAACGACTTCGGCGCCAGCTTCGCCGGCCAGAACGTGGCGATCGTCAAGCGCGAAGCCGGTGGCTCCGCCCAAGGCGTGTTCCCGCTGTACTCCGCGACCACCGCCGCGCCGACGACCACCGTCGCGCTGATCGACCTGACCAGCTGCAACGACACCGACCAGACCTGCAACAACGTGGCCAACGTCGTGCCGGACGCCGGTGTCTCCGACCTGGAGCCCGTGGCCTTCAACAACAACGTGAACAAGCCGACGGCCTTCGCCGGCCAGACCGTGGCCAACACGGGTTTCCGTTCGGTGACCTCCGTCGCCGAGCAGGTGTTCGCGCTGATCGGCAACGACAACCTCTACAACGACCTGCAGACCCTGACGGGCGCCGCCTCGATTCCGAAGTCGGCGTTCGCCTCCGTCTTTGCCAGCGGCTACGACGCCGCCGGCCTGGGCTGGACGATCTTCGGCCGCAACGCGGCCACTTCGCCGGCGACCTTCCTGCCGGGCGTCACCAACCAGGTCAATGTCTGCAGCCGTGCGATCGGCTCGGGCACGCGCGCCACCGCCCAGGTCCAGTTCCTCGACCTGCCGTACAACGCGTTCCCGATCACGCCGGCCACCCCCGCCGGCAACACCGTCGGCGCCGTGCGCGGCGGCAACACCGCGGGCGCCTTCTTCATCTCCGAAGAAAGCAGCTCGGGCAACGTCGTCTCCTGCGTCGCCGCGGCCAACGCTTCCGGCGGCTACTCGATCGGCATCGTCGGTGCCGACCGCGACCTGACCGGCACCGGCACGCACTTCCTGAGCATCGACAACGTGGCTCCTGGCCGCGCGACCGCCAAGGAAGGCCAGTACCAGTGGGTCTACGAGTCGTTCTACAACGTGAGCAAGAAGGTCGCCTCGACCGCCACCACGCTGTTCCCGAACGCCTTCGGCGCCGCGTTCAAGCTCCCGAAGAACATCAACGCGGTGTCGGCGGCTGCCGCCAACGGCGTGCTGGCCACTCCGGCGAACTGCTCGGGCACGAACGCCACGGCCTGGACCGGTGACGAGCTGGCCGCCTGCTCGCGCGTGGCCCGCAACAAGGACAGCCGTCAACCGCTGACCTACGTCAAGTAAGACGTCCTTGCCGCCCGGCCGCCGGCATGCCGACGGCCGGATCGACAAGCGAACCGCAGCGGGAGGCCTCACAGCCTCTCGCTGCCTGCCTTTTGTGGAATTGCTTTGCTCTCGCCGGACGCACCGTCCGCGCGAGGCCCGTACCCCTGCGCCGCGCCTTGAAAACGTCCCTTCGAATGCTCCGAACGACTTCCCGCTGCCTCCGCGCCGCCGCCGTCGCCACCCTGGCACTCGTCCTGCACGGTCCCGGCTCCGCGCAGCCGGCGCCGGCGACCCCGGCGGCCGCACCGACCTTCGACATCCTGCAGTTCGACGTGGAGGGCAACACCGTGCTCGCGGACGAAGCGATCGAGCGCGCCGTGATGCCGTTCCTGGGCGAGGGCAGGCAGATGAGTGCGGTCGAGGACGCCCGCGCGGCCCTCGAGAAGGTCTACCAGACCGCCGGCTACCTCAGCGTGTTCGTCGACATCCCCGAGCAGAAGGTCGAAGGCGGGCTGGTGCGGCTCAGCGTGCTCGAAGGCAAGGTGACCCGGCTCAAGGTCAGCGGATCGCGCTATTTCTCGCAAGGCTACATCCGCGAGAAGGTGCCGGAACTGGCCGACGGCAAGGTGCCCAACTTCAACGAGGTGCAGCGCCAGCTCGCGCTGGTCAACCGCACCGAGGATCGCCGCGTGCAGCCCATCATGAAGGCCGGCGCGGCCCCGGGCACGATCGAGACCGAACTGAAGATCGACGACAAGCTGCCGCTGTATGGCAGCGTCGAACTGAACAACCGCGCGGCGGCGCAGACCAGGCCCCTGCGGCTGTCGGCGACCGCGCGCTACGACAACCTGTGGCAGCTCGATCACAGCATCGCCGTCACGCTGCAGACAGCGCCGCAGGACACCGCCGAATCGCGCGTGGCCAGCCTGAACTACTCGGTGCCGCAGGACGACGGCAGCACCTGGCTGGGCTACGCGATCTATTCCAACAGCAACGTCGCCGCGATCGGCGACGTCAACGTGCTGGGCAAGGGCACGACGCTCGGGCTGCGCCGCGCGCAAGGCCTGGCCGGGCCGGCCGACACGGTGCAGAGCGTGAGCTACGGCCTGGACTTCAAGGACATCAAGCAGGAGACCCGCGCCGGCGACAGCGTGATCTCCACGCCCTTGCGCTACCTGCCGCTGCAGTTCGCCTACAACGGCACCCTGGACCCGGGCGGCCGCAACCAGACCCAGTTCTCGCTGCAGCTGACCGCGGCATTTCGCAGCATCCTGCGGCGCAACGTCGATTGCCCGGGCGGCACGGCCGACCAGTTCGCCTGCTCGCGCCAGGGCGGCGACGGCAGCTTCGCGTCGTTGCGCACCGGCCTGCGGCAGGCCTTCCCGCTGGGCGGCACGGGCGCCAGCCTGAACCTGCGCGTCGACGTCCAGGTGGCGACCGGTCCGCTGCCCAGTGGCGAGCAGTTCACCGCCGGCGGCGCCGAGACGGTGCGCGGCTACTACGAAGCCGAGGCGGCCGGGGATCGCGGCTTCCTGGGCTCGCTCGAGCTGCACAGCGCCGACTTCGGCCCCGGCCTGTCGCGCTGGCTCGGCAGCGACGCGCCGGAGGGCCGTTCGTCGCTGCTGTCGCAGACCTACGCGCTCGCGTTCATCGACGGCGCGCGCACCTGGGTGTTCGAGCCGGCGACCGGACAGGCCCCGCACACGTCCATCGGCGGCGCCGGTTTCGGCCTGCGCGCGCGGCTGCGCAAGTCCCTGGCCGGCGAGTTCGACCTGGCCTGGCCGGTGCGCACGACGCAGGCGACCGAATCGGGGAGCCCGCGCGCGCACCTGAAGGTCGCGGTCGACTTCTGACGCTCCATTCTCCTGATCCGGAAGCCCCCCATGACGCCTCGCACCCCTGTCAACGTCCGCCGCGCCGGTGTGCGCGCGACGTCCTTCCCCCTGCGTCCGCTGGTGCTGGCGCTGTTCGCGGCCTTCCCGGTGGTCGGCTACGCCCAGGCGGCGATCGCGCGCCCGGCCGCGCCGGCGCCCGCCGTCGTGCCGCGGCCCATGGTGGGCTGGCGCGTCTCCGGCACCGGCGCGAGCCTGCCGGTGAACACCTCCAACAGCCAGGGCGGCACGAACCAGGTCATCAACCAGACCAGCACGAGCGGCATCTACAACTGGCAGAGCTTCGACATCGGTGCGGCCAGCAGCGTGACCTTCAACTTCCCGACGCAGTCGTCGAGCGCGCTCAACCGCGTGACGGGCTCGACCGCGCCGTCGCAGATCTTCGGCAGCCTGACGTCGCAGTACGCCAACCCCGATCCGACCAAGGCACCGCTGGTCGGTGGATCGATCTACCTCATCAACTCGAACGGCGTGCTGTTCGGCCGCAACGCGCAGGTCAACGTCGGCTCGCTGATCGCCTCCACGCTGGACCTGAAGGACAGCGACTACCTGGGCAACCTGACCGGCTCGATCGGCAGCGTGGGGGCGACGTTCGCGTTCAACCCGGGCGCGGTGCCCAGCCTGTTCACCGACAGCAACAACTTCGTGGTGGTCGATCCCGGCGCGAACATCACCACGGCGTCGGGCGGGCGCGTGTTCCTGTTCGCCAAGAACGTGCAGAACGCGGGCACCATCTCGGCGCCCGATGGCCAGGTCGCGCTCGCCGGCGGGCAGTCGGTCTACCTGGAGAATCCGACCGCCGAGACGATCTACGCCTCGGAGGCCAACCCCAGCTATCCCGTGGTGCGCGGCCTGCTCGTCGAGGTGGGTGGCATCGGTGCCAATGCCGGCTCGGCCAGCAACCTGGTCGGCGGCACGATCGCCACCGCACGCGGCAACACCACGCTGGTGGGCATGGCAGTCAACCAGATGGGCCGCATCAACGCGACCACCAGCGTCTCGCAGAATGGGTCGGTGTTCCTGCTCGCGCGGGGTGGCGCCGTCGACGGTACACCGGACAACCCCGAAAAGCACGCGACCGTGTCCGGTGCACTGACCTTGGGCAGCGGCAGCAGCGTCGAGATCGCGCCCGACACGACGCCCGGCGCGGACGGCAAGGTGCTCACCTCCGACGGCAACTCCGTCTTCACGGCCTCGCGCGTCGAGATGGCCGGCAAGACCATCTCGCTGCAATCGGGCGCCAGCGTCGTCGCGCATGGCGGCATCGTCAACGTCCGCGCGGAAGGCAAGCCGGACTACCGCGACAACGGCGCAGCCGACTACACCGCCTTCGATGGCAACGATGCGGCGCGCATCGTCGTCGGCGACGACGTGACGCTGGATGTCTCCGGCACCGACACCGCCAGCGTGTCCGCGGCGCGCAACTACGTCACCACGCAGTTGCTCGGCAAGTCCGACCTGAAGGACGCGCCCTTGCAGAAGGACGGCCCGCTGTACCGCAGCAAGGTCACCTTCGACGTGCGCAGCGCGGTGCCCATCCTCGGCGACACCAGCGTGTACCAGACGGGCATCCAGCGCGACGCCGTCGAGCGGCTGGCGGCGGGCGGCAGCCTGAACCTGAGTTCCACCGGCGCCGTCGTCACGGCGGCGACGTCCACGCTGAATGTCTCGGGCGGGCAGGTGAACTACACCCAGGCCACCGCGAGCCCGACGACGCTGGTCGCCGCGAACGGTGCGCTCTACTCGATGAACAACGCGCCCAAGGACGTGGTCTACACCGCCATCCAGGGCGTGTCGACGCCGACGCAGGATCGCTGGGGCACCGTTGCCGCGGCGGTGCCGTCCCAGGCCATCACCGTGCCGGGCTATGTGGATGGGCGAGCCGGCGGCACGCTGACCGTGTCGGCGCCGCACACGATCCTGGACGGGCACATCGCCGCGGGCAGCACCAACGGCGCGCGCCAGACGGCCGGCCTCGATGCGCTGGCGGCGGGCAGCAGCGTCAACCTCGGCCTGCGTGCCGACGTCCTGCCGGGCAGCATCACGCCGGTGGCGTTCGGCGACACCCGCTTCGTCACGTCGGCGCTGCGGGACCTCGATATCACCGCCAACAACGGCGCGCTGCCCGCCAGCTTCTGGGCCGATCCCCTGAACGGCGCGCTGCCGACGACCAGCCGCATCTCCGCCGCGACGATCAACGGCAGCGGGCTGGGCAAGCTCGTCGTCACCACCGACGGCGGCATCGCGATCGAGAAGGGCGCCGACCTGTCGCTGGCGCGCGCGGCGACCGTCGACCTGGCCTCCGGTGGCTCAGCGGGCATCACGCTGGCGGGCGACATCCATTCCGAAGGCGGCACCGTGACGGCCCGCACGCGCGACCTCGGGTCGCAGGCATTGGGCGGCACGACCCGCGCGGGCGCGGTCACGCTGGCGGCGGGCACGGACGTGGACGTGTCGGGCGACTGGGTCAACCGGGCGCTCGACGGCGCGACCGCCGTCGCGGCGACGGCCGGCGGCACGGTGACGCTCAGTTCGGCGCGCAGCCTGGTGCTCGAGGATGCCAGCCGCATCGACGTCTCCGGCGGCGCCACGGTGTCGACCAGCGGGGCCGTGGCGGGGACGTCCGGCGGCAGCATCACGCTCGAGAGCGACCAGAAGCGCGGCGCGGGCGCGAACGACGCGGCCTCGGCGGTGCACCTGGGGGCGACCCTCGTCGACCAGTCGCTCGTCACCGGCGGCACGCTCGCCCTGCACGGCATGGATGCGGTGACCGTCGGCAACCAGCCGCTGCCCCTGGGCGTGCAGGACGGCCTGCAGACCGGATCGCTGCAGCTGTCCTCGCAATTCTTCGACCGGGGCGCCTTCGCCCGCTACGACATCCAGGCCTTCAGCAAGCTGGACATCCAGCGCTCGGTCGTGATCGCCCCGCAGGCGAGCAACTGGTTGCTCACGCCCTCGGCGCGCGGCGTGGCCAGCGGCACGCGGATGTCCAGCTTCCTGACCGAGGGCCGCTTGTTGGACGCCCAGCGCAGTCCGGTCAGCGTGAGCCTGTCGGCCGTCACGCCGGTCGGCGCGGCCGTCCTGGGCGACCTCGTCGTCGGGGCGGGCGCGGCGATCGTCACCGACCCGCTGGCGTCGGTCACGCTCAAGGCCGGCCGCAACCTGGACCTGGAAGGGCGCATCGCCGCCCCGGGCGGCACGGTCGCCCTGGCCATCGTCGATGGCGCCGGCGTCAACGCGGTGGACAACCCGGTCGCCGGGTCGCTGGTGGTGGGGCCGCGGGCCTCGATCGACGTGTCGGGCACGTCCATTCGCCAGCCGGTGACCGGCGCGTACGCGCAGGGCCAGGTCGTCGACGGCGGCAGCGTGTCGCTGTCGGTCACGGGCAGCAACGCGCGCCTGAGCGCGGTCGACATCGCCCAGGGCGCCGTCATCGCGGCCGATGGCGCCAGCGACGTGCTGGGCGTGACCACGACCAATGCCGCCGGCAGCACGTCGCAGGACCTGCGTGAGTTGGACAGCAACGGCGGCAGCATCGCGATCACGGCGGAAGAGGGCGGCGCCGTCGTCAACGGCGCGCTGCATGCGCAGGGCGGCGGCAGCGCTGGCGCGGCGGGCACGTTCTCGCTGTCGCTCTCGGGCCTGCGCGTCGTGCGCGAATCCGGTCCGGTCGACCTGGTCGACAACTACGCCATCGTCGTGCAGGACGCCCCCGTGACCCAGGCGACGGCCGTCGACGGCGTTGCCCAGTTGTCGGCATCCAGCCTGGCCGACGGCTTCGCGAACGTGACGCTGCATTCGATGGACCGGATCCGTTTCAACGGCGACGTCTCGCTCAAGGTGGCCGGCAACGTCACGCTGGACGCGCCCCTGATCACGGCGTCGCCGCAGAGCCGCTCGGTGGCCGTGCAGGCCGGCGGCGCGCTGCTGCTCGGCGCCACGCCGGCCAGTGACCTGCCCACGCCCACCACCGCGCTGCCGGGTTCGGCCGCGCTGTCGCTGAACGGCGACCTCGTGGAGTTCTACGGCATGCAGGGGCTGCAGGGTTTCCAGGGCGTCACGGCCACGGGCACCGACGAGATCCGGCTGGCCGGCGTCCAGTCCGCGGCCCAGCAGGGCAAGCTCTCGCTGCAGGCCGACCTGGCCCTGTCGGCCCCGCAGGTGAGCGTGACCTCCGGCTCCGCCTTCACGATCGACGCGCCGGGGCAGCGCGTGCTGCTGACCGGCGGCGACCGCAGCAGCGTGGCGCCGCTGTCGGCCGGCGGCTCGATCACCGTCAACGCGAGCGACATCACGACCGTCGACCCCGCCAACGCGGCCGCCTACGGCGTGCTGCGCGCACCGCTCGGCCAGATCACGCTGAATGCCAGCGACAGTGTCGTCATCGGCAGCGGCAGCGACATCTCGGTGTCGGGCGCCGGACAGACCGTGCTCTACGGCAGCACCGTCAACGGCGCGAACTGGACCTACGACAACCACGCCGTCACCGCGCCGACGGCCAAGAGCGTGACCCTGGCCGCACCGGTCGTCGACGTCAACGCCGGCGCGACCATCGACAACACCGGCGGCGGAAACCTGATCGCGACCGAGTTCGTCGCGGGTCCCGGCGGTTCCAAGGACATCTTCGCCGGCGCTGCCGCCGGCGCCTACGCGCTCGTGCCGACGATCAAGGGCTTCGCGCCCCAGGATTTCGACGTGTCGGTGCTCAAGGACGCCACCGGCGCGGTGGCCAACGTGGCGCTTGGCAAGCAGATCACCATCGGTGCCGGGGGCCCGGTGCCCGCGGGAACCTACGCGCTGCTGCCCGCACGCTACGCGCTGCTGGACGGCGCCTTCCTGGTCAAGCCGGTCGCCTCCAGCGCCCCGCTGGCCCTTGGCGCGACGATCGCGCGGCAGGACGGCTCAGTGCTGGTGGGCGGCCAGATCGGTACCGCCGGCCTGGGCTCGACCAGCGCGGTGCCGCAGACTTTCCAGTTGTTCAGCTCCAAGCTCGCACAGACCTTCAGCCAGGTCAACGTCAGCAGCGCCGATACCTATTTCGCCGCGCAGGCGCAAGCTGCAGGAACGCCCGTTCCGAAGCTGCCGCAGGACGCGGGCCGCCTGAACATCGCCGCGCAACAGGTCGCGCTCAAGGGCACGACGCTGTTCACGGTGCCCAAGACCGGCGGCGTGGGTGGCGAGCTGGACCTGTCCGCGGACCACATCCAGATCGGCGACGTCGGCGCGGCGCCGGCGGGCACGCTCGCCCTGAGCGTCGCCGACCTCAATGCCACCACGGCCGCGCTGCTCGTGATCGGCGGCACCCGCTCGGCCGACGGTAGCCAGTTGACCACCGGCGCGAGCACCGTGACCCTGGACAACGGCAGCGACGCGCTCAAGGGTGCCGACCTGGTGCTGCTGGCGCGCGACAGCGTCGAACTGAAACCCGGTGCCAGCATCGTCGCGAACGCGACGAGCAGCACCGGCGCGAGCGACCAGGTGCTCGCCCTGCAGGGCGACGGCGCGCTGCTGCGCGTGAGCGCGGATCCCGCCGCGACCACCATGCGCACCGGTGCCGTGCGCGCAGCGGGCGACCTGGTCATCGATGCCGGTGCCAGCCTCACCGGCGGCGCGGTCACGGCGGAAGCCACGCATTCGACGGTCATCGCCGGCGACACCGCCTTCCACGCGTCGGCCATCACGCTGGGCGCGAGCCGGATCGCGGTCGGCAGCGCGGACGATGCGCCACCGGCCGCCACCACGCTGGTCATCACGCCGACGCTGAGCGCGCAGTTCGCCGGCGCGCAGTCGCTCACGCTGCGCAGCTTCGATGGCATCGACCTGTCCGGCAATGCCGTCCTCGGCGGCAGCGGCCTCCAGTCGCTGACGATAGACACCGGCGCACTGCGCCTGGTCGGCGCCGACGCCAACGCCACCATCGCGGCCGGCGGCATCACCCTGCTCAACTCGTCGGGCTCGACCACCGAGACGACGGCCGGCGGCGGCCAGCTGAACGTCACGGCCACGGGCACCGCGGGCGGCAGCGGCCAGATCGTCGTCGGACCGGGCAGCAGCTCGGTCAGCGGCGCCGCGAAGACGACCCTGTCGGCGACGAACGAACTGGTCGTCTCGGGGCAGGCGCAGCTCCAGGCGTCGGGCGACCTCGCCCTGGCGGCCAGCGCGCTGCAAGCCACCGCGCAGGCGGACGCGTCGCTCGCGTCCGCGGGTGTGTTGACCTTGTCCTCCAGTGGCGGTGTCGCCACCGCCGCGGCCGGCGGTGGTGCCCATGTGGCACTCAGCGGGGCGGCGATCGAGCAGTCGGGCCGCATCGTGCTGCCCTCGGGCCAACTGAGCCTGTCGGCGGCCACGGGCGACGTGCACCTGGCGTCCGGCGCCGCCATCGACCTGGCGGGCCGCGACAAGACCTTCGACGGGGTCGTCGTCTCGACCTCGGGCGGCGACCTTCAGGCCCAGGCCGTGGCCGGCAACGTGCGCCTCGACGCCGGCTCGACCGTCGGCGTGTCGGCCGGCTCGACCGGCGGCGCGGCGGGCAGCGTGTCGATCGCGGCCAGCAGCGGCAGCGTCTCGCTGGACGGCGTGCTGAGCGCCGTCGCGCGCGCGGGCCAGGCCGGCGGGCAACTGTCGGTCGACAGCGGCACCCCGCTGGACCTGGACGCGCTGCAGCGCACGCTCGCCGCGAGCGCCGGCAACTTCACCGACGCCATCACGCTGCGCAATCGCAGCGGCGACCAGGTGCTCGCCGCTGGCGGACCGGGTTTCACGGCGCAGCACCTGGTCCTGCAGAGCGATGCCGGCTCGCTGACCGTGGCGGGCAGGCTCGACACCGGCAACACGTCCGGCGGCAGCATCGTGCTGGCCGCGGGCGACACGCTGACCGTCGCCGCCGGCGCCAACCTGTCTTCGCACAGCACCGGCAACGTCGGTGGCCAGGTGCAGCTGATGGCCGGCAACGTCGCGCAGGACGCCGACGGCAACCTGGTGGGCAACGGCCGCATCCTGCTGAACGGCGGCCTCATCGACGTCGGTGCTGCGACACCGGGCGGCGCGGCCGGCAGCGTGCTGCTGCGCGCCCAGCGCACCGACGATGGCCAGGACGTCCGCATCTCGCAGACGACCGGTGCGGCGGGCACGGCGATCGCGGGTGCGACCGCGCTCCAGGTCGAGGCCGTCAAGCAGTACCAGACGGACACGATTGACGATGCGCTCATCGACCAGGTCAACGCCGACAACGTCGGCTTCGCGGGCACGAACGGCGCCAACGCGGCGCGCGTGACCAGCCGGGTCGGCGCGCTGCTCGCGTCTGCGCCGCCGATCCAGTTGCGGGCGGGCGTCGAGGTCGACCAGCTCGATCCGGGCACCGACCTCGTGATGACGGGTTCCGACGCGAACCACGGCTGGAACCTGACCGCCTTCGACAGCCTGGGCCAGGCGATCGCGCAGCCCACGGGCGCGCCGGTCAACCTGACCCTGCGCGCGGCCGGCAACCTCGATGTCCTGGGCAGCATCAGCGACGGCTTCGTGCCCGCCGGCACGGCGCCCACGTCGGCCGCCGCCGCGTCGGTCATCAAGCCGGCCGCGGTGATCGCGCAGTCGGGCGGAAGCTACCTGGAAGGCGGCACGATCCGCCTGGTCGGCGGTGCCGACCTGGGCGCGGCCAACGTGATGTCCACGCGCGCGTCGGCCGATGCCGGCGACGTGACCCTGGGCAGCGGCGACGGCAGCGACGTGATCGTGCGCACGACCACCGGCAACATCCAGATCGCAGCCGGGCGCGACGTGGTGCTGACCGACCACCAGGCCGTGGTCTACACCACCGGCACGCCCACGACGGGCCAGGGCTACGTGGGGCTGGCGGCGCAGGCGCAGAGCCTCCTGCGGTCCGGCACCGTCGCGCAGTCGCCGACGCTGACCAATGGCGGCAGCGTGACGGTGACCGCGCAGCGCGACGTGGCCGGCGCCGGCGCGCTCGACTTCGACGGGCAGTACGTGAGCGAGTGGCTTTGGCGCGGCGCCGATGCGACCACGAACGGACAGGCCACCTGGTGGGCACGCTACGACCGCTTCCAGCAGGGCTTCGCCACCTTCGGCGGCGGCAACATGACCGTGGCCGCCGGCCGCGATGCGCTGAACGTCGAGGCGGCCAGCGCGAGCAGCGGCTACATCGCGCGAGACGCGCAGGGGCAGCCCGCCGGGCTGCAGCGGCAGGGCGGGGGCGATCTCAGCCTGACGGCGGCGCGCGACATCGTCAACGGCCAGGTGCTCGAGGACGCCGGCACGTTGACGGTGCGCAGCGGTCGCGACATCGTCGGCACGGCCGACGCCCCGGCGGCCCTGCAGGTGCTGCATGGCGCGAGCCAGATCGACGTGGAGGCGCGCAACGATGCCACGGTGGGACTCGTGACGTCCTTCGGGCTCGTCAGCGCCGCGGCGCAGGCGTTCTCCCAGCCTTCGAGCCTGACCCTGGTCGGCGCAGCGAGCGGGGCCACGCTGCGCATGGCCGCCGGTGCCGGCGACCTGGACTATCTCGGCGTGGCGACGACCGACAACAGCGGCACGGCAGCCGCCCAGAACCACGCGCAATCGACCGGCATCGACAAGGTCATTCCCGATGTCGCCCTGTTCGCCGCGCCCGCCGGCAGCGTCGCGATCGGAACCGTGGTGCAGGTGTCCGGCACCAGCACCGACCTGAGCATCCTCGCGAGCAAGGACGCGACGGTCTCCACGGTGACCGTCGGCGGCACGGATGCGCGCCAGGCGACCCCGACCCTCGTGGACAGTTCAACGGCGGGCGCGCTGGCCAGTTCGCCCTTCGGCATCGGCCTGACGCCGTACGACGACGGCAACCGAGACCCGGTGCGCGTCGTCGCGCAGTCCGGCGACCTCGCCGTGGATGGCGAGGTCAACATCGTCAAGCCGATCCGCCTGCTGGCCGGGCGGGACATCGCGATCGCCCAGAACATGGCCGTGCAGCAGCAAGGTGCCGACGAGCTGTCCTTGGTGCAGGGCGGAAGGGACGTCCTCATCACGAAGACCAGCATCCCGGCCAGCCTGAAGGTGCAGGGTCCGGGCGACCTCGTCGTGATGGCCGGACGCAATGTCGCGCTCAACACCTCCGGCGGCGTGGGGGCTACCGGCAATCGCGAGAATGCCGCCTTGCCGGGCGAGAGCGCGACCATCACCGTGCTGGCGGGCGTCTCGCTCGGCAAGGGCGACTACACCGGCGCCTTCGCCACCTGGTTCCCGATCCTCGGCGGCACGGGCGTCGCGGCCTATGCGGCGGACCTGGCGGCCCAGCTCGACGCTGCCAAGTCCGGCGGCGCCTCGCCCGGGATCGGCAGCGCTGCCGCGGCCGCGTTCAAGTCGGCATCCATCGCCGACCAGGTCGCGCACACGAAATCGCTGGTCGGCGATGCGGCCTTCGACGCGGCGGTGCTCGCGGACGCGCAACGTCGCGAGGACGCCAGGAATGGCGACGGCGCGACCGTCGACCTGAAGGCGGCCCAGGCCAGCTTCGCCGCGCTCGCCGACGCCGACAAGCTCAAGGTGGTCGGCACGGCGCTGGCCACCGCATGGGCGACGACCGTGCCCAAGGCGCAGCAAACGCAGGACGTGCTCGCCTGGGTCGCGGCGCAAGGCCACGCCAACACCAGCGCGACGACGCTGCCGGCGTTCATCGCGAAGGAGACGGGGCAGGCCGGCCTGAGCCTGGCCGATTCGTTGACGGCACTGGCCGCGTTGGCACCCGAGCGCCAGGCGATCTACACGAACCAGGTGCTGCTCGCCACGATCCGCGCCGCCGGGCGCGAGGCCTCGGCGCTGGCCGGCGCCGACCGCACGACCGCCTATGCGAAGGCCTACGACGCGTTGGCCGTGGTGTTCCCCGACGTGGGCGCTGCCGGCAACCTGGACATGGGCTCCAGCCAGCTGCGCAGCTACCAGGACAGCGCCATCGACGTGCTCACGCCGCGCGGTGGCGTCAATGTCGGCGCGCTCGCCTCGACGACGACGCCCAAGTCCGCCAGCGACACCGGCATCGTCACCGGTGCCGGCGGCGACATCTCGATGGTCGTGCGCGACGACGTCTCGGTCAACCAGTCGCGGGTCTTCACCGTCGGCCAGGGCGACCTGCTGATCTGGTCGTCGTACGGCAACATCGACGCGGGCCGCGGCGCCAAGACGGTCACCGGCGCGCCGCCACCGGTGTTCCGCTTCGACCCGAACGGCAACTTCGTGATCGACACCTCCGGCTCGTACAGCGGCAGCGGCATCGCGGTGCTCAACGCCGACAGCACGCTCGACCTCTATGCACCGGTGGGCGAGATCAACGCCGGCGACGCGGGGATCAAGTCGCTGGGCAACGCCTTCCTCGGCGCGGCGCACTTCGTGGGTGCCGACAACCTCAGCATCAGCGGCGCCGCCGTGGGCGCGCCGCCGGTGGCCTCGAGCGGCGGCGAGACCGCAGGCCTGGCCGCCGCCGGCCAGTCGGCCGCCGCCGCGGGCACCCACGTCGACCAGGACGACAGCGAAGACGAGAAGGCCCGAAAGCGCCGCAAGCGCCTGAACCTGATCCTCGACTTCCTCGGCTTCGGCGAAGGCGCCGCGAAATGATCCGTTCTCCCTCTTTCCAGACATCCCAAGGATTGGCTTCGACCATGCGAACCGTCGCCCGTGCCCTCGCGCTAGCCTGCAGCTGCGCGCTCGTTCCCTTCGCCACCCACGCTGCAGACAGCAAGGACACGGCGCCCCAGCGCACGCGCATCACGCTCAACACGTCCGCGCAGGGCCTGGAGACGCACGAGGCCGCCGGCGCGGTGGCCGTCGCGGTGCGCCTGCATTCCGGCAACTTCGACTTCCTGTCCGCCAAGGAGGACGGCTCGGACCTGCGCGTGTTCGCCGGCGACGACAAGACGCCGCTGAAGTTCAGCATCGAGCGTTTCGACAGCGTCAACGAGCTGGCCGTGCTGTGGGTGCAGGTGCCCACCGTGGCGCCGGGCAGCGAGAAGAACAACTTCTACGTCCACGCCGGCGACGCCCGGCCTGCCGGCGAGGCGCCCGGCACCGGCGGCTTCGATGCCGCCACGCTGGTCGCGATCCATTTCAGTGACAAGGACGCGCTGGGCACGGACGTCGTGGGGGGCCTGAAGACCGCGGCGAAGATCGCGGTCGAGCCCAACGGCCTGCTGGCCGGCAGCGCCGTGCTGGCCGGCACGCCGGTGGTCTGGCCGGGCGCGGACAAGGTCAAGGTCGATGCCGGCGGCGCCGTCACCGTGTCGATGTGGATCAAGCCCGAGGTGGTCACCAACGGCACGCTGCTCAAGTGGGGTCCGCTGTCGCTCGAGCTGCAGGGCGGCAAACTGCAGGGCCGTGTCGACAAGGTCGTGCTGACCGACGGCGACGTGCCGGCGCAGGCCTGGACGCAGGCGGCCCTGACGGTGGGCGGCGGCAAGGCGACGCTGTACGTCAACGGGGTGGAAGCGGGCCACGCGGACGCCCAGTTGCCGGCGCTCTCCGGCGCGCTGCAGGTCGGTGAAGGCATCAAGGGCCTGGCCGACGAGATCCAGATCGCCGGCACGACGCGCAGCGCCGACTGGCTGCGCGTGGCCGCGGGCGCGCAGGGCGCCGAGAGCAGGCTGGTGGCCTCGGTCAAGGACACCGGCGCGGCCGAGGAGGGCGGCAGCCCGGGCTACTTCGGCATCCTGGTCAAGAACCTGACCACCGACGCCTGGGCGGTGATCATCATCCTGGCCATCATGTTCGCGGTGGCCTGCTGGGTGGTGGTCACCAAGACCGTGTTCGTGACGCGCGCCGACAAGGACAACCGCCGCTTCCTGCAGCGTTTCCGGGCGGCCTCGATGGACATGCTGCACCTGGAAAAGGACGCGGACCATCCCGACTCGTCGCTGTTCCGGCTCTACGCGGCCGGCGTGCGCGAACTGGTCAAGCGCGACATCGGCACCGACAAGCCGGAGTCGGCGCGTCCCCTGTCGGGCGCGTCGCTCGACGCGGTCAAGGCCTCGATCGACGCCGACATGGTGCGCGAGTCGCATCGCCTGAACGCGCAAATGGTGTTCCTGACGATCGCCATCTCGGGCGGCCCGTTCCTGGGCCTGCTGGGCACGGTGGTTGGCGTGATGGTGACCTTCGCGGCCATCGCCGCGGCGGGCGACGTCAACGTCAACGCGATCGCCCCCGGCATCGCCTCGGCCCTGCTGGCGACGGTGGCCGGCCTGACCGTGGCCATCCCGTCGCTGTTCGCCTACAACTACCTCGCCTCGCGCATCAAGAACATCTCGTCGGACATGCAGATCTTCGTCGACGAGTTCGTCACCCGCGTGGCCGAGACCTACGGCGCGCGCTGAACCGGAAGCGACCATGTCCGCCGACATCAAGGACGACAACCAGCCCTACGACGAGATCAACGTCACGCCGATGCTCGACCTCGCGTACGTGCTGCTGGTGGTGTTCATCATCCTGACCACCGCCTCGGTGCAGGGCGTGAAGGTGAACTCCCCCGTCACCGATGCGGCCAACAACCTCGCGCGCCCGCAGACGCGCGCGATCACGATCACGGCCGACGGGGCGATGTACCTCGACGCCTATCCGGTGACCCTCGAGCAGCTGCGCACCTCGCTGGCGCAATACAAGTCCGCCAATCCGGCGCTGCCGGTGGTGCTCAAGGCCGACAGCGCGGCGCAGTACGACAAGGTGATGGAAGTGCTGGAGGTCGCCAAGCGGCTCGACATCAACGAGATCGGCCTGGTCACGAAGCGCCAGGCGCAATAGACGAGAGCATCCCGTGAAAGCCAGCAACGAAGTCAAGCCCTACGACAGCATCAACGTCACGCCGATGCTCGATCTCGCGTACGTGCTGCTCGTCGTGTTCATCCTGATGACGACCGCGTCGGTGCAGGGCCTGAGCGTGACGATGCCCAAGCCGTCCAACAAGCCCAGCACCGAGAAGCACGACCTGAAGATCGTCCAGGTTACCCCCGAGGGCACCGTGCTGGTCAACGGCGTGGGGGTGAGCATGGCCGAACTCGAGGCCCAGCTCACGCGCGCCAAGGCCGCCGATCCGAAGATGTCGGTGGCGATCAAGGGCGACGCGCACGCGCGCTACGCGCCGGTGGTGGCCGTGATCGACCTGTGCAACAGGCTGCAGGTCAACATGGGCCTGGTCACGTCGCGGATCGGAACCTGAGCGATGGCCGGTCTCGCCGAATCCACCCTCGACCCGACGACCCCGCGGCAGCGGCTGCAGCGCGTCGTGCTCGCGCTCGTGGCGATCGCGGCGGTCGTCGCCCTGGTCGTCCTGGTCAAGGGCATGCTGGGCGCGCCGACCGCCGCCAAGCGCCAGACGGCGCGCATCGCGATCCTGCCCGATACCCCTCCGCCGCCACCGCCGCCCAGGGAGGAGAAGAAGCCCGAGCCGCCCAAGGACGAGCCGAAGCAGGCGATGCGCCAGGAGACCGTCAAGCAGGACGTGCCCAAGACTGCCGAGGCGCCGATCAAGATGGAAGGCCCGGCCGGCGACGGCCCCAGCGCCTTCCAGTCGGGCAGCATCAGGAACGACTACAGCGGCGGCGCGCCGGTGGTCGGCGGGCCGGGTGGCGGCACGCCCGACCGCGCGCAGGAGCGCCTGTACGCGACCTCCGTGCGCCAGCTGCTGCACGACGAGATCGAGAAGCACCTGCCGTCCGACAACGGCGAGGTGGTGGCGACGTTCTCGGTCTGGATCGACCCCGACGGCACGATCCGCCGCTTCGAGCTCGTGCCCACCGGCGATGCCGCGCACGACGCCGCGCTGCGTGCGGCGTTCGAGCAGACGACCCGCGTGCTGCGCCTGCCCGGCCACGGCGGCCTGCCCCAGCCGATGCGCTTCCGCCTCAGCGTGCGACCCGCATGACGCCCTCTTTCAATCCATCCCAGCCTTCCATCCCGAACGGGCTTCCCATGAACATCACCCACCCGCCCAAGCCCTCCGCGTTCGCGCGCCACCTGCGTCGCACGGTGCTCGCGCTCGCGGCCGTGGCCGCGCTGCCGGCGGCCCATGCCGACGAACGCAGCGAGCTCGAGCAACTGCGTGCGACGACCCTGGCGCTGATCCAGGCCCTCGTCGACCAGGGGCTGATCAGCCCCGACCGCGCGCAGGCCTTGCTCAAGCAGGCCGCGCCGAAGAGCGCACCGAGCGTCGCCGCCGCGGCGCCCCCGGCGGCCGCCTCCGGAGCCGAATGGGGCGACCGGCCGCCGCACACGGTGCACGTGCCCTACATCTCCGAGACGGTGCGGGCGCAGATCAAGGAGGACATCAAGAACGACATCCTCGCCACGGCACGCGACGAGAACTGGGCGGATTCGCGCCAGATCCCGCCCTGGCTCAAGACCTTCAAGTTCGAAGGCGAGCTGCGCGCCCGCGCCGAGGGCGACCTGTTCAGCAAGAGCAACGCGGCGGCCTACCTCTACCAGTCCCAGACCACCTCGCCGGCGTGGGCGCCCGACCTGGTCAACACGCAGAACTCCTACGACCGCCTGACCCTGCGCGCGCGCTTCGGCTTCAAGGCCGCGGTCGGCGACGACGTCACGGCCGGCATGCGGGTGAGCACGGGCAATACCCCGACCTCGTCCTCGGCGACGCTCGGCTCGGGGTCGGGCTTCTCCAACCGCTACGCGATCGGCCTGGACCGCGCCTGGATCGACTGGGAGCCGCGCCAGTACTACCACCTCACGGCCGGCCGCATGGA
The DNA here is from genome assembly GCA_964418745.1 of uncultured Vitreoscilla sp. Classification (GTDB taxonomy): domain Bacteria; phylum Pseudomonadota; class Gammaproteobacteria; order Burkholderiales; family Burkholderiaceae_C; genus Scleromatobacter. Next base: position 103,080 of record CAYQMX010000017.1, read on the forward strand.
GACCCCGTTCTACGGCACGGACCTGCTGTGGCCGGACGACCTGTCGCTGGACGGCGTGGCCCTGCGCGGCGAGCACAACGTGGGCTCCGGCGCCTACGCCTTCGCCAACCTGGGCGCCTTCGCGCTGCAGCAGTTCAGCGTGGGCGGCCCCGGCAAGTGGCTGTTCGGCGGCCAGGTCGGCGGCGACTGGGCGGTGACCGACAAGACCAGCATCCGGCTCGCGGCGGCGGTCTACGACTTCCACCGCGTGCAGGGCGTGCGCGAGACCGATCCCGCGCCCACCGGCGCGCTGGCGCCCACCGTGGCCTACGAGCAGAGCCAGTACCCGGCGGGGGCGCGCCAGCGCGGCAACACGCTGATCAACATCAACGACCCGACGAACGCCGGCGCCCCGGTCTGGGGCCTGGCCTCGAAGTTCCGGCCGGTGAACGTGACCGCCGGCCTGACGCTGCAGCAGTTCGATCCGGTGCAGGTCGGGCTGTCGGTCGACTTCGTCAAGAACAGCGCGTTCGACCTGTCCGACATCGCGCGCCGCGCCGGCACGACCAGCGTCGACACGCTCGCCAACCGGACGACCGGGGTGCAGGCGCGCCTGCAGGCCGGGTCGCGCGACCTGGCGCAGAAGGGGGCCTGGACCACCTTCGTCGCCTACCGCCAGTTCGAGCGCGACGCCTGGATCGACGCGTTCACCGACACCACCTGGAACCTGGGCGGCACCAACTACCGGGGTTTCAGCCTGGGCGGTTCCTACACCTTCGATCGCCGCGCCTCGGTGGGTCTGCGCTGGACCACCACGCGCAACCTGGACGACGGCTTTCGCACGCTGTCCAACCCCAGCCAACCGACATCGGTCATCGGCGACATGAGCAGTGCGCCGCTGAAGATCGACGTGATCCAGCTCGACCTGAACACGAGGTTCTGATGCCATGACATCCGCCAAACACGCCCTTCGCCTCGCCGCGCTGACGCTCGGCACCGTGCTGTCGCTGTCGTGTGCGGCACAGGACGACAACCACGGTTCGCGCGAGAAGGAAGCGCTCCGGCGCACGCAGGCCGCGTTGCGGCAGGCCCAGGAGCAGCAGGCCGCGCTGGCCCGGGAAAAGGACGACCTCGCCGGGCAGCGCGACAAGCTGGACGAGGCCGCCAAGCGGGCACAAGGCCAGCTGGCGGCGTCGCGCTCGGACGCGGCACGCCTGAACGCGGGCCTGGCGCACGCGGCCGAGGAACTCGCGGCCACCAAGGCGCGCGACGATGCCGCACGCCAGGAACTGGAGGCGCGCCTGGCCGACCAGGCGCAGCGCCTCGCGCAGGCCCAGCGGCTGGCCGACGAGCGCGCGCGCGCCAACGCGACCCTGGCGGCACTGCTGGAGCGGGCGACCCGCTCGCTCGCGGTCGCCGAGAAGGCCAATGCCGAGATGCATGCCTTCGGCCTGCAACTGATCGACCGCGTGCGCGGCCGCGAAGGCGTGGCGGGCTTGCCCGACCCGGTGCTCGGGTTTGCCCAGGTGCACCTGGAAAACGAGGCCGAGGTCCTGCGCGACCGGCTCGATGCCGTGAAGCTGGGCGGCGCGACCCGCGCCGCCGCGGCCTCGAAGTGAGCGTCAGCGTGCGCGGCGCCGCCGTGCCAGCGCCAGCAGGCCGGATCCCGCGAGGCCCGGCGCGGGTCCGGCCGGCTCGGGAAGCGCGGCGACCTTGGGGCGGCCGCTGAGCGTGCCGCCCGGGGCGCCTACTTTCGCGACGCCTCGGAATCCGAACTGCCGTTGACCAGCAGGTTCATGCTCATCGCCCGCGCCACCGCCTGGGCCCGGTTGGTGGCGCCGAGCTTGCGAAGGATCTTCTGCACGTGGTTCTTGACCGTCAACGGGCTGATACCCAGCTGCACGCCGATCTCCTGGTTGCTCATGCCCTCGCGCACCCAGCCCAGCACCTGCTCCTCGCGCTCGCTGATGCTGGCACCCGAATAGCCGATGCCCGTCGTGCTCGATCGAACGCCGGTCTCCGAGATCTCGCGCTCGATGGCCTGCACCCGCAGGTAGGTGCTGTGCAGGTGCGGCAGGATCAGCTCGATGCCGTCCACCTCCGCCTTGCTCACGACGCTGTGCGGAGAGGCGAAGACGAACAAGGTCTCGATCTCCATGGCCCGCTGCGGCCGCGACACCCCGTGCACCAGGAACTCCTCGAACCCGGCCGCCTGCAGCGCCTCGACGGCCGCCGCGACGGGTCGCGCGGACAGCGTCGCCAGGCGCACCACCAGCGCGCGGCCGCGGTTGTTGATCCAGGCATTGATGACGTACTGCATCAACGGCGACTGGCCATCCGTCAGCGCCCCCAGCACCGGCGCGGGGACGACGATGCTGTTGAAGGCCTCGAGCCGTACTTCCTTGCGGCCGCGGTCGTAGACGCCGCAGATCGCCAGCTTGTGCGGCAGCAGCGTCTGGAAGCTGCCCTGGGTCCAGACGAAGAACTGGTACTTGCGCCGCACGTCGACCGCGCATTCGATCGAGTGCACGATGGCCTGGACACGCCGACTTTCCTGCGACTCTCTTGCGTCGTGCGCATCGTTCTTTTCCATCGACATCCCGGGCCTCCTCTCAGCCGGCTAGAGTAGTCAGCTTTGATGACTTTCTTCACCGTAGCTGAACATCCCATGCGCCGAACGGACTACGACGACGGAGCGGACGGTGTTGCCGCGGGCGCCGATGCCACCGGTTCGGCGCCGAACAGGCGCGCCGACACCGGTACGGGGCCGCCGCCCCGCGGTCGCGGCAGGTCGACGACGCGCAACGCCGCGGCATCCGATCGGCTGTGCACCCCGGAGATCCGACCCTCTTCCGTCGTGACCAGCACCCAGTCGGGCAGGCCCGTGAACGGATCGGCATAGAGCTGGCGCAGGTGGTGCAGGGTGTGCGGGCCACGCCTGTCCTCGAGCAGGTCGGACAGCGCGAGCGGCAACTGCTTGTCGTCGCCGGGCGTCGCCGCCTCGTAGCTGCCCAGCGCACGTGCGATCTCGTTGCCTCGAAACATCAGTTCGGCCTCGCGATCGCGCTGCACCGCCAGGCTCACGGGTTGGGCGATCGCGGCCAGGCCCGCGGCGACGACGGCCAGCACGAAGATCAGCCACAGGAAGGTGAAGCCGCGTTCGCCGACGCGAGTTCGGATGGGCGCAGGCCTGCGGGCCATGGCCTCACCAGTCGGCGAGCGGACGGCCGTCGCTGCCGCGCCCGGCCATGCCGCTGCGGATGTCGTAGACCTTGCCCTTGGCCATCGGATCGACCGGCGTCACCACGACCCATGTCGACGTGCTGCCGGTCATGGGATCGACCGGGACGGCGCGCAGGTAGCGGCCCTCGACCAGCTCGTCCAGCGATTCGGGATAGCGGCCCTTGTCGGCGTCGAACTGGTCGATCGCGTCGCGCATCACGTTCAGCGACGTGCGCAGCGTGTTCTCGCGGGCGCGATCCACGCTGCGGAAGTAGCGCGGCGCGGCGATCGACACGAGGAGGGCGACGATGGCCATGACCACGATCAGTTCGATCAGCGTGAATCCGCGCCGCCGGTTCGTGACGACGGGACGACGGGTGTTGCGGCTTGGCGTCACCATGAGCGATACGGCTGGCCGTCGAGTGCAGTGCCCGTCGCGAGCGAATGGACGTCGAACACGTCGCGTCCTGCATGGGGAGCGTCGGGCGGACTGTCGTAGCTGCGCAAGCCCCAGGTACTGGCGGCCGGCAACGACGGGTCGGCGAACGGGTCGCGCGGCAGGCTGCGCAGGAAGTAGATGCGGCGCTCCTTCGGCGGCGCATCCGTCGAGGCCGGCGTCGGCGCCGCGGCCGGCACGCCGTCGACCAGCGCTTCGAGCGACGGCGGATAGGCGTTGTCGCCTTCGGTGCGTGCGACCCGGCCGTCGAGCGCGGCCTGGTGGTAGTCGTCGATGGCGACGCGCAGCGAACGCAGCGCGCGGTGGAGTTCGAACTCCTTCTGGCGCCGCAGCGCGAGCGACAGCATGGGCTGGGCCGCCGCGGCCAGGATGCCCACGATGGCCACGACCACCACCATCTCGATCAGCGTGAAGCCGGCGGCGCGACGCATCACGGGCCTGCGAGTTCCAGCCCGAGCTCGCCCTCGACGCGCACGGGAACGGCGCCGCCGCTGCCGGCCGTCGCGCTCAGGCCGTCGACCAGCACCTGCGTGGTCTTGCCGGCGGCGGCCGGCAGCACGCGCAGCACGTAGACCTTCTGGCCCTGCGGCTCGAGGTCGAAGGCCACCGGGTCGGCCTTGTCGACGCCGGCGGACTGCAGCAGCGTCGCGTCGAAGCCGAACTGGCCGCGGACGGCGGCCGACGAGTGGTTGCGCAAGGTCACCGACACGGTGCCGCCGACCACGCCGCGGTCGCTCGTCGTGACCTCGACCACGGCGGTGGCATCCTCCCCCGCCGCGCCGCCGCCCGTGTCGCCTGCCGACGGCGCCGGGGCGGGGCCCGGGCGCGCCGCGGGCATCGCCACGGCGGCGCCGGCGTGGATGCGCGTGCCGGGCGCGCCCGGATTGGCGAAATTGCCGCCGGCGCCCGCCATCGTGGCCGCGCCGGGCAGCCCCAGGTTGCGGACGATGCGCGGGGTGATCAGCAGCACGATCTCGGACTTGTTGCGGGTGTCCGTGTGCACGCCGAACAGTCGCCCGAGCAGCGGCATCTGCGAGATGCCGGGCAGGCCCCGGATCGCCTTGCTGTCCTCGTCGTTGATCAGCCCCGCGAGGATCTGCGTCTCGCCATCGTGCAGCCGCAGCGATGTCGTCGCGTTGCGCGTGCCCACGCGGTAGGCGATCGAGCCCTGCGGCCCGGTCACCGATCCGATCAGGTTGGTGACGTCCAGGCTCACCTTGATGACGACGTCGTTGTCCAGCTGCACGCTGGGCTCGACCTCGAGGGTGAGGCCGGTCTCGACGTAGCTGACCGAGGTGGTCGAGCCGACGTTGGCCACCGCGCCCGAGGTGAACACCGGCAGCTTCTCGCCGATCTGCACCTTGGCCTTCTCGTGATTGCGGGCGCGCAGCTTGGGGTTGGCGATCAGGTTGGTCGTGCCGGCGCTGCCGTTGAGCGTGGCCACCAGCGCGGGGTTGAGCACCGAGGTGGTCAGGCTGGTGCGGTCGGCGCTGGTGATCTGGCCGACGAAGTTGGGCAGCCCGAAGTTGACGGCGTCGGGCCACTGCACGCCGAGCGAGTCGAGCTCGCTGGTGCCGATCTCCATCACCTCGACCTCCAGCGTGACCTCGGGCTCGGCCATGTCGATCGAGGCGATCAGGCGCTCGATCAGTTGAACGATCTCCGGCGTGTCGCGCACGATGACCAGGTTCAGGCGCTCGTCGACGTAGACGTCGCGCGTCTTGGCCATGGTCTTGATCAGCGACATCGCCTGCTTGGTGTCGGCGCTGGTCAGGTAGAAGCTGCGCGTGACCAGGTCCTGGTGTTCCTGCTGCTTGAGCGGCGTGTTCTGGTAGACCAGCATCGTCGTGTCGTTGAGCAGCTTGCGATCGAGCTGCTGCGTGGCCAGCACCACCCGCATCGCCTCGTCGAGCGTGACGTCGCGCAGGAAGACCGTGACGCGGGCGTCCGTGCGCACCTCCTTGTCGAACACGAAGTTCATGCCCATCGTGCGGCCGACCGATTCGAAGACGCTGCGCAGCGGCGCGTCGTGGAATTCCAGCGTCATGCGCTTGTTGCCGGCCAGGGCGGGCGCGTCGGCGGGCGCGGCGCCGGGCGCGCGCTCGGTGATGCGCTGCTGCAACGCGCGCGCCGCCGGCAGCCCGGGCGCCTCCACCAGCACGTCGCGCAGCACCGACGTGGCCTCGGCGACGCGCCCGGCCGCCAGTGCGTCACCCGCCTGCGCCAGCATCTTCTGGTGGCGCGCGTCGCGCTGCAGTTCGTCGCGCAGCCCCACGGTGCGCGGATGGGCCGGGGCGATGGCCTCGAGGCGGGCGAGCAGGTCGCGCGCCACGTCCGTGCGGCCGCCCGCGCGGGCCGAGGCCGCCTGGTTGGCCAGCACCGAGATCGTCGCCTCGCGTTCGCGCTGTTGCGCCACCTGCAGCGCGTGATCGGCCGGGTCGCGTGTCCGGGCGGCGTCCAGCACGGCCAGCGCCTGCTCGTGCCGGCCTTGCAGCGCGAGCTGCTCCGCGTCGCGCAGCGCGGGGGAGGCGCACGCGGCCACCAGCAGGCACAGTGCGGCCAGCAGCGCCGTCGTGGCGGCGCGGCGTGCACGCGGGGAGGTCTTGTCGCTTGAGCTCATGACGCAGGGAATCCCAGGGTTCGCTTGATGTCGCCCGGCAGCCAGGTGAGGGTGACGCCGGCCGGATCGACGGCATCGACCCGCCAGACGCCGTCGATGACGTCGCTGGCCTTGGCGCCGAAGCTGCGGGCGTTGTTGCTCAGCAGCGCGCGCTGCTGGCCGTCGTCGATGCGGCCGATCAGCGTGTACGGAAAGGGGGGCGGCTGCGGCGCGGCCGGCGCCGCCGGAGCGCGCGCAGGCGACGGCGGTGGAGGCGGCGGCGGGCCCCACGCCGCCAGGCCCTGGGGCAGGGCCGCGCGCCAGGGCACGCGCGATTCGGCCGCAGGCAGCCGCGGCCAGGGCAGCGCCGCGGACGCCGCCACGGCCTCTGCCGTCGGCGCGCTGCGCGGCGACGGCCGGATCGGCGCCGCGACGTCGGGCGCCGGATCGTCCTGCACCGCCGCCCAGACGGTGGCGGCGACGGTGGCGGCCGCCGCGAACGCGAGGCGGCGGCGCGTGGCCGCGGACGGGGTGGCGACGGCGTCGGTCATCGCGTGCCCTGCGGCGGTGCCGCGTTGGCGGGCCGCATGTAGAACGACCACGTCAGGTCGGCCTCGACGACGGCGGCGCCCGGGGATGCCCGCCGCAGCCGCAATCGGTCCAGGCTCAGCGCCGCGTCGCTCGCCAGCGCGTCCTCGATGAAGTCGCGCAGCTGGGCATAGCTGCCCGTCAGCGGCATCGCCACGCTGTAGCGAACGAGTCCGCTGGACTTGTCGCGGCCCAGGGCGAATTCGCCGCCTCGCACCGCCATCGCATGATGGACGGCCAGCGCCAGCAGCGCCGCCACGCGGGCCTGGCGCGTGTCGGCGGACGGGAACGCGGCGAGAAAGCGTTCGGGTGCCGATTCGGCCTGCCGGGCCTGCGCGGAATCCGCGCCCGCGTGACGCGCGCGACGCGCCACGCCGTCCGCATCGGTGGCGACGGCCGACGCCTCGCGGCGGATCTGCGGCACCAGCGCCAGCGCGACGACGGCGGCCAGCGCGAGTCCCGCGAGGCCGACCCCGAACGGCCAGCCCCAGGCCCGCGCCTGGGCGAGCGCGGCCTGCGGCGACAGCATCGACGCGGCGGTCATCTCAACGCTCCCCCGTGGGGCGGGCCTGCGCGATGCGCGGCGCATCGACGGCGGCCCGCAGTTCGAAGTGCCAGCCCGGCGCCGCTGCGTCGGCCTCGCGTCCCTCGGCGCTGCGCAGGCGGCCCAGCACCACCTCCGACCAGCCCGGGTGGTCGGCCAGGTTGTCGACGAAGTGCAGCACCGCGGCGACGTCGACGGCGTTTCCTTCCAGGCGCACGGCGGGATCGTCGGCGTCGTGGTCGAGCGCCAGCCATTGCAGCCCGCCCGGCGTCTCGGCCTCGATGTTGGCGAGGATCTGGTCCCACGGGTGGGCGACGCGGTCGACGACGGCGCGCGCCGCCCGGATCGCGTCCGCATCGGCCGCCGACGCGCCGGCGGCCGGCGGGCGCGGCCGCGCGGCGGCCGCCGGCAGGCGCTGCAGCGCCCGCGCGAGCCGCTGCTGCTGCTCGGCCAGGTCGCGGTGGGCACCGATCCAGTCGTCGGCGACCAACGCGGCCACGACGAGCGCCGCGGCCAGCCACAGCCAGGCGACGGCGGGCCGCCGCGGTGCCCGGGCGAGGAAATCGGGTTGCGGCCAGTGCGACGTCATGCCCGCTGCTCCGGGCTGTCGCGCAGGCAGTCGGCCATCGCGCCGGGTCCGTCCAGCGCACCGAACACCATCGCGATGTCGGCCGGCAGCGCCGCCGGCGCCGCGAGGCCCCAGCCCGCGACCACCGGCAGGCCGGCGAGCGGCTCGCCTTCGGTCGCCAGCGTGGCCAGCAGCCGCGCGACGGCGTCGGCCTGCGGGGCGTCGAGGAAACGCTGGCGCAGTGTCACGAGCCGGCCGTCCGTGACGACCAGCCAGGTCGCCGCGCTGCCTTCGACCAGCAGGAGCGCACGCCGACCGGCGCCGCGGAGTTCCGGCACGGCCGCGGCCACCGTCGCCAGCGCGGTCGACCACGCGGGCGTGGCGGCGAGGACGCGGACGCCGTGCGCGGCAGCCTCGACGCACATGGCTGCCAGGTCGACGCCGTGCAGGCCGCAGGCGCCACATTGCGCCCCGTCGGCCCAGGCGGCCAGCGGCCAGGCGGCGGCCTGCGGGCCGTGGTAATGAGTGAGCTGCTGCAGCGCGTACTGGCGCACGGCGCGGGCGTCGCGCAGTTGCAGGCCCGCGTCGACCGCCACGCCGTGGACGAACTCGCCGGCGATACGCAGCCGGACGTCGGCGCCGGCGTGTGCCGCGCACCAGGCGGCGAACGAGTCGGCGTGTTCCGCGGCGCCGCCGCCGGCCAGCCAGGAAGCGACGCCCTGCGCGTGCAGGTAGGCGACGTGGCGCGGCAGCCGGCCGCGCACGCCCGCCCACGCGCGCGTGACGCCGGTGCGCGTCGCGACTACCTGTGCGCGCAGGGCCGCGGCGCTAGTCGGCCAGCGTGACACGCTCGAGCTCCTCGAAGGTCGTCGCGCCGCGACGAACGGCCTCGATGGCGACGTCGCGCAAGGGCCGCATGCCGCGTTCGCGGGCGGCCTGCTTGAGGCGGCCCATCGGCGCGCGCGCGACGACCAGGTCGCGCAGCTCGTCGTCGAAGGTCAGCAGCTCCATCATCGCGCTGCGGCCCTTGTAGCCGGTCTGGCGGCAGTGCGCGCAGCCGTGGCCGCGCGCGTAGGCATGGCCGTGCGCGGCCTCGATGCCCAGCCGCGCCAGCAGTTCGCGCGGCGGGATGCAGGGCCGCGTGCAGTGCGGGCAGTTCATGCGCATCAGCCGTTGCGCCATCACGCCGTTGAGCGCCGAGACGACGCTGTAGAGGTCCAGCCCCATGTGCATGAAGCGGCCGAGGACGTCGAACGCGCTGTTGGCGTGCACGGTGCTGAAGACGAGGTGGCCGGTGAGCGCGGCCTGGACGGCGATCTGCGCCGTCTCGGCGTCGCGGATCTCGCCCACCATCACGCGGTCGGGGTCGTGGCGCAGCACCGAGCGCAGGCCGCGCGCGAAGGTCAGGCCCTTCTTCTCGTTGACCGGGATCTGCACCGTGCCGGCGAGCTGGTATTCGACCGGGTCCTCGATGGTGACGATCTTGTCGCTGCCGTCGTTGGTCTCGCTGATGGCGGCGTACAGGGTGGTCGTCTTGCCGCTGCCGGTGGGGCCGCACACGAGCAGCATGCCGTAGGGCTGGCGCGCGAGACGGCGCAGCGTGTCGCCGGCCTCGGCGTCGAAGCCGAGCGATGCGAGCGTGAGCTGGCCGTCGGCGGCAATGCGCGCGCGATCGAGCACGCGCACGACCGCGTCCTCGCCGAACGCGGTGGGCATGATGGACAGCCGGAAGTCGATCTCGCGGCCGTGCATGCGCAGCTTGAAGCGGCCGTCTTGCGGCAGGCGACGCTCGCCGATGTCGAGCTCGGCCATCACCTTCAGGCGCGAGACCACCTGCTCGGCGACGATCGTGCCCTCGACCTCGCGCACGTCCAGCATCACGCCGTCGATGCGATAGCGGATGCGCAGGCCGCGCAGCGTCGATTCGAGGTGCACGTCGCTCGCGCCGTCCTGCAGGGCGTCGTACAGCGTCGAATCGAGCAGGCGCACCACCGGGCTGGCCTGCTCGCTCAGTAGCAGGGCGGACAGCTCCGTCGCAGCGCTGGCGTCGGCGGCGTCGGCGAAGCTGTCGTCGAGTTCGGCCAGCGCGCGAAAGCCCGCGGCGCCGGAGTCCAGCCAGGCGTCGACGGCCGCCGCGTCGCAGGCGATCCAGCGCACGCTGCGCCGCACGCGCGCCTCGACGCGTTCGACCAGCATCGTGTCGATCCCGCGGTCGCACAGCAGGGCGTGCAGGCCGCTGGCCGACACCGCGAGCAGGGCGCGCCAGCGCTGCGCCTCGGCCTGCGGCCAGCGCTCGAAGTCCAGCGACCAGGGGCCGTCGTGCGCGGGCAGCCAGTGGCCCGGATCGGACGAGACCGTCGGATCCGGCGGCGCGATCAGTTCGCTGGGCACCGCGCTCACTGCACCTGCTCCACCAGCTGGAAGATCGGCATGTACATCAGCACGACGATGCCGCCGATGATCACGCCCATCACCAGCATCAGCAGCGGGTTGACGAGGTGGGTGACCAGCTCGGTCAGGCGCGCGAGCTCCTCGTCGTGGAACTCCGCGGCCTGGCGCAGCATGGGGCCCAGGCTGCCGCTGCGCTCGCCCACGCGCACCATGCGCAGCGACACCGGCGTGGTCAGCCCGGCCTGCTGCAACGCGGCGGACAGGCGCTCGCCGCGCCCGATCCCGGCGATGGCCTGGTCCAGGGCGCCGCGCAGCCGCAGCGAGATCACGTCGCGTGCCGTGCGCAGCGCGGCCGTGGCCGGCACCCCGGCGCCCAGGAGCATGCTCGCGGTGCGGTAGAACTGCGCCAGCGCCAGCACGTGCAGCTTCGGGCCCAGCAGCGGCAGCGCCCACAGGCGCGCCGTGGTCCACGCGCGTACGCGGGCGTTGCGCCACACGAGCACGGGTGCGGCCAGCAGCGCCAGCGCGCCCAGCGCAGTGGCCAGCGGATGGCCGCCGCCGACGCGGCCGATGGCGACGAGGAGCCGCGAGGTGGGCGGCAGCTCGCCGCCGACGCCTTCGAGGATGCCGGCGAAGCGCGGCACCACGAACAGGAGCAGGAACACGATGACTGCCACGCCGGCGACGATCAGCGTCAGCGGATAGACGCTCGCGCTGACGAGCTTGCTGCGCAGCGCGTCGACCCAGGCCAGGTAGGCGGCGTGCTCGCGCAAGGCCTGCTCGAGCTGGCCCGTGCGCTCGCTCGATTGCACGACGGCCACGTAGAGGGTGTCGAAGCAGTCCGGCTGGGCGCGCAGCGCCGCCGACAGCGGCTGTCCGCCGCGCAGCGCCGCGATCACACCGTCCAGCGCACGCGCGACCTGGCCCGACGATTCCTTCTCGCGCAGGGTCTCCAGGCCTTCCAGCAGCGGGATGCCCGCGCCGAGCAATACGGCCAGCTCCTGGCTGAACAGGCGGAGCGGGAAGCGCTTGCGTGACGGCGCGTCCGACGTGCCGGATTCGATCGCAGCGCGCGTCTCCACCGACAGCACCTGGCGCGGCGGGACGCGTGCGGCGCCGACGGCCGACTGGGCGTCGGGCGCGTTCACGCGCGCGCTCGTCGCGCCGCGCTGCGGGTCGATGTAGTGGACGACGAAGTCGGGCATGGGCAGGGCGGCGCCGCGGCACTCACCAGTTGACGATGTCGGCGTCCTCGCCGGCGCCGCCGGGGCGGCCGTCGCGGCCCCAGGACAGCAGGTCGTAGTCGCCGTGCTCGCCCGGGCTGATGTAGCGGTAGTCGTTGCCCCAGGGATCCCTGGGCACGCCCTTGGCGAGATAGGGGCCGGCCCACTTCGTCTCGCCCGTGGGCTGGGCGACCAGTGCGGTCAGGCCCTGCTCGGTGGACGGGTAGTGCCCGGTGTCGATGCGGTACTGGTCCAGGGACTTGGCGAAACCGTCGATCTGCGCGCGGGTCACCTTCACCTCGGACTTGCCGATCTGGCCGAACAGCTTGGGACCGACATAGCCGGCCAGCAGGCCGATGATGACCATGACAACGAGCAGTTCCAGCAGGGTGAAGCCCGCGTGTCGCGGGCCGGTGCGCAGGTCGCGCCCCGCACGAATCGGTGCCATGGAAGGAGGTCTGGAGAGTCCGGATGGCGTGATCGTAGGAGCGCCGTATGACCCAGTGGTGAATGGCGGAACGATGACATGACATGAGCCGTTCGAACCATGGCGCCGGTCCCGGGCCCGTAGGGTTGCGTCACCGCCGCCGACGACCATCGGCGGTTTCGGCGGTGCCGCGGGCGACCGCCCGCCCTGCAACGAACCCTCTTTCCGGATCGGTATTCCTTCCCATGACGAACATGCAATTCGCCGGCCTGCGCGCGGCGCTTCTTCCCCTGGCCTCGGCCGCGCTGCTGGCAGGCTGCGGCGGCGGCGGTGCCAGCCCGTCCCAGGGATCGGGCGACACGCCCACGGTGACGGCCGCCAGCGCCGGCACGCCGATGTACGGCAAGACGCTGTTCCTGACGTTGACCGGCACGAACCTGGACCAGGGCATCGCGGTCTCGGCCACCGGCTGCGATGGTGTCACGATCGTCGTCGCATCGTCGGGCCCGACCAGCGCCCAGTACCAGTGCACCGTGTCGGCCCTGGGCGCGGGCCAGTTCGTCGTCAAGCGCAGCACCGGCAACACCACCCTGTCCACGACCGCGTTCACCGTGCCTGCCCCGCAGGTGACGCTGGCGTTCGGCAACGGCGCCGGCGTGACAGGCTCGGTCGTGGTGACGCTGGCGCCGGACAGGGCGCCCATCACCGTCAACAACTTCCTCGGCTATGTCGACAGCGGCTTCTACGTCGGCACGGTGTTCCACCGCGTCGCGCCGGGCTTCGTCGTGCAGGGCGGCGGCTACACCGCGCCGCTGGACGCGAACACGCAGGTCCTGAAGCCGACGAGCGCCCCTATCTCGCTCGAGGTCGGCAAGGGCCTGAGCAATACGCAGTGGACGATCGCGATGGCGCGGACCAGCGACGTGAACTCCGCGACCTCGCAGTTCTTCATCAACCTGGTCGACAACAGCGGCGCGCTCGACCCGGGGCTGACCGCGGGGTACGCGGTCTTCGGCACCGTCACCGCCGGCAGCGCGGACGTGGGCGCGATCGTCGGCGCGCCCTGCACCGCGATCCCGCTGTTCCTGCCCACCGGCCAATGCACGCCGACGCCCAACATGGTGGTGACGTCGGCGACGCAGACGCGCTGAGGCCGCGTTCACCTGCGGACTCGATCCTGGGTTGGTATAAACTGTATATATCGTTTATACGGATCAGGATCATCCATGGCCAAGACCCAGAGTTCGCCCGTCGCCAAGCCGGCCACGAAGACCACGAGCCCCGTCGCCAAGACACCCCGGACGACCGCGGCGAAGAAGGTGGCACCCGCCGCGAAGAAGACGAAGCCGGTCCCCCCCAAGCCCGCCAGGGTGGTGGATCGGCTGGTGGCCGTGGCCGTCGAGACCGTCCCCGCGGTGGTCGACGTCGTCGATGCGGTGATCGTCAAGCCCGCAAAGACGCACAAGCCGAAGCTGGTGCGCGACAGCTTCACCATTCCGAAGGACGAGTACCAGGTGCTCGACACGCTCAAGGGCCGCGCCCTCGGGCTCGGCCAGCACGTGCGCAAGAGCGAACTGCTGCGCGCCGGCATCCAGGTGCTGGCGGCGATGGGCGACCGCGCCTTCCTCAAGGCCGTCGGCAGCGTCCCGACGCTGAAGACCGGCCGCCCCAAGGGCGATTGAAGCCCGGCGACCGCATCCGCGCTCCCCGCCGCCGAGCGGGTTCCTCGGCGCTTCGCGACAGCGTCATCGATCGCCGGTAACGTGATCGACGACCCCGTTGCATTTGCAGGAAAGGGGGGCCCACCGTGCCGTCCACTTCCGTAGATCACCGCAGTCACCGCCGCGTCGAGTTCTTCCTGGTGCCGGATCGGCGAGAGCAGATTCCGGTCTGGATCTTCAAGCCCGCCGATGCCGTCGACGCGATCGCCGGCCTGGTGATGAACCTCAGTGACGGCGGCCTGCAGGTGCTCAGCGCCGCCGACGAGGCGCCTTCCAGCACGGCTTACGAACTGCAATTGCTGCTGGGGGAAGACGAGACCGTGCCGCGCTTTCGCGGCGGGGTCCTGCGCGTGTGGACGCGCGAGGCCGCCACCACGGGCTGGCTGAGCGGCTTTCGTTTCGAGGACGAGCATTCCTCGGCGGAAGACTTCATCCTCGCCTATCAGTCCGCGACACCCACGCGCCGCTGGGTGCGCTGCCTGCTGCTGCCCCGCGCCTGATTCAGCCCCAGGAGACGAACACGATCTCGCGCCGGGCCAGGCCGTCGAGGAAATCGACGACGGCCAGGTCGGCGACGTGCATGGCCCCCAGCGGGTCGCTGAACACCTTCACCACGTGCGTGTGCTGTTCGACGAACCACTCGCCGGGGGGCAACGTGGCATCGAACCGCTCCGAGGTCGCGGCCAGGGCGGCGTCCATTCGTGCTTTGCGCAAGGGGGGCTGGGGCATGGCGATGGCGACGAGGCGCGTGGAGGCGTGCCGGACGTCGGCAATCTCCAGACTGCGGGTTTCAGATGACAGTTTGATGACACCCGATGGCGCAGGCAGAGGCGCGAAACAGGAAGCGCATCGGCCGCGTGGCGCGTGTCAGTGATCCTGGCGGGATCGCGCCTGCAACGACGCCTGCACGTTGCGCACCGCGAAGATGTGCAGGTAGCTCGTCACCCGCGCGGTGGCGGCGAGTTCGGCCAGTTCCTGCTCGTAGAGCAGCGCGATCTCGGCGATCGGCCGCTGCGCTTGATCGGCCAGGTGCGCGACGATGCGCCCCCGGTCGGCCGTCCCGACTTGCATCGCCATCCATGGCTCCTGTGTTCGATTGACGAGATCGAGACTAGCACCGGGAAGCGGCGGAACCTTGTCCGGGCTCAAGGAGTGCGATCGCGCGGACGGCGAGCCTGGCCTTGCGCCGGGCTGTCGGTGGCGCGACGGGGTGCGGCCGATGCGGGGACGGCGAGGGTTCCACGGCCGCGCGATCAGGCCTTGGGTGGTGCAGGCGGTTTGGCATGGACCACGCCGTCGCTCGGCGCCGGCAGCGTCTTGCCGCCGTTGGCCACGAGGTCGGGCATGGCCTGTCCCAGCTGCCCGGGCCAGGGCGGCGGTGGCGCTGGCTTGGGCCGGGGCGAGGGCGGCGCGGGCTGCGTGACGGTACTGCCGAGCGCCGGCGGTGCGGGGCGCCGAAGCGCGCTGCTGAAGTTGCCTGCGAGTGACGGCGCCTGGTCCACGCGCGGCACGCCGAAGGCGGGCAGCCCCAACAGGTCGATGATGGTCCTGGGGATGCTGGCATGCGAATGCCAATGGCTGTCGATGCCCTGTCGTACGCCGCCGCCGAACATCAGCAGCGGAATGCGCGAACCGCCGATCGCCTGGAAGCCACCCGGGTGCAAGGCATCGGGCACGCGCTCGATGTCCGGCGTCACCACATGGTCGGCATAGCCGCCCCAGTCGTCCCACGTGAGAATGAAGACGGTATCGGCCCAGCCGCCGCCCTGCACGACCGCATCGACGCGCGACCACACCGCGTGCTGACCCCTGGCGACGTATTGCGGATCGGACTTGCCCGACGGCGGATGCTCGCTGGCGCCGTCGGGCGCCCACACGTAGGACAGCCGCGGCAACTGGCCCGCCTTGGCCAGCGTGATGAAGTCGCTGCTCGTCGGATGAATGTGCGCTTGCGCATCCGGCGTGTTCAGCTCGGCGTAGTACTGCAGCGGATAGTTGTTGACGTCCGGGAAGGCCGCCCACGAGAGGCCTGCCCGCTGCACGTGCATGAAGATGCTCGGGATATCCCACCGGGGCCCGCCCGGCCCGAACGGCGGGTTCTTCAACGTCGGCGTCTGGCCGCCGACCGCCAGCAGGTGGCCGGGCGTGGAGTTCGTGCCCAGGCCGAAGTGGTGGTCGCAGAAGGTGAACGTCTTGGCCAGCCACGAGTAGTAGGGAATGACCTTGTCGTTGTCCAGGCGTGCGGCCAGCGCCGGGTAGTCCCCCATCCTGAAGTGCACCCAGGCCGACCTGTCATGCGGCTGGTCATGGTCGGGTGGCGAGCCCAGCAGCGGGCCCGCGTCGAGCACGTTGGCACCCCAGGCGGCCAGCGACGGGAAGTAGAAGTCGGTGGTCTTGTTCTCCTGGAGGAATACGACGACCCGCAGGTTCGTCGGGGCGGGCGGCACAGGGGTCGGCATGGCATCTCCTCACGCGGCCGGCGCCCTGGGAGAGAGGGTGCCCGATGCCGGTCGGCGCGAGTATCCGGCCAGCCCGTGACCGGACGAAGACCTGCGAGTCGGGGCGAGGGCGACCTGTCGGCCACGAGTGTGCGCGTCGTTCCGCCGGCGTACATGACAGGAGTCTGAACGGCCGCCCGGTGGACACGCGAACGTCACGCAAGCCTTCTGGTGTCCTTCGGTCGACGCCCCGTCCGTGAATCGACCGTCCCGTTGCACGGTCGATGAGCTCGAACGACGGCTGCCTCGCGCTCCGCCCGGCTGCGCGCCCGGGATCGTCACGCGTCGCGAAACTATCGAGGCTGGTTGGCCTTGCGGCGCTTGACCGCGGCAAGCAGGCCGAAGCCGGCGAGCAGCAAGCCGTAGGCCTCGGGTTCCGGCACCGCCGCGACGACTGCGGTGTATTGCAGGCTGAGGAAGCCGTTCCCGTTGAACGGGAGTTGCCAGCCGGTGCCCGGGACAGTGCTGAGGTAGGCGTTGCCGATGCCGAATCCCGAGACATCGGCCGTCGTCTGCGTGCGCGACAGCTGGATGCCGGTCACCGTCGGGTCGCTGCTGGTCAGGTAGGCGACGTACTTGGTGCCCGACTTCAGGCTCAGCGCCAGGTTGTCGAATTCGAGGGTAGTGATGCCGGCCGTGGAATTGAAGGTCTCTACCGCCGTGCCGGTCGCCAGCGTGTCGCCAACCAGGTTGACCGCCTGGTTCTGGGCATTCGTGGCGGGGTTCCACTGCGCGACGTTCAACTGCAGCGACGCGGACTGGTCGCCGAGCGCGTAGAAGCTGAAGGACGACAGCAGGGCGTCCGCCGACAGGGAGAAGACTTCGCCGACGGCGGGCGAATCGCCGCTCGGGTTCGCCGCGTTGCCGAAGGAGGCGAACGGCAAGCCGTTGTTCGCGCCACCAGGAACGTCGGTGTACGTGGCGGCGGACGCGTTGCCCGCGACGGCCACCAGAAGGGCGGTGAGTGCTTTCAATCGGAGCGTCGATCTGGTCATGATTCAGGTCCCGGAAGTCGATGGTGTGCGATGGATTCCGACGTGCGGCACATCGGGATGAACGAGCAGCCCACAGTGCGCCTCGACCGTTACCGGGCCATGAAGCCGGAAGGTCGTGCCGTAGTCCGAATGCGGTCGACCCGGGTCGAGCAGCCGGAGCCGGCAGCGGAAGCGGGGTCGGGTCCGACCGTCACGTCGGACCCGATCCCACGGGCGCCTCGAACGGCTATCGGTCGTCGTGCGGGAAGTCGAACAGGCTCATCAGGTCGCTGATGGCGGGCGCATTCCGTGGGCGGTACGGGTCGTCCTCCCGGGCGACCGGATTGGGCAGGTTGTCGCGACTGCGCGGCGACACCGCGGGCAGGCGCCAGTTGGCCTCGATGAACTTGAGCACGGACGCGTGGTCGGCGTAGACGTGGTCGACGTGCCCCTTCCTGGCATACGGGGACACCGCGATGAGCGGAATCCGCGTGCCGTCGCCGAAGAAGTCGACCGCCTGGATGTAGCCGGAGTCGTAGTAGCCGCCGCCTTCATCCGTGGTGATCAGGATGGCCGTGTGCTTCCACAGCTTGGGATTCGACCGGACCTGGTGGATCAGGTCCTGCAGGAACAACTCGTAGAGGTTCCCCGTCGAGTCGGCGGGATGGCCTGCGAGCGCCTCGAAGGGACGGACGAAGGACACGGCGGGCAGGGTGTCGGCATGGACGTCGTCCAGGAACGCGCCGTAGCTCTGCAACTGCCGGGCCTGCGCCGTCGTCATGGTCGCGATGTAGCCGGTGAGCGGATCGCAGATGCCGCAATACGAGTGGAACAGCAGCGGCACGCCGTCGACCGCCGTCGCGAAGCGGGTGGGATCGTCGCCGCGGTCCGCGGAATAGTATTTCCACGAAACGTCGTTCTCGAACAGCCTGTCGGCGATCGTCGGGATCGACTGCGGCGGCAGGGTGAAGCGGGTGGGGCCGAGCGGCTTGGTCGTACCGTCGGGATTCCAGTACATCGAGTAGTTGTTGACGAGGTAGTAGTGGTTGGGCGCGCAGTTCGCCTTGGCGATGTGCTGCGCTCGAAGCTCGGACATCACGCCGCGCACGCCGGGCGCCTGCGGATCCGCGCAGTTGACGTACGAGCCCCCGCCGTAGCCGTCCTGGACGAAGTAGTTGTTCGTGCCCGGCCAGGCATCGGGGTTCTCGATCTGGTTGGCGGGCGGAACGCCGGCCGTTCCGTCGAGATTCGTATAGAACGCGGCGTCGCCGGTGACCAAGGCCTGGAAGTTGGCGCCCGTCCCGCCCATGATGGCCTGGTGGTAGTTGTCGCTGATCGCGTAGGTGTCGGCCAGCGACTTGAAGATGGAAGCGTCGCCGGCATGGGCGACACCGGCCGCGTCCGTGTACGGATTCATGTTGTAGAAGCCCATCGAGATGGCGCCCTCCATCGGGTTGAATCCCGAGGCGGGCGGCGCGGCGCCGTTGCCGCCCGTGCCGATGGTCTCCTCGACCCAGACGAACTTGTCGTGCTTGCCGCCGTCGACGTCCTGCCACATCTGGAAGAAGCGGTGCACCGGGTCGCCGGTGTAGGCGGCGTAGGGGACGTACTTGCTGATCTGGTAGGGCCCATTGGGCAAGTCCGCCGGGAACCGCGTGTCGACCACGCCCTGGGGCAGTCCGATGCCGTAGGTGGTGTAGGGCTGCGGCAGCGCGAGGTAGTGGCCTTGTGACGGCGTGCTGGCCTGGTAGGTTCCTTGCGCGAGGCCGATGCGCTGGCTCGCCTTGCCGAAATTCGGCCCCGGCGTGCCGTCGGCATTGACGATGCCCCTGCTCAGCAGGTTGTCGATCTTCTGGCCCTTGCGGGGGCGGTACGTTCCGAACAGGTTGTCGAACGTATGGTTCTCGCCGACGACGACGATCAGGTGCTGGATCGGCGTGACCGGCTCTGCGGCCCAGGCCGGTGAAGCGGCGGAGGCGACCAGCGTGGTGGCGAGAGCGAACTTGCGCTTGGCTGTCATGCGAATTCCTTTCGGAGGGACGTTCGGATTCCGACAGCACGCTGTGAGAGCGTGCCGAGTGAATGTCACCGTCCGCAGTGACAAAGCATTGACAGCCCCTGCCTGACGGAGCGATCCGTTTGCCTGTTCCGGCGGCTCGACAGGCTCTTGCCATTTCCCCGTGCTGTCGAGTCGCGGAGCGAGCCGCTGTCGACGGCGGCACTTTCATTGCGCGGTCGCTTCGCGAACCAGCATCGGCGGGCTTCGCAGGCACTCTTCCCAGTCAGATAGTCGCCATGCGGGCATCCCCAGGCCCACCTGAGGTGACATCCCGGTTCGGCGCCGATCGCGCGTTGGAAGCAAGACGGCGGTGGGCGCAGCGTCGACGAGGTTGTCGGCGGCTTGCAGGGACGCCTCGACGACGCGAAACGTCGAACGACCCAGCGCGCAGGCAAGTGACGACCGTCTACACCGTCAAACTGCCTGAAGAGGCCGTTGCGGACCTCCAGCGCCCGGAGGATTTCGCCACCGAACGCGAGGTCGCGAGCGAAATACCGGATTGGACGATGCCCCGGCGCGCGCTCGACGCGATCAGCGAAGGAAAGCGTCTGCTGTCCTGGTCGCCGTACACCTGCCGCAAGGCGGAACTGGGCAACGGCCGCTCGCGCGAGTTGATCGTGCCGTTCGGCGATGCGGGCTACGTCGTCCTGCTCGAAATTGTCGGCGACGATGTGGTCGTGGGTGCTGTTCGACACCAGCGAGAAGAAGACTACCGCCACTGAATCTGGCACTTGCCGCGCGTGCGGGAGGCGCAAGGCGATCGACTCAAGTCGGTCACAACCAGGCGTACGAACATGTCGGCTTTCGGGCTGGCCAACCTAACCTATTTGTTCGGACAGGAGAACGAGGGAGTGCTGTACGTGAGGTTGCCTGCGGAATCGGCTTTGGCGGCATCTATCAGGCGCTGCTGCTTGCTCTGGTACTGACGGCCGACAGCCGCCAGCGGCCAACCGGCACAAGATTGTCTGTCGCTGAATCGAAGCGAAGCGGCGAATGACCCAACGCTGATCAAGCGGCCCGTTCAAGGCCGCGCTGTAGTCGGTTGGAGATCGAACGTGATTCCGACCCTCAGTTCACCAGCGTCGTGATGCTCTTTGCCGGCAGCGAGATGGAGAACGCATTCGCGTTCACGCCGATCGCGGGCTGCTGCGCGAAGGTGGCCGTCGCGGTCGTGAGGTACGGCGTCAGGCTGGTCAGCGTGCGACCGCCGGGGTTGATCGACGTCGTCAGGTCGACGCTGCTGCCGTTCTCGTTCACGAGCACGATCACGACCTTCCCGCTGCTGGACGCAGGAGGAGTTCCGAACGCCGAGACGCGGACGCCATTCTGCGGGAGCGACGTAGACTCGTAGCGCACGTAACCGGGACGGATGAAGTACGAGAAGTGCTTCACGCCGATTCCGAAATAGGTGGGCTTGTTGCCGGAGCTGATCAGGCCCGTGGGCGTCGAGTCATTGTTGTTGACGAGCCACCAATACACGTAGGCGTTGTACTGCGAAAGCGTCAGGCCGTCGTGGATTTCCTTGGCCATGGCGACGGCGTCATCGATGCTGGTTTGCCACGAAGCGCTCGAGGAGGTCTTGTTGACGGAGTCCAGGAAGTGTTCGGTCATCCAGGCATCCTTACCCAGCTTCTCCGCCGATCCGGGATAGTTCGCCGTGCCGCCGTAGAGGTGGCCGCCGATGATGGAGATGTTGCCGGCGGCCGCCGGATCTGCAAGCAGCGTGTCCGTGGTGGCCTGCGAAAAGTAGAAGGATTCCGGCGCGATGAGCTTGGTCGCGGTGCCCGAGACTGCCGCCGCCCCGTACCCGCCGACCCAGGAGCTCATTTCTTCGGCGCTCCAGAGGCAGGACTCGTAGGTCTGCGGATCCCAGTCCGGCTCGTTCTGCAGCGAGACTGCGTACAGGTTCACATTCTGGGTGGCAGCGTACCTGATGTAGGCGTTCAGGTAGTGCGCGTAGTCCGCATACATCGCCGGATCGACGCGCCCGCTGTAGAGTGGATTCGTGCGATCCGTGTTGACGATCTTCATGCTCGCGGGCGGCGACCACGGCGATGCGAAGACGAGGCCGCCACGGGCCTGCACCGCCGCTCCATTGACCAGTTCTGCCGTCCACTGGGTGGTATCGACGGTCTGCGTCGACGCGTTCCAGGTGGCCGGCGCGATGCGCAGCCGCAGGATGTCCAGCCCGAGGCTGTCGGGGACGCTGGTGCCGAACAGGACATTGAGCCGATCGTCCGACATCCTGTCGTAGTACCAGGCCGCCGCGCCGCCGAATCCCCGGATCGTCTGCTTCGCGTTTCCGAAGTCGACCGCTGCCATCGTGTCCACGGGCCTGACGGTCAGCGCGGTGCTGATGATCGCCTGGCGGTAGTGTGCACTGTCGTTGGGAACGAACGTGGCCTGGACGATGGCCGTTCCCGCCTGGGCCGTCGTGGCGGAACTCAACGGCCTTCCATCCACTGTCATGTAGCTGGTCGCTGCGGTGGTGCCCTGGATTCCATAAAGCGCATAGGGCGCGGTCGTGATCTGGGCAGGCGTCAGCGCCGAACCCTGGAGCACGGCGGCGGGAAGATCCCATCGGGCCGGCGGATAGGCCTTGTTGACGGTCAGCGTGCGGACGGCGCTCGTTGTCGAATATTTCTGCGTGTCCTGCGGGGTGAACTTGACCGACAGCGACTGGACACCCACTTCGGGTTTGGTTCCTGCGGCCGGTGAATACGTGAACGTCCCCGGGACGTTGGACGTCGCATTCAGCTGCGCGGTGCTGAGAGTGGTCCCCCAGTCGATCGAGGCCGGCGCCGTCCAGGTGATCGTCGGAGTTGGCGCGGGAGCGGGTGCCGGTGCCGGTGCCGGTGCCGGTGCCGGTGCCGGTGCCGGTGCCGGCGTGGGCGCAGGCGCTGGCGCTGGCGCCGGAGCGGGCGCAGGTGTCGGCGTTGGGGTGGGAGCAGGTGTTGGCGCTGGCGTCGGTGCGGGCGTTGGCGCCGGCGCGGGGACGGGGGCGGGTGTGGGAGCCACCGGAGTGCCGGCGGCACCGCCTCCGCCGCAGGCAGTCACCGTGCCGGCAACGAGGATCATCATCATCTGCAGGGTCGCGAGTCGCTTGCTGTGATCGCCGTGGCGACAGGGGCTCATTTGCATGGGTGGCTTGCTTGGATGACGACGGTCTGCGCGGGCTAGGGGCTTCGCACCGCGACTGAATGTTTGAGCTGACACTTTGGCATGCGATGCGCGTGCGCGCTGTCACGGTTTGTGACGGTCAATCGACGATTCCCCTCTTGCCGATGCCGGCGTCACGGCGACGGTCACGTCGTCCATCTTCTTCGGCGGCTCCACATGCGACTGTGCCGCCATCCCTGAAGTCGCATGTCGGCCACAACCAGTCACTCGCCAACGGAACGGTCGGCGTGCTCGATGCGTCCACCGGCAAGTTGCTGCAGACCGTCAAGGCAGTCCAGAACCCGGATGCGATCGTCTACGAACCGACGACCCATCGGGTCTTCGCCCTCAACGGACGCTCCTCGGATGTCACGGCCATCGATGCGCAGTCATTGAAGGTGCTGGCCGCGCCGATCGCCTCCCCCGGTACGCCCGAGTACGCCGTCGTCGACGGCAAGGGACACGTGTATTTCAACGTGGAGGACAAGAGCGAGCCAAGGCGCCCGCCGCCTCCAGCGCCACAAGGCAGCGCGGCCCGAACCGATTGCGGGCACTTTCCATGTGCTCGTGCTGAAGGAGGCAACGCTCATTGACCGTCGAGCGCGTGTGCAGGGCAGCACGCCACCACTGCCGGCCGCACGTGAGTGACTCCGTTTCCGGCTGTTCGTCGTGCCGTCAGAATCGGGAACGCGGCCCCAGGGGCCGCGACCTCGAACGGCCGTGCCGTCAGAACGAAATGCCGGGCAGGCTGGCCGTGCCTTCGGCCTTGACCGACTGTAGAAGCGTCGGATCCAGCTTCAGCGCCGTCAGGATGGTCGGTGCCACTTGGGTCGTGACGACCGCCGTGGCGTTGGTGGCGGCCTTCCACGACGGGTAGGAGACGAGCAGCGCCACGTGGCTGTCGTCCGGCGCATTGCCACCGTGCTCCGCGTCCTTCTTCTTGCTGCTGGTGTAGATCACGCCCGGGTTGGGCTGGACGATGATGTCGGGCGTGCGGCCGAGTGCCGGATCGCCGAACCTGGTCGCCAGGGCCGTTCCCGACAGGATGCTTGCGCCCGCGCCGTCCGCGCAGATCCCGGGCGCGGTGCAGCCCAGGTTCGCGTTGATCGTCGCCACCGCAGCCGCGACCTGGGTCTGGTCTCGCAGCCAGATCAGACCGACGTCGTCGGTCTGGATGATCCCTGTTCCCGACAAGCCGGTGCCGTCGTTGAGGCTGCCCGAGGTCGTGGCGAATTGTCCGAATGCGCCGCCGGCGTCGAGGTAGCCGTTCGCTTCCATCAGGGCGGTGAGCGTGTCCCCATTCTTCACCAGCAGGGTCAGGTCGCTTGGCGACTGGCCATGCTTTGCGCTCAGGACGATGAGTGTCGATTCGTAGAGGTTCTTGGCCTTCAGCTCCGCCACGATCTTCGCCAGCGACGCGTCCACGAAGCTGATCGCACCTGCGACGGCGACGCCGGGCGTGAACGCGGCGTCGGTGTAGCCGCCGCCCTTGGCATGCGTGGCCTTCTGGGCGACGCTGAGCGTCTGGAAGTTGGTGCCGAAGACGGTGGGCACCGTCGCCAGCTCGGTCCCCGATCCCGTCTTGCCATCGATCTGGTTCAGGATGATGCCGACATGCAGGTTGTCGAAAACCTCGGTGTGGGTGTAGACGTCGGTGTAGTCGGTGCCGGTCATCGCATCGGTGGAATTGATTTCGGTACGTGCCAGGTCGTCCACGCCTTGGCCTGACGGCCCGTTGACCCAGTCGTAACCCCAGGCGTGCTTGTCCGCCCAAGCCGTGCGTGCGCCGGCGAGGTTCGCCTTGACGACCTCGAAGACGGTATTGGTCTTGATGTAGTTATGCGGATAGACCGGCACGCAGGCGCCGTTGACCAGGGCATGCGGGATCGCTTGCGGGTTGAACGCGCCGCCACCGTCCAGGTGGACCAGGGCGCCGCCGTTGAACCCGTCGATGCCGGTGGTCTCGTCGAACACGACGTTCCAGCCGCGCGTCCCCGTGCAGGTCGTGTCGCTCGGGGCAAACAGCGTGCGATCGTAGGAGACGTCGTAGAACAGGCCCGCCGACTTCGGCGTTCCGCCGGTCAGCAGCGCAGCAAGACCCGGGAATGAGTCGGATAGGCCCGGAGTAGCCGCATTCGTGAAGTGCACGCCGGTGTTCGCGAGCGCTGCGATGGTCGGGCAGGTGCCCGCGCTCATGCAATGGGCAACATCCTGTTCGTGGAGGCCGTCGACGCTGATCAGGAGCACGTGAGCCGGCGCCGCATTGTTGGTGCTGGTGCTGGAGTCCCCGCCGCAGGCGGTCAGGGAGGCCAGGACGGCGAGGGCGAGTGCGGACTGAGCGAGCTTCATCGGGTCTTCCATGCGTTGACAACAGCGCTGCACGTTATGAATCGCACATGACGCCGCGGTGACGGCTGCACGGAAGCACGCTGAGCCTTGCCGCAAGCCTTCTGCCGCGTGACAAACGTGTCTTGAATGGCTACGGATTGGTAATCTCAACGTGGAAACGCGAAAAGTTCGAAGTGAACCGGCCACCTGGCTGCGTGCTCCGCATGCGCATCTGGTCAGAGCGCTCGTGGGAGCTACCTTCGTCGGCTACCAGGCACCGGCGGCTCAAGTCTGTGGCGGCACCAATATGCGGCCACGAACTTCAGCTTGCGGAAAGCGTCCCATGACCCCCGTCCGCCGGGCCCGTAGCATGCGGCGATGTTCGTCCGCCGCGCCCACGCGCTCTTCTTGTCCGCGCTGACCCTCTTCGCCGCGGGCCTCTGGGTACTGCGCCATGCCGAGCCACCGGCACCTGACGTCGCGACAATCCCGGCAGCCGCGCCTCGCGTGCCGGTCGTGCCGCTCATGGCGGCGAAGGGAAGCGCCTCGGCGGCGCCCATCGTGGCGTCCGGCACGCCCATGACAACAACTCTGGCAGCGCGCGTCGACGCGTGGTCGCGCAGCGGCGATCCGCAGCAGGCCATGCAGGCCTACAAGGCGATCTTCCAATGCCTGCTCGCGCGTCGCCGCGCGCACGCGCCTGACATGGCGCCCGACGCGCCCGACCAGGATGCGAAGGTCCTTTGCGGCGACCTCCGCTCCGACCAGATCCAGGCGCGCATGGCATCGCTGGAGACGGCGGCGCGGGCAGGCATCAAGGACGCAGCCGCGAATTTCATCCAGGAGGGACCGAGCGGCAATGGCATGCTCACGGATCTGTCGACGGTGGACCCGACGCAGCCCACCCCGGACTGGCTCGCTCGCCGCACTGACTATGTCGCGCTCGCGCTGGCGAATTGCGACACGCTGCTCGCCGCGTACCTTGGCTTCGCCGTGCGTGACCCTGCCCTGCGTCCGGTGGCTGCCAAGTACTGGCTAGCCCGCATGTCCTGCCCGGATAGGCCTGCTGCGATGACCCTGCCGCTGGCCGAGGACGCCCAGGGGCAGGCCTACCTGGACGGCTTGTCGATCAACGGCTGGCTGCGCTGACCCCATGCCCGAGCAGACTCAGATATCGACTGCTGGGTGTTGTCGGCTGAGGTCCCGGACGGCTCTGTTCGGCCAACGGCAGACGCCTGGCCGTCTGTCGGCAGCAGCCTTTCTATTTCACGCTGACGGTGCAACTGCGCCCGGCCAACCGCGCGCCGACGGGCAAAGCCTTGGCACCGGAATACGCGAGCACCATGCCGAAGTTGGTTGAGCCGCCGGCCTGGAGCGTCACGTTGTAGCTTGCCGGCGTGGCCGTAAGGATGCGTCCCGACTGCGCCATCGTCGCGCTCCACGTGCTGCTGAGCGTGACGTCGTTGCTTTCGGTCCATGTGATTGACCAGTTGGTCAGCGGGGATGCCCCCGTGTTCTTCAGGGTCACCGCCAGCACTTCGCCGTTGCCCCAACTGTTGCTGGTGTCGAACGCAAGGGCACAGGTTGTCGCAGTCGCGTCGTTGTCCTTCTCGGTGGCCGAGAAGGTGGCCGAAGCGACTCCCGCGCCGCTCAAGGTGAAGGACGCGGCGCCGTCCACCTGGTCGGCGTCTTCGGCCGCCCTGATCAGGAGCGATTGCTTCGTCGCATAGTTGGTCGGCGTGAACGTGAGCGCGGTGGTGGCTGCGGTCAGGTCGACATCGCCACCAACTGCCTTGGCAATGTTCACGGTGACGTTGCCGGACGGCCTTGAGCCCAGGGAGACGCCGACGCTGGCCGAACTGCCTTCCGGCACGACGAGCGTCGAGGCGCTGACGAGGATCTGCGGGGTGGATGTCGTGCCTGCCGCGGCCCAGTAGCCTCGCAGCAGCGCCATCTTGTCGTCACGCACTGTCTTCCAGTCGTCTTGCAGGATGCCGCCGGTGTCGCCGCTGTTCGGGTTCCACGCCCAGTAGAAGAGGTTGTAGATTCCGCGCGCCTCGAGGTAGCTGATGAGTGAGTCCTGGAAAGCCTTGTCTTTCGGGTCACCAGTGCCGTACTTGCCGCCCGTCTCACCGACGATGACCGTGTAGCCTGCCGCGGCCAGCGAGCCGAAATGGGCGTCCCAGATCGCCGGCATGTTGCCGGGGAACGCCGAGGTGTTGAAGTAGCTCTGTTGGTAGACGTCCGGTCCGTAGACGTGCGGCGACAGCACGAGCCGATTGGACGGAAGGTTGATCGGCTTGCAGCTCTGCGGGCCGAGGTTTCCGCCCCACCAGGTGCCGGCATCGCTGTTCGTGCAGTAGTTGTTTTGCGTGATGCCTTCGACGAAGACGAGGACGTTGGGAGCCTTCACAAGGACGGCTGCACCGGCACGTTCGGCGGCCGAATTCCAGTCGGTGGCCGCATTGCCGCTGCCCCAGGTGGCCGCGCCGTGTGGCTCGTTCTTGAGATCCACGCCGAGGAAGTGGACATTCGCCTTGTAGCGCGTCGCGACGAACTGCAGGTCGGCGATCCATTGCGTCTCGCTGTAGCCACCCGACGTCCAAAGTTCGGAGATTTGCTGGCAATCGGGGCGGTGGTGGTCGAGCAGGAAGTACATGCCGCGCTTCTCGAGCCGCGCGATGACGGTGTCGAACAGTTGCAGGCTGTTGAGCCCTGCGAGGTCGGGATTGAGCGTGTAGTCGACCGAGGTGACGGCGACGCCCTGCAGCGTCGCCGGGCAGAAGGGAATGCGCACGGCATTGAAGCCCAGCGCCTGCATCTGGTCGAGCATGTCATCGAGCTTGCGCGCCCACAGCCCGTGCACCGCGTGGTCGGACGTCTCGAATCCGAACCAGTTCACGCCCTTGAGCTCGATCGGGCTGCCGTTGTCGGCGTAGACCCGACCTGCGGCAACATAGACGGCCTGCGCGGGCAGGCACAGCGCGAGTAGCAGGGTGGCGGCGAGCGCGCGCACGCGCCCAAGCGGGAAGCTGCAGGCTGTCGCAAAGGCGCCCAAGAAGCGCTGGAGCGTGTACGGGGTATGGGTATTCATGGGGAGCCTTTCAATGTGGCGTGCTTGCCTTGGGCGATGCGCTCGACCGCCGGCGCGGCCGAGCGGCGCCAAGGTGGGGCAAAGGGGGGGCCGGCTGTCGCATTCGGAGATGCGCCGACAAGGCCCCGGGCGCCTGTCTACTTGATGTTCACCGCGCAGCTGTGGCCCGCCAGCGTCAAGATCGAGACCTCGACGATGAGCATGAAGCGCTATCAACGGTAGCGCTCGAACGTTGACTTGGGTCGGCGGCCGGCCAGATAGTCTTGCCAATGAACTATTTGTGCACGTTCGGCTCGTTTTGTTACGTTCATTCGACATCACGGGCAGATATATTTCATTGATGAGCGCGCCACGCAGTGTGGCCGCGGAAGTCGGCGGGCCCGGTGGTCGACGCCTGGACAAGGGTTCGACGCAAGTGGTTCGCCAACCGGGCCGGCCGCCCCGACCGGAGGCGGATTCACGGTCATCGAGTCGCCATCGCCGGTCACGATCATCGTCGCATTGACGGACCTCGCCCTGCCGTCGCGCCGCAGTGACCTGAAAGTTCTCCCTCGGAATGGACCACCTGACCGCTGGCAGGCGACAGCCTGAAATGACGACGTTTACCGAAGGACTTCGATGATGCAGATCCAAGCTGCGCTGACAGCTCAGCACCTTCTTGCAGGGACGACGATGACCCGGTTTCGCTGCAGGCTGTTCTCCTTGTGGATTGCGGGTTTGCTCATCACGCTGCTCGCCGCATGTGGTAGCGGTGCCTCGTCGTCGGAGACCGCCCCAGCACCAGCGATGCCGACGGGAATAGTGGTGACAGCTGGGAACAACGAGGCAACCGTCACCTGGAACGCCGTCGCCGGAGCGACGTCGTACAACATCTACCGCTCCACCAGCCAGGGACAACAGGGCACGAAGGTGGGCGCAAGCTCGAGCACGTCGTATGTCGACGCGACCGCTGCCAATGGCGTCACCTACTACTACGAGGTCACGGCCGACGATGTGGCGGGCGAGGGGCCCGTCTCGGCCCAATCGACAGGGGTGACGCCGGTGATTCCTGTTGCTGCGCCGGACGCGCCCTCGGGTTTGACAGTCGTCGCAGGCAACGCGCAAGTCACGGTGAACTGGACGGCGGTCGCGGGCGCCAGGTCGTACAACGTCTATCGCGCCACGACTCAAGGATCGCAGGGCGCGAAGATCGGGTCGAGCTCGACGACGACGTTCAGCGATACCACCGTCGCCAACGGCACTGCCTATTTCTATGAGGTCACGGCGGACAACGCCGCTGGCGAGGGACCGGCGTCCGTCCAGTCGCCGGGTGCGACGCCCGCTGTTCCGGTCACCACGCCGGCAGCTCCGACGGGCGTCAATGCGACCGCCGGCAATGGACAGGTGACGGTGAACTGGACCAGCGTGGCGGGTGCGACGTCGTACAACGTCTATCGCTCAACGACTCCAGGATCGCAAGGCGCGAAGGTCGGGGCGAGCTCGACGACGGCGTTCAGCGATACCTCCGTGGTCAATGGCACCGCCTATTTCTACGTGGTCACGGCGGACAACGCCGCTGGCGAGGGGTCGGCGTCAGTCCAATCGCCGGGCGCGACGCCGGCCGTTCCGGTCACGGTGCCTTCGCCTCCGACAGGCGTGAATGTGGCGGCCGCCAATGCGCAAGTGACTGTGACCTGGACGGCGTCCGCAGGAGCGACGTCGTACAACATCTATCGATCAACGAGCCAGGGTTCGCAAGGCACCAAGGTCGGCCCGAGTACTGGCACCAGCTATGCCGATGCCACGGTGGTCAACGGCACGACCTACTACTACGAGGTCACGGCCGCGAACGCCGCCGGCGAGAGTCCGGCGTCGACGCAATCGGCCCCGGTGATCCCCGCGGCTCCGGCCCCAAGCGGTCCGGCCGCCGCGCTCGCGAAGCGGCTGGGGCTTCCCAACCGCCTGCTGATCGGGCTGGGCTCGGGGGGAGCGGACACCACCCTGATCCAGACGCAGGGACTGAAGCCGGACTTCTACGAACGCTACCTGGTCGGCCTCACCAGCGGAGGCGGTTGGACCACCTGGAACACGCCTTCCGGGGCCTACGCAAAGTATCAGATGCAGGCCGCCGATTCGGTGGGCGCGGTGCCCATGTTCACGCTGTTCCAGTTCTCCGCGGACAACACTTCGGACATGACGGACCTGGCCGACGCGACCTTCATGCAGACGTATTGGTCCGACCTCATCACCTTGTTCAACCAGATGAACCAGTTCGGCAAACCGGCCGTGCTCAGCGTCGAACCTGACTTCTTCGGCTTCGCCCAGATGGTGACCAACAACACCTACGGCGGCGATCCCACCAGGGCTCCGGCGGTACTGTCGACGGACGCGGCCTGCGCGGGACTGCCGGCCAACCTGACAAGTTACGCGCCTTGCCTGCTCAAGCTCGCCCACAAGTACGCACCGCAGGCGGTGATCGGCTTTCCTCCGGCAAGTTGGGGCGCGCCGACGATGGCCTCGGTGATCGCGTTCATGAACCAGCTCGGCACGGCACAGGGCGATTTCATCGTGATGCAGACGCTTGACCGCGACGCCGGCTGTCCCGAACAGGCCGCGCTGACGCCAGCGACGGCGCAGGCCGATTGCGCCCGCGGGCAAGGCAACTGGTACTGGGACGAGACGAACCAGACGCACCCGAACTTCCAGGACAACTTCGCGATGGCGTCCTCCTTCCACACGGGAATCGGCGGGCTGCCCATCATGTGGTGGCAGACGCCGTTCGGCGTGCCGTCCGCAACGCCGGGGGGCACGGCAGGGCATTACCGGGACAACCGAGTGGACTACTTCCTGAAGCATCCGTCCGAGCTGGTCGCCGTGGGCGGGCTGGGGGTGGTGTTCGGTGCGGGTGCGGAGAACCAGACCACGCCGGCGACCGACGGCGGGCAGTTCCAGACCTTGTCGACGAAATACCTGGCAAGCCCGGTGGCGCTTCCCTGACGAGGCTGGGTGCCGCGGCGCCCGCTCGTCATGCCGCGGGGCGCAGTGCAGGACAGGGTTCCTCTTTCGTGATGAAGGTGCGCGTCGGGAGCAGTGAGGCGGCCGGGATCTTCGCGTCACAAAGGACCGACTAGCGGAACTGCTCATTTCTGACCTGTGTGTCCCGACGATTCTGACAGGCGGCCCGTTCAGACATTTCGATGCGCTGATCCACTGGGAGGACCAGCGATTCGCAAGCTGATCGGCTCGCCAGCGTGACTATCGGGCCGAACACATTCGGGCCGGATGCGGCCAGGAGCGGTCCTTGGCGAATGACCGCTTGCCGGCACGTTGGCTCGTGGCCTGGATATTGAGAGGACGACCGCCGGTTGGGGTCACGTTCGTCTGCAGCGGCACTCCGAAGATCGCCGACGACCTCGACGACGCGGTGTGGTGCGTTTCGGCGAGGGTCTAGCCGGCAGGTGGTGTCGCGTGCCGCCCGATCAGCCATGCGACGTTCACCTGCACGTTCTCCATCAGCCTCGCGACCGCGGTCACCTGTGCGGTCATCAATGCGACGCCACGCAGCGCGAGGTTGCTCTCCTCGTCGACGTACTTCGTGACAGTGTTGACCTGGCGCAGCGTGCCCATATCCTGGCCCAGTTCGGTCAGGCCGTCGACCCAGTCGGCACACAGGCCCAAGAACTGCTGGTAGACGGCGGCCCCGAGCGCCGTGGCTTCGCGAGCCGCCTCCTCGCGAAACATCACCATCGGCAGTGCGAGTGCGGCCGTCATCGCCTGCTCGGGCCGGCTCGCGCCCTGGTGCTTCAACAACTGCAGCGAGGCCATCGCACGCGCCACTGGCACGAACGGCAGTGGCGTGCGACGCGGATGCGCGGGGTCGTGCAGCGACGCCTTCGCCAGCCGCTGCAGCGCGTGCGGCAGCGCATCGGGATCCGAGCGGGTCGGGGCCATCATCGATGCTTTTCGGTTGCGCATGGACGTGTCTTCGTATGGGCGCTCAAGCGGTGGCGCCGAGGCTCAGTAGCATGGCGTGGATGGCCCGGATCTGGATCGCGTGCTGCGAGTAGTAGTCGGGCGCGGCTGCATCAGGGCTGCTGTAGCCCCACCAGTCCCAGCAGCCCTCCGGGTTTTGCGTACGCCCGTCGTCGATGCCCTCCACCTGCGGGTAGAGCACGACGATGTCGTTGGCGTCGGCGATCTCGTTGTAGCCGGTGGTGGTCACGTAGCGATTGCCGTAGGGCGGACTGTTCGCCTTGTCGGGCAGTCCGTTTATGAGATTGACGTAGCTCGCGCCCTGCTTGCAGCCGTGCAGCGCGACGTGCACGCGCGGCCGCACGTTCTTCTTCGTCGGCAGCGGCACGTAGACATAGCCGATCCGGCTCATGCTGGCACGGCTATCGCCCCCGAAAAACGGGCGCTGGTCGAACGCCATCAGCCGTCCGCGCGGCGGTCCGTCGGGCGGCGTCAGCCCGCCATAGATGTGATCGAGGATCTGCCAGCTCTGCATCGTCGGGTTCGACCAGCGATTCAGGTACGGCGGCTCGTTGGCGGCGATCGGGTTGTCCTCGGGGTTGGTCGTGAGCAGCGCGTGGCCGGCTGGCACGGTGTTGTCGAACAGGATGTTGTCCGGCTCGACGCCGAGCCCCATGTAGAACGCCCGGGTCGTCTCGACGACCGCAGAATCGACCACCTTGTCTTCACTGCCGGTGAAGATGTAGAGGCGAGCCTTCTTGAGGTGGTGCAGCGGGTCGATCATCCGATCGGCGGCGGTTTGCTGCGCGATCTCCAGCAGCCGCGGCACCTTTGGGCCGGCCTCGGGGATCAGCGGATTCATGCAAATGAAGAACGCGTTCTGCACCCACGCGTCTTCGGCGATCGCGGACGCGGTGGGGAAAGACTCGACACAGCGGTATGGGCCGCCCGCTACCACGCCCGCGCCAATGAACATCGACGAGTGCGCCAGGTGAAGTTGCACAGTCATGAAGGCGCCTGACGACAACCCGGACACCGAGCACTGTGTCAGGTCGGCACCCAATGCGGGTAATTTCTCAACGCCTGAAGGCTCACTCATACCGGCCACCATTCGACTGAGTCACCGTGGGCGAGCGGCAAATTGCTGCGCCGCCGCATGATTGGTAGCCTACCCCGCCCCGCTTTGCTTGTCGACAGGATTTTGGGGCGGAAGGGCCCTCGTTTGAAGGCTTCGGGTTGCCAGGGAACTCAACGCTGCGAGCGAACGCTCTACGATTCACGACATGACAAATGCAAGACAGTTCTCTGCCGTTGACACACGTCGCCATGTGGTCGTGATCGGCGCAGGCGCGGTGGGAAGCACCACCGCTATAGAGGCCCTGCGTGCGGGCCTGCGGGTAACAGTGGTGGAGTCCGATGAGCCGGGCGGACCGCAGGCCACCAGTTACGGCAACGCCGGGTGGCTCTCCTCGCATTCGGTGGTGCCGCCCGCGTTGCCCGGGGCCTGGCGCAAGGTACCGGGCTGGCTGGCCGATCCGCTCGGACCGCTGGCGTTGCGCTGGCGCTATCTGCCGCGCGCCACGCCTTGGCTTCTGCGCTATCTGGCCTCGGGTTGGACGGAGGCGCGCGTGCAGCGCACGGCAAACGTGCTGCGCACCCTGCTGGCGGACGCGCCGATGCTGCACGCGCGGTTGGCGGCCGAGGCTGGCGTGCCGCAGTTGATCGAACAGCGAGGCCTGCTGCATGCCTACCGCTCGCGCTCGGAGTTCAACGCTGACTCGCTGGGCTGGCGCGTTCGCGGGCGCGTCGGTATTCGATGGGAGGAGTGGGACGAAGACGAACTGCGTCGCCGCGAGCCGGATCTCGACGCGCGCTACACGCTCGGCATCTTCGTGCCGGAGGCGGGGCACTGCCGCAATCCCGGTGCGTACGTGGCCGCGCTTGCGCAGCATGCGTTCGCTGGTGGCGCCCGACGCGTGGCAGTGCGCGCAGTGGGTTTTCGAATGGACGGCGGTCGGCTGCGCGCAGTCCGCACCGAGGCCGGTGACATCGCCTGCGACGCCGCGGTGATCTGTGCCGGCGCGCGTTCAGCTGCACTCGCGGAAGCGGCCGGCTCGCCGGTACCGCTGGAATCGGAGCGCGGCTACCACGTGGTGGTCGAGGACGCGATGGTCGGCCCACGCACGCCGGTGATGGTGGCCGACGGCAAGCTGATTGCGCACTGGATGGACGGCGGGCTGCGCGCGGCCGGGCAGGTCGAGATCGGGGGCCTGGAGGCAGCGCCCGACTGGCGCCGCGCCGATATTCTGCATCGTCATTTGAAGTCGATGTTCCCGCGAATGGCGCAGGTCGCACCGGATGCGCCTTCCGTCAAGCGCTGGCTCGGCCATCGTCCGAGCATGCCCGACGGTCTGCCCTGCATTGGGCCGGCTCGCGCCAGCGCCGACATCATTCTGGCCTTCGGCCACGGTCACGTCGGTTTGTGCGGCTCGGCGCGCACGGGCCGACTGGTCGCGCAACTGCTCGCGGGCGCGGCGCCGGAAGTTGCCTTGGCGCCGTTCGACCCTCAGCGCTTCGGTTGACAACTGCGTGGGTCGACAGTTGCCGTCGTCTCGAGTCTTCGGTCAGCAGTCGGGCATCCGTTGATACACGATCTTGGGGCCTGGCCGCCGTCCCGGCGGCGCATGTCGGCCATGACCTGACGGTTACAGATGTCCGCTTTCCGGTTGGCAGCGGCTCCGGTGCACGGGTAGACACGTCTTCCGGTGTTTTTGGGGGGCGCTGCAGCCGCTGCCGGGCCGGAGTCACCCGCATGAACAGAGCGACCACCCATGCCTGACAACGAAAAAAACCTCAAGCGCATCGAAGCATCGATGCGGCTGGACATCGATCTATATCGGGGTGGCAATGCCGGGCCCCCACGTTTCGACAATGTGCGTGACCGCGACATCGCGAAATTCAAGAATCCTTCCGGCTAACGATGGTGAAAGGACTCTCGGGTGGCATCTCCACGTTCACCGCGCCACGCGCAGAGCGAAACTGGTGGTGGCTTCGAGCTGGCACCGTCGTACCGAAGGACCTGACCGTCACGCAGGATACGACCGATTCTCGAACGGGCATCACGCACTGCACGATCCGTCCAAGCACGGACGTGCCTTTGTCGGAATACGTTGCCAGAATGGCAGAATTCACAGTCGTGACTAGACTTGAATTGGAAGAGGCTGTGGAGGCCTCAGGCCGCTGGAGCAAGGCCTGACTCAGGCAACCCTCGACTGGCCGGAAGTCAACTGCATTCTCGAAGCCCTCCAGGCACTCATTGAAAAGTATCAGGCGAAGCTCGCCGACGAAAATCTGGATGAGGACGATCGAGCAGATCGGTCCAACGATCTTTCATATGCGCAAAATTGGTGATCCTGAGGCCGATCGCTGAAGCGGGGAATGCCGACGCCCAATGGATGATGGCCGTTGCGTTGGACGACGACGCCCCGAGCCACCATGCGGAGTTCCGGATGTGGGTGAAGGGCGCTGCTGCGGTGGGCAGTCGAAGGCTCGGCAATACCTGGCGCTCCTGATAGGCCGGGCTGCTCGGCTCGGGTACCGGCGCGGCGATGCTCGAGCTCGGCGGCGACAAGTAGGGCGGCGTCCAGACCGGCAAGAAAACCGGCCCGCATGCGGGCCGGTCTTTCATGGCAGCGCGCGGGGCGCTCAGCCGATCAGCGGTAGATCTGCGCGGTCGCCACGGCAGTGTTGTCGCTCGCCAAGCCGCCCACCACCAGCACGCTGCCGTCGCCCAGCACGGTCGCCGTGAAGTACCTGGCGGACGCTGATAGCTGACCCGTCAGGGAGAACCTGTGCGTGGCCGGATCGTAGAGCTCGTCGACATCGGCCACGACCAGCGCCTTGCCGCTCGGCAGCAGCACCACGGCGCCGCCGCTGCCGTACGACGACTGCATCGAGTTCTCCCGGGCGTAGGAGTTCGTGGTGGGATCGAAGATCTCGGCCAGGCTCGTCGTCGCGAAGCCGTAGCCATCGGTGTAGCCACCGGCGACCAGTACGCGCCCGTCGCCCAGTCGGACGGCCAGGTAGCGGTACGAGTCGAAAGTGCGTGCCCCGGTGGGGGCGACGCTGGCGCCGGACGCATCGAAGGCCTCGGACTGTGCATTCGAGTAGCCCGCGATGTCGAAACTGTAGGCCGTTTCCGGGACGAGGACGCGCCCGTCCGCCAGCAGCACTGCCGTACCGCCGTGTCCGGCCTTATTTGCCTCTGCCA
Source organism: uncultured Vitreoscilla sp. (assembly GCA_964418745.1). Taxonomy (GTDB): domain Bacteria; phylum Pseudomonadota; class Gammaproteobacteria; order Burkholderiales; family Burkholderiaceae_C; genus Scleromatobacter. The sequence continues at coordinate 139,132 of CAYQMX010000017.1, forward strand.
CGGACGAGAAGGTGCCCGACACCGGATCGTAGAGGTCGGCCGTCGCGGCGCCGGACTGCGCGTCGCTGCCCTCGATCAGGACCTTGCCGTTGCCCAGCTTCACCGCCGATGCAAAGTTGCGCGGCGCGGTCGGCGTTCCGGTGGCAGTGAACAGCCCGGTGACCGGATCGTAGAGCTCGGCGACGTTGCTGTTGTCGCTGGCGCCGCCGACGATCAGCACCCTGCCGCTGTCGAGCAGCGTCGCCGTGTGGCCGCTGCGCGTGTGCAGCAGGGACCCGGTCGCCTGGAAGGACCCGGTCGCCGGGTCATACAGTTCGGCTTGCTGCACGTCGCTCTGGACACTGTTCGTCGACGAGAGGCCGCCAGCGATCAGCACCTTGCCGTTGGCCAGCAGCGTGGCCGTGTGGGACCAGCGCGGGTGAACCATGACAGCGCCCACCGAGAAGAAGCCGGTACTCAGCGCGACCGACGCCGTGGCGGTGGTCGTGCCGCCCGCGCCGTTCGTCACGGTGAGCGTGTAGGTCTGGCTGACCGACGGGCTGACGCTCACCGTGCCGCCCGAGGCGATGGCCAGGTTGCCCGGGGTGATGACGCCGGACCCGCCGGCGAACGTGGCCGACAACATCGACGTGCCGCCGCCGGCGATGGTGGCGGGCGTCGCCGTGAAGGACGAGATCACCGGCACCGCGTCCACCGACACCGCCACCGTGGCGGTGGCCGTGGTGCCGGCGGGGTTGGTCGCGGAGAGCGTGTACTGCGTCGACGCGGTCGGCGCGATCGTCTTGCTGGTGGATTGCCCGACGTCGCCGACGCCGTGGTCGATGGTCAGGGTGGTCGCGCCCGTGGTCGTCCAGCGCAGCACGGTGCCCTGGCCCGCGGTGATCTCGCTCGTGTCGACGGTGAACCCCGTGATGACCGGCACCGCATTGATCGTCGATGTCGCCGTGCCGGCCGGCGAGGCGTGGCCGGCCGTGTCGGTGGCGATGACGCTCAGGCCGACGACGCCGGTCGATCCGGCGCTGAAGGTCGCGCTGGCACCCTGCCCTCCGGACGTGATGGTGCCGCCGTTGATCGTCCAGGCGTAGGTGAGCCCCGCCTGGGCCTGCACGCTCGCGAGGTAGCCCGAGCCGCCCGCGGTCACGTTGGCCGGCGCGCTGACCACCGGCGCTGCAGGCGTGCCTCCGTCCTGCCCGCCGCCGCCGCCGCAGGCACTCAGCAAAAAGGCCAGGCCGCCGGCGAGGCAGGCGCGAAGGAAAGACTTGCGTCCGATGTCCATTGTTCGAATCTCCCTGTCGGTTCTTGTTCGCGAGCCGCTTTTCGGCCGGCAGCGCGATGATATCCGGTGCCGCTCAGGCGACGTCGGCCCGCTGCAGCAGGCACCCCGTCCGCGCCTCTATCGCCTTCAGCTCGCCCACTGGCCCCATCTTCTCGGCGGTCTTGGCCTTCACCTTGACGCAGTCCGAGGGCAGGCCCAGGGTCTCGGCGAGACGCGCGCGCACGGCGTCGATGTAGCTCGCCAGCTTGGGCTTCTGGGCGACGAGCGTGGCGTCAATGTTGACCGGCTCCCAGCCGGCGGCGCGCACGCGCCGGGCGCATTCGGCCAGCAGCGCGATCGAGTCGGCGCCCTTTTTCTTGCCCACATCGCGAGCCAACCAAGTGCTTGGCTGAGGCGCGACGACGGGAGGCGGCGTGGAGCGACAGCCAGACGATCCAGCGTGGCTCTTCTTTGTCTACGCTCGGATCTGGAGAAGTCGTGGTCCGCGTGGAGCACGCATATGCCCAGGATCAGACGAGTAGAAGCTGTTTGGGGGCAGCGGATTCGGGTGCCCGAAGGCAAGTGGACTGATCGCGCACGACCTGGAGGTCAGGCTGCACATTGCCGTCGGTGCTGCGCGCAAGCTGCGCTACGAAGCGATCTCGCTGGAGCAGTTGCTGCTAGCGCTGGTCGACAACCCGCGTGCTGCGGACGTGCTGCGCGGATGTGCGGTCGACGTCGAGACCATGCGAGCGGACGTTTCGCAGATCGTGCGGGACTCAACTCCCGTCGCCCCTGGCATGCGGGTCGCCGCAAGCCAGGCCGGCCATCCGTTCCGATGCATCGTCGAGGCGCGTTGAAGTATCCCGAGCAAAGCCGGCCCTGGGCTCCTGCCGCACTCCTTGGCAGCGAAGGACGGCGCCCGCCAATAAGTGCCGCTGGCGAACAACGGCTACTTGACGAAACGCCGATCGAGCAAGGCTTTCCGCAGGAAGGCGTCGGCGCGCTACTGCGCGCGAGGCAAATGCGGAACGAGCTGAATGCCCTTCAGTACCTTGTGAACAGGCGCCCCAGATTCGAATTCCTGCGACTCAGCATCCTCCTGAAACTCGCTTTCTAGCTGGTCCAGGAGCGCATTGAGGCCAGCGGATCCGATTTGTCGCCACGCTCGGATCCTTGGACCTCGAAGCTCGGGCCGACCCAGCATCGCATCCATGTCAACGACCCGGCCAGTGCACCGACGGACGGCAAACTTGATGCGATTGCGCAAGATGTCGATTTGAGAGTTCATTGCCAAGTGACGCTTCCACGCTTGATGAGCAGAGCCGACCAACGTGGAGGGCCTGGGCAAGAGCGGGCAAGGCCGATGCCTGCACTACAGTACGCCCTGGCCAACGCGACAAGCTATCCGGACCGGCCACCAGCTCAGGGCTTATGTCGGCCACCAGCAGTCGGCCGGGATCGGCCGCTTCCAATTCGTCTACAGGTCACGATCGAGCTTGGCCGGCATCGCCCGATGCATCGCGACCGGGTGCGCCTCTCGGCCAAGGCCATTGATTGCATTCCTGTAGGGGTGATCGCCTGGAGCCGGCCATCACGCTATCTGCCTTGCCGGTCGCGCCCGAGTCGATGGAGAGTATCAGCTGCCGCCGGCAAATCATCCCGATCGGTGCGCCACCGAACAGAAGTTCCGGCTCACCGATCGTAAATTGCTCGAACGCGGCATCCAGGCCGGGTCCCAGCTGGAACGCCTTGGCCAGTTCCATCGAGATGAAGCCATGCAGGAACGGCACCAGTACGCGCGCCGCCGCGAAGGCGTCGTCCTTGCCGACCAGCGCGGCGAACGATGGCATCATCGGCGCCAAGCCGGCGTTGCGCGCCGCCACGCCCTCTTCGGAGCGCGTGGTGCGGATGTCGAATAGCAATTCGGGCCGTCTTGCGCGAAGCGGCGAACAGCCTGCGACTGCGCCATCAGCGTGACGCGCGGATCGTTCGCGACGATGGCGTTGGCGAAAAGCACGGCCAGTTCGGCAAAAAGTTCGAGTTCCACCGCGTGCAAGATGCCCGCGCGATCCTTGAAGCGGCCATAGAGCGAGGGCGCACGGATGCCGACCGCGGTGGCGACATCGTCCATCGAAAAGCCGTCCAGGCCCTTGGACTCGATCAATCGACGTGCTGCTTCGACAATCTCGGCATCAGTGGTCTTGGGGCGGGCGGGCATAGAGCCAGAAGGGTAGCCCAAATCGCGACTCGGGCCGAAGCCTGGCCGATGCGTGAACACTCCGGTGCGACTGCGTCGATGAATCCCGGGTTGCTGGGCGGGCTCAAGTTCCGACCGCGTTCCGCATGCAGGGCAGCAGCCGGCCCATGCCGGCCTGTTACATACGTCGGCTTCCGAGCGGTCTGAGCGCGTTCATGAGCCGTGTGGAGCTAGTTGACGGCGCCTGTCGCGGTTCACTGCGGTCCGAGCAGCACGACGAGCGTATCGGATCGCGTTGATCCACGATACGAAACAATGCGCGACACGCCGCAACGGCGCTGACACCTATGGACGCGGACGCGTCGACACCATGGCGTTCCTGTCCAAGAACGGAGACACGACGTCCATGACCTCAACCACCACGGTGCCGGCATACAGTGCCGCCCCGACGACATCCTCCACGATCTCGAGTGACCCGCGCTCGCCGACAGCTCCCGACCGCTGGGCCGCCTGCGGCATGGCGCTGGCGGCGATGCTGTCAATCGTCTTCGTCGCCCTCGATCCCGAGGTGCGTGTCCGTGGCGCGCGTGCGGTGCTGGAGGCCATCGGGGCGAACGCTCCGATCCACCAGGGCGTGCATGTCGCGGAGAGCCTGTTCGTGCTGATGTTGGCCCATGGCGTGGTGAGCCTCGGCGCGCGCCTTGGCCTGTCGCGACCGGTGGTGCGCTTCGGCTTGCTGGCTTACGTGGCCGGCGCGCTCATGATGCTGGCCGCGGCGACCTTCGACGGCTTCGTCACACCAGCGATCGCTGCCGCCTGGCTGGCGCCCAATCACGACGCCCAGGCCGGCCTGGAGGCGATCCGGTTCGCTGGAACCGCGGTAAAGTCCTTCGCGACGATGTCGTGGGGGCTGGAGTCGCTTGGGGCGCTCGCATTGTCGGCCGGCCTGTTCGCAGGCAGCGGCGCGCGCCGGCGCCTGGGCATGGTGGGGCTCGTCGCGGCCGCTGCGCCGATAGTGGCCCTAGCTGCTTCGGGGCCGAATATGGACACGATGGTCGTGGTGGGGATCCTGCTTACGCAAGCGGTCTGGAACCTCACGTGCGCGACCGCACTGTGGTGGCGTGATCGGGCCTGACGCCGGTTTGATGGATCGCCGTGCAATGATTGAATTCACGATCAACCAGGATTTCCCTGCTGGGCTGGACCGCTTGTGGGCGACCTTCGGCCGTCCCGAATATCCGCGCCAGAAGTATCTCTCGCTGGGGGCGACGGAAGTCTGCCTGCGATTGTTCCGCGCTTCGACCCAGGTCATTGAAGTCGAACTCGACCGCGATGCTCCTGTCGATCCGAACCGATTGCCAACGTGGGCGCGAGCATTCGCGGCTAGCAAGCAGCTGCTGCACCATTCAACACGATGGCGGCGCGTCGGTCCGGCCCGAGTCACTGGCGAGCTTGAAATCACGCCTGTCGGACTGCCAGTTCGCGCGCACGGGGTCGGCGCGATTGTCGAGACGACGGTCGGGACCAGCTGTATGACCCTGAACTGGCAGGTACGTGCTCGGCTGCCGATCATGGGTCGCTCGATGGAGCAGCTTTTCTCCGACGAACTCCGTGGCGCGCTGGATGCCGATCATGCTTTCACCGTGGGGTACCTACAGCGCGCCGTAACGGCCGGCGACGCATGAAGCGGGCAGACTGTTCTCCCATGCAGCCGTTGCCGGCCAGGCGCGGTCGGTCGGGACTGTCCGGTATCAGGTTCCGTACGGCTTGGTGCAACATATCCCTTGGCGCCGCCTGGAACCCTACCTCGATGACCGACTCATCCAGATTTAGATGCCCGGCTTGTGGTTTTACGGTCTTCAACCGGCGAATCGCAGCTTGCGAGTCATGCAAGGCGCCGCTGCCGGCAAACTTGATGTTCACCGGCAAGGAGCTCGCGCGACTCGAGGAAGAATCTGCGCGGATCGCAAAGATTCGAGCTGATATGGCTCGGGAGGCCGAGCGTCTGGAAGAGGATAGGCAGCGCCGCCGGGGCGACGGCGGGTGACCAGGCCCCTCCGATCTCCGCAGTCGGCCAATACCGGCCTGCTACACATGTCGGCTTAGGAGGAGCCCAGCGTGGGCACATGACCGGCGGTCCCGGCCCGGTGCGGTTGTAGGCGAGCGACCCGTCTGGGGCAGTCCACTGACTGATGACGACCGGGGAAGACTGGCACCCTAGAATCCTGCGTAACGCCGGCTTTGCCGAACTGAGTACCCGCCTTCGTCGACGTCACTTCGCAGGAATCCAGATGACCGCTGAGGCCCGCGACGACGCGGCACCACTTCCAGACAACAGCCTCACATCGTTCAAGGCCCCCGCCAGGCGGTGGTTCGCAACAGTTTCTGAACTGCTCCGTCAGGCCTTCAGCCGCAGGCGACAGAGAACTGTTCCATACGAGTGGTTTAGTGAGGCTGAGGTCGGCAGCTTGGACGCCGCAGGCCAGGTTGATGACCTGACGCGTGTTGACGACAACACCTGGCGCGATCTCGAAGTCCCGGCGCTGCTGGAGCGACTCGGTGGGCGTGCGAGTCTTCTCGGGTGCCAGCACCTTTACCGACGACTTCGTCGCGGTGGGGCCGTGGCTGATGAAGTTCGAGCTTCTCTCGCTCCTGCGAAGAATGCTGAGTCGAGCCGACTTCTCGAGCAGACGCAGGCGGTTCGACACGAGCTCCGCTGCCAGGAAACGGACACCGTTCCAGCCCTGTTCCTTGGAGCACTGCCGCAAGTGCCAAGCTTCGCACGACATGTGTGGATGGCGCCGGTAGCACTGGCGATCAGCTTGGTAGCCGCCGCTCAAGTTGGTTCCTGGTTTCTTGCCGTCTCGGCGGCGATCGTCTACTTGATCATATTCGGGGTCACGCAGATCAAACTCGCCGAGGCGGCCTCCAAGTTCAAGACCCAGCGGCTCGCGATCATGGCTACCCTCGCCGCAGCGCGCGGGTTTGCCATCGTCGGCCGCAAGCTTCCACATTCGCTGCTGGAGCCTGCCGTCAGATTGCTGCCAGTGACACAGCGCTTGCAGGCGGCGCTGTCCTTGAACCTGCTTGAGTCTGTCCCCCAACTGCTTGATACGGTCAACCTGCTCACGCTCTACGACTGCCTGACTCTCAATGGCAAAGTGGCTCGGCTGCGCAGCCACCTCGATTCACTTTGCAAGGTCCACGAGACGGTCGCGGAATGCGAGGCTTCGCTGTGCCTGCTCGAGGCTTTGCGACTCCAAGCCGATGAGGTGTGCTGGGCGCGAGACGGCGGCGCAGCCACCCTGCGGTTGACGGGCATGTACAACCCATTGCTCGCTCAACCGGAAAGGCTGTCCATCGAACTGGATGGGAAGGGTGCATTCATCACCGGCGAGAACGGGGTCGGAAAAAGCACGTTCCTACGAGCGATCGGCCTGAACATTCTTACGGCACGTGCGTTTGGCTACTGTCATGCCGAAGAGGCGATCGTGCCGCGGCTCCCTGTTTGGAGCAGCATTCAGAACGAGGACAGCTTGGCGCGCTCCGAAAGCCTTTACATGGCCGAACTGCGCCGAGCAGAAACCCTACTGAAGGTGTCGAGCCAGCCCACGGGGGCAATATTCCTGATCGACGAGGTCTTTCGCGGTACCAACAATCTCGAGTCGGTTGCTGCCGCGGCCGCAGTGATCCACCGGCTTGCTGGAACTTCGCTCGTCATCGTCTCCTCGCACAATCTCGTGCTGGCCCCGCTGCTCAGCACGCGCCTGGATCCGATGCGAATCGTGCGCCAGACAACGTTGAGGCTAGAACCTGGCGTGCTTGCTGAGACAAATGGCATCCGAATGATGGACACGTACGAATTTGACGATACGATCCGGGCGGACGCGAAGCGCGTCTTCGACTGGTACTCCACCTACGTCACGAAACCCGCGAATTTCCCCGGCCTCGGTTAGGCTTACCAAGTCGGTAGGCGCCAGGTGGCGGCGCATGTCTCTAGCCGGCCAGGAACGGACGCTCGCGACCGTTCGCTTCAGGGCTGCCCAGATTGCTACCGACCCTGAACACGTGGTCCCCAGTCGTTTGCCGCCAGGAGCAGTCGCGCCTGTTCGTACTCTTCGGGCAGAATTTTCCTGACTTGCATGGCTTGCTGGCACGTGTTGACGGAGACTTGCCATGCTACCGGCTCAAGTCGGCACAACCGGTCGGTCTCCGAAGACTGCTTTCTGGCAACTGCATGGCGAGCATAGATCCCGAGTCCGATGACTGGAAATGAGACTGGCAGCCCAATGCCGATGCCAACCCAGCGGGTGCCCCACCTGCGTCTGTCGGCCGGGCGCCGCTTCACTCGAAAAGCTGTTTCACCCTCGCCAGGAAGCCCTCCACGCTCAGCTCGGCATCCAGTGTCTCGCGGGTGATGACGTGGCCGCTGCTGCTCCCGTTGCGCACCCAGTACTCGATGCGCAGCTGCATCCGGCCATCGTCGTCCAGCGCGTGGTGGTAGCCCATGCGGTACATGCGCCAGATGTCGCCGCGGCGGGCGAGAGCCAGGGTGCGATGCTCGTCGAGGCCAGTGATCGGCGGGAAGCTGAGGCATACCACGTCGATGGCACCATCGCCAGGCTTGCCGGAGAGGGCGTGCACATGGCAGCCGAGACCGTCAGGGGGGATGCGTGATTCGGCGGGCAGGGTGTCGGCCTTCTCTTGCCATAGGCGCGTCAGCTCGGTGATGCCCTCTGACCTCGCGAACCGGGTCCAGAATGCGGCGGAGTCCTTGCACAGGTCCTGATGCAGGGCTTCGGTCACTTCGAAGTGGTGGCAGCGCCGGCCCCGCGGGTCGGCGGTGTGGGATCGCAATGAAGCGGGAATGGGGCGCAGCGCGGCACGCCAGGCAGTCATGTCGGGCCAGTTGACCAGGGGCGGGGTGTGAGCCAACACGGCGCGCACGGCTGCCAGGGCCTCGCGTTCGCGAGGCGCGTCCCAGTGGGTGCTGTGCTGCCAGTGGGTCTTGAGCGCGTGGGCGATGTCGGCCGCCGAGGGATGGCCGTTGAGGTGGGCGATGACGAGGCGTTGCGGGAGCGGCAGGACCTCGTCACGCAGGCTGCGCGAGCCGTCGGAGCCATTGGGGCGGCCCGACCAGGTGTAGGCGTCGCAGTAAGGGGTGCGCACGCTCTCGGCGCTGGCGTCGTTGAGCAGTTGGTCGAGCCCGTGCAGGTCGCGGCATAACGCGGCCAAGGGCAGTACGCGGCCGCACACCAGGGCCAACACGGCGGGCAACTGCGACAAGCGGTCGAGCCTCCAGCGGTGCTGCGAGTCCGGCCCTGGCTCGAAGAACTGCAGCCCCAGCTCGAAGGCGCAGCCTCGATGCGGTGCCGGGCCCAGGGCCTGCGCCAGCACGGCGGTGCAGGCCTCGTGCCACACGCGCAGCGTCAGGCCCAATTCTTCATAGCGCATCAATCTTACGGAAAGCGCCTGGCGCACTGGGCCGAGCTGTCGGCTGAGCACGATCGGCGCGCCGGGCTTGTCGGGTGGCGCAGGTTCCAGCACAAAGCCGCTGCCTGCCAATGTGCGAGCCAGTGCAGGGGTCAACACTTCGCGCACTTCGCTCTCGCCGCGCAACGCGTCCGGCGGGCGCGCCCCCCAGGGCCGCTTGTCGGCGGCCGGATCGTCGCCGGGGGGGGTAGGTCCAGCGGGCAGTGCGAACTCGGCCGGCACCACTCGCCCGTCTGGCAGGAATCCCAGCCCCAGCGCCGCGTCATAGGCTACCAGCCCCAACGCACCAGCAATCTCTACCGCCGCCTGATAGGCAGGCAGCTCGTCCACTGCCGGGAGGTCAAACTGCCATGCAGCGCGCCGGCAGGCGGCGGCCTGCTGCAGCGGCGTGGCGCGAGCCGCCAGCGTGCCCCTGAAGCGGGCCTCAAACCGCAGTGCGAACTCGATGAAGCGCAGGTTCTTTCCGGCGGCCCGCGCGTGCAGCGACTCGCGCATGGCCTCCAGCGCCGCAAAGCTCTCGGGCAGTGGCAGGTCATGGCGCTCGGGATCGAAGAGGTGGAGACTGGAGGGCAAGGGTGAACTCGTACGTCAGGGTGGGCCCGCGCAGCTTACCGGCAATCACAGCCCAGCGGTTTCGCTGCCGGCACGTGGGAAGAGGCTGCGGCCATCCGAAACGTCGGACTTGGCTGGGAGCCATACGTGCCATCCGCCAAGGCAGCCCCGTGCCCGAGCTGCGGCGCGTCGCACTACCCGGACGGAAGCGGGCAGCGGGAACTGTGCGCACGAGGCGAAAAGGGCGACAGACGGCCAGGTGCGGACGTTCGCGGACGACCGGTTTCGGGGCTGCCGAAGCGATACGATTGGTGCATGTCTCTGAACGCAACGTCTGCCTTTCGGATCGCCGCGCTGCTCTCAGTGGCAACAGGGTGCGCATGGGGTGCGCATGGGGTGCGGGACAGTATGACGACCTACGTGCGTTCGAGAAACACAACGCCGATGCGATGACCAATTGCGGCTCGCTGACGTCGGGGATGCCCATCTCCGTGGCGGAAGGCCGTGCCCATGCGGTTGGTGGTGCCGTGGTCGTGACCGTCAATGGAACGCTGGTGATCAGAATCCCTGGTCAGAGCCAATGTGTCGTTGAGACCGTCGGTGGCCGAGTCCGTCTTGCGGCGGTGGCAAGAAATGGCTGAGTTCGGACAGGAGTGGGCGCTTTGAGACGGCGACTTGGAGCACAACATCGGGTGAGTAAGACGCTATGAGACGTGTTTTTTCGGCATGGCGCAGCTTGGATGGGTGCCAGACAGCCCTGGTGGCTGGCGAAGGGCCACCCCGGTTTGCCAATGGTGAGCTTCAGCCAAATTGCGAAATCATGCTCTGGCGCATGGAGGTTGGCTCGTACGAAGAGGCAGCGGCAATTCACAACCTGAGGCTTGGACGCAACCCGTATGTCCCGGAAGGCGAATCCGCCCCATGCCCCAACTGCGGCTCAATGTACTTTCCAGAGAATAGCGGGCAGTGTTGGAATTGTGATCATGAAAGCTAACCTGCGGCTCTTGTCGGCCAGGACCGGACGGTTACGGTGGTCTGCTTCGGAGGAGCCTGCCGCGGGCTCATGACCGGTGGGCCCGGCCAAGCGCGGACGTTCCCGAACGGCTGCTTCCGAGACTGGTGCAAGAATGGACTGATCACCACGGAGATGGCATGTCGCATCCAAAGAAGCTGAGCAACGAGTTCTCCGGAACGCTTCGCACCTTCGGTTTTTGGGTAGCCAATGGATCCGTTGGCAATCCGTTGCTTGAAGGCATCGAATACTGGGATGCGCTCCGAGAGGCGCCGAGCCTGCTGGAGGAGGCTTTCGCTATCTTCGCGAACGTGCTTGAGTTCGATGATGCCGGCGTACCCGTCAATGCAAAGTGGGCAGAATTTCGGGCGGCGCAGACGATTCGGCGCTGGTGTGATCCGTCCTACGAGGTGATGCCGCCGTTTGAAGACTGGGAGACGGCCCTGTACGGGCCGCCTTCAAGGGTCGACCCCAAGCCTTGGCCGCCCGGCAGCGAACGTCTCTGAACGGCCAGGACCGGACAGTTACAGTGGTCCGCTTCGGAGGAGCCTGTCACGGGCTCAGTACCCGCGGTCCCGACCCGAACCGGTCACACACGACCGTCCGCTTCCGAGCTACTGATTGTCCCGACCTGCTAGGTGACGGGCTGTTCGAGTAGCTCGACTGACGTAAGGAAATGATGGAAGAAGAAGCAGCATCAAAGAGCCAGCTCATGCCTGCCTGGCAGTACTGGACGATCGCGTTGATCATCTCGCTCGGGTTTACCGGCGCCTTGCTGTGGCTGGGCGTTGGCGGACAGAATCAACCCTCGGGGCGCCTCGTATACCAAGCCCTTGGGGGATTGCCGGGCGGCATGCTGGCCATGTACTTCATACGTCGCCGACGTGTACGGAAGACTGGGTAACGGATTCATCTCCAGTGCTACTTAATGCGTAGCATTTCCCCTGGAGGTCGCTTGTCGGCCAGGTGCGGACGTTCGCGACCGTCAGGTATGGGGTGAGTAGCCAACATGAATCTACAGACGCTCATCGAAACAAATTTCGAAGATCTTGATGCTCGCGTGAACTCGGTTTCGTTCGACGCGGAGGGCGACCTGCGCCTGACAATCGAGTACGACAATGTCGTGCTGCCTGACGGGAAGCGACGCGTCGAACTAAAGTGCGTGAACCCTAAGGAATTTACTGTCACTGCCGGCTATGTAGGAAGCATTGCCCAGTTCGATGATCACGCGCTCCTTGCCAACCATCGTGGGCCGCAAGCGCAGTTGTTTTTCTCCTCTGCACCAAAATCACCAGAGCAAGTTTTCTATCTATCCCATGCCGTGCTGAGATCCGTGTTCGGCGGATGGCGAGACCCCGCGACGTATCTGAACGGTGCACCCGAGGAGCTTCGAGAGAAGTTGGCAGGTGGATATGGACTCCTGGCCCGTGGGCCCCGTGCTGCGATGCTGGCACTCGGGACTGCAGTGGATTCGCTCTTGAGCGTAAGGACGATAGAGTCTCATGCGTTGCAAAGCACAGCCATGGCTCTGACCTTCGACAATCAATTTGTAATCTGCGAGTCGGTAGAAGTCTTGCAAGATGATGGCCTATCGGCCCTGCCGGCGGATGCCGATTGACGCACGTCGATTAGCCGGCAAGGTTCCTCTGCGTCTGCTAACGGGCGGTGAGTTTGTCGCAGCCGATGACGGCTTGGGGTCGGGCCCTGTCGCGCGGTCGCCGGCGTCGACGGGCAGGTATGCTGCGCGACGCGGTCGGCCGATTGCCGACAGCGCGTCACCCCGCCAGGTTGCTGGCCCCAGGGATGCATGCCGGCCAGTAGCTGCCGGTCGCGAGCAGCCGGTGTCGAGTAGGCTGGCCTCGTCATCCGACCGAGTTCAACGACCCGCTTTCTTGGCTCGAGCCGTCACCTGCTCGATCACGGTGAGAATTTCGACCGCGCTGAGTGGCGCCGCCGTCGGCTTGACCCAGTATCTGTAGGGCGGCTGGGTCCGGGCCGGGACCGCCAGACCGGGTGCGGTGGGGCCGGGGTGCCAATTGTCCACATTGGCCGCCGTGCCTGAATCCAGTGCACCGCGCCCCCCGGCCTCGTCGATCATCGCATCCACCGTTGTCGATATGGAATCGAGGTTTGGCTTTTCAACCGAAAGCTGTCCGAATAGCCGCTCGCGCAGTGCATGCAACCGGCCCGCGGCGGTGGCGCTGATCGCGCCGGCGTAGTCGACATCGTCAGGGGTGAAGTCGAGATTGTCACCTCCCGGGTCGTCAGCGCGATTGTTGAGTCCGAGTGCCAGATTGATGGGCAAGGAAAAGATCTCTTGCTCGACCAGTTCCAGGGTGACGATCTGGTGCGTGGGAGGCAGGCGACCGGGAGCCGACTCCTTGACCGCGGTGCTGAATGCCTTGAGCAGCTTGCTGTCGCGGGACGGGCTCAGCTTCATCAGGACGTTCACCAACTGGTCGTCCACCTTTTTCGCAAGCACCCTGTTCAACGCGCCCTTCAGCACATTCCAGGGAATGCGATGATCGAGCTTCATTGTGTGGTGAACCACATTGTTTCGACCCGCGACGATGAAGTTGGGGCGTGGATCGCCGAATTCGTTGCTCGAGTAAATGTAGGTCATAGGCAACAGCTTTCCATGAAGGCCAAGGACGCCAGCGGCGAAACATCTCAACGGCCCGAGGTCTTGTCCAGGTAGGCAACGCGGGCGACTCTCTGACTACGGAATGGGAGGGCAGACTGTGACGGCGCAACGAAGATGCCAGACCGCAACGCGCATGCGGGCCGACCGGCCCGATACTAGCCGTCCAATCGCCGGGCTGCAGTCCCTAACGACGCATGTCGGCAGCAGCTGCCGTTCGCGAAGGTCGGGTTTCGGGATGCCCACCAAGCCAGCGGCAGAGCGCGAAGTCAATGGTCGGGCTCAGTCGTCCACGACTGCGAGGTAGTCGGGGTCTTGTCGCTGCCCAACAAGGCGGACGACGAGCACGTGATCTGCGCGCTCGAAGTACCAGAGCGAAAGCGGGAAGCCGTCAAGGCGCCAGGCGCGCAGCCCATCGATGTCGAGTTCCAGGCCGATGGCCGGTGAGCCCGTCCCAGGCTGCTGCTCGAGCGCATGCAGCACCTTCTTCATGGCGTCGACCAGCTTCTTCGCGACCCGCACCCCGGCTTCGGTGCGGTAGTACAAGACCTCGTCGCGGCGGTCTTGCTTGGCCGCCGGCGTCAAACGTGCCGGCTTCACTTGCCTCGGCCGTCGGCGATCGCGTTCAGTTCAGCCCAGTTGTCGCGCGTGTCCCCCGTTGCCGAGCCGCTGGCCAGGCCGTCCTCGACCAAGGCGCGCAGTCGCTGGACTCGTTGCTCGCGCTGGTCCTTTCGAATCAGTTCACGCACGTACTCACTGGTGTTGCCGTACTCGCCGGACTCGACCCGCTGGGCGACGAAGGCCCGCAGGGCGTCAGGGAGGGCGATGTTCATGGTGCCGGTGCTCATGCCGGAATCGTGAGCCCTTTGGCAACTGTTGTCAAGACGTCCGGGGTTCCTGGTTCCGCGCTGCCAGCCTTAGCAGCTGAGCTGTCTTACATTTGGCGAACGAGGTTGGCAGCCACCCGATCGCCCGTTGTCGGCCAGGTCCGGACGGTTACATTGGTCTGCTTTGGAGGCGCCCACCGCGGGCCCCCAGCCGGGGTGCAGTAACTGTTCTTGACGATCTGGCCGGCACGATGACGCACTCGCCATCTCTTGCCCCGGTCGTTTGAAGTTTCTACGAACGAGGCAAGTCTCCGACCAATTCGTTGTACGGAGTGAGGTTCAGAACCGTCTTGGCCGCCTCATCGTACTGTTCTTCAAGCTCAGAGGCGGCGCGCTCGAGGTCTTCCATTCGCTGGAAGTCCTCGGGCACGGTGTCGCCGCTGTCAATCAACTCCTGCAGTTCCTTGATGTCTCCGGCCAATGCGGAGATGGCGTACTGGAGGGTCGAAATGCTGATTTGGGGCATAAGTTGCTTCGTGGGTGCGACGCTCAGACCTTTGATTTCGCAGTTGCAATTTGCTGAACAATCGCAGCGCGAGCCATATTGTTCAGCGCCCCCTGGAACGACACGATCGGCATCTTGAACTTCGGTTCAAGCTGGTAGTGAGTTCCGCTCAGCTTGCGATTGTAAGGACTTGTCGTTTGCTTCTTGTCTGGACGAATGAAGATGTCGGCATCGGAGTGACCTGCTGCGATCAAGAAGAGAGCCGAGGGCGAGAGGGCCTGTTTCCCTTCGCACATTCGGGTCGGAATCGACAAGGCTATCGGCCGACGCGTTCCGGGCGAGAGTTTTGGCAGTCATGGATGTAGACGTCTCGGAGAAGCTCCAGTCAGTCAAGGTTCCGCTGCTGTACCTTCGAGCAAACGAAGACCGTGTGGTGCCTGCGGCCGCAGCAAAGCACATCGTCCAAATCGTACCTGCCGCGAATGTTGAGTGCTTGGACGCGCCGCACTTCCTGCTTCAGGTTGCGCCAGAAGCGGCGGCAGATGCGATTGCCACGTTTGTGCGACAAACGCAGGTTCGCGCTCGTCCGAGGGAGCCGTTGATTCCTTCATGCTGATCACCGCACAATGTCGCTGTTCGGCCAGAAGCGGCCTCTGGGCATAGGCCGCTCTCAAGAAGCCACTGCTCATCTGCGATGCGTAGGTCTGCATGACACCCTATATTCGAACCGCACGCCCTGACGAATTCGACTTTTCCTTCGAGGCAAAGCGCGACGCGATGGGCCCCCATATCAAGGCCAAATGGGGTTGGGACGAGGACTTTCAGCGAGCTCATCATGCACGCCGCTGGTCCGAACGGTCGTGGTCAATCATCAGCCTTGAGGACGAGCCTGTCAGGAATTTTGTGTGCGGGGCATAACATGACGACCAGGAACATGTA
>CAYQMX010000018.1:0-109500 GCA_964418745.1 uncultured Vitreoscilla sp.
CGGCCGGGCGCCGAGGCGGCCGCCACGGGGGCCGGGGCCGGCGGCGCCACGGGCACCGGCGGGCGCAACGGCACGCTGGGCGGAGCCACGCCCGCCGGCGCCCCGGCCGGGATGACCGCCGTCGTGCCCGCCGCGACGACGGCCCGCGCGCGCTTCTCGCGCTGCTCGCGCAAGGTGCGCTCGAGCGCGGCGATCACGTCGTCGGAGGCCGGCTCGGACTGCCGCTGCAGCGCCTCCAGGCGCGCATTGAGATCGGCCGCCAGGGCCCGCTGGTCGGCCGGGTACGGCGCGCCGGCGTGCGTCGGCCCCGGATCGACCACGCATCCGGCCAGGCAAGCCAGCGCCAGCAGCGGCGCCGGCAGCCGGCCCCGGGTGGATGCGAATGCGAATGCGGATCGGGAGCGGATCGTCATGAGTCACCCTGCTGCGTTCCTGGCCAGCGACATCGACGCCTGCCGGCGAGGCCGGCCGGCGGCGAGACACGTGGCATCGACCGGACGCGACTCGCCCGCGGTCGGCTGCCTGCATGTCCGGCGAAGCCCGTCGCGTCGCCGGTGTATTCACTTCTTGCGCCGCAGCTTCTTGCCCTGCTCCGCGTAGGCGCGCGCGAACTCCTGGTTGAGCAGGCGATCGAAATGATCCTCGGCTTCCTTCTCGAGCTCGCCGTACATCGCCAGGAAGCTCTCCCACAACTTGGCCCGGTGCAGTGCCGGCATCACGCTGTCGAGCGCGCCCGACTTCTTGATGCGCTTTTCCACCGTCTCGGGCGAGAACATCTTCAGCGCCGCCAGCAGCGCGGCGCGCGTGCCGGCCATCACGGCCATCTCGTGGGCGCAGACGTCGTTGACGGCGTCGCCGATGGCCTTGGACGGCTGCAGGAACAGCTTGTTGCCGTGCTGGCGCACGTCGACCAGGTAGCGCAGGGCGTCGCGCGCCGAATCGGAGTGCTTGAGCGGATTGTTCTCGCGCGACGCGATCATCGTGCGGTCCTCGATGCGCAGCTCGTTCTTGAGCTGGGCGCGCATCTCGAGCATCTGGTAGAGCCCGTTGACGGTCAGGTGCAGCAGTTCGCCGACGATGCGGATCGTCTCCATCGGATGCGCCGTGTCCAGGTCGCCCGGATCGAGCTCCAATGCCTGCGCGAGCACCGCCAGCGCCTGCGCGCCATCGACGCTCTCCGCGGCGGCGGCGCGCGACGCCGCCGCGACCGGCGCGGGCGCGGCGGCCCGCGGCGGGGCGACGACGTGGGTGCGCGCGGGCACGGTCGGGTCGGCCATCAGGTCGATGTCGAGCGGATCGATCGCGGGCGCGGCCGCCGGGGCGCGCGGCGGCGCGACGGCCGCCGGCGGGGGCGCGGCGCGCACCGGGGCGAAGTCCTTGTCGAGCGCCGAGAAGATGTCGTCGTCGAACGGATCGGGCAGCGTGTTGTTGCCCTGCGCAGGCATGGCCAGGTTGACGTCCTGCTGGCGATAGAGGCCTTGCGCCTGGTCGCTCATCGGCGCACCGGCCGCGGGCTTGCCCAGCAGGCCGCCGTCGAGGCCGAGGAACGCGTCGAGCGCACTGGCGCCGTTGTCCTCGCGACCGAACGCGGGCGCCCGGCCGGCGGGCGCCGGCGCGCCGGCGGGACGCGTGCGCGACGCCGACGGCGCGGCATCGAGCATCTGGCCGAGCGCCGTCGCGCTGGGATCGGTCTCGATCTGGTGCGCCAGCGGCGCCACCGGCGCGGCGCGGCGGGCGGCGGGCACGACAGGCTGGGCCCAGTTGGGCGAGGTGTCGAACTGGGAGTCGCGCGCGCCGGTGGGGGGCGGCGCCGGCGCCAGCGACGCCATCATGTCGAGGCTGTCGGCGCGCGTGCTGGCCGAGTAGCCGAAGGCGGACAGCGGATCCTTGGCGCGCGATTCGGCCTGCAGTTCCGCCACGAGGAGGTAGTCCCCGAGCTGGATGCGGTCGCCGTTGGACAGCTCGACCGCCGCGCCGGGCGGCACCGCGTTGTCGTTGACGCTGCAGCCGTTGACCTTGGAGATCACCTTGAGCGAATAGCGGCCGTCACGGCAACGGATCTCGAGGTGCTCGCGCGAGATGTAGCGATCCGGGCTCGGCAGCGGCAGCGAGCACGTGTTGCTGCGACCGATGCGGCCGCCGTTCGCGCCGAAGCGCGCGTGGATGGCTTGCGGTTGGTCGGGCGGGGGGCAACGGAGTGCGCGGACGACGAGTTCCATGGCAGTTCGGTAAGAAGACGAATCGATTATCGCCGTCTGAATCCCGCGCGCACGCGCGCCACCCGAAATGGGGAGAAGGTGCACATCCTTGCGCACGCGCGCCGCGACGGGGCGAGGGTTATCCCGGAACCGCGCCGCGCACGGCGTGCCCGAATGCGCACGCGTCGCGAATGAATCCGTCGTGCACGCGAGCCACGCGGGGCGTCGCCCGCCCGTCGGCGGCGCAGCGGGTCAGTCGACGCCCTTGCACTTGTTGGCTTCCTTCAGGAAGTCCTTGCCCTCGGCCGCGGTCGGCTTGCGGTAGATCGCGCACAGCCGGGCGCGGGCGCCCGGCGCCCCCATCGCGTCGGCGCGCTCCATCTGGCGGATGCCTTCGGGGACGCGGCCGGCCAGGTAGGCCTCGTAGCCCTTGCGGAAGGTGTCGGCGGCGTCCTGCTTGCTGGTGTCGGTGGCCTTGGCCGGCTTGGCGGCCGCAGCGGCGTCCGCATCGGCCTTGGCCTTGGCGTCGGCATCCGCCTTGGCCTTCGCCTTGTCCGCGTCGGCCTGCGCCTTGGCATCGGCGTCCGCCTTGGCCTTCGCGTCGCCATCGGCCTTGTGCTGCTGGTCCTGGTCGGCCCGGGCCTTGGCGCGCGCGTCGGCATCGGCCTTCTTGCGGGCGTCTTCGTCGGCCTTGCGCTGGCGCGCGGCCGCGTCGTCGGCCGGCGGATTGGTCGGCTTGCCGGCGCCTTCGGGGCTGGGCGCCGGGGCCGGCGCGGGTTGGACCGCCGGCGCCTGCACGGCCTGCGCCGGCGCCGGCGCCGGCGCAGGCGCGGGCGTGGGCGCCACCGGCGCGGGCGCGGGAACGGCGGCGGCACTGGCGGCGGCCGGTGCGGACGGGGTCGCCTCGCCGGTGGGCGCCGGGGCCGGACGCAGCGCGAACCAGGCGCCTGCCGCCAACACGACGACCGCCGCGCCGGCGATCGGCAGCATCATGCTGCCCTTCTTCGCGGCCGACTCGGGCGCCGGCGGGGCCGCGTCCACGCGCGCCGACGGTTTGCGCGACTCGGCCGCCGGGGCGGGCGCGGGCGCCTTGTCCTTGCCCGGACGAACCATCGTCGAGTCGGCGTCCTCGTCGCGCGCAGTGGCGGCCTGGCCGACCATCGTCGCCTCAGGATCGGCTTCGCGCGGCAGTGCCGCAGCGGAGGCCTCGCGCGCGCGCCGGGCGTCGAGCTCGGCCTTGCGGGCGGCCTCCTCGTCGGCCCTGCGCCGCGCCTCGAAGGCGGCGCGCTCGCTCGCCGTGGCATCAGCCTGCGCCTTCGCCTCGACCTGGGCCTGGCGCTTCGCCTCGGCGTCGGCCTTCCTGCGCGCCTCCTCGTCGGACTTGCGCTGCGCCGCCTCGGCGGCCTTCTGCCGCGCCTGCTCGTCGGCCAGGCGTTTCGCCTCGGCCTGGGCCTGGCGCTTCGCCTCGGCCTCGGCCTTCTTGCGCGCCTCGTCCTCGGCCTTCAGGCGGGCGGCCTGCGCGGCCTGCGCGGCCTTGCGCTCGGCCTCGGCGCGGGCGGTGCGCGCCGCCTCTTCGTCGGCCAGCCGCCTGCTCTCGGCGGCGGCCTCCCGCTCGGCCTTCGTGCGCGCTGCCTCTTCGGCCTGGCGCTGTGCCTGGGCCGCCGCCTCGGCGGCCGCCTTCTCATCGGCCAGGCGCCTGGCCTGCGCGGCGGCTTCGGCCGCGGCCTTCGCCTGGGCCGCCGCCTCGGCCTGCTGGCGCGCCAGTTCCTCGGCCTGGCGACGCGCCTCGGCCTCCTGGCGCTTCTTCTCCTGCGCGGCGGCCTCGGCCGCCTGGCGCGCCGCCTCGGCGTCGCGTCGCGCCTGTTCTTCGGCGAGGCGCTTGCGTTCGGCGGCGGCCTCGGCCTGCGCCTTCGCACGGGCCTCTTCCTCGGCCTTCTTGCGCGCGGCCTCGGCCTGCGCGGCCGCGCGGGCGCGCTCGCGGGCGGCGTCGACCTCGGTGCGCAGGCGCGCGACGAAGCCGGCCTGGGCCTTGAGCTGCGCTTCGATCACGGCCAGCCGCTCGGCCTGCGGCAGCGGCACCTTCAGCGGCTGGGCCTGCACGGTGGCCAGGCCCTTGGCCACCTGGTCGACGCTGGTGGCCAGCTTGTCGAGCCGGGCCTGGATGGGTGCGATGGCCGGCTCGCCGGCGGCGGCGTCCAGCGCCTCCAGCGCGCGCGACTCGTTGCCCCAGGCCCCGTCCTGGCCGGCCAGCCGCTTCTCGAGCACCTCGAGCTTCTGCTCGAAGCTGGCGAGCGCCGCCTGGCCCTCGCGCTCGACACGCTCGACCAGCGCGTCCTGCGTGGTCGCCGCAGCGGCCAGTTCAGCCTGCCGCGCCTCGAGCTCGGCCTGGGCTGCGGGCGTCAGCGCGTACGACGACTCGACGAACGCACCGATGGCGGTGGCGGCCTCGTGCAGCTTCTGCGCGATGGCGCGCCCGGCCGCGGCGTGCCCGGGGCCGTCGACCAGCAGCGTGTCGCGGGCGAACACGCCCTGCCCGGCCGCCAGCAGCGGAGCGGCCTCGGCCAGCAGGGACCGCGCTTTCGCGAGCCATTCGTCGGCCTGGGCCTGCGCCTCGGCCTCGGCCGCCCGCTGCTCGGCCTCGGCCTGCTGCAGCTCGACTTCGGCACGCTTGAGGTCCTCCTCGTAGCGGCGCTTGGCCTCCTCGGCGCGGCGCTTGGCCTCCTCGATCGCGGCGCCACGGCCGCCGGCAGCGGAACGCCCGGTCGGACCGGTGGACCCCGTGGCGCCGGTGCCGGTGCCCGTACCGGTGTGGGTGCCGCCGGTGGCGGTGCTGCCGGTGCCGGTGCTGGTGCGATCGGCCGGCGGCACGCTGTCCTGCAGCGCCTTCAGCGTGGCCGCCGACATGATCATGGTCGACTCGGACTCGTCCTCGGAGTCGGCCAGGCCCACGGCGGCGGTCAGCTCGCGGCTGAACTCGGCGGCGCTGGCGAAGCGTTCGGCGGCCGACTTGGCGAGCGCCTTCAGCACCACGGCGTCGATCGCCTCGGGAATGGACGGGTTGTGGCTGGACGGCGGCCTGGGCGCCTCCATCAGCACCTTCTGCATCACCGCGACCATGCCGCCCGAGAACGGGCGCTCGCCGACCAGGAACTGGTACAGGATGACGCCGGCGGCATACAGGTCGGAGCGCGCGTCGGCCGTCTCGCCGCGGATCTGCTCCGGCGCCATGTAGCTGGGGGTGCCCAGCACGGTGCCGGCGTGCGTCTTGGAGGTGGAATCGATGCGGGCGATGCCGAAGTCGCCCAGCTTCACCGAGCCGTCGTCGGTGACGAAGATGTTGTCGGGCTTGACGTCGCGGTGGACGACGCCGCGGCTGTGCGAGTAGCCCAGCGCGTCGAGCAGCTCGCCCATCAGGCGCACGATCTGCGACATCGAGAACGGATGGCGGGCGGCGAAGAAGGACTTCAGCTCCTTGCCCTGCACGAACTCCATGACGATGAAGGACAGGCCCTTCTCCTCGCCGTAGTCGTAGATGCCGACGATGTTCTTGTGGTTCAGCCGCCCGGCCGCCTTGGCCTCGATCAGGAAGCGCCGCGAATGCTCCTCGGCTTCCTCGTGGTCGAGCTCGTCCTTCTTGATCGTCTTGATCGCCACGACCCGGTCGATGATCGGATCGAATCCCTCATAGACGATGCCCATCGCACCCTTGCCGATCGCTCGGCGGATCTGGTACTTCCCCAGTTGTTTGGGTACGTCGCTCAAAGGGCTTCAGGTAAACGACGATGCCCGGAAGATCCGGGCATCCGGGGCCGCCGACGCGAGGTGGAGCGGCGCCCGCAGTTGATGAGACGACGATCCGGGCAGGGCGCCAGCGCCCCGCCAGGATCATTTGCCTGCCTTGGCTCCCGCAGAACAGGACTTGTCGGCGGCAATGGCCGTGGGCGATGTTACCCGAGAGTCGCAGGCGCTCGCCCCGAGATCGCCCGCGATCTCGTCGATGCCGGGCGGAACGCGACCGATCGTCGTCACGTAGCCCTTGCGGATCGCGAAGTCGAGGTTCTCCGTGCCGAACGCCGCGTCGGCCGCGTCCTGGGAGGCCGCGCTCAGGATGTTGGCGATCACCGAGTCGGCGATCGCCGTCGTCTGGCCGAGCACGTTGACGCAGGTCAGGGTGTCGCAGAAGAAGGTCTGCGCCGCCAGCGAGTCGAGCTGGTGCGGCTTGAGCTGGTGGGTCTGCACCTGGGAGCCGACGCGGAACCAGGCGCTGCTGCCGGAGTTGAACGAGATGAACAGGCCGCTCTGCCCGGTGACACCCTGCAGGCCGATGATGGCGTCGGGATCGATCACGCCGGGCAGCGGCGTGACCTTGCCGATGTTGCCGCCGCCGGTGCCGGTGGTGTCCAGCGTGGCCGTGGCGCCGGCCCCCACGTCGAGCGCGCCGAGCTTGTTGACGCCCTGGATCGAGGCGCCCTTGAGCGTGACGTCGCCGGCCGACTTGAGCGTGCCCTTGAGCAGCACCACCCCGCCGGCGGCCACGGACGAGGCGCCGGCGGACGTCACGTAGCCCAGCGAGGTGTCGCCGCTGGAGGTGACGTCGAGCTTGCCGCCGACGGCCAGCGGCTGCGCCGCAGTGCCCTGCTCCAGCGTCACCTTGGCGCCGGTCACCTTCAGCCCGCCCTGGAACGTGCCCTGGGCGATGACGTCGGCGGCCGACTCCAGCACCACGTCGCCGCTGGCGGCCAGCGTGGCGTCGATGGCATGGGCGTCGGTGAGGCGGATCGTGTGGCCCGTGGCGTGGATCGCGCCCTGGAGGTTGGTGCCCGGCGCATCGAGCAGGATGTCGCCGCTGCCGGCGTTGAACGTCGACAGGCCGCTGACGGCCAGCGCGCCGGCCTGCGTGACACCGGTGGCGGCTACCGTCAACGCGCCGTTGACGGTGGTGCCGGCCGCGCCGAAGTCGACGGCGGTGCCGTTGAGGGTCAGCGCGTTGCTGCTGCCGTCCACCGTCAGGGCGCCGGCGGACGTCAGCGTGGCGCTGCCGTTGGCGGCAAGGTGGGCGGTCAGCGGCGCCGAGTCGACCAGCGTGACGCCGGCGCCCGCGGCCGTGACCGCGCCCGCGAGCGAGTTGGCGGCGTTGCCCAGGTTGACGTTGCCCGCGCCGGCCTGCAGCGCGCTGGTGCCGGTGACGGCCAGCGCGCCGGTCTGCGCGATGTCGCCGCCGCTGGCGGTGGCCGCCAGGTTGCCGCCGACCGCGGTGGCGCCGCTGCCGAAGGTCACCGAGGTGCCGCTGGCGGTCACGTTGCCGCTGCTGCTGCCGTCGACCGCCAGCGCCGCGCCCGAGGCGAGGACCGCGCTGCCGACGTTGTTCAGGTGGGCCGCCAGCGCGGCAGCCTGCTCGATGTCGGCCGTCGCCGCAGCGACGGTGACGCCGCCGGCCAGGTGGTTGCCCTGGCGCGCCAGCGTGACCGCCTGGCCCGCGGCGGCGATCGTCGCCGCGCCGGTGACGGCCAGGTCGCCCGACTGCGTCAGCGCGCCGGTGCTGGTGGCCGCGAGCGCGCCGCCGACAGTGGTGGCACCGAAGGCGATGCCGGCGCCGGTGGCGGTCAGGCCGCCCGAGGTGCTGCCGTCGACGGCCAGCGCGCCACCCGCGGCCAGCGTGGCGCTGGCCGCGTTCAGGTGCGCGGACAGCGCGTTTGCGTCGGCCAGGCCGACGGCGCCGCCGGTGGCCGTGACGGCACCGGTGAAGTCGTTGCCGGCGTTGGCCAGCGTGATCGCGTTGGTGCCGGCAGCGAGCGTGCTCGTGCCGGCCACCGCCAGCGCGCCGGTCTGGGTGATGGCGCCGCTGCCGCTGGATGCGGCGAGCGTGCCGCCGACGCTGGTCGCGCCGAACACGACGCCATTGCCGGTGGCCGCCAGGTTGCCGGCGCTGCTGCCGTCGACCGTCAACGGGCCGCCGGCGACCAGCGTCGCGCTGGACGCGCCGGCCAAGTGCACGGCCAGCGCGTTGGCATCGGCCAGGCTGACGGCGCCGCCGGTGACGCCGACCAGGCCGCCGAAGTCGTTGGCGCCGTTGGCCAGTGTGATGGCGGCGGTGCCCGCATTCAGGGTGGCCGCGCCGCCCACCGCAAGGCTGCCGGTCTGGGTGATCGTGCCGCTGCCGCTGTTGGCCGCCAGGGCGCCGGTGACGTGCGTGGCGCCACTGCCGAAGACGATGCCCGAGCCGCTGGCCGACAGCCCCGCGGCGCTGCTGCCGTCCAGGGTGAGCAGCCCCGCCGCCGCCAACGTCGCGTCGCCGGTGGTGGCCAGGTGGGCCGTCAGGGCGTTGGCGTCGGCCAGGCTCACCGTGCCGCCGCTCGCGGTGACCGCGCCGCCGAAGTCGTTGCCGGCCGTGGCCAGCGTGATCGCGCCGGTGCCCGCGGCCAGGGTGCTCGCGCCGGCGACGGCCAGGGTGCCGGCCTGGGTGATGCTGCCGTTGCCCGAATGGACCGTCAGCGCGCCGCCGACCGTGGTCGCGCCCGGCCCGAAGGCGACGCCGTTGCCGGTGGCCTGCAGGGCGCCGCTGGTGCCGCCGTCGACGGTCAGTGCGCCGCCGGCTGCCAGGGTGGCGCCGCTGGCGCCGCCCAGGTGCACGGCGAACGCGTTGGCGTCGGCCAGGCTGACGCCGGCGCCGGCACTGGCGGTGACGAGCCCGCCGAAGTCGTTGGCCGCGTTGGCCAGCGTGATCGCGCCCGCGCTCGCCGCGAGCGTGCTCGCGCCGGTGACCGCGACGCTGCCGGCCTGCGTGATGTCGCCGGTGGCGGCCGTGGCGGTCAGCGCGCCGCCGACCGTGGTGCCGGCGGCGCCCAGCGTGACGCTGGCGCCGGTGGCCGACAGGTTGCCGCTGGTCGCGCCGTCGACCGTCAGGCCGCCGGTCGCCGCCAGGTTCGCGCCGGTCGCGCCGGCCAGGTGCACCGCCAGCGCGGCGGCATCGGTCAGCGCGACCGTGCCGCCCGTCGCGGTGACGAGGCCGCCGAAGTGGTTGGCGGCCGTCGTCAGGGTGATGTCGTTGCCGCCGGCATCCAGCGTGCTGGCGCCGGTGACCGCCAGCGCGCCGGACTGGGTGATCGCGCCGCTGCCGTGGGCGGCGAGCGCGCCATGGACCGTCGTCGTGCCGAAGTCGATGCCCGCGCCGGTCGCCGTGAGGTTGCCGGCGGTCGTGCCGTCGATGCTCAACGCGCCGCCGGTGGCGGTAACGGTGGCCGCGGTGGCGGTGACGTGGGCCGCCAGCGCGCCGGCATTGGCCAGCGTGACGTTGGCGCCGGAGGCGGTGACCGCGCCCTGGAAGCTGTTGCCCGCGGCGGCCAGCGTGATGTCCTGGCCGGTGGTGGCCAGCGAACTGGCATGGGCCACGCTCAGCGCCCCGGTCTGCGTGATCGTGCCGCTGCCGCCGACCGCGGTCAGCGTGTCGCCGACGCTGGTGGCGCCGAAGGACAGTCCGTTGCCGGTGGCCGACAGCGCGCCGCTGGCGCTGCCGTCGACGGTCAGCAGGCCGCCCGCGACCAGCGTGGCACCGGTGGCCGCGACCAGGTGTGCCGTCAGCGCATTGGCGTCGGCCAGCGACACCGCGCCGCCGGTGACCGCCACCGTGCCCGTGAAGTCGTTGGTGGCGTCGGCCAGCGTGATGGCCTGCGCGCCCGCCGTGAGCGTGCTGGCGCCGGTGACCGCGAGGCGGCCGGTCTGGGTGATCGTGCCGGCACCGCTGTTGGCGCTCAGCGCGCCCTGCACCGTGGTGGCGCCGGCGCCGAAGACGATGCCGTCGCCCGCGAGGGTCAGCCCGGCCGTCGTCGTGCCGTCGACGGTCAGCACGCCGGTGCCGCCGGCGCCCAGGCTGGCGCTGGCCACGCCGGCCAGATGCGCCGTGAGCGCGTTGGCGTCGACGATGGACACGGCACCGCCGGTGACCGTGACGGTGCTGAAATCGTTGGTGGCAGCGTTGAGGGTGATCGCGTTCGCGCCGGCATTGAGCGTCGCGGCCCCGCCGGCGACGACGTCGCCCGCGCCCGCTTCGGTGATCGTGGACGTGGACGTCGCGCTGAAGGTGTTGGACGCGACGATGTGGTTGGCGATGGTGATGGCGCCGCCGCCCAGCGACACGTTGTGCGCGCTGATGTCGCCGCTGGTGCTCAGGCCGCCGCCGGCCGACAGCGAGACGTCGCCGGTGGTGTTGATGGCGCCGGCGGGAATGGTCAGCGTGCCCGCGCCGCCGGCCGCCAGCGTCAGGCTGCCGCCCGCGCCGAGCGTGGGCGTGACGTCGAGGCTGCCCGACGACGCGATGGCGATCGACGCGCCGGCCGCGGTCAACGGACCGGCGAACGCGTTGCCTGTGTTGGACAGCGTGAGCGCGTGGCCCGTGGCGTCCAGCGTGCTGGTGCCCGCACCGGCGATGGTCAGCGCGCCGGTCTGGGTGATCGTGCCGGTGCCGGCGTGCGCGTCGAGCAGGCCGCCGACCGCGGTGGTGCCGCCGCCGAACACGATGCCGTTGCCGGTGGCAGACAGTCCGGCTGTGGTGCCGCCGTCCACGCTCAGGACGCCGCCGGCCACCAGGGTGGCCGAGGTCGCCCCGGCCAGGTGCACGGCCAGCGCGTTGGCGTCGGTCAGCGCGAGCGTGCCGCCGTTGGCGGTGACCGCGCCGACGAAGTCGTTGCCGGCGCCGCCGAGGGTGATCGAGTTGCCACCGCCGGTGGCCGTCAGCGACGACGTGCCCTGCACCGTGATCGCGCCCGCGGTCTGCGCGATGGCGCCGGCCGTCGAGGTCAGTGCGAGGTTGCGGCCGGCGGTCAGGTTGTCCTGCACGGTGAGCGTGCTGCCGGTCAGCGATATGTCGCGGCCGCTCAGCGCGCCGCCCGTGGTCAGGCCGGTGCCGGCGCTCAGCGCGATGTCGCCGGTGGTGGCGATCGCGGCGGGACCGCTGAGCGTGCCGGTGGCCGACAGGCTCAGGTCGCCGGTGCCGCCGGTGAGCGTCGCGTTGGCGTTCAGGTTGCCGGTGGCGGCGACAGCCACCGAGGTGCCGGTCGCCGTGACGGCGCCGCCGAACGTATTGCCGGTGCGCGACAGCGTGACGTTGGCGCTGCCCGCGTTGAACGCGGCGGCGCCGCCGGTGGCCAGGTCGCCGGTCTGCGTGATGTTGCCGCCCGCGCCGACCGTCAGCAGCCCCGTGCCCACGCTGGACGCGCCGAGCGCGATCGCGTTCGCATCGGTGACCGAGACGGCGTTGGCGCCACTGTTGTTCAGGCTGACGGCGCCCTTGAAGTCGTTGCCGCCGTTGGTCAGCGCGATCGTGTTGGCGCCCGCGTTGATCGTCACGGCGCCGGCGCCGGATTGGGTGAGCGCGCCGGACTGGGTCAGCGCGCCCCCGCTGGTCAGGGCCAGCGTGCCCGAGCCCACCGCCACGGTGCCGAGTTGCAGCGCGTTGGTGTCGACGAGTGCGACGTTGTTGGCGCCCGTGTTGGCCAGGTTCACGGTGCCCGTGAACGCGTTGGCGCCGGCCAGCGCGATCGAGCCCGCGTTGGCATTGACGCTCACCGCGCCCGCGCCGCCTGCCTGGGTGATGGTGCCGGCCTGGCTCAGCGCGCCGTGCGAGGTGATGCCCAGCGTGCCGCTGCCGACCGCGACCGTGCCCAGCGACAGCGCATTGGCGTCGTTGACGGCCACGTTGTTGGCGCCCGAGTTGGACAGGGCGACATTGCCGGTGAAGTCGTTGGCCTGCGTCAGCGCGATGGCATGCGCCCCGGCGGTGAACGACGCGGTGCCGGCGCCGGCCGCCTGCGTGAGCGCGCCGGCCTGCGTGATGTCGCCGCCGGCGACGATGTCGAGCGTGCTCGAGCCGACGGCCGACGGGCCCAGGTTCAGCGCGCCCGTGGCGGTCAGGGCGACCGCGTGGGCGCCGGTGTTGTCCAGTCCGACCGCGCCGGTCAGGCTGTTGGCGTTGGTCAGCGCGATCGCGCCCGCGTTGGCATCGAAGGTCGCCGCGCCCGCGCTGGCGGCCTGCGTGATGGTCCCGGTCTGCGTCAGGGCGCCGTGCGATGTGACGCCCAGCGTGCCGCTGCCGACCGCGACGGTGCCCAGCGACAGCGCGTTGATGTCGTTGACCGCGACGTTGTTGGCGCCCGAATTGGACAACGCCAGGTCGCCCGTGAAGTCATTGGCCTGCGTCAGCGTGATGGCGTGCGCGCCCGCCGTGAACGACGCGGCGCCGGCGCTGGCCGCCTGCGTGAGCGCCCCGGTTTGCGTGATGGCGCCGCCGGCCGTGACGGTCAGCGTGCCGGAGCCGAGCGTCGACGGGCCCAGCGCGAGGGCGCCGGAGGACGTGAGGGCGACGTTGTTGGCGCCGCTGTTGTTCAGGCCGACCGCACCGGTGAACCCGTTGCCGGCGTCGGTCAGCGTGATGACCGCCCCGTTGGTCGTGAACGTGGCCGCGCCCGCGCTGGCCTGCTGCGTGATGGCGCCGGATTGCGTGATGGCGCCGGTCGTGACGATGCCCAGCGCGCCCGTGCCGACCGCCGAGGCGGCCAGCGTGACCGGGCCGGAGGCGGTGACGGCCACGTCGCCGGCGCCGGTGTTGTGCAGCGCGAGCGTGCCGCCGAAGGTGTTGGTCGACGTGCTCAGGTCGATGCCGTGGGTGCCGCCGTCGATGGCGGTGTCGCCGGCGACCGCCAGGACGCCAGTCTGCGTGATCGCCGAGCCGGACGCGGCCGTCACCGACAGGTCCCCGCTGACCGTGAGCGCCGGCAGCACGCTGGCGCCGGTGACCGTCACGTCGAGCGCCGCGCCGGACTTCACGCCGACGCCGACGCTGGCGGCGGCACCGCTGGTGAAGTAGTCGCGCACGCTGGCGTCGGGCGTCTGGCCGCCGATGTCCAGCGAGAGCGTGCTGCCGGTGGTGATGGCGGACGTGCGCGTGAGCGTGTCGTTGGCGGCCGCGCCGACGGCCAGCGTGTTGGCGCCGCTGCCGATCGCCACGGTGCCCAGCGTCACGCTGTTGGCGTCGCGCAGGTTGACCAGGTGGTTGCCGGAATTGCTCAGGCTCACCGCGCCGGTGAAGTCGTTGCCGCCGTTGCCGATGTCGATCTGGTGCGCGCCGGCGGTGAACGACACGGCGCCCGCGCTCGCGGCCTGGGTGATCGCGCCGACCTGCGACAGGTTGCCGCCGGCGTCGACCGAGAACGCGCCGGTGCCCAGTGTCGAGGTGTCGATGGCCAGGGCGATGCTGTCGTGGATCTGGACGTCGTGCGCGCCGGTGTTGTGCAGGCCGACGGCGCCGGTGAACGCGTTGCCCGTGGCGCCGAGCGTGATGGCGGCCGCGCCCGCATCGAAGTCGCTGGTGCCGGAGACCACCACCTGCTGCGAGCCCTGCGAGATCGCGCCGCCGTTGGACGTGACGGCCAGGTTGCCCCCGACCGTCAGGCCGCCCAGCACCACCGGCCCCTTGGTGACGATGCTCAGGTTGCCGAGCGCGCCCGATCCGGTATTGATGGTGGACGTGTTGTCCATCGCGAACGTGCCGGGGTTGGTGGCCGGCGTGTCGGTGGCGCCGACGTCGGTGCCCGCCTTGACGTTGATGGCCAGCGAACTGCCCGCGGCACCCGCGCTGATGTTGGCGCCGTTGAGCGACACGTTGCGCTGGGCGACGAGGTTGAGCGTGGCGGTCTGGCCGCTGGTCAGCGTGGACGCGGCGACGTCGGCCACGAAGATGATGTCGCCATGGTTGGTGGCGGACGCGCCGGCACTGGCCGTGGTGACCGTCACCGTCGCGCCCGAGGTCAGCGCCGCGCCGAGCAGGCCCGCGCTGACGATGGCGTCGCTGCCGGTGCTGGTGAAGCTGGCGTCGGCGTTGGTGTTGGCGCCGGCGGACGTGATGGTGATGTCGTCCGGATCGATGAGCCAGCTGCCGGCCTTGCCCTTGGGCGCGGACAGCCCGATCGTGCCGGTGGCCTGCAGCACCTGGTGCGCGGAGGTCTCGATGGCGCCGCCGTCGCCGCCGGCGCTGCCGCCGGTGGCCGTGATGGTGCCGGTGAACTGGGTGCGGTCCTGCGACCACACCACCACGTTGCCGCCATTGCCGTTGGTCAGCGCATTGGCGTTGATCACGCTGGTTCCCGCGACGATGGCCTGGCTGGCGTTCGCGTCGCCGTCGGCGCCCGCGCCGTGCCAGTCGCCGCCCACGCGCACCACCCCGCCGCCAGCGTCG
Organism: uncultured Vitreoscilla sp.; assembly: GCA_964418745.1. Taxonomy (GTDB): domain Bacteria; phylum Pseudomonadota; class Gammaproteobacteria; order Burkholderiales; family Burkholderiaceae_C; genus Scleromatobacter. The sequence goes on from CAYQMX010000018.1 coordinate 14,425, forward strand.
CCGGAGGCGTCCACCGTGGCGTCGAACAGCCCCACGTTGGCGCCGGTGACCTTGACGGTGCCGCCGGTCTGCCCCGCGCCCTTGCCGCTCGCATCCAGCGTGCCGGCCACGTGGACGACGCCCGAGCCGCCGCCGTCGAGCACGATGACGCCGTTGCGCGAGCCGATGGAGCGCGCCTGGACGATGCCGTCGACGTTGACGACCGTGCCCAGCAGCGCGTCGGTCGCCTTGGCGCTGACCAGGACCTGCCCGCCGTCGGCCTGCACGATGCCGCCGGAGTGCACCAGCGCCGCCGCCGTTGGCGCGTCGACCGACACCGACACCAGGTCGCTGCCGATCAGGTTCATGGTCACGCGGCCGCCCGCGGCCAGCGCCGCGGTGCCGCCGTTGGCGACGATGGTGCCGGTGTTGGACACCTGCGCGCCGGCCAGTGCGACGAAGCCCGCCTTGAGCACGCCCTGGTTGTCGACGCTGCCGCCGCTGCCCGCGAGCGTGTAGTTGCCGGCGAGGTAGTCGACGTCGGCCAGTTGCAACGTCGAGGCCACCAGGCCTGCCGCGTTGACCTGCGCGCCCGGCGCGAACAGGATGCCGCTGTTGTTGATCAGGAAGACCTGGCCGTTGGCGTTGATCTGGCCGAAGATGTTCGACGGATCGCTGCCGACGACCCGGTTGAGCGTGCTCGAGGTCGGGCCCGGCTGCAGGAAGTTCACCTTCTCGGCGCTGCCGACGCTGAACGACTGCCAGTTGACGATGCCCTTGTCGGAGGTCTGGGTGATGTTGAGCGCGCCGTTGGCGGGCGCGCCGATCGTCACGTTGCCGGCGGCGACCTGGCCGCCGGTGGGCAGCGCCATCGCCTGGATGCCGTAGCCGGCCAGCAGGGCCAGCAGCAGCCGGCTGGGCGCCGGGGTGCGCACGCGCGCCATCGCGAGGCGGAACCGGAAGCCGGTGCGCAGCACCACCTGGCGCACGCGGAAGAGGGACGACGACAGCAGCGAAGACTTGGACTTTTCCACGACAACCCCTAGCAAGTGACGGCGCGGCGAGCATCGGGCCCGGCGGCGCGCTTCGACGAAGCGATAACCCCAGGCGGACCGCGCGACGCGCGGCCCGCGTTCCTTCAGGTCAGAACCATTTCTGCAGCGATGCCCACGCCCGCGTCTTGCGGTTGTCGGAGCCCGGCAGGGTGCCCTTGTTGATGCGGTGCGCGACGTCCAGGCGGAACTGGAAGTCGTCGCGGCTGGTCATGTTCAGGCCGACGCCGTAGCCGCCCAGCGTGCGCGTGTTGTCGGTGTCGGTGGACACCGGGTCGTGCCAGTTCTTGTAGCGGCCACCGTCGACGAACGCGCTCAGCACGAACGGCGCGTTGAACAGCGACCACGCCGGCACGCGCTGGCGCAGTTCCACGGTGCCCAGGAACACGTCGTCGCCGACCCCGTCGCCCACCGCGAAGGCGCGCACGCCGCGCGGGCCGCCCAGCGAAGACTTTTCCGACGTGTCGAGGTTCTGGAACGCGAACTGGCCGCGCATCGACAGCAGCATGCTCGTGGTGTCGGTGATGGCCTGCAGGCGCTGGTAATCCGCATCCGCGTGCCCGAACAGGCCGCTGGTCTTGTGGCCGAACGTCGGGTCCTCGTCGTTGCTGAGATCGATGGGCGTGCGGATGCGGTTGTCGCCGCCGGTCAGCGTGAGCGTGAAGCTGTTCAGGGATCCGCCGAAGCGCTCGTCGCGGAAATCGCCGGTGACGCCCAGGTGCCCGATGTAGAGGTCGCGCTTGTTGTGGTTCGTGCCGCCCTGGGTGCGGTCGTCGAGCTGCTTCGCGTCGCCGCCACCGACGGCGAACAGGTTGAAGTTGCGCGAACGGATCACCGGGTGCTGCACGTTCAGCGAGCCGACCACCGCGTAGCCGTCGGCATTGAGCGCGGGCAGCTCCAGCACGTTGTAGTGCAGGTAGGTCAGGCTCGCCGTCGCCTTGGTGCCGTACGGGCCGACCGGCGCCGTCACGCCGCCGCGCACCAGGTCGACGCCGTTGTGCTCGCTGGCGAGGCCGCCGAGCGTCCAGGACTCGCCCTGTCCGAGCAGCCCGTTGGCGACGAGGTCGGCGCCCACGCGCACGTAGCCCGTGCTCCGGTTGCCGGCGTTGTCGACATAGGCGTCGCCGCCGAAGCCGCGGCCTTCGTCGACCATCTTGACGAGCAGGTCGGCCTCGCCGGTCTCGGCGCCGGGGCGCAGCACGGACGTGACCTTGACGCCCGGCAGGTCGTTGAGCAGCAGCAGCGGACGCTCGACGCTTTGCTCGGTGACGGGCGAGCCCTTGGGCAGCAGCCGCATGTAGCCGTCGACCAGGGCCGGGCTCACGCGCTGGGTGACCACCTCCGCGCGGGTCTCGCCGATTCGGGCCTCGACCACGCGCAGCGTGACGATGCCATCGGGCACTTCCTGCGCCGGCACCAGCACCTGGGTGAGGAAGAACCCGGCGTCCTTGTAGCGGTTCTTGACGGCCTCGGCGGCATCGAGCAGCTGGTCGGTGCCGGCCTCCTTGCCGACCCAGGGCCGCACCAGCGCGAGCAGTTCGTCGCTGGGGAAGATCGTGTTGCCGGCGAGCCGGAAGCCCTTGACCAGCAGCGTCGGGCCGTCGGCGGACGCAGGGGCGCGCGGCGCTTCGGTGGACGGCAGGACGCCAGCGTCCTTCTTCGGCGGGGCCGGCTGCGCGGGCGGCGTCGCCTCGAGGGCGCGGCCCGCATTGGCATTGGCGGGTGCGGCGGGCGTGGCCTGCGCGAAGGCGGCCACGGGACCCAGGCTGGCGCAGGCGGCAACGACGCAGCCCAACCCGAAAAGGGCATGAGATTTCAACTGGCTCTCCTTCCTCTGTTTCGCCCGGCGCGGCGGGCTCTTGTCGGCGTCGCGGAGTCGTCGGGTGCGAGCATGCGAATCCGCGGAATTGTTACTCGAAAGGAACTGGAGCGCATCCCCCAGCAGGGGGTTTTACAAGGTGCTCGCCGAGTGCCGCGAGGGGTATTAGCGTCAATCCCTATTCCCTCGGACGGGCGACAGGGATGAGTCATGGAACTGCTGTATCGGGCCGCGAATCCATGTGTCCGAAAACGGCCAGTCGAACTCACCCGGGTGCCTATGATGACGGCATGGAACTCGATCCCGACATCGCCTGGAAGGCCCTGGCCGCGCACGACGCGCGCTTCGATGGCCGCTTCTTCGTCGGCGTCACGTCCACGCGCATCTACTGCCGCCCGGTGTGCCGCGTGCGCACGCCGCGGCGCGAGAACTGCCGCTTCTACGCCAATGCGGCCAGCGCCGAGCAGGCCGGCTTCCGGCCCTGCCTGCGCTGCCGCCCGGAGCTCGCGCCCGGCCTGAGCCTGATGGACTCGTCGCAGGTGCTGGCGCAGCACGCGGCGCGCATGATCGACCACGCCGTCCGGGTCGGCGCGGCGGTGCGCATGCCCGCGCTGGCAGCCCGCCTGGGCGTGACCGAGCGGCACTTGCGGCGCGTGTTCGCCCAGGCCCACGGCGTCAGCCCGATCGACTACCTCACCACACAGCGCCTGCTGCAGGCCAAGCAGTTGCTGACCGACACCGACCTGCCGGTCACCGAAGTGGCGCTGGCCTGCGGCTTCGAGAGCCTGCGCCGGTTCAACGCCGTGTTCGCCGAGCAGGTGCGCCTGAAGCCCACCGAGCTGCGCCGCGCCGGCGGCGCCGCGCGCGCGCCGGCGCCCGCCGCCGACGGCGCCACGCGGGTGCGCCTCGGATACCGTCCGCCGTATGACGTCGCGAGCATGCTGGCGTTCTGGGGCCAGCGTGCGCTGGACGGCGTCGAGCAGGTGGGCGGCCGCACGATCCGCCGCACCTGGTGCGCGCCGCGGCCGGCCGCCGACGAGGCGGGCCAGGCCGGGCGCGCCGCCGCGCCTGCCCGCGGCTGGATCGAGCTGGAGTTCCTGGCGGATCGGCCCGAGGTCGAACTGCGCGCCGGCGCCAACCTTGCGGCGCACGGCGGCCAGCTGGTGGAGGCGACGCGACACGCGCTGGACCTCGACGCCGACCCCACCCACATGGCCCCGCTGCTGGCCACGCTGGCCGCGCTGCATCCGGCCTCGGCGATGACCGCCGGCCTGCGGGTGCCGGGCAGCTTCGACGGCTTCGAGACGGCGGCCCGCATCGTCCTCGGCCAGCAGGTGAGCGTGGCCGCGGCGCGCACCCTGACCCGCCGGCTCGTCGAGCGCTTCGGCGCGCCGGTCGAGACGCCCTGGCCCGGCCTGCACCGGTGCTTCCCGGACGCGGCCACGATCGCCGCGGCCGCTCCGGAGGCCATCGGCGAGCTGGGCATCGTGCGCCAGCGCGTGGCCGCGCTGCAGGCGCTCGCGCGCGCGACGGTCGACGGCCTGCCGCTGCATCGCGGCGCGCCGCTGGCCAGCACCCAGGACGCCCTGCTCGCCCTGCCCGGCATCGGCGACTGGACGACCCAGTTGCTGGCGCTGCGCGTGCTGGGCTGGCCCGATGCCTTTCCGGCCACCGACATCGGGCTGCTGAAGGCCCTGGGCCTGGCCCAGGCGCGCGACGCGCCCGATGCGCTCGCCCGGGCCGAGGCGTGGCGTCCGTGGCGCTCGTATGCGGTCATCGCGCTGTGGCGGGCGTTGGAATCCAGCGACACGCCCGGCGCCGGACCGGCCCGTCCGGCCCCACCCCCCACGAAACGAAGTGCGGCCCGAAAGGCACAGCCGACCGCCCGCCGACCGCCGATTGCCAAGGACTTCCAATGACCCGCCCCGCCTCCACCACCCTGCCCGTCCGCCGCACGACCGGCACCGGCCTCGCCCAGGGGCTCATCGAGACGCCGCTGGGGCCGCTGACCGCGCTGGCCGGCGACGCCGGCCTGATGGGCCTGTGGTTCGACCGCCAACAGCACGGGCCCGGCGCGCTCGAGGTGCCGGTCGATGACGAGCAGCGCTGGATCGCCCAGGCGCGCGCGGAACTCGCGCTGTACTTCGCCGGCCGCCTGCACGCCTTCGCGGTGGCACTGGCGCCGCAGGGCACGCCGTTCCAGGAGGCCGTGTGGACGCGCCTGTGCGCGATCCGCTGCGGCGACACCAGCAGCTACGGCCGCATCGCGCGCGCGGTGGGCAGCCCGCAGGCCTCGCGCGCGGTGGGGGCGGCCGTGGGCCGCAATCCGATCAGCATCATCGTGCCCTGCCATCGGGTCATCGGCGAGAACGGCACGCTGACCGGCTACGCCGGCGGGCTGGAGCGAAAGCAGGCCCTGCTCGACATCGAAGGCATCGTGCTGCCCCCCGGCGCGCGCCACCAGGCGCAGGCGAGCCTGCTGTAGCGGCGCGGTATAAAGGCGGCCCCCTGCATGGTCCCGGAGCCGACTTGACCTCTCCCGCCCGTCCCGCGCCGGCGCTGCGCGACGCGACGCACGCCGACGTCGCCCTGATCGACGACCTGCATGTGCGTAGCCGCCGTGCGACCTATCGCGGGCAGGTCTCGGATCGCTACCTCGACGTCCTGATGCCCGCGGCCAGCCGGGCGGACTGGGAGGACAAGCTGCCCCGCATGCTGGCCGGCGCGGGGCGCGTGATGATCGCGGAACTGGGGGACGAGGCCATCGGCTTCGTCTGCGCATTCGCGCCCGATGCGCACGGCAGTGCCTACATCAACAACCTGCATGCGCGGCCCGATCGCAAGGGCCTGGGCACGGGCACGGCACTGCTCGAGGCGGCGACGCGCTGGGCGCGGGCCAGCGGGGCGCGTGGGATGCACCTGAAGGTGCTGTCGACGAACGCGGCGGCGGTCGGCTTCTACGAGTCGCGCGGCTGGCGCTGCATCGATCGCGTGGAGGACAAGTGGGCCGGCGAGGCCGTCGTGGCGCTGGTCTACGCCGTCGCGCTCACCTGAAGCACTTCAGGTCGAATTCGTAGGTGGAGATCCGCGAGGCCTGCGTCTCCACCGGTTCGCGCCGCACCGACGCGCCGTCGGCGACCAGGCGGTAGGGCGTGACCGTGCAGCGCGCCGGCGCCAGGTCGACCAGCACCTCGTACTGCTCGTCGGCCTTGGGCACGAACGCGGGCACCTTGCAGACGCCGGCCTGGCGGGCGCGCACCGCGTCCTGCGTGTCGGGCATCAGCACGTGCATGATCTCGCCGGACGTGACGGTCGGAAACACGGCGCGCGGCCCGATCACCAGCAGTTCGTCGGCGCGCACGTGGCGCTCGAGGCTGGCCGCCGACACCGGCTTGTCGTCCAGCATGCCGATGCGCTGGGCGTCTCGGCTGTTGCCGCCGGTCATGCCCAGGTTGGCCCGGGTGAAGCAGGTGGGCGAGTCGAAGACGGCGATGTCGGCGTAGTAGGCGAACGGGTGTGCGTTGACCACGCGCACCTTGGCGGAAGGCACGCTGCGCGCCGGCTCGACATACTTCGGCGCCAGGTCGGGCACGGCGGTGCACGCCGCGGCCGCGGCCGCCAGCACCAGGGCCGCGGCGGCCCACGCACGCGCGGCGGCGATCGAGGTCCGGTCGGGGCGGTGGTTCATGTACGGGATATCGGTCGCATTCCCGGCGACCTGAAGCGCCGCGCCGAAGCCTCCCGGCTCCCGCACGACCTGCCGGCCACCCGCCCGAGCGGGCCCCCCATGGAAAACGGGCTGCAACCTCGCGACTGCAACCCGTATTCGTTCTGGCGGAGTGGACGGGACTCGAACCCGCGACCCCCGGCGTGACAGGCCGGTATTCTAACCAACTGAACTACCACTCCACGTGGTCGGCGAGCCCGGGCTCTCGCCGCGGGCGCTGCAAGCGGGCGGCGCTTGCGGTGACTGGTGACCCCAAGGGGATTCGAACCCCTGTAACGACCGTGAAAGGGTCGTGTCCTAGGCCTCTAGACGATAGGGCCAGTCTTAAAGCAATTCTGCACCAGGTTTCCCTGGTATGAAAAACGGGCTGCAACCTGTCGACTGCAACCCGCTCGTATTCTGGCGGAGTGGACGGGACTCGAACCCGCGACCCCCGGCGTGACAGGCCGGTATTCTAACCAACTGAACTACCACTCCATGTGGTCGGCAACTTCGAGCTTTCGCTCCAAGCGCTGCCTGCAACTTGTACCAGCTTGGCGGCTGGCGACCCCACGGGGATTCGAACCCCGGTAACGACCGTGAAAGGGTCGTGTCCTAGGCCTCTAGACGATAGGGTCAGGATCCCTTCTTCTCTCTACCACGCGCTGCCGGCCTGCCCTGAAGCAGAATGGTGGAGGTAAGCGGGATCGAACCGCTGACCTCTTGCATGCCATGCAAGCGCTCTCCCAGCTGAGCTATACCCCCAATATCCGTTCCGGTTTCTGACTTCCGGAACTGACGTCGCGTGGTGAAGAGCGAAGACAGCTAGTATAGAACAGTTTTCAAATGGTGCGCAAGCGGTCGAGCACAACTTCGCGTTGGAAAAGCGCCAGCAAGGCGTCGATCGCCGGCGTCTGGGCACGCCCGCAGACGATCACGCGCAACGGGATCGCCAGCTGCGGCATCTTGATCGCATGCGCCGCCAGGGTCTCCTTCATGGCCGCGGCGATGCCGGCCTTGTCCCACCCGGCAGTCTCCAGCTTCTCGCGCAGCGTGCGCAGCGCGGTGCGGGCGCCATCGGTGACGTGCTGGTCGAACTCGGCCTGTGGCGGCGTCTGCGGCCTGAAGAACATCTCGATCCAGTCGGCAAGTTCGACCGTGGTGTGGCAGCGGTCCTTGAGCAGCGCGCAGCGCGCGGCCATCGCGTCGTCGGCGGCGGCCTCGATGCCGCGCTTGCCCAGCTGCGCGGCCACCAGCGCGGCCAGGCGGGCGTCGTCGGCCTGCTTCATGTGGTGGGCGTTGACCCACAGCAGCTTGGCGGGGTCCCACTGCGCGGGGCTCTTCGACAGGTGCGAGCCGTCGAACCACGACACCATCTGCTCGAGCGTGAACAGCTCGTCGTCGCCATGGCTCCAGCCCAGTCGCGCGAGGTAGTTGTTCATGCCCTCGGGCAGGTAGCCGTTGGCCTCGTAGTCGGTGACGCTGACCGCGCCGCGGCGCTTGGACAGCTTCAGCCCGTCGTCGCCGAGGATGATGGGCAGGTGGCCGAACTGCGGCAGCGGCGCGCCCAGCGCGTGGAAGATGTTGATCTGCCACGGCGTGTTGTTGATGTGCTCGTCGCCGCGGAACACGTGCGTGATGCGCATGTCCCAGTCGTCGACCACCACCGCGAAGTTGTAGGTCGGGATGCCGTCGTCGCGCACGATGATCAGGTCGTCGATCTCCTTGTTGGCGATCGTGATCGGGCCCTTGACCAGGTCGTTCCACGTGACCTCGCCTTCGAGCGGGTTGGCCAGGCGCACCACCGGCTTGACGTCCGCCGGCACCGGCGGCAGCGTCTTGCCGGGCAGCGGGCGCCAGGTGCCGTCGTAGCGCCGCTTCTCGCCGCGCGCCTCCTGGTCGGCCTTCATGCGGTCGAGGTCGGCCGGGGTGCACCAGCACAGGTAGGCGGTGCCGTCGGCCAGCATCTGGTCGACCACCGCCTTGTAGCGGTCCAGGCGCTGCATCTGGTAGACCGGGCCCTCGTCGTAGCGAAGGCCCAGCCACTGCATGGCCGCGAGGATCTGCTCGACGGAATCCTGGGTCGAGCGGGCGACGTCGGTGTCCTCGATGCGCAGCACGAACTCGCCGCCGTGGTGGCGGGCGAACGCCCAGGAGTACAGCGCGGTGCGCGCGGTGCCGAGGTGCAGGAACCCGGTCGGGGACGGGGCGATGCGGGTGCGGATGGGAGTGGTCACGGAATTGGAATGAAAGAGGGCACCCGCAGGTGCCGTGGCCGGAACGTCCGAAGCGGACGGCGGTTCAGTCGCCGGTGTTCTGCAGCGCCAGGCGCGAGCGCGCCGGGTCGTCCTCTTCGGCCTGCTGCGAGCGGCGCTGTTCGCGCATCGTCGAGAAATCCTCGATGCTGACGTCGCCGGTGATGTAGCGGCCGTCGAAGCACGAGGCCTCGAAGCTGGCGACCAGGGGGTTGAGCTTGCCGACCACGCGCTTCATCGCGTCAACGTCCTGGTAGATCAGGGCGTCGGCGCCGATGAAGTCGCGGATCTCGTCCTGCGTGCGGCCGGAGGCGATCAGCTCCTCGGGCGTGGGCATGTCGATGCCGTACACGTTGGGGTACTTGACCGGCGGCGCGGCCGAGGCCATGTAGACCTTGTTGGCGCCGGCCTCGCGCGCCATCTGCACGATCTCCTTGGACGTGGTGCCGCGCACGATGGAGTCGTCCACCAGCAGCACGTTGCGGCCCTTGAACTCGACGCCGATCGCATTGAGTTTCTGGCGCACCGACTTCTTGCGCACCGACTGGCCCGGCATGATGAAGGTGCGGCCCACGTAGCGGTTCTTGACGAAGCCCTCGCGGTAGGGCTTGCCGATCTTCTGCGCGAGCTGCATCGCCGACGGGCGGCTCGATTCGGGGATCGGGATCACGACGTCGATGTCGGACGGCACGATGGTGGAGATCAGGCGCTGCGCCAGCGTCACGCCCAGGTTCAGGCGCGCCTGGTAGACGGAGATGCCGTCGATCACGGAGTCGGGGCGCGCCAGGTAGACGAACTCGAACATGCACGGGTTGAGCGTCGGGTTCTCGGCGCACTGGCGGGCGTGCACGTTGCCGTTCGGATCGATGAACAGCGCCTCGCCCGGCGCGACGTCGCGCACCACCTGGTGGCCGGTGCCCTCGAGCGCCACGCTCTCGCTGGCCACGATCACGCTGGGGCCTTCGGGCGTGTCGGCGGTGCCGTAGATGAGCGGCCGGATGCCGAACGGGTCGCGGAACGCCAGCAGCCCGTAGCCGGCGATCAGCGCGACCACGGCGTACGAGCCCTTGATGCGCTTGTGCACGGCGGCCACCGCCTGGAACACGACGTCGGGGGTCAGCGCCGAACCGCGCGCGGCGTTGGACAACTCGTGCGCGAGGATGTTGATCAGCACCTCGGTGTCGCTCTCGGTGTTGATGTGGCGGCGATCCTTGTCGACCAGTTCGGCCTTGAGCGCGTGCGCGTTGGTCAGGTTGCCGTTGTGCACCAGCACGATGCCGAACGGCGCGTTGACGTAGAACGGCTGCGCCTCCTCCTCGCTGTAGGCGTTGCCCGCGGTGGGGTAGCGCACCTGGCCGAGACCGACCGTGCCCGGCAGCGCGCGCATGTTGCGCGTGCGGAAGACATCCTTGACCATGCCGCGCGCCTTGTGCATGAAGCACTTGGTGCCCTGCATCGTGACGATGCCGGCCGCATCCTGCCCGCGATGCTGCAGCAGCAGCAGGGCGTCGTAGATCAACTGGTTGACGGGGGATTTTGAAATCACGCCGACGATGCCGCACATAGCTTGTTCCGTTTCCTGAAATGCCGAGAGAGTTCGTTCGCGACCGTCGTCGCTGGCCCTGCCCGCACCCGCAACCGTAGCCGAGATCGGCCCGAAAGGGTGACGGAAAGTGCCGTTCCTAGACGTTGATGTGCACGTTAAGTGACTGCGGCAGGACGGGCTTCAACCCTTCCAGCGCCAGGCCCAGCCACAGGGCCCCGTGCGAGTTCTTCCAGGGCGCCGCGCCGGCGTAGGGCGACAGGGTGACCAGCGTGGCCACCACCACCAGGATCAGCGCGCCGCGCGCCACGCCGAACACCCCGCCGAGCAGGTGGTCGACGAACGACAGCGGCGTCGCGGCGACCAGCGCCCGCAGCATGCGCGCCAGCAGGGTGCAGGTGACCAGCACCAGCACGAACACGACGATGTAGGCGCCCCACAGCCGCACCTGGGCGTCGGCGGCCTGCGCCGGCACCAGGTCGGCCAGGAACGGCCCGGCCGAGTTGGCGATGATGAAGGCCACGAGCCAGCCCAGCAGCGACACGATCTCGAACACGAAGCCGCGCCACAGGCCGACCAGCACCGACAGGCCGAACACGGCCAGCAGGGCCAGGTCGACCCAGCCGAGCTGGATGTCGAGATGGGGCAGGTTCACAGCGCGAGCACCGCCGCCGGCAGGCCGTCGGCCTTGATCCTGCCGGCCACCTTGTCGGCCTCGGCCTTGGTGGCGTACGGCCCCACGCGCACGCGCACGCGCTTGCCGCCGGGGGTCTCGACCTGCTGGGTGTAGGTCTTCAGGCCGATCTTCTCGACCTTGGCGCGCACCTCGTGGATCTTGGCGTCGTCGGTGAACGCGCCCACCTGGACGACGAAGCGCGGGCCGCTGGCGGACGCGTCCGACGGCGGGGCCGGCGTGGCCTCGGCCACGACGGGGGCCGGCGTCGGCCGGGCGGCGGGCGCGGCGGGCGCCGGGCGCGATGCGGGAACCGCCGGCGCGGACGCGACGGCAGCCACCCGGGCGGGCCGGCCGGCCGCCTTGGCCGCCGCGGCGCTCGCGGGCGCCGAGGACGCCGGCGCGGACGCCCCTTCGCTGGCGTGCGAGGGCCCCGAGGTCAGCGCCGCGGCCAGCGACGCAAAGGCCGAGCGACGTGCAGGCGGCTCCGATGCGGGGGCGGACGCTGCCGCGGAAGCCGCCGGCCGGGCATCGTAGGACACCGACTCGGGCACCGGGCCGGAGGCGGGCGTCGACGCGACGGGTGCCGCGGGCGCCCTGCGCGCGGCCGGGCCGGCGTGCGCGGACGCATCTGCCACGCCGGGCGCGTTGCGCGCCGGGATCTCGATGGGCAGGTCGACGGGGATCGGACGCGGTTGCGTCTCGAACAGCAGCGGGAAGCCGATCACGCCCACCAGCAGCAGGACGGTCGCGCCCATGAGCCGGGTGCGGGCGCGGGCGCGCACTTCGCGCAGGGCTTCGGCGGTGTCGGCGGGATTCTGGGCGTTGGCCAGCGGGGCCTGGCGCGCCGGCGACTTGCCGCCGCGCCCGGGCTTGGCCGACGTCTGCTTGTTGCGTTGGAAGATCGACAGCAGCCCCATGCCTTCTCATCGGTGTCCGGGGCCGGACAGGTCGTGCGAGGGCCGCGCCGTGCGCGCCGATGCATCAACCGAGGTGTCGGGCCACCAGTCGGGGGGGGCCGTCCTTCAGCACGCCGCCCACGGTGTAGAACGAGCCGAAGACCACGATTCTATCAGCCGGGTCTGCCTGGGCGAGCGCCGCGGCCAGCGCCAGGGCCGGCGACGCGAAGGTGCTCACCCGCGGCTTGGGGGTGGACAACGGCGCGGTGGCGGTGAGCGACCACACGCATTCGGCCAGTTCGGTGGCCTTGGCGGCCCGAGGCAGTGGCAGGTCGGTGAGCATCCAGTCGTCGACCAGGTGCAGGATCTTGCGCACGGCGCCCGCCAGGTCCTTGTCGTGCATCGCCCCGAACACGGCGAAGGTGCGCTTGAAGAAGCCCATCTGGTCGAGGTTGAGCGCCAGCGCCGCCACCGAATGCGGGTTGTGCGCCACGTCCAGCACCAGGGCCGGCTGGCCGGGCACGATCTGGAAGCGGCCGGGCAGGTCCACCGAGGCCAGGCCCAGGCGCACCGCCTGCGCGGTCATCGGCAGGCGCTCGCGCAACGCCTCGAGCGCGGCCAGCGCACCCGCGGCGTTGAGCAGCTGGTTGGCGCCGCGCAGCGACGGGTAGCCCAGCGAATTCCAGCGCCGCCCGCGCCCGCTCCAGGACCACTGCTGGCGATCGCCCGAATAGTTGAAGTCGCGGCCGCTGAGCCACAGGTCGGCGCCGATCTCGGTGGCGTAGTCGATGACGCTTTGCGGCGGCACCGGGTCGCCGACGATCAGCGGGCGGCCGGTGCGCGCGATGTGCGCCTTCTCGCGCCCGATCGATTCGCGGTCGGGGCCCAGGTACTCCACGTGGTCGATGTCGATGCTGGTGATCACGGAGACGTCGGCGTCGACCGCGTTGACCGCGTCCAGCCGGCCGCCCAGGCCCACCTCGAGGATCACCAGGTCAACCGGCGCCGACGCCAGCGTGCGCATGATGGCGAGCGTGGTGAACTCGAAATACGTCAGCGCGATGTCGCCGCGCGCGGCCTCCACCGCCTCGAAGTGCGGGATCAGGTCCTCGGGCTTCACCATCTGGCCGTTGAGGCGGCAGCGCTCCTCGAAGTGCACCAGGTGCGGCTTGATGTAGGCGCCCACCTTGTAGCCCGCGGCCAACGCCATCGCCTCCAGCATCGCGCAGGTGGAGCCCTTGCCGTTGGTGCCCGCCACGCTGATCACCGGCATCGCGAACGCGAGCCCGAGGCGCTCGATCAGTGCCTTCGTGCGCGAAAGCGTCATGTCGATCGTCTTCGGATGGAGGCGTTCGCAGTGGGCGAGCCACTGTTCGAGGGTCGTGGGCAAGGTCATGTCGTACTCGAAAACGCGAAGCGGCAGACGCCGCCGGCGCTGCCGCTCGAATGATGGATCAGAAGTTCAAGGGAGCGGCGGATGCGGCTCCGCCGGGCCGCTCGCGGCCGGCCCCTTGGGGGCAGGGAGCGCTAGCGACCGTGGGGCTCCATTCAGGCCACGGCGTCGGCGCTTTGGCGTTGCAGCTGCGCGAGCAGCTTCGCGATCGTCGGACGCAGCTTGCGGCGGTCGACGATCATGTCGATCGCGCCCTTGGTCAGCAAGAATTCCGAGCGCTGGAAGCCCTCGGGCAGCTTCTCGCGCACCGTGTTCTCGATCACGCGCGGGCCGGCGAAGCCGATCAGCGCCTTGGGCTCGCCGATGACGACGTCGCCGATGAACGCGAAGCTGGCCGAGACGCCGCCCATGGTCGGGTCGGTCAGCACGCTGATGTAGGGCAGCTTCGCCTTGGCCAGCAGGGTCAGCGCGCCGTTGGTCTTGGCCATCTGCAGCAGGCTGAACAGGCCTTCCTGCATGCGCGCGCCGCCGGTGGCGGTGTAGCAGACGAAGGGCACCCGCTGCTCGACCGCGGCCTGCACGCCGCGCACGAAGCGCTCACCGACGACCGAGCCCATCGAGCCGCCCATGAAGTCGAATTCGAAGCAGGCGACGACCAGCGGCACGCTCATGACGGCGCCGCCCATGACGATCAGCGCGTCGGTCTCGCCGGTGGCCTCCAGCGCGCCCTGCAGGCGCTCGGGGTACTTGCGGCTGTCCTTGAACTTCAGCGGGTCGACCGGCAGCACTTCCTGGCCGATCTCGTAGCGGCCTTCCGGGTCGAGGAAGCCGTCGAGCCGAGCCCGCGCGCCGATGCGCAGGTGGTGGTCGCACTTGGGGCAGACGTTGAGGTTCTGCTCGAGGTCGGTCTTGTAGAGCACCGTTTCGCAGGAGGGGCACTTGATCCACAGGCCTTCGGGGATCGTGCGCCGCTCGCTCGGATCCGTCTGCTGGATCTTCGGGGGCAACAGCTTCTCAAGCCAACTCATCAATCACTCCTTGCATGCGGCTCGGTGGAGCCGCCCAACATTGTCGTCGACCTGCCCGACCCGCCGCGCCGGCCGGAACCGTGCGGCGGTGTCGCTGCCGAACCGGCGATTTTACGCCTTCCCGATCTCGTCGACCGCGGCCCGGATGTCGGCGATGAACCGCCGGGCGCCTTCGGCCACCTGGTCGCGCGGCAGCACTTCCAGGCATTGCACGAGCGCCGAGCCGATGACCACGGCGTCGGAGACCTGCGCCACTGCCTTGGCCGAGGCGGCGTCGCGGATGCCGAAGCCCACGCCCACCGGTACGCTCACATGCTGCCGAATGCGCGGCACGGCGCGTGCCACCGCCTCGGTGTCGAGGTGGCCGGCGCCGGTGACCCCCTTGAGCGAGACGTAGTAGACGTAGCCGGCGGCGACCGCCCCCACCTGCTGCATGCGCGCCTCGGTGGACGTGGGCGCGAGCAGGAAGATCGGCGCCAGCCCGGCCGCCTTCAGCGCGGTGGCGAAGGCCACCGACTCCTCGGGCGGGTAGTCCACCACCAGCACGCCGTCGACGCCGGCCTGGGCGCAGTCGCGCACGAAGCCGCCGGCGCCGTGCGCCAGGTCGTAGGCCTCCACCGGGTTGGCGTAGCCCATCAGCACCACCGGCGTGCGGGCGTCGCGGGCGCGGAACGCGCGCACGGCCGCCAGCACCTGCGGGGTGCCGATGCCGCGCGCCAGCGCGCGCTCGGAGGCCTTCTGGATGACCGGGCCGTCGGCCATCGGATCGGAGAAGGGCACGCCCAGCTCGATCACGTCGGCCCCGCCGGCGGCCAGCGCCAGCATGATGTCGACGGTGGCGTCGGCGTACGGATCGCCGCAGGCGATGTAAGGAATGACGGCCTTGCGGCCCTGCTCGCGCAGCGCCGCGAACGTGGCATCGATGCGCTTCATTGCACGCTCCCCGAGGCGACCGGGCCGCCCTTGACGGACTGGCCCTTGCAGGACGGTCGACAGTAGAACTCGGCGACGGACAGGTCGGCGACGGTGCCGATGTCCTTGTCGCCGCGGCCCGACAGGTTGACCAGGATGTGCTGGTCGGGGCGCATCGTCGCGGCCAGCTTCATCGCGTAGGCCACGGCGTGGCTCGATTCGAGCGCCGGGATGATGCCCTCGGTGCGGCACAGGCGATGGAATGCCGCCAGCGCCTCGTCGTCGGTGATGCTGACGTACTCGGCGCGGCCGATGTCCTTCAGGAACGCGTGCTCCGGCCCGACGCCGGGGTAGTCGAGGCCGGCCGAGATCGAGTGGGTCTCGGTGATCTGGCCGTTGGCGTCCTGCAGCAGGTAGGTGCGGTTGCCGTGCAGCACGCCCGGCACGCCGCGCGTCAGCGACGCCGAGTGCTTGCCCGAATCGAGGCCCAGGCCGCCGGCCTCGACGCCGATCAGGCGCGTACCCTCGTGGGCGATGTAGGGGTGGAAGATGCCCATCGCGTTGCTGCCGCCGCCCACGCAGGCGACCACGGCGTCGGGCTGGCGCCCGATCATCTCGGGCATCTGCACCAGGCATTCCTTGCCGATGACGCTCTGGAACTCGCGCACCATCGTCGGGTACGGGTGCGGGCCGGCCACCGTGCCGATCACGTAGAAGGTGTTCTCGACGTTGGTCACCCAGTCGCGCATCGCCTCGTTGAGCGCGTCCTTCAGGGTGCGGCTGCCCGAGTCGACCGGCACCACCCTGGCGCCCAGCAGGTGCATGCGGTAGACGTTGGGGCTCTGGCGCTTGACGTCCTCGGCGCCCATGTAGACGACGCACTCGAGGCCGTAGCGCGCGCAGATCGTGGCGGTGGCCACGCCGTGCTGGCCGGCGCCGGTCTCGGCGATGATGCGCGGCTTGCCCATGCGGCGCGCCAGCAGCACCTGGCCGATGGTGTTGTTGATCTTGTGCGCGCCGGTGTGGTTCAGGTCCTCGCGCTTGAGCCAAATCTGCGCCCCGCCCATGTCGCGGCTCATGCGGTCGGCGTGATAGACCGGGCTGGGCCGGCCGACGAAGTGCTTGAGCTCGTGGTGGAACTCGCGCTGGAACTCGGCGTCCTTGCGGTAGTGCTCGTAGGCCGCCTTGAGCTCGTCGATGGCGTGGCTCAGCGTCTCGGCGACGAAGGTGCCGCCGTACGGCCCGAAATGGCCCGAGGCATCGGGCTGCGAATAGTCGAACATGGTGATCTTCCTTGCGGGTACCGGCGCCCGTTGTCCGGGGCGTCCGGGGGAAGCAGCGGAAACGGCCCGCGGCTTCAGGTCATGGCATCGGCGATGCGGGCATCTGCCTCGCGAACCGCCTCGCAGAACCGGCGGATCAGGACGGCATCCTTGATGCCCTTGCCCTGCTCCACGCCGGAACTCACGTCAACGGCCCAGGGCCGGACGTGCATCACTCCATCGATCACGTTTGCAGGATTCAACCCACCAGACAAAACGACTGGAAGGGGGACGCCTGGAGGAATTTGAGACCAATCGAAAGCCTTTCCACCGCCGCCATAACCCTCGACGAAAGCGTCGAGCAGCAGGCCGGCCGCGCTGGCGAAACCAGACGCACAGTCTAGCAAATCGACGCCCGGTGCCATGCGCACCGCCCGCAGGTAGGGTCGGCCGGGCTGCTCGCACTGCTCGCGCGTCTCGTCGCCGTGGAACTGCAGCAGGGCATGGGGCACCGCGGCGACGGCCGCGTCGACGAGGTCGGGGCTGGCATTGACGAACAGGCACACGGGCGTGACGAAGGGCGGCAGCCGCCCTGCCAGCTCGGCCAGGCGCGCGATCGTCACATGCCGCGGGCTGCGCTCGTACAGCACGAAGCCGAGTGCGTCGGCGCCGGCGGCGACCGCGGCGTCCACGTCCTGCTCGCGCGTGAGGCCGCAGATCTTGATTCGGGTACGGGGATGGATCATTGCTTGGGGGTCGGGCCGGAAACGAAGGGACGGGTCTCGTCCGGGTGCGCCAGCTCGGGCGGCACGCGCGGCAGCCAGTCGTGCGCCGCCGTGCGACGCGGGATCGCCAGGTGCGGGTCGTACTGCGGACCGAGGAAGTACAGGCCGGCCGGCGGGAAGGTCGGCGGCGCGAGCTCGCGGTTGCGCTCGGCCAGCAGTTGCGCCATGTAGGCCGGCGGCTGGTGGCCGCTGCCGATGGTCACCAGCGCACCCATCAGGTTGCGCACCATGTGGTGCAGGAACGCGCTGGCCTCGAAGTCGAAGCGCCAGTAGTCGCCGATGCGGTGGATGGCGATGCGGCGCATCTGCTTGACCGGCGACAGCGCCTGGCAGTGCGACGACCGGAACGAGCTGAAGTCGTGCTCGCCGATCAGGGCGCGGCTGGCCTCGCGCATGGCCTCGAGATCGAGCGGCCGGAACACCCAGCCGCACAGGCCGGCTTCGATCGCCGGGCGCACGGCCGATTCGCGCACGAGGAACGCGTACTGGCGTCCGCGCGCGGCGTTGCGCGCGTGGAAGCCGGGCTCGACGTTCTGCGCCCACTGCACGGCGATGTCCTCGGGCAGGTAACGGTTGGTGCCGCGCACCCACGAGAAGACCTCGCGCACGACCGGGGCGTCGAAATGCACCACCTGGTTGAGGGCGTGCACGCCGGCATCGGTGCGCCCGGCGCAGGCCGTGGCGACGAGCTCGCCGCGGGGCAGGCCCACGAACTGCGCCAGCGCCTTCTCGAGCTTGTCCTGCACCGTGTTGCCGTCGGGCTGCGACTGCCAGCCGTGGTACTGCTGGCCGCGGTAGGCGATGCCCAATGCGACACGCCCGGGCACGGTGGCCGCCGAGGTGGCGGCGCCGTGCGCGGGCGCGCTCGGGGACAGGGGTTCATGCGGGCCGGGCACCGGGCCCGGCGTGCTCGCAGCGTCTTCAGGGGCGGGAGAGTTCACCCCGAGCAGGTTAACCCAAGGCGTCCAGCATGGTCTGGGCGCGGGACTTCAGCGGGCCCTCGGCCTTGGAGACGACTTCTTCCAGCAACTCGCGCGCGCCTTCGTGGTCGCCGATGCGGCGGAACTCGTCGGCCAGCTCGATCTTGCGCGCCATCGGCTCGCTGTCGCCGTGGGCGGCGTGCAGGTCGAGCTCGGGCAGGCCGGGCTCCTCGGCCGCGTGCGCAGCCGGGGCCGACTTGTCGAGGTCCAGCGACAGGTCGCCGAAGTCGAAGTCGATGGACGGGGTGCCCGGTGCCGGGGCGGCCACCGGCGCGGGCGGCGCCGGCGGGATGACCGGCACTTCGACCTGGCCCGGCTCGAGGTCGAAATCGCTGACCTCGAACGGCTCGTCCTGCTTGGCGGCCACGTGCGGCTGGCGGGCGGTGTCGCCCGAGTCCATGTTCATCGGCTCGGTGTGCAGGCTGGGCGCCTTGGTCGCCGGCCCTTCGGGCTGGACCGTGGGCGCTTCGTCGTGGTCGAAGTCGATGGGCAGGTCGGTCGACGAGAATTCGTTCGCGCCCTCGCCCTTGGCGGGCGGACGCATCAGCGTCACCTCGTCGGGCTCGTCGCCCAGCGGGTTCAGCGGCATCGGGTCGGTGTCGACGATGGCGTACTCGCCGCCTTCGGTATACAGCGGATTGGTCGGGTCGATCTGGCGACCGAGCTCCTGGGCCTTGACCCAGTCCTCGCCCTGGCCGTTCGTCAGGCCCTGGAGCTGGCGCGCCTGGGTCTCGAAGGTCTTCAGGTCGGCGCGCTTGGCGTAGACCTCGAGCAGCTTGGTGCGGATGGCCAGGCGATCCGGGTCGGAGCGCTGGGCTTCCTTCAGGATTTCCTCGGCCTGCAGGTCGCGGCCATAGGCCAGGTAGACGTCGGCTTCGGCCACCGGGTCCACGTCGCCGATGGCGTCGAGCTGACTCAGCGAGTAGTTCAGCGACGACGACGCCGAGTTGGCCGCGCCGTCGCGCGTGTCCACGCGCTGGCCGCCGCTGGCGCCGAAGAACGAGTCCGGCTGGATCTTGCTCTCGATGAACGAGGTCTCGCCCGAGAACTTGTTGCGGTCGCCGCCCTGGCGACGACGCCAGAACAGGAAGCCGCCCAGCAACGCCACCAGGCCGGCCAGGCCCGGGATCAGGTACGGCGGCTCGAACAGCGAGGACAGGATGCCGTTGTCGTCGGCAGGCGCGGCGGCCGGCACCGAGGCCGGGCGCACCGGCGCCGAGGCGTGCACCGGGGCGGACGGCACGAAGGCCGGCGCGGCGGCGCTGGCGACCGCGACCGGAGCGGACGCGATCACCGGCGCGGCGACGACCGGGGCCGAGGCCACCACCGGCGGCTTGACCACCGGCGACGGCGTGGACGCGACGACCGCGGGCGCCGGCGCGGCAACCACCGGCTTGGGCGCGGGCACCGGCGCGGGCGGCGGGGCGGGCGCCGGCGCGGGCTTGGGCGCGGCGACGGGCACCGGGGCCGGCGCGGGCGCCGGCTTGGGCGCGACCACCGGCGCGGGCGCGGCGAGCGCCAGCGTGTCGGCCGGCAGCGCCGGCGCGGGCGCCGGGGTCTTGGCGGCCGGCGCGACCGGCGCGGCCGGCTTGGCGTTGGCCAGCGTCTTCAGTTCGTTCAGGTTGCGGTTCAGTTCCGCGACGCGCGCGTCCTCGGCCTTGCGCAGCGAGGCCTTGGAATCCTTGGCTTCCGCCGGCGTCGTGCCGGGCTTGGCCGTGCCGCGCGACAGCGTCAGCTTGTCGGGTGCCGGCGGTGCCGAGGCCGTCTTCTGGTCGTTGATCTTGGCCTCGACCTTGCCCGACGCGGCCCGCTTGCCTTCGTCGGTGTGCACGGTGGTCACGCCGGTCGCCAGGCGATGGCGGTAGGCCGCGAAATCGGCGCTCTGGGCCTGGATGATCTGGTGCGCTTCCTCGTTCGACAGCTGCTTGGCGGTCTCGGCGCCCGGCACGCTCAGCGTGACGCCGGACTTCAGCCGGTTCATGTTGTCGTCGATGAACGCCGTCGGGTTGTTGCGGTACAGCGAGACCAGCATCTGATCCAGCGACACGCCGCTGGGCTTGTTGCCGGCCGCCAGCGACGTCAGCGTGTCGCCCGGGTTGACCTTGACGGTGGACTCGCCACCACTGCTGGCCACCGGCGGCGGGGTCTGCTTCTCGACCGGCGCGGGGGCCGGCTTCGGCGCGGGCGCGGGCTTGGGCGCGGGGGTGGGCTTGGACGCGCGCGGCGCCGGGGCCGGCGCGGGAACGGGTGCGGGCAGCGGTGCCGGCGGCGGTGCGACGGCCACCTGCGGGGCCGGCGCGGGCGCGCGCACGGCAGGCGGCGGCGGCGACGCGAACACCGGCGCGGTGGCCGTGGTGCCCGGCTGCGCGGCGGTGTTGCGGCCCGGCGGGTCGATCAGCAGCGTGTAGGACCGGGTCAGGTGGCCGGTGGACCACTGGAAATCGACGATGACGTCGACGAACGGTTCCTGCACGACCTTGTCGCTGGACAGCACCAGCACCGGGCGGCCGTCGGCGCGTCGCGACAGCGTGACGCTGGCGCCGACGAGCACGCTGTTGTATTCGACGCCGGAGGCCTTGAAGGCCTCGGGCGAGGCGAGGCTCACGCGCAGGGAAGAGGCTTCCTCCGCGCTCAGGCTCGTCACTTCGATTTCAGCGCGCAGGGCCTCGCCCAGAACGGATTGCACGTTCACGCGTCCCAGTCCCAATGCCGAGGCACCGGTCGACAGGAGGATCAAGGCAGCAGCGGCCATGACGTTCAGCGCGCGACCAGTGGTGACCAACGAGCGATTCTTCAATTTGTATCCCGAATGCAAATTGGCGATCTCTGCAAGATCGCCTTGAATGACAGGTCTCTCGACGAGTTCATCGGTAACTGGCGCGCGCAATTAAGACCCACGCCCGTACGGGAAAAGACCATAGCACCAGCCAGAAACGCTGACAAGCTCATCCATTGAGCACCTGCCTGCGGGAACTGCCTGCCGTTTTGGCCCGGTCCGCGTCCGAATATTCTCTCACCATGACGCCGGGATAAACCAGCGCAGGCGCGCATTTTGCCTGCGCCGCGCGCGCCGGAAGCGGAGAGTTAACCCCGAAATACTCGAATAAGCCACGCACCGGGCTATTTCCTGAGCGGCGCGCACGCCGCAGAGGTAACAAGATATTTCGGGCGACGGTTTGGCGCGCGCGCAACGATCTCCTGATCGTTGGGCGCCCGAAAACGCCTGCCGGCGTGCATTACTTGTCGAGAAGAATCCGCAGCATGCGGCGCAGCGGCTCGGCGGCACCCCACAGCAATTGGTCGCCGATCGTGAATGCGCCGAGATATTCCGGGCCCATCGCGAGTTTGCGCAGGCGGCCGACGGGAATCGTCATCGTGCCGGTGACGGCCACCGGCGTCAGGTCGCGCACGGTCGCCTCGCGATTATTCGGAACCACCTTCACCCACGCGTTGTCGGCGGCGATCATGGCCTCGATGTCGGCCAGCGGCACGTCCTTGCGCAACTTGAAAGTGAGCGCCTGGCTGTGGCAGCGCATGGCGCCCACGCGCACGCAGAAACCATCGACCGGCACCGCGGCGGTACCGAAACCCTCGCCCTGGCCGAGAATCTTGTTGGTCTCGGCCATGCCCTTCCATTCTTCCTTGGACATGCCGTTGCCCAGGTCCTTGTCGATCCAGGGAATCAGCGAGCCGCCCAGCGGGACGCCGAAATTCCTGGTCTCGTCGGCCGACAGCGCGCGCTGCTTCGCGGCGACCAGGCGGTCGATCTCGAGGATGGCGCTCTTCGGGTCGTCCAGCAGCGCCTTCACTTCGGCGTTGAGCGTGCCGTACTGCGTCAGCAGTTCGCGCATGTGCTGGGCGCCACCGCCCGAGGCGGCCTGGTAGGTCTGGGTGCTCATCCACTCGACAAGGCCGGCCTTGTAGAGCGCGCCCACGCCCATCAGCATGCAGCTGACGGTGCAGTTGCCACCGATCCAGTTGCGTCCGCCCTTGGCGAGCGCGTCCTTGATCACCGGCATGTTGACCGGGTCCAGCACGATGACCGCGTCGTCGCTCATGCGCAGCGTGGAGGCGGCGTCGATCCAGTGGCCGTTCCAGCCCGCGGCGCGCAGCTTGGGGAACACCGCGCTGGTGTAGTCGCCGCCCTGGGCCGTGACGACGATGTCGCAACGCTTGAGCGCGTCGATGTCGAACGCGTCCTTCAGCGTCGTCTCGTTCTTCGCCTGCGCCGGGGCCTTGCCGCCCGCCGCGCTGGTCGAGAAGAACACCGGTTCGATCAGCGCGAAGTCGCCTTCGGCCTGCATCCGTTCCATCAGCACGGAGCCAACCATGCCGCGCCAGCCTACGAGTCCTACCAATGCCATGTCGTTCGCCTTGTCGCGTGCGTCGCACGCCTTGAACCTTGTCGATCTGCCGGCTCCCGGACGGGAGCCGCCGCTTGTCCTGCTTCCCGCCCTGCGACTCGCGTCGCCTGGAAATCTCTTGGAGGAAGCAGGGGCGTCGCTAAGTCGGAGCGTCAGCTCGTGGTTTTGGTAATCGTGGTGGTGGCGCGCACGGCCGCGACGACGGCGTCGCCCATCTCGCGCGTGCCCACCGTGCGCGTGCCCGCGGACGCGATGTCCACGGTGCGAAGACCGCTTTCCAGCACGGCGCTCACCGCGGACTCGATGCGGTCGGCGGCGTCGGCTTGCTGGAGTGTGTAGCGGAGCATCATGGCGGCTGACAATATTGTAGCCAATGGGTTGGCGATCCCCTTGCCCGCGATGTCCGGGGCGCTGCCGTGGCTGGGCTCGTACAGGCCCTTGTTGTTCGCGTCCAACGATGCCGACGGCAGCATGCCGATCGAGCCGGTGAGCATCGCGGCCTCGTCCGACAGGATGTCGCCGAACATGTTGCCGGTGACCACGACGTCGAGCTTCTTGGGCGCCTTGACGAGCTGCATCGCCGCGTTGTCCACGTACATGTGGTCCAGCTCGATGTCGGGGTACTGCGCGTGCACTTCGGTGACCACGTCGCGCCAGAACTGGAAGGTCTCCAGCACGTTGGCCTTGTCGACGCTGGTCACGCGCCTGCCGCGCTTGCGGGCGGCCTGGAATGCCACGTGCGCGATGCGTTCGATCTCGGGGCGGCTGTAGCGCATCGTGTCGAAGGCTTCCTCGGCGCCGGGGAAGTGGCCGTCGACGGCGGTGCGGCGGCCGCGCGGCTGGCCGAAATAGATGTCGCCGGTGAGCTCGCGGATGATCAGGATGTCGAGGCCCGACACCAGCTCGGGCTTCAGGCTGGACGCGTGCGTGAGCTGCGGATGGCAGATGGCCGGGCGCAGGTTGGCGAACAGCGACAGGTTCTTGCGCAGGCCCAGGATCGCCTGCTCGGGGCGCAGGTGGCGCTCGAGCTTGTCGTACTTCCAGTCGCCGACGGCGCCGAACAGCACGGCGTCGGCCGCCCGGGCCAACGCCAGCGTGGCGTCGGGCAGCGGGTGGCCGTGGTTGGCGTAGGCGATGCCGCCGACGTCGGCCGACTCCATCTCGAACGGCAGTTCGAGGGCGCGCAGCACCTTGACGGCTTCGTCGACGATCTCGGGGCCGATGCCGTCGCCGGGGAGGATTGCGATCTTCATGTCAGTGCTCTTGAGGGGATTCGGGAGAAGCGTGCGCGTCGTCGGCAGTCGACGGCGCGGACGCGGTGGTGTCGGCGAGCCAGTGCGCCAGCGCGTGCTCGCAGGTCTTCATCACGACGTAGGCCAGCATCGCCAGGTAGCCGTCGACGACCAGGTGGACGAACTGCCGCGCGCCGCCGTCGGCCAGCGCCATCGCGCCGTAGTCGAGGATCAGCTCGGCATTGGCGCGCAGCAGGTGCAGCAGATCCAGTGTGGCCATGCCGAAGGCGAAGAAGGCCAGCCCCATGACGACGAACGTCAGCCACGGCCGAGCCAGCACGACGCGCTGGAAATGGCGTCGCAGGTGCAGCGCGCGCGGCCAGGCCATGGCGCTCAGCCGACCAGCCGGTTGGCCAGCCAGGGCATCTTCGCCAGGCGCTCGGCCTCGTAGGCGCGGATCTTGTCGGCGTGGCGCAGCGTCAGGCCGATGTCGTCGAAGCCGTTGACCAGGCAGTACTTGCGGAACGACTGCACCTCGAACGGCAGCTCGGTGCCGTCGGGCTTGACGACGACCTGGCGCGGCAGGTCGATCGTCAGGCGATAGCCGGTGAACGCGGCGACCTCGTCGAACAGGCGCGCGACCTCCGCCTCCGGCAGCACGATGGGCAGCAGGCCGCTCTTGAAGCAGTTGGTGAAGAAGATGTCGGCGTAGCTCGGCGCGATGATGGCGCGGAAGCCGTACTGGTCCAGCGCCCAGGGCGCGTGCTCGCGGCTGGAGCCGCAACCGAAGTTGGCGCGCGCAACCAGCACCGACGCGCCGGCGTAGCGCGGCTGGTTCAGCACGAAGTCGGGGTTGGGCTTGCGCGAGGCCGGATCCTGGCCGGGTTCGCCCGGGTCGAGGTAGCGCCAGGCGTCGAACAGGTTGGGGCCGAAGCCGGTGCGCTGGATCGACTTCAGGAATTGCTTGGGGATGATCGCGTCGGTGTCGACGTTCTCGCGATCCATCGGGGCGACGAGGCCAGTGTGCAGGGTGAAGGCTTGCATGATGAGCGGTTCCTCAGCTGAACTTGCGCGAGTCGACGAAGTGGCCGTGCAGCGCGGCGGCGGCGGCCATTGCCGGGCTCACCAGGTGCGTGCGGCCGCCGGCGCCCTGCCGGCCTTCGAAGTTGCGGTTGCTCGTCGAAGCGCAGCGCTCGCCCGGCTCGAGGCGGTCGGCGTTCATCGCCAGGCACATCGAGCAGCCCGGCTCGCGCCACTCGAAGCCGGCGGCGCGGAAGACGGCGTCCAGGCCCTCGCGCTCGGCCTGCTCCTTGACCAGGCCGGAGCCGGGCACCACCAGCGCCAGGCGCACGTTCGGGGCGATGCGGCCGCCAATGCGGCGCACCACGGCCGCGGCCTCGCGCAGGTCCTCGATGCGGCTGTTGGTGCACGAGCCGATGAAGACCTTGTCGATGCGGATGTCGGCGATGGCCTTGTTCGGCTCCAGCGCCATGTAGGTCAGCGCGCGCTCCATCGCGCCACGCTTGACGTCGTCCTTCTCGCGCTCGGGGTCCGGCACCCGATCCTCGATCGACAGCACCATCTCGGGCGAGGTGCCCCAGGTGACCTGCGGGCGGATCGTGGCCGCGTCGATCTCGACCACGCGATCGAAGTGCGCGCCCGGGTCGGAGTGCAGGCTGCGCCACAGCGCGACGGCCTGGTCCCACTCGACGCCGGACGGCGAGAACGGGCGGCCCTTGACGTAGGCCAGGGTGGTGTCGTCCACCGCCACCAGGCCGGCGCGCGCGCCCGCCTCGATGGCCATGTTGCAAACCGTCATGCGGCCCTCCATCGACAACGCGCGGATGGCCGTGCCGGCGAACTCGATGGTGTAGCCGGTGCCGCCGGCGGTGCCGATGCGCCCGATCACGGCCAGCACGATGTCCTTGGCGCTGCAGCCGCGGGAGAGCGCGCCCTCGACGCGCACCAGCAGGTTCTTCGCCTTCTTGCACAACAGCGTCTGCGTGGCCATCACGTGCTCCACCTCGCTGGTGCCGATGCCGTGCGCCAGCGCGCCGAACGCGCCGTGGGTGGAGGTGTGGCTGTCGCCGCAGACCACCGTCATGCCGGGCAGCGTGGCGCCCTGCTCCGGCCCGATCACGTGGACGATGCCCTGGCGCTTGTCGTTCATCTTGAACTGCGTCACGCCCAGGCGGTCGCAGTTCTTGTCGAGGGTGTCGACCTGCAGGCGCGAGGTCGGGTCCACGATGCCGCCGCGGCGGTCGGTGGTGGGCACGTTGTGGTCGCTGACGGCCAGGTTGGACGACAGGCGCCACAGCTTGCGCCCGGCGATCTCCAGCCCCTCGAAGGCCTGCGGGCTGGTGACCTCGTGCAGCAGGTGGCGGTCGATGTACAGCAGCGAGGTGCCGTCTTCCTCGGTGTGCAGGACGTGATCGTCCCAGAGCTTGTCGTAGAGGGTGCGTGCGGTCATGGCATGGCCTTTTCGGGGGCGGTGGCCTCGCTCGCGCGCGCGACGACGGGCGCGGCGGCGGGGGACGGCGGGCACAGCGCGTCGACGAAGCGCTGCACGGCGGCCGGCAGCGAATCGCTCATGCGCGTGGCGAGCAGGTAATCGCGGTGCGCCCAGGGTTCTTCCAGGGCCAGCACCTTGATGTCGAACAGCTTGGAAAAGCGGGTGGCCGTGGCCGACGGCAGCACGGCCACGCCGAGCCCCGCGGCGACCAGCTGGCAGATCGCGTCGAAGCCACGCACCTGCAGGCGGGCGTTGAGCGTGCGCCCGCGCTCGAGGGCCGACTTCAGCATCAGCTCGTGCGCCGAGGCGCCCACGTGCAGGCCGACGATGTCGAAGTCGAGCAAGGCGTCGAACGGCACAGCGTCGCGGCGCGCGAGGATGTGGTCGGTGGGCACGATGGCGGCCAGGGTGCCGCTGCTGTAGTGGCGAGCGGTCAGGCGGGCGTCGGTGCTGGGGCCGACGAAGATGCCGACGTCGGCCCGCCCTTCGGCCACGGCCTGCATCACGTCGGCGCTGGTCTGGTCTTCGAGGCTCACGCGGATGCCCGGGTGCGCGCGCGCGAAGGCGGCGAGGTCGGCCGGCAGGCATTCGGAGATGGCGCCGGCGTTGGCGACCACCCGCAGGTGGCCCTTGATGCCGCGCGAGAATTCCACCACCTCGCTCTCGAGCGCATGCAGCGAGGCGTTGAGCGTGCGGATGTGGCGCACCAGGGCGCGGCCGGCCTCGGTGAGGTCGACGCCGCGGGCGCGGCGGTCGAACAAGCCGACGCCCAGGCGGGCCTCGAGGTCGGACAGGCGCTTGCTGGCCGCCGCCAGCGCCAGGTGCTCGCGCTCGGCGCCTCGCGTGATGCTGCGGGTCTCGGCGATGGCGAGGACGAGGTTGAGCGTGACGAGATCGAAGCGCATGGGACCGGTCTTTGGAGGCTGACTTGAGGGACTGCGAGGAAGCCAGCTGTGACTGACGCGGCTCAGCCCGACGCGCGGGCCTCACACCGGTGAACGTGGGCCCTCGATCGGTCCGGAAGCGCCGGATGGGTGTTCCCGGTCGCCGAGCCGCTGCCGCAATGATGCGCGAAGGGTCGGCGAAGCGCGCTCGGCTGTGATGAATTCAGCCTTCCTCGCAAACGAAGGCTGATGGTACTGCGTCCGGCCCGGCGATGTCGAGAAATCCGGGCGTCCGACGGGGCTTGTCGGATTTGGCCCGGTTCGGCGCGGTGCTGCGGTCGGCTGGCGGCTGTACCCGCCAGCGGCGCCCGGCGATCGCCTATATTGGAACGTCCCCCCAAAGGACGACCATGACCCTGGACTGGAATGACTTCACGCCCTGGACCGCCCTCGTCGGCGGCCTGCTCATCGGCCTGGCCGCCACGCTGCTGGTGCTGCTCGACGGGCGCATCGCCGGCGTCAGCGGCATCCTCGGCGGGCTGCTGCGGCCGACCCGCGGCGACCTGGCCTGGCGCGCGGCGTTCGTCCTCGGCCTGGTGGCCGCGCCGGCGCTCTGGTTGCTGGTGGGCGCGCTGCCGACGCCGCGGATCGATGCGGGCGCGGGTACGCTGGCCGCCTCGGGCCTGCTGGTGGGCATCGGCACGCGCTACGGCGGCGGCTGCACCAGCGGACACGGGGTGTGCGGGCTGTCGCGCCTGTCGCTGCGCTCGCTGGTGGCCACGCTCACGTTCATGGGCACGGGCTTCCTGACGGTGCTCGTGCTGCGGCACGGGCCGGGCCTGTGAGGACGCCGGGAGCCGCCATGCCGATCGTCGCCGCCCTGCTGGCCGGGCTCGTGTTCGGCCTCGGCCTGATCGCCTCGGGCATGACCAATCCCGCCAAGGTGATCGGATTCCTCGACCTCGCGGGCCGCTGGGACCCGTCGCTGGCGCTGGTCATGGGCGGCGCCATCGCCGCCGGCCTGCCCGCCTTCGCCGTCGCGCGGCGCCGCCGCACCAGCCTGCTGGGCCGGCCGATGCCGGCGGCGCCGTCCCGGACCATCGACCTGCGCCTGGTCGGCGGCAGCGCGCTGTTCGGCATCGGCTGGGGCATCGGCGGCTTCTGCCCCGGCCCCGGGGTCGTGGCCATCGGCATGGGCCAGGCCAAGGCACTGGTCTTCGTGGCCGCGATGCTGGCCGGCATGGGCGTGTTCCAGTTCATCGAATCGCGCCGGCGCTCGGCCGCTGCGAGCGACGACTGAGACGACGCCGGTCAGGCGTTCGCGCGATGGCCGATCACGGTCACGCGCTGCACGGCGACGTGCGCCTGGCCGTAGGGGGCCATCGCCAGGCTGTCGGCCTTGGCGTACTGCGTGCCGGCGATGCCGTTCATGCCGGCGACGACGGCCAGGGTCATGAGCGTGGAGAGCGCGAAGGCGGCGGTGCGGGTGGCGATGCGGGTCATGGTGGGCTCCTGGGTTCAGTCCGGGCGGAACGCGTTTCGTGTTCCGATGGATGGACTATCGGAGCCTGCGATCGCGTGGCCAAGCGACTTGCGACGAGCGCGCGGCCGCCCCGCACGAACTGCCGCCCCGGCCGACGAACCGGACCGGGAACACCGCGCCGCGCGCGGACGCCGGCCGCCCGGAAACGACAAGGCCCGCCGAAGCGGGCCCTGTTGGCGGAGCGGGAAGGCTCAGGCGGCCTTGGCCGAACGCAGCTTGAGCGAGAACTCGCGCAGGGACTCGATGCCCGACTCCTCGGCCCGCTTGCACCAGGCCTGCAGGTCGGCGACGGCCTGCTCGGCCGACACGTTGGTGCGCGTCCACAGCGAGCGCAGTTCCTCGCGCATGGCGACCAGCTTGGCCAGCGCCGGCGAGGTGGCGGCGGCGTCGGCGACCTGGGCCTGCAGGTGGCCGGGGATCTTCTCGACGTCGCGGTGCAGCCAGCGGCGGGCGACGCGCAGGTTCTCGCCCAGCGGGGTGTTCTCGGCGCCCTTGGCGCGCAGCGCGGACAGCTCGGCGGCGCAGGCGCTGCGCAGCTGGCTGGCGTACTTGGCCATCACTTCGTAGCGGTTGGCGATGATGGCTTCCAGCGTCTCGCTGTCGGCCACGGCGCGGATGTCGCCGGTGCGCATCTGCGGGGCGACCTTGCGCACCTTGGCCCAGCCGATCATCTCCATCGCACGGATGTAGCCCCAGGCGATGTCGAACTCGAACGGCTTGACCGACAGCTTGGCCGAGGTCGGGTAGGTGTGGTGGTTGTTGTGCAGCTCTTCGCCGCCGATGATGATGCCCCAGGGCATCACGTTGCGCGACGCGTCGGCAGCTTCGAAGTTGCGGTAGCCCCAGTAGTGGCCGATGCCGTTGATGATGCCGGCGGCGGTGATCGGGATCCACAGCATCTGGACGGCCCAGATGGAGGCGCCGATGGCGCCGAACAGCGCCAGGTTGATGATCATCATCAGCGCGACGCCTTGCCACTGGAAGCGGCTGTAGACGTTGCGTTCGACCCAGTCGTCGGGCGTGCCGTGGCCGTACTTGGTGATGGTCTCGAGGTT
The DNA here is from genome assembly GCA_964418745.1 of uncultured Vitreoscilla sp. Taxonomy (GTDB): domain Bacteria; phylum Pseudomonadota; class Gammaproteobacteria; order Burkholderiales; family Burkholderiaceae_C; genus Scleromatobacter. Next base: position 44,301 of record CAYQMX010000018.1, read on the forward strand.
CTTGGACTCGGCACGGTAGAGCTCGGCGCCGGTCAGCAGCACCGTCTTGATGCCGCGGGTGACCGGGCTGTGCGGGTCGTCGACCGTCTCGCACTTGGCGTGGTGCTTGCGGTGGATGGCGGCCCATTCCTTGGTGACCATGCCGGTGGTCAGCCACAGCCAGAAGCGGAAGAAGTGCTGCGGGATCGGGCCCAGGTCGAGGGCGCGGTGCGCCTGCGAGCGGTGCAGGAAGATGGTGACGGCGGCGATCGTGATGTGGGTCACGACGAGCGTGTAGACCAGCTCCTGCCACCACGTGGCGTGCACCAGCCCGGTCGAGAAGAAGTCCACCAACACGTTCACGAGAGTCTGAAGCGCTTCCATTGCCTGCCTGTAGATGCCCGCAAAGGCGGGCGAGTATCCGATTGTAGGGGGGTGCGCCCGTGGGCGGCCACCAAAATGCGCCCGGACCCCGGTGCATTCACCGGCATGGGCGCGTCCGTTTGAGGTTTCTCAGCGCCGGAAGTTCCCCTGTCGGGCGTCCGCCATGCAGAAATTTCGAATTGTTGAGCGATAGGGTCTACTTTTACGCTCTCAGGCCTTCTGCCAGGCGGCGGCGAAGAAACCGTCCATGCCGTGGGCATGGGGCCAGCTGCGCATGTAGCCGTTGGCGTTGAGCTCCTCGGCGCGTTCGACGCCGGCCGCCTTCAGCAGCTCGCCGGCGTCCAGCAGCTTGAATTCCGGGTGCGCGGCCGAGAACGCCTCGGCGATCGCCTCGTCCTCGCGGCGCAGCGGGCTGCAGGTGGCGTAGACCAGGCGGCCGCCCGACTTCAGCAGCCGGCAGGCGCTTTCCAGGATCTTGGCCTGCAGCTCGCACAGCTCGTCGATGGCCTTGGCCGACAGGCGCCACTTCAGGTCGGGGTTGCGGCGCAGCGTGCCGAGGCCGGAGCACGGCGCGTCGACCAGCACGCGGTCGATCTTGCCCGACAGGCGCTTGACGCGGTCGTCGCGCTCGTTGGTGAGCTGGGCCGGGTGCACGTTGGACAGGCCGCTGCGCGCCAGCCGCGGCTTGAGCTTGTCGAGCCGGTGGCCGTTGACGTCGAAGGCGTAGAGCCGGCCGGTGGAGCGCATCGCCGCGCCCAGGGCCAGCGTCTTGCCACCGGCGCCGGCGCAGAAGTCGACCACCATCTCGCCGCGCTTGGGCGAGACCATCGCCGCCAGCAGCTGGCTCCCCTCGTCCTGCACCTCGACGTCGCCGCGCAGGAAGACGTCGGTCTTCTGCAGCGCCGGCTTGCCGTCCACACGCAGGCCCCACGGCGAGTAAGGCGTGGGCACCGACTCGATGCCGGCGTCGTGCAGCTGGGCCTGGGCCTTCTCGCGGCTGGTCTTGAGCACGTTGACGCGCAGGTCCAGCGGTGCGCTGGTGGACATGGATGCGACGAACTTCCAGAAGCCCTCGTCGTCGAGGTCGTTCTTGAGCGCGCCCGCCAGCCAGTCGGGCATGTTGTGGCGCAGCTTCTCGGAGAAGGCGTTGCGGTCGATCGAGCGCACGTTGTTGAGCCACTGCTGCTCGTGCGGGCCCATGCCGCCGCGGATCAGCGTCTCGTTGCCCTGCCAGGCCAGGATCGCCAGGCGCCGTTCGAGCACGCCGCTGCCACTCTGGGCCAGGTGCTGGAACAGCAGGCGCTGGCGCAGCACGGCATAGGCCGTCTCGGCCAGCGCGTGGCGCTCGCGGGGGCCCAGCTCGCGGTTCTTGCGGAAGAAGTTCGAGACGACGACGTCCGCGGGCATGTCAAGCTTGCCGACCTCGCGCAGCAGTTCGGTGGCGAGTTCCAGGAGGGCGTTCGGATGCATGGCGCAGGTCTTTCGCGGTTATCGCTGAAATGAAGCCCGAACGGCGCCGGATGCGCCGCAGGAGCGGGGAGAAACTTCTTCGGGCGCCGGCGCTCGTGCGCCCGCGCGGGGAAACGAGGGTCAGGCCGGCGTGTCGGCCAGCCAGCCTTGCGGCGCGTGGCCGAGGTGGGTCACGCGGCCGTCCTTCAACTGCAGCTCGCCCTTGACGAACCAGCCCACCGCGCGTGGATAGAGCACATGCTCGGCCGCCAGCACGCGCGCGGCCAGGGTCCTCTCGTCGTCGTCCGCCCGCACTGGCACCACGGCCTGCGCGACGATGGCCCCGTGGTCCAGCTCGGCGCTGACGAAATGCACCGTGGCGCCAGCCACCTTGCAGCCGGCCTCGATCGCCCGGCGATGCGTGTCCAGGCCGGTGAACGCGGGCAGCAGCGACGGGTGGATGTTGAGCATCCGCCCCTCGTAGCGCGCCACGAACGCCGGCGTCAGGATGCGCATGAACCCGGCCAGCACGACCAGGTCGGGGGCATGGCCGTCGATCAGCCGGGCCAGCGCCGCGTCGAACGACGCGCGGTCGGCAAAGCCCTTGTGGTCGAGCACTTCGGTGGCGATGCCTCGGGCCTGGGCCGACTGCAGGCCGCGGGCATCGGCGCGGTTGCTGATCACCGCGACCACGTGGCCGGGCCAGTCCTGCGCCTCGGACGCGCGCACGATCGCGTCAAGGTTCGAGCCCTGACCCGAGATCAGGACCACTATTCTTTTCATGGGCGGCCATTGTAAGGGAGAACCCACCCCGCGGCCCGCCGGGGCCTTGGCCCCGCTCACTACAATCGCCCGTTCCGCCGCGCCCCCTGGCGCGCATTCGAGAGATCCCCATGCGAGCCCGCGTCCTGTCCGGCATGCGCCCCACCGGGGCCCTGCACCTCGGCCACTACCACGGCGCCCTGAAGAACTGGGTGCGCCTGCAGCACGAGTACGACAGCTTCTTCTTCGTCGCCGACTGGCATGCGCTCACCACGCACTACCAGGATCGCGACGTCATCGAGCGCAACGTCTACGACATGGTGATCGACTGGATCGCCGCCGGCCTCGACCCGGACCTGTGCACGATCTTCATCCAGAGCCGCCTGCCCGAGCACGCCGAGCTCTTCACGCTGCTGGCCATGGGCACCCCGCTGGGCTGGCTCGAGCGCGTGCCGACCTACAAGGACCAGATCGAGCACCTGTCCGACCGCGACCTGGCCACCTACGGCTTCCTCGGCTACCCGCTGCTGCAGGCGGCCGACATCCTGATCTACAAGGCCGCTTACGTGCCGGTGGGCGAGGACCAGGATTCCCACGTCGAGCTCACGCGCGAGGTCGCACGGCGCTTCAACCACCTGTACGGCCGCTCGCCGCGCTTCGAGGCCGACGTCGCCGCGGCGCTGGCCAAGCTGCCGCCCGAGCAGCAGGCGCTGCTGGAACGCCAGCGGCGCGAGTTCGGCCAGGACGGCAACGCCGACGCACTGGGCAACGGCGAGGCCCTGATCCGCCAGGCCCTGGCCGGCCACCCCGCCTTCACGGCCGAGGACGGCGAACTGCTGCTGGGCCACCTCCAAGGCACCGGCCGCACCGTGCTGCACGAGCCGCAGGCGCTGCACACCGAGGTCACGCGGCTGCCCGGGCTGGACGGCCAGAAGATGAGCAAGAGCTACGGCAACGCCATCGAGATGCGCGAGGAACCGGCCCAGGTGGAGGCCAAGATCCGCCGCATGCCCACCGACCCGCAGCGCGTGCGCCGCGGCGACGCCGGCGACCCGGCGCGCTGCCCGGTGTGGCGGTTCCACGAGGTCTACTCCGACGCCGCCACGCAGCACTGGGTGCAGGCCGGCTGCACCAGCGCGGGAATCGGCTGCCTGGACTGCAAGCAGCCGGTCATCGACGCGATCCTGCGCGAGCAGCAGCCCTGGCGCGAGCGCGCCGAGCAGTACCTGGCCAATCCGAAGCAGGTGCAGTGGATCGTCGAGATGGGCACCGAACGCGCGCGCACCGTCGCCCGCCAGACGATGAAGGACGTGCGAGATGTCATGGGGCTGTCGTATTGAACGCCCCGGACCCGATCGATCCGAGCGCCAATCCGTACGCCATGGCCGGCATCCACATCACCGACATCGAGACCGCCATCAACTGGTGGCGCGCGCGCCAGCCATCGGCCGACGGCATCACCGCGTGCCGCGAGGTGCTGGCGCTGGCCGAGGTGTATGCGCTGATGGTGTACTTCCACGAGCACGAGGCCGACGAGGACACGCTGCCCGCGCCGGCCCGTGCCGCCTGGATGGCCTGGTACGCCTCCACGCCCGACGCGCCCTGCATCGCGATCTGCTCGACCTCGCAGGGCGACGCCCTGTGCAAGGGCTGCGGCCGCACGTTCGAGGAGGTCCAGCACTGGACCTCGATGACGCCGGGGCAGAAGCGCACGGTGTGGCGCCGCATCACGCTGGAGGCCAAGGCCTGGCGCTTCAACAAGTACGCGGAACGCGCCGGCCGGGCCACCGGCGAGGACCACCCGGATCCCGCGCAGCTGGACGGCGCGGCGTCCACCGCGCCCTGAGGGTGCCGGGCGTCGGCAGCGGCACAAAAGCACGCCTTCGGCGACACGGCGGCTGAAGTTCCGCGCCGGCCGGCCGAAGACAAGGCTTTCGCCCTGCAGCCGCGAAGCGCGGCCGCATGGGCGAATCCGCCAAGATCCTGCCTGCCGTGTCCGACGTCAACCCGCACTACCTCGACCACGTCGTCCAGCTGTCCGAGACCGCCGAGGTCGAGGCGAGCGAGGACATCGTGTCGCGCACCGGCACGAAGCTGCTCGCCAAGGGCGCGAAGATCGACGCCCGGGCGCGCGAGCGCCTGCTCGAGTTCCGCCTGTCCAAGCCGCTGGAGAACATGATGCGCGTGGTCGGCGGCACGGATCCGGCCGAGTTCCAGCCGCTCGCCGAGCAGTTGCTGGCGCGCCACGCGCTGCTGCGCGGCCTGTGCGCGACGGTGCCGGGCTTCGATCCGGTCGGCACCCTGCAGGCGGCGGTGCTCGGCGACAGCGTGCGGTCGCTGCTGAGCGTCTATGCCGGCCAGGCGCCCGGCAAGCTCGAGCATGCGGTGGGCGTCGCGCTCATCACGGCCGCGCTCGGCGCGGGGCTGCAGGCGAACCCGGCCGACGCCGGGGCGCTGGTGGTCGCCGCCCTCACGCACGACGTCGGCGAGCTCTACATCGACCCGGCGTTCCTGGGCCGCGGCGCCGCGCTCAGCGCCCGGCAGTGGAAGCACGTGGCCACCCACCCGATCGTCGGCGCGCACGTGCTGGGCGCGCTGCCCGGCGCCGGCGCGCGCATCGCCAGCGTCGTGCTCGCGCACCATGAGCGGCTCGACGGCTTCGGCTACCCGCAGGGCACGCCCGGGGCCAACCTGTCGGTGGCTGGCCAGGTGCTGGCCGTCGCGGAGATGCTGATGGGGCTGATGGAGTCCGGCGCGCAGCACGCCCAGCGCGCCGCGGTGGCGATGCGGCTGGTGCCTGGCGAGTTCGACCGCCGCTTCATCGACCGCGTGATGCAGGGCGGACGCGCCGGCGGCGAGGAGGCGGCGACCGACCCGGACGCGCCCGCGCTCGACACGCTGGAGGCGCGCGTGCGCGGCGTGGCCGCCACCGTCGCCCACGTGCGCAGCCTGCACCTGGCGCTGGAACTGCAGATGGGCAGCTTCGGCGCGCCGGTGCGCGCGCTGGTTGCGCACGCGTTCACGCGCTGGGATCGCATCGGCATCGCGTTCTCCAGCACCGGCCTGGACCTGCTGTCCGACGAACGGCTGCACGCCGTGCTCGCCACCATGGAGACGACCGAACGCCACGAGGTGGCCATCGTCGTGCGCGAGCTCGAATGGCGCATGGGCGAACTCGAACGTGCGCTGCAGATCCGCAGCGAGCAGTTCGGCCCGGCCGACGCGCGCCGCGTCGACGAGCTGCTGGAACAGGCGCGCCAGCCGATGCTGCAGGCGCGGCAGGCGGCAGCGGCAGGCTGATCAGGTCGCCGGCAGGCGGATCACGAAGCAGCCGCCGCCTTCGGGCGGGCGCACGCAGTGGATGCGGCCGTGGTGGCGCTCGACGATCTGGCGCACCAGCGCCAGCCCCAGCCCGACGCCGCCGGCGCGCTCGGCGTGGCCCGGCAGGCGGAAGAACGGCTCGAAGATGCGCTCGCGGTAGGCGTCGGGCACGCCGGGCCCGTTGTCGGTGACGCGGATCTCGACGCCCGCCGCGGCCTTGTCCTCGAGCGCGACGTGGATCTCGCCGCCGCCGTAGCGGCGCGCGTTCTCCAGCAGGTTGCGCAGCGCGCGGCGCAGCAGGCGCTCCTCGCCGCGCACGCTGGCGACCGCGCCGTCGACGCTGGCGTCGACGCGGGCGCCCTCCTCCACGGCCAGGGCCAGCAGGTCGACGCTCTCCAGGTGTCCGGGCTCGGGCGCGGCCTCCAGGCGGCTGGCGAGCAGCACCTCGTCGACCAGGCCGTCCAGCTCGGCGATGTCGGTGTTGATCTCCGCACGCAGGTTCTCGCGCTCGCGCTCGTCAGGGGCCGCATCCGACAGCAGCGAGGTGGCCATCTTCAGCCGCGCCAGCGGCGAGCGCAGTTCGTGGCTGGCGTTGGCCAGCAGGCTCTTGTGGGAGCGCACCAGCGCCTCGATGCGCTCGGCGGCCAGGTTGAAGCTGGTGGCCAGGGTGGCGACCTCGTCGCGGCCCTCGACCGGCACCCGGCGATCGAGCGCGCCCTGGCCGAAGGCCTCGACACCGCGCTTGAGGGTCTCCAGCCGTCGCGTGAGCCGGCGCACGAACGGATAGGCACCCAGCGCGATGGCCAGGAACAGCACGACCACCAGCACCAGCAACCCGAGTCCCGGCGAGACGCCGCGCGGCACCATGCCCGGGAACAGGAACGGCGGCGCCCCGCGCCCTTCGCCGACCTGCGGGCGGTGCTCGGTGCCGAAGCTGCCGATGTCCTCGTCGGGCGGCAGCGACGGGTCGCCGGCGGGCGGCGGCTTGAGCATGTTGGGCCGCATCACGTACAGCGAGCGGCCGTCGTCGAGCTTGATCTGGTAGATCGCCTGGTGCATCAGCGACTTGTCGCCCTCGCGGCGGACGAACGAGTCGGACGCGGCGATGCGGTGGCCTTGCTCGTCCTCCAGCGCCATCGGCACGCGCAGCCGCTGGGACCAGTCGCGCAAGGCCTCGGACTGCACGTCGGGCGGCGCGCTGGCGGCCGGCAGCGAGCGCTGGATCAGGTCGCCCCAGGCGGCGATGCGCTCGGTCAGCGCGGCCTGGTTGCGCACGCGTTCCTGGTCCAGGTGGCGCTGCACGAGCCAGCCCGACGCGCCGGCGAACAGGGCCAGCGCGACGATCACCGTGAGCCAGATGCGCAGATAGAGCGAACGCAAGACGGGACTTTCAGCAGGTCATTCAAACGAAAACAGCGCCGGCACGGCCGACGCTGCGAAAGCGATGGTGGAGGGCTGACTCGACTGGCCTTCGCCACCGCAACGTGCAAGCTCTCGGGAAGCGAGGGTCACCAACCGAGCCGAACCTGGGGGCTCTCAAGCATCTTGCTTGCGGGCGAAAAGATAACCGGAACCGCGCACCGTGAGAACGCGCTTCGGATTCTTCGCATCTTCCTCGATCACGCTGCGGATGCGCGAGATGTGGACGTCGATCGAGCGGTCGAAGGCCTCCAGCGGATGGCCCTTGAGCGCGTCCATGATCTGGTCGCGGCTGAGCACGCGCCCCGGGCTGCGGGCGAGCACCACCAGCAGGTCGAACTGGTGGCTGGTGAGGTCGCAGCGCACACCCTCCAGTCGGGCCTCGTGGGCGCCGAGGTCGATCTCGAGCTTGCCGAAGCGCAGCACTTCCTCGTTGACCGGCTCGGGGCTGGCGCGGCGCAGCAGCGCCTTCACGCGAGCCAGCAACTCGCGCGGCTCGAAGGGCTTGGGCAGATAGTCGTCGGCGCCGAGCTCGAGGCCGACGATGCGGTCGGTGGGCTCGCCGCGCGCGGTGAGCATCATCAGCGGCAGGCGACGCGTGGCCGGCTGGCCGCGCAGTTCGCGCGTGAAATCCAGCCCGTCGCCGTCGGGCAGCATCAGGTCGAGCACCAGCGCGTCGTACGCACCGGAGGCCAGGCGCATGCGGCCGTCGGCCAGCGTGCCGGCGGTGTCGACGTCGAAGCCCTGGGTGCGCAGGTAGTCGCCGACCATGCGGGTCAGGCGCGCGTCGTCGTCGATCAGCAGGAGGTGCGGATTGGTCATGGAAGAGTGGGCGTTCCGCGAAGAGAAGGCGACAGGGCGAACTGCCTGCGCGGACGGAGCGTAACCGATCGAGTCGAAGGATGTCATCTCAGCCTGGGGCGGCGCGGGCCGCGGTCGGGGAAGGGGCGCGGTCGACGGACGCGGTCCGTCGTGCGGGGTCGGGGAACGAGGCATGCGCCAGATCGTGCGCGGCGGCGGTCAACCGGGCTTGCGCGCCGCGTAAAGATCTGTGAACGGGCGATGTCGGATCGGCACGCGCGGAGTGCGTTACCCTCGTGGCCTCCCGACTCGACGACCCGCCGATGGCCTGGCACGCCCGCCTGACCCTGGACTACCGCGCCGATGCCGCCACCGCCGGCACGCGCCTCGACTTCCGCCACGACGGCCCGCTGCGGGTGCTCAAGAGCCTGTTTCCCGAAGGCCCGGCGGTCTGCCACACGGTGATCGTGCACCCGCCCGGCGGCATCGTCGGCGGCGACACGCTCGCCGTCGACCTGGCGCTCGCCGAGGGCGCGCACGCCCTGGTGACCACGCCCGGCGCGACGCGCTTCTACCGCAGCGGCGGCGCGCGCGCCGGGCAGGCCGTCGTCGCCCGCATCGCGGCCGGCGCCCGCCTGGAATGGCTGCCGCTGGAGACGCTGGTGCACTCCGGCGCGCACGCCGACAACACGTTGCGCTTCGAGCTCGCGCCCGGCGCCGAGATGTTCGGCTGGGACTGCGTCGCCCTGGGCCTGCCCGCCGCCGACGCGCCGTTCGTGGCGGGCGACTATCGCCACGAGATCGCGGTCGGCCCGCGCTGGCTGGAGCGTGGCCGCACCGCGGCGGCCGACACCGCATTGCTGGACGGCCCGTGCGGCTGGGCCGGCCACCGCGCCCTGGGCACCTTGTGGTTCGCCGCCGGCACTCCGCTGGACGACGCCCGCCGCGAGCGGTTGCTTGACACCGCCCGCGAGATCGCCGGCGCCCACGCGCTCTGCGCCACCGCGGGCGCGACGGCGCCGCAGCCCGACGTCGTCGCGCTGCGCGTGCTGGCCCCGCGCGTGGAGCCGGTGCACGACCTGCTCGCCAGCGTGTGGCGGGCCTGGCGCGCGCTCGCGTGGGCGCGCGAGGCGTGCGTGCCGCGCGTCTGGCGGACCTAGACGGACATCAAGGTGCGCACGCCGTCCGACTCCATGGCCGCGCCGGCGCCGCGCGCGACCACGACGCCGCGTTCCATCACGACGTAGGCGTCGGCCAGTTCGGCGGCGAAGTCGTAGAACTGCTCCACCAGCACGATGGCCATGGTCCTGCGGTCGGCCAGCTTGCGGATCACGCGGCCGATGTCCTTGATGACCGACGGCTGGATGCCCTCGGTCGGTTCGTCGAGCAGCAGCAGGCGCGGGCCCGGCGCGAGCGCCCGCGCGATGGCCAGCTGCTGCTGCTGGCCGCCGGACAGGTCGCCGCCGCGGCGGTTCTTCATCTGCGCCAGCACCGGGAACAGCTCGAACAGCTCGGCCGGCACGTCGCTGCTCGAGGGCAGCGAGGCCAGGCCCATGCGCAGGTTGTCCATCACGGTCAGCCGGCCGAAGATCTCGCGGCCCTGCGGCACGTAGCCGACGCCGTTGCGCACGCGCTCGTACGGCGCCATGCCGGCCAGGTCCTTCTCGTCGAGCCGGATCGTGCCAGTGCGCGTGGGCACCACGCCCATCAGGCTCTTGAGCAGCGTCGTCTTGCCCACGCCGTTGCGCCCGAGCACCACGGTGACCTCGCCCACCTTCGCGTCCAGGGCGACGTCGCGCAGGATGTGCGAGCCACCGTAGTACTGGTTCAGACCTTCGACCTGCAGCATCTTCTTATCTCCCGAGATAGACGTCGATCACCTGCGTGTTCGACTGCACCTCGGCGAGCGTCCCCTCCGCCAGGACCGATCCCTCGTGCAGCACGGTCACCTTGCGGTGGCCCTGCGTGAGCATGTCGACGAACTTCATGTCGTGCTCCACGACCACCAGCGAGTGCTTGCCCACCAGCGTGAGGAACAGCTCCGCGGTGCGCTCGGTCTCCTCGTCGGTCATGCCGGCCACGGGCTCGTCGAGCAGCAGCAGCGTGGGCTCCTGCGCGAGCAGCATGCCAATTTCCAGCCACTGCTTCTGGCCGTGCGACAGCAGGCCGGCGATGCGGTGCGACTCCGGCAGCAGGTGCACCAGCTGCAGGATCTCGGCGATGCGCTCGCGCTGCGCGCCCGACAACCTGGCGAACAGCGCCGCGCGCACCCCGCGGTCGTTGACCAGCGCGAGCTCGAGGTTCTCGAACACCGACAGTTCCTCGTAGACCGTCGGCTTCTGGAACTTGCGGCAGATGCCCGCGCGCACGATCTGCGGCTCGCGCAGGCGCAGCAGGTCGATGTTGGAGCCGAAGTGCGCATGGCCGGCGTCGGGCCGGGTCTTGCCGGTGATCACGTCCATCATCGTGGTCTTGCCGGCGCCGTTGGGGCCGATGATGCAGCGCAGCTCGCCCACGTCGATGGCCAGCGACAGGTTGTTGAGGGCCTTGAAGCCGTCGAAGCTGACGCTGATCTCGTCGAGGTACAGCGCCACGCCGTGCGCGAAGTCGGGGGTGCCCGCGTGCATCAGGCGCCCGAAGCTGGCACCACCGGCCGGGGTCCTGTCCGACTGGTGGTGCCGCTCCAGCAGGGCGGTACCGGCTTCCTGCAGGTCCGGTGTCATGCCTTCCCCTCCACGCCCGTCTTTTCCACGTCCGTCCGTTTCAATCGCTCCCGGATCCCCATGATCCCGCGCGGCAGGAACAGCGTCACCGCGATGAACAGCGCGCCCAGGAAGTACAGCCAGAACTCGGGGAACGCCTGCGTGAACCAGCTCTTGGCGCCGTTGACGAAGAATGCACCGATGATCGGGCCCACCAGCGTGCCGCGGCCGCCGACGGCCGCCCAGATCGCCATCTCGATGGACGCGGCCGGCGACATCTCGCTCGGGTTGATGATGCCCACCTGCGGCACGTACAGCGCCCCGGCGATGCCGCACATCACCGCCGACAGCACCCAGATCGACAGCTTGTACTTCAGCGGGTCGTAGCCGGTGAACATCACCCGGCTCTCGGCGTCGCGGATCGCCTGCAGCACGCGGCCGTACTTGCTGTTGACGATGGCGCGCGCCAGCAGGTAGAACGCGACCAGCGTGAAGCCGGTGAGCACGAACAGCAGCATGCGCGTCGAAGGCAGCGCGATGGACACGCCCAGGATGCGCTTGAAGTCGGTGAAGCCGTTGTTGCCGCCGAAGCCGGTCTCGTTGCGGAAGAACAGCAGCATGCCGGCGAAGGTCAGCGCCTGCGTGATGATGGAGAAGTACACGCCCTTGATGCGCGAGCGGAACGCGAACCAGCCGAACACGCCGGAGAGCACGGCCGGCGCCGCCACCACCAGCAGCATCTGGAACACGAACGACGCGCTGCCGGCCCAGGTCCAGGGCATGGTCTTCCAGTCGAGGAACACCATGAAGTCGGGCAGGTCGCTGCGGTAGTTGCCGTCGTGGCCGATCTGGCGCATCAGGTACATGCCCATCGCGTAGCCGCCGAGCGCGAAATACAGGCCGTGGCCGAGCGACAGGATGCCGGTGTAGCCCCAGATCAGGTCCATGGCCAGCGCGCACATCGCGTAGCACATGATCTTGGCCACCAGGGCGACGCCGTAGTCGCCGACGTGCAGCGGATTGCCCGCCGGCACGACCAGGTTGAGCAGCGGCACCAGCACCGCGACGACCAGGAGCGCACCGACGACGACGCTCCAGCCGCGCGCGCCCAGCAGCAGGCCGCGCTTGGATTCCGGCAGGAGTTGGACAGGTGCCACGGGGGTCACGATTCGGCACTCCGGCCCTTGAGCGCGAACAGGCCCTGCGGACGCTTCTGGATGAACACGACGATGAAGATCAGCACGAAGATCTTGGCCAGCACGGCGCCGGCGACGCCTTCGAGCACCTTGTTCATCAGGCCGAGGCCGAGCGCGGCCAGCACGGTGCCGGCGAGCTGGCCGACGCCGCCCAGCACCACCACCATGAACGAATCGACGATGTAGCTCTGGCCGAGGTCGGGACCGACGTTGCCGACCTGGCTCAGCGCGCAGCCGGCCATGCCGGCGATGCCCGCACCGAGCGCGAACGCCATCGTGTCGATGCGCACGGTGTTGATGCCGGTGCACGACGCCATGCGGCGGTTCTGGGTGACGCCGCGCACGAACAGGCCCAGGCGGGTGCGGCTGATCAGCAGGAACGTGGCCAGCAGCACCAGGGCCGCGAAGGCGATGATGGCCAGCCGGTTCCAGGGCAGCGTCAGGTTGCTCGCCACCGCGATGCCGCCCGACATCCACGACGGGTTCTCGACCTCCACGTTCTGCGCCCCGAACAGCGAGCGCACCCCCTGCATCAGCACGAGGCTGATCCCCCAGGTGGCCAGCAGCGTCTCCAGCGGGCGGCCGTACAGGAAGCGGATCACGCCGCGCTCCAGGATCGCGCCGACCGCGGCGGACACGAGGAAGGACGCGGGGATGGCCACCAGCACATAGGCATCGAACAGGCCCGGCGCGAAGTGGCGGAACAGGTTCTGCACACCCCAGGTGGTATAGGCGCCGATCATCATCAGCTCGCCATGGGCCATGTTGATCACGCCCATCAGGCCGTAGGTGATGGCCAGGCCGAGCGCGACCAGCAACAGGATCGAGCCCAGGCTGACCCCGGTGAACAGCACGCCCAGGCGCTCGCCCCACGCGAGGCGCCCGTCGACCTCCACCAGCGCGCGGTGGATGGCGCCGCGCAGTTCGGGGTCGGCCTCGGCGTCGGGCGCCAGGCGCGACTGCAGCAGCGCGCGCACCGTCGGTTCGTCGCTGTGCGACAGGTCGTCGATGGCCTGCAGGCGGCGCGCGCGATCGGGCGCGGCGATCTGGACGGCGGCGCGCAGCCGGCCCAGTTGCCCCTTCAACTTCGAATCGGTCTCGGCGGCGAAGGCCTTCTCGACCACGGGCAGCAGCGCCGGATCGGCCGCGCTGCTGGACAGGTCGTCGATCGCCTTGCGGCGCGTGGCGAGGTCCGGCGACAGCAGGCGCAGGCCGCTCAGCGCGGTGCCGAGCGCGCCGCGCATGCGGTTGTTGTTGGAGACGTCCTCGGCGTCGTCAGGCAGCTTCGCCGGCTGGCCGGTGATCGCGTCGACGGCCTTGTCGTCGCGCACGATGTAGACCCCGGTGGCCGTGGTCCTGACCGAGTCGTCGAGCAGCGCCTGCGCGAACGTGGCCAGCCCCGGATCCGCACGCGTGACGGCGTCCTGCAGCGCAGCGATGCGCGCGTCGCCGTCGCCGACGGCGATCGCCCGCGCCTGGGCCGCATCGAGCGCCCAGGCCGGGGCGGCGACCGTGCCGAGCACCGCGACCAGCGCGATGGTGGCACTACGGAGAGTGAGTCGCCGCATCACGCCCTCACTTCTTTTCCGGTTCGTCCTTCTTGCCCTTGTCTTCCGGAATGTAGGGGCTCCACGGCTGCGCCTTGATCGGGCCCGGCGTCTTCCACACCACGTTGAACTGGCCGTCCGGCTTGATCTCGCCGATGAAGACGGGCTTGTGCAGGTGGTGGTTCTTCGGATCCATCGTCGAGACGAAGCCGCCCGGCGCCTTGAAGGTCTGGCCGGCCATCGCCGCGATCACCTTGTCGGTGTCGGTGGACTTGGCCTTCTCCACCGCCTGCGCCCACATGTGGATGCCGATGTAGGTGGCTTCCATCGGGTCGTTGGTCAGCGGCTTGTCCTTGTCGCCCGGAAGATTGTTCTTCTTGGCGTAGTCCGTCCACTCCTTGATGAACGCCGTGTTGGTCGGGTTCTTGATCGACATGAAGTAGTTCCAGGCCGCGAGGTGACCCACCAGCGGCTTCGTGTCGACGCCGCGCAGTTCCTCTTCGCCCACCGAGAACGCGACGACCGGCACGTCGGTCGCCTTCAGGCCCTGGTTGCCCAGTTCCTTGTAGAACGGCACGTTGGAGTCGCCGTTGATCGTCGAGACGACGGCGGTCTTCTTGCCTTCGCTCGCGAACTTCTTGATCTTGGCGATGATGGACTGGTAGTCGCTGTGGCCGAACGGCGTGTACTCCTCCAGGATGTCCTCGTCCTTGATCCCCTTGGAGTGCAGGAACGAGCGCAGGATCTTGTTGGTCGTGCGCGGGTACACGTAGTCGGTTCCGAGCAGCACGAAGCGCTTGGCCGAGCCGCCGTCCTTGGACATCAGGTACTCGACGGCGGGGATGGCCTGCTGGTTCGGCGCGGCGCCGGTGTAGAACACGTTCTTGCTGAGTTCCTCGCCCTCGTACTGCACCGGGTAGAACAGCAGGCTGTTGAGTTCCTCGTACACCGGCAGCACCGACTTGCGCGACACGCTGGTCCAGCAGCCGAAGGTCACGGCGACCTTGTCCTGGGTGATCAGCTGGCGCGCCTTTTCGGCGAACAGCGGCCAGTTGGAGGCCGGGTCGACGACCACGGGCTCGAGCTGCTTGCCCAGCACGCCGCCCTTGGCGTTGATCTCGGCGATCGTCATCAGCGCGGTGTCCTTCAACACCGTCTCGGAGATCGCCATCGTGCCGGAGAGCGAATGCAGGATGCCGACCTTGATGGTGTCGGCGGCCTGGGCCGACGTCATCGAGGTCAACGTGGCGAATGCGGCTAGCGCACCCAACGTCAGGCTGAAGCTGCGGCGGGAAGTGGTCATTGCAAGGTCGCTCCTGAAGATGCCCCCTGTTGCCGGGGACGATGAACGAAGGATAAGCAGCGCGGCGGCAGGAGGGTATACGACACATGTCGTAGCCGCCCCCACCGCCGCCGCCCCACGATGCGCCGCGCAGGTGGGTGTGCCAGCGCACCGACAGTGACGCCGATCTGGCGCAGAACAGGCCTGCATCCTGAACGCCTGTTCAAAGCGAGGGGTGCAACATGCGGCCATAAACACTGGCCCCATCAGCGTCCAGGACGCGCCATCCCGGGGAGGGATCGCGCACCACGGCCAGGCCAACAAAGAACAACATGCAACGCAAGAACGCGATCCTTCGCGCTGCCAATCATCATTTCGGTCGACACGGCTTCCGCGGCGCGAGCCTGCGCGACATCGCGCGCGACGCCGAGGTGTCGCTGACCCTGCTGAACCACCACTTCGGCAGCAAGTTCCAGCTGCTCGGCGCGGTCATCGATTCGCACCGCGAGATGCTCGACGAACGCGCCAGCGCCGTGCAGAAGCTGATGGCCGACAGCGCCGGCAGGTTCACGATCGATGAACTGGTGCAGGTCTGGATCCGGATCGGGTTCGACACCGCCGCCGATGTCGACGGCGAGCAGTTCCTGCGGCTGATGGCCCGGGTGATGGACGATCCGTCCGAGGAAGCCGCGGAGGTCGTGCGCGACAAGCTCGACGACGCGGCGCTGGTGTTCATCGACGCGCTGCAGCAGTGCTATCCCGGCGCCAGCCGCTACGCGGCCGCGTCGACCTACCTCTACGTCAGCGCCGCGCTGGTGAAGTTCCTGGTCGGCTCCAAGCGCCTGTTCCGCCTCGTGCAGGCGCACCGGCCCGACGGCCTCGCGCTTGACGGCGCCGCGCACAATGGCGCCGCGCACAACGGCACTGCGCACAATGGCGCGGCGCTCGATGGCGCGACGGCCGATGCCGTGACGCGCGCCGACGAGGCGCGGCTCACGCGCTTCCTGGTCGCCGGCATCGACGCGGCCCTGCGCACGCCGGAGCGGGCACCGCGCTGAGGCGACGTCGCCGGCGCCGGCGCCGGCGCCGGCGCGGCTACCCACGCACGTTGCAGTGATTTTCCATCCGTCGCGTGCGAAAGCGCCGCGAACGGCTACGCTCGGCCTTTCGGTTGCCGCGTTGCCCGCAGGCCCTCCCCATGACCCGTTCCGTCGACGATCTTCTCTCCACGCTCCAGTCGTTCGAACCGAACGCCGATGGCGCGGACAACGTGCATCGTCTCAACGAGCTGCTGGACGGCTTCGCGGCCCTGCCCGGCGGCGAGCGCATCGTGCCGGCCCTGCTGGCCCTGCTGGAACGCCACCCGCAGGCCGACTTCGGCGCGCCGGGCCCGCTGGTGCAGGTGCTCGAGACGCTGCCCGGCTACGGGGAACTGCTGGCCGCCTCGCTGGAACGCCAACCCACCGAGCTGACCGCCTGGATGGCCAACCGGCTGCTGAACTCGAAGCTGGACCGCGACGAGCGCGGCGCCTGGCTGCGGCGGCTCACCGCGGTGACCTCCCACCCGCAGGCGCCGGCCGGCGTGCGCGATTCGGCGATCCGCTTCCTCGACTTCCAGGCCAGCCGCCAGGGCCGGTAGCGCCGGCGAGCGCCGCTCACTTGCGGCGCATCAACTCCGGCAGCGTGCCCAGCACGCGCGCCGCGGCGGCCGTGCGGGTCTCCACGCCCAGCTTCTCGAACACGTGCTCCAGGTGCTTGGTGATGGTCTTCGGGCGCGTGCCCAGGATGTCGCCGATGTCGCGGTTCGTCTTGCCCTGGGCCACCCAGTACAGCACCTCGGCCTCGCGCGCCGTCAGCCGGAACTGCAGCGACAGCGCCTCGATGGCCGCACCGTTGTTGCTCTCGGTCAGCACCAGCAGCCACTCGTCCTCGGCGCTGGCCGGATGCAGGCTGCAGTGCAGGCGCTGGGTGCCGGTGACGCAGGTCCAGGTGTCGGCGGCCTCGCTGTCGGGCGTGCCCGTGCGCGTGACCCGCTCGCGCACCCAGTCGCACAGGCTGGCCGGCGCGTGCAGCGGCGCGGCCACGCCGCTGGCGACGGCGCTCACCGGCGCGCCCGCGGCGCCCGCCCCGAAGTGGCGCTTCATCAGGTCACGCGCCAGCGGGGTCTGCCACAGCACGCGGCCGTCGGCCGGGCGCAGCGCGATCGACGCGTGGCCGAAGGCGTCGAGCGCGTTGCGTGCCTGGCTGGCGTGGCGGGCGCTCTGCAGGTGGGCGGCGATGCGCGCCACCACCTCGCGCGGACGCACCGGCTTGGAGACGTAGTCGACGCCGCCGGCGGCGAATGCGGCCAGCACGTGCTCGGTGTCGGTCAGCGCCGTCATGAAGACGATCGGAATCGGCGCGGTGGCCTCGTCGGCCTTGAGCCGACGCGCCACCTCGAAGCCGTCCATGCCGGGCATCAGCGCGTCCAGCAGCACGATGTCGGGCAGCGCCTGCGCGGCGCGCGCGATGGCGCTGGCGCCGTCGGTGGCCACCAGCACGGTGTAGCCGGATTCGTCGAGCGCATCGTGCAGCACGGCCAGGTTGTCGGGGATGTCGTCGACGATCAGCACGACGCCCGCCGCCTCGCCGGCCAGCGCGCGCCGGGTTCCGGGCGCTACCGCGCCGGCGCCGCCGCCCGGGGGCGCCTGCATCCACTCAGCCATGCGGCACCTCCCGCAGGCGCAGCGCGTGCGCGATGTCGGTGGCCATGGCATCGAGCTGGAAGCGGCCGGCCAGGCCGCGCAGGCGCTGGGTGAACTCGACGCAGGCCGGCTCGGTGGCGTCGATGTGGTCGAGCCAGCGATGGATGCCGCGCGGGTAGCCCACGCGCACCTGTTCGGCCAGCGCGTGCAGCGAGGTCGCGTCGGGCACGGCCGCCGGTGCCGCGGCGGGGCCGGCGGCGGCCGCCGGCGGGGCCGTCGCCACCGCGGCCGCCTGCGGCTCGCTACGCCAGTCCAGCGCGAGCGCCCGGCCCAGCCAGTCGAGCAGTTCCTCGCCGCGCACCGGCTTGAGCACGTAGTCGTCGGCGCCGATGCCCACGTCGTTGTCCAGCCGGCGGTCGAACGCGTTGGCCGAGACGATGGCCACCGGTGCCGCGCTCAGGCCTTGCGCGCGCAGCCGGCGGATGGCTTCCCAGCCGTCGATGCCGGGCATGGCCAGGTCCATCAGGATCGCGTCGGGCGCCGCGCCGGCCGGCGCAGCGCGCAGCAGCGCCAGGGCCTCCTCGCCGGAGGCGGCCTGCTGCACGACGAAGCCGGCGGGCTCCAGCAACTGGCGCAGCAGGTCGCGATCGACCTCTTCGTTGTCGACCACCAGCACGCGACGCCGCGGGCCGGCATGGCCGGTGCGGCGCGGCACGGCCGGCACCGCCGGCGGCGCGCCGGCGCGCTGCTCGGCCAGGAACAGCACGATGCGAAAGCGGGTGCCCACGCCGGGCGTGCTGTGCACCGTCAGCTCGCCGCCCATCAGGTCGGTGAGCATCTTGGCGATGGTCAGGCCCAGCCCGGTGCCGCCGCCGTCGTGCGCGGCGCGCGCGGCGCCGCGCGCGAACGGCTCGAAGATGCGTTCCAGGTCGTGCGCGGCGATGCCCGGGCCGGTATCCTCGATCTCGAAGTAGGCCATCTCGCGCTCGTGACGGATGCGCAGGGTCACCTCGCCGCGGTCGGTGAACTTGACCGCGTTGCCGATCACGTTGATCAGGATCTGGCGCAGCCGCCGTTCGTCGGCGCGCACCCACTGCGGCAGCGCGGTGTCGAATTCGCGCCGGAATCGCAGGCCCTTGGCGGTGGCCTGCAGCTCGAACAGGTCGGCGAGCTGGTCGACGGCCTCGCGGAAGTGCATCGTGGTCACCGCCAGCGACACCTTGCCGCTCTCGATGCGTGCCAGGTCCAGCGTGCCCTCGATCAGCGACAGCAGGTGCTCGCCGCCGCGCCGGATCACGCTGACCGCCTGGCGCCGGTGCGCCGGCAGCGCGGGGTCGTCGTCGAGCAACTGCGCGTAGCCGATCACGCTGTTGAGCGGCGTGCGCAGCTCGTGGCTCAGCGTGGAGATGTAGCGGCTCTTGGCCTGGTTGGCGGCGTCGGCGGCCGCCTTGGCGCGCTGCAGTTCGGCGTCGGTGCGCCGGTGCGACGCGATCTCCTGCGTCAGCCGCACCGTCTGCTCGCCGAGCGCCTGCGTCTGGCGGTTGCTCTCCTCCTGCGCCACGCGGCGGCTCTGGCGCGTGAGCACCGCCCACCAGCCGACGATGCCGCTGCCCAGCAGCAGCATCGCGAACACGCTGATGCACGACTGCCGCAGCGCGGCCAGCGCCGGCGCCGGGGCGTCGCCCAGCGCGCGCATCTCCTGCTGGTAGAGCAGCGCGCAGATGCCGGCCAGCAGCAGCGCCACCGGCAGCATCAGCGCCAGCCAGGCGCCCAGGCCGCCGTCGACGGCCGGCCACAGGCGGCGCGGCAGCAGCGCATGAACGGCCTGGCGCGCCTGCGTGGCCAGGCGCGCATCGGGCTTGCACAGGTCGCCGCAGCGGGCGTCGAGCGAGCAGCACAGCGAGCAGATCGGGCCCTGGTAGGCCGGGCAGTGCGCCATGTCGGGGCCTTCGTACTCGCGCTCGCAGATGCAGCAGCGCAGCACCCGGTAGCGCGCGCCCTCGGCGCCGCTGGCCGCCGCCGTCGCGCCGGGCGCGAAGAAGCGCAGCGGCACGGCGTCGTCGCGGCGCGCGACGTAGTAGCGACCCTTGGTGGCCCAGGCGATCAGCGGGGAGGCGACGAAGGCGGTCACCAGGGCGATCAGCGCCGAGAACGCCTGCGCCAGCGCGCCGAAGGCGCCCAGGTGCGCGGCGATGCTCAGCACCGACGCCGCCACCATCGCGCCCACGCCCACCGGATTGACGTCGTACAGGTAGGCGCGGCGGAACTCGATGCCGCGCGGCGACAGCCCCAGTGGCTTGTTGACGACCAGGTCGGCCACCACCGCCATCAGCCACGAGATCGCCAGGTTGGCGTACAGGCCCAGCACCTTGCCCAGCACCGTGAAGACGTCGAGCTCCATCAGCATCAGCGCGATGGCGGTGTTGAACGCCACCCACACCACGCGGCCCGGGTGGCTGTGCGTCAGGCGGGCGAAGAAGTTCGACCAGGCCAGCGAGCCGGCATAGGCGTTGGTGACGTTGATCTTGAGCTGCGACAGCACCACGAACGCCGCCGTCGCCGCCACCGCCATGCCCGGCCGGCTGAACACGGAGTCCCAGGCGGCAAGGTACATCTGGTTGGGGTCCACCGCGCGGTCGAGCGGCACCGACTGGCCGATGGCGATCCACGCCAGCAAGGCGCCGCCGAGCATCTTCAATACCCCCGGCAGCACCCAGCCCGGCCCACCGATGGCCACGCCCAGCCACCAGCGGCGCCGCGTCGCCGGGGTGCGCGCCGGCATGAAGCGCAGGTAGTCGGCCTGCTCGCCCATCTGCGTCATCAGCGCGATGCCCACGGTCATCGCGCTGCCGAACTTGAGCAGGTCGAAGGCGCCGCCCTGCCGGTCCTCGCCCGCGTAGCCCCACAGGCCTGCCAGCGCGTGCGGGTGGGCGCGGAACACGAACACGTAGGGCAGCACCAGCATCGCGATCCACAGCGGCTGCGTCCACACCTGCAGCCGGCCGATGGCGGTCACGCCATGGGTGACCAGCGGCAGCACCACCACCGCGCAGACGAGGTAGCCCCAGGCGGGCGGGATGTCGAAGGCGAGGTCCAGCGCGTAGGCCATCACCGCGGCCTCGAGCGCGAAGAAGATGAACGTGAAGCTGGCGTAGATCAGCGAGGTGATGGTCGAGCCCAGGTAGCCGAAGCCGGCGCCGCGGGTGAGCAGGTCCATGTCCAGGCCGTGGCGCGCCGCATAGACCGCGATCGGCCAGCCGGCCAGCGCGATGATCAGCCCGGTGGCCAGGATGGCCCAGAACGCATTGACGAAGCCGTACTGCACCAGCAGCGTGGCGCCGACCGCTTCCAGCACCAGGAACGACGCCGCGCCGAAGGCGGTGTTGGCCACCCGCAGCTCCGACCACTTGCGGAACGACTGCGGCGTGTAGCGCAGCGCGTAGTCCTCGAGCGACTCCTGCGCCACCCAGCTGTTGTAGTCGCGCCGCACCTTCATCACGCGCTGGGGCGCAGGCGGCGCAGCGGGCGCGATGGGAGAGGGATCGAGGGCGGCGTCGGTCATGGATGGACAAGCTCTATCAAGACCCGTGCCGTCGGGGGCCTTGTTCTGGCACCGTTCGTGCAATAACCTCGCCAAGATGAACCTGACTCCGCGCGAAAAGGACAAGCTCCTGCTCTTCACGGCCTCGCTGCTCGCCGAGCGGCGCAAGGCCCGGGGGCTGAAACTCAACTATCCCGAGGCGATCGCCCTCATCAGCGCGGCCATCATGGAAGGCGCGCGCGACGGCCGCAGCGTCGCCGAGCTGATGAGCGAGGGCCGCCGCGTGCTCACCCGGGCCGACGTGATGGACGGCATCGCGGAGATGATTCCCGAGATCCAGGTCGAAGCCACGTTCCCGGACGGCACCAAGTTGGTGACCGTCCACCAGCCCATCACATGATCAGGGCATCCGCGCACCCCTGAGGTGCATGCCTGCCCGAAGCCTCCCTCCCGCGTCTGTAAGGAACCGATGATTCCCGGCGAACTGCTCACCGACGATGGCGACATCGACCTCAACCCGGGCCGGCGCCGCCTGACGCTGGTCGTCGAGAACAGCGGCGACCGCCCGATCCAGGTCGGCTCGCACTACCACTTCGCCGAGACCAACGGCGCCCTGCACTTCGACCGCGCCGCCGCGCGCGGCATGCGGCTGGACATCGCCTCGGGCACCGCCGTGCGCTTCGAGCCCGGCCAGCAGCGCACCGTGACGCTGGTCGACCTGGCCGGCGCGCGCACCGTCTACGGCTTCCGCGGCCTCGTTCAGGGAGCGCTCTGATGCCCACGCTCGGCCGTCGCGCCTATGCCGAGATGTTCGGCCCCACCACCGGTGACCGCGTGCGGCTGGCCGACACCAACCTGGTCATCGAGGTCGAGAAGGACTTCACACTCGCGGCCGGCGGCTATGGCGAGGAGGTGAAGTTCGGCGGCGGCAAGACCATCCGCGACGGCATGGGCCAGGGCCAGGCCGTCAACGGCCCCGGCGCCGGCGAGGCCGTGGACTGCGTCATCACCAACGCGCTGATCGTCGACCACTGGGGCATCGTCAAGGCCGACATCGGCCTGCGCGGCTGCCGCATCGCGGCCATCGGCAAGGCCGGCAACCCGGACGTGCAACCGGGCGTGGACATCGTCATCGGCCCGGGCACCGAGATCATCGCGGCCGAGGGCATGATCGTCACGGCCGGCGGCATCGACACCCACATCCACTTCATCTGCCCGCAGCAGATCGAGGAGGCGCTGTCCAGCGGCGTCACCACGATGATGGGTGGCGGCACCGGCCCGGCCACCGGCACCTTCGCCACCACGTGCACGCCCGGCCCGGCCAACATCGAGCGCATGCTGCGCGCGGCCGACGCGTTCCCGATGAACCTCGGCTTCATGGGCAAGGGCAACGCGAGCCGGCCCGAGGCGCTGCGCCAGCAGGTGGAAGCCGGCGCGATCGGCCTGAAGCTGCACGAGGACTGGGGCACGACGCCGGCGGCCATCGACTGCTGCCTGACGGTGGCCGACGAGACGGACGTCCAGGTGGCCATCCACTCCGACACGCTCAACGAGAGCGGCTTCGTCGAGGACACCATCGCGGCGTTCAAGGGCCGCACCATCCACAGCTTCCACACCGAGGGCGCCGGCGGCGGGCACGCGCCCGACATCATGCGCGTGGTCGGCGAGGCCAACGTGCTGCCCTCGTCCACCAACCCGACGCGCCCGTTCACCGTCAACACGCTGGACGAGCACCTGGACATGCTGATGGTGTGCCACCACCTGGACGCCGGCATCGCGGAAGACCTGGCCTTTGCAGAGAGCCGCATCCGCCGCGAGACCATCGCCGCCGAGGACATCCTGCACGACCTCGGCGCGATCAGCATGTTCAGCTCCGACTCGCAGGCCATGGGCCGCGTGGGCGAGGTGATCCTGCGCTGCTGGCAGACCGCGCACAAGATGAAGGCCCAGCGCGGCGCGCTGGCCGGCGACGGCGAGCGCAACGACAACGTGCGCGTCAAGCGCTACGTGGCCAAGCTGGCCATCAACCCGGCGATCACGCACGGCATCGCGCACGAGGTCGGCTCCATCGAGGTGGGCAAGTGGGCCGACCTGGTGCTGTGGCAGCCGGCGTTCTTCGGCGTCAAGCCGGCGCTGGTGCTCAAGGGCGGCTTCATCGCGATGGCCGCGATGGGCGACGCCAACGCCTCCATCCCCACGCCGCAGCCGGTGCACTACCGGCCGATGTTCGGCAGCTACGGCGGCGCGCTGACCCAGGGCTCGCTCACCTTCGTGTCGAAGGCCGGACTGGCCGCCGGCGTGCCCGCGCGCGCCGGCCTGAAGAAGGCCATCGCCACCGTCCAGGGCACGCGCCGCGTCACCAAGCGCGACATGATCCACAACGACTGGCTGCCGAAGATGGAGATCGACGCGCAGACCTACGAGGTGCGCGCCGACGGCCAGTTGCTGACCTGCGAGCCAGCCACCGAACTGCCGATGGCGCAGCGCTACTTCCTGTTCTGAAACGCGCCGGCCGCGCGCTCGACGGTGCGCTGCCGCCCGGCCGCGACCGTCGGTGCGAAACGCGACAAATCCACCCTTTCGGGTTAATCGCAGACCCCGATGTGCACCGCGAGGGCACGTGCTACGTTGTAGTGGCAGGTCCTTTCAATCGCGCTTCGGACGCCTCATCGTTTACGCGCAGAAGCCGCACCCTGGCTCGCCGATTGCTAGTGCCTGATTGCTCAGATGACATCCCACAAGGAGGGCATATGAAAGTCGCAGGCGAATCGGACCCCGCACCCTGGCAGCCGCTGGGCGATCGGGTCGTGCGGCAGCCGCCGGCGCAGCCGGAATGGAAGCCGTTGCCACATGCACCGTGCATCGAAGTCAACCGTCAAGGTCAGTTGCGCACCAACCTGCCGCTGCCGAAGTAGCACGGCACGGCGACCCAAGGCGACGCCCCTCCGCGACGCCTGAGATCACGATCGGCATCGCCCGATCGGCAAGCCGGCTCCCCGCCTGCGGAGCACCCGACGGCTCATCGACGTCCTGGCGAACGTCAAGGCGGAGCTTCCCTCCCCTATACAACAAGACCCCGGCGCGGGATGCCCCGAGGCGTCGCTCCCTCCAACCCTGCGAAAATGGCGTCTTGCCCGCGCGCGTCCGCCGCGGCACACACACACGCCGGAGATCCGCATGAAAGCCACCTGGAACGGGGCCGTCCTGGCCGAGAGCGACGACATCGTCACCGTGGAAGGCAACCACTACTTTCCCGAATCCAGCCTGAACCGCGACTACATCACGTTCAGCAACCACCGCACGAGCTGCCCGTGGAAGGGCCAGGCGTACTACTACACGCTGTTCGTCAACGGCGAGATGAACCCCGAAGCCGTCTGGTACTACCCCGAGCCCACCGAGGCCGCCGCCAACATCAAGGGCCGCGTCGCCTTCTGGAAGGGCGTGCAGGTCGCCTGACCCGCCGCGCCCGCACCCCGTCACGTCACCCCACTCGTCCTCCGTCGATGAATCCCACCTCGAAGAAACTGCTGGCCGCCCTCGTCGCGGCCGGCTGCGGAATCCTGTCCGCCGCGGCGTCCTGCGCGCAGGACGTCGCCGCCTCGGCCCCCGCCGCCGACACGCCGCTGAGCAAGCTCCCCTACACGCCTGTGCTCGACGTGTCGTCCATGGACCGGACCGCCGACCCCTGCGTCGACTTCTACCAGTACACCTGCGGCGGCTGGCAGAAGAACAACCCGATCCCGGCCGACCAGTCGTCCTGGGACGTCTACGCCAAGATGGCGCAGGACAACCGCCGCGTGCTGTGGGGCATCCTCGACAAGCTGGCCACGCAGACCGACGGTCGCACCGTGTCGCAGCAGAAGATCGGCGACGCGTTCGCTGCGTGCACCAACGAGAGCCTGACGCAGTCGCTGGGCGCCCGCCCGATGAAGCCGGCGCTGGACCTGATCGACGGCATGAAGACCAAGAAGGACCTGCCCGCCGTGCTCGCCGCGCTGCAGCTCGCCTCCGGCGACGACGGGCTGTTCTTCAGCTTCGGCTCGGCGCAGGACTACGCCGACTCCACCCGGGTGATCGCGTTCGCCACGCAGGGCGGCCTGGGCATGCCCGATCGCGACTACTACCTCAAGACCGACGCCAAGTCGCGGGAGCTGCGCGAGAAGTACGTGGCGCACGTGGCGCGCATGTTCCAGCTGATGGGCGACGGCGCCGACGACGCGAAGGCGCATGCCGCCACCGTCATGTCCATGGAGACGGCGCTCGCCAAGGGTTCGATGACGCTGGTCGACCAGCGCGACCCGCACCACCTGTTCCACCCGGCCAACGAGCGCCGGCTGCAGTCGCTGACGCCGACGTTCGACTGGAAGTCCTACTTCGCGGGCATCGGCCTGGCGGGCAACGATCGCTACAACGTCAGCCAGCCGAAGTTCTTCCAGACACTGGACTTCCAGCTGCGCATGCGCAAGCTCGATGAGATCAAGACCTACCTGCGCTGGCACGTGGCGCACGTGTCGGCGCCGTTCCTGTCCAGGCCCTTCGTCGACGAGAACTTCGACTACTACCGCAGGACACTGCGCGGCGTCACCCAGCTGGCGCCGCTGTGGCAGCGTTGCGTGGTGCTGGTGGACAACCAGATCGGCGAGGCGCTGGGCCAGGAATTCGTCAAGGAGAACTTCGGCCCCGAGCTCAAGGCCAAGACGCTGCACATGACGCGCCAGATCCAGGCCGCGATGGAAAGCGAGATCCAGGGCCTCGACTGGATGGGCCCGCAGACCAAGCTAAAGGCGCTCGAGAAGCTGCACGGCATCGTCAACAAGATCGGCTATCCGGACAAGTGGCGCGACTACGCCGCGCTCGAGATCCGGCGCGACGACCTGCTCGGCAACGTGCAGCGCGGCGATGCCTTCGAGTTTCGCCGCCAGCTCGCCAAGATCGGCAAGCCGGTCGACCACAGCGAGTGGGGCATGACGCCGCCGACGGTCAACGCCTACTACGACGCGCAGATGAACGACATCAACTTCCCGGCCGGCGTGCTGCAGCCGCCGCTGTTCGACGCCCGGCTGGACGACGCGCCCAACTACGGCAACACCGGCGGCACCATCGGCCACGAGCTCACCCACGGCTTCGACGACGAGGGCCGCCAGTTCGACGCCAAGGGCAACCTGAAGAACTGGTGGACGAAGAAGGACGCGGCCGAGTTCGAGAAGCGCACCACCTGCCTGACCGACCAGTACGGCAAGTACGTGGTCATCGACGACGTGCACATCAACTCCAAGCTCACGCTCGGCGAGGACCTGGCCGACTTCGGCGGCCTGGTGCTGGCGATCATCGCGTACAAGGCCGAGGCGGCCGAGCACCCGGCACCGGCGTCGGTCGACGGCTTCTCGCCCGACCAGCGCTTCTTCATCGGCATGGCGCAATGGGCCTGCGCCAACGAGCGTCCGGAGCAGCAGCGCCTGCATGCCGCCACCGACCCGCACTCGCCCCCCAGGTACCGGGTGAACGGCCTGGTCGCGAACTTCAAGGAGTTCGAGACGGCGTTCGCCTGCAAGCCGGGCCAGCCGATGGCCCCGGTGCAGCGATGCCACGTGTGGTGATGTAAGGTTACGGCCGCGGATCGCCGCGGCCTCGATCAGCGCGGGCCGCCATCGAGCGGCCCGCTTCGTTTTCCGCGCAAGGATCTCAAGATGACAGACAGACAGGACGCCGCCCTCCAGGTCGGCAAGCGCATCCCCGGCGGCCAGGGTCTCAGCCAGGTGCTGCTGCGCCGCGCCAGCGAGGTGGAACTCGACTGGGACGTGCGCCAGAAGAGCCGCATCGCCGCCACCGACTCGCTGGGCCGCGCGCTCAACGTGTTCCTGCCGCGCGGCACCCAGCTGCGCGGCGGCGACGTGCTGGTGGGCGAGGACGGCTCGCTGATCCGCGTCAAGGCCGCGCCGCAGCCGGTGCTGGTGGTCACGCACTGCGCCGAGCACGGCACGCCGTTCGACCTGCTGCGCGCCGCCTACCACCTGGGCAACCGCCACGTGCCGCTGGAACTGCAGCCCGACCGCCTGCTGCTGGAGCCCGACCACGTGCTGGCCGGCATGCTGCGCGCGCAGCACCTGATCGTCAGCGAGGCGACGTGCGCGTTCGAGCCGGAGGGTGGCGCGTACGGCGCGGCCGCGGGAGTGCACGCAGGTCACGCGCATGCGCACGACCACGCGCAACACGATCACGATCACGATCACGGTCACGGTCACGATCACGGACACGACCACGGTCACGAGCCTGCGGCCCATGGCCACGCGCACGCCCCCGCGCCGGCCGGTCCGAGGGCGGCGGCCAGGACGATCGCCATCCCCGTCGTCGGCCAGGCGGCGCCGCATGTGCACGGCCCCGGCTGCAACCACGATCACGACCACGACCACAAGAAGCACGAGCACTGATGTCCGCGCCATCCGTCGCCGGCGACGCCGTGCTGCTGCAGCTGATGTGGCTCGCCTCGCCGGCGCTGCCGGTCGGTGGCTTCAGCTATTCCGAGGCGCTGGAGGCCGCGGTCGACGACGGCCGCGTCACCGGCGAGGCCAGCGCCGCCACGTGGCTGGCCAACCAGATGGCGCTCGCCCCGGCGCGCGCCGACCTGCCGGTGCTGGCCCAGGCGCACCTGGCGTGGCAGCGCCACGACCTCGCCCGCGTGACGCAGCTCAACGACTTCATCGGCCGCACCCGCGAGACCCGCGAGCTGCGCCTGCAGAGCGAGCAGATGGGCCGTTCGCTGGTCGAATGGCTGCGCAACCAGGCCAGCGACGACGACGCGCGCCTGCGCCACCTCGCCGCGCTGGCGCCCTCGCCCACCTGGCCGATCGCCTTCGCGCTGGCCACCGCACGCGCCGAGGCCAGCGCGGCACAGGCCTTGCATGCCTCGCTGTTCGGCTGGGCCGAGAACATGGTGCAGGCGGCGCTCAAGGCCGTGCCGCTGGGCCAGCTCGCCGGCCAGCGCATCCTGCAGGCGCTGATCGCCGGGATGCCCGCGCTGATCGCGCAGGCGCTGGCGATGGACGACGACGACATGCAGTCGTTCGCCCCGATGCTGGGCATCGCCAGCGCCCGCCACGAGACCCAGTATTCGCGCCTGTTCCGTTCCTGATTTCCCCGAGACACCCGCCATGACCGACTTCTCCGCCGCCCCCGCGCCGCGCGCCACGCCCCTGCACCACATCGCCAACCGCAGCAAGCGCCTGCCGCCGCTGCGCGTGGGCGTCGGCGGCCCGGTCGGCTCGGGCAAGACGACGCTGGTGGAGATGCTGTGCAAGGCGATGCGCGACCGCTGGGACCTGGTGGTCGTCACCAACGACATCTACACCAAGGAGGACCAGCGCCTGCTGACCGTGGCCGGCGCGCTGGCGCCCGAACGCATCATGGGCGTGGAGACCGGCGGCTGCCCGCACACGGCCATCCGCGAGGACGCCTCGGTCAATCTCGAGGCCATCGACCGCATGCTGGAGAAGTTCCCCGAGGCCGACATCGTCTTCATCGAGTCCGGCGGCGACAACCTGGCCGCCACCTTCAGCCCCGAGCTGAGCGACCTGACCATCTACGTGATCGACGTCGCTGCCGGCGAGAAGATCCCGCGCAAGGGCGGGCCCGGCATCACCAAGAGCGACCTGTTCGTGATCAACAAGACCGACCTCGCCCCGCACGTCGGCGCCAGCCTGGACGTGATGGAGGCCGACACCCGCCGCATGCGCCCGAACCGGCCGCACGTGATGACCAACCTGAAGACGAAGGCCGGCCTGGCCGAGGTGATCGCGTTCATCGAGCAGCGCGGGCTGCTGGTGGCGGCCTGAGCGCGCGCCGGCCGGCGGCCAACGGCCGCCTTCGGGCTACCACAAGTCGGGAATCCGCGGCATCATCCCGCCTCCAGCAAGAGTCCCGGTTTTCCAGTACCTTTCGCGCCAGACAAGCACCAGGAGACACCGCATGCGCGGTCTACAAGAACGCCTGAAGGCCCTGAGCTCGGCTCGCCTGCAAGGCATCGGACGAGGCGTGGAAAAGGAAAGCCTGCGCGTGACGCCGCAGGGCGAGCTCGCCCGCACGCCGCATCCGCGCGCACTCGGCGCCGCGCTGACGCATCCGCACATCACCACCGACTTCAGCGAATCCCAGCTGGAGCTGATCACCGGCGTGCACGCCAGCGCGGAGGCGGCCGAGGCCGAGCTGACGCAGGTGCACCAGGCGGTCTACCGCGCGCTCGGCGACGAGATGATGTGGGTGGGCAGCATGCCCTGCACGTTGCCGCCCGACGACCAGATCCCGCTGGGCCGCTACGGCAGCTCCAACGTCGGCCAGGCCAAGACCGTCTATCGGATGGGGCTGGGCCATCGCTACGGCCGGCGCATGCAGACGATCTCGGGCATCCACTACAACTGGTCGCTGCCCGACGTGACGACGTCCGAGTACTTCGGCCTGATCCGCAACTTCCGCCGCCACTCGTTCCTGCTGCTGTACTTGTTCGGCGCCTCGCCGGCGGTCGCGCGCGGCTTCGCCACCAACGCGCCT
Organism: uncultured Vitreoscilla sp.; assembly: GCA_964418745.1. Lineage (GTDB taxonomy): Bacteria > Pseudomonadota > Gammaproteobacteria > Burkholderiales > Burkholderiaceae_C > Scleromatobacter. The sequence continues at coordinate 73,909 of CAYQMX010000018.1, forward strand.
GACCTCCAGCCGCTGGGCCCGGACACCCTGCACATGCCGCACGCCACCTCGCTGCGCATGGGGCGGTTGGGCTACCAGAGCGAGGCGCAGACCTCGCTGTCGGTCAGCTACAACAGCCTGGACAGCTACGCCGCCTCGCTGGCCGACGCCCTGGTGCGGCCCTGGCCTGCCTACGAGAAGCTGGGCATCCGCGCGGCCGACGGCAGCTACAACCAGCTCAGCGACAGCCTGCTGCAGATCGAGAACGAGTTCTACGGCACGATCCGCCCCAAGCGCGTGATCTTCCCGGGCGAGCGGCCGCTGCACGCGCTGCGCGAGCGCGGGGTCGAGTACATCGAGGTGCGCTGCATGGACCTCGACCCGTTCGTGCCGGCCGGCATCGCGCCGGCCACGATGCGCATGATCGACATCTTCCTGCTGCACTGCCTGCTCGACGACAGCCCGCTGGATTCGCCCAACGAGATCGCCGAGCTGGGCCGCAACCAGCAGCGCGTGGCCGCGCGCGGCCGCGAGCCGGGCCTGAAGCTGGAGCGCGGCGGCGCGGAGGTGCTGATGACCGACTGGCTGCGCGAGATCCTCACCGAGTGCGGCCCCATCGCCGCCTGGCTGGACGCCCACGAAGGCACCGAGGCACACTCCCAGGCGCTGGCTGCCGCGCGCGCCGCGGTGCTGGCGCCCGACACGCTGCCCTCGGCGCGCGTGCTGGCCGAGATGAAGGCGCTGCACGGCGGCTCGCACGACGCGTTCGTGCGCGCCCACGCACTGCGCACGCGCGCGCACATGCTCGCACTGGACCTGCCCGCCGACGCGGCCGCCCACATGGCCGAGCTGGCCGTGGAGTCGCTCGCCGAGCAGGCCCGCATCGAGCAGGCCGACACGATGCCGTTCGAGATCTACCGCCAGCAGTACCTGGCGCCCGAGCGCCTGCGCCTGCCGCGCTTCGCGCCGGTGCCGGCGGCCTGAGTCAGGCCAGGCGTCCCACGGGAAAGGCCGTGGGCTCGGTCCCCATGCGCCACCAGCGCCAGGCGCAGTACGCCAGGGACGCCGCCGCGAGCGCGACGCCGGCCGCGAGGTAGCCGACGCCGGCGGCCAGGTGCAGGACCATCACCGCGACACCCAGCAGGATCGGCACGAGTACCGGCGCGCTGAGTCGGGCCGCGGTCGCGGCACGCAGGTGCGCCCAGTGCCGCCACTGCCACGCCACCTGCGGCAACAGCGCGGCGGCGACACCGAAGCTCAGGCCGCCGGTCGCGGCCGTCGACACGCCCGGCCGGAATGCGTCCGCGAGGGCATTCAGCCACCAAGCGACCACGAACGCGCACAGCGCCGCCGCCACGAACGTCGCGCTCGACTGCCAGGCCAGCCAGCGGTTGAGGCGCGCCCCGCGCGGCACGCCCGGCAACAGCGCCAGCAGCGCCTGCTCGCGCTGGGACTGCCGCAGTTGCTGCACGGCCTGCAACGCCGGGGTGCTCAGGCTGGTGAGCACGCTGAAGGCCATCCAGGGCAGGACGAAGGCGAGCATGTCGCCGCCCACGGACAGCGACACCAGCCCGCACAGCACCGTGCTGACCACCATGAACCAGAAGGCCTGGAACAGGCGCGACGTCCAGTGCGTGGCCGGGCCCAGGCCGAGGAGCAGGCGCGCCTTCACCGGGCTGTCGGACCGTGCCAGCAGTCGGGCCATCCACCAGGCATAGGGCCATCCGTTGACGGCCAGGGCGCGCAGCCACCCGTGCCGCGCGCATGCAGGCACGGCCGCGCCGCCCTGCTGCTGCGACACGACGGCCTGGCGCAGGCGCCGGCGCGTCTCGTACGAAGCCATGTGCCGCGCGCCCCCGCCGCGCACCAGACCCACGAGCACGGCCGCCCCCGCCAGGACGACGATGCCCGTGGCCGGCACGCGATGGCTCGCCCACTGCGCCCACAACGCGTCCCCGAATTCCGCCGCGCTGTAGCGATGCGTCAACCAACCCACCACGAACGGCGACGCGACGCCTCCCAGCAACAGCCAAGGCCAGCGCAGGCAAGCGGCCAGCAGCGCCAGAGTGGCTGCGACGCCGCAGGCCCAGGCGAGCGGCGCATCGAACGCGAAGCCCGGCAACGCCGCGGCGGCCAGGCTGGCCAACGCCCACGCCACCAGCAGCGCCAGGCGCAGCTGGCCCACGTGGTGGGGCACCAGCCGCGCGAGGGTCGGGTGGTTCTGCTGCAGCACGTTGCCCACCAGCATGGCCCAGGCCGCCACCAGCAGCGCGGCCACGCCGGCCCAGGCGCTGCGGCCAGCCATGAGGCGCAGGAACTCGGCCTGCGGCCCGAACGCGGCCACCAGGCTCCAGCCGAGCAGTACCACCGGGGCCGCGAAGCAAAGCGCCACGACGAGGGCGACACTCCACGGGCGGCCGGCGTTGCGCCGCTGCTGCCAGGGCGCCGCGAGGATGCCGGCCAGCGAATGCGGATTCGGTTGACTCATGATGGCGTCCTCTCAGGCGGTCAGCGCCAGGAACAGGTCTTCCAGCGTCGCCGGATCGACGCTGACCGTGGGCGTGCCGCGCGGCATCGCGCCGGCCTGGCGCCCGCGCGCGATCACGGGCGCGCCCGCGTCGCGCGAGAGCGCGTCCAGGCCATGGTCCGTCACGAAGCGCCGGATGTCGGCCGGCACGCCGCCCAGGCGCACGCTGCTCTCCAGCAGTTCGTCCAGCGGCGCATGCACCGCGATCCGGCCGCCGGCGAGGAAGGCGACGTCCAGCGCCACGCGTTCGAGGTCGGACAGGATGTGGGTGGAGAACACGATGGTGGTGCGGCGGTCGACCACCTGCTCCACCAGCTCGCCGAGGAAGTCGCGCCGGCCCGCCGGATCCAGGCTGGCGACCGGCTCGTCGAGCACCAGCAGTTCGGGCTCGTGGGCCAGCGCGCGCACGATGGACAGGCGCTGCTGCTGGCCGCCGGAGAGCTGGCCGATCGGCTTGTCGCGCGCGATGTCCCAGCGCGACATCAGGCCGTCCACCTTGGCCGTGTTCCAGCGCGGATAGAAGCTGCGGAAATAGGCCAGCAGCTGGTCGGCGGTGAGCCATTCGAACAGGTCGGAGCGCTGCGGCACGTAGCCGATGCGCGCGCGCCGGTCGTCGTCGAGCGCGGTGGAGGGCTGGCCGAACAGCAGCGCCTGGCCCGCGTCGGGCTCGCGCAGGCCCAGCAGCGCCTCGATCAGCGTGGTCTTGCCGGCGCCGTTGCGTCCGAGCAGGCCCACCACCTGGCCCGCGGGCAGCTGCCAGTCCAGCCCGTCCAGCACGCACTGGGCGCCGAAGGCCACGCCCAGGCCCTGCAGGGACACGCAGGCCGGCGCGCCGTCGATTCGGAAAGAGTTCATGTCAGTCACCTTCACGTTCGTTCAGGATGGTCTTGAAGAGGGCCAGGGCCTGGGCCGCCGGCAGTTGCAGCTCGCGCATCTCCTGCGCGGCGCGCTCCAGCGTCGGACGCAGCAGGTCGACGCGCTCGGCCGCCGGCTGCGCGCGCCGGTGCTGCTCGGCGATCACCATCGCCAGCCCGCGTCGGCGCGTGACCAGGCCTTCGGCCTCGAGCAGGCCGAAGGCCTTGGACACGGTCATCGGATTGACCGCCAGCGCCTGCGCCAGCTCGCGCACCGAGGGCAGCTCGTCGCCGGCCTTGAGCTGGCCGCCGGCCACGCAGCGGCGCACCTGCGCCACCAGCTGGCGGTAGATCGGCTCGGCCGAGCCGGCGACGACGGAGAAGAGGGAGGGATCGGTCACGGTGGTTTCTGTCCTTGTGTATCACTACTGTAATACACCATGACACCGAAACGCAAGCGTCGTTGTCCTACGTGCGGATCGGCGCGCCGGCACCGGCGGCGCCGGCCCGGTCGTGCGACAGTACGAGCACGTCGGCGCAGTCGCACGACGCAGGGGAGAAAAATAGATGGACGACGACCGCTTCTGGGCCTTCATCGGCGCCGCGCGCGACGCCGCCGGCGACGACGTGGAAGACCGCGTGGCCGGCCTCGAGCAGGTGCTGCTGGACCACCATCCCGACGAGGTGATGGCGTTCCAGCACAAGTACGACGAGATGCTGGCGCGCGCCTGCCGCTGGGACCTGCGGGGCGCGGCCCACCTGCTGGTGGGCACGTCCTCGGAGGAGGTGTTCCGCCATTTCCGCGACTGGCTGCTGTCCGAGGGCGAGGCGGTGTTCGAGGCCGCGCTGGCCGACCCCGACAGCCTGGCCGACGTGCAGCAGGACGAGGACTTCGAGCTCGAGGCCTTCGGCCTCGTGGCCGCCGAGGTGTTCGAACAGATGACGGACCGGCCGCTGCCGCAAGGCCCGTCGGCCGATCCCGCCACGCCCGCCGGCCACCGCTGGCACGAGGACGAGCTGGCGGCGCTGCTGCCGCGCCTGGCGCGCCGGTTCGCGGCGTGAGCCGGGCCCGCGCCGGCGCCGGCTACGACAGGGTCACGCGCTCGATCGCGTCGGCCGGCGCGAAGCCGAACACCTGCGCGTAGAACGACAGCTCGGCCTCCAGCGCGCGCTGCACCGTCTCCTTGCGGCGAAAGCCGTGGCCCTCGCCCTCGAAGACGAGGTGCGCCACCGGGATGCCCTGCGCGCGCAGCGCGGCCACCATCGCCTCGGCCTGCGCCGGCGGCACCACCTTGTCGTCCAGGCCCTGGAAGAAGATCACCGGGCAAGACAGGCGGTCGGCGGCGTGGATCGGCGAACGCTCGCGGTAGAGACGTTCGCGCTCTGGGAGCGGCGCGAGCAGGTCATGCGTGTAGCGCGACTCGAACTTGTGCGTGTCGGCGTCGAGGGCGCGCAGGTCGCCGATGCCGTAGTAGCTGGCGCCGGCCTTGAACACGTCGTGGAACGCGAGCGCCGCCAGCGTGGTGAAGCCGCCGGCGCTGCTGCCGCGGATCGCCAGCCGTGCGCCGTCGACCAGCCCCTGCGCGACGAGGTGGCGCGCGCCGGCGATGCAGTCCTCCACGTCGACCACGCCCCACTGGCCGCTGAGCAGTTGCCGGTAGTCGCGGCCGAAGCCGGTGCTGCCGCCATAGTTGACGTCCAGCACCGCGAAGCCGCGGCTGGTCCAGAACTGCGTGGCGAGCTTCAGCGTGTTGCCGGCCATGCCGGTGGGGCCGCCGTGGCCGATGACGATCAGCGGCGGGCGCTCGCCCGCGGGCATTCGGTAGCCGTCGTTGCGCGGCGGGTAGTGGAACGCGTGCGCGGTGCGTCCGTTCGCGCTGGGAAAGCGGATCGCGCGCGGCACCGACAGCAGCGATGCGGCGGGCAGGTCGTCGGCGCTGCGGGCCAGCACCGTCACGCGCCCGTCGGCCAGGTCGACGCGCGCGATGCAGGCCGCGCTCGTGGGCGTGCCCGCCTCCACCAGCGCGACGCCGTCGCCCACGCGCAGCTCGATGATGTCCTCGAAGGGCGTGGCGACGGGCGTGGCGACGCCGCGGCGCAGGTCGATGCGCAGCAGCCGGCTGATCGCGTCCTCGCGGCAGGTGGCGACGATCTCGTCGGGGCCGGAGAAGCCGTAGGACGACTGCGCGAACACCCACTGCGGCAGCCCGAACTCGGCTGCCATCGGCAGCACCGGCACCAGGCCGTCCACCTCCAACCGGTACAGGTTCCAGAAGCCGCTGCGGTCGGAGACGACGTGCAGCTTGCCGTCGGGCGCCCACACCGGCTGGCACAGCGACTCGCCCGGCCCACCGGCCACGCGGCGCGTGTGCACCAGCGCGCCGTCGGCCGCGAACGCGGCCAGCCACAGCTCGGTGCCCTGCCAGGGCATGTGCGGGTGGTTCCAGCTGAGCCAGGCCAGCCGCCGCCCCTCGGGCGAGACCCGCGCCGACGCGTAGAAGTCGGCGCCTTCGGCCAGCGTCGTCGATCCGCTGCCGTCGAGCGCCAGCGCGACGAGGGTGTTGCGCGGCTCGCCTTCCCCGCCGTGCTGCTCGCGCACCGCGATCAGGCGGCGGTGGCGCGGGTCCAGCTCGAGGTCCGCGTGGCGCTGCGTGGTGTCGGCGGTCAGGGCGACCGGCGCCGCGTCGCCCACCTGGGCGTAGACGAGGTTGTCGGCGTGGTTGGAGAACCAGAGCGTGTCGCCGGCCGCCGCGAACGCGCCGCCGCCGTACTCATGCACCCGCGAGCGCACGTTGAACGGCGCCGGCGTGAGGATGCGGGCGCGGCCGTCGGCGTCCGGCGTGGCGATGGCGATGCGTCCGCCCTCCTCGGGCAGGCTCTGCAGCCACAGCACGCGGCCGGCCACGCTGCGCGGCGCGCTCACGGGTCGCACGCCCGCGGCCACGCGGGCCGCGGTGATGGGCGAGGCCCAGGTGCCGCAAGGGGCGATGACGGGGTCGGTGGGCGGGGGCATGGCGGCGGTCGATGCGGCGGGCGGAGACATCATTCTCGGTGCTGTTCAAGCACCGCGTGGACGAGCACGGCCAGCCGCTCCAGCGTGTACTCCTTCTGCAGCAGCGCGCCTGTGCGAGCGATGGCTGCGTCCAGGCTATGGGCAGCGGAGCGCCGGTTAGGTCTCGAAGGATCGGCAAGAGCCTTTGGCAACCCAAGCCGCATATGCGAAGAAGGAACCAAAATGCCGCGGCCTTCTACGGCAGCTCTGGACATCCCGAGCTCACCAGATCATCAGCAGGCGGAGTGACTTTCTGGAACGGATCAATCACCCACCGAATTGTAAGCGCGCGGCGATCCCATCTTGAAAGCCTCGAGGCGCCCGCGATGATGTCCATTTTCATTTTGAAATGGACGTTAGGGCAGCCAAGCCAGGAGCCGCGCGCAGGCGGCACAGTGAGCAACTGAAAGCGGAAGTCGTCGGCGAATGCATGCGGCCCGGCGCATCGGTGGCAGCGATCTCGCTGGCGCGTGGTTTGAACGCAAACCTCGTGCATCACTGGCTGCGTGCCGCAAAGTCGGCAAGCTGCGATGAGGCGGTCAACGACGGCACTGGCGAGCAGGGCTTCATCGAACTCCAGTTGCCGCCACCAGTCCCGAGGACGCCGGTGCCGCAGGACATTCGGATCGAAGTGCGCCGGGGTGCAGCGGCAATCAGCGTCACCTGGCCGATCAGCGCCTCCGCTGACTGCGCGGTCTGGATGCGCGAGCTTCTGCGGTGATTCGTGTCGACGTGATCTGGCTCTCCGCCGAACCGTTCGATATGCGAGCTGGCACAGAATCGGCGTTAGCTCGGGTGGTCAAGGTCTTCGGCGCTGCGCGCCCGCACCATGCCTATCTCTTCGCCAACCGCCGGGCAAACCGGATGAAGGTGCTGGTGCACGACGGCGTCGGCATCTGGCTGGCAGCCCGGCGATTGCACTCGGGCAAGTTCGCCTGGCCAAACGACCGTACTGACACGTTGACGCTGACGCGCGAGCAGCTCGACGCGCTCGTGCTGGGCCTTCCGTGGCAACGCGTAGGAGATGCCGGAGTGATCCGCATCTTGTGAGGCAATTGCTGGTTGCGCGTATGGACCTGCGGCGGGTTCGAGGGCAAGATAGTTCCCTGTGAACGACGCCCCTGACCTCGCCCTTCTCGACGCGCAGCAGCTGCGCGAGCTGGTGCTGTCGATGAAAGCAACGTTGGCGGATCGCGATCGGGAGATCGCGTTCAAACAAGCGTTGATCGACAAGATGACACACGAGATGGCGGTGCTCAAGCGCCTGAAGTTTGCCGCCCAGTCGGAGCGTGTCGCTCCTGAGCAGCGCAACCTGCTCGAAGAGACGATCGACACCGACATTGCTGCCCTTGAGCTCGAACTCGAGAACGCCAAGTCGGCGCTGGGCGACGAGCGCGAGAAGCGCCAGCCTAAGCGTCAACCACTGCCGGCCGACTTGCCGCGCCGCGAACACCGTCATGAGCCCGCGAACGCGACCTGCAGCTGCGGTTGTGCGCTCAAGCGGATCGGCGAAGACGTAGCCGAGAAGCTCGACTACGAGCCCGGCGTGTTCACGGTGGAACGCCACGTCCGTGGCAAGTGGATCTGCACCGAGTGCGAGACGCTGGTGCAAGCGCCGGTAGCACCGCACATCATCGACAAGGGCATCCCCACTGCTGGCCTGCTGGCCCAGGTGCTGATCGCCAAGTTCGTGGATCACCTGCCGCTGTACCGCCAGGAGGCGATCTTCGGCCGCGCTGGCTTGGCGATCCCGCGATCGACGCTGGCGCAGTGGGTCGGCACTTGTGGCGTGCAGTTGCAGGCGCTCGTCGACGCGCTGCGCGAAGAGCTGTTGACCCACGCCGTCCTGCACGCCGACGAGACGCCGGTGGCGATGCTCAAGCCCGGCAAGGGCAAGACGCACAAGGCCTACCTCTGGAGCTACTGCACGACGAGCTTCAACCAGGTCAAGGCGGTCGTCTTCGACTTCGCGGAGAGCCGTACTGGGGAGCACGCGCGTGACTTCCTCGGCATCGACATCGACGTACCGGAAAGCGGCTGGCACGGCACGCTGGTTTGCGACGACTACTCAGGATACAAGGCTGCGATCAAGCACGGCGTCGTCGAAGCCGGGTGCCTGGCACACGCACGGCGCAAGTTCCACGAGCTCTGGGTGAATCACCAGAGCCCCATCGGTGAGAAGGCGGTCGAGTTCTTCCGCGAGCTCTACAAGATCGAGCGCGAAGTACAGCACACGACCACAGACGAGCGACGCCGAATACGACAGGAAAAGTCCAAACCGATCGCGAAGAGCTTCCGGGCCTGGCTTGAGGCGCAGCGTGCTCGCGTACCCGACGGCTCGGCCACTGCCAAGGCGATCGATTACAGCCTCGGACGCTGGGTCGCGCTGACGCGCTACCTCGACGACGGCAATCTACCGTGCGACAACAACTGGGTCGAGAATCAGATCCGTCCGATCGCCATCGGCAGGTCAAACTGGCTGTTCGCCGGCAGCCTCCGCGCTGGGAAGCGCGCCGCCGCGATCATGAGCCTCGTGCACTCGGCCAAGCTCAACGGGCATGACCCTTACGCGTACTTGCGAGACGTGCTCGAACGGCTCCCGACGCAACCCGCGAGTTGGATCCAGGAGCTGCTGCCGCATCGCTGGACACACCTCTCGTAGAGCCGGTCTGCCTCTGCCTATGGCTTTGGGCCAAAGAGAAGAAGCGCTTCAACGTGCAGGCGTTCCTCCGCATCGCTTCGAGCGCTTCGACCCTTCGGGTCAATCAGATCGGGCAGAGCTCCCGCATCAACCAACAACCGCGTGACCGTCGCTCGCGGCTTGGCTTCTGGGTCGCCCATGTCGTATCGCCGGCAGGATTCCTCACACTCGATATCCACAGCGTGCTGCAACGGATAGAAGCCGCCCAGCTCGGGCTCGGGGCGATTGGCATCAGCTCCCGATGCGAGGAGAGAAGCAACAGCCGATTCGTCGAGGCGCTCGATGGCGAGGTTCAGTGGTGACATGGAACAAGTTTAGTGCCGAGCTCAAGGCGACGTGCGCCTCAAGATGCTTTTGCAGGACGCTTACACCGAATTGGTAGAACGATTGGTAGAAACCAATGAAAAACGCGCCTCAAGGGCGCGTTCTTGCTTACTTCTTGGCGGAGAGGGTGGGATTCGAACCCACGGTACCTTGCGGTACGCCTGATTTCGAGTCAGGTACATTCGACCACTCTGCCACCTCTCCAGGATTCTTGGCGTCCGCTGTGGTCAATTGAGCGGAGTCCGACACTCTAGCATGGTTTGGGCGAACCGGCAAGCCGGGAGGCGTCGTGCGGAGTCCCCGAAGCGGGCTCAGCCGCCGAAGCGCAGGAAGGTCACGCGCACCTTGCCGTTGACCACGTGCACGTCGCGCACGGCCAGCCGGGCGAGTGCGGCGCGGGCGCTGGGCTCGCCCTTGAGGCTGTAGATCGGGTGGCCTTCGAGGATGCGGCGCAGGGCGGCGGGCCCGCGCACCTTCACCACCTGTACCAGTTCGGGCGGGGCGCCGGTCAGGGCGAAGTTGTCGACCTGCACGTCGTCGAGGAAGAAGTCGCCCTCGTAGCGCACATAGCGCAGCACGCCGGAGAACGCGACCTGGCCGGTCGCCTCGCGGTGGCCCATGCTCACCAGCACGTCGGCGGACAGGCCGATGCGGGGCGAGCCGTCGGTGAGCCGGATCACCGGGGTGCTGAGGGTCACGCAGGCCACGCCGAGTGCGCAGTGCTTCTGCGGGAAGCGGGCGTCCAGGCGCTGCTGCAGCTGGGCGCGGTCGATGTCGATGGCGGCCTCGGGCAGGAAGGTGGTGACCGCCCACCAGCCGGCGGCGCCGGCCGCCGCCACGCAGCCCAGGCCGATCGCGACGCGGCGTGGGGTCATGGCGCCGGGGCGTCCGGTGGCGCGACAGGCGGCGCCTCCAGGCGGCGGTTGTGCTCGGCGCCGTACTTCACGCCCAGCATGTTGCAGGCGATGGAGGTGGCGGTGAACAGCAGCGTCAAGAGGTCGTCGGTGCCGCCGCCGTCCACCACCAGGCCCCAAAGGGCCAGCAGCGCGGCCATGACCAGGCCGACGCGGTACTCGTTCTGGCGCACCACGCGGGCGCACACATAGCCGCCGGCCACCGACATCAGCGCGCCCAGCACGGTGCCGGCGACGGCGACCCCGGAGTCCGACGGGATGTGCTGGAGCGCCTCGCGCAGGGCGTCGTCGGGCAGGCCGGTGCCCTGCAGCTGCAGTGCGTAGACCGCCACCAGCACGACGCCCACCAGGGCCGAGCCGACGATGTCGACCGCCATGCCCATCAGCACGGCGCGCAGCGGCGAGCCGGGTTCCAGGGGACGGGGCTTGCGCGACGGCTTGGATTCGGGAGGTTTGTACAAGGGACTCGACATGAAGGACGCGAAACGGGAAAAGGCCATGGCCGCGCACGCGGCCTCAGGTTGGCAGGTCGTCCCAGTGTGCCGCACGCTGGCGGCGCTCCTGGCGCCAGTTGGTCACCTCCAGCCGCACGCCGTCCGGATCCGCGAAGAAGGTGGCCCAGTAGTCGGGCGCGTACTCGGGGTAGAGGCGCGCGTCGGTGGCCGCGATGCCCGCGGCTTGCAAGTCCCGCGCCACCCGGCGCACGTCCTCCACGCTGTCCACGCGCAGGCAGAAGTGGTGCAGGCCCGGTGCATACGGTTCGTGCGCGCGCTGCTCCCGCGCGGGGCGCAACACGAATCCGAACAGCCGGTTGAAGTACTGGACGTGCGGGTCGCCGGCCAGCGTGAACGCGTTCTTGCGAAAGCCCAGGGCGTCGCGCAGCACGCGGTCGTAGAACGGCTCCGAGCGCGCGAGCTCGGAGACGGTGATGTAGATGTGGTCGATGCCGGTGACTTCGGTCATGTGCAACCCCTCATTCCGGCAACTCGTCGCCGCGCATCAGCGTGAGCAGCTCGCGCGCCATCGGCACCGCGGCCACGGCCTCGCCGTCGCTCTCGAGCACGCTGTCGGCCAGCTCGCGCTTGGTCTGGTGCAGCGTGAGGATCTTCTCCTCCAGCGTGCCGCTGTTGACCAGGCGGTAGACGGTGACCGGGCGCTGCTGGCCGATGCGGTGGGCGCGGCCGCTGGCCTGGTCCTCGGCGGCCGGGTTCCACCACGGGTCGGCGATGACGACGTAGTCGGCCACGGTCAGGTTCAGGCCGAAGCCGCCGGCCTTCAGGCTGATCAGGAACAGGTCGCCCTCGCCGTTCTGGAACGCGTCGACGCGGCGGGTGCGCTCGGCCGAGGGGGTGCCGCCGTCCAGGTACTGGTAGGCGATGCCGGCGGCGTCCAGCGGCTCGCGCAGCAGGGCCAGGAAGTCGACGAACTGGCTGAAGACGAGCGCCTTGTGGCCGTTGGCCACCAGCTCGGTGGCCAGTTCGGCGAACGCGGTCACCTTGGCGCCGGGGCGCTTGAGGCTGGGCGTGACCAGGCGCGGGTCGCAGGCGGCGCGGCGCAGGCGGGTGAGGCCGGCCAGGATGTTGAGGTGGGCCTGGCCGGCGCCGTCGCCCGACAGGCTCTTCTCGGCGGCCACCAGGGCCTCGCGGCGCAGCGCCTCGTAGTGCGCCTTCTCGGCGTCGTCGCCCTGCACCTGCAGCACGAGCTCCGTGCGCGGCGGCAGGTCGGCCAGCACCTGGGCCTTGGTGCGGCGCAGGATGAACGGGGCGATCAGGCGCTTGAGGGTGCGTTGCGCGCCGCGGTCGTGCTGCCGTTCGATCAGGTTGGCGAAGCGTTCGTTGAAGCGCGCCAGCGTGCCCAGCAGGCCGGGATTGCAGGCGCGCATCACCGACCACAGCTCGCCGAGCCGGTTCTCGATGGGCGTGCCCGACATCGCGAGCCGGAACGTGGCCTGCAGTGCGAACACCGCCTGGCTGCGCTTGGCCGCGGAATTCTTGATGGCCTGCGCCTCGTCCAGCACCAGCGTGGCCCACAGCCTGCCGGCGAAGGCCTCGCCGTCGATCTGCAGCATGGGATACGAGACGAGCAGCACGTCGTGCCGGCCCATCTCCGCGATGATGCCCGCGCGTTCGCCGGTGCTGCCGCGTTCGGCGTACACGTGCACCCGCAGCGAGGGCGCGAAGCGCAGCGCTTCGGAGCGCCAGTTGCCGATCAGCGACGTCGGCATCACCACCAGCGTCGGGCCGTTGGCCGCACGCGCCAGCATCACGGCCAGGGCCTGCAGCGTCTTGCCCAGGCCCATGTCGTCGGCCAGGCAGGCGCCCAGGCCCGCGGAGGCCAGGCGCATCGCCCACTCGAAGCCCTCTTCCTGGTACGGGCGCAGCTCGGCCTGCAGCGTGGACGGCAGCGCCGGCACGATGCGGCGCGCGTCGTCGAGCGCCTGCAGGCGTGCGGCGTAGGCGGCGTCGTGCTCGACCTGCGCGCCTTCCATCGCGGCCTGCAGCCAGGGCGCGGCGATGGCGGGGGCGCGCACCTCGTCGGGGTTGTTGGCGCGCGCGGTCTGCTTCTCGGTGACGGCGGCGATGTCGGCCACGCGCTCGCGCAGCTCCTGGGTCAGCGCCAGGAAGCGCCCGTCGCCGAGCGGCATGAAGCGGCTCTTGCCTTCGGCGGCGAAGGCGATCAGCTGCTGCAGGCCGACCACCAGTTCCTCGTCCACCTTGAGCTTGCCGTCCAGCGCGAGCCAGTTCTCGTGCGTCTTCACCTTGAGGACGAGCTGGTCGAGTGCGGCCGAGGCCACGCGCACCGGGCGGCCCTGCGGCCAGTCCAGCGCCAGGATGGACGTGTGCGGCTGCAGCCGCTCGACCAGCGCCAGCGCGTCGTCGGCCGCGTCCAGCAGCCATTCGCAGGGCGACTCGGGCGGCAGCTCGGGCAGCATCGGGCAGGCGTCGAGCACCGATTCGAGGTGCGCGCGCTCCACCTTCAGGTCGCGCTGCACGCCCACGCTCTCGCCCTTCAACGTGGCCACCACGCGGGCCCGGCCGCGGCCGGGAATCAGGCGCGGGCCGACGGTGGCGTAGTCGGCGCCGAACGGCGCGGCCACCAGGCGCAGCTGCAGGCCGTCGCCCACCGGCTGCAGCTCGGCGCGCAGGCGCGCCTCGGCGGGCAGCTCGCGCGCGGCCTGCGCGGTGGCGGCGTCGTCGGCGTGGATGCGGAAGTGGCTGCCCAGGCCGGTGAGCACCTCCTGCAGCTGCGCGGCACCCTGGCGCGGGATGTCCAGTCCGGTCGGGCCCAGCAGCTGGGCCACGCGCTTCTGCGAGGCCGTCAGCCGGATCAGCTTCGCGCGCTGCGGGCCGTCGCGCCAGATCGACACCAGGCGCAGCGCGTCGAGCTCCTTCTGCTCGGCCTCGCTGCCGGCCCAGCGCGCCGTGGCGGCGTCCGGGGTCACCTGCAGCGAGGGCTGCATGCGCACCCGCAGCCGCTCGCCCTCGTCCACCACCTCGAGCTCGGGGCCGGCCTCCACCAGCTCGATGAACTGGTCGGGCGCGTCGCTGAACGCGACGTGCGGATGGTTGAACAGCGCGCCCATCGCCTGCGCGAGGTCCAGGCGCAGGGCGCGGCCGAAGGTCTCCTGGCGGATGGCGCGCACGATGCCGGCGTCGGCCGGCGTCAGCGTCTGCGCGCCGCGCTGCAGGCGGCTCAGCGGCACTTCCTTGAGCTGGCCCCAGCCGCGCACGCCGCGCTTCTGTTCGTGCGGCACCAGCGCGCGCACGCTGCCGTTGTCGCCGGTCTCGACCAGCCAGACGATGCGGCTGTCGGCCGCGGACGCCGCCGCGGGCGCGGCCGCCGGCTCGCCCAGCGCGCGCAGCGCCGACAGCGCCACCTGCCAGCGCTCGAGCGCGGCGGGCACGAAGAACCAGGCCGGCGCCGGGTCGCCGGCGAGCACGCCCAGCGCGGCGCCCAGCTGTTCGGCCAGGCCGTCGAGGCCGGCATGCTGGTAGGCGCCCTTCAGGTGCTGCGCCGCGTCGGCCTCGGCCGGCGGCAGGCCTTCGGCCACGGCGCCCTCCTTGAGCCAGGCGCGCATCAGCCAGCGCCCGTGGTCGAGCGGGGACACGATGCGCGAGCCGGCGCCCCGGAAGCCCCACTGCAGGCCATAGGGCAGGAAGGGCTTGAGGTCGCGCGGCGCGACGCCCAGGCGAATCTGGATGGCCAGCGCGATCGCCCCCAGCGGGTGGTCCAGCACCGGCTCGCGCTTGCCGCCTTCGGCCAGGCACAGCTTCAGGGCCTTGTCCAGGTGCGCCGGGGTCTGCTGGGCCAGCAGCGCCAGCACGTTGGGCAGCATGGCGGCCAGCGGCAGCAGCCCGCGCCGCTTGCCGGTGATCTTGCGCAGGGCGGCAAGCGCGGCGTCGAACTCGGGCTCGGCCTCGGCCCAGCGGCCCTGCACCGCCAGCGCCGCCGCGCCCACCCCCTGGGCCAGCGCCAGGCGTGCCGCGGCCGACGTGGGCGGCGCCGTGGTCGCGCGCGGCGGCGCGGCATAGCCGTGCGAGGAGCGCATGGCGTCGAGCAGGTCGCCGCCGTCGGGCGCCTCGAGGGCCGGTCCCAGCAGTTCGCCGAACGAGCGCGCCCAGTCGGGGCCGCGGCGCTCGGCGCCGTCGGCGACCAGGCGATCGAAGGCCAGCGACCAGCGCAGGCCGTGGGCATGCGGGGTCGCGGCGTCGCGCACCAGTCGGGTGGCGCGCTCGCGCACGAACGCGGCGTCCAGGTCGACCCCGGTCTGCAGGCTGGCGCCCAGGCGGTCGAGCGCGCCGCCCAGCATGTCGCACTGCAGGACCGGGTGCAGGCGATCGAACAGCGTCGCGTCGACGCAGTCGGCGACGGCCGCGTCCAGCAGCGCGGGCACGTCGTGCAGGCCCGGCGGCAGCCGGTCCAGCGACGTCTCGAGCTCGGCGGGGCCGGCACCGTGCAGCGCGTCCAGGCGCATGCGGGCGATGGCGGAGCCGAGCGTGGGAAAGCGGCCGTGGCCCGGGCGCAGCAGGCCGGTGGGCGAGTAGCCGTCGGCATGCGCGAGCGCGGCGCGCAGCGCCTCGTGCGACACGCGCGCCATCAGGTCGGCATACACCGCGGGCTGGATGTTCATCGGCAGCGACCACACGCCGGGACGGCGGTCGTCCTCGTTGGCGAGCCCGGCCTTCTGCAGCAGCGCGAAGCGGTGGCGCAGCAATTCCATCGACGGCGCGGTGCCGCCGGGTTCGCGCACCGCCGGCGTGGCCAGCAGCTCGCACACCCAGGTGCGCGAGCGCGGCAGCGCGCCGAGCGCGAGCGCCGCGAGCATGTCGCGCGCGAGCGGATCGCGCGCGGCGAGGCCGGCGAACGCGTCAGGCATCCGCGGGTCCGCGGTGTCGGGCCGCCACCACCGGCCGGCGCATCACCGCGCCGCGGCCTTGCGCGCCCACAACTGCAGCACGACCTCGGCCGCCGCGCGACTCAGCTGGTCGCGCACCTGAGGATCGTCGAGTTCCTCGGCGCTGGGGTGGTCCTCGGAATCGGCGGCCACGTCCACGTCGCCGCCCAGCCAGGCGATGGTGGCCAGGCCGGGCCCGACCTCGGGATCGGACTGCAGCGGCGCCCAGGCCGCGGGTGCGAGGTCGGTGGCGGCGAGAAAGCCCATGCACCAGTCGGTCGCGTCGGCCAGTTCCTCGCCCTGCGTGCCGGGCAGTTCGGCCACGCTGAACACCGGCTCCCAGGCGTCGGGCGGGCCGGACAGCGCGGCCTCGATGCTGCGCAGGTGGCGCAGCACCAGCACCGTGGTGCGCTTCCTCTTCTGGTTGCTCTGGAACGGCGCGGGCGCGGGCTCCTGGTCGCCACCCCAGATCGCGGGCAGCCAGTCGGCGGACGCGCCGAACGGCGCCGGGCCGACCAGCAGCGCGGTGAGGTAGCCGTCCATGCCGTCCAGCGTCATCGTGCCGTCGGCGGGCAGGTTGGTCAGCAGGTCGTCGAGGCTCGCGAGTTCCTCGGCGGTCAGCGGGGTGTTGGGCGATTTCGGGTCGTACGACGGGTAGTCCATTTCAGCGCCGCCCGGCCGCCCGAAGGCGCTGAAGCGCCCCCTCGGGGGGCAGTGAACAAAGTGAGCGTGGGGGTTGTTTCATGTTATGCCTTGAGGACGGCCAGGCCGCCCATGTAGGGGCGCAGCGCCTCGGGCACGACGACCGAGCCGTCGGCCTGCTGGTAGTTCTCCAGCACGGCGACGAGCGTGCGGCCCACGGCCAGGCCCGAGCCGTTGAGCGTGTGCACGAGTTCGGGCTTGCCTTGCGCATTGCGGAAGCGCGCCTGCATGCGGCGCGCCTGGAACGCACCCATGTTGGAGCACGAGCTGATCTCGCGGTAGGTGTCCTGCGCGGGCAGCCACACCTCGAGGTCGTAGGTCTTGGTCGAGCCGAAGCCCATGTCGCCGCCGCACAGCAGCATCACCCGGTAGGGCAGGCCCAGCTTCTGGAGGATGGCTTCGGCGTGGCCGGTCATCAGCTCCAGCGCCTGCATGCTCTGCTCGGGGTGCACGATCTGCACCATCTCGACCTTGTCGAACTGGTGCTGGCGGATGAAGCCGCGCGTGTCGCGGCCGGCCGAGCCTGCTTCCGAGCGGAAGCACGGGCTGTGGGCGGTGAGCTTGACCGGCAGGTCCTCGGCCTTCAGGATCTCGCCGCGCACGGTGTTGGTCAGCGAGATCTCCGAGGTCGAGATCAGGTACTGCTCGGGCTGCGACTCGTCGCCGCCGCGCAGCACCCAGAACATGTCCTCCTTGAACTTGGGCAGCTGGCCGGTGCCCTCGAGCACCTCGCGGTTGACGATGTAGGGGGTGTACAGCTCGGTGTAGCCGTGCTCGCCGGTCTGCACGTCCAGCATGAACTGGGCGAGCGCGCGGTGCATGCGCGCGATGCCGCCGCGCAGCACCGTGAAGCGCGAGCCCGACAGCTTCGCGCCGGTCTCGGGATCCAGGCCCAGCGGACCGCCGACGTCGACGTGGTCCTTCACGGGGAAGTCGAAGGTGGCCGGCGTGCCCCAGCGGCGCACCTCCACGTTGCCGGTCTCGTCGCTGCCGGCCGGCACCGAGTCGTCGGGCAGGTTGGGCAGGCCCATCAGGATCGCGTTGAGTTCGCCCTGCAGCGCCTCCAGGCGCTCGGCGCCGGCCTTGAGCTCGTCGGCGATGCCGGCCACCTCGGCCATCACCGGGGCGGTGTCCTCGCCCTTGCCCTTGCCCTTGAGCATGCCGATCTGCTTCGAAAGGCTGTTGCGGCGCGCCTGCAGGTCCTCGGTGCGCGTCTGCAGCGTCTTGCGCTCGGTCTCGAGCGCGGTGAACGCGGCCACGTCCAGGTAAGGTTGCGGGCTCTTGCGGAACTCCAGGCGGGCGATGACGGCGGGCAGGTCGCGGCGGAGCTGGGTGATGTCGAGCATGGTCGTTCAGTTTCCTAGGATTCTTGTCGAGCGTCGTTCAGGGGGTCGCGCGGGCCGGCGCGGGCGCGCCGGGGGCGACGACGGGCGTTGGCGGCGAGCGCTGCGCCCGCCCGGCGATCGTCAAGATCGGGACGCCCGCAGTTCCGCCATGCTGCGGTCGCCGAGCCCCAGCGGCAGCGGGAATTCGACCGTCTCCTTGACGCCGTCGATGTTGCGCACGCTGACGGCGCCCAGCTGCTTCAGGCGGTCGATGACCGCCTGCACCAGCACGTCGGGGGCCGAGGCCCCGGCCGTCAGGCCCACGCGGGCGCGGCCCTCGAACCAGTCGGGGCGCAGGTCCTCGGCGCCGTCGACCATGAAGGCCGGCGTGCCCAGGCGCTCGGCCAGCTCGCGCAGGCGGTTGCTGTTGGAACTGGTGGGGCTGCCCACGACGATCACGATGTCGACCTTGGGCGCCATGAACTTGACGGCGTCCTGGCGGTTCTGCGTGGCGTAGCAGATGTCCTGCTTCTTGGGCTCGCGCACCAGCGGGAAGCGCACCTTGACCGCCTCGTGGATCTCGGCGGCGTCGTCCACCGACAGCGTCGTCTGCGTGACCACGGCCAGCCGGCTGGGGTCGCGCGGATGCACGTTGGCGACGTCGGCCACGTCCTCCACCAGGTAGATGCCGTCGCGCAGCTGGCCCATCGTGCCCTCGACCTCGGGGTGGCCCTTGTGGCCGATCATGATGAACTCGTAGCCTTCGCGCGCCAGCTTGGACACCTCGACGTGCACCTTGGTCACCAGCGGGCAGGTGGCGTCGAAGACGGAGAAGCCGCGCTGCGCGGCCTCCTCGCGCACGGCCTTGCTCACGCCGTGGGCCGAGAAGACGAGCGTGGCGCCGGGCGGCACGTCGGCCAGGTCCTCGATGAAGATCGCGCCCTTGCCCTTCAGGTCGTTGACGACGAAGGTGTTGTGCACGATCTCGTGGCGAACGTAGATGGGCCGGCCGAACTTCTCGAGCGCGCGCTCGACGATCTCGATGGCGCGGTCGACGCCCGCGCAGAAGCCGCGCGGCTGCGCGAGCAGCACCTCGTCGACGAAGCGCTGCGGTTCGGTGGCCACGGGCGAGTCGCTCATCACATCACTCCGATCAGCTGGGCCTCGAAGGTCACCGGCTGGCCGGCCAGCGGGTGGTTGAAGTCGAACAGCAGCCAGTCGGTGCCCTCCTCGCGGATCACGCCGGCGAACTTGCCGGTGCCGTCGGGCGTGGGGAACTCGACGACGTCGCCCACCCGGTAGTCCTCGTTGGCGTCGCCGTGCTGGGCGAGCAGGCTGCGCTTGACCCGCTGCAGCATGTCCGGGTTGCGCTGGCCGTAGGCGGCGCCGGCCTCCAGGTGCCAGGTTCGGCGGGCGCCCTCCTCCATGCCGACCAGGCACGCCTCGATGGCCGGGGCGAGCTGGCCCGCGCCGAGCGACAGCGTGGCGGGCTTGTCGTCGAATGTGCTGACGACCTCGGCGCCGTCGGGGCCACTGAGGCGGTAGTGCAGCGTCAGGAAGGAGTCGGGCTGGACGATGTTCACGAATATGAGGCGGTTGGGCAGGCACGGCCTGCCGGGGTGCGCACGACACTGGACGGGTCGGCTCGCCGTGGGCGCGCCGACGGCGCCACTCCCACGTGGAAACCCGATTTTACCTGCCAGGCCCGCCGCCATGTCGATCAAGGAATTGCCCCTCGCCGCCCGCCCGCGCGAAAAGCTGCTGGCGCACGGCGCCCACGCGCTCGCCGACGTCGAGCTGCTGGCCCTGTTGCTGCGCACCGGCGCCCGCGGCACCGGCGTGCTGCAGCTGGCCGAGCGCCTGCTGGGCCAGTTCGACGGCCTGGCCGGGCTGATGCACGCCAGCCCGGCGGCGCTGGCGCGCGTGGGCGGCGTCGGCCCGGCCCGCCGCGCCGAGCTGGCCGCGGTGCTGGAGATCGCCCGCCGCACCCTGGCCCAGCAGCTCAAGGCCGCGCCGGTGTTCGACTCCCCGCAGAAGGTGAAGGATTTCGTCGCGCTGCGCCTGGGCGCGCTGGGGCACGAGGTGTTCGGCGTGCTGTTCCTCGACTCGCAGCACCGCCTCATCGAGATGCAGGAGCTGTTCCGCGGCACGCTGGCGCAGACCAGCGTCTACCCGCGCGAGGTGCTGCGCCAGGCGCTGCTGCTCAACGCCGGCGCCGCCATCCTGGTGCACAACCACCCGTCGGGCGTGGCCGAACCCTCGCGCGCCGACGAGGCGCTCACGCAGTCGCTGGTCGGCGCGCTGCGCATGATCGAGGTGCGGGTGCTGGACCACCTCGTGGTGGGGGCGGGCTGCGTCACCAGCTTCGCGGAACGCGGCCTGCTTTGAAGGGGCGGGGCCGTCGTTCCGGGCGAGTGTCCGTCAGGTTCGAGGGAAATAGGCGCGTCGATGAAAATGCACGGGTGCAACCAGGCCGACCCGGGCTCCGGCGCCGGCCGACCACGAAGGACTTCGTCTTGAAAATGCGCAGCTTGCAGGATCTCGGCGCGATGCGCGAGGCGCTCGAGCGCGCGCGGCGCGAGGCGGCCGAGGCCGCGCGGCGCGCTGCCGAGGCGCAGGCACGTGCCGATCGCGAGCGCCGCCAGTTCGAGTTGGCCGTGGGCAGCGTCCGGCCGCTGAAGGCCGCGCCGCGCGCCGACCTGCGCCCCGAGCCGCCGCCGGCCGTGCCGCGCCAGAAGGAACTCGACGAGGCGCGCGCGCTGGCCGAGGCGATGTCCGACGAGGTCGACGTCGAATCGCTGCTGCTCACCGACGACGGCCTGGGCTTTCGCCGTCCGGGCGTCTCGCTGGACGTGCTGGGCCACCTGCGCAAGGGCAAGTGGTCCATCCAGGACCAGCTCGACCTGCACGGCCTGCGCCGCGACGAGGCCCGCGACGCCGTCGCCCTCTTCATCCGCAACGCCGAGCAGCGCGGGCTGCGCTGCCTGCGCGTGATCCACGGCAAGGGCCACGGCTCGCCGGGCCGCGAGCCAGTCCTCAAGTCCAAGGTGCACAAGTGGCTGGCGCAGCGGCGCGAGGTGATCGCGTTCGCGCAGGCCGCCGGGCCGCAGGGCGGCGCGGGGGCGGTCATCGTGCTGCTGGCGGCCTGAGGATGGCGGCGCGCGCACTCTCGTGCGGCGTGCTGCTGCTCAATCGCCGTGGCGAGGTGTTCACCTGCCACGCCACCGGCACGCCGCGCTGGGACCTGCCCAAGGGCGTGGCCGACCCCGGCGAAGCCCCGCGCGACGCCGCGGTGCGCGAGGCCTGGGAGGAAAGCGGCCTGCGCGTGCCGGCCGAGCGCCTGGTCGACCTCGGGGAGTTCGACTACATCAGCGCCAAGCGCCTGCACCTGTTCGCGCTGCGCGTGGCCGACGATGCGATCGACCTGGCGCGCTGCAGCTGCCGCTCGTTCTTCCCCCACCACCGCACCGGCGCGGCCACGCCCGAGGCCGACGCCTGGGGCTGGAAGCCGCGCGCCGACGCGGCGGCGTGGTGCGGCAAGAACATGGTGCGGGTGCTGGGGTCGCTGGACTGGGCGGCGCTGGCGGCGCTGCCCGAGGTCGACCACGTGGAGGTCGACGGCTAGGCCCACGGGCGCGCGCGTTCGGCGCGTGCGGGCTCGGGGGGCAGGACGCCGCCCTCAATCGCCGGCCGCGACGAACCCCGCGCCGGCACATGGCTGCCATCGCACCCTGCTGGCCAAGACCGGGGCCACCACGCGGGCGGAGGCCGTGCACGACGGCTTGCGCTGCGGCCTCATCGGCCTGTGACGGCAGCGCGGCGCGCCAGGCGTGCCGGGCAGGCCGAACCCGCGCTACCGCGCCTTCGCGAAGGGTCGGCTGAGGAACCGCGAGCCGGCCAGGCCGAAGCGCCAGGGCTGGTCCACCGCCTTCGTCAGGCCGATGCGCGGACCGACGACCGCCTCGACTTCGTCGGCGGGCGCCGCCACGAAGAACGGCGGGCGGTCCAGCGGCAGGCCGTAGTGCGCCAGCGTGATGCCCAGCGCCTGCCCCAGCCGCCCCGGGCCGGAACACAGCAGGCGGACGTCGTCCACGCCGCGGCGCTCGCGCATGCGTGCCAGGCCGGCGCGCGGTTCCAGCGCGCGGATCAGCACGCCGGCGCCGTGTCCCGCGGGCCGGCAGGTGAAGTTCAGGCACCAGTGGATGCCGTACGACCGGTAGACGTAGGCATGGCCCGGCGGCCCGAACATGGCGGCGTTGCGCGGCGTCGGACCCGGGTGCGTGTGCGAGGCCGGATCCGCCTGGTCGTAGGCCTCGGTCTCGACGATGACGCCGCCCACGCCGTCGACCAGCAGCGTGGCGCCGATCAGGTCGCGGGCGACGACCTCGGCCGGCGCGTCGAAGTCGATGCCGTGCGCCGCGCTGGCGCTCACGGCGCCTCGGCCAGCAGGCGCAGCGTCGACGGATCGGGGCCGTCGGCGAAGAACCGCGCCAGGGCGCGCGCGAAGACGCCCTGCTCGCCGTCCACCTCGCGGAAAAGCGTCAGGCACGAGCGCAGCTTCAGGTCGTCGGGCGAGCCGAAGATCTCGTGCGCGCTGCGATCCGGAACAGCCAGCACGAGGGCTACGCATTCGCGCAGGCGCGGGCCGAGCACGGGGTGCGCGAGGTAGGCCCGCGCCTCGTCGATCGAGCCCAGCCCGAAGTGCTGCGCCAGCGTGCTGCGGCCCAGGCCGCGCAGTTGCGGGAACACGAACCACATCCAGTGGGTGCGCTTGCGGCCGGCGGCGAGCTCGGCGCGCACCGCGTCCAGGTGCGGCGCCTGCGCCTGCACGAAGCGTTCGAGGTCGTCGTCGTTCATGGTTCGCTCGTTCCGGCGGCCGGGCATCGGCATCGCACGTCGATGATGGCATATCGCTCCGGCCTTGCCGCGCTCGCGCCGTGTGCGCCCGAGGCCCCGCCGGCAGGGTTTCGCGGACCTGCCCATAATCCGCCGCATGCCGCACACGCCCGCCCTGCTCCGCCTCGCCCTGGCCCTGGGCCTGGGTCTCGCCCCTCCGGTCTTCGCCGCCGATTCGCCCGAGGCGCAGCTGGGCGCCATCGCCGACGCGGTCGACCCGCAGGCGCTGCATGCCACCATCGAACGCCTGGTCGCGTTCGGCACGCGCCACACGCTGTCGGACACCGCCTCCGACACCCGCGGCATCGGCGCCGCGCGACGCTGGACGAAGGCGCGCTTCGAGGCGATCTCGCGCGATTGCGGCGGCTGCCTGGAGATCGTCACGCCGTCGCAGATGTTCACCGGCAAGCGCGTGCCCGTGGCGACCGAGGTGATGGACGTCGTGGCGATCCAGCGCGGCGGCGGCGACCCGGACCGCGTCGTCGCCATCACCGGCCACATCGACTCGCGCGTCAGCGACGTGATGGACGCGACGCACGACGCCCCCGGCGCCGATGACGACGCGTCCGGCGTCGCCGCGGTGCTGGAATCGGCGCGCATCCTCAGCAAGCGGAAGTTCGCCGCCACCATCGTCTACGGCGTCCTCTCGGGTGAGGAGCAGGGCCTGTACGGCGGCAAGGTGCTGGCCGACCATGCGAAGGCGAAGGGCTGGCGCGTCGAGGCCGACCTGAACAACGACATCGTCGGCAACAGCCACGGCCAGGATGGCGTCAACGACAACGGCGTGGTGCGCGTGTTCTCCGAAGGCACCAAGGCGCTGGAGACGCCCGAGCAGGCCGCCCGGCGGCGCTACAACGGCGGCGAACTCGACTCGCCGTCGCGCAACCTGGCGCGCTTCGTCGCCGGCCTGGCCGAGCGCCACCTGGTGAACTTCCGCGTCAACATGGTCTACCGCACGGACCGCTACGGCCGCGGCGGCGACCAGGTGGAATTCCTCGAGCACGGCTTCCCGGCGCTGCGCTTGACGGAGCCGCACGAGGACTACCGCAACGAACACCAGGACCTGCGCACCGAGGCCGGCGTGCGCTTCGGCGACACGCCCGACCGCGTCGACGTCGACTACCTGGCCCAGGTCACGCGCCTGAACGCGGTCACGCTCGCCGCGCTGGCCAACGCGCCCGCGCCGGTGCGGGGCGTGGCCATCGCCGGCGCGGTCACGACCGACACCGTCATGACCTGGACGCCGCAACCCGGCGTCGCCGCCTACCGCGTCTGGTGGCGCGACACCACCGCGCCACAATGGCAGCACAGCCGCAGCTTCCCCGCCGGCGTCGACCCCGGCCACGCGGTGCTGCGCAACATCGACCTCGACGACTTCTTCTTCGGCGTGTCGGCCGTCTCGGCCGACGGCTGGGAGTCGCCGGTGACCTTCCCCGGCGACGCCGGCAGCTTCTAGGCCCTGGCGCGCAATCCCGGCCGGTCGGCGAACAGCGCGCCCCGGGTCAAGCCACGCCTTCGATCATGCGGGCGGCGATGGCCCGGTGGAACGGCATGATGGTCGCGAGGTAGGCCCGGCCCCAGGCGTTGTGCCAGCGCACGATGGTGGTCACGGTGGCGAAACCGCCGGCGATCGCCACGACGACGCGGAAGTCCAGGTGGCGGTCGTCGAAGCCCAGCACCACTTCGTCGGCCGACTGGCGGACCACGGGAAAGCCGCCGGGCGGCGCGGGCTTCAACCCGACGACGCGGCCGAGCCGGTTGCGCAGCGCGATCAGCGCGCGCACCCATGCCGGCCCGCGCGCGAACGCCCTCCGCGTCGCCTCGACGGCGTCGATGCCCGGTGGCGCGGGCACCCGGTACGCATCGACGAACTGGTGGCCGGGCAGCAGGCGCTCGCCGTCGACGGACGGCGCCACGGGGATGGCGGTGGGGCGGGTCATGCACCCACTGTAGGCCGAGGCGCGCCGGCGCGCCACGGCCGCGGTGGAAGCCCTGGCCAGGCCATGGAAGCGGCGGCGCGCGCACCGCCGGCGAGGGGCAGCGGGCCCGGGACTTGCCGCACGCCGCCTTTGGCTTTCGCGGCGCGTCCGGGCGCCGTCCCCAAGATGAATGCTCCTGGCTTCGATGACTGGCTGGTGCCGCTCGCCTCCGCGCTCGGCGCCGTGCTGGTGGGTATGCTCGCCTACGCCGTGCTGCGGCCGATCGTGCGCCGCCTGAGCCGCCACGCCCCGGTGGCGGCCGCCGTCAACCGCCAGCTCGACAAGCCGCTGCGCTGGCTGCTGCCGCTGATGGCGGTGCAGGTGGCGCTGGAGGGCGCACCCGACGCCCTGCCGCACGTCGACGGCGTGCGCCAGGCGATCACCGTGCTGCTGATCGTGGCGTTCACGGTCGCCGCCATCGCCGCGGTGCGCGGCGTGGCCGACGCGGTGGCGCTGCTGCATCCGCAGGACGTCGCCGACAACCTCGAGGCGCGCCGGGTGCTCACGCAGACGCGGGTGCTGGCCCGCATCGCCACCGGCGTGGCCCTGTTCGCCGGCGTGGCCTTCATCCTGATGACCTTCCCGCGCGCGCGCCAGTTCGGCACCAGCCTGCTCGCCTCCGCGGGGCTGTCGGCACTGGTGATCGGCCTGGCCGCGCGCTCGGTGTTCGGCAACCTGCTGGCCGGCCTGCAGATCGCGCTGTCGCAGCCGATCCGCATCGACGACGTGCTGGTGGTGCAGGGCGAGTGGGGCCGCGTCGAGGAGATCACCAGCACCTACGTCGTGCTCAAGATCTGGGACGAGCGCCGGCTGGTCATCCCGCTGCAGTGGTTCATCGACAACCCGTTCCAGAACTGGACCCGCACCACCTCGCAGATCGTCGGCAGCGTGTTCCTGTGGGTGGACTACGCCACCGACCTGGCGCCGCTGCGCGCGGAGGCCACGCGGCTGGCGCAGGGTTCGCGCGACTTCGACGGCCGCGTCTGCCTGCTGCAGGTGGTCGACACCAGCGAGCGCGCGATGCAGCTGCGGCTGATCGTCAGCTCGGCGTCGGCCGGCCAGAACTGGGACCTGCGCTGCCTGCTGCGCGAGGGCCTGGTCGCGCTGATGCAGCGCGAGCAGCCCGAGGCCCTGCCGCGGCTGCGCACCGAGCTGCGCGAGCCCGCGGCCACGCGCGGCGACGGCGCCGAGCTGGAGGCGCGCCTGGCCGGCCAGCGCACCGACAGCGGCGCCGCCGAGGTCAACAACGACACCGGCCTGACCCGCCTGGCCGCGCCCACCGGCGGCGTGCTGCCGCCGGCGCAGGCGCCGCGCTGAGGCCCGGCGGACGCGCCAGGGGATGCGGTATGGGGTATGGGGGTGCTGCACGATCGAGCAGCGCTCGAATGTTGCCTACACCGGAACATGCGGCCAGGGGTAACGACCGGTAACGCGCGTGTCTTCATGCAAGGCAATGCCATGAATGCGGTACGCCGCTGGCGGGAATTTCGTGAACCGATTCACGCGTTGGGGAAATCAACTGCTTCTGCCCAACACTTTCTGACATCACTCCTGACTCAGCTGGAAGACAATCTGGTTTCCCCCTAGTTCCATGCGCCCCTCCAGCGCAGCCAAGACCATGAAACGCCGCACGATGCTGAGCTTGCTGGCCGCCTTGCCGGCAACCACCGCTTTTTCCAGGGAATCGGGCAATCTGGTGCTGGGTCAATCGGCCCCGGCCACCGGTCCGGCAGCGCAGCTGGGCATCCAGCTGAACCGGGGCGCGCGCCTGTACTTCGACAAGGTCAACGCCGCCGGCGGCGTCAACGGCCAGAAGATCGAGCTGCGCATGCTGGACGACGGCTACGAGCCGCCGCGCGCCAAGGCCAACACCGAAACCTTCCTGAACGCCGACGTGTTCGCGCTGTTCGGCTACGTCGGCACGCCCACCTCGCTGGCCTCGATGCCGCTGGTCAAGGACTCCGGCATCCCGTTCTTCGGCCCGTTCACCGGCGCGATGGCGCTGCGCCAGCCGGCGCTGCGCAACGTGTTCCACGTGCGCGCCTCCTACGACGACGAGACGGCGCTGATCGTCAACCAGCTGCACCACCTGGGCCTGTCGAAGATCGCGGTGTTCCGCCAGAACGACAGCTACGGCCAGGCCGGCCTGGACGGCACCACCAAGGCGCTGAAGGCTCTGGGCCTGGCGCCGGTGGCCGTGGGCACCGTCGAACGCAACACCGTCAAGGTGGAGGATGCGGTCAAGGCCATCGTCGCCGCGCAGCCGGACGGCGTCGTCCAGATCAGCTCGTACAAGAGCTGCGCCGAATTCATCCGCCAGGCGCGCAAGGCCGGCTACGGCGGCCAGTTCTTCAACGTGTCGTTCGTCGGCACCAAGGCGCTGTCGGACGAGCTGAGCAAGGACGCCCTCGGCGTCGTGGTCAGCCAGGTGATGCCCTACCCGTTCTCGCCCGCCGTGGCCATCGTGCGCGACTACCTCGACGCGGTGAAGGCCGCCGGCGATGCGACGGCGAACTACTCCAGCCTCGAAGGCTACGTCGACGCCCGCGTCTTCGTCGAGGGCCTGCGCCGCGGCCGCGCCAACACGCGCGAGGCGCTGGCCAGCGGCCTCGAGTCGCTGCAGCACGTCGACTTCGACGGCTTCAACCTGAACTTCGGCCGCGAGCACGCGGCCTCGCACTTCGTCGAGCTGTCGATGCTGACCGGCGACGGCGGCGTCCGCCGCTGAGGTCGCCGGCGCCGGCTGGATCCGGCGCGCCGGGCAGGCGGACCGGACCCGTTCCCGGCGCCTGCTCAGTCGCCACCCAGCCAGCGCGGAATCGGCCGCGGCCGGTGGTTGAGCACCAGACCCGCGAGCCGCTCCGGCCCCAGGCCGGCCGCTGACAACGCGGCGCGCGCGGCGGTCCGGGAGGTGCGCCGCGAGTCGACCACCATCACGCAGGCATCGGCCGCGTCCAGCAGCGCGCCGCAGGCGTCCAGCGTCGGCGCGTCGAGCACCACCAGCGCGAAGCCGGCGCGCAGCGCCGTCAGGCCCTTGCTCACGGCGTCGGGCCGCTGCAGCAGCGCGGGCTGCGCCAGCACGCCGCGGCCCAGGCGCCACAAGCGCGACGGACCGGCGTCCGCGGGCGCCAGGCCCTGCAGCGATCCCAGCGTCATGATCTCGGACAGCCCGGCCGCGCCGCGACGCGAGATGTCGGGGTCGCGCGGCGGGCGGTCGAAGGCCGCGTCCACCCAGACGACGTCGCCCTCCTGCTGCTCGGCCAGCGCCGCCGCCAGCCCCTGGGCGACGAAGCTCTTGCCCTCGCCGGCATGGGTGCTGCTGACCAGCACGACGCGGCCGGACAGGATCGCGGCATCGCCCTCGGCCGCCGGCTGCACCGGCGCGCCGTGGTGGCGGGTCAGGTGCTCGAGGACGCCCAGGCCGATGCGCTCGAACAGCGGGCCGTCGTGCCCGGTCTTCATGCGCGGTCCACCGGGCTGCGGTCGGGCCCCGGGCCGGGCATGCCGAAGCGGCTCTCGCGCGAGCGCGTCGGCAAGGTGGGAATGGCGCCGAGCACCGGCACGCCCAGCGCCCACTCCGCCTCGCGCGGCGAGCGCATGCGCTGGCCACGCAGTTCGCGCAGCGCGGCCAGGGCCAGCCCCAGCAGCAGGCCGGCGAGCAGGCCCGGCCAGGCGCCGTGGCCGCGCCCGTCGGGCGCGACGCGCACCGGGGCGTCGTCGGACACGCGCCCCGCGGCCGGCGGGGCCAGGCGCAGGGCCGCGTCGATCGCGTCGGGCTCGCGGGCATCGTCCATCCGCAGCGCGGTCGCCAGGGCCCCGGTGCCCTCGACGAGCATGGCGATGTCGTCGCGCACCACGGCGGTCTCGAGCTCGAGCGCCAGCCTGAGCCGGCCCGCGTCGCCCGCCGGCGCCGGTGTCCGGAGCGATGTCTGCGCGCGCGCCGCAGCCGGCCCGCCGCCGCCGGTCGGGTGGCGCAGCGAGGCCAGCGTGGACAGCGCGGCGCCCACGAAGGTGCACAGCGCGATCAGGCCCGCCTGGCGCCAGGGCACGGCGACCAGGCGGCGCGCGGCGCTGGGTGGCGCACGCCACGACGGGTCGTGCGAGGAAGAGGGGAAGAGGCCGGGCATGGAATCGGGACAGGGTCGGAAGCGCGTCAGCACGGGGTCGATGGAAGGCAGGTCAGGCCGCAGGTGGGCCGGAACGCGCGATGGCCTGCAGGGCCCGCCGGGCGACGGCCTGCGGCCGGTCGGCGCTGGCGCTGGCCAGGGTCCGCCACGCGTCGGGCCGGATCGCGGCCGCCGGCGAGGCCGGGCGGACCAGCGCATCGAGCCGGGCGCAGAGCTCCTGCCGCCCCGCCGGCCGGGCAAAGCCCGGGTCGGCGTGCATGAGGCTGCTCACGGTCAAGCGGCCGTCGCGGGCCAGCCGCGCGGCCCGTCGGCCCGCTTCGAGCCGCAGCAGCGCGCGGCCGCGGTCGATGCGGGAAAGGACGATGTCGAGCGCGACCCCACGCGCGCCGGCCCGTGCGATCTCGCCGGCCAGGTCGTCGCCCCGGGCCCAGCGCAGCAGGCGGGCGACGCGGCCGCGGTCGGTCGCCGGCCGGCCCAGCGTCGCCGGATCGATGGCCACGACGTGCTGCACGTCGACGCCATCGAGCGCAGCGCGCCACGCCAGCGCACCGCCGGCGCCCACGCCCACCAGCGTGCAGGCGCCGACGCCGTGCTCGCGCCGCAGCCATGCCACCACGCGCGCGAGGTCGGCGCTGCCGGTGGCCGCGTCGCGCAGCGCGGGCGGGTCGCTGTCGCCCGCACCGGCGCGGTCCAGGCGCAATACCACGTCGCCGAGTGCCGCGCGCCGGCGCGCCCAGCACACCCATAGCCGGTGCGGCCCGATGCGGCGGTCGCCGTCCGCCGACAGCAGCACGACGGCCGGGCGCGGCGCGCGCGTGGCCGCGCCGTCGCGCTCGCCCAGAACGCCCACCAGCCCCGAGCCGCGGCTGTCGGCGATGCGCACCACGCGCTCGCGCAGCGCGACGGCGCCTTCGCGCAGCCGCATCCAGGCCGTGGCATCGGCATCGGCGGCCGCCAGGGCCAGCACCGCGGCGGTGGCGGCTTCCAGGCGGGCGGCGGCCAGCGCGGCCTGGACGCGCGCGTTGCCGGGATCGGCCACGCCGAAGCCGTCGATCGCGGCGACGCCGCGCAGCACCGTCGGGTCGGCGGCGCGCTCGCGCAGCCAGTCGACGATGACGGCGCCCGCGCCCTCGCCCGCCGGCTGCGCCAGCGCGCGTTCATGCACGCGCATGCCCATGCGGGCCAGCGCGTCGGCGGCGCCGCGACTGGCGGCGTGCGGCGGCCACAGCAGCAGGGCCTCGAGCACCGCCGTGGTGGCCGCGGCAGGCCAGCGCAGCGCGCACAACGCCTCCAGGCGCCGCACCGGCAGCGCGAAGCCGCCCAGCGAGACCGGCAGCTCGGCGGGGTCGAAGCAGGCGCCGGGCCGGCGGGCGGATGCCGGCGCGGCCGCGTCGTGTGCCAGCACCGCCTGCTCGCCGACGAAGGCGCGGCCCCCGGCCACGGGCATCAGCGCGACCAGCGCATCGACGTCCGGGCGCGCGGCGGCGGCATGGGCGGCGAGCAATGCGCCCAGGCGCAG
This sequence comes from uncultured Vitreoscilla sp., assembly GCA_964418745.1. Taxonomy (GTDB): domain Bacteria; phylum Pseudomonadota; class Gammaproteobacteria; order Burkholderiales; family Burkholderiaceae_C; genus Scleromatobacter. The sequence continues at coordinate 104,203 of CAYQMX010000018.1, forward strand.
GCCGACGAAGGCCAGGCGCTCCTGGCCGGAGCGCGCCAGCGCCTGCGTGGCCGCGGCGTCGAAGGCGGCCAGCGCGTCGGCGATGCCGGTGCTGCCGGTGGCGGCCGACGAGTCGCCGGTGTCGGGCCATTCGAAGCGCAGCGTGCCCAGGCCGGCCTCGGCCAGCGCGAGCGCCAGCGCGCGCTGGTCGGCGTAGGCCGCCACGTCCTCCTCGCCCCACGAGCTCGCCAGCACCACCGCCAGCGGCAGCGCGGGCGCGCCGGCGGCGGGGGCGGCCGGGGCATGCCACCAGGCCAGGCAGGTGTGGCCGGCGGCGGCGACCAGCACCGGCTCGGCGGCCGGCGCCGACCGCACTCGCGACCCTGCGCCTGCACCCTGATCCGTCCTGCGCACCGCACCGGGTGCGGCGGGCGCGACGCGTCCCTCGCCCGCCATCACGATGCGACGGACGAACGAGACCGATGACGCTCGGGACGAGCTTCAAGGCGGGGGGTGGTGCGGGCGGGAAACATGGTTACAAAAGGTATCGATCGATTCTAGGGCCCGGTCGAGCATCGCCCTGTCGGGAACTCCTGCTCCGAAGCCCGCGCGGAACGCAAAAACCCGGCGAACCGCCAGTTAAGTCACAGCCCGATGGCGGCTTCTAGCCGATGACCGCCAGCGCGCGCACCAGCCGGCGCAATCCGACCCAGGCCTGCACCGGGATGTCGTGGCCGCCGTCGAAGGTCGCCCAGCGCACCTGCGCCCCGGCGCCGGCCAGCGCGTCGCGCAGGGATTGACCGGCCGCCAGCGCCAGGTTGGCGTCGTCGCGGCCATGCAGCAGGTCGACCGGCACGCCGCGCAGCCGCGGCAGCGCCGGCGCCCATTCGGCGAAGGCCAGCCGCGAAGCCGACCACAGCGCCAGCGCGGCCACGGCCAGCGGCGGCTCCTGGAACACGCAGTCGAGCGCCAGCATCGCGCCCTGCGAGAAGCCGGCCACCACCAGCGGCAGCCCTGGCGCGCGGTCCGACAACGCCCGCGCAGCCGCGTGGACGGCGGCGCGCGCGGCCTCGCGGCCGGCGGGGTGGCTGGCGTGCAGGTCGGTCGGGCCGGTGCGCAGGCGTGCCGCGCGCAGCGCGTCGTCCACCGGCCACCAGGCGCGCCCGCCGCCGGCGCGCGCCACCGGGCCGGACGGCAGCGCGACCAGCGCGGGCAGCTTCAGCGACCGCAGCAAGGGGGCGAGCCGAGCGGGGTCCATGTCCAGCCCGTGCAGCATCAGCACCGCCACGCGCGGCGTCGCGGCCGGTTCGACCCAGGCCACCGGCGGGCAGGACCCAGCGGGGAGATCCGGTGCAGGCTGGGCGGCAAGGGTGTCGCGCTCGTTCACGGCGCCGATTGTCCGCGCAGCGGCGCCGGGCGCCGCGTCAGTCGTCCGGATAGAGCGTTTCCCAGGGCACGCGCACCATCACGTCGGCGTCGGCCACCAGGGCGACGATGGCGCTGGCCTTGTCGGTGGTCTCGCGCCGCAGCGGCCGCATCATCGGCTGGCCCGCGGGGTTGGTGAGGCAGGCCACGATGGGGGTGCTGACCGTCTGGCCGCGGTGCACGACGATGGCGATCTCGCCCGAGGCCAGGCGCACGAAGCAGCCCGGCGGGTAGATGCCGAACTCCTTGATCAGCGCCGCGGCCAGCGGGTGGCCCGAGGTGCTGGTGAAGATGTCGCGGGCGGCCACGTTGGGCGTCAGCGCCACGCGCGACGAGCGCGCGCTGAGCTTGGCGGTGAACATGTCGACGTAGTTCAGCGCCTGGGCCAGCTCGCCGACCTCGGTCAGCTGGCGCGGATAGACCGGCTCGTGGTGCTGCTCCACGGCCGCCAGCCACAGGTCGTCGGTGACGCCGGCGGCGGCCAGCATCTCGGCGCTGCGCAGCGGGTGTCTGTCGATGGCGACGCGCTGCTCGGGCGTGGGCGGCTGCGGCTGGATCGCCAGGCGGCCCTGCAGCTCGATCATCGACAGGTTCATCGACATCGCGGCGGCCACCAGGCGGCGCCGGTGCGGCTCGTCCCAGCCCATGCGCTTGCCGGTCAGGCAGCACACCGCGGCGCAGTGCAGCGAGTGCGAGACGCCGTAGGACTGCAGCTTGGTCTGGTCGTGGCGCAGGATCTGGAACAGGACCTTGTCGGGGTAGCGGTCGGCCAGCGCGACCAGCACGTCGACCACCTCGTCGAGCGCGGCGCGCAGCCCGGCCGGCGAGGTCGTCAGCAGCGTGTTGAGGCGGCCGGACGACAGCCGCCAGCGGCCGAAGAAGCCCTCCTTGGGCCTGGACGCGCTGGTGCTGGGCGCGAGCGCGGCGCGCATCTCGGCGGCATCGACGAACATGCCGCGCGCCAGCAGCGTGGCCAGCATCTGGGCATCGGCCACGCGGTGGCCGCGCGCGAGCAGCAGCTTGCCGTTGCCGTCGCGGATGCCCCATGCCAGCGGCAGGCCCGGCTTGATCTGGTGGGCGACTTCCTGGAGCGGCAGCAGTTGCATGCGAAACACCTCGACCCGGTTGTCGACGGGCCCGGCCCGCCGACGTGCGGCCCCTTGCCGCACAGTCGGATTTTCGGACGCGGGCGCCGCGACAACAGGCTGGCGTCCGCCGGCACGCGCCTGCGTGCCTACTAAATCACGCCGGCGGACGCTGTCGGGCGTTCTTGATGGCCCGCGTAGGGAACCCCGGACGCCTGGTGTGGAATTCGCACGAAATGGAAATGAATAAAACGAACGCCGTGCTCGCGCGGTGCGCCGGCGGGCTCAGCCGGTGACGTTGCGCATGTGGTCGGCCGTGCTCGCGAACGAGCGCAGCAGGCGCTCCTGCATCGCCGGGTCGAAGCCGCTGGCCGGGCCGATCTCGGCCATCGCCAGGCCCATGCAGGCCAGCCACTGGTCGCGCTCGCGCACGCCGATCGGATACGGCAGGTGGCGCGCACGCAGCCGCGGGTGGCCGAAGCGCTCGATGTAGAGGTCGGGGCCGCCCAGCCAGCCGGTCAGGAACCAGGCGAGCTTGTCGCGCGAGCCGTCCAGCGTCGTCGGGTGCAGCGCGCGCAGTTCGGCGAATGCGGGCTCGAGGTCCATCAGGTCGTAGAAGCGGTCGACGAGCGCGCGCAGGCCGGCGATGCCGCCCAGTTGTTCGAAAGGCGACGGCGGTTCGGTGGCGGCGGCGGAGGCGGGAGGCGTGGCGGTCATGCGCGCATTGTCGGATGTTCGTCCCGGCCGCGCCCCGCGCTCACCGGAGGATGTCGCGCACCCGCTCGGCTGCCGCCTGCGCCGCGGGCGAGCCCGGGTCGAACCGGAACGCCGCGTCGAAGACGCACTCGCACGGCTGCGGCAGCTCGCGCTCGGACGCGCGCATCAGCTGGCGGCTGGCGCGCAGGCCGCGGACCAGCCCGCCGCATTCGCTGCGCACGGCGCGCGCGCCGGCGTCGTCGTCCGGCAGGTGCACGACTGCGCGCGCGAGCGCCTCGAGCGCCGACCCGGCCAGCACGAACATCCGCTCGTTGCGCAGGCACAGCAGGGAGACGGACTCGCGGCGGCGGAACAGGTCGCCGCACAGCGCGGTCAGCGCGCCTTGCCGGGCCGGCCCGTCGGTGTGCAGGAAGGCGCGCAGGCTGTCCGCGCTCTGCTTCATGTGGGCACGGATCGGCAGCAGGTCGGCCTGGATGTCCTCCGTCGCCTGGGTCGGCGGGATGTCGTGCAGCGTCCTGTCGTTGTCGTCGTGCGGATGCATCACAGGCGGGGTCCATGGCCCGTGCGGCGGGCTTCGTCGTTCGTCCTTCGTCGCATCGTTCACGCAGCCAGCCTGGATTTCGCGACGTGGTCCAGGAGGCCGCGGGCCTGGTCGCGCAGGGCGGTCGCGGCGGCGACGGTCTCTTCGACCAGGGCCGAGTTGCCCTGCGTGGCCTGGTCGAGGTCGTCCATGCCGCCGCCGACGTGGGCGATGCCCTCGGTCTGCTCGCGTGCACCCACGGCGATCTCGCCCAGCAGTCGTTCGACGTGGGTCGAACTGCTGACGATCTCGGCCATCGTCTGGCCCGCGCTGCGCACGACGCCCGTACCCGCCTCGATCTTCTCCACGCTCGCCGTGATCAGCGCCTTGATTTCACGCGCCGCGGAAGCGGAGCACTGGGCGAGCGAGCGCACCTCCGCGGCGACGACCGCGAAGCCGCGGCCCGTCTCGCCGGCGCGCGCGGCCTCCACGGCGGCGTTGAGCGCCAGGATGTTGGTCTGGAAGGCGATGCCGTCGATGACACCGATGATGTCGACGATCTGGCCCGACGACGCGCGGATGTCGTCCATGGTCGCGACCATGGTGTGCGCGATCGATCGCGTGGATGCGAGGAGCGGGCGGGCCCGCGGACGGCGCGCGGTGCGCGCCGGGGCGGCTACGCGCGCAGGCGCGTGGCGGCGGCCACGACCGCCTGGGCCGCGGCGCTGCCGGGCAGGCAGTCCAGCAGGAGCTGGCGGCGCTTGACGGCGTCGCGCACGGCCGGGTCGATCGGCACTTCGCCGACGAATTCGAGCTTGACCGGCACTTCCAGCCCGGGGCTGACGAAGCGGTCGACCACCTGCTGCAGCTGGCCGCGGATGATGCGGCCCTCGCCGGGCTTGCTGACCTGGTTGACCAGCACGCGGATGTCGCGCCGGTTCTGCGTGGTGGCCAGCACCTTGATCGTGGCGTAGGCGTCGGTCAGCGAGGTCGGCTCGGGCGTGGCCACGATCAGCACCTCGTCGGCCAGCGACACGGTGTAGAGGACGACGTCGGAGATGCCGGCGCCGGTGTCGAGCAGGATGCGGTCGAAGCGCGGCACCACCTGCTGGATGACCGAGACGAGTTGCTCGCGCACCTCGGGGGTCAGGCGCGAGTACTCCACCATGCCCGAGCCGGCCAGCAGCACCGAGAAGCCGCCGGAGGTCTCGAGGATGGCCTGGTCCAGCGTGTTCTTGCCGGTGAACACGTCGTGCAGCGTGATCTTGGGAAACAGGTTGAGCACGACGTCCAGGTTGGCCAGGCCCAGGTCGGCGTCGAGCACCAGCACCTTCTCGCCCTGGCGCGCGAGCGCCGTGGCCAGGTTGGCCGACAGGAAGGTCTTGCCCACGCCGCCCTTGCCGCTCGTGATGGCGGTGATGCGCGCGCGTCGTCCGGCCGGTGCCGTACTCATTGGAAACGCTCCGTGCTGCGCACTGCGCTGTATTCGCCCTTCGGGCGGCCGTGCGTGCTCATGAGGAAACGCTCCGTGCTGCGCACTGCGCTGTATTCGCCCTTCGGGCGGCCGTGCGT
>CAYQMX010000018.1:109600-147270 GCA_964418745.1 uncultured Vitreoscilla sp.
GCTCATGAAAGATCTTCCCCAAAGATGGACGACGCGAACAACAACCCCTTTTCCTCGGCGGAAACCACCGAGACGGGCGTCGGCTCGAGGCAGGTGCGGTTGCGCCCCTCGGACTTGGCGCGGTAGAGCTGCAGGTCGGCGCGTTCCATCCAGACGGACGGGGTGGAGCGCACCCATTGCGGCGCGTAGGCGCCGCCGATGCTGACGGTGCAGCCGAGCTGCTGGCCGCCGACCAGCGGGATCGCCTGGCCTTCGACCCGCGCACGCAGGCGCTCGGCCACCGTCGCGCCGAAGGCCGGCGGGCAGTTGGGCAGGATGATGGCGAATTCCTCGCCGCCGATGCGCGCCACCAGGTCCATCGGCCGGACGGTGGCGTTCAGGGCGTCGGCGACGGCCTTGATGACCATGTCGCCGGCGACATGGCCGTGGTGGTCGTTGATGCGCTTGAAATGGTCGATGTCGACCATCAGCAGCAGCGCCGGCTCGCCTGAGCGCGCGACGCGGTCGGACTCGCGGGCGATCGCGTTCTCGAAGCTGCGCCGGTTGGCCAGCCCGGTCAGGCCGTCGCGGCTGGACAGGTCGCACAGCGCGTCGATGAGCGACTGCAGCCATTCCGCGCTGCCCTCGGCGCCCGCGGGCCGTCCCTGTCCCGACTGCGTGAGCAGGGACAGCGCCTGCTCCAGGCGCAGGGCGTCCGGAGTGGCGGGGGGCAGGATGGCGGGCTTGGAATTCACTGGTCTCGGGTCTGGGGAAGAGACGTCCACGCGGTGTGAGCAGACGCCATTGCGCGTCCAACCGAGTCTACAGCCGCCCCCGGCGGCCCCGGAATCGCGAAAAGAACCGCATTTAGACCCCAACTCGGCCCGCCAATCGGTGTCAAGACTCTTGAGACTGTCCGGCAGCGACCGATAACCCCATACCGAACCCCCGGTTCACGGGCAGACCAAAAACGATGAGCACCGACCTCGCATTCGACAGCACCGACGCCGCCAGCCACGAATTCACGTTCAGCAACGGGGATTTCCAGCGCGTGCAGAAGCTGATCTACCAGCGCGCCGGCATCAGCCTGCACGACGGCAAGCGCGCCATGGTCTACAGCCGCCTGTCGCGCCGCCTGCGCGAGACCGGCGACCGCAGCTTCGCCGACTACCTGAACGCGCTGGAGCGCGCCACCGGCGCCGGCGGCGACGCCGAGTGGCAGGAATTCATCAACTGCCTGACGACCAACCTGACCTCGTTCTTCCGCGAGGAACACCACTTCCACGCGCTGGCCGAGGCCTTGAAGGCGGTGGCGGGTCGCCCGATCCGCATGTGGTGCAACGCGGCGTCGACCGGCGAGGAGCCCTACTCGATCGCGATGACGCTGCTCGAGGGCGGCTGCGGCAACGCGAAGCTGCTGGCCACCGACATCGACACCAAGGTGCTGGCCACCGCCCAGCGCGGCGTGTACCCGGCCGACTCGCGCGGCCTGTCGCCGCAGCGCCTGCAGAAGCACATGATGCGCGGCACCGGCGCCAACGCCGGCTTCATGCGCGTCCGGCCCGAACTCCAGAAGATGATCGAGTTCCGCACGTTCAACCTGATGGCCGCCACGTGGTCGCTGGGCGAGCCGTTCGACATGGTCTTCTGCCGCAACGTGATGATCTATTTCGACCACGAGACGCAACGTCGCGTGCTCGAGCACATCCATGCCGTGATGAAGCCGGGGAGCCTGCTGTTCGTCGGCCACTCCGAGAACTTCACCGATTCGCGGGACCTGTTCCTGCTGCAAGGCAAGACCATCTACAAGCGCGTCTGACGCCCGCGACCTCTCGCCCGCGCCCGTCCCGCCCCCGGAACCCACTCCAACTTTTCAGGCTCTGCACATGGCTGCCCTCCAACCCACGCCTTCCCCCGTCGGCGCGCGAGCCCCGCTGCTGCGCGCGACGTCGGGCCCCGGCTCGCGCCTCGAGAAGCTGAAGGCCGTCGTGCGCAAGCCGGGCGAGGCGTCGTTCTTCTTCTACGACGCCCACTTCCAGAACGAGGCGGTCAAGGTGCTGCCGGGCGAGTACTACGTCGACAACGAGGAACTGCTCGTGATGACCACGCTCGGCTCGTGCATCGCGGCCTGCCTCTACGACCGCCAGGCCAAGATCGGCGGCATGAACCACTTCATGCTGCCCGAAGGCGCCGGCGACTCGGGGCGCTACGGCTCGTACGCGATGGAACTGCTGATCAACGAGATGATGAAGCGCGGCGCCACCCGCATGACGATGGAGGCCAAGGTGTTCGGCGGCGGCGCCGTGATCGCCGGCATGAACAGCATCAACGTGGGCGAACGCAACACCAAGTTCGTCATGGACTTCCTCAACATGGAGCGCATCCCGGTCGTGTCGAAGGACGTGATGGACATCTACCCGCGCAAGGTGTGCTTCCTGCCGGCGAGCGGCAAGGCCATGGTCAAGCGCCTCGCGCCGACCAACGCCGAGGCACTGGTGCAACAGGATCGGCTGGCTGCGCAGAAGGCGGCGCCGGCATCGACGGGCGGCGGCTCGGTCGACCTGTTCTGAGCAGAACATTCCAGGGAGAACTGACCCATGGCAAAGACAAGAGTGGTCGTCGTCGACGATTCCGCGCTGGTGCGAAGCCTGCTGACCGAGATCATCAACCGCCAGGTCGACATGGAATGCGTCGGCTCCGCCAGCGACCCGTTCGCGGCGCGCGAGATGATCCGCAACCTCAATCCGGACGTCATCACGCTGGACGTCGAGATGCCCCGCATGGACGGCATCGACTTCCTGTCCAAGCTGATGCGGCTGCGGCCGATGCCGGTGGTGATGGTGTCGACGCTGACCGAGCGCGGTGCCGAGGTCACCCTCAAGGCGCTGGAACTGGGCGCGGTCGATTTCGTCGCCAAGCCCAAGATCGGCGTGGCCGACGGCCTCAAGCTGCTCGCCGACGAGATCACCGAGAAGGTGCGCACCGCCTCCAAGGCGCGCGTGGCCAAGCCGCACGCGCCGGCGCACCCGCCCACCGTCGCCGGCGCCGCGGCGCCGGCCAAGGCCGCGCCGCAGTCGATCGGCCGGCTGTCCACCGAGAAGCTGATCTTCATCGGCGCCTCCACCGGCGGCACCGAGGCCACCAAGGAAGTGCTCACCAACCTGCCGCCCGATTCGCCGGCCGTGGTCATCACCCAGCACATGCCGCCGGGCTTCACGAAGTCGTACGCGGCGCGGCTGGACGGCCTGTGCAAGATCCGCGTCAAGGAGGCCGTCGACGGCGAGCGCATCCTGCCCGGACACGCCTACATCGCCCCCGGCGGCTTCCACCTCAGCGTGGAGCGCTCGGGCGCCAACTACATCGCCCGGGTGTCCGACGGCGAACCGGTCAACCGCCACAAGCCTTCGGTGGAGGTGCTGTTCGAATCCGCCGCCCGCGTCGTCGGCCAGAACGCGCTGGGCATCATGCTCACCGGCATGGGCGCCGACGGTGCCAAGGCCATGCGCACGATGAAGGACGCCGGCAGCTACAACGTCTGCCAGGACGAGGCCACGTGCGTCGTGTTCGGCATGCCGCGCGAGGCGATCGCCCACGGCGCGGCCAACGAGGTCCTGCCGTTGACCAAGATCGCGCAGCACGTGATCGACCGGCTGCGCAGCACGTCGGGGCTGTCGATGAACCGCGTCTGACGGCGCCCTGCGCGGCACGCAGCACGAAGGGGCCGTCGGCCCCTTTTTTCGTTGTCCGCGCATGCGACCGCCCGCCGATTCACACCTGCGCCCGCAGGGTCGTGGCGCCCGTCTTGACGCGGTCGCTCGCGCAGGCGCAAGCTGGTCGTCGATGCTGCGACGGCGGCAGAGGACACCGGTCCCATGCCCAACGACCAGGATGATGCGGACGACCTGTTCGCCGGCGCCGCAGCGGTGCCCAAGCCGCCGCTGCCGACGAAATCCGCCGACAACCGCAAGGAATCGCGCGTGCGGGCCAACTGGCAGGCGCGCGTGCTGCTGGCCGACGATCGCATGGTCCAGCTCAACGTCTTCGACCTGTCGGAAAGCGGCATCGGCCTGATCTCGGAGATCGGCATTCCCGCGCACAGCGTGCTGCGCGTCGCCCTGGCCGTGCCGGGACTCAACGATCCCGGCCGGATCACGCCGGTGACCGGCACGATCAAGACCACCCACATGACCGTGCGCGGCCACTACGTGCATTGCGGCGGCCTGTGGGTGGAGATCCCGACGGCCTCGCGGGACCTGATCAACCAGTGGGTGCGCCGGCTGCGCCAGTGAGGCGCTGCAGGCCGGACGGCCGGGCAATGTCATGATTCGGGGATGAACGAAGAACAACCCTGGATCACCTGGGAAGAATCCGGCACGCCGCAGCGCGCGCGCTGGCGCTCCGAATCGCAGGCGATGCCGGCGACGCTGCTGCCCGCCGACGACACCCTCACGGCCAACGCCGCCTTCAAGCTGGTCAGCGAGGGCACCGGCCTGCTGTGGCAGGGCGACTTCCACAACGGCCGCCAGCTGCTGCAGGCGCTCGGTCGGCGCGTCGACCGGCCGCCGCGCGTCGGCGCGGCAGCGCCCGCGCCGGCCGGCGGGCGCGGGGACGCGCAGGCGGCCGCGCGCGACGCGTTCGCGCGCCACCGCGCGGCCCAGGCGCGCCGCGCCGCGCTGCTGGGCCGCGTGCTGGTGAAGTTCGAGCCGGACCGCACGATCGCACTGCGCCGCGCGCCCGACGTTCGCGCCGCGCTGGCCGAGGCCTGGGGCCCGCCCGACGGCAGCGCGTCCATCGCCTCGCTGCGCGAGCTCCAGGGCCTGGTCGGGGCGCACGAGTGGCGCAAGAAGGGCGTGGAAGTGCCGGCGCTGGGCGGCCGCATCCACCCATGGTTCGGCGTGTTCTCGCCGCTGCGCGGCGAGTACCTGCCGCTGGTCGCGCAGGCTCCGCTGCCGCCGGGCGCGCAGGCGCTGGCGTTCGACATCGGCACCGGCACCGGCGTGATCGCGGCGCTGCTGGCGCGGCGCGGCGTGCGCGAGGTCGTGGCCACCGACCTGGACCCGCGCGCGATCGCCTGCGCCACCGAGAACGTGGCGCGGCTGGGCCTGGCCGGCCAGGTGCGCGTCGTCGCGGCCGACATGTTTCCCGAAGGCAGCGCCGCGCTGGTCGTCTGCAACCCGCCCTGGGTGCCGACGCCGGCCAACGCCGCCATCGAGCGCGCGGTCTACGACCCCGACAGCGCGATGTTGCGCGCCTTCCTGGGCGGCCTGGCGGCCCACCTCGCGCCCGGCGGCGAGGGCTGGCTGGTGATGTCGGACCTGGCCGAGCACCTGGGCCTGCGCACGCGCGACGAACTGCTGGCGTGGATCGCCGCGGCAGGCCTGCGCGTGGTCGCCCGCCACGACACGCGGCCGACGCATCCCAAGGCCGGCGACCCGGCCGACCCGTTGTTCGCGGCGCGCAGCCGCGAGGTGACCTCGCTGTGGCGGCTCGGGGCGCAATGACGGCCGACGGCGCTTTCCCGTCGCTGTCGACCCCGCGCCTGCAGCTGCGCGAGATCGTCGCCAGCGACGCGACCGCGCTGCTGGCGATCCACGGCGACGCCACGGCGATGCGGTGGTTCGGCAGCGATCCGCTGGTCGACCTGGAGGCCGCGGAAAAGGTGATCGCCGGCTTCGCCGCGATGCGCCTGCTGCCCAGCCCGGGCGTGCGCTGGGGCATCGTGCACGCGGACCCCGGCCGCGGCGGCACGCTGCTGGGCACCTGCGGCGTGTTCCGCTGGAATCGCGGCTGGCGCACCTGCCTGACCGGCTACGAGCTCGCCCGCCAGGCGCAGGGCCGCGGCTACATGACCGAGGCGCTGCGCGCGATCTACGCGTGGGCGTTCGCGACGATGGGCGTCGAGCGCATCGAGGCCCAGGTGCACCCGCGCAACACGCCCTCGCTCGCGCTGCTGAAGCGCCTGGGCTTCGTCGAGGAAGGCCTGCTGCGCGAGGCCGGCTACTGGCTGGGCGAGCGGCGCGACCTGGTGCAGCTGGGGCTGCTGCGGCGCGAGTTCGTCGCCGCCTGAGCTTCCCGTCAGGCCGCGGGCGCGGCCTCGTAGAGTTCCAGCGGCAGGTCGTCGGGGTCGGCGAAGAACGTGAAGCGGCGGCCGGTGTGTTCGTCGACCCGGATCGGCTCCACCGCCACGCCGCGCGCCTCGAGCTCGGCCTTGGCGCGCGCGACGTCGGCCACCTCGAACGCCAGGTGGCGCAGCCCGCGCGCCTCGGGATAGGACGGCCGCGCGGGAGCGCCCTCGAACGAGAACAGCTCCACCTGGCCGCCGTCGGGCAGCGCCAGGTCCAGCTTCCACGAGCGCCGCGGCGCGCGCCAGTGCTCGCCGAGCACCGCCAGGCCCAGCACCTCGACATAGAAGCGCTTCGAGATGGCGTAGTCCGAGCAGATGATGGCGGCGTGATGGAGGCGCAGGAGCATGGCGCGGCCATTGTCGCCGCGCGCCCGCCGTCGAGCTGGAATCGACGGCGCCGGCGGCCCCTGGGTTTTCCATTAATCAGTCCGCTTGATTTATTTATCCAAGGTTTGCACAATCACGTCTCGCCCTGCCGCCAAAGAAGCGGCCTTCCTCAACGCATCGGAGACAAACCATGCTGAAGCTCGCTTCGTCCCTGCTGGCCGCCGCCGTCCTGGCCGCCACCGCCAGCGTCGCCGTCTCGGCCGACCAGCCCGTGATCGGCCTGATCACCAAGACCGACACCAACCCCTTCTTCGTGAAGATGAAGGAAGGCGCCACCGAGATGGCCAAGTCGCGCGGCGCCAAGCTGCTGACCGCCGCGGGCAAGCAGGACGGCGACAACGCCGCGCAGGTCACCGCCATCGAGAACATGATCACCGCCGGCGCGAAGACGATCATGATCACCGCCAACGATTCCAAGGCCATCGTGCCGGCGATCCAGAAGGCGCGCGCCAAGGGCGTGATGATCATCGCGCTGGACAGCCCGACCGATCCGCAGGACGCCACCGACGCCCTGTTCGCCACCGACAACTACAAGGCCGGCATCCTGATCGGCGAGTACGCCAAGGCGGCGCTCGGCGGCAAGCCGGCGCACATCGTCACGCTGGACCTGTTCCCCGGCCACCCGGTGGGCGCGCAGCGCCACAACGGCTTCATGAAGGGCTTCGGCCTGGCTGCGCCCGACGCCAAGGTCAACGAACTGGGCAAGGCGCCCGAGATCATCTGCCAGGCCGACAGCTTCGGCGACCAGGCCAAGGGCCAGACGGCGATGGAGAACTGCCTGCAGAAGAACCCCGACGTCAACATCGTCTACACGATCAACGAGCCGGCCGCCGCCGGCGCCTACACCGCGCTCAAGCGCGCGGGCAAGGAAAAGGGCGTGATCATCGTGTCGGTGGACGGCGGCTGCGCAGGCATCCGCAACGTCAAGGCCGGCGTCATCGCCGCCACCTCGCAGCAGTACCCGCTGAAGATGGCCGCCCTCGGCGTGGCCGCGGGCGTCGACTACGCCACCAAGGGCACCAAGGTCAGCGGCTACACCGACACCGGCGTCACCCTGATCGCCGACAAGCCGATGGCCGGCATCGAGAGCAAGGATTCCAAGGTCGGCGAATCCCTGTGCTGGGGCAAGTGAGATGAGCACGCGCACGGCCGCTCCGAAGAGCACTCGCACCGCAGTGCACAGCACGGAGGTTTCACGATGAGCACCGGAGCCTCCAATGTCGAGGCGGGCAAGCCGAGCGCCGCGGGGCTCCGCTGGCCCGCCGGTCTCAGCGTGGCCGTGCTCGGTCCCGTGGTCGCGCTGGTGCTGGCCTGCGCGTTCTTCGCCACGCAGAGCGAGCACTTCCTGTCCGGCGGCAACTTTTCGCTGATCCTGCAGCAGGTGGCCGTCGTCGGCGTGATCGCCATCGGCCAGACGCTGGTGATCCTGACCGGCGGCATCGACCTGTCGTGCGGCATGCTGATGGCGCTGGGCGGCATCGTGATGACGCGCTTCGCCACCACGCTGGGGCTGCCGCCGCTGCTGGCGATCGCCTGCGGCATCGGCGTCACCGCGCTGTTCGGGCTGGTCAACGGGCTGCTGGTCACGCGCATCCGCCTGCCCTCGTTCATCGTCACGCTGGGCACGATGAACATCGCGTTCGCGGTCACGCAGCTGTACTCCGGTGCGCAGACGGTCACCGACCTGCCGCCGCTGATGACGGCGCTCGGCGACACCTTCTCCATCGGCGGCACCCAATTCGCCTGGGGCACCGTCGCCATGCTGGTGCTGTACGGCCTGGCGTGGTTCGTGCTGCGCGAGACGGCGGCGGGCCGCCACGTCTACGCGGTGGGCAACAACCCGGAGGCGACACGCCTGGTGGGCATTCCCACGCAGCGCGTGCTGCTGGTGGTCTACGTCGTGGCCGGCGCGCTGTACGGCGTCGCGTCGCTGCTGAGCGTGTCGCGCACCGGCGTCGGCGACCCGAACGCGGGCCAGACCGACAACCTCGACGCGATCACCGCCGTGGTGCTGGGCGGCACCAGCCTGTTCGGCGGCCGCGGCGTGATCGCGGGCTCGCTGGTGGGCGCGCTGGTGGTGGGCGTGTTCCGCAACGGGCTGACGCTGATGGGCGTGTCGTCCATCTACCAGGTGCTCGTCACCGGCGTGCTGGTGATCCTCGCGGTCGCTGCCGATCAACTCTCGCGCCGGGGGAGCCGCTAGACATGGTTGCCCGGGCTCGCTCCGCTCACCGCCCCCAAGGGGCTCAGGCCCGCTCCCTCCGGAGCGGCCGCGCGTACGCGGGCCTGGGCCACCGCAGCAAGGACTCACCGAAATGAATGCGATCACACAACCCCGTGTCGTGATGAAGGCCACCGCGCTGGTCAAGCGCTACGGCCAGGTCGTCGCACTGGACGGCACCGACTTCGAGCTGCGTGCCGGCGAGATCCTGGCCGTGATCGGCGACAACGGCGCCGGCAAGTCCTCGCTGATCAAGGCCCTGTCGGGCGCGACCGTGCCCGATTCCGGCTCGATCGAGCTGGACGGCGTCGTCACGAAATTCCGCAGCCCGATCGAGGCGCGCCGCGCCGGCATCGAGACCGTCTACCAGGACCTGGCCGTCGCCCCCGCGATGACCATCGCCGAGAACCTGTTCCTGGGCCGCGAGATGCGTCGCCCCGGCTGGCGCGGCGGCGTGCTGCGCATGCTGGACAAGCGCCGCATGATCGAGGAAAGCGTGGCCCGTCTGGCCGAGCTGAAGGTGGGCATCCGCTCGATGTCGCAGGCGCTCGAGACGCTGTCGGGCGGCCAGCGTCAGTGCGTGGCGGTGGCGCGCGCGGCGGCGTTCGCCAAGCACGTGGTCATCATGGACGAGCCGACCGCGGCGCTGGGCGTCAAGGAAGGCGGCATGGTGCTCGAGCTGATCCGGCGCGTGCGCGACCGCGGCCTGGCCGTGGTGCTGATCTCGCACAACATGCCCCACGTGTTCGAGGTCGCCGACCGCATCCACGTGGCGCGGCTGGGCAAGCGCGCCACCGTGCTGAACCCGAAGAAGATCGGCATGAGCGACACGGTGGCGGTGATGACCGGCGCGCTGCGCCCGGAAGACCTGCCCGCCGATGCCCTCGCCCACTGACGACGCCTTGGCCCGCACTGTCGCCACCACCGCCCTGCCCGCGGCCGCCCCGGCGCGCGCGGAACGCGCCCACCTGCGCCCGCGCGGATCGAGCCAGGGCGGGCTGCGCCAGTACAACGAGCGCGTGGTGCTGCAGGCGGTCCGCCTGCACGGCGCGCTGCCGGGCGCCGAGATCGCGCGCCTGACCGGGCTCACCGCGCAGACGGTGTCGATGATCACCAAGAGCCTGATCGACGACGGCTACCTGCGCAAGGGCGCGCCGGTGCGCGGCAAGGTGGGCCAGCCCTCGGTGCCGCTGTCGCTGGCCCCGGACGGCGCCTACGCCATCGGCATCAAGGTGGGCCGGCGCCGGCTCGACACGCTGCTGATCGACTTCAGCGGCCAGCCCTGCGCGCGCTGGTCGCTGGCCTACCGCTTCCCCGATCCCGAGGAGGTGCTCGCCGAGCTGCGGCTGCGCTTCACCGCGATCCGCCGCAAGCTGGGCCCCCAGGGCCGGCTGCGCCTGCAGGGCGTGGGCCTGGCCGCGCCGCTGGCGCTCGGCAGCTGGCAGTCGCTGCTGGGCGTCACGCCCGCGGTGGCCGAACGCTGGAACCGGCTCGACCTGCGCGAGGCCGTGGCCGCCATGTGCGACTGGCCGGTGCACGCGATGAAGGACACCGCCGCCGCCTGCGTCGCCGAGCTGGTGGCGGGCCGCGGGCGCGGCATGCACAGCTTCCTCTACATCTTCGTCGACACCTTCATCGGCGGCGGCCTGGTGATCGACAGCCACCTGCGCAACGGCCTGACCGGCAACGCCGGTGCGATCGGCTCGATGCCGCTGGGCCTGCCCGATGCCCGCGGCGCGGCGCCGCAGTTGCTCAGCGTCGCGTCGCTCCACACGCTGGAGCAGGCGTGGCGCGACGCCGGCCTGGACGACCCCGGCTTCGAGGGCCCGCAGGCGCTGCAGGCGCCGTGGCACGACGTCACGCGCACCTGGCTGGAACGCGCGGGCGCGGCCATCGCCCATGCGATCAACGGCGCCACCTGCCTGCTGGACCTCGACGGCGTGATCCTGGACGGCGCGATCGACCGCCCCCTGCTGGCAGAGCTGATCGCCGCCACCGAGGCCGCGATGCGACGCTCGAACTGGGAGGGCGTCGCCGCGCCGCAGTTGCTGGCCGGCACCGTAGGCGCCGACGCGGGCGCGCTTGGCGGCGCGCTGCTGCCGCTGCATGCCAACTTCGCGCCCGACCGCGATCTCTTCATCAAGGAGCACGTCTGATGAGCGCACGAACGGCCGCGCCGAAGGGCGGTCGCGCCGCAGTCCGCAGGACGGAGGTTGCCCGATGAACGACGCCCTCGCCGGCCAGGTGGCGGTGGTCACCGGCGCGGCTTCCGGCATCGGCCTGGCCAGCGCCCGCGCGCTGCTGGGCGCCGGGGCGCGCGTGGTGATGGTCGACCGCGACGCGGCCGCGCTGGCGGCGCTGTGCGCGCGGCACGGCGAGGCGATGATCCCGCTGGTGGTCGACCTGCTCGATCCGGCCGCCTGCGCGGGCCTGGTGCCTGTCGCGCTGGCGCTGGCCGGCCGCATCGACATCTTCCACGCCAACGCCGGCCTGTACCTCGGCGGCGACCTGGTCGACGCGACCGGCGACGCCATCGACCGCATGCTGCACCTCAACATCAACGTCGTGATGAAGAACGTGCGCGACGTGCTGCCCCACATGATCGAGCGCGGCCGCGGCGACATCGTCGTCACCAGCTCGCTGGCGGCGCATTTCCCCACGCCATGGGAGCCGGTGTACGCGTCGTCCAAGTGGGCGATCGACTGCTTCGTGCAGACCACCCGGCGCCAGGTGTTCCGCCACGGCATCCGCATGGGCGCGATCTCGCCGGGGCCGGTGGCCACCGCGCTGATCGCCGACTGGCCGGCCGACAAGCTGGCGCAGGCGCGCGCATCGGGCAGCCTGCTCGACGCCGACGAGGTGGCGCAGGTCGTGCTGTTCATGCTGACGCGGCCGCGCGGCATGACCATCCGCGACGTGGTGATGCTGCCGACGAACTTCGACCTGTAGGGCGGCGCGGGCCGGCATTTGAAATCCGCCGCTTCGCCTCCAGATGCTCTCCATCGGGCAGCCTCGCCCGCCAAGGAGCCTCCATGCGGCGACTGTTCATCTTCTGGCGCCAGGGCGGGCGCGACCTGAAGCTGCTGTGGCACGCCCTGCGGCATCCGGACCGGCCGGCCTGGCTGCTGCCGGCCAGCGTCGTGCTCGCCTTCTTCGCACTCGATCCGGCCAACCTGGCGTTGCCGCTGCTGGGCGCCGTCGACGACCTGGTCCTGCTGCCGCTGGCCTTGCGCGCGCTGGTGGGGGCGTTGCCGCAGCATCTGAAGAGTCCGCCGGCCTGAACGCCTGGACTCCTGCACGGCCGGAACCGCGCCATACTGTCGACATCCAACGGGAGACCGGCGATGGACGACAAGCAGATCCGCTTCGACGACGGCGCGGCCTATGAGGACTTCATGGGCAAGTGGAGCCAGCTGGCGGGCGAGGCCTTCCTGGACTGGCTGTCGCCCGCGCACGGGCTGCGCTGGGCCGACGTCGGCTGCGGCAACGGCGCCTTCACCGAGCTGCTGGTCGGGCGCTGCGGCGCCCGCGACGTGCACGGCATCGACCCGTCCGAGCACCAGCTCGCCTTCGCGCGCGAGCGCCTGGCCCGGGCCCCCGCGCACTTCGAGCGCGGCGACGCGATGGCCCTGCCCTGGGCCGACGGCCGCTTCGATGCCGCGGTGATGGCGCTGGTCATCTTCTTCGTGCCCGAGCCGGCGCGCGGCGTCGCGGAGATGGTGCGTGTCGTGCGCCCGGGCGGCGGCGTCTGCGCCTATGCCTGGGACATCCTCGGCGGCGGCTTCCCGTACGGTGCGGTGCAGGAGGAGATGACCCGGCTCGGACAGGCCCCGCTGTGGCCGCCGCGCGTCGAAGCCGCGGGGCTGGCGGCGCTGCGCGAGGCGTGGACCGCGGCCGGGCTCGTCGACGTGCACACGCACGAGATCGTGGTCCAGCGCAGCTTCGCCGACTTCGACGCCTACTGGGCCGCTGCCCGCCGCGGCCCGGCGTTCGCGCCGCGGCTGGGCCAGTTGCCTGGCGGGGCCACCGACAGCCTGAAGGCGCGCCTGCGCGAGCGCCTGCCCGCGGCGGCCGACGGCAGCATCACGACCCGCGCACGCGCCCACGCGGTGCGGGGACGCCGGCCGGACTAGGGTGCCGGGGATCGAACGATGCGCCTCGTCGCCGATCGGACGCTCGCCTGGTCGCCGGTCCGGCGCTACGGCTGTGCCGTCCTCCTGTTCCTGCTGGCCCTCGGCGCCCGCCTGGCGATCGCCCCGATGCAGGGCGGCGTGGCCTACGTCACGTTCTATCCGGCGGTGCTCATCGGCTTCTTCCTGCTCGGACGCGGTCCCGGCGTGCTTGCAGCGGTCCTCGGCGGTCTCGCGGCGCAGTACTTCTTCCTGCCGCCGTACCTGTCGTTCTCGCTCGAACCGACCGGCTACAAGACGCTCGCCTTCTATGCGTTGACCTGCACGATCGCGGGCGGGATCGTCGGCTCGCTGCATCGCACGACGCGCTCCTTGAGCAGCACCTTGCGCGAGCTCGAGGCCCACCGCGACAGGCTGGAACAGGAGGTCGCCCAACGTACCGGCGAGCTCGTCAAGGCCCGCGACGCGGCGCAGGCGGCGGCGCTGGCCAAGGCCTCGTTCCTCGCCAACATGAGCCACGAGATCCGGACGCCCCTGAACGCGATCATCGGCCTGAACTACCTGATCCGGCGCGGCGAAGTGATGCCCGAGCACGCGCAGCACCTGGACAAGATGAGCAACGCCAGCAAGCACCTGCTGGCCATCGTCAGCGACGTGCTGGACCTCTCGAAGATGGATGCCGGCCGGCTGCAGCTCGAAAGCGCGGACTTCCCGCTGTCGGCGATCCTGGACAACGTGCGCTCGATCATCGCCGAATCGGCGCGCCGCAAGGGGCTCGAGGTCGAGATCGATCGCGACGCCGTGCCGCACTGGCTGCGCGGCGACGCGATGCGGCTGCGCCAGGCACTCCTGAACCTCGCCGGCAACGCCGTCAAGTTCACCCGGCGCGGCCGCATCGTGCTGGGCGCGCAGTTGCTGCGCGAGGACGGCGACCGCCTGCACGTGCGCTTCTCCGTCCAGGACACCGGGTTGGGCATCGATGCGGCGCTGATCCCGCGGTTGTTCCAGCCCTTCGAGCAGGCCGATGCGTCGACCTCGCGCCGCTTCGGCGGCACCGGGCTGGGACTGGCCATCACGCAGCGTCTGGTGCGCCTGATGGGCGGCGAATGCGGCGTCGACAGCGAAGCCGGTGTCGGCAGCACCTTCTGGTTCGAGGTTCCCCTGGCCCGCGCCCACGGGGCGACGTCCACGGCGCTCGACGCGGACGGCGCCGCGGCCGAGGCGCAGTTGCGGCGGGACCATGGCGGCGCGCGGGTGCTGCTCGCCGAGGACGACGAGGTCAACCGCGAGGTGGCGCTCGCCATCCTGCAGGGCATCGGCCTGCACGTGGAAACGGCCCGGGACGGCAACGAGGCGGTCGCCATGGCGGGCGACGGCGGCTACGATCTGGTGCTGATGGACATGCAGATGCCCCACCTGGACGGCCTGGCGGCGACGCGCGCGATCCGCGCGACGGCCGCGTCGGCGAACGTCCCCATCATCGCCCTGACCGCCAACACATTCGACGAGGACCGCCAGGCCTGCGCGGAGGCCGGCATGGACGACTTCATCGCCAAGCCGATGAACGTCGAGGCGATCTACGGCACCTTGCTGAAATGGCTCGCCGCCGGTCGCCATGGCGGCCCATCGGAGCCGCCGGTCGACCGCTGAGGCGCCGGCGGCCACCGCACGCCTCGTGCCCCCGCCCCCCGCGCGAGCGACGCATCGGCCCGCTGCCACCGTGCGCTACGATGGGGTCGGGCCTCGCGCGGCCGGCGCGCCCGCCGGGAATTCCATCGTCAGGCAGGCGCCGCCCAGCGCGCTGTCGGTCACGTGCACTTGCGCGCCATGCAGCGTCGCGACTTCGTGCACGATGGCCAGGCCCAGGCCGGTGCCCTCCCACGTGGCCCGCGCGCCGCGCGCGTAGCGCTCGAACACGGTGCCGCGCTCGGGCGGCGGGATGCCGGGGCCGCTGTCGCTCACGCACAGGCGCGGCGGCGCGTCGAGCACCGCCACCAGCACCTGCCCGCGGCGTCCCGACGCCTTCAGCGCGTTGTCGATCAGGTTGGCCAGCGCTTCCGCGACGAGGTCGGACTGCGCCGTCACCACCACCGCGGCGTCGGGCACCTGCAGTTCGAGGTCGACCTCGTCGTCGAGCGCCACCTCGGCGAACAGGCCGCACACGTCGCGCGCGATGTCGCGCAGGTCCGCCGGCGCGCGGTCGATGTCGCTGCGGCTCTCGGGGTCGAGCCGGCCCAGCAGCATCAACTGCTGCACCAGCCGGCCGGTGTGCTCGGTGACCGCGGCCAGTTCGTCGAGCACGGCGCGCGCGCTGGCCAGGTCGGGACTGTTGCGTGCGCGGGCCATGCCCAGGCGCAACGCGGTCAGCGGCGTGCGCAGCTGGTGGGCCGCGGCGGCGGCGAACATGCGCTCGCGCACCAGGATGCCGCGGATGCGCGACAGCAGGTCGTTCAGCGCGGTGGCGAACGGCGACAGCTCGTGCGGCAGGTCGCCCTCGGGAATGGGTTCCAGCGACGCGTGGGCCTGCCGGTTCCACTGCTCGGCCAGCACCTCCAGCGGACCCACGGTGCGGCGCACGGCGATCCAGATGGCCGAGCAGGTCACCACCAGCATCAGGCCCAGCGGCAGCAGCAGCCAGACGACGACGCGGTTGGAGCGCTGGCGCTTGAGCATCGTCTCGGCCACCAGCACCACCACGCGCTCGCAGCCGGCGCACTGCGCGCCGACCGCGGCCACGCGCACCGGCACCCCTTCGTAAGTCGCATCGAAGGCCCGGCCGTCGCCGTAGACGGCCTCGTTGCGCCCGCGGGTGGGGATGCCGGCGCTGCCCACCAGCACGCGACCGCGATCCTGCACGCTGAACCAGGTGTGGTCGATCTCGTCGTAGGCGAGCATGGTGCGCGCGGCCTCCGGCAGGTCCACCGCGTTGGCGCCGCCCCCGTTGCCGCTGCGCACCTGGTCGGCCAGCGAGACGGCGGCGTCCAGCAGCCAGCGGTCGAAGACCGTGGCGGTCTCGGCGCCGGCGCTGATCAGGCCCATCGCGCCGACCCCCGCGACGATCAGCACCAGCGGGATCATCAGGCGCAGCGTCAGCTGCCGATACAGGACCGGACGCGCCGGCACGGGCCCGCCCCTCACGCCCCGGCTTCCGGCGCGGGGCCCGGCGACGGCGCGAGGGCCAGCTGGTAGCCGACGCCGCGCAGCGTGCGGATACCCGTCCCCGTTCCCTCGAGCTTCTTGCGCAGGCGCGACACGTAGAGCTCGGCGGCCGCGTCGTTGAGGTCGAGGTTGCGCGCGGACAAGGCGTCCACCAGCGTCCGCTTGGGCACCAGTCGCGGCGCCGCGCGCATCAGGATGAACAGCAGCTCGAACTCGCGCGGCGAGAGGTCCAGGCGCTTGCCGTCCAGCATCACTTCCGAGGTCTCCTGGACCAGGTCGAGGCGGCCGAAGCGGATCGCGTGGGTGCGGGCGATGTTGGCCCGCCGCACCAGCACGTCGATGCGGGCGTCGAGCTCCTCGGGGGCGAAGGGCTTGACGAGGTAGTCGTCGGCGCCCAGGCGCAGCCCCTTGACGCGGTCGGCCACCCGGTCGCGCGCCGTCATCACCAGCACCGCCCCCTGCGGGTCGCGTCGGCGATAGGCCGCCAGCCAGTCCATGCCGTCGCCATCGGGCAGCCCCAGGTCCAGCAGCACGATGTCGAAGCTGCCCCCGGCCAGCGCCGCGTCGGCCTCCGCCAGCGAGCCCACGTGCCGGGCCAGGCGCTCGCTGTCGCGCCAGCGCAGCATGAGCTCGCGGGCGATGTGGACGTCGTCTTCGATCAGCAGCAGTCGCATGGCGCCGTGATTGTCGCCTGGGCGCCGCCCGGTCCGGCCAGCCCCCGGGCCGGCCGGCAATGATGCGCAAAACCGACATATCGCGGACACGAACCGGAAACAAGGCCCGCCGACGGCCCGCTGACAGCGATCCGATAGGTCCGGTTCCCACACTGCCGCTCAGGGAGCGGATCGCCGCTCCGCAGCCGACGGTTTACATGCTCCTCACCTCCCTCGACGCCCCGGGCGTCTCCCCGACCGCCGGGCCGCTGGCCTGGCCGGACGCGCGCGCCATGTTCGACGGCGCGTTCGACCTCGACCTCGAGCGCCGCGCCAAGTACCTTTGGCGCCTGGCGCTGACCTGGAACGTGCGCGCCCGCCTGCTGCGCGAGATCGCCGGCCGGCCGCTGGCGGCGGCGCTGTTCCGGGCCCAGCCGCGGGCGTTCTACCCGCTGATGAACCACCTCGTCGACCGCCGCCTGGACGCCGGCGCCCGCCTGCGCACGACGCTGGACAGCCTGCGCGTGGTGTGCGATTCGGTCGGCGCCGAGGGCAACGTGCGCGCCCTGCTGACGCACGGTCTGACGCTGCTCGAGCTGGGCGACCGCACGCGGCTGGTGCTGTCGCTCAACGACGTCAGCTTCCACGAGGGCCTGTGGCAGGTCGGCCTGGTCGGCGCCGACGGTGTACGCCTGTACAGCATCGGCTTCGGCCTGACCGACCCGCGCACGCTGCTGATGGGCAACGTGCAGGGTCCGTCGCTGAAGGACGAGGGGTTGGACCGGATCCGCGACGTCACGCACGCCGCGCATGGCATGCGCCCGCCGCACCTGCTGGTGCACACGCTGCGCGTGCTGGCCGCGCACTGGGGCGCCACGCGCCTGCTCGGGGTGGACCCGGCCCACCACGTCAAGGGACGCTGGAACCTGCGCGACTCGCGGCTGCGCTTCGACTACCGCGCGTTCTGGGCCGAGCACGACGCCGCGCGCGAAGCCGGCGGCAACTGGTCGCTGCCGCTGGCCACCGCGCAGCGTCCGCTGGAAGAGGTGCCCACCAAGCGGCGCGCCATGTATCGCCGGCGCTACGCGATGCTGGAGGCGCTGCACCAGGCCGTGGACACCCTGGCCGATCCGCGCCACGCGGTCGCGCCGTCCCCGCCCGCTCCGCAGGCGCCCGACCGCGACGCCGCCAACGCGTCGACGCTCGAGCCGGCGCTGGTCGCCTGACCCGACCCGCGCGCCTCAGCTTTCCGACACGGCGGCCGGCTGCGCGGCAGGCGGTGCATCGGCACCCGGCGTGGGCAGTGCCACGCAGAAGGTGGAACCCTCGCCCAGCGCGCTCTCGACGCTGATCGTGCCGCCATGGGCCTCCACCAGCTGCTTGGTGATGTACAGGCCCAGGCCCAGGCCCGGCGTGCGCAGGCGGTCGCCCACGCGCACGAACTGCTCGAACACCCGCGAGCGATCCTCCGGCGCGATGCCCACGCCCTGGTCGCTGACCCGGATGGTGGCGGCGCCCGGGAGCTCGCTGAGCACGACCTCGATCGGCTTGCCGCCGCCGTAGCGCAACGCGTTGGTCAGCAGGTTGACGACGACCTGCTCGAGGCGGAATTCGTCCCACTCGCCCACCACGTCGTCGCCGTCGGCCTTCAGCGTGATCGGCACGTCGCCGCGCTGGCCCTGCACCTCGCCGACGACGCGTCGCAGCATTGCCGTCAGGTCGCAGCGCCCGCGCCGGATCGACAGCTTGCCGTGCTGGATCTGCGAGACGTCGAGCATGTCGTCGATGAGCCGTGTCAGGCTGCGCACCTGGCGCTGGTCGCGCTCGAACATCCTGGCCAGGTTGTCGGTGGCGAAGAACGTGGCGTTGCCGGCGGCGATCTGGTGCTGGCGCACCCGCACCTCCATGGCCAGCACGCTCAGGGGCGTGCGCAGCTCGTGCACGACCATGGACATGAACTCGTCGCGCATCTGCAGCGCGCGCTTGAGGTCGACCTGCGCCGTCTGCAGCTCCGAGACGAGCGCCTGCTGGCGCCGGCGCGACTCCTCCAGCGCCACCAGCTGGCGGCGCAGCTCGGTGCGTTGGCGGTAGAGGGCGACGAAGACCTGCACCTTGCTCTTGACGGCGTAGGCGTCGAGCGGCTTGTAGAGGAAGTCGACCGCGCCGTTCTCGTAGCCCTTGAACGCGTAGTCCAGCTCCTTGCCGGCCGCGCTGACGAACACGATCGGCAGGTGCTTGGTGCGCGCCATGCCGCGAATGAGCTCGGCCAGCTCGAAGCCGTTCATGCCGGGCATCTGCACGTCGAGGATGGCGAGCGCGAACTCGTGCTCCAGCAGCAGCGCCAGCGCCTGCTCGCCGGAGGACGCCTGGTGGATGCTGTAGCCGTCGTCGCGGATCGACGCCTCGAGCGCGAGCAGGTTCTCGGGCAGGTCGTCGACGATCAGGAGCTTGATGCCGAGGTCTATCGTCATGGGCGATTCTCGAGCTGGCGCAGCAGGGCGTGGATGTCGGCGAGCGTAAGGATCAGGTCGGGGGTCATGCGTCGGATCGCGGCCTCGGGCATCGTCGCCACCTCGGCGGTCGCCGGGTCCTGGACGATGGTCAGTGCACCGGCAAGCTGCATGCCTGCCAGTCCCGCCGCGCCGTCGTAGTTTGCGCCGGTCAGCAGCACGCCCGCCAGGGACTTCCCGTAGGCGTCGGCGGCCGAGGCGAACAGCACGTCGATGGACGGCCGCGCGAAACTCACGCGGTCCTCGCAACTGAGCGAGAAGCTGCGGTCGTCCTCGATGGACAGGTGGTAGCCCGAGGGCGCGAAATACAGCACGCCCGCCGCCAGCGGCTCCTTGTCGCGCGCCTCGCGCACCTGGAGCGCCAGCCGGCGGCCGAACAGCTCCGCGAGCCGGCTGTCGTGGCTTTCCGGCAGGTGCAGTACCGCCACCAGCGGCAGCGGATAGCCGGCCGGCAGCCCGCCCAGGATCGCCAGCAGCGCCCCGAAGCCGCCGGCGGACGCGCCGATGACCACCGCCTCGATCCGGCGGGCGGTGGCGGCGGCGGCGACGGCCTCGGGGGAGGAGGTCATCAGGCAACCTCCGGCCTGCGGCCTGCGGTGCGAGCGCCCTTCGGAGCGGCCGGGCGTGCGCTCATGCCTTGCGGAAGATGCGCTCGCGCCGGGCGACCGGCTCGAAGCGGTCGGCGAAGTGCGAGAAGTCCAGGCTTTCCTTGCTGCCCAGGCCCAGGAAGCCGCGGTGGCACAGCGACTCGTGGAACAGGCCCAGCGCGCGGTCCTGCAGGGTCTTGTTGAAGTAGATCAGCACGTTGCGGCACGAGATGAACTGCGTCTCGGAGAACACGGTGTCGGTGGCCAGGCTGTGGTCGGCGAAGGTGACGTTGCGGACCAGGGCGGGATCGAAGCGCGCCGAGTTGTAGGCCGCGCTGTAGTAGTCGGAGAACGCACGCCTGCCGCCGGCGGCCTGGTAGTTGGCCGTGTGCTGGCGCACCGCGGCGATGGGGAAGATGCCCTGGCGCGCCTTCTCCAGCACCACCGGATTGATGTCGGTGGCGTAGACCAGCGTGCGCTCCAGCAGCCCCTCTTCATCCAGCAGGATCGCCAGCGAGAACACCTCCTCGCCGGTGGCGCAGCCGGCCACCCACACCTTCAGCGATGGGTAGGTGCGCAGCAGCGGCACCACCTGCTGGCGCAGCGCGAGCCAGTAGCCCGGATCGCGGAACATCTCTGTGAACGGGATCGTCAGGATCTGCAGCAGTTGCTGGAACACGGCCGGGTCGTGCAGCACCTTGGACTGCAGCTGCGAGATCGTGGCGCAGTCGAACTGCAGCAGCGCGTGCTGCACGCGGCGCCGCAGCGACGCGCCCGAGTAGTCGCGGAAGTCGTGGCTGTACTTCGCGTACACCGCCTCCAGCAGCAGGCGCAGCTCGATGTCGGCGGCGGCGTGGGGCATGGCGTCGGGTCGGCTCAAAGGCGCTCGATCGCGGGCATCCACACGCGCATCAGCGAGAACAGCCGGTCGAGGTCGATCGGCTTGGCCAGGTAGTCGTTCGCGCCGGCGCGGCGGCACTGCTCCTGGTCGTCCTTCATCGCCTTGGCAGTGACGGCGATCACCGGCAGCTGCGCGAACTTCGGGTTCGCGCGGATGCGGCGCGTGGCCTCCAGGCCGTCCATGCCGGGCATCATGATGTCCATCAGCACGAGGTCGATGTCGGGCACCTCGGACAGCTTGGACAGCGCCTCGAAGCCGTTGCGGCCGATCTCCACCTGCAGGCCCTTCTGCTCCAGCGCGCTGGCCAGCGCGAAGATGTTGCGCACGTCGTCGTCGACCAGCAGGACCTTGCGGCCCTCGAACACCTTCTCGCGGTTGCGCGCGGTGCGCAGCATCGTCTGGCGCTCGGCCGAGAGCTGCGATTCGACGGTGTGCAGGAACAGCGTCACCTCGTCGAGCAGGCGCTCGGGCGAGCGCGCGCCCTTGATGATGATGGAGCGCGAGTACTTGTTGAGCCGCGTCTCCTCCTCGCGCGTGAGGTTGCGCCCGGTGTAGACGATCACCGGCGGGAACGAGCAGATGTCCTCGGTGGTCATGCGCTCCAGCAGCTCGCTGCCGTCCATGTCGGGCAGCTTCAGGTCGATGATCATGCAGTCGTAGACGGTGCCGCGCAGCAACTCCAGCGCCTCGGCGCCGGTGGCCACGGCGGCGATGTCGATGTCGTCGTCCTGGATCAGGTGCACCACGCTGTCGCGCTGGCGCGCGTCGTCCTCCACCACCAGCACGCGCTTGACCTTCTTGGCGCCCTTGTCCTCCAGGCGCTGGAAGATCTGCTGCAGCTCGTCGCGCGTGGTGGGCTTGACGGCGAAGCCGATGGCGCCCATGTGCAGCGCGATCTCCGAGAAGTCCTCCCCGGCCACGATGTGGACCGGGATGTGGCGCGTGCGCGGATCGTCCTTGAGGAACTGCAGCACGCTCAGGCCCGAGCCGTCGGGCAGCCGCACGTCCAGCAGGATCGCGTGGGGCAGGTAGCCGGTGGCCAGCTCCAGCGCCTCGCTGGCGGTGGTGGCCACCAGGCAGCGGTAGCGCATCTCGTGCGCGAGGTCGTAGAGCACGCCGGCGAAGGCCTCGTCGTCCTCCACCACCAGCAGCACGCGGCCCTTGGCGGACGCCGGGTCGTTGCGGTCGTCCGCGAACGAGGGGCTGGCCGGCGCGGGCGCGAGCACCGGCACGGCGGCGGGCACCGGCGCGGCGGCGGGCACCGGCGCGCGCGTGCTCGCGGGCAGGAAGGCGGGGCGCCGCGCGCCATCGGAGTTCAGGCTGGCGCCGCCGGGTGCCGGGGCGTCCTCGGCCGGAGCGTCGACGGGCGCCTCGCTCCAGCGCGCCGGCAGCGTCAGCGTGAAGGTGCTGCCCTGCCCCGCCGCGCTTTCCACCGCGATCGTGCCGCCCAGCAGGCGGGCGAGCTCGCGCGAGATCGACAGGCCCAGGCCGGTGCCGCCGTAGCGCCGGTTGATGGTGCCGTCGGCCTGTCGGAAGGCCTCGAAGATGACGTCCTGCTGGCTCTCGGCGATGCCGATGCCCGAGTCCCGGACCGCGAACGCGATGCGATCGTCCGGGCGCGACTGCACCGAGAGGACGACGCTGCCGGCCTCGGTGAACTTGATCGCGTTGGACAGCAGGTTCTTCAGGATCTGTTCGATGCGCTGGTTGTCGGTGACCAGCGAGGTCGGCGCATCGGGTTCCACGCGCACCTCGAACGCCAGCTTCTTCTCGCCGGCCAGCGGCGTGAAGGTGCGCTGCAGCGAGTCCACCAGGCGGTGCACGGACAGGAACTGCGGCTGCAGCTCGAGGCGGCCGGCCTCCACCTTGGACAGGTCCAGGATGTCGTTGATCAGGTTGAGCAGGTCGTTGCCCGCGCCGTAGATCGTCTGCGCGAACTTCAGCTGTTCCGCCGTGAGGTTGCCGTCCCTGTTCTCGCTGAGCAGCTTGGCCAGGATCAGCGAGCTGTTGAGCGGCGTGCGCAGCTCGTGCGACATGTTGGCCAGGAACTCCGACTTGTAGCGGCTCGCGCGCTGCAGTTCGTCGGCACGCTCCTGCAGCATCACCTGGGCCGCGTTGAGCGCCTCGTTCTTGCGATCGAGCACGTTCGCCTGCTCGGTCAGCTGCGTGTTGGTGGCCTCGAGCTCGGCCTGCTGGTGCTCCAGGTGCTGCTGCGACTCGGTGAGCACGCGCGACTGCTCGCCCAGCTCCTCGTTGGCGGTGCGCAACTCCTCCTGCTGCACCTGCAGTTCCTCGTTGAGCTGCTGCGTCTCCTCCACCGAGTCCTGCAGCCGCTTGCGGAACAGCGCGGCGTCGACCGAGGCGCCGATGGCGCCCTTGATCAGCCCCAGCAGTTCCAGGTCGCGCTCCTTGACGGGGCGCATGAAGCCGAGCTCGATGACGCCGTTGACGATGCCGTCGTTGCTGATCGGCGCCAGCACGAGCTCCGCCGGCGCCGCCTCGCCCAGGCCCGAGGCCACCTTGATGAAGTAGCCGCCCCGGAGGTTGGTCACGTGGTTGAGGCGGCCGTCGCGCGCCGCCTGGCCGACCAGGCCCTCGCGTGCCGCGGCCAGCTGGCTGCCGTCGTCCCCGCTGCCGTCGAACCCGTGCGTGGACACCCGCTGCAGCTCGCCGCGGTCGTCGCGCACGTACATCGCCGCGACGATCGGATCGAGGTAGCGGCCGGCGAACGCCAGCACGCTGCGGCCCACGGTGGTGAGCGTCTGCTGGCCGAT
The DNA here is from genome assembly GCA_964418745.1 of uncultured Vitreoscilla sp. Lineage (GTDB taxonomy): Bacteria > Pseudomonadota > Gammaproteobacteria > Burkholderiales > Burkholderiaceae_C > Scleromatobacter. Next base: position 133,026 of record CAYQMX010000018.1, read on the forward strand.
CAGGGTCTCGGCGAGCTGGGCCTGGCCGTCGCGCACCCAGGCCTGCGCGGCCAGCACGTTGGCGGCGTGGGTCTGGGCCTGCAGCGCGCTGCCGAAATCCCCCGAAAGCTGCTTGATGTCGCGCCGGCCGGCCCAGGCGATGTAGCTGTTCGCGAGCACGATGAACAGCACGTAGGCGCCGATCCCGCCCCAGGTGACCAGTCGCAGGGCGTCCAGCCGGTCCGTCAGCAGCATCTGTTCGCTGTTGCGCGCCGCCAGGACCTCGGAGCGCACGCGTTCGGACAGCTGCTTGCCGGCCTGCGACTTCACCACGGCCACGGCGTCGCCACCCCGGCGACGCAGGTCGATGATCTGGCGGGCGTAGGCGTCCCAGCCCTCCTGCAGCGCGCGCACGCGCTTGAGCCGGTCGGTCTGGACGGGGTTGTCGGCGGTCAGCTCGATCAGGTCCCCCAGCTGGGTGCCGAACTGCGGCCGGGCCACCTGGTAGGGCGCGAGGAAGGTCTCGTCGCCGCTGAGGACGAAGCCGCGCGCGCCCGACTCCATGTCGGCCTGCAGCGTGGTGAGCTCGTTGAGCTTGCCGATCACCTGGTGCGTGTGGTCGACCCACCCGGTCACCGTCACGAAGTACAGGAAGAACCCGAGGAACGCGCCGGCGCTGACCAGGCCCATGACCAGCGGAAGGGTGACGTTGCGGCGGGCGATCCGATTGAACTGCTCGGTGTTGACGGAGGTGCTTTCTGGCATGGGTTCCTGTCCGGGTCGGCGGCGGTGGGGCGGGCGTTCACTCACGGGCGGAGCGTGCCGCGGTCGGACGAGACGGACTCGAGCTCGGCGGCGACAAGGCGCCCGGTCCGGGTGCCTGCTCGACCATTCGAAGCGTGCGGCAAGCGGCGTGCCGGCCCTCGTCCCGAGGGCGGGCACGTCAAAGGAACAGTTCCTGGAGGTCGTTCAGGAAGTCGAAGCCGCGCACGGTCGGCTGGATCCACTCGGCCCCCGGCGCCCCGGTGCGCGCGAGCAGGCCGCGGCGCTCCGCGTCGTCCAGGCCCGAGGCGATGGCCGACACCGGCAGTCCGCAGCGCTCGCCGAACAGCGCCAGGGCGACGCCCTCGCGCAGGCGCAGCGTGTTGAGCATGAACTCGAACGGGAGCTGTGCCCGTGCGACCTCGTCCTCGTTGGAGACGGCCTGGCCGCCCAGCGACCGGTCCATGTACATGCCCGGCTCGCGCCAGCGCACCTGGCGGACGACCCGGTGCGCGAAGCTGAGCTTGCCGTGGGCGCCGGCGCCCAGGCCCAGGTAGTCGCCGAATTGCCAGTAGTTGACGTTGTGACGGCAACGATGACCGGCGCGCGCATAGGCCGAGACCTCGTAGCGATCGAAGCCCGCGCCCGCGGTGCGCTCGGTGACCCGATCGAGCATGTCGTACGCGGTGTCGTCGTCCGGCAGGCCGGCCGGCGGCCGCGTGGCGAAGACCGTGTTGGGCTCCATCGTCAGGTGGTACAGCGACAGGTGCGGGGCGCCCAGCGCGAAGGCCTGGTCGAGGTCGGCGTCGAGGTCGGCCAGCGTCTGGCCGGGCAGCGCGTACATCAGGTCGAGGTTGAAGGTCGCGAAGCTGCGCGCGGCCTCTTCCGCGGCCGCCAGCGCCTGCGCACCGTCGTGCACGCGCCCGAGCGCGCGCAGGTGGGCGTCGTTGAAGGTCTGCACGCCGATCGACAGCCGGTTCACGCCCGCCTGCGCGAAGGCGCGGAAGCGTTCCTTTTCGAACGTTCCCGGGTTGGCCTCCATCGTGATCTCGCAGTCGGCCGCCAGCGGCAGCAGCATGCGCAGGTCGGACAGCAGGCGCGCGACGCCCTCCGGCGAGAACAGCGAGGGCGTGCCGCCGCCGATGAAGATCGTGTGCACGGTGCGGCCCCAGACGAGCGGCAGCGAGCGTTCGAGGTCGGCGCGCACGGCGTCCAGGTAGCGGGCCTCGGGCAGGTCCTTCGGCGTCGCGCCGGCGGTCGAATATTCGTGCGAGTTGAAGTCGCAGTAAGGGCACTTCTTCAGGCACCAGGGCAGGTGCACGTACACCGACAGCGGCGGCGGCGCAGGCAGGATCAGCGTGCCGGGGCGGTGGTACCACTGCGGGTCGCGCAGCGGGGCGCCGGCCTTCCCGTCGGCGAGCGCACCCTCGCCGGATTCGCCGCCGGCAGCGCTGACGGGGTGGATGCGGACGATGCTCATGGCGTCGCTGGGCTCAGGGTCGGCACGGCCGGTCGCGGCTCAGAGATGCCACGCCTGCTGCATCAGCTGCTTCATCTGCGCCGCGGCGAGCGCGCGGTGGCTGTGCGCGTTCTTCACTTCCCGGGCCAGCGAGGCGACGGTCGCCCCGAACGCCGGGATGAACATCAGTGGGTCGTAGCCGAAGCCGCCGCTGCCCTCGCGCGCGCGCAGGATCTCGCCGTTCCAGCGGCCCATGGCCACCAGCGGCTGCGGGTCGTCGGCGGCGCGCAGGGCGACCAGCGTGCACATGAAGCAGGCGCGGCGGTCCTCGACATCGCGCAGGCGCTCCAGCAGCAGCGCGTTGTTGGCCTCGTCCTGCGACTGGCGCAGTACTTCGCGCGCGGGCGTCGCGCCGGTGCGCGCGACGACCGTCGCGTAGTTCGCCGAGATGACGCCCGGCATGCCGCCCAGCGCATCGACGCACAGCCCCGAGTCGTCGGCGATCGCCGGCAGGCCGGTGGCCGCCGCCGCGTGGCGCGCCTTGGCCAGCGCGTTCTCGATGAACGTGACGTGCGGCTCCTCGGCCTCGGTCACGCCCAGGTCGCCCTGCCGCACGAGCTCGACGCCCAGGCCGTCGAACAGCGCCTGCAGTTCGGCCAGCTTCTTGGCGTTGTTGGAGGCGAGGACGAGCCGCATGGTCAGGCCAGGCCCAGCGCGCTCTTCTGCGCGTTGATCAGCTGGCGGATGCCGAGATCGGCGAGGTCCAGCAGCTGGTTCATCTCCACGCGCGTGAACGGCGCGCCCTCGGCTGTGCCCTGCACCTCGATGAAGTGACCGGCGCCGGTCATCACGACGTTCATGTCGGTGTCGCAGCCCGAATCTTCCACGTACTCGAGGTCCAGCAGCGGCGTGCCCTCGACGATGCCCACCGAGACCGCGGCGACGAAGCCCAGCAGCGGCGTGCGGTCGATCTTGCCGGCGGCCAGCAGCTTGGCGATGGCGTCGTGCGCCGCCACGCAGGCGCCGGTGATGGCCGCGGTGCGGGTGCCGCCGTCGGCCTGCAGCACGTCGCAGTCCAGCGTGATGGTGCGTTCGCCCAGCAGCTTCATGTCGAACACGGCGCGCAGCGAGCGGCCGATCAGGCGCTGGATCTCCTGGGTGCGCCCGCTCTGCTTGCCGCGCGCGGCCTCGCGGTCGGAGCGGGTGTGGGTGGCGCGCGGCAGCATGCCGTACTCGGCCGTCACCCAGCCCTCGCCCTTGCCCTTCAGGAACGACGGCACGCGGTCTTCCACCGAGGCGGTGCACAGCACGCGGGTGTCGCCGAACTCCACCAGCACCGAGCCTTCGGCATGGACGGTGAAGTTGCGTGTCAGCCGGACCGGGCGCGTTTCGTTGGCGGCGCGGTTGCCGGTGCGGACGAAGGTCATGGGGAAATCCGTTTCTTGAATGCAAAACCGGGCAGGTGCCCGGCTCGTGGTGGTGCGAATCTTGTCAGGGATTCAGGTCTTTCGGGGACCCGAACGCTGAATGGCCTCGTTGATCTCGCGGATCGAGCGCTCGATCTCGTCGTCGTCGATGTCGGGCAGGAACGAGTCGCCGCTCATGCTGGCCTGGATGGTCGAGGCGAACACATCTTCGCCGAGGTTGCGCGTGGAGACGTTGCCGCTGGCGTCCTCGTCCTCGCTGGCTTCCCATTCGACGGCCAGCGCCGTGACGTTGTCGCTCTTCTCGCCGGCGTTGCGCAGCGCCTGCTCGACGATCTCGGGCACCGAGTCGTGGATCGGGAATTCCGAGATCATGCGCACGATCTCGGCGTCCTCGACGCTGCTCCACAGGCCGTCGGAGCACAGCAGCACGCGGTCACCGGTGCGCAGCACCATGGGCCCGGCGCTGTCGATCACCGGCTTGCCGGGGCTGCCCAGGCAGGTGAACAGCACGTTGCGGTTGACCTTCTCGTCGAGCGGCACCACGTGCGACAGCGCCTCGCGCAGCTCGGAGTACGAGTGGTCGCGCGTGCGGGCGATCAGGCGGTCGCCGCGCACCAGGTACAGCCGCGAGTCGCCGCAGTGGGCCCAGTAGATGTTGCCGCCCTGCAGCACGCAGGCCACGATGGTGGTGCGCGGGGTGTCGGTCAGGCCGCGCTCGGTGGCGTAGCGCAGCAGCTGGTGATGGCCGGCCAGGATCGCGTCCTGCAGGAAGCGCTGCGGATCCTTCAGGTCGGTCTTGGCTTCCTTCTGGAAGAACGCGGCCAGCGTCTGCAGCGCGAGCTGCGAGGCGACCTCGCCCTCCGGATGGCCGCCCATGCCGTCGGCGAGCGCGAACAGGCCCGAATCCCGCGTGTAGCAGTAGCCCATGCGGTCTTCGTTCTTTTCCCGGCCGCCCTTGCGGCTCACCTGATACGTTCCAAACCGCATTCAGTTCTCCAGCCCCGAGCGGGCGCTCAAGGGTGTGTTCCGGACTTCAGGTTCTCGATCTGCAGCTTCAGCCGCTCCGAGAAACTGAGCGTGGTGTAGCGACGTTCGATCTCGCGCGACAGCTCCTTCTGCAGCGCGAACACGCTCTGCGGCCGGGACAGCGGATCGAGCGCCATGCACCACTCGATGACTTCGATGAGATTGTCGGAGTAGACATTGCGCAGCCGCGACAGCGACAGCGGCAGCCGATCCTTGTCGATGCGCTGCGGCGCGTCGTTGGGCGGGTAACCCTGCATGCACGCGTAGAGGCAGGCGCCGATGGCGTAGATGTCGGTCCACGGGCCCAGCGAGCCGTCGCGCCGGTACATCTCGGGCGCGGCGAAACCCGGCGTGTACATCGGCCGGATGAACTGGCCTTCCTTGCTCAGCACTTCGCGCGCGGCGCCGAAGTCGAGCAGCACGGCGCGGTTGTCGTTGGTGATGAAGATATTGGCCGGCTTGATGTCCAGGTGCAGCATCTTGTGCTGGTGGACGATCCGCAAGCCGCGCAGGATCTCGTCGAACAACGACCGGATGGTGGATTCCCGCAATACCTTTTCGCGTTTCAGGTCGCGCGCGGTGACGATGAAATCCTGCATGGTGTCACCCTGCAGGTAATTCATCACCATGTAGACGGTTTCGTTCTCGCGGAAGAAATTCAGCACCGATACCACGCTGGCGTGCGAAATCTGCGCGAGCGAGCGGCCTTCTTCGAAGAAACTCTTGAGCCCGAGGCGGTACAGTGGCTGCTTTTCCGGCTTCACGCGCGGAATCAATTCACCTGGCGACCGATCGGCCAGCGAGGCGGGAAGATATTCCTTCAGCGCGACGAGATGACGTGTTTCATCTTCGGCCAGGTAAACGATGCCGAAACCGCCGGCGGCGATCTTCTTGACGATCTGATAGCCGCCGACCACAGTCCCCGAAGGAAGCGGGGCGGGTTTTGGCTTTGACATAATCTCTTTTTGCAACCTGGCACTCGCGACATGGCAGTTTACAGCATGACCGGCTTCGGCAACGCCTCGGCGACCGCAGCATCCGCAGCGTCCTCCGAGGGCGCCACCGCCACGGATTCCGCGGCGGTCACCGTCGAACTCCGATCGGTCAACAGCCGGTTTCTCGACATCTCGTTCCGCATGCCCGACGAATTGCGCCAGCACGAGGGGGCGTTGCGCGACCTGATCACGGCCGGCTGCCGGCGTGGCAAGGTGGACGTGCGCGTCAGCGCGGCCAAGGGCAGCGGCGACGACTGGCCCCAACCCACGTCGGACCAGCTCAACCGATTGTCACGCCTGGAAGGCACCGTGACGTCGTGGATGACGAAAGCACAGCCGCTGAGCGTGAACGAAGTCCTGCATTGGTGCCGTTCGGCGCCCGTGGCCATCGGCCGCGTGGACGAGGCGCTGATGGAGGCCGGCCGCCGCGCGGTCGCCGCGCTGAAGGAGGCGCGGGCGCGCGAGGGCGAGAAGCTGGTGGCGATCCTGATGGAGCGCATCGTGCGGTTGCGCGAGCTCGCCGCCCAGGCCGAGCCCCTGGTGCCGGCCGTCGTCGAACGCCAGCAGCAGCGCTTCCTGGAACGCTGGGCCGAGGCCCTGAAGGCCACCGGCGGCCTCGACGCCACCAGTTCGGCCGGCAGCGTGCCCACCGAGGCCCTGCGCGAACGGGCGCTCAACGAGGCGGCCACCTTCGCCCTGCGCATCGACGTCGCCGAGGAACTGTCGCGCCTGCGCGCCCACCTCGAGGAGATCGCCCGCCTGCTCAAGGGCGGCGGCGAGCTGGGCAAGCGGCTCGACTTCCTGATCCAGGAACTGCACCGCGAGGCCAACACCCTCGGCTCGAAGTCGGCCGCACTGGAACTGACCGGGGTGTCGGTGGAGATGAAGGTGCTGATCGAGCAGATGCGCGAGCAGGTGCAGAACGTCGAGTGATGTTTCAGGGGGTCTCGGGCCGTCCGGGACACCGCGCCAAGCCATTGATTTATAAGGTTTTTCGTCCCAGACGATCTCAGAGCGTCCCAGTGAAGCGCGTGCTTCGTGTGGGGTAAATCGTGGGGTAAATTGCCGAACCCCACAGCGGCCGGGCACTGCCCGGAAATTTACCCCACAAACTTCGCTGGAGGCCGCATGGATACTGGGTTTGCGCAAAACGCTACCGACCGGAACTTGAGGGCCTGGCTCAGCGCCGGCCCGGTCGATCGCAGCGTCGGGGACGGGCTGACTTTCGTTGCGTCCGCAGCGAGCGCCCATCTGGGCAAGGGATCGTGGATCCTGCGATTCCGCTACGGCGGACGGCAGCGCGAGAAGGTGCTCGGTCGCTACCCGGACTTGTCCCTGAAGGAGGCTCGCGCACTGGCCCGCCAGGATCGCGCCCTGCTCCAGCAAGGCACGGACGTCGCTGCGGCCAAGCAGCTGGACAAGCTCAAGGCGAGCGACATCCACACGGTCGACAACTTGTCCGAAGCCTGGTTCGCGCGCCACATCCTCGGCCGCTACAAGCACCCCGAGGTTGTCGAACGGGTACTCAGACGCCACATCCAGCCGGTGATCGGCAGCCTGCCCGTCGAAGACGTTCGCCCCGCGCACGTCGACCGGGTGCTGACGAAGATCGTGGATGCCGGTGCGCCCACCGTCGCGAACGACGCGCTGCGGTACTTGGTCCGGATGTTCCACTTCGCTGTGAAGCGACGCTTGATCGAGGCCAATCCGGCGTTTGGATTCGACAACTCGGACGCGGGCGGTCCCGAGTCTTCGCGCGTGCGCTGGTTGAGGAAAGAGGAACTGGTCGCGCTGGCGCGCCAGATGAAATCGACACCGACCTTCGGCCGCCTCAACGAACTGGCCGTCTGGCTGCTCCTGGCCTTGTGCGTCAGGAAGATGGAACTGCTCTCGGCCCGATGGTCGGACTTCGACCTCGAGGCCGGCGTGTGGCACCTGCAGTCCTCGCAGACGAAGACACGGGCCGCCATCGACATCCCGCTTGCGCCGCCCGTGATCGAATGGCTCCAGGAATTGCAGGTATTCGCATGCGGCGAGGCGCACCTGTTTCCGGCTCGAAGGCGCGTCCACTTGAGGAATGGTGTCGCGCGTAAGAACCGCTTCCAGCACATCAGCCCGGACACCTTGAACGTCGCGCTCAAGAGACTGCCGCTCAAGGACGTCGAACACTTCACTGTCCACGACATGCGGCGCACGGCTCGAACCCAGATGGCCGCGCTCGGCATCAATCGGTTCGTCGCCGAACGCGCCCTGAATCACAAGATTCGAGACGTGGAGGGCATCTACGACCAGCACGACTACTTCTCGGAGCGAAAGTTCGCACTGGCCAAATGGGCAGCCATGCTCGTCGAAGTGTCCACCGGCGCGACACGAGGCTGAGTGGAACTTGGGCATGACAGGCCCTCGATTCGGGTCGAGGTCGGGGGCAGGACTGATGCCGCTCGGCAACGGTCGAGCAAGGTACCGCCCCGGGATCTCGGCCTTGCTGGAAAAATGGGTTCCTGTCGCCGCGTTCGTTGGGAATCTGGCCAGGTACTCACGCCGTCAGCTGCCAATCAACAACTCATCGACTTGCTGACCGCAAGGCAGCCTGCCCTCCAATGCGCCGCGTCGCGGCTCGAACCCGTCTCACCGATGCCAAGAACTCTACAGTCCGCCCAGGAGATCCGGGCGGAAGTCAGCCGACTGATCCACGATCACCGCGATGTCCGCGCCACCGGCGCCGTGATCGAGGTGCCCCTCCCCACGCCACAGCGAGCCGATGGCACCGGCCTGAACTGGTGGATGACCGGCTTCGGCAATGCCTTCGGCTTTCAGGAGGTCATTGGTTCGGCGGTGGCCACGGTCGGCAAGCGCTGGAATCTCCTCGAGGAATGACCCCGTCTCAGTTGCGCGGCGGCCTTTCACCGCGCCCGGATCGCCGCAGCGGTTTGCGTTCGTCGCCGCAGTTGCGTGGGCGCAGTTCTCCCAGGAGCCTCGAGGCCAACCTCAGGTGCGAATCGACCGCGCCATCCAATCTGTCAAGCATGACCTGGTAGTCCTGCGCAACCCGGAATGAGCCATTGCGCAGCAGCAAGGTCAGTCGATGCAGGCTCAGTCCGAAGCTCGATAGCTCTGCGCAAGAAGCCGTCAACGCGGCGACATGGTCGGCACGACGGTACCCGTTCGTGATCACCGGGACACCAGCGACCAGATTGGCGACGTAATCACCAGGGTTCATCCCCGCTCGGTGCGCAGCCTCCGTCACAGCCAAGGCTTGCGCGCCAGTCATGCGCAGTGACAGCCTGGCACGGCTCGCGTCTCGCCGATGTATCGCCTGCGAAGCCCTGACGGCGCCAGGCGCTGCAGGCTTGCCAAGGGCATCTGCCAGAGTTGTACGGACCCAGGCCGAAGGCAGCACACCTGTCGCCCGGGCGCGCTCGCAGAGCGCGTCCTTCAGACCCTGAAGATCGACGCTGATTCGATCGCGTGACGAGGGTGGCATACCCGAGCCTCCTGGCATGCGAGAGCGTGTCGGACATCGGCGCCACCGCGCCTATCCTGCACTCACGCATGCATTGAGTATTGGCTCGAATCGAGCTGTCGAAAGCGATGATTTCGAACCCGGATTCATCGCGGCCGCAGACCGCGGCCCGCTACGTCGTGCCCCGAAGGCGCCGCAGAGGAGACGGGGCACACCGCAGATCCGCCACCCACGCGTTTCTCAGCAGACGGACAGGTGCCGGCAAGCCGAAGGATCCCGCCGCGGAGACTGCTGGTCAGGTGTCGAGGAGCCGATGATTCTTGGTTGAAATTCATCGCGTTGCGACCTGCCGCCCGGGCTTAGATTGGTCGCATCGCCACAGCGAGGCCGCCGTGAAGTTGCAACCCAAACGCCCACCCGGACGCGTCGACCGCAAGGCAGGAGCGTACGCCTCCGAGATCGTGCAGTTGCATGCCGAGGGCTACACCTACGAAGCGATCCGGCAAGCGCTCACCGAGTTCGACATCGAGGTGAGCGAGAGCACGCTGCGGCGAGAAGTACGAAGGCAGCAGAAGCGGGCCTTGTGCACGATGCCGGGCGTGCGACCGCCATCGCCCGAGCCTGACGACATGACGTTGCAAGCGCCGAGACGTGTGCCCGCTGGAGCGCCGCCGTCGAAGCTTGCCACTGGGCACGAAATCGCAGAAGCGTTCTTCGCCGCCCACCCCAGCAACCCGCTGTTCTCAACCAAGGAGACCTCATGAAACTCGCCGTCATCAACTTCTCGGGCAACGTCGGCAAGACCATGGTTGCCCGCCATCTGCTGGCCCCTCGCATTCCAGGCTGCCACGTCGTGGCGGTGGAAAGCATCAATGCGGACGACGGCCCGTCGGTAACGATCCGCGGTCGCCAGTTTGCGCAACTGCAGGAGTTCATGCAAAGCGTGGACAGCGTCGTGATCGACGTCGGCGCGAGCAACGTGGAAGACTTTCTGAAGCTGATGTCGCGCTATCGCGACAGCCAGGAAGACTTCGACGGCTTCATCGTGCCCACGGTGCCGGCCCGCAAGCAGCAGCAGGACACGGCGGCCACGCTGGCGGAGCTGGCACGCATCGGCGTTGCGCCGGACAGACTGCGCCTGGTCTTCAACCAGATCGACGACGACAACCCGATCGAGCACACATTCGCGACGCTCCTGTCGTATTGCGCTTCGTCGGGCGCGGCTCGGCCCCGCATGGCAGCGGCCCTCTGGTTCAACGAGGCGTATGCGCTGGTACGTGGCACGGGGCAGTCCCTGGCCGAGCTGGCAGCCGACCGCACCGACTACAAGGCAGCCATCGCAAAGGCCGCCACGCAGTCGGAGAAGCTCGCTCTGGCGCAGTGCCTGGCGATTCGACGACTCGCCAGAGGCGTGATCCCCAGGCTCGATGCGTGCTTCGCCGCGCTGGAACTCCATGACCTGACACACCGTTCGGGTGATGAAGCGGTGCCTGCATCATGAACAATCCCAGCACCACGAGAGAAGCGCTGATTCTCGAAGCCCTCGGGGAGGCTGCAAGGCTGATTCGACAGGTCGAGGCGCTGGCACCGGCGCTGGACGAATCCTGCCAGACGCTTGCAGAGGCCCGCGGCGGGCTCGCAGGTCAGTTGGCAACGTTCCAAGCCCAGATCTTGGCCTTGACGGAGAAGGCCAAGGTTCAGGCCGTCAGGCATATCCTGGCGAGCACGGATGACGCAGTGGAGGCACAGGCGCAAGCGATGGCCATGGCGGCCAATCGCCTGTTCGATTCACGGGTCGATCCACGCATTCAGCAGCTTGTCAGTGTCATTGCGCGTCAGGTCGAGCGGCTCGACCACCCGTGGGAGCTTTGGTTGACCCATGCGGCGACGGCGCTCGTCTCCTGCGTGGCAACGTTGGCGATCACGGTGCACTTCTAGCCGCGCTGAGGGCGTGGCGCCGATCGACACCGCTCGCAGGGCTTGGTGGCCTTCTAGCTAGCGTCTCTCAGCCAATTGCCACGCAGCACGGGCTCGCTGATTTCAATGTCTGCGTCGCAGCCCCATATTGATCATTTTCGGCAAGCGAAAACTCTATGCCGATAAGCGGCCTTATCGCAACAGCGCCGTCCCCCAACCCGCCCGTCGCCTCGATCCTCACGGTGGCGCGGCGCGCCTTCTTGCCCCCGGCATCGACAACCCGCGCGCGGTCGGCTTTTGGCTCGAAGCGGTCGTACGCCCCGCTCAGGCTCAGGCCGATTGGGAGTTCCAGGAGGTGTGCCTGTTGCGGCACTCGATGACTGGTTTTGGCGTACTGCCGTCATGACAGCGGGAACGCAGCCTCGAATGGGCGCTCTGCGGCGTCGACGAGGCCGTTCGGGCGGGATTTCTCGCGGAGCACCCGGCGAACGACCGCTCCCGGGCGACGCGACCGGCTCCTTCCGACCCGAAGCCGTCATCGGCCTGGCCGGATTGGGCGCCCGGAAGCTGACTTTCGTCATGTCGACCAGAGGACGGCTGCGACCCACCCCGAGTGGAAGCAAAGAGTGCCGGTTCGGGTATCCAAGAGCAGACCTTCATAGCTTGCTCGGCAGGCCTCCCGGCGCTCGCGCTACCATCGACCACTCGAGACGCACAGCGCGATGAGAGTCGCTTCGCACCGACACCGTGCGTGATGGTCGGGCTAACTCAGTTGCCATGCCACTCACACTTCAGTTGCTGCGCCCACAGGAGACGCTTCCTCAATGTTCACAAATCCCATGCATCCGCGGTTTTTTGGCTTCTGGTCAGGCAATGTGCCGGCTGTAGCCGACCTACATTTCCGCAGCTTTCTCCACTTCCACGAAGGATACGAGTACGACCTGTGGATTGACAGCGACTCGCTTAACTCGTTCGCGCCTGAAGTCGAGTGGGTTCGTCGACACCCGCGAATCCATGTTCGGCCTTTCTCACTAAACGCGCTTATCAGCAAGTACGTTACTCATGGCGGGTTGGACGAGTTCGACCGCTGGCAGCCAATCAAGAACGTGGCTAGACGACTTCAGCGGTCCCATCTCTTGGGTTCGTCGTGGTTCGGTACGCATATGCTTCGTCCGTTTGCGCGCGCTTATCGCCACTCGTCTCCCCTGTTCGCTGGCTTTGCGGTCGACAAGACCTATCGTGCCGACATAGCGCGATTCGTCCTTCCGCTAGAGCACTACGAGTTTCCTAGCTTTTACACTGACCTCGATGTTTGTTTCACCAGCGATCTGAGCGACCTTTTCGGTCAGACTCCGTTCTGCTATCGATGGGATGAACACCCCGTAGCCAACAACGCCTTGCTCTACCTATCGGGTAGAGGGGTAGTTGAGCGCATTGTGGCGCTTGCGGATTCTTTGGAGACCTACCGCCCATGGATTCTTATGTCTGATGAGAACTGTCAACGGCTTGGCATCACCATCTTTCCAGCAGACGCCTTCGACGGCATGTGGGCTAAAGAGTCTCCGCTATTTGACGATCCATCTCTTTTCTTCTGCGCCAACGACGATCAAGAAACGATCGTCCGCAAAGTGATGGCGCAATCGCCGCGCGCCATTCACTGGCACAACAACTGGCGCACAGTGCCAGCCGCGACATCGGTTTATCAGGGCCTGTTGAATCGAATGACCATAGATCAACCGGTCAAAGATTGAACGAAGCGAAGCAAGCTGCAGAGTAACCAACCGGAGACCTGTTAGCTGACGTTCACCATAGCCCGCACTTGGCCGGGACCTCGGGCCATCGGCCTGCGGCAGGCTCTTCCGAAGCCGACTTGTGTAACGGGCCGGTATTGGCCGCGTGCCGCCTGGTGGCGGTCGGAGCAATCGTAACGCTGCCGACCGGTTGCGGAAGTAGCAGCAAGTGAATCTGGCACCACAAAGCGGTCGTCTTGTGATCAGACTTTCGCGCAGATCTACAGCACGAGACGCCCAACAATTAGTCCCGCAGCCACTGGGCCAATGGTGCGACTGTCCTCACTCAAGTCCCGAAAATCGCCGAGTACGAACACGCAATTCGGCGGAATTGCGATTGGCCCATGTTCACGAGAGTACGGCTTCCTCGACGCATCCGCCTCAAGATAGCTCTCTTCGACTTCGACGCCGTCAACCATCAACTTGGCTCGACGCAATTCGATGGTCTCGCCCGGTAAACCCACAGCGCGACTCGGAAGAAGCAATCCGTCGTATTTCTCACTGCGGAAGACGACAACGTCGCCGCGCGCAATGGGCGCCCGCTTGTACGCTTCGAGGTCCAGAGGCAGGACAGCGCGTATTCTCAGGGCGGGCGACATCGCCTGGTTCGGTACCGTGAAGACGGTATGTCCACCAGCTTTCGCCCTCACTGAAACGGCGATCCGCTGAAGGATCGACAGTCGGGGCGGCTTGCTTCCGACGATGTATGTGATGGTTTTTGGCATAGCAGTCTGCAGCGTGTCATCCGGCCAGGCCAACTTTAATGCCGTTTGGTGGCCACAAAGCTGCCCATGGCCGGTACCACCTGTCTTGAGCCGGCGGCGACCTTCTCCGAAGCCGACATCTGTAACAGGCCGGTATTGGCCGCATGCGGCCGACCGAACCGCGTCGGCGCCGGCGATTCACCCAAGATATGGCGTCACAGACAAAACTTTTGCTCGCCTTGCCTTGAAGACGCCAGAAAGTCCGTAGCAGTGGCACAGCTCCACCGATAGCAGCGACGAGCCGTCACCATTAGCCAGATCAATTTCGAAATCAAGGCCGGACAGAACATTCTGGTGGTTCAAGCCGTCCAGCTCGACATCGGTTACCTCTTCGAAGAGGAAGTGCACGACCGAGTCCCACTCTGCTGCATCCGCAAGCTTGTTCCAACCTCGGACGACAAGTTCGATGCTCGAATAGCGGTCACCATACGCGTCCCGTCGCGTGCTGTCCAACACCAGGCGCTGCACTTCACCATCGTGAAAGCTAGGCCACCGTCCGCACATCTCGAACACAAGACTGTAGTTATCGATGTGTTCGTGAGCTTCGACGGATGCGTTCATGAGGCAACAGGATAGCCGAAACCGGTCATGCCCGACCGACAGCTTCTGGCCGGGTGCAGACCGGAAGCTACCCAGGTGATCGTAACGCCGCCGATCCGAAGC
>CAYQMX010000019.1:0-145713 GCA_964418745.1 uncultured Vitreoscilla sp.
TCTCGGGGCTGCCGAACATCACGCCGATCTTCATGCGGATCTGGTTGATGAAGATCACCATCGTGTTGCTCTTCTTGATGGTGCCGGTCAGCTTGCGCAGGGCCTGGCTCATCAGGCGGGCCTGCAGGCCGGGCAGCGAGTCGCCCATCTCGCCTTCGAGTTCGGCCTTGGGGGTGAGCGCCGCCACCGAGTCGACCACGATCAGGTCGACCGAGCCGGAGCGCACCAGCGCGTCGACGATCTCGAGCGCCTGCTCGCCGGTGTCGGGCTGCGAGATCAGCAGTTCCTGCAGGTTGACGCCCAGCTTCTGCGCGTAGTTGATGTCGAGCGCGTGTTCCGCGTCGATGAAGGCGCAGACGCCGCCCACCTTCTGCATCTCGGCGGCCACCTGCAGCGTCAGCGTGGTCTTGCCCGACGATTCCGGACCGTAGATCTCGACCACGCGGCCGCGCGGCAGGCCACCGACGCCCAGTGCGATGTCCAGGCCCAGCGAGCCGGTGGACACCACCTGGATGTCCTCGATCACCTCGCCGGCACCCAGGCGCATGATCGAGCCCTTGCCGAACTGCTTCTCGATCTGGGCCAGCGCGGCCTGCAGCGCCTTGGCCTTTTCGGCGTTCAGCGCGGGGGTCTGGGCGACCGGCGCGGCGTTGACGGCCTGGTTGTTGGCGGGGTTGGCGTTCTTCGAGGCGTTCTTGGTGGGGGCGTCCATGCGGATTCTCCGTGTTCGGTTTGCGCTGCGGCAATTATGACCAACAGCTGGTTATATGTACAGCTATTGGAGAAAGATTATTCTCGGGACGAAGCTCGCTGCGTGAGCTAGCGAAAAATCAATGTATGCGCATGTCGGTGCGGCGCGCGGCGCCGATTCGGCCCGAAAATGGATCCTGCGCGGATTCCCCCCATAACGAGCCCAAAAGCCAGGAGACAGTCGAATGCGCCTACTGATCGCCGAAGACGACCAGGTCCTCGCGGACGGCCTGCTGCGCTCGTTGCGCGGCGCGGGCTATGCTGTCGACCAGGTCTCCAGCGGTACCGAAGCTGACGCCGCCCTCGCCTCGCACGAATTCGACCTGCTGATCCTCGACCTGGGCCTGCCCAAGCTGCACGGCCTGGAGGTGCTGCGCAAGCTGCGCGCGCGCGGCTCCTCGCTGCCGGTGCTGATCCTGACGGCCGCCGACAGCGTCGACCAGCGCGTCAAGGGCCTCGACCTGGGCGCCGACGACTTCATGGCCAAGCCGTTCTCGCTGCAGGAGCTCGAAGCGCGGGTGCGCGCCCTCACCCGGCGCGGCCTGGGCACGGCCTCGAGCCTGATCCGCCACGGCCCGCTCACCTTCGACGCCACCGGCCGCGTGGCCTACATCAACGACCAGATGATCGAGCTGTCGGCACGCGAGATCAGCCTGCTGGAGGTGCTGCTGCAGCGCGCCGGGCGCCTGGTCAGCAAGGACCAGCTCGTCACCCGCCTGTGCGAATGGGGCGAGGAAGTGAGCAACAACGCGATCGAGGTCTACATCCACCGGCTGCGCAAGAAGATCGAACAGGGCCCGATTCGCATCGCGACGGTGCGCGGCCTGGGCTACTGCCTCGAGAAGATCGCGGCCTGAACGGCCCGGCAGACGCTTTCACGGGCCTGTCGGCCCGCTCGACCGTCCGTGACAAAGTCGGCAACCTGTCCGACCGCCGCAACGCGACGGGACGAAGATCGTGCACCTGCCACGAAGTGCCCACCGCGCCGGCCCCGGCGCGCCGGACGACGCCGACACTGCCTTCCATCGCGACCCCCGAGAGCCCTGGAAGATGAATGCAGAAGCCTGGTACCTGCTGGCCTACCGCAGCCGCGCGCTTGTCCACCAGGCCTCCAACCTCATGGGCGCGCTGACGCAACCGGGCGCCGGCGGCGAACCCCGGGAACTGGCCGCCTTCGCGGCGCAGGCCGCCACCGGCGTGCAGGCGCTGCTGGAGGCGCTGGCGAGCGCCCCCGAGCTGGCGGCGCACCAGCGCACCATCCAGCGCTTCGACATCGCGCTGGCCGCCTGGCGCCGCAGCGTGGCCGAGGAGAGCCCGGTGGCCCAGCGCTACCAGACCGCGCTGCTGCAGCAGGCCGCGCAGGTCGTCACCACCTGCCTGCACGTGGAAGGGCTGTGCACCAGCGAATCGGCGCGCGTGCTGGTGACGCGCGCCGACGTGTCCGGCCGCCCCCACTCGCCGCCACCGTAGACTCCGGGGTCACGAAAGGCCTCACGCCTGGAGGCGGCCGCCGGCCGCAGGCCCACCCAAGCAACCGGGACGCGCGGAATCGCAGCCGCGCCGGTCCGGGCTCCCCGCGGGGAGCAGCGACCGGAGGGCGCGTGGGGGCCCCATCTTGTCCGACAGGCACGAACAGCGCTCCCTCTTCGGCGAGATCCTCGACTGGATGCTCGCGCCGCTGCTATTGCTGTGGCCGATGAGCGTGGCGCTGACCTGGCTGGTCGCCCAGGGCATCGCCAACCGGCCGTACGACCGCGAGCTGGGGCAGCTGGCCCACAGCGTGGCGCGCGAGATGCGCGCCGACCCGACCTTCGACCGCGGCCTGGCCGGCCGCCACGACCTGCGCCTGGCCGAGCCCACGGCCGAACTGCTGCGCAGCGACGACGTCGACCGCATCTGGTACCAGGTGCGCAGCGCGCAGGGCGATCTGGTGGGCGGCGACGCCGAGCTCGCGGCACCGCCGGAGGAACGCGCGCCGGCCGACGAGGTGCAGTTCCGCGACGACAACGTCCACAACGACCCGGTGCGCGTGGCCTACCTGTGGGTGGGCACGCCCGCGGGCGCCAACAGCGGCGTGGTGGTGCAGGTGGCCGAGACCTTCGACAAGCGCTCGCGCCTGGCCACCGAGATCATCAAGGGCGTGATCCTGCCCCAGTTCGTGATCCTGCCGCTGGCGGTGCTGCTGGTGTGGTTCGCGCTGGCGCGCGGCATCGCGCCGCTGAACGCGCTGCAGCAGCGCATCCGCCGCCGCGAGAGCCAGGACCTGAGCCCGATCGACGAGCACGACGTGCCCGAGGAGGTAGCCCCGCTGGTGCGCTCGATCAACGACCTGCTGGCGCGCCTGGACCAGACCATGGGCTCGCAGAAGCACTTCCTGGCCGACGCGGCCCACCAGCTCAAGACGCCGCTGGCGGGGCTGCGCATGCAGGCCGAGCTGGCCCAGCGCGAGATCGACGCCGGCGGCGACCCGCAGTCCATCAAGCGCTCGCTGCGCCAGATCGCCCGCTCCAGCCAGAGCGCCGCGCACATGGTCAACCAGCTGCTGGCGATGGCGCGCGCCGAGGACACCGAGCAGGCCCGCCGCCAGCAGGAGGTCCCCGTCGTCAAGCTGGCGCGCGAGGTGGTGCGCGACTTCGTCCCGCGCGCGATGGACAAGCGCATCGACCTCGGCTACGAGGGCCCCGACACCGACCCCGCCGCGCCGCGCCTGGTGGGCCAGCCGATGCTGGTGCGCGAGCTGATCCGCAACCTGGTGGACAACGCACTGCAGTACACGCCCGCCGGCGGCACCGTGACCGTGCGCCTGATGCCCGACCCGTACGGCCAGGTGATGGTGCTGCAGGTGGAGGACACCGGCCCCGGCATCCCCGAGGACGAACGCGAGCAGGTGTTCCAGCCGTTCTACCGGGCCCTCGGCACCGACGTCGACGGCAGCGGCCTGGGCCTGGCCATCGTCAAGGAGATCGCGGACAAGCACGAGGCGACCGTCTCGATCACGGCGGCGCGCACGCCGCACCCCGGTGGCACCGAGACGCCCGGCGCGCTGTTCACGGTGCGCTTCCCGTGCGCGCCGCCGGCCGCGGCCTGATCGGCCCCGGACGGACGCGTCCCGCCGTCCGCCGTCAGGTCTGGACGGACCGCCGGTTGCGCGCGATGGAGGTCAGGAATCCCAGCCCCAGCCCCAGCGTGACCATGGCCGTGCCGCCGTAGCTGACGAACGGCAGCGGCACGCCCACCACCGGCAGGATGCCGCTGACCATGCCCATGTTGACGAAGGCGTAGGTGAAAAAGCTCAGCGTGATCGAGCCGGCCAGCAGGCGGGTGAAAACCGTCGGGGCGTCGGCGGCGATGGCCAGGCCGCGGAAGATCAGCAGCGTGAAGCCGAACAGCAGCAGCAGCGCGCCCAGCATGCCGAACTCCTCGGAGTAGGCGGCGAAGATGAAGTCGGTGGTGCGTTCCGGAATGAACTCGAGATGCGTCTGCGTGCCGCTCATGAAGCCCTTGCCGGTGACGCCGCCCGAACCGATCGCGATCATGCCCTGGATGATGTGGAAGCCCTTGCCCAGCGGGTCGGTGGTGGGGTCGAGCAGCGTGCAGATGCGGTGCTTCTGGTAGTCGCGCAGCAGCGGCCAGACGACCTCGTCCTGGCAGATGCGATCCTCGCTCCACACCACCGCGACGATGCCGACGGCGGCCAGCACCAGCACCGGCAGGATCAGCTTCCACGACAGCCCGGCGAAGAAGATCACGTACAGGCCGGCCGACAGGATCAGGATGGCCGTGCCCAGGTCCGGCTGCTTGGCCACCAGCGCCACCGGCACCAGCAGGATCAGGCCGGCGATGGCGAAGTCGAGCGCGCGCAGCTGGCCCTCGCGCTTCTGGAACCACCAGGCCAGCATCAGCGGCATGGCCAGCTTCATGATCTCGCTGGGCTGGATCTGCATGCCCACGTTGAGCCAGCGCTGCGCGCCCTTCTTGGTGATGCCGAACAGCGCGGTGGCCACCAGCAGCGCCAGGCCGATGCTGTACAGCGGCACCGCCACGCGCATCAGGTTCTGCGGCGAGATCTGCGCGGCGACGAACAGCACCAGGAAGGCCAGCGCCATGTTGCGGGCGTGGTCGGTGAAGCGGGTGCCGTAGTCGTAGCCGGCCGAGTACATCGTCACCAGGCCGATGGCGCAGACCAGCAGCACCGCCACCATCAGCGTCAGGTCGAAGCCCAGCAGCACCGGACGCAGGCGCTGCCAGACGGTGGGACGCTCGACGACGGCGATCATGGCTTGCGCTTTCCGGGGTTCGGGGTGGGCGTCCACTGCGAGGGTTGGCGGCGGGCGGCGGCCGATGCGGCCACGGCCACGCTGCCGCTGCCCGCGTTGGCGCGCGCGGCGGCGGCGGCCGCGTCACGGGTCGCGCTGGCGGCGCTGGCGACCGCGGCCGCGCGTTCTGCCGCGGTCGGGGCGCTGGCGCCGCTGGCCGCCTGGAACGCCGCCACCGCGCTGGCCGCACCGGCGGCGTCGGCCAGCGGCGTGCCCACCGAATCGTCGGCGTTGGGCGAATGGTTGGTGCCCAGGCGGATGTTGGTGGCCAGCGAGATCGGCACCGCCGCCGTCTTCGGTGGTCCGCCGATGCCGGCTTGCACGGAGGCGATGTCCTCGTCGGTCGGATACACGCCCTTGATCCAGTAGTCCATCACGCGACGCGCAATCGGGCCCGCGTACTGGGCGCCGAAGCCCGAGACGTTCTCCACCACCAGCGCGATGGCGATGGTGGGCTTGTCGGCCGGCGCGAACGAGATGAACAGCGCGTTGTCGCGCAGGTATTCGGACACCTTGGCGGCGTTGTACTTCTCGTTGGCCTTGATGCTGGCGACCTGGGCCGTGCCCGTCTTGCCGGCCGAGACGTAGCCGGCGCCGGCGAACGCCTGCGCGCCGGTGCCTTCCTTGTTGACGCCCACCATCGCGTTGCGGATCACCTCCACGAACTCCGGGTTGAGCTGCAGCGGCTCGAGCGGGGTCGGCGCGACCGGATGGCGCGCGCCTGACACGACGTCGACCACGTCGCGCACCAGGTGCGGCGTGTGGCGCTGGCCGCCCGTCGACAGCGTGGTCAGCGCGTTGGCCAGCTGCATGATCGTGTAGTTGTTGTAGCCCTGGCCGATGCCCAGCGAGATCGTTTCGCCGGCGTACCAGCGCTGCTGCTCGGGACGCCGGTAGGCCTTGCGCTTCCACTCGGTGGACGGCAGCACGCCGCGCAGCTCGCCCTGGAGGTCGATGCCGGTCGGCGCGCCGAATCCGAACGGCGCCATGAAGTTGGCGATGTTGTCCACGCCGATGTCGTTGGCGAGCATGAAGTAGTAGATGTCGCAGGACTTGACGATGGACTGGTACATGTCGACGAAGCCGTGGCCCTGCGGCACGTCGTCGTGGAACACGTGGTTGCCGAACGTGTAGTGCCCCGGATCCATCATCCCCCAGGCCGCGGTGCGCTTGCCGAGCGTCAGCGCGGCCAGCGCCATGTAGGGCTTGTACGTCGAGCCCGGCGCATAGGTGCCGCGGATCGCGCGGTTGAGCAGCGGCTTGTCGAGCGATTCGTTCAGTTCCTTCCAGTTGTCGGCGTCGATGCCGTCGACGAACAGGTTGGGGTCGAACGTGGGCTTGGACACGAAAGCGAGCACCTCGCCGTTGCGCGGGTCCATCGCCACCAGGGCGCCGCGGCGGGTGCCGTACAGCTCCTCGACCAGCGCCTGCAGCCGGATGTCGATCGACAGTTGCAGCGTGTTGCCCGGCGTGGCCGGCTTGCTGGCGAGCTGGCGCACGGCGCGGCCGCCGGCCGAGGTCTCGATCTGCTCGAAGCCGGTGGTGCCGTGCAGCTCCGCCTCGTAGCTCTGCTCCAGGCCCAGCTTGCCGATGTACTCGGTGCCGCGGTAGTTGGCCTGGTCCTCGTCCGACCAGTCGTCGACGATCTTCTGCTTTTCTTCCTGGTTGATGCGGCCGATGTAGCCCACCAGGTGGCTCGCGAGCTCGCCGTGGGGGTAGTTGCGGAACAGCCGCGCCTTGATCTCGACGCCCGGGAAGCGGAAGCGCTGGGCGACGAAGCGCGCCACCTCCTCGTCGGTGAGCTTGGTGCGGATGGGCACCGACTCGAAGCTCTTGCCTTCGGCGGCCAGGCGCGCGAAGCGCTTGCGGTCGCGCGGCGTCACCTCGATCACCTTGGCGATCTCGCCGATCGTGCCCTCCAGGTCGGCCACCTTGGACGGCGTGATCTCCAGCGTGTAGGCCGGGTAGTTGGTGGCCATCACGATGCCGTTGCGGTCGATGATCAGGCCGCGGTTGGGCACGATGGGCACGACGCCGATGCGGTTGGCTTCGGCCTGCGCCTGCAGGTCGTCGTGGCGCACCACCTGCAGCACCACCCAGCGGAACACCAGCACGCCGAAGCACAGCAGCACGAACGCCGCCGCGGCGATCGTGCGCGTGCGGAAGCGATCGAGTTCGACCTCGATGTTCCGCAGTTCCGTCATCGATTTCAAGGTTGCGCCAATCGATTCTTAAAGCGGGCGGTTCTCGTCGCGATCGGGCGCGCGGCGCTGCGGCGCCAGCAGCAGCCACGAGACGACCGGCCACAGCATCGCCTCGAACATCGGCGCCAGCAGCATCGACCAGCCGGGGAAGCTGCCGCTGGACAGCAGCCGTACCACCAGCGAGACCGCGTGGGCGACGATGAAGACCGGCAGGATCTGCAGCGCCTGCTCGGCCAGCGTGAACCACAGCAGGCGGCGGTGCATGGTGATGGCCAGGAAGCTCAGCAGCGTGTAGGCCTCGGCGTGCTGGCCCAGCACGGCGCCCTGGTGCACGTCCATCAGCAGGCCGAAGAAGAAGGCGGCGCCGATGCCCACGCGGCGCGGCTGGTGCACGTTCCAGAACACGAGGACGATGGCCAGCACGTCCGGCAGCGCCGCGATGCGCCCCAGCGGCAGCATGTCGAACACGAGCGCGGCCACCAGGGAGGACCAGAGGAAAAGGGGGTTGACCGGCAGCAGGAGCTGGTCGGCGCCGCGCGGCATGATCACTTCTTCGTCCCCTTGATCGGCCGCTGGCCCTTGGGCAGCGGCGCCTCGGGCTCCGGCGCCGGCCGCGCGGGCAGCTGCATGGCCATGGGCTCGAGCACCAGCACATGGCGCACGCCGTCGGCCGACGCGGTGGGCACCAGCGCGATGCGGGCGAACGACGAGTCGGCGCGCGGCTCCACCTTGACGACGCGGGCCACGTCCAGGCCCGGCGGGTAGATGCCGTCCACGCCGCTGGTCTGCAGCAGGTCGCCGACGCGCACGTCGGCGTTGCCGGCCATGAAGCGCAGCTCCAGCGCCGCGCCGTCGGCGCCGAACGCCGCGCTGCGCTGGTGGGTGCGTGTGTTGAGCACGGGGATGGCCGCCTCCTTGTCGATCAGCAGCGTGACCTCCGACGACAGCGGATAGACGCGCGTGACCTGGCCCAGCACGCCGGCCTCGTCGATCACCGGCGCGCCGGGCACCACGCCCTGCGAAGCGCCGCGGTCGATGAAGATCTTGCGCGAGAACGGGTCGCTGGCCTCGTACAGCACCTCGGCGGCCATGGACTTGACCGCCAGCGCCGGCTTCAGGTCGACCAGCGCGCGGAGTCGGTTGTTCTCGGCCGTGAGGGTATCGACGCGGGCCGCCTTGGCCGACTGCGCGGTGAGCGCGAGCTCGGCGCGGCTGAGGTTGGACTGCGCGGCGTGCAGGCCGCTCATGTACTCGCCGGTGGCGTGCGTGGCCTGCATCGGCAGCTCGAGCGCGCGCTCCAGCGGCAGCAGCAGGATGGCCAGCCCCGCGCGCAGCGGGCGCGTGACCGCGAAGCGGGTGTCGGCCGCCATCAGGAACAACGCCACCGCGGAGAACACCGCCAGGCGCGTCAACGCGGACGGGCCCTGGTGGAAGAACGGCGGAGGACGGCGGTCCAGGGTACCGAGCGGCATGGGGTACTCAGCGCACCGGGCCGGGGGCCGCGGTGGAGGACAAGGGGCTATGTGTTGTGGTCGGACGAATTATCGCAAGGCGGAGTTCCGTGCCTTGTGCGGGATTGCCCCGCCATGAACGGGAGCCCGCGTGCGACATTCAGTCGGACGTGAAGATCGCGCCCAGCCGTTCCATGCGCTCGAGCGCCATGCCGCAACCGCGCACGACGCAGGTCAGCGGGTCCTCGGCGACGAGCACCGGCAGGCCGGTTTCCTCGGCCAGCAGGCGGTCGAGGTCGCGCAGCAGCGCGCCGCCGCCGGTGAGCATCATGCCGCGCTCGGCGATGTCGGCGCCCAGTTCCGGGGGGGTCTGTTCCAGCGCGTTCTTGACGGCCGAGACGATCTGGTTGAGCGGGTCGGTGAGCGCTTCCAGCACCTCGTTGGAGCTGATCGTGAAGCTGCGCGGCACGCCTTCGGACAGGTTGCGGCCCTTGACTTCCATCTCGCGCACCTCGGAGCCCGGGAAGGCCGAGCCGATGCCCATCTTGATGTTTTCCGCGGTCTGCTCGCCGATCAGCATGCCGTAGTTGCGGCGGATGTAGTTGATGATGGCTTCGTCGAACTTGTCGCCGCCCACGCGCACGCTGCCCTTGTAGACGACGCCGCCCAGCGAGATGACGCCCACCTCGGTGGTGCCGCCGCCGATGTCGACCACCATCGAGCCCGAGGCTTCCGACACCGGCAGGCCGGCGCCGATCGCGGCGGCCATCGGCTCCTCGATCAGGTAGACGGCGCTGGCGCCCGCGGCCTCGGCGGCGTCCTTGATGGCGCGGCGCTCGACCTGGGTGGAGCCGCAGGGCACGCAGATGATGATGCGCGGGCTCGGGGTGAGCAGGCTGCGCGGGTGCACCATCTTGATGAACTGCTTGATCATCTGTTCCGTGACGACGAAGTCGGCGATCACGCCGTCCTTCATCGGGCGGATGGCCTCGATGTTGCCCGGCACCTTGCCCAGCATCGCCTTGGCTTCCTTGCCGACGGCCTGGATGATCTTCTTGCCGTGCGGCCCGCCCTCGTGGCGGATCGAGACGACCGAGGGCTCGTCGAGCACGATGCCCTTGCCCCGGACGTAGATCAGCGTGTTGGCGGTTCCGAGGTCGATCGCGAGATCGGTGGAGAAGTAGCGGCGCAGGGAAGAGAACATTGGCGGGCGGAGGCGGGTGCGGGTCGGCGGCTTGCGGAGGTCTTCGCGGGGTGGTCGTCAGGCCATCTGGATGGGTGTGACTCCGGCACCTGAGGCGGAGGCTCGAAAGCCCGGACCGGGTGCCGGACCTGGAGGTCCGAAACTCTGAGGGCGCCGCAAGGCGCATGAATTGGGTGGGGTCCGAAGATGGCGGCACGATGAGAAAAACCTCGTGCAGGAAGCCTCGAATTAACCGAGGATAATACCCCAAGCGCGCCCCTCGATCATGTATGCAGGTCGTAACTTTTGAGGGCGCGCCGGCGTCCGGGCGATGGTTTGCGCCGCCCGGACTCCCCCGTTTTCCGCCGCGTCGCGTTGTGCGCGACCGGCCCGACGCCCCAAGCCCGGATTTCCCCATGCCCCTGTCACCCGAAGACGTCAGCCGCATCGCGCACCTCGCGCGACTGGAGCTGTCGCCCGCCGAGGGGTCTGCGATGCAGACCCAGTTGAACGACTTCTTCAAGATCGTCGAGCAGATGAGCGCGGTCGACACGTCCGGCCTCGAGCCGCTGCACACGCCGCTGTCGGCGATCGGCAATGTCGAGCTGCGCCTGCGGCCCGACCTGGTCACCGAATCGAACAATCGCGCGGCCAACATGGCCAACGCGCCGGCGGCCGAGAGCGGCCTGTTCCTGGTGCCCAAGGTGATCGAATGAGCGCGCGCACGGCCGTTCCGAAGAGCGCTCGCACCGCAGGCCGCAGGCCGGAGGTTGCCTTATGAGCGGCGAACTGCATACCCTGGGCGTCGCCGAGCTCGGTCGCGCGCTGGCCGCGAAGTCCACCTCCAGCGTCGAGGTGACGCAGGCCCTGCTCGCACGCGCGCAGGCCGACACGCACGGCGCGTTCCTGGTCGTCGACGCCGACGCCGCGCTCGCCGCGGCGCGGGCCGCCGACGCCACGCGCGCGGCCGGCGCCGCGGGCGCCGGCCATGCGCTGCTGGGCGTGCCCATCGCGCACAAGGACATCTTCGTCACGCAGGACTCGCCCACCACGGCCGGCTCGAAGATGCTGGAGGGCTACCGCAGCCCGTTCGACGCCACCGTCGTCGCGCGCCTGAAGGCCGCCGGCGCGGTGTCGCTGGGCAAGCTCAACTGCGACGAGTTCGCCATGGGCTCGGCCAACGAGAACTCGGCCTGGGGGCCGGTGCGCAACCCCTGGGACGCGCGCCGCGTGCCCGGCGGCTCGTCGGGCGGCTCCGCCGCCGCGGTGGCCGCGCAGCTGGTACCCGCGGCAACAGGCACCGACACCGGCGGTTCGATCCGCCAGCCGGCCAGCTTCACCGGCGTCACCGGCATCAAGCCCACCTACGGCGTGTGCTCGCGCTTCGGCATGATCGCGTTCGCGTCCAGCCTCGACCAGGCCGGGCCGCTGGCGCGCTCGGCCGAGGACTGCGCGCTGCTGCTGTCGGCGATGAGCGGCTTCGACGAGCGCGACGCCACCAGCGTGCAGCAGCCGCCGCAGGACTTCCACGCGCAGATGCTGCGGGCGCGCGACGGCGCCACCGCCGCGCAGCCGCTCAAGGGCCTGCGCATCGGCCTGCCCAAGGAGTTCTTCCCGGCCGCGCTGGCCGCCGACGTCAGCGGCCGCGTGCGCGCCGCGCTCGCCGAGATGGAGAAGCTCGGCGCCACGCTGGTCAACGTCTCGCTGCCGCGCACCGAGCTGTCGATCCCGGTGTACTACATCATCGCGCCGGCCGAGGCGAGCTCGAACCTGAGCCGCTACGACGGCGTGCGCTACGGCCACCGCGCCGCGCAGTACGGCGACCTGATGGACATGTACAAGAAGTCGCGCTCCGAAGCCTTCGGCCCCGAAGTGAAGCGGCGGATCATGATCGGCACCTACGTGCTCTCGCACGGGTACTACGACGCCTACTACCTGCAGGCGCAGAAGCTGCGCCGCATGATCGCCGACGACTTCCAGGCCTGCTTCCAGCAGTGCGACATCATCGCCGGCCCGGTGGCGCCGACGGTGGCGTGGAAGCTCGGCGAGCAGGGCGACGACCCGGTCAAGGCCTACCTGGCCGACATCTTCACGCTGCCCGGCTCGCTCGCCGGGCTGCCCGGCATGAGCGTGCCGGCCGGCCTGGGCGACGGCGGCATGCCGGTGGGCCTGCAACTGCTGGGCAACTACTTCGCCGAGGGCACGCTGCTGCACGCGGCGCATGCCCTGCAGCAGGCGACCGACTTCCACCTGCAACGGCCGCAGGCCTGAACGCGCCGATGGACGATCGCGCCGATCACCTTGCCCTGCTGCCGAAGCCGGTCGGCCGGCGAGCGCTCGGCCGCTCCGGAGCGAGCCGGCCTGAGCCCCTCGGGGGCGGGGAGCGGAGCGAGCCGGGTCGACATGTCAGCGGCGGCGTGGTCGCGGGCGATTGCCTGCACGTGCTGCGCTCGCTGCCGGCGCAGCGCGTCGACCTCATCGTCACCTCGCCGCCCTATGCCGACCAGCGCGCCTCCACCTACGGCGGGGTGACGCCGGACGACTACGTGGACTGGTTCATGCCGCGCGCCGCGCAGTTCGCCCGGGTGCTCCGGCCCACGGGGTCGCTGGTGATCAACATCAAGGAAAAGGTGGTCGACGGCGAGCGCCACACCTACGTCCTCGAGCTGATCCTGGCCATGAAGAAGCAGGGCTGGCTGTGGACGGAGGAATACGTCTGGCACAAGCGCAACTGCTTTCCCGGCAAGTGGCCCAACCGCTTCCGCGACGCCTGGGAGCGCTGCCTGCACTTCACGCGCGAGCGCCGCTTCAAGATGAACCAGGACGCCGTGATGGTGCCCATGGGCGACTGGGCGCAGGCGCGCCTGAAGACCCTCGGCGCCAACGACGTGGTGCGCCACGACTCGCAGGTGGGCAACGCGTTCGGCAAGAACATCGCCAACTGGCAGGGCCGCGAGCGCGCCTACCCCACCAACGTGCTGCACCTGGCCACCGAGTGCGGCAACAAGGGCCACAGCGCGGCGTTCCCGCAGGCGCTGCCGCGCTGGTTCATCGAGCTGTTCACCGATCCCGGCGACACCGTGCTCGACCCGTTCGCCGGCTCCGGCACCACGCTCGCCGCGGCACTGGCGCTGGGCCGCAACGCGCTCGGCGTGGAGCTCGCGCCCGCGTATGCGGCACGCTGCCGCGAGACGCTCGCGGTGGCGCAGTCGGCCGCCCAGGCGCTCGCGCGGGCGCGTGCCGTCACCGAACAAGAACTCGTTTCCCCCGGCCGCGGCACCACCGCCGCGGCCCCCGCATCCAAGGACAGCGTCCCATCATGAGCACCCTCATTCGCGGCTATGAAGTCGTGATCGGCTTCGAGACCCACACGCAGTTGTCGACCGCCAGCAAGATCTTCTCCGGCGCGTCCACCGCCTTCGGGGCGGCACCCAACACGCAGGCCTCGGCCGTCGACCTGGCGCTGCCCGGCACGCTGCCGGTGCTCAACCGCGGCGCGGTCGAACGCGCGATCCGGCTCGGCCTGGCAGTCAACGCCACCATCGCGCCGCTGTCGATCTTCGCGCGCAAGAACTACTTCTACCCCGACCTGCCCAAGGGCTACCAGATCAGCCAGTACGAGATCCCCGTGGTGCAGGGCGGCGTCGTGCCGTTCATGCACGACGGCGAACTGCGCCAGCTGCGCCTGACCCGCGCCCACCTCGAGGAAGATGCCGGCAAGTCGGTGCACGAGGGCCTGGCCAACATGTCGGGCA
Organism: uncultured Vitreoscilla sp.; assembly: GCA_964418745.1. Classification (GTDB taxonomy): domain Bacteria; phylum Pseudomonadota; class Gammaproteobacteria; order Burkholderiales; family Burkholderiaceae_C; genus Scleromatobacter. The sequence continues at coordinate 13,660 of CAYQMX010000019.1, forward strand.
TCGATTTGAACCGCGCCGGCACGCCGCTGCTCGAGATCGTCACCGAGCCCGACATGCGCTCGTCGACCGAGGCCGTGGACTACGCCAAGGCGTTGCACGCGCTGGTGCAGTGGCTCGACATCTGCGACGGCAACATGCAGGAAGGCTCGTTCCGCTGCGACGCCAACGTGTCGGTGCGCCGCCCCGGCCAGCCGTTCGGCACGCGCCGCGAGATCAAGAACCTCAACAGCTTCCGCCACCTGCAGCAGGCGATCGACTACGAGATCAACTGGCAGATCGACGAGCTCGAGAACGGCGGCAAGATCGTGCAGGCCACCGTGCTGTTCGACCCGGACAGCGGCGAGACCCGCATGATGCGCACCAAGGAAGACGCGCAGGACTACCGCTACTTCCCCGACCCCGACCTGCCGCCACTGGTGATCTCGCCCGAGTGGGTGGAGCAGGTGCGCGCCGGCATGCCCGAACTGCCGCGCGCGATGGCCGAGCGCTTCCAGAAGGCCGACGGCCTGGCGCCGGGCGACGCCGCGCTGATGACCCAGTCGCTGGCCACCGCGCGCTTCTACGAGGCGGCGCGCGACGCCGGCGCGCCGGCCAAGCTGGTCGCCAACTGGGTGATGGGCGAGATGACGCGGCGGCTGAACGCTGAAGGCAAGGAGATCAGCGAAAGTCCAGTCGACGCCACGCTGCTGGCCGCACTGATCAAGCGTATTCACGACGGCACCATCCCCAACGCGGCGGGCCGCAAACTGTTCGACGCGCTTTGGACGTGGGACAAGCTTGGAGCCAGCAAGAGCAGTGCCGCAAACGTCGATGAACTCATCGAGTCGATGGGTCTGAAGCCGATGGAGGACGCAGGCGCGCTCGAAGCAATCGTCGACGCCGTCCTGGCCGCCAACCAGAAGTCGGTCGACGAGTTCCGCGCCGGCAAGGACAAGGCCTTCCAGGCCCTGGTGGGCCAGGCGATGAAGGCCAGCAAGGGCAAGGCCAACCCGGCGCAGGTCAACGAGATGCTGAAGAAGAAGCTGGGCGCCTGAAGCGCCCGCGCAGGCCGGTCAGATCGGCGCGGTGCCGCTCGCCGCGTTGATCGCCTTGCGCGCCTCCACCTGGAAGCCCACCGGGTCGGCGATGCCGGCCAGCCGCAGATCCTCGCTGCCGGTGCCGCGGATGACCAGCGTGCCGTAGCCGGTCATGCGCTGCCACAGGCTCTGGTCGACGTCGAGGCTCTCGACGCGGTTGAGCATGACCGTGGACGTGTGGCGGCTGACCAGGCCGGTCTGCAGCACCACGTAGCGGTTGGTCAGCTTCACGTGCATCGCGCTGCGGCGCGCCAGGGCGCCGCCGACGAACCACAGGCACGCCACGCCGCCGAAGGCCGCCACCCCGTTGCCGAGGTGGTCCTGGCGCAGCAGGCCCCAGCCCACCAGCCCCAGCGCCACCACGCCGAGGGCCACGCGCGGCCACAGCGCCCACCACGACATGCGGGCCTCGCGCAGCAGGGTCTCGCCGGTGGCCGGATCGTTGCTCGTCTGGGTCATGTCAGTTGGTCTTGTGCGGCGCGTCGCCGGGCAGCGCGTCCGAGAACAGGAAGCACTGCAGCGTTTCCGCGCCGTGGGTGAAGGTCATCGTGCGTTCCTTGGTCACCACGTCCACGCCCACCTTGGCGTTGGCGTAGTGGGCGTCGCGCCCGCCGCGCACGCGCGTGACCGTCCAGTCGTGCCCCTCGAAATGGAGCTGGCCCAGGCGCGGCGTCAGCTCGGCCGTGAGCAGCCGCCGGCCGGTGCACTGGTAGCTCACGCTCATGGCCTGCGCGCCGGCGGCGGCGAAGGCGAGCGCGGCCGCCATCGCCATCCGGATGGCGCGGGGCGGACAAACGGGGCAATGGGTCATGGGGCGTCCTTCTTCGTCGGGTGTTCAGGCGTCGATGCCGTAGCGCGCACGGTACGCGGCCACCGCCGTCGCGTTCGCGGCGAGGGCGGGGTCGCCGGTGGTCGACAGCAGCTGCATCAGGTCGGCCAGCGTGGCGATGGCGATCACCTTCAGCCCCAGCGTCTGCTCCACGTACTGCACGCCCGAGCGCCGATCCGCGCCCTCGTCACGCGCACGCTCCTGGCGGTCCATCGTGATGGCCACGCCCACCGGTTCGGCGCCGGCGGCGCGGATCATGTCGGCGGCCTCGCGCTTGGAGGCGCCGTCGGTGATGACGTCGTCGATGATCAGCACGCGGCCCCGGACCGGCGCGCCCACCAGCGTGCCGCCCTCGCCGTGGTCCTTGGCCTCCTTGCGGTTGTACGCATAGGGCACGTTCCTGCCGTGTTTGGCCAGGCCGATGGCCACCGCGGCGGCCAGCGTGATGCCCTTGTAGGCCGGCCCGAACAGCATGTCGAACTCGACGCCGGAGGCGAGCAGCCGACGTGCATAGAATTCGCCCAGGCGCATCAGCTTGGCGCCGTCATCGAACAGCCCGGTGTTGAAGAAGTAGGGCGACTGGCGCCCCGCCTTCGTCTTGAAATCACCGAACCGCAGCACACCGGCCTCCACCGAGAACTGGACGAACTCCTGCGCGAGCAGGTCGTTGGTGGGAGCATTCATGGAGTAGGAACCTTGGGATTTCGCCTGGTGACACTGAACCTGAACGGGATCCGTTCGGCCCACAACAAGGGCTTCCTGGCCTGGGCAGAGTCCGTCCAGGCCGATTGTATGGGCGTGCAGGAGGTCAAGGCGCAGCACGAGCACGTGCACGAGACCTTCGACACGCTCGACGGCATGGCCGGCCGCTTCCACTACGCCGTCAAGAAGGGCTACTCGGGCGTGGGCCTGTACAGCCGCGTCCAGCCCACCGAGGTCGTCACCGGCTTCGGCGACGCGCAGTTCGACGAGGAAGGCCGCTACGTCGAGTTCCGCTTCGACAAGCCGGCCGCCGGCCTGCAGCACCCGTTCGACCGGCTCAGCGTCATCAGCTGCTACTTCCCCAGCGGCTCGTCCGGCGAGGAACGCCAGGCCGCCAAGTTCCGCTTCCTCGACCTGATCTACCCGCACCTGATGGCGCTCAAGAGCCAGCGCGAGTTCATCCTGGTGGGCGACATCAACATCGCCCACAAGCCCATCGACCTGAAGAACTGGAAGGGCAACCAGAAGAACTCGGGCTTCCTGCCCGAGGAGCGCGACTGGATGACGAAGCTGCTGACCGACGGCGGCCTGGTGGACGTGTTCCGCACGCTCAACGACAGGGAAGAGCAGTACACGTGGTGGAGCAACCGCGGCCAGGCCTGGGCGAAGAACGTGGGCTGGCGCCTGGACTACCATCTGGCGACGCCGGGCGTCGCCGCGCTGGCGCGCAAGGAACACATCCATGTCGAATCGCGCTTCAGCGACCATGCGCCGCTGACGATCGACTACGACTTCACGCTGTAGCCCGCCGCAAGGAACCCCGATGACCGTGAGCGACATCATGTCCCGGCGCGTCGCCACGGTCACGCTCGACGACCGCCTGCGCACCGTCAAGCAGATCTTCGATTCGTCGAAGTTCCACCACCTGCTCGCGGTGGAGGACGACGGCACGCTCTACGGCGTCGTCTCCGACCGCGACCTGCTGCGCGCGCTGAGCCCGTTCATCGGCAGCATCGTCGAGACCGGTCGCGACATCGCCACGCTGGACAAGCCGGTGCACCAGATCATGACCCGCAAGCCGATCACCCTGCCCGCCGATGCGTCCATCGCCGAGGCCATCCGCGTGTTCCTGGAGCACCCGGTGTCGTGCATCCCGATCGTCGACGCGCAGTTCAAGCCGGTGGGCATCGTGAGCTGGCGCGACGTGCTGAAGTCGTTCGCAGCCGGCCGGACCTGAGCCGGGCGCGCGCCGGCGGTCGGCCCGGGCGGCGCGGATCCCGGCGGCCGACCTGCATTCGTTGGATCGACAGAGGCCCGGAACTGGTGTCCAGTGGCAGGTCCCGCGAACCCGCGTGCCGACCATGCCCGATCCTGCCCCGCCACCCACCGCCGATCCGCCCTCCGCCACCGCCCCGCCGTCAGGCGACTGGCCGGTGCGCGTGCTGGCGCTGATCCCGCTGGCGGGCATCCTGTTCCTGTGGTCGGACTACCACCTGGGCATCGGCACCAGCCAGCCGGTGGCCGTCGCGGGCATCGCCGCGGCGCTGCCGTTCGCGATCGGGATCCTGCCCTACTTCCTGGACGAGGCCGACGACAAGGCGCTGCGCGCCCGACTGCGCGGCGGGATCGCGCGCCGGCTCACCTGGCGCGCGATCGCGGTCGCCTACCTGCTGTTCGGCGCCGTCATGCTGACGTGGACATCCGTCCTGGTGCTGGCCGAGGACGGCAGCCGCCTCGGACGGGTCACGTTGAAGGCACTGGACGGCGGCTCGGCGACCGAGCACGTGCAGGTGCCGACCGACAAGGCCGCGCCCGCGCGGTTCATCCTGCCGGTGACCCCCTTCGGCCGGCCCTACCGGCTGGAGGTCGAGGGCTTCGTGCCGCAGACCATCGAGGTCTGGCCGATCCTGGGCGTGCGGGTGCGCCCGGGCATCGACCTGCGCCGGTCGCCGAGCGTCCTGCTGCGCCTGTCCGCCATCGCGATGGGTTCCTGGAAGGATGTCGGCGGCGCCGAGCTGCGCGTCGTCGCGGTCGGGGTGCGCGGCGAGGAGACGCCGCTGGCCAGCACGCGCACGCCCGCCGATGCCCTGTTCCTGGGCCGCGCGCAACCGGTGCCGGCGGACTGGCCCGCCACCTGGCGGACCGAGCTGCAATCCCGCGCGGTGAGCGACACGCTGGCGGCCCGCCAGATCCTGGCGTGGCGGCAGGTCGCCGTGCTTCCCGTGTCGACCGGGGTGGCGCCCGGCCAGTCGCTGCGCGTCACGCTGACCAACGACCAGCAGCATGTCGTCGCCCGCAGCGAATTCCTGGTGGGCAAGGACGAGCTGCAGGATCAGCTGATAGGAGACATCGAATGAAGACCTGGCGCGTGCTTGCCTGCGCGATCGTCCTCGCGGCCTCGATGCCGGCGGTCGCCGTCGATCGGCCGGCGGTGGTCGTGGCCTTCGACCTGAACGTCCCCCGCTGGATCGGCCAGTTCGGCAACCGGCGCGCCGAGCTGCAGGCCAAGGTCGCCCTGGCCGTCTCCGCGTGGATGGGTCAGCAGATGGGCTTCGTCGACTTCCAGGTCGTCGGGGCCGGCCCGCAGCGGCTCGTGCTGCACCTGGACGTCGCGCCCGACGCCGGCACGCGCGAGTTCAAGGAGACCCAGCTGCGCCTCGAGCTGGCCGGCCCCGCCTCGGCGCCGCCGCTGGTCTGGCGCTTCCGCTCCGACGAGCGCTACGCCGAGCCGACCGGCGGCATCGACGCATTCGCGCAGGAAGTCGCGCTGCGCCTGCTCGACATCGACAAGCAGGCCCTGGTGCACCAGGTGCTCAGCCGGGTGCCGATCGCCAGCGAGGGCGCGCTGTGGAAGGATCCGGTGGGCTGGGTGATCCCGTTCCGCAAGACCGACCTGTGCATGGACTTCAAGAGCGTGCTGCGCATCGAGAACATGCTGCCCTCCGGCGCGGGGCCGGTGCTCAAGGAATTCCTGGCGCGCGCGAGCGGCGACTTCGCGCCGCGCGAGGCCGCGCACGCCCCCGCCGCGCTGCGCGGACGGCTGTTCACCGAGCCGATGCCCACGCAGGACGGCCTCGCCGAGCTCGGCAACGCCCGTCCGGAGGCCGTCGCCATCCGCGCCATCTACGTCACGGAGTACCTGCCGCTGCAGCCTTGCAACAAGCCGGTGGCGCCCGACCGCGTGGATTTCCGGGGAGCCGTCCGATGAGATCACTTGCCGCCTCCCGCGCCCGCGCCGCCGCGTGCGCGCTGTGCGCCGCCCTCGCCGGGGCGGCCGCGACCGCCGCGGACGATCGCTACGATTCGGCCCGCGCGGCCGCGCAGTCCGCACAGGATTTGCAGGACCAGGGCCAGTGGGCCGCCGCGCAGGCTACGCTCGAGGCCGCGTCCGCCCGGTGCGGCGACGCCGATGCGGGGCGCTCCTGCCGGCTGCTCGTGCTCTATTCGCAGGGCTACCTGGCGCAGCGCGAGGCGCTGCGGCGTCCCGACGCGGCCGCGGCCCTGCTCGCCACGGCCGCCGACCGCTACGCCGCCGTCCTCGCCGTGGCGCCCGCGCACGAGGCCACGTTGAAGAACCTCGCGCTCGTCGACCTGGGCCTGGACCGGACCGACGCGGCCGAGGCCGTGCTCAAGACCGCCGTGGCCGCGGACCGCAGCGGCACGGGCCGCGCCGCGCTCCAGCTGGGCCAGCTCTACCGCGACACCGGCCGCTTCGACGAGGCCCTGGCCGCCTTCGAGAGCGCGGGCGCCGCCGCGCCCACCGATCCCGCGCCCCGCGAGGCCATCGTGGCCCTGTACGCGACCGTCCCCGAGCGGGCGCCCGCGCTGATGGACAAGCTCGTGGCCTGGGAGCCCGTCTTCCCGGCTGTCGCCGACACCGGCTACCGGCAGATCCTCGCGCAGGCACCGCAGACCGAGCTCGGCGAGCGGGCCGTCGTCAACTGGGTGTCGCTGGTGGCCCGCCAGGGCTGGGTGTCGCCGTCGACCTTCGCCGGCCTGCCCATGGCGTGGGCGCCGGTCGCGGAGGCGGCGCGCTTCGTGGCGGACCCGGAGACGGCGATCCCGGGCGGCGGCTGGTGGGGCAGCCGTCCGCTGCGCCGTTCGGTGCTCGCCCAGCTGTCGCTGGTGGCCGCCACGGCACCCGCGGCGCAGGCCGATCCGCGGCGCGCGCTGCGTCGCCTCCAGGTGGGCCTGCAGGTCTGCCCGGGCTACGAGGAGTACCAGTACGACCTGCAGATGAAGGCCGCGTGGCCGACGCGCATGGAGCTGGCGCGCGCCACCTTGTCGCTGCTGTCGCGCCAGCCCGAGCTCGACCCCGGCGAGAAGCTGCAGCGCTGGCTGATCCTCGAGCTCTTCCAGGGCAAGGCCGGCGCCTACCGCAGCCAGGACCTGGCGGCGATGCAGCGCTTCCACACGACGCTGGGGCGCTGGTACGCGGCGCGCGGCGAGTGGAGTCCCGACACGCACGCCGGCTACGGCGGCGGGTCCGCGTCGTCGACCAACGCCCTCTTCCAGCTCGAGCAGGCCATCGCCGACGCCGGCCAGCGCGCCGCCCGCGGCGAGCCCTACCAGCCGCTGCAGCTGGAGAAGGCCCTGCTCGCGACGGGCTACGAGAAGGTCGGCAAGCCGGCGCAGGCGCGGTCGACGTACCTGGACGCGGCCGCGGCCTTCCTCGACACCGACGACCTCGATGCCGCGCGCGACGCCCTGCAGGCGGCGCGTCGCCTCGGCGCGACCCCGGGCGGAACCGGCGACGGGGCGACCGCGGACCTGCTGCAGCGCATCGTCGCGACCCGCCAGGCCCTGGCCGCGGACAGCGTGCCGCCGGACTTCGAGACACTGGCCGGGCAACGCTGGCTCGACCAGCCGCTCACGCTGTCCGTCGCACCGCGCCAGCGTTTCAAGACGCTGGCCGACCTCGCGCTGCGCGCGCGCGAGGACGGCCAGGCCGAGCTCGCGGTCGCCCGCGCCGGGCTCGCCTTCGAGACCTCGCTGTCGCTGAAGTCGCTGGTCGGCACGGCCGACCTCGTGCGCCTGCAGCAGGTGCAGGCGCTGACCACGGCGCGCGCGAACCTGGGCGAGCGCGGCACGGCGCAGGTCACGCCGGTGCGGGCGGCGGCCGAGGGCGGCAAGGCCTGGGGGCTCTACGTGCCGGCCGCCAGCCAGTCGAACTACGTCGTGGTCGGCAGCGATGCGCTGCTCGCCGGGCAGATCGACGCCCGCATCCGCGCGTCGGCCGCGCTGGCCGGCAAGGTGAGCGGCTTCAAGGTGGAGGCCGGCAAGGTCGACCTCTACATCCCGGCGGCCGACGACGCGGCGGCGAAGGCCGCGCACCAGCTCACCGACCTCCAGGGCGTGCGGTCGCTGCTCGTCATCGGGTGAGGGTCGGCGTCGACCCCCCACACGCCGGCGGCGCGGCGGGACTAAACTGGGCCGCCTTCCGAAAGGCCCCGATGTCCCTGCCCCGCCGCCAGTTCCTGTCCCTGCTCGCCAGCACATCGACCCTCGCCATGAGCCCGTCCCGCGCCGCCGAAGTCCCCGCGCCCGCGGCCGCGGACATGGCGCACGTGCCCTGGTCGCGCCAGGCGGCCATCTACCAGGTCAACGTGCGCCAGTACTCGGCGGACGGCACGCTGAACGCGGCCTCGGCCGACCTGCCGCGCCTGAAGGCGCTGGGCGCCGACATCCTCTGGCTGATGCCGCTGCAGCCCATCGGCCAGCTCAGGCGCAAGGGCACGCTGGGCAGCTACTACTCGATCCGCGACTACACGGCGGTCAACCCGGAGTTCGGCACGCTGGCCGACGCGCGCGCGTTCGTCCAGGCCGCGCACGCGCTGGGCATGAAGGTGATCCTCGACTGGGTGGCCAACCACACCGCGTTCGACCATCCGTGGACGCGCGCGCACAAGGACTGGTACAAGCTCGACGCGCACGGCGACATCTTCCCGGTGACCTTCAACGCCGGGCAGCCCAACGAGGAGAACTGGTCGGACGTCACCGCGCTGAACTACGACGCCCCGGCGCTGCGCGACGCGATGATCGCGGCGATGCGCTTCTGGGTGCGCGAGACCGACCTCGACGGCTTCCGCTGCGACGTCGCCAGCCTGGTGCCGACGCCGTTCTGGGAGCGCGCGCGGCGCGAGCTCGATGCCGACAAGCCGATGTTCATGCTGGCCGAGTCCGACGCGAAGGACCTGCATCGCAGCGCGTTCGACATGACCTACAGCTGGGACCTGGCCGCGCTCATGCACCAGGTCGGCCAGGGCGAGGCCGGCGCCGTGGAACTGCGCGACTGGGCCCTGAAGGAGCCGCACGGCTACCCGGCCTCGGCCTACCGCATGCGCTTCACCAGCAACCACGACTTCAACTCGTGGAACGGCACCGACGCCGAGCTCTACGGCGACGCCTACCTGCCGCTGGCCGTGCTCACGTTCACGCTGCCGGGCATGCCGCTGATCTACAACGGCCAGGAGTCGCGCCTGGCCAGGCGGCTGGAGTTCTTCGAGAAGGACCCGATCGCCTGGAAGACCCGCGAGCTGCAGCCGTTCTACGCCGAGCTGCTGGCGCTCAAGCACAGGCACCCGGCGCTGGCCAACGGCCAGTACGGCGGCACGCTGGCGCTGGTGGACGTCGGCAACGACCAGTTGTTCGCGTTCCGCCGCCAGCTCGGCACCGACAGCGTCACCGTGGTCGTCAACGTGACGAAGTCCGCGCAGGCCTGCCGGCTCGGCCCCACCCGTCGCAGCCTGCCCGCCTTCGGCTGGGTGATCGAAACCGCATGAGGGTGGCCGATGAGCGCGCGCCCGGCCGCTCCGAGGCGCGCACGCACCGCAGCCGCCAGGCGGAGGGTGTCCTGATGCCCATGGCGCCGGACCCGGTCGACGTGGCCGCCTACTGCCGGCGCATCGGCTTCACGGGCGCGCTGGCGCCCACGCGCGCCTGCCTGGAAGACCTGATCCGCCGCCACGCCGCAGCGATCCCGTTCGAGAACATCGAGGTGCTGGCGCGCCGCGTGCCGCTGCTCGACGCCGCCGGCCTGCAGCGCAAGCTGGTGCAGCAGCGCCGCGGCGGCTACTGCTTCGAGCAGAACCAGCTGTTTCGCGAGGTGCTGCAGGCGATCGGCTTCGAGGCCCATGCGCTGGAGGCGCGCATCCGCTCCGGCGTCCCCGCGGAGGTGGTCACCGCCCGCACCCACCTGGCCACGCGCGTCGTCCTGGCCGACGGCGAGCACCTGGTGGACGTGGGCTGCGGCGCCATCGCGCCGCTGGCCCCGCTGGCGCTGGCCAGCCGCGCCGAGCAGGTCGCCGGCACCGGCCGCTACCGCTTCGTCGAGATCGAGGGCGACCTGCTGCTGCAGGCGCTGGGCGCGGACGGCTGGCTCGACTGCTACCGCCTGCTGCCCGGCGGGCCGCACCCGATCGACTGCGAGATGGGCAACTGGTTCGTCGCCACGCACCCGAAGTCGATGCTGGGCCGCAACCTGCTCGTCGCCCGCGCGCTGGACGACGGCCGGCTGCGCCTGTTCAACCGCACCCTGTCCACCTTCCGTCCCGAGTGCGCCGCGCCGGTCGAACAGACGCTGCGCATGCGCGCCGAGTTCGCCGACGTGCTGGCCGACGCCTTCGGCCTGGACATCGCGGCGGCCGATCTCGACGCCGTGATGGCCGCGCTCGATCGGCTGCCGGACTGAGTCGATGGAACTCGTCGAGCGCGACGCCGCCCTGCTGGCCTTCGAACGCCAGCTGGCCGCCGCGCGACTGGGCAGCGGCCATGTGCTCCTGGTCAGCGGCGAAGCGGGCATCGGCAAGACGACGCTGCTCCAGGCGATGGCCGGGCGGCGCGCGGAGGCCACGCTCTGGTGGGGCGCCTGCGATTCGCTCGAGACGCCGCATCCGCTCGCGCCGCTGCACGACATCGCCCGCGGCGCCGATGTCCCGTTCGGCGCGCTGCTCAAGCCCGGCCATGCGCGCGCGGAGCTGTTCGAGGCGGTGCTGGCGACGCTGCACGCGAGCCGCCGCCCCGTGCTCGCGATGTTCGAGGACGTGCACTGGGCCGACGACGCCACGCTGGACCTGCTGAAGTTCCTCGGCCGCCGCATCGACCGCGTGCCCTGCCTGCTGGTGCTGACGTGGCGCGACGACGAGGTGTCGGCGGCGCACCCGCTGCGCCGGCTGCTCGGCGAGCTGCCGGCCAGCCTCGCGACGCGGCTCGCGCTGGAGCCGCTGTCGGCGTCCGCCGTCGCCCGGCTGGCGCAGTCGGCGATGCGCTCGGCGGCCGGACTGCACGCGCTGACGCGCGGCAATCCACTGTTCGTCAGCGAGCTGCTGCGCCACGGGGCCGAGGGCGTGCCGCGCGGCGTGCAGGACCTGGTGCTGGCCCGCTTCGCGCGCCTGGGCACGGCGGCGCAGGCCGTGGTGCGGCTCGCGTCGGCGGTGCCCACGCGCATCGAGGCCGCGCTGGTGGACGCGCTCCTCGCACCGGCGCCGACCGTCCTCGACGAGTGCCTGAACTCGGGCCTGCTCAGCGCGGGCGACGGCGCGTACTTCTTCCGCCACGAGCTGGCGCGCGTGGCCGTCGAGATGTCGCTGTCGCCGCCGGCCGCCCGGGCGCTGCACGCCGACGTGCTGCGCGCGCTGGCGCTGCCGGGCCAGGCTCCGGTGTCGCTCGCGCGGCGCGTGCATCACGCCGTGCGCGCGGGCGACGCGTCCGCGGTCGCGGCGCTGGCACCGGCGGCCGCGCGCCAGGCCGAGCAGCGCGGCGCCCACGTGGAGGCGGCGGCGCACTACCGCACGGCGCTGGCGCACGGCGAGCAGGGCGCGGAGGTCGGCCAGTGGCTGGCCGCCTTCGCGCGCGAGTGCCGCCTGACCGGCCGGCTCGACGATGCGACCGCAGCCCACGCCAGCCTGTCCGAATGGCATCGGGCACACCCCGACGCGCTGCGCGAGGCCACCAACCTGAGCCAGCTCGCGCTGGTCCACGTGCTCGCGCTGCGCAATGCCGAGGCCGACGCGACCAGCCGACGAGCCATCGCCTTGCTGGAGCCGCTGCCGCCCGGGCCCGAGCTGGCGCGGGCCTGGCGCGTCGAGGCGCAGCTGCGCATGCTCAATCGCGACTGCGAGGCGGCGGTCGCATGGGCCGGCAAGGCCATCGCGCTGGCCGAGCGCCTGGGCGAGCGCGAGGTCCTGGCCGAAGCGCTCGGCACCCTCGGCGCGGCCACGATGTTCCTCGACTACGCCACCGGTTGCGTGCACCTGTCGCGCGCCCTCGAACTCGCGCTCGCCGACGGCCTGCATGGCCTGGCCGCGAACACCTATTGCAACCTCGGTTCGGCCGCGGGCGAGGTGTGGCGCCTGCGCGAGGCGCGCACGCACCTGGAGGACGGCATCGCGTTCGCGCAGCGCCACGAGATCGACTTCTACCGCCACTATTGCGTCGCGTGGCTGGCGCTGTGCGAACTGCACCTCGGGCAGTGGGACGACGCGCGCGAACACGCGCACGACGTGGTCGGCCAGGCCGCCTCGCCCACGACCAGCCGCGTGATGGCGCTGGCCGCGCTCGGGCGGCTGCAGGCGCGGCGCGGCGAACCGGAGGCGGCCCGCACGCTGGACGAGGCGCTCGCGCTGGCACAGGCCAGCGGCACGCTGCAGCGCGTGGCGCCGGTGCGCTGCGCGCGCGCCGAGGCCGCTTGGCTGCGCGGCGACATGGCGGCCGTGGTCGCCGAAGCGGGCGCCGCGCTGGCGCAGGCGCAGGCCCATCGCCATCCCTGGTATGCCGGCGAACTCGCCCTGTGGCTGCGGCGCGCCGGCTCGGCGCAGCCGGTGCCCGGCGCCTGCGCCGAGCCGCATGCGCTGCTGCTGGACGGCCAGTGGCGCCAGGCGGCCGCGGCCTGGGCCGCGCTCGGTTGCCCGTTCGACCAGGCGCTGGCGCTGGCCGAGGGCGACGACGCGGCCCGCCTGGCTGCGCTGGCGATGCTGGAGGACCTGGGCGCCGCGCCCGCCGCCGAGCGCCTGCGCAAGGCGCTGCGCGCCGCCGGCCTGCGCGGCGTCCCGCGCGGTGCCCGAGCCACGACGCAGTCCAACCCGCACCAGCTCACCGAGCGCGAACGCGAGGTGCTGGCGCTGCTGTGCGCCGGCCTGAAGAACTCCGAGATCGCCGAGCGCCTGTACCGCTCGGTGCGCACCGTCGACCACCATGTGGCGGCGGTGTTCGCCAAGCTGGGCGTGGGCTCGCGCGCCGAGGCCGTCGCGGCCGCCGCGCGGACCGGCATCGGCGCGCCGAAATAGGCAATCGACCGGCGCAATCTGGGCAGGATCGCCGTGGTCGCGCGGCGCGCGTCGCCCTAACCTGGATTCCCCGGTCGACACCGGCCGCCAACCCACCCAGGAGTCCACCATGCCCCGCTTTCTCGTCGAACGCAGCTTCCCGCAAGGCCTGCACATTCCCGTCAACGACCAGGGCGCCGACGTCTGCATGAGCGTCGTCGGCACCAACGCGCAGAGCGGCGTCACCTGGGTGCACTCGTACGTCAGCGACGACCTGCGCAAGACGTTCTGCATCTACGACGCCCCGAACCCCGAGGCGATCCGCGAGACGGCGCGCAACAACAACCTGCCGATCGACACGATCACCGCGGTCAGCGTGCTCGATCCGTACTTCTATCGCGGGTGAGCCCGCGGGGCTCAGCCGGCCGTGCCGACCCCGGGCAGCCGCACCGCGTGCACGCGGTTGCGCTGCCCGCTCACCTTGCCGGCCATCGCGCGCTCGGCCGCGGCGTCCAGCAACTGGCGCAACGGCGTGCCGGGCGATCCGCTGGCCACGCCGATCGTCACGGTGACCACGCCGGCCGTCGGCGACGCGGCATGCGCCAGGGCGAGCGCCTGCACGGCGGCGCGGATGCGTTCGGCCGCGGCCGGGGCGGCGTCGCCGTCGGCGCCGGGCAGGGCGACGACGAACTCCTCGCCGCCCTTGCGGAACACCAGGTCGGCTTCGCGGGCGCAGCCACGCACGGCCTGCGCCACCGCGCGCAGCGCGTCGTCGCCCGCGGTGTCGCCATGGACGTGGTTGTAGTTGCCGAAGTGGTCGACGTCGATGAAGGCGAGCGCCGGACACGCGGCGACCGCGTCGGCGTCCGCTGTCCGCCCCTGCAGCAACTCGTCGAGCGCGAGCCGGTTGCGCAGGCCGGTGAGCGCGTCGGTGCGGGCCTCCTCGCGCAGCGCACGGTTGCGCTCCTGCAGCTCGATCACCGTCGTGGCCAGGTCGCGCCGCGCCGCGACGATGCGGCGCGTGTCGTCATCGAAGGCGACGACGCGGTCGCACCCGCGCGCCTTGGCCGCATGCAGCGCCAGGTCGCAGGCGCGCCAGGCGTCGTCCACGGTCGGGCCGCCCAGCGAGGCGATGCCGGCCGACACGGTGACGATCTCGGCGCCGCCGGCCAGGCTGACCGGCTCGCGCATCGCGGCCACGCAATCCTGCGCCAGGCGCAGCGCCTGCGCGAGCGTGCGGCCCGGCAGGAAGGCGACGAACTCGTCGCCGCCGTTGCGCGCCAGGCAGACGGCGTCGGCCAGCGTCTCGCGCAGCCGCGCGGCGACGGCGCGCAGCAACTCGTCGCCGGCCTGGTGGCCGTGGCGGTCGTTGAAGTACTTGAAGTTGTCCAGGTCGAGCAGCACGACCACGCCGGCGACGCCGTCCTGCAGCGCGGCGACCAGCGTGTCGTGCATCACCCGCCGGTTGGACAGGCCGGTGAGGTCGTCGCCCTGCGAACGGCGCGGCTCGGGCAGCGGCAGTGGCGCGCGCAGCCCCCACCAGCGCTTCCAGCGTTCGAAAGCCGTCATCGCGGCGCTCCGCCCGGCCGCGCCGCCGCGACCCGTCCGATCCCGATCCGTTCCAGTGCCGCCATGTCCCTCTCCCTCAGGCGGGCCACGGGCGCGGCACCGGGGTCGCTGGCAGGGGGCCTGGCCGTACTGCGACGGCTTGCGGCTCCCCGACAGGCGGCGCATCGGGCGATGCGCTGCTGGCAGCCCCGCTGCCCAGCCGGATTGGCGGCGGGCCGGTGGCTTTGCGACCCCGGCTTTCGCGCGGGTGTGCCCTTTTCACTGAGCGTCGATGGTATCTTGAAGCCAGGGCGATCTGCAGCGCCCGGCCGGTCGGCCGGGAAAATTCAGGGTATCTCCGCCCATTCCTGACCTGGAGCCTTCATGCCGTCGACCCGTGCCGCCGCCCGCTGCCTTCTCGCCCTCGCCTCGACGCTCGCCGGCGCCCCTGTGTTCGCCGCCGGCGACGCGCCCGCCACGCCCCACGCGATCGCGGCCGCGCCCGCCCAGGCGGCCGCGGCGGCGAGGGAGCGGGCGATCTTCGCCGTCAGCGATGCCGACCCGCAGAAGTGGAACCTGACGCTGGGCAACATCGCCAACGCGATCGAGGGCATCGGCGCCGACGAGGTCGAGATCGAGCTGGTGGTCTACGGGCCCGGCATCGCGATGCTGAAGAAGGATTCGCCGGTGGTCGCGCGCATCGCCGCGGCGCTCAAGAGCGGCGTGCGCGTGGCGGCCTGCCAGCACTCGATGCAAGGGTTCAACCTCGCGCCGGCCGACCTGGCGCCCGGGGTGGGCACCGTGCCTTCGGGCGTGGTCGAACTGATCCGTCGCCAGCACGCCGGCTACGCCTACGTGCGCTCCTGAGCCGGGGGCGGCCTACTTCGTGGCGGCGTTCGCGTCGCGCAACTTCAGGTAGCGCCGGACGTCGTCAAAGCTGACGCGGCCGGCGTGGCGCGTGTCGATGGCGTCGAAGTGGCTGGCGATCCAGCCGAAGCCGCCCGCCTGCGCCTCGGCGCGCGAGAGCGTGCCGCGGTGGGCGGGATCGGCGGCGTCGAAGCTGGCGCGCAGGAGACGCTCGGTGTCGGCGTCCAGCGTGGCGCCGACCGAGGCCGGTCGCGTGCGATTGTCGGCCTGCGCGGCCTGCAGCGCGGCCGACGGCGGCCGGCCCGGATCGAGGCGCGGGCCGGCATGCGCCGCGGCGGCGGCCAGCAGCAGGGCGAGGGCAAGGGCCTGGCGCATCACTGGGCTCCCTTCGCCGCGGCGTAGAACGCGGCCAGCTCGGCCTTCATCAGCGGCCGCGAGCCGTCGTCGAGGTAGGTCATGTGGCCGCCCGGGTGGAAATGCAGCGCGATGGGGGCGCCGGAGGCCAGCCGCGCGACGTCGAGCTCGGTCTGGTGGAACGGCGTGATGAGGTCGTGCTCGCCGCCGAGGAACAGGATCTTGAGCGCCGGGTCGAGCAGCAGCGCGGCGCTCAGGTCGGGCACCACGTCGGGCAGGGCGCGGCCGCCGTGCGAGAAGTCCCAGGTGTCGATCGCGGCGCTGGACATCACGTACGGGGTCGGGTTCGTGTAGCCCAGCTCGTCGGGCAGCACCGTCTTGATGGCGGCGGCGAAGCCGGGCGCGACGAAGGCGTTGGACGGCTCGTCGTTGGTGTCCAGCGGCGAGCCCACCGCGGCCGACACGCGGCCGTCGTACACGCCCAGCGTCGTGTTGGCGATCAGGTTGTGGCGGAAGCTGTCGTAGTTCATGTCGAAGTGCTGGTCCCAGATCGCCGCCGGCAGGCCGGTGAACGCGACCAGCGCCGCGATGTGGCTGTCGGGCGGCAGCGTGGCGGTGGCCAGCCAGGCGGCGGCGTCCGGCGCGTAGGTGGAGTCGGCGTAGCTGCGCACCGTGGCCAGGTCGGCGTCCAGGTCGCCCGTCGCGCCGGTGGCCAGGTGGTACCAGCTGCCCACCGCGGCATAGCTGGGCAGGAAGCCGGCGCAGTTGACGGTGGGCGTGCCGCCGTTGACCGAGCAGTTGCTGTTGTAGTCGAGGATGGACGACAGCTCGACGACGCCGTTGACGCGCCGGCCGGCCGTCTCGAGCAGGCGGGTGAGCACCGGCACGCGGGTGGTGCCGTAGGACTCGCCGTAGAGGAATAGCGGGGAGGCCGTGCGGCCGTTGACCGCGAGCCAGCGCTGGACGAAGTCGCGCAGCAGCGCGGCGTCGACGTCGACACCCCAGAAAGACTGGTTGGTGTGCGGCAAGATCGCCTCCGACAGGCCGGTGCCCACGGGGTCGACGAACACGAGGTCGGACGTGTCGATCAGGCTCTCGGCGTTGTCCACGTAGGGGAACGGCAGCGCCTGCGTGGTGGCCGGCACGCCGGTGACCAGCCGCTTGGGCCCGAACGAGCCCAGGTGCAGCCAGATGGTGGCCGCGCCCGGGCCGCCGTTGAAGAAGAAGGTCACGGGGCGCGTGGCTGGCGCGGCGCCGTCGGCCGTGTAGGCCACGTAGAAGATCGAGGCCTCGGGGGCCTGGCTGGCGTCGAGCGCCGACAGGTGGCCCGCCGTGGCGGTGTAAGCGATCGCGGCGCCGCCCAGCGTCAGCGTATGGTGGGTGACGGCCGTCTTCTCGTTGGGCGCGGCCAGGCCGGCACCGGCCGCCGTCGAATACTGGTTCGGATCGAGGAACGGGCTCGTGTCGGTGCCGCCACCACTGCCACCACCGCCGCCGCAGGCCGCCACGACGGCGAGGGCGGCGGCCGCGGCAATGAAGCGCGGGCCGCGCAGGAAGGGCTGGATCTTGACCATCGGTTTCCCTGGCACTGGCGCCGCGCACCCGCGCGCGGCCGGAACGGCCGCCGGTCACGCGCGCCGGCCGCGATCCTGTCGCGTCGCGCTGCAACCGTCGGCCGCACTTGTTCGCGCGCCGATTGTGGCGCATCGTCGGCGATGCCAGGGACTGGGCGATTCCCGTGCCCCTGTTCCGGCCGCCGTCGCCGCGCCACGCCGGCATCATGGCGCCTCGTCTCAACGCCTGCACAGGACTCTGCCCGATGACCACGCCCACCGCCCGCCCCCGTCTCGCCGCCCTGGCCCTGCTCGCGCTGGGCCTCGGCGCGATCCGCCCCGCCGCCGCCGTGGAGGCCTACGTGGCCACCGGCTTTCCCTATGCGCTGGCCGGCATCGCGCAGCCGATCAACGCGTCCGTGGCCGTGCGCGCCGACTTCGGCACCATCGCCCACCACGGCTACAGCGGCACCACCTCGGACAACGACTTCAAGGGCAACATCGACTACAACCGCGCCGCGCTGCTGGGCGACTGGTTCGTGGCCGGCGGCGGCTTCCGCCTGAGCGGCGGCGTCGCGTTCAACCAGGCCAAGGCCACGATGACGGCCTCGGCGCACAGCGGCAAGATCTCGATCGGCGGCGTGCAGTACGACGCGCCGTCGACGCTGTACTACGTGCAATCGGACCTGTCGTTCCCGAAGGCCGCGCCATACGTCGGGCTGGGCTGGGGCCACCACGACGCCGCGCCGGGCCTGTCGTTCAACGTCGACCTGGGCGCGTCGATCGGCACCGCCAAGGCCACGGCGCTGAAGGCCTCGCCGGCGCTGGCCAGCGAGTTGGCGCTCACCCAGAGCGGCGCCGCCGACCTCGCGCAGGAAAACCGCGACTTCCAGGACGCGGTGCGCAAGTTCAAGGCGATCCCGCAGCTGACGCTCGGGGTCGGCTACCGCTTCTAGCGCGCGGCGCCAGCGGCGGCGAGTTCGGCCGCCAGTGCCTTCATCACGTGGCGGGCACTGGATTCGTTGGTGGCGCAGACCACGTCGTGGACGTCGCAGGCGCGCACCAGCGCGTTGATGTCCGGCTCGTGCGGCTGCGGCGTCATGGGGTCGCGCAGGAAGATCACCGCGTCCACCTGGCCCTCGGCCAGGCGCGCGCCGATCTGCAGGTCGCCGCCCAGCGGGCCGCTGAGGAGGCGTTCCACCTCGAGACCGGCCTCGGCGATCAGGCGCGAGCCGGTGGTGCCGGTGGCCATCACGTGGCAACGTGACAGGAACGGGGCGAAGTCGCGCGCGAGCGCGACCATCAGGTCTTTCTTGGCGTCGTGGGCGATCAGGGCGATGTGCATCGCGCGATCATAAGCAACGGCGGTTACGGCGTCCCATCATCCGCATGCCCCGGATCGGGGCGCCGACTTTACGAAACCACACAGTGCGAAGCGTCGGCGCGAGCGCGCCGGACATGCGAAAGCGCGGGCTGGCCCGCGCTTTACTGTAGCGTTTGCGGCAATCCTGGACAGCCGATCCGCGCTCGCGGGTCGGCGGCCGGATCAGCTCAGGGACGAATCGCCCTTGGGGGCCTTGGCGGTGTCCGACGCGTTGCGAGACGCGTTGTTGGCGTGCCGCTTGGAACCGGCGGCGCGCGCCTCTTCGGACGTGAACTGGTGCGCGTTGCCGCTGGCGTGGGCGGCGCGTCCGCCCTGGCTGGCGATCTCGCGCTGGCGCTCGCGATCCATGCCGGCGAAGCCGCGGCCGCCGCTCGGCTGCCCGCCTTGCTGGCCCTGGGTCCCAGCCTGGTTCTGCTGGTCGTGACGGCCGGTCTGGTCATGTTGGGAAGTCATTGGTGGTACTCCGGATAAGGTTGCTCCGCCGCCCCATGCGACAGGATTGAACGGACCCGCGGGGCACCAGGGCACCCAGGTCACGCCCGGCAGGGGCAACGCACATACCTCCCCCGGCGCCTTCCCCCTAATGTCGAGCTGGCACCGTCCCGGGGCGACGCCTGCGCGCACCGTCCTGGCGCGCATGCCCGCGCCGGCGCCAGGGACGTCAGCCCTTGCCGGAACGGACGCCGGCGCCAGGCGGGCCGAAGCGGCGCTCGGGCTTGGGCGCCCGGTCGTACAGGCCCTGCACGCGCGGGATGTTGGCGGCGATCACGCCGAGCCGATCCGGATTGGACGGGTGGTCGGACAGGAAGGCCGGCGGCGCGCCCTTGCTGGCCGCCTCCATCTTGCGCCACAGCGACAGGGCCGATTGCGGGTCGTAGCCGGCGCGGGCCGCCAGTTCCAGGCCGATCAGGTCGGCCTCGGTCTCGTCGTCCCGGCTATACTTCAGCGACAGCAGCCGTCCACCCATGCCGGCCATCTGGCGACCGGTGTTGCCCCAGCCGAACAGCCCGGCCAGCAGCCCGATGCCGGCCTGGGTGGCCAC
The DNA here is from genome assembly GCA_964418745.1 of uncultured Vitreoscilla sp. Classification (GTDB taxonomy): domain Bacteria; phylum Pseudomonadota; class Gammaproteobacteria; order Burkholderiales; family Burkholderiaceae_C; genus Scleromatobacter. Next base: position 33,277 of record CAYQMX010000019.1, read on the forward strand.
CTCCTTGCCGATCTGCGAGCGCCCGTGCTCGCGCAGCGCGTGGGTCATCTCGTGGCCCATCACCATCGCCACCTCGTCGTCCGACAGCTTGAGCTTGGTGAGGATGCCCCAGTAGAACGCGATCTTGCCGCCGGGCATGCAGAACGCGTTGACCTGCGGCGACCCGATCAGGTTGACCTCCCACTGCCAGCCCCGGGCGCGCTCGTTCCACATGCCGGCGAACGGGCGCAGGCGCGTCGAGATCGTCACCAGCCGGATCAGCTGCGGATGCACCGGCTCGGCCAGCAGGCGCTGGCGGCGCGCCTGCGCCAGCATGTCGTGGTAGCCGCGGGCGGCCTGCGCCTCGATCTCGGCGGCCGGCACCAGGGATTCGAAACGCGAGCGCGGACCCACCTGCACGCCCTCGCGCGGAGGCTGCGCGAGCACGGCGGCACCGGGCAGCGCCAGCAGGGCGCCGGCGGCGGTGGTCTTCAGCAGGCGGCGGCGGCCGGGGTCGTCGAGGCGGGGGGTGTTCAAGGCGGCGCGGGTGGGAGCGAACGGCGGGAATGCAGGTGAATGCGACCGCGCGCGATTCAAGAAGTTTCGCCGGGCCGGGCATCGAGGGCGTCGATCGGCGCCCACAGCACCTTCAGCCACACCAGCGACGGCACCGCCATCGCCATGGCCACGACGAAGAACGCCGGCCAGCCGATGGCCTCGGCCAGCACGCCGGCCAGCGGCCCCACCCACACGCGGCCGATCGAGGCGAACGCCGACAGCAGCGCGAACTGGGTCGCGGTGAAGCGCTGGTTGGTCAGCCCCATCAGGAACGCGAGGAAGGCCGTGGTGCCCATGCCGCTGGCCAGGTTCTCGCTGGCGACGGCCATCAGCAGCCCGCCGTCCACCAGCGTGGGCTGGGCGAGCTTGACGAAGCCGAAGTCGAACGCCGGGATGGTCAGTCCCGGCAGCGCGCCCTTGCCGTGCACCGCCAGCCACCAGAAGCCGACGTTGCTCAGCATCTGCAGCAGGCCGAACACGAGCAGCGCGCGTGCCAGCCGCAGCCGCAACATCAGCGCGCCGCCCAGCAGCGCGCCCACCAGCGTCAGCACCAGGCCGATCAGCTTGTTGACCACGCCCACCTCGGCCGGACCGAAGGCCATGCCCTTGAGCAGGAACGGTGTCATCAGCGACAGCGCGAAGGCGTCGCTGAGCTTGTAGAACACGATGAAGCCCAGGAAGCTCCAGGCGCGCGGCTGGTCGAAGAAGGCATCGAGGCCGGACAGCAGCGTCTCGAAGCGCGCCTTGCGTGCCGCGAACGCCGCCAGCGGCAGGGTGAAGGCCAGGCCCAGCACCAGCGCCAGCAGGTCGATCCACTTGGCCTGCAGCGAGCCGCGCACGACCTCGGCGCCGAACCACGGCGACAGCAGCCAGCCGGCCAGGGGCACGCCCAGGCGCTGGGTCAGCCAGACGCCCAGGGCCACCGCGGCGACCACGGCCAGGAAGCCGCGCAGGTCGCGCGCGACGGGCGCGCGCGTCGGGTCATGCAGGCGCACCGGCGGCTGCGCGAGGCGCGGCAGCGCGAGCGCCGACAGCAGCGCCGCACCGGCCATCAGCGCGGCCATCACGCGGTAGACGGCCGGCCAGGTCATGCCCGAGCCGCTGACGGTGTCGGTCCAGATCAGCGCCACGCCGCCCGAGAAGATCATCGCCAGCCGGTAGCCCATCACGAACAGCGACGAGCCGACGCCGCGCTCGCGCGCCGGCAGCAGGTCGGTTCGGTAGGCGTCGACGACCACGTCCTGGGACGCGCTGAGGAAGGCCACGCCCACGCCGAGCGCCGCGAACAACGGCAGCGCCAGCTTCGGCTCGACGTCGGCCAGCGCGAACAGTGCCAGGGCGAGCAGCGCCTGCGCCAGCACCACCCAGCCGCGGCGCCGTCCCAGCAACGGCAGGTCGACGCGGTCCATCAGCGGCGCCCACAGGAACTTGAAGGTGTAGGGCAGGCCGATCAGGCTCAGGAAGCCGATCTGGGCCACGGCCAGGCCGTCGACGGTGAGCCAGGCCTGCAACGCCTGGCCGGTGAGCGCCAGCGGCAGGCCGGAGGCGAAGCCGAGCACCAGGACGGCGATCCAGCGGTGGGCGATGGCGACGCGGCCGGAGCGGGTCGGTTCGGGAACGGTCATCGGCGCATTGTCGTCGGGTCGATGCGGCACCGATCCCGGCGCGACCGGCGCCCCCGCCGGGCGCCCAAAAGAAAAGGCGACCCGGTCGCCCGGGTCGCCTCTCGATGAGCGGGAACGCTCAGGCCTTGCGGTTGCGCGCCATGCAGCCCATCAGGCCCAGGCCCGCCAGCAGCAGCGCCACGTTCGCGGGTTCCGGGATGGTGGGGATGACGTCGCCGTTGGCCGTGCCGGTCGCGAGCAGGTAGGAACCGGAGAACTGCAGGCCGTAGATGTCGGCCGTGGATTCCGAGATGCCGCGGAACTCGAATTGATTCAGGCCGCCCGGCGTCGAGATCGGGGCGAAGGTCGCGAGGTCCCAGGATTCGAAGACGTTGCCGCTGCTGTCCAGGGCGGCGATGATCGGATCCGCACCCACGCCCGGGGCGTAGTTGAAGTAGAAGCCGATGCTGCTCACCGGAGCGGCCAGCGCGAAGGTGCCGGTGGCGTTCGCGCCGTCCAGGCCGATGTAGGTGGGATTGCTGTCGAAGCTGCCGTTGCCGTTCAGGCCGTAGCTGCCTTGGCCGACGACGGCACCCAGGCCGCTGTTGCTCGTCGAGTGGTCACGGGTGAACGTGATGCCGCCGGGCAGCGCGACCGGGCCGAAGGTGAAATTGTATTGGCCGTTCTGGTAGGCGCCCAGGTTCAGCACCGGCCCGGTGTAGCCGGCATCGCTGGTCACCAGCGTGGCGTTGGCCGCGCCGCTGAAAGCGATTGCGGCCAGGGCGGCTGTCAGCGTACCGAATTTCATCTTGCTCATGGAGATATCCCGTTCTTGAAGTTGATGGCAATCCACCCTGTCGCGCCGTGACTCGACGTCGCGCCCCTCGGCCGCGCGTCCTGCCGCAGCTTCCACAAGGGTGTCGTTCGATGCAATTTATCGGATCGCCATACTCAAGACCATCCCGCAATTTGGGGGGACCGGGCGCGCCGGCGCCAGGCCAGCTTCAGGGGGTCGGCGGACGGCGGGCCGCGTCGATGTCGAGGAAACGCCACCAGCCGCTGACGAACGGGTTGGCGGGGTAGCCTTCCAGCCAGGGCTGCGACAGCACCAGCCGCACGCGGTGCAGGTGGGTCTTCATCGGCATCCAGGCCAGCAGCAGCTTCTGCGCGCGCAAGATGGCCCCGGCGCGCTCCGGGCCGTCCGGCAGTTCGTGGATGCGGCGGAACTCGACGTTGTAGTCGGGCAGGTCGAAGCGCGACCAGTTGCCCTCGCCCTTGCCCGGGCCGTAGGCGAGCGCGAGCAGGTCCTGCGGATCGGGCTCGTCGGACGAGGCGCCCAGGGTCCACATCTGCAGCTTGCCCGCGCGCGACTGCTTCATCTGCTCGGGCCACTGGCGGCGCTCGAAGACGATGCGGATGCCGATGGCCGCCATCTTCTTCTGCCACAGTTCGTTCAACTGGCGCGCGGTGGTGTCGGGCTGGGTGGCCATGTGCAGCACCAGCGCGCCGCCGTTGGGGCGCTCGCGGTAGCCGTCGCCGTTGACGTCGACATAGCCGTACAGGTCCAGCAGCGCCCGCGCCCGCACCGGGTCGTAGTCGTTCATGCCGCTGCGCAGGGCCGGGTCGTAGCCGGCCACCAGCGGCGCCACCAGGCCCTGGGCGGGGATGGCCAGCGGCTTGCGCAGCAGGCGGATCTCCTCGGCGTTGTCGTAGCCCAGCGAGATCGCGCGCCGCAGCGCGACGCGCTCGGGCGCGTAGCCGCCGACGACCGGGTCGTCCATGTTGAAGTAGGTGTAGAGCACGTCGGGCTGCGCCACCAGGTGCAGTTGCATGCCGCGCCGGGCCAGGTTGGGCGCCAGGCGACCGCCGGGCGCGGCGGTCGGCGCGAACTCGTAGGGCACGCGCGTCATGTCGAACGCGCCGCCCAGGTAGGCCAGCCACGACGGCTGGGCTTCCTCGATGATGGACACCTCGACGCGGTCGATCATCGGCTCGCGCCGGCCGCGCAGGCGCGCCGCCACGGCCTGGCCTTCGGCGTCGTCGGCGCCCGGCTGCTCGTCGTAGAACTCGTCGCGGAAGCGCGGGTTGCGCTCCAGCGCGATGAACGACGAACGCCGCCACTGCACCAGCCGGTAGGGCCCGGTGCCCACGGGGTGCTCCATGATCGCGTCGCCGTAGGCCTCGGCCACCTCGCGCGCGATCGCGCCGGCGTAGACCGACTCGGCCAGCTTCAGCGCGAAGCGCGGGCTCGGATGGCCGAAGCGGATGCGCAGCGTGTAGCGGTCGATCGCGCGCAGGCCCTCGACCGGGACGTCGTAGTCGAACGCTGCGTCGCGGCTCAGGGCGCGCTCGCGCAGCGCCTGCAGGCCCAGGATGTCGTCGCCGCGCAGGTCGGCGTAGGCCACGCTGTGCAGGCGCGGGTCGAAGTGGCGCCGGATCGAGTAGGCGTAGTCCTCGGCGACGAGCTCGCGCGCGCGGCCGTGGAACGCCGGGTCGTCGGCGAAGAAGATGCCGGGGCGGATGCGCAGCGTGAGCTCGCGGAAGTCGGCCGACATCTCGGGCAGCGCCGCCGCGGTGGCGATGCGCAGCCGGGCCGGCCGCGCCAGCAGGTCGTAGCGCAGCGGCGGCTCGATGATGTTGTCGATGATCTCGCGCGAGTAGGCGTCGGGCACCTGCGCCGGATCGAACCCGGTCTCGGCCACCTCCATCGAGTAGCGCAGCACCTTGGGCGGCACGGCGGCGGGCGGCGGCACGACGGCGGGCGGCGGCACGGCGGCGGGCGGCGGCGCGGCGGCGGCCGCGCCGACCATCCATGCCGCGAACGCGGCGAGCGGCCAGCAACGACGGTTCGACGAGCGCACGGACGACACGGCGGCCTGTTGTGAAGTTGACGACGCGCAAGGTTCTCGAACGAAACCCCGGCGACTGCGCAGTCTACAGCCCCTAAACTCGCGCAACCGCCAGGCTTGCCGCCAACCCCGCGCCGCGCCACTCCGCCGACCGCCGACCGCCGGCAGCCTACCGATTCGATGTTCGCCTACCTGCTCCGTCGTCTCTGGCAAATGATCCCCACGCTGCTGGGCGTGGTGCTGCTCGTGTTCTTCCTGTTCCGCAAGTTCGGCGTCGACCCGGTGCAGACGCTGGCCAGCCTGAACGCGACGCCGCGCGAGATCGCCGAGATCCGCGCCCAGCTGGGGCTGAACGAGCCGTGGTGGTACCAGCTGGCCGTCTTCGCCAAGGGCATCGTCACATTCGACTGGGGCCGCAGCTGGGCCACCCACGAGACGATCGCGCACTTGATGGCCACGCGGCTGCCGGCCACCCTCACCGTGACGCTGCCGATCCTGGTGCTGGACACGCTGATCGCGATCCCGATCGCCCTCGGCGTGGCCTACGTGCGGGGCTCGCTGACCGATCGCGCGATCATGGTGGGCACCACCGTGGCGCTGTCCATCTCGTTCCTGGTCTACGTGATCGTCGGCCAGTACCTGTTCGGCTTCCAGCTCGGCTGGTTCCCGGTGCAGGGCTGGAGCGACAGCACCTGGACCAACCTGGTCGTCTACGCGCCGTTGCCGGTGCTGCTGGCGGTCCTGGTGGGGCTGTCGCCGCAGACGCGGCTGTACCGCAGCTTCTTCCTCGACGAACTGGGCCACGACTACGTGCGCACCGCGCGCGCCAAGGGCCTGACCGAGCCCGCGGTGCTGTTCGGCCACGTGCTGCGCAACGCGCTGATCCCCATCCTCACCAACGTCGGCCTGGGCCTGCCCGGCATCCTGATCGGCTCGTTCCTGATCGAGGTCTACTTCTCGATCCCCGGCATCGGCCGCGAGGTGCTGCTGGCCGTCAACCGCAGCGACTACCCGGTGATCCAGGCGGTGACGATCTACGTGGCGATGCTGACGATGGTGGCCAACCTGGTGGTGGACGTGTCGTACCGCGCGGTCGATCCGCGCGTGGTCCTGAGATAGGAGTCGCGCATGTCCGAGATGCCGGACTTCGTCTCGACCTCGCTCGTCTCGACGCTGGCGGACATGGCCCCCCCACGCCGCGCCGCCGGCGTCTGGCGCTCGGCCTGGCGGCGCTTCCGGCGCGACGGCGTGGGCGTGGTGGCGCTGGCCGTCGTGGCGGCCTACGCGGTGCTGATCGCGTGCACCGGCAGCGGCCTGGTGGCGCGCCACTGGCAGGACGAGGTGGGCGTGCCCGACGCGCCGCCATCGTTCCTGGGCGCGCCGGCGCGCGCGACGGCCGGCGCGGCGGCGCCGGCCAGCGCCGCGGCCGCGGCGCCCGCCGCCCTCGACATCGCCGACGTCGACCCGCTCGCGCCGCGCTACAAGGAATGGAACGAGCGCGCCGCGCAGTACCACGCGCAGGCCCGGCCGGTGGCCGCGTCGCTGCCGTTCGGCGGCGACCGCCTGGGCCGCGACGTGCTGTCCAAGGCGCTCAAGGGCACGCAGATCTCGGTGTCGGTGGGCGTGCTCGCGGCCATCGTCGCCACGCTGATCGGCGCCACGCTTGGCGCGCTGGCGGGCTTCTTCGGCGGCCGCGTCGGCGACCTCGTCGAGTGGGTCTACAACGTGCTCACCGCGGTGCCCGAGATCCTGCTGTTCTTCGCCTTCGCGGCGGTGTTCGGGCGCGGCATCTCCACGCTGGTGCTGATCATGGGCCTGACCGGCTGGACCGGGCAGTACCGCCAGGTGCGCGCCGAGTTCATCAAGCACTCGCGGCGCGAGTACGTGCGTGCGGCCGAGGCGATCGGCGCCAGCGCCGGCGCGCGCATGTTCCGCCACATCCTGCCCAACGTGAGCCACGTGATCCTGGTTCGCATGTCGCTGATGGTGGTGGGCTTCATCAAGGCCGAGGTGATCCTGTCGTACCTGGCGCTGGGCGTGGCCACGGACCAGGTCAGCTGGGGCACCATGCTGGCCGAGTCGCAGAACGAGCTGGTGCTGGGCCATTGGTGGCAGCTGGCCGCCGCGACGATCGCGATGGCCGTCTTCGTGACCGCGTTCTCGCTGATGGCCGACGCGTGGCGCGACGCGCTGGACCCGAAGCTGCGGGGGCAGCGATGACCGCCCCGCTCAAGGTCGAGAACCTGCAGGTCGCCTTCCGCCTGCACGACGCCGACGGCCGCGCGCACCGCGTGGAGGCGGTGGGCCGCGAAGGCCAGGGCGTCAGCTTCGAGGTGCCCGCCAACACCACTGTCGCCCTGGTGGGCGAGTCGGGCTCGGGCAAGAGCGTCACCGCCATGGCGCTGGTGCGCCTGCTGCCGCGCAACGCCGAATGCGCGGGCCGCGTGCTGTGGCGCGGCGACGACCTGCTGCAGGCGCCGCGCGCGCACATGCAGCGCCTGCGCGGGCACGAGATCGCCTGCGTGTTCCAGGATCCGATGTCCTCGCTCAACCCGGTGCTGACGGTCGGCGCGCAGATCGCCGAGCCCTTGCACAAGCACCTGCTGATGGGTCGCGCCGCGGCCCGGGCGCGCGCGCTCGAGCTGCTGGCCGAGGTGGGCATTCCCGAGCCGCGCCAACGCATCGACGCCTACCCGCACCAGCTCTCGGGCGGCCAGCAGCAGCGCGTGATGATCGCGATGGCGCTCGCCTGCGAGCCGCAGCTGCTGATCGCCGACGAGCCCACCACCGCGCTGGACGTCACCATCCAGCGCCAGATCCTGGAGCTGCTCGCGCGGCTGCAGGCCCAGCGCGGGCTGTCGATGCTGTTCATCAGCCACGACCTCGGCGTGGTGGGCGAGATCGCGCAGCAGGTGGTGGTGATGCGCCAGGGCACGGTGCGCGAGCGCGGCACGGTGGCCGACCTGTTCGCCAGCCCGAAGGACGCCTACACGAAGGCGCTGCTGGCCTGCCGGCCGCGGCTGGACGAGCGCCCGCGCCGGCTGACCGTGATCGACGACGTGCTCGCCGAGCCGGCGGGCGCCGTCGCCGCCCCGGTGCGCGAGGTGGACCTCGACCTGGACCCGCGGCGGGCCGACGACGACGACCCGGTGGTCCTGCAGGTGGACGGCCTGTGCAAGAGCTTCTGGCTGCGCAGCGGCCTGTTCGGCCGCATGGAATTCAAGGCGGTGCAGGACGTGCGCTTCACGCTGCGCCGCGGCCACACGCTGGGCGTGGTCGGGGAATCGGGCTCGGGCAAGACGACGATGGGCCTGACGCTGCTGCGCCTGCACGACGCGGCCAGCGGCCCGCTGGCCGGCCGCGTGCTGTTCCACGGCCACGACCTGCTCGCGCTGGCGCCGGCCGACCGGCTGGCGATGCGGCGCCGCATCCAGATCGTGTTCCAGAACCCGTACGAGGCGCTGAACCCGCGCTTCACCATCGGCCAGACGCTGGTCGAACCGATGACGATCCACGGCATCGGCGCGGACGCGCCGGGACGCGAGCGGCGGGCGCGCGACTGGCTGGTGCGCGTGGGCCTGGACGCCGACGCGATGCACAAGTATCCGCACGAGTTCTCCGGCGGCCAGCGCCAGCGCATCGCGATCGCGCGCAGCCTGACGCTGTCGCCCGACGTGCTGGTGCTCGACGAGGCCGTCGCGGCGCTGGACGTGTCGGTGCAGGCCCAGGTCCTCAACCTGCTGAAGGACCTGCAGGACGAGCTGGGCCTGGCCTACATCTTCATCAGCCACGACCTCGCGGTGGTGCGCTTCATGGCCGACGACGTGATGGTGATGAAGGACGGCCGGGTGGTGGAGCACCGCCGCACCGAGACGCTGCTGGCGCATCCGCAGGACGACTACACGCGCCGCCTGATCGGCGCGGTGGCGCAGGGGCCGGGGCCGGCGACGCCGGCGCAGCGCGCCCTGGAGCGTCCTACGGCGCCGCGACCGTGAACGACCAGGCGGTCGGCGCCAGCGCCTGACCGCCGCCGATCGTGGCGTGCAGCGTCACGGTGTAGGTGCCCGCGGCCAGCGGGCTGGACGGCACCAGCACCGCGAATTCCGGGGCGTCCGCGGCGAGGGTCGCGTCGGCGTTGACGTGCGCGCCGGAGACGCTGGAGCCGCCCAGGATCACCGCCGGCAGCGCCACGCCCGCCGTGGTCGCGAGCGAGAACTGGGTGATCGTGACCGCGCCGCCCGCCACGACATCCTGGTTGCGGAAGCCGACGACGACGGGGGTGCCGGCCGTGGCGGCGGGCAGCAGCGCGGTCGACACCCGCGGGCTCTCGTTGGAGACCCGGAAGGTGCCGTGCGCCACCGTGCTGCCGCCGAACGGATACGCCACGATCGCCCCCGACGGCGGGATCTGCCGCGCGCTGCCGCCCGCGTAGGGCGAGCCCATGTCGATGGTGCACATGCCCGCTGCGCTGCCGGCCCCGTAGCCGAAGCCGACGTCGGTGGCGCGGCTGAGCATCGAGACGGCGTGGTAGACGGTGTCGAGCAGGTCGCCCACGCAGTCGCTGGTGGCCGACGTCGAGCCGATGTCGCCGATCACCTCGGTGGCGTACGAGTAGGCGTAGCCCGCCGACTGCATGCGCACGAACGGGTTGGCGCCGCTGAAGTCGGCCAGGCCGGCGGTCTCGTCGTGCGCCGAGTCGGCGCTGTTGAAGCCATTGACCGTCAGGTAGCTGGCGTGGTCCTGGGCGGAGGTGTCGAGCGCCGTCGATTGCGCCAGCAGTCCGGCGCCGGCGCCCAGGCGCACGGCGTTGAGCTGGTTGAAGGCGGCGAGGCGGCGCGCGTCGGCGTAGGTGGCGGCGGCCACGCTGGTCTGCAGCGTGCCGTTGCCGGCCTGCGGCGCGGGGGCAGGGGCCGGTGCCGGCGCAGGCGCCGGGCCGGGTGTGCTCGTCGGCGAATCGCCGCCCCCGCCCCCGCAGGCGGTCAGGGCGGCGGCGGCGGTCAGGGCGAACAGGACTTTGAGTGATTGCATCGACGGGAAACGGGGAGGTCGGGGGACGGGCGGGCGGGCGGGCGGCCCGGCCTGCATTCTGGCCGCTGCGCGGCGGCTGGCCGGCCGGACTTACCGACCGTTTCCACTGGCGGCGGGCGTCCCGGGGCCGGCCGGCGCCGGCATTCGCGTGGCATGCTGGGCGCCGGGGAACTGTTTGCCACGGTCGAGGTCAACCCGCAGCTGTCCCAACCCGCACCGGAGACGAACTTGAAGAACTGGCTGGCCAAGAACAAGGGCTTCATCGTGTTCCTGCTGTGCTTCGGCGTGTTCCGCACGGCCGTGGCCGACTGGAACCCGATCCCGTCGGGCTCGATGCGCCCCACGCTGCTCGAGGGCGACGTGGTGTTCGTCAACCGCCTCGCCTACAACGTCAAGCTGCCGCTGACCGACATCGTGGTCGCGCCGCTGGGCGACCCGCAGCGCGGCGACATCGTCACCTTCTCGTCGCCGCGCGACGGCACGCGCTTGATCAAGCGCATCGTCGGCGTGCCCGGCGACCGCATCGAGATGCACGGCGACACCCTCACCGTCAACGGCGTGGACGCCCGCTACGACGCGCTCTGGCGCGGGCCCGACGCCGTGGCCCCGGGCCGCACGCTGGAGTCGGTGCACGCCACCGAGCGCCTGGCCGGCAGCGCGCGCGAAGTGCAGTTCCTGCCCGCGGTGCGCGCCCGCCGCGACATCGCGCCGCTGACGGTGCCCGCCGGCCACTACTTCATGCTGGGCGACAACCGCGACAACAGCGAGGACTCGCGCTACATCGGCGTCGTCGCCCGCGAATTGCTGATCGGCCGGGCCAACCGGATCGTGGTGTCGGCCGACATCCTCGACCGCTGGCAGCCGCGCCTCGATCGCGTGGGCAAGTCGCTGGATTGAACGCCGGCCCCCACGTCCTCGTCGTGGCCGTCGGCACCGCCGGCGACCTGTACCCGTTCCTGCGCATCGCGGGCGAGCTGCTGGCGCGGGGCCACCGCGTCACGCTGGTGGGCCTGGCGGCGCACGCGGCGGCGGCGGCCGCCGCCGGCGTGCCCTTCATCGGGCTGGGCACCGAGGCGCAGTACCGCGCGACCCTGGATCACCCGGACGTCTGGCACCCTCGCCGCGGCTTCGCGGTGCTGTGGGGCGGCATGCGCGACGACGTCGACACCCTGCCCGACCTGGTGGCGACCCTGCCCGCCGACGAGCCGGTGGCGATGCTGGCGCACCCGCTGGCGCTGGTGGGCGCCGCGCTGGCGCGCGCCCGCCGGCCCGACCTGCGCATCGTGGCCGCCTGGCTCGCGCCGGCCAACCTGCGCACCGTGCACGACCCGCTGACGATGGGTCCGCTGCGCATCCCCGCGTGGCTGCCGCTGGCGTGGCGGCGCTGGCTGTGGCGGCGCGTCGACCGCGCGCTGATCGACCCGGTGGCGGTGCCCGACATCGACACGGCCCACGCCCGCTACGGGCTGGCCCCGGTGCGCCATTTCGTCGACCACCTGCAAGGCGTGGCCGACGCCCACCTGACGCTGTTCCCGGCCTGGTTCGCCGCGACGCCGCCCGACTGGCCGCGCCCGCTCACCGAGGGCCAGTTCGCCCTGTACGACCCGCAGGCGCCGGCCGCGCTGGCGCCCGAGCTCGAGCGCTTCCTGGGCGCCGGCGCCGCGCCGGTGGTGCTGACCCCCGGCAGCGGCAACCGCCAGGCTGGGCGCTGGCTGGCGCGGGCGCTGCAGGCCACCCGCCGCGCCGGCCTGCGCGCCATCGTGCTGACCGGCCATGCCGACCAGGTGCCGGCGCCGTTGCCGCCGGACGTGCTGTGGCTGCCCTACGTGCCGCTGCGCGCGCTGCTGCCGCGGGTGGCGGCGCTGGTCCACCACGGCGGCATCGGCACCACGGCGGAGGCGCTGCGCGCCGGGGTGCCGCAGGCGATCGTGCCGCTGGCCTACGACCAGTTCGACAACGCCGCCCGGGTGGCGGCGCTGGATGCGGGCGTAGGCGTGCCCGGCGGCGCCGCCGGCGCCCGTCCGCGCGCGCTGGCCGCGGCGCTGCGCCGCCTGCTGGACTCGGAGGCGATCCGCGCCGGCTGCGCCCGGGCCGCGCGCCTGGCCGCCGCCGACGCCGGCGCGGACCTGGCCGCCCAGGTCGAGCGCCTGCTCGAGCTCGCGCCCGGCCCCGGCGTCCCGCGAAGCTGAAGCGGCATTTCGACACGCTTTTCCGCGGCGCCGGAAATGGCGGGGGACCCGAGGGCCGGGGACCGGATCGCTCCGGCTCAATCGTGCCGACAATCCTCCGATAACCCCTCCGATGCCCCAGCAAAACCTCCGCAGGAGCGGCCGCTGCCGTTTCCTGCCCGCGCCCCCCGGCGCCGCGCGCCTGCGCGCGGCGGGCAGCGCCATGGCGGCGGCGGCGCTGGGCCTGCAGCTGGCGCTGGTGCCGCCCGCGCACGCCGGCGCGGCACCGGAGGCGCCGGCCGGCCCGCCGGCGGCCTCGGCGGCCTACCGACCCACCGACGAGCTGCAGCGCCTGCAGTACCTGGGCCGCGCCCAGCCCGAGATCGCCTCGGCGGCGCTGCTGCACTACGTCGACACGCTGCCGGTCGACGATCCGCGCCACCTCGAGGCCCTGCTGGAGGTCGGTTCCGAGTACGTCGGCCTGAACCGGGGCGAGCAGGTCGAGCAGGTCGCCGCGCGCATCGAGGCGCTGTCCGACCGCGTCCCGCTGGCGCGCCCGGCGGCGATGCTGCTGCGCGGCCAGTGGATGCAGGCGCACGGCGAGGTCAGCAAGGCCGAGCGCCAGATCATCGAGGCCTCCGCGCTGCTGCCCACCGTGCTGCCCGACTCCCTGCGCCTGCGGCTGCTGATGAGCTCGGCCTACGTCAAGAACCGCGGCGGCCACTACGACGAGGCCATGCTGCACTACAACCAGGCGCTCAAGCTCGCCGACGAGGTCGGACCGGTCTGGCGCCGCGTCGACCTGCGCGCGCTGATCGCCCAGGTGCTGCTGGATGCCGGCCAGGCCGACAAGGCCGCCGAGGTCAACCGCGAGCAGATGCGACTGGCCGTCGAGTCGGGCGACGAGTTCGGCATCTCCGCCGCCTACACCACGCGCGCCATCCAGTACAGCCGGCGCGACGACGGCGCCACGGTGCTGGCCGACTGGCAGGCGGCCCTCGAGCATGCTCGGCTGGGCGGCAACAAGCACCAGATCGGCCTGGGCATGGCCAACATCGCCGACTACTACTTGGTGCACGGCGAGTTCCAGACCGCCTACGACCTGTCGCAGAAGGCCTTGCCGCTGGCCCTGCAGGCCAACGACCTGCCGGCCCAGAGCGTGGCGATCGCCAACACCGGGCTGGCGCTGATCGGCATGAAGCGCAAGGACGAGGGCCTGCCGCTGGTGCGCGAATCGGCCAGCATCGATGAGCGCGCCGGCACTGCCACCGACATCTCGGAGTCGCAGCTCGAGCTGGGCGGCTACCTGGAGCGCGCCGGCTACTTCGACGACGCGCTGGCGGCCTACCACCAGTACCGCCAGCTGTCGGACGAGCTCAACCAGCAGGATCGCCAGCGCGCGCTGATCGAGCTGCAGGAGAGCTTCGCCAACGAGAACCGCCAGCACGAGCTCGACATGCTGGCGCGCGAAGGCCGGCTCAAGGACGAGGAGATCCTGCACCACGAGCTGCAGATCAAGCAGTGGACGGCCGCCGGCCTCGCCAGCCTGCTGCTGCTGGCGGTGGTGGCCGCGCTGGCGCGCCGGCTGCGGGTGCGCAACCAGATGCTCAAGCTCAGCAACGAGCAGTTGCGCCAGCAGGCCGAGATCGACCCGCTCACCGGCCTGTCCAACCGCCACCACCTGCAGATGGCCATGGCCGCGCGGCCGGGTCGCGGCCTCGAGGGCACGCTGTTCCTGCTCGACGTCGACCACTTCAAGCAGATCAACGACCAGTGCGGACACGCCGGCGGCGACAGCGTGCTGGTGGAGATCGCGCGCCGGCTGCGCCACACGCTGCGCGACGACGACCTGGTCGTGCGCTGGGGCGGCGAGGAATTCCTCGTGCTGGTGCGCACCATGCCACAGACCGAGGCCGAGGCGCTCGCGCAACGCCTGCTGTGCGCGCTCGCCGACGACCCGGTGATGCACGAGGGCCGGCCGGTGACGGTGTCGGCGTCGATCGGCTTCGGCCTGTTCCCGATGCGCACCGGCACGCCGCAGGCCGACCTGGAGGTGACCTGGGAGCGCGCGATCTCCCTGGTCGACACCGCGATGTACATGGCCAAGGCGCACGGCCGCAACGGCGCCTGCAGCATCGTGCGCATCGACGCGTCGAGCACGGCCGAGGTCGAGCAGGTCATCGAGCAACTGGAGAAGTCGGTGCGCGAAGGCCGCGTCGAACTCCAGTTCCAGCACGGGCCCCGCCTGCGCGGCCCGCTCGCCCCCCCCGCACGCGCGCCCGGGGGCGCGCCGGCGCCGGCGCATGCCGCGCAGGTGTCGTGATGCGCGCGCGTCCGCTCCTCGCCGCCCTGTTCGCCGGGTTCGCCCTGGCCTGCGCAGCCGCGCGCGCGGCCCCCGCCGACGTCGTCGAGCTGATGGACACCCTGGTGCGCCAGGGCGACGAGACGCCGCAGAGCGCGATCGACTCGATCGAGGAACTCGCCAACAAGGACTTCGCCAGCTCGGCGCCGCTGCGCCGCTCGATGCTCTCCAGCATCGGCATCATCGAGGCCCGCAACGGCATGAACGCCGAGGCGCTCGAACAGGTCGCCGCGCTGATGGCCATCGGCCGGCCCGTCGAGGCCCTGGCCGAGGCCGATGCGCACCTGGTGCGCGCCGAGATCGAGGTCAACGGCGGCCATGGCGAGGCCGCCTACCAGCAGGCGCGCGCCGCGCTGGCCACCTACGTGGCGCTGTGCGCACCGGCCGCCCCGCGCCAAGACGATTGCGACTACCGCGCGTGGTGGCGCGCACTCGATCTCGCGCAGCGCGGCGCCGCCGACCAGGGCAACACGGTCGTGGCCAGCGCCTACGCCAGGCAGATGCTGGAGGTGGCGCGCCGCGCCGGCGATCGCCCGCGCGAGGCCATCGCGCTGGGCATCTCCGCGCTGCAGGCCGAGGCCAATGCCGACCCGGTCGCCGCCAACCGACTCATCGCCCAGGCCCAGCACCTGGCGCGCTTCGACGGCTCGGCGTGGGTCCTGGTGCGCGTGGCGGTGCTCGACGGCCTGCTGCACTTCAGGCGCCAGCAACCCGAGGCCGTGCAGCGCGACTACGAGGCGGCGCTGGTCATCGCCAATGCGGCCGGCCTGAAGCGCCCGGCGATGCTGCTGCGCGCCAACCTGAGCGACGCCTACATCCACGAGGGGCGCCCGGCCGCCGCGCTGGCCGCCATCGACCTGGCGCTGCCGGTGGCCAAGCAGCACCGCGACTTCCGCACCGAGCGCCTGCTGCTGCACAACGCCACGCTGGCCAAGCTGGCGCTCGGGCGGGTGGCCGAGGCCAAGATCGAGATGGCGCACGTGCTGGAGCTGTGGCAGCGCGACACCGGCCCCGGCCAGCGCCAGGAGGCCTTGCGCGAATTCGGCGACGCGCTGGGCAAGGCCGGCGACAGCGCCGGCGCGATCGAGCTGTTCCACAAGGAAGATGCGCTGTCGCGCGAGATCCGCGCCGCCAACAAGGCCGCGGCCGAGGCCGAACTGCGCGCGCGCTACGACCAGGAGGCGCAGAAGCGCCGCATCGAGCTCCTGGGGCGCGACAACCAGCTGAAGTCGGCCGAGCTCGCCAACCAGGCGCTCGCGCGCCGCCTGTGGATGTTCGCCGGCGCCGCGCTGGTGCTGCTGGGCGTGCTGGCACTGATGATGTACCTGCGCATGCGCGAGCTCAATCGCACCCTGGTCGAGCACGAGGCGCTGCTGCGCGCCCACAGCGAGCGCGACGCCCTCACCGGCCTGGCCAACCGGCGCCAGTTCCGCGAGGTGATGCGCGTGCGCGGCGGCGACCGCGCATTCAAGGGCGCGCTGCTGATGGTCGACGTCGACCACTTCAAGCGCGTCAACGACCACCACGGCCACGCCGCGGGCGACCGCGTGCTGGTGGAGGTGGCGCGCCGCCTGGGCGCGGCCATGCGCGGCAACGACCTGGTGGCGCGCTGGGGCGGCGAGGAATTCCTCGTGTTCGCGCCCAACGTCGAGGGCCAGGAACTGGACCAGCTGGCCGAGCGCGTGCGCGTGGCCATGCACCAGGCCCCGGTGGTGCTGGACAACGGCACCGCCATCGAGACCACCGTGTCGATCGGCTACGCCGCGTTCCCGCTGCCCGCCTGCCACGTGCCGGTGAGCTGGGAGCAGGCGGTCAACCTGGCCGACCTGTCGCTGTACACGGCCAAGAACCAGGGTCGCAACTGTGCGGTGGGCATCGTGCGAACGACCGCGCCCACCAGCGAGGCGCCGCGCGAAGTCGAGGCCGACATCGCGCAGGCCCGCGAGGACGGCCGCGTCACGCTGCGGGTCAGCCCCGAGCCGGCCGCCGATCGCGCGCCGGCCATGGGCAGCGCCGCCACCTCGCCCGCCTGATCCGCGCCCCGCCGGCCGCGCCGATGGCGGCAGGGATAATCGCCGGCTTATGTCGAAAGCCGATCTCCCCTCCCAATGCGACGTCCTCGTGGTCGGCGCCGGCCCCGCGGGCGCCGCCTGCGCCCTGTGGCTCGCACGCGCCGGCATCGACGTGGTGCTCGTCGACCAGCACGACTTCCCGCGCGACAAGGTCTGCGGCGACGGCCTGATTCCCGATGCCCACCATGCGTTGAAGCGCCTGGGCGTGTACGAGGAGGTGATGGCCGCGGCGCAGCCGTCGCGCCACGTGGCCTGCATCGGCTCGCGCGGCGGCCGCGTCGACGTGCCCGGCACCGTGGCCGTGCTGCCGCGCCGCGTGCTCGACGACATCGTCTGCCGCGCCGCCGTGCGCGCCGGCGCCAAGCTGTACACCCCGTGGCGTTTCGACGGTCCGCTCGTCGACGGCGACGCGGTGGTGGGCGGGCGCCTGCGCCAGGCCGACGACACGCGCGAACTGCGCGCGCGCTGGGTCGTGCTGGCCACCGGCGCCGTGCCGCAGGCGCTGCTGGCCGCCGGCATGTGCACCCGCCGCACGCCCAGCGGCATCGCGCTGCGCGGCTACGTGAAGAACGACGCGATGGTGGGCCGCATCCAGGCGCTGGAGGTGGTCTGGCACAAGAGCCTGAGCCCCGGCTACGGCTGGATCTTTCCCGCACCCGACGGGCGCTTCAACATCGGCGTGGGCATCGCGCACAGCCATCCGGCGCGCGACGGCGAGCCCGCGAAGATGAAGGACGTCAACCTGCGCCGCGTCTTCGACGCCTTCTGCGCGCACTACGCGCCGGCGCGCGAGCTGATGGCCACCGGCACGCTGGAGGGCGAGCTCAAGGGCGCGCCGCTGCGCTGCTCGCTGGCTGGCGCCCGCTTTTCCAGGCCGGGCCTGCTGGTCACCGGCGAGGCGGCCGGCAGCACCTACTCGTTCACCGGCGAGGGCATCGGCAAGGCCTACGAGACGGGGCTGCTGGCGGCCGAGGCCCTGCTGGCCGAGCCCGGCGGCGTGCCCGCCGGCAGCGCCGACGCCGTGCGCAGCCGCTACGAGGCGACGCTCGCCGCCCTGCAGCCGCGCTTCGACCTGTACGAGCGCGCCAACCAGGTCAACGCCCACCCGTGGCTGGCCGACATGCTGATCTGGCGCGCCAACAAGAGCGCGCGCCTGCTGCGCCGCATGGCCGGCGTGCTCGAGGAGACCAGCAACCCCGGCAACCTGGTCAGCCTGCGCGGCTTCTTCAAGGTCTTCTTCCCCGGCAAGTGACGCGGGCGGCAGACATCGAGGATGCACGCTCGCCATCCGCATGAGCCGGCGCGTATGCTTGCGGCATGTGTCAACTCCTCGGCATGAACGCCAATGCGCCGACCGACGCCATGTTCAGCTTCACCGGGCTGGCCACGCGGGCGGACGAGCACAAGGATGGCTTCGGCATCGCCTTCTTCGAGGACCGCGGCCTGCGCCTGTTCGTCGACCAGCACAGCGCGCGCCAGTCGCCGGTGGCCGAGCTCGTCAAGGGCTACCCGATTCGCAGCGACAACGTCATCGCCCACATCCGCAAGGCCACGCAGGGCCGCATCGCGCTGGAGAACACCCACCCGTTCATGCGCGAGCTGTGGGGCCGCTACTGGGTGTTCGCCCACAACGGCGACCTGAAGAACTTCCGCCCGCGCCTGCACGGCAACTTCCGCCCGGTGGGCGAGACCGACAGCGAGCACGCGTTCTGCTGGCTGATGCAGGAACTGTCGAAGGCCCACGCCGGCATGCCGGCCGTCGACGAGCTGACCAACACGCTGTCGGAGCTGCTGCCGCAGCTGCACCGCCACGGCAGCTTCAACATGCTGCTGTCCAACGGCCAGGCCTTGTGGGCGCACTGCTCCACCCACCTGCACTACGTGGTGCGCGAGCACCCGCTGGGCGCGCCGGTGCTGGCCGACAAGGACCTGATGGTGGACTTCGCCCCCCACACCAGCCCGGCCGACCGCGTGGCCATCGTCGCCACCGAGCCGCTGACCCGCAACGAGCCGTGGCAGGCGATGACCGCCGGCCAGCTGATGACCTTCACGGCCGGCGCGCTGGCCACGCGGCAGTGCGCGGAGATGCTGCGCTAGGCGGCTCGATGGGCGCCGACGAACAGGCCGTCCGCGCCGTGCACGCGCCCTGGAGCAAGCAGCCCGGGCGACCATCGCCGATTTTCGGCGAATGAGAACCATTCGCGTTATCATGAGGTCCTCGTTCCGGGATCTCCATGGCTTCGCATCGTTGGCTCACCCTCCCCGCCGGCCCCGCCGACCCGTCGCTGCATGCGTTGGCGGGCGTCGCCCTGCTGGCCGCCGTCGCGCTGCCCGCCAGCGTCTGTGCGGCCAGCTTCAGCACCGCCGACGAGGTGGCGCGGCGCAGCTTCAAGACGGCGACGGCGTTCGCCGACGTGCTGGTCACGCCCTCGCCCGCCGAGGCGATGGCGCTGGCGGCGCCCGGGGGCGTGCCGCACATGGGCCCGCTGCGCACGATCGAGGCGCGCCAGGGTGAGGCCGTGCTGGGCCGGGTGATCGTCGACTCGGTGCTGGGCAAGTTCGAGCAGATCGACTACGCGGTCGCCCTCGACGCCGCGGGCCGGGTCCTGGCCGTCGAGATCCTCACCTACCGCGAGGGCCACGGCGCCGAGGTGCGGTTGCCGGCCTGGCGCAACCAGTTCGTCGGCAAGTCGGCGACCGACGCGCTGCGCATTGGCTCGGACATCGCCAACATCAGTGGCGCCACGCTCAGCTGCACCCACATCACCGACGGCGTGCACCGCCTGGTGGCCTGGGCCGCGCGCCACCCGGTGGGCGTGAAGGCCGGGGCATGAGCGCGCGCACGGCCGGGGACGCCACGCCATGATGCGCCGGCGGGCGCGCCCGCTGCTGGGCACGCTGGTGGAACTGCGCGCGCAGGGCGCCAGCGCCACAGCCTTCGACGTCGCCGTCGATGCCGCGTTCGACGCGATCGCGCACGTCCAGGCCTTGATGAGCTTCCACGAGGCGGGCAGCGACCTGCGCCGCATAGCCCGCGCACGCGCCGGCGAGCGCCTGGCCGTGCACCCGCACACCGCGGCCGTGCTGCGGCGCGCGCAGCGCTGGGCGCGGGCCAGTGGGGGCGCGTTCGACGCCGGCTGCGCGCCGCGCGCCGTGGCGCAAGGCTGGCTGCCCGCGCCCACGGATGCCGCGCCGCCCGGCGACCTGCCGTTCGAGGATGCGCTGCGGCTTGACGGCCACGAGGTGCACGTGCACGCACCGGTGTGGCTGGACTTCGGCGGCATCGCCAAGGGCTACGCCGTCGACCTGGCGGTGGCCCGCATGCGCCGCGCCGGGCTGCTCAGTGGCGCAGTCAACGCCGGCGGCGACCTGCGCGTGTTCGGCGCGCTGGAAGAGACGGTGGTGGTGCGCTCGCCGTTCGACGCGTCCGAGCTGTGGCCGGTGGCTGCCCTGCGCGACGGCGCGTGCGCGACGAGCGCCAGCGGCGCGGTGGCCCGCCGCGACGGCGCGGCCGGCGACGGGTCGGCGCCGCGCTCGGTGACCGTGCTCGCGCCGACGGCCTGCGCCGCCGACGCGCTCACCAAGATCGTCTGGCAGCAGGGCGAACGCGCGGTCGCGCTGCTGCGCCGCGCCCGCGCCAGCGCGCTGGTCGTGCGGGACGACGGCAGCGTCTGGCACAGTTGACGACGATGCATTCCGACGACCTCCACGCCAGCCCTCACGGTCCGGGCCGCCGCGCGCGCCACGTGCTGGCCTGGGGTTGCCTGGTGCTGCTGGCCACCGGCGTGGGCTGGCTGATCGGCCACGACGTCTGGCTGCAGCAGACCGCGTTCGGCCCGCAGCCGCACCCGGCGGTGGCCTGGCTGCTGCGCGCCCACGGTGCGCTCGCATGGTGGGTGACGCTGGTGGGCGGCGTGGTCTGGCAGGTGCACGTGCGGCCGGCCTGGCGCGCGGTGCGGCGGCGCGCGCGGCGCCACCGCGGCGGCGCGGGCCGCCCCGCGCGCCACGGACATGCCCGCACCGTCAGCGGCGCGGTGATGGTGGCCGCGCTGGCCGTGCTGCTGGCCTCGGCCGTCGGCCTGCAATACGCGCCCGAGGCGGCCCACGCCGGGTTGTCGGCCACCCACTGGGTGCTGGGCATCGGGTTGAGCGTGGCGCTGGCCTGGCACTGGATTGCCCGACTGAGACACTGAGCGAACGCGGCGCAGAATCGGGCATCGTCGCTACCCCGCCCGCCATGACCGCACCCGCCCTGCCGACCCCCGACTTCAGCCGCTTCCCGCGCCATGCGGAACTGACGGCGCTGCTGCAGGCGTATGCCGCGGCCCGGCCCGACGTGGTCGAACTGCGCTCGATCGGCAAGAGCCACGAGGGCCGCGACATCTGGATGCTGGTCCTCACCCGCAAGGCCAGCGGGGCCGACACCGACAAGCCTGCGTTCTGGATCGACGGCAACATCCACGCGGCCGAACTCACCGCGTGCACCGCGGCGCTGTACTACCTGCACCACCTGCTCACGCACGAGTCCGGCGACGCCCGCCTGGCCCACCTGCTCGACACCCGCACCGTCTACCTGGTGCCGCGCCTGAACCCCGACGGCGCCGAGCTGGCGCTGGCCGACGTGCCGCGCTTCATCCGCTCGTCCACGCGCAGCTACCCGTTCGACGAGGAGGCGCCCGACGGCATGACCCTGGAGGACGTCGACGGCGACGGCCGCGTGCTCTACATGCGCCTGCCCGATCCGCACGGCACCTACAAGAAGCATCCGACGGAGCCGCGGCTGATGGTGGCGCGCGAGCCCGGCGAGATCGGCGGCCAGTACTTCCGCGTCATTCCCGAGGGCACGATCAAGGCCTGGGACGGCGTGCGCGTGAGCGTCAACCGCGACCGCGAGGGCCTGGACCTGAACCGCAACTTCCCGGCGCTGTGGCGCCAGGAGTTCGAGCAGGTGGGCGCCGGCCCGTACCCCACCAGCGAGCCCGAGGTGCGCGCGATGGTGGACTTCTGCGTGGCGCATCCCAACATCGGCGCAGCCGTCAGCTTCCACACCCACAGCGGCGTCATCCTGCGTCCGATGGGCACCACCGCCGACGACGACATGACGCCGGAAGACCTGTGGATGTTCAAGCGCCTGTCGGACATCGGCTCCAACCTCACGGGCTATCCCGCCGTCAGCGCGTTCCACGACTTCAAGTACCACCCGAAGGAAGTGATCACCGGCACGCAGGACTGGCTCTACGAGCACCAGGGCGCGCTGTGCTGGACGGTCGAGATCTGGGCGCCCAACAAGGAAGCCGGCATCGATGACTACGACTGGATCCACTGGTACCGCGACCACCCGCCCGAGGACGACCTGAAGCTGCTGAAGTGGAGCGACGAGCAGTGCGGCGGCCAGGCCCACGTCGACTGGAAGCCGTTCGTGCATCCGCAGCTGGGTCCGCTGGAGATCGGCGGCTGGGATCGCATGAACTTCTGGCGCAACCCGCCGCCGGCGCTGCGCGAACGCGAGGCGGCGCGCTTCCCGGCCTGGCTGACGCAGCTCGCGCTGTCGCTGCCGAAGCTGGAGATCCTGCAGGCCACCTGCGAGGCGCTGGGCCACGACGGCGGCGGCGACGCCTGGCGCGTGCGGCTGGCGGTCGGCAACGCCGGCTACCTGCCGGCGTACGTGACCCGCCGCGCCCGCGAGCGCCAGGTGGCGCGCGGCACCGTGTTCGAGATCGCGCTGCCCGAAGGCGCCACGCTGGTCGCCGGCAAGGTGCGCGAGGTCGGCGTCCACCTCGAGGGCCACGCGCCGCGCAGCTCGCTGCAGGCCTTCCTGCCCGACCGCGACGTGACGGCGGACCGCACCTTGCAGGAATGGATCGTGCGCGGGCCGCGCGGCGCCGTCGTCACCGTCGACGCCCGCGCCGACCGCGCGGGCGCCGTGCGCGCCGCGATCACGCTGGGCTGAGCGCCGCCGCGGGCGAGAATGGCGGGGCGCCGTCCCGCCACAACTGAACCTTCCCGGAAGAAAGCACCGCCATGTTGTCGTTCATCATCGTCGTCGCCGTCGTCCTGCTCCTGACCGTCGTGCCGGTGATGATCGCCGCCCGCGTCGTCGGCGCCAGGCGCACCGGCTTCGGAGTCAGCCTGGTGGCGCTGATCGTGTCCTACCTGATCGTCGGCGTGGCGCTGCGCCTGTTCCACGGCAGCGGCATCGTGTCGATCTTCGCCGCGGCGCTCGGCTACATGCTGATCCTCGACACGACCTACCTGCGCGGCCTCGCCGTCGTGTTCCTGCAATACCTCATCACGGCGCTGATCGTGGTGGTGCTCATGTTCACGGCGATCGGCTCGCTGGTGCACATGAAGGACATGATGCGCCAGCTGCCCATCGACAGCGGGCCGGTGCAGTCGGTCTGAGGCCTCACTCGCCCGGATAGCGCAGCCCGAACTGGGCCCGCATCGCGTCCATCCAGCCCACCAGCGCCAGCGTCTCGTCCAGCGGCATCACCGGGCTCTCGGCCAGGCCGGCGCGCAGGCAGCGGTGCACCTCCTCCACCTGCGCCACGTAGCGCGAGCCGCGCCAGGGCAGGTCGATGGTCTCGATCGGCGTCTCATCCCACGGGCGCGTGCCGCGCGCCACCAGCAGGCGCTGCGCGGCGTAGAACGGCGGCGCGATGTCGATGCGGCCGTCGGTGCCCAGGATGGTGGCGTGGCAGCCGGTGGTCGCGCGCAGCGAGCACATGCCCTGGCTGCGCTGGCCGCCGGCGTGGCGCAGGTTGAACACGGTGTGGACGTCGACGCCCGTCGGGCCCAGCTCGGCGTCGGCCTGCACGCCGACGATGGGGCCCAGCACGAAGGCCGCGAGGTTGAGCGGGTAGATGCCGATGTCGAGCAGGCCGCCGCCGGCCAGCGCGGGATCCAGCGTGCGATGCGTGGCCGGCAGGCCGGCGGCCGAGAAGCCGAAGTCGGCCGCCACCGACACCGGCGCGCCGATCGCGCCCGTGTCGACCAGGCGCCTGAGCTCCACCATCGCCGGCACATAGCGCATCCACATCGCCTCCATCAGGAAGACGTCCTGGCGCCGCGCGAGGGCCACGGCCACCTCGGCCTCGCGCCCGTTCAGCGTGAACGGCTTCTCGCACAGCACCGCCTTGCCGGCGGCCAGCGCGAGCAGCATCGATTCGATGTGGTCCGGATGGGGCGTGCCGATGTAGACCACGTCCACCTCGGGGTCGTCCACCAGGGCCTGGTAGCTGCCGTACGCGCGCACCGGCCCGGTCGGCGCCTCGGCGCCGCGCGGCGCGTCGATGAAGGCCTGCGCCTTGGCGGCGTCGCGCGAGCCGACGGCCACCAGGCGTGCGTCGGCCACGTACGACAGCGCGCGCGCCAGTTGGTCGGAGATGCCGCCGGCGCCGATCAGGCCCCAGCCGATGCGCGGTCGCGTCGTGGTGGTGAGTGCTTGCATGGACGCCAGTGTAGGGCGGCGCCTGGGCCAGAATCGCGCATCCCCTCGTCTGGCACAAGGCCGGCATGCCGCCCCTGCACTTCGTCGTCTTCATCCTGGTGGCGCTGCTGCTGTTCGTGGCGGTGCTGCGTTTCGCCCTGCGCGCGCGGGCACGGCAACCGGCGGCCGCGCTGGTTGCCGCGCTGGCTGCGATCGCGGTCGTCGGCGGGATGCTGTTCGCGAAATTCGGCGCGAACGCGGGCATGTCGTGGGTCGTCTACTACGGCGCGCCCGCCACGGCCACGTTCGTGCTGCCGCCGCTCGCCCTGCGGATGCGGGCGCGCGCGGCATCGACATTCGTGGTGCTCATCGCGCTGACGTCGCCGCTGATCCACGTGGTGTTCTCGGCATTCGTCGGCTGGCACGAATACCTGCCGTTCTGGTGGGTACCGTCCCTCGTGGGCTGATCAGC
The DNA here is from genome assembly GCA_964418745.1 of uncultured Vitreoscilla sp. GTDB lineage: Bacteria > Pseudomonadota > Gammaproteobacteria > Burkholderiales > Burkholderiaceae_C > Scleromatobacter. Next base: position 57,798 of record CAYQMX010000019.1, read on the forward strand.
GTTCCACCCGCGCCTCGGCGTCCATCAGCACGTGGCGCAGGGTCTGGCGCAGCCGCTCGGCGTCGATCGGCTTGGTCAGGAAGTCGTTCATGCCGGCGGCCATCGCGTCCTCGCGCTCGGAGACGAGCGCCGCGGCGGTCAGCGCCACGATGGGCAGCGTGTTGCGATCGTAGCGCTGGCGCAGCCGCCGGGTGACCTCGTGGCCGCTCATGCCCGGCATCTGCACGTCCATCAGCACGATGTCGAACGGGTTGCCCGCCTGGTGGGCCTGGTCGATGGCCAGCAGCGCGCCGGCGCCGTCGTCGGCCTGGTCGACGATGGCACCCCAGCGCTCGAGCAGCGCCACGGCGATCATCATGTTGACCGGGTTGTCCTCCACCATCAGCACGCGCGTGCCCTGCAGCGCATCCATGCCGGAGGTGGTCACGTGCTCCTCGAGCTGCTGGGCGGTGACCGGCGGCAGCGGCAGCTCGACCCAGAACGCGCTGCCCTTGTCGGGCTCGCTGTTGACGCCCACGGTGCCGTCCATCAGCCGCGCGAGCTCGCTGCAGATCGACAGGCCCAGCCCGGTGCCGCCCACCTTGCGGGTGATGGAGTTGTCGACCTGGCTGAACGGCTGGAACAGCATCGCCAGGCCGGCGCCGTCCATGCCCGCGCCGGTGTCGATCACCTCGAAGCGCAGGCGCAGGCCCGTGCCGCGCTGGACGTTGAGCAGGATGCTGCCGGTGGTGGTGAACTTCAGCGCGTTGGTCAGGTAGTTGGTCAGCACCTGGCGCAGCCGCATCGGGTCGCCGAGCACGTGCTGGGGCACGTCGTCGTCGATGTCGACGTACAGCGCCAGGCCCTTGGTGTCGGCGAGCGCGCCGTAGGCCTGCTTGAGCGTGCCGATCAGCGCGCGCAGGTCGAACGCGACGCGGTCGACGATGAGCTTGCCGGCCTCGATCTTGGACAGGTCCAGGATGTCCGACAGGATCGCCGACAGCGTGTCGGCCGATTCGCAGATCTGCTCGATGTACTGCAGGCGCCGGCGGTCGTCGACCTCGGGCGTGCGCGCCAGCTGCGCCAGCCCCATCAGCGCGTTCAGCGGCGTGCGGATCTCGTGGCTGGTGTTGGCCAGGAACGCGCTCTTGGCGCGGTTGGCGGCCTCGGCCTCGTCGCGCGCGCGCGCCAGCGCCTGCTCGACGACGCGGCGCTCGGTGACGTCCTCGGCCAGCCAGATGGTGCCGCTGGCCGGATGCGCCGGGTCGAGCGCCTTGGCGAGCAGGCGGCCGGTGAAGGTGCTGCCGTCGCGCCGCATCATCGGCACCTCGAAATCGACCTGCTCGCCGCGCGACAGCGGTGGCCCGACGTCCTGGCTGATGGCGTCGAACGCGGCGTCGGCGGGCCACAGCACGCGCTGCTGCTGGTTCTGCAGCGCGCCGCGCGGCCAGCCGAACATCTCGTCGAAGCGCGCGTTGGTCATCACGATGCGCTGGTCGCGCGTGAACGAGATGCCCACCAGCGCGTTCTCGAGGATGGCCTCGCGCTCGCGCCGCGCCTGCTCGATGGCGGTGACGTCGCGCGCGCTGGTCATCTGGTAGTCGACGTCGTCGATCGTGAAGCGCGCCGCCGACACCAGCATCGAGACGCGACGGCGGTCGCGCGTGTGCATGGTGGCGGGGAAGTTCTGCACGCTCTGGTGCTGGTCCAGCATGCGGTAGATGCGGTCGCGCTGCGAGGCGTCGGCCCACAGCCCGAGCTCGCTGGGGGTGCGGCCGACGACCTCGTCGAGGCGGTAGCCGGTAGTGGCCAGGAAGGTGGGGTTGACCATGGCGTAGTGGCCGCTCGCGAATTCGGTGAGCGTGATCCAGTCGGGGCTGGTGGACACGAGGTGCGACAGCAGGGTCTCGCTGCGCCGCACCTGGTCCTCGGCCGCCCGGCGCTCGGTGTCGTCGGTGATGATGGACAGCGTGGCGGCCTCGCCGTCGACGTCCACGCGAACGCTGCTCACGCGCACGGTGAGCAGGCGGTCGGCGCCCGGCATCAGCGTGAACTCGGCCTCGGGCAGGCCCTCGCCGGTGGCCAGCGCCTCGAGGCGCTGCACATGCTCGGCGGCGCGCTCGCGCGAGCCGCCGGCCTCGAACAGCGCGACCAGGTCCTGGCCCAGCAGCGCGCGCAGGTCGGCGAAGCCGAACAGCGTCACGCCCGCGGGATTGGCATCGAGCACGCGGCCTTCGCGGTGCAGCACCAGCGGCGTGGGGATGCGGCGGAACAGGTCCTGGTAGCGCGTCTCGGTGGACCAAAGCGCCTGGCGCGCCTTCACGTCCTGGGTGATGTCGCGCAGCACGCCCCAGTAGCCCGCGAACTTGCCGGCCTCGTTGGTGCGCGGCTCGGCGCTCAGCGTGAAATGACGCACCCGGCCGCCCGCGTCGCTCCAGCGCAGCGGCACGTCGCGCATCGGCAGCCGCGCGGCCAGTTCCGAGCGGAAGGCCTCCAGCACCTGGGTGTCGAAGGTGACGCCGCGGGTCTCCCACAGCAGCTTGCCCATGCCGGCGTCGACGCCGTGGCGGCGCAGGCCGACGAAGTTGCGCAGCTCCTCCTTGGCGCTGAAGCGGATCAGGCGGCCGTTGCCGTCCATCTCCCAGTAGGCGTCGGCCGCCACGGCCAGCAGGCCCAGGAAGCGGCGCTCGCGCTCGTCGGCGCTGCGCAGCGTGCGATCCAGCGTGCGCCCCAGCAGCTCGCCGCCGCCCAGCGCGATGGCCAGCACCAGCGCGTGCGTCAGCAGCGGACGCACCAGGGTCAGCGGGGCGCCGTCCAGCACCACGGCGGTCGACGACAGCCAGTGCAGGTCCATCGCGGCGGCCAGCAGCAGCAGCATGCCGGCGCCGATGGCCGCCGCGAACAGGCCGGCGCGCAGTCCGGCGACGACGGTGAACAGGCACAGGAAGACGCCGACGACGGCCAGCGCGGGCGACATCAGGCCTTCGCCCGCGACCGCCGCCGCGACCCCGGACAGCCCGATGGCCGCGCCGATCACGTACGGGAGCGCGCGCGCCTGGACGCCCGTTCCAGCATCGCGTCGCAACGCGAACGCCACGCCGGCCAACCCCAGGAAGGCCGTGGTCAGCGACAGCCGCGCCGCCCAGTCCAGCGGCCGGCCGAACCCCAGGAACATGAGGGCCGACGCGAACGCGACCGCCGCCGTCGCTGCCAGCAGGTGGCGCGTCAGCGACTGGCGCAGGCGGTGCCTGGCCTCCTTGTTCGGCGGTGGTTCAGCCATCGGTGTTCTTAATGGCGACCCATTGTCGGCTCGCCCCCCAGACCCCTAGTTTGACGCCAATTCTCGTGTTCCAGCCGTAACCGGTTGAACTTCCCCGCGCCGCAGTGGGCGCGCGCGGCATCAGCGCACGGCCGCGATCGCGCGGTTCAGGGCCGCGCGGGTGGCCAGGGCCGCCTGGCGCGCCGCGCTGGCGAAGTCGTCGCCGCTGCCGGCGTACAGGATCGCGCGCGAGGAGCTGACCACGATCGGGCCGTCGGCGCTCCAGCCGGCGCGCACCGTGGCCTCGATGTCGCCGCCCTGGGCGCCGATGCCCGGGATCAGCAGCGGCAGGGTCGGGGCCAGCTCGCGCACCCGCGCCAGCTCGGCCGGGAAGGTGGCGCCCACCACCAGCGCCAGCTGGCCGTTGCGGTTCCAGGGGCCGGCGGCCAGGCGGGCGACGTGCTCGAACAGCCTGTCGCCGTTGGCCAGCGTCTGCGCCTGCAGGTCGGAGCCGCCCGGGTTCGAGGTGCGGCACAGCAGGATCAGCCCCTTGCCGTCGTGCTTCATGTAGGGCTCGATCGAGTCGAAGCCCATGAACGGCGACAGCGTGACGGCGTCGGCCTGGTAGCGCACGAAGGCCTCGCGGGCGTACTGCTCGGCGGTGGCGCCGATGTCGCCGCGCTTGGCGTCCAGGATCACCGGTACGCCCGGCGCGGTGCGGCGGATGTAGGCCATCAGCGCCTCGAGCTGGTCCTCGGCGCGCTGGGCCGCGAAGTAGGCGATCTGCGGCTTGAAGGCCGAGACCAGGTCCTTGGTGGCGTCGACGATGCGCGCGCAGAAGTCGAACACCTTGCCGGCGTCGCCCTTCCATGCACCCGGAAACTTCGCCGGTTCGGGGTCGAGCCCGACGCACAGCGTGGAGTCGTTGCGCAGGGAGGCGGCGTGCAGGGTGTCGGTGAAGCGCATGCGGTCGGTGTCCTTGTCGGAGTGGCGGGGCGGAACGTGAAAACGCGGCCCGGGGGCCGCGTCGTCTTCAAAGCTTGATCTTGCCGGCGAGCTGCGCGCCGATGCCGGTGTAGCTGCCCGGCGTCAGCGCCAGCAGCCGCGCTTTCTCGTCGGGCGGCAGGTCCAGCGCGGCGACGAAGCCCTGGATCAGCGCGCGGGTCATCGGCTGGCCGCGCGTGAACTTCTTGAGCTGGTCGTAGGGGTCGGGCAGGCCGTGGCGGCGCATCACGGTCTGGATCGGCTCGGCCAGCACTTCCCAGGCGCCGTCCAGGTCCTCGGCCAGGCGCGCCTCGTTGAGCTCGAGCTTGTCGAGGCCGCGCGTCAGGCTGTCGTAGGCCAGCACCGCGTAGCCGATGGACACGCCCATGTTGCGCAGCACCGTGGAGTCGGTCAGGTCACGCTGCCAGCGGCTGATCGGCAGCTTCTGCGACATGTGGGTGAGCATCGCGTTGGCCATGCCGAGGTTGCCTTCGGCGTTCTCGAAGTCGATCGGGTTGACCTTGTGCGGCATCGTCGACGAGCCCACCTCGCCCGGCCGGGTCTTCTGCTTGAAGTAGCCCAGGCTGACGTAGCCCCAGACGTCGCGCGACCAGTCGATCAGGATCGTGTTCAGGCGCACCATCGCGTCGAACAGCTCGGCCATGTAGTCGTGCGGCTCGATCTGGATCGTGTACGGGTTGAGCGTCAGGCCCAGGCGTTCCTCGACGACCTTGCGCGAGAACGCCTCCCAGTCGACATCCGGGTAAGCCGAGACGTGCGCGTTGTAGTTGCCCACGGCGCCATTCATCTTGGCCAGCACCACCACGTCGGCGATGCGCGCGCGCGCATGCGTCAGGCGCGCGAGCACGTTGGCCACTTCCTTGCCCACCGTGGTGGGGCTGGCCGTCTGGCCGTGGGTGCGCGACAGCATCGGCACCGCCGCGAAGCGGTGCGCCATCGCCTGCAGGCGGGTGAGGATGCCGTCGATCGCCGGCAGCACCACCTGCTCGCGCGCGCTCTTGAGCATCAGCGCGTGGCTGGTGTTGTTGATGTCTTCGCTGGTGCAGGCGAAGTGGATGAACTCCAGCTTGTCCTGCACCTCGGCCACGTGGCCGATGCGCGCGCGCAGCCAGTACTCGACGGCCTTGACGTCGTGGTTGGTCTCCTTCTCGATGTCCTTGATCGCCTGGGCGTCGGCCTCGGAGAAGCGCACCACGAGCGAACGCAGCAGCCCCTTGACGGACTCCGGCAGCGCGGGGAACTCGGCGAAGCCGGCGTCGGCCAGCGCGATGAACCACTCCACCTCGACCTGGACGCGGCGGTGCATCAGCCCGTACTCGGACAGCAGCGGGCGCAGCGCGGCCAGCTTGGGGGCGTATCGGCCGTCGAGGGGCGACAGGGCGGTGAGGGCGGAATGGGGCATGAGGCGTTCGGGCTGGGCGCGCGTGGTCGGATTCGAAGAGGCTGCGGTCGGGCGCGCGGGCACCGGTCGGACCGCCGCGGTGCTCTGCCGATCGCAAAACCCGTCGATTTTACGGGGACGGCGGCCTCCGGGCCAGGGGTAACCCGAACACCGCCTCGAAATTCAGGCCGGCGACGGGCGACGGCGCCCCGCCGCGCCCGGGCGCCAGGCGCCGCCGATGCGCCATTGACGCCCGCAGGCGTCCCTCGCACAATCACGCCCCTTTCGCCCTTCACTTTCCGTCCCCCATGCCGGCAGCCGCCCTTTCCGCCGACGCCGCAGGCGTCGGCCGCCCTCCCGAGACGGACGCCCGCGACTACTGCGCCATCGACTTCGGCACCTCCAACTCGGCCGTCGCCGTGCCCGTCGGCGACCGCATGGCGCTGGTGCCGCTGGAGCCGCAGCACGGCGAGCGCGGGCGAACGATGCCCACCGCGGTGTTCTACCTGGCCGAGGGCAAGGAACTGCACACGCTGCCCAAGCTGTACGGCCGCGCCGCGGTCGCCGCCTACGTGGACGGCGCCGACGGCCGCCTGATGCGCTCGATGAAGAGCGTGCTCGGCTCGGCGCTGATGGAGCAGCACACCGACATCGGCGCCGGCCGCTCGGTGGCCTTCGGCGACGTCATCGCCAGCTACCTGCTGCACCTCAAGCGCGCCGCGCAGGCCCACGCGGGGCGCGAGATCGACCGCGTCGTGCTGGGCCGCCCGGTGTTCTTCGTCGACGACGACCCGGTGCGCGACGCCGCCGCCCAGGCCTCGCTGGAGGCCGCCGCGCGCCTGGTCGGCTTCAAGGACGTGCACTTCCAGTACGAGCCGATCGCCGCCGCCTTCCACTACGAGGAGCAGGTCACGCGCGAGCAGACGGTGATCGTGGCCGACATCGGCGGCGGCACGTCCGACTTCTCGGTCGTGCGCGTCGGCCCGCAGCGCCGCCTGCAGGCCGACCGCCGCGCCGACATCCTGGCCAGCCACGGCGTGCACAGCGCCGGCACCGATTTCGACCGCCACGTCGAGCTCGCCCGCATCCTGCCCGCGCTCGGCTACGGCGCGTACGGCCCGCCGCGGCGCGACCGCGCACCGCTGGAGGTGCCCAGCCGCATCTACTTCGACCTCGCCACCTGGCACCTGATCAACACCGTGTACCGGCCGCAGCGCATCCTGGAGATCGCCGCGATGCGCGACGACTATGCCGACCCGCGCCACCACGCGCGGCTCATGACGACGCTGCGCGAGCGACTGGGCCATTCGCTGGCGGCGCTGGCCGAGGACGCCAAGATCGCCGTCTCGCAGGGCGGCACGCACGAGATCGACCTGTTCGAGATCGAGCGCGACCTCGTGGTCGGCGTGACGGAAGACGAGGCCGTGGCGGCCATCTCGCACGACCTCGACCGCATCGTGGCCGCCGCCACCGAGACCGCGCGCCTGGCCGGGCTGGCGCCGGAGGCGATCGACGCGCTGTACTTCACCGGCGGGTCGACCGGCCTGCGCCTCCTGGCCGAGCGGCTCGCCGCCGCCTTCCCCAACGCCCAGGCCGTGCACGGCGACCGCTTCGCCAGCGTCGCCACCGGGCTGGGGCTGGAGGCGCGGCGCCACTTCGCGGCGGCCTGAGAAAGCGCTGTCGTGTTGCGCCCGGCAGACAGCCGCCCCCCAGTTCATGGGCCCCGGGCTGGCGCGCCTCCTGCTTGCCAACCCGCATGCCCCGGGCGTCGGCGCGTTGCCGGCACGCAGTTGGTGCGTTGCCCCGCAAGATCGTCACCCTGGAAACCCCCGCATGGGGGCCCTCGGCGCGCCGAATTTGCGGGGGTGCTTCTATAGAATGAAGTCCAGTCCAAGCTCTTTGCCCACATGAAACTCATCGGATCTCTCACCAGCCCCTACGTTCGCAAAGTGCGGGTCGTGCTGGCGGAGAAGAAGCTCGACTACAACTTCGTGCTCGAGGACGTCTGGGGCAGCGATGCCATCCTGGCCGCCAACCCGCTGGGCAAGGTGCCCGTGCTGGTGATGGAAGGCGCAGAGGCCGTGTTCGACTCGCGCGTCATCGTCGAGTACGTCGACACTCTGTCGCCCGTGGGCAAGCTGATCCCGGCCTCGGGCCGCGAACGCGTGGAAGTGCGCACCTGGGAAGCGCTGGCCGACGGCCTGCTCGACGCCGCCGTCGCCGCCCGCCTCGAAGCCACCTGGGACGGCCGCACCGAGGCCCAGCGCAGCGACGCCTGGATCGAACGCCAGCAGGTGCGCATCGCCGCGGCGCTGGCCTCGATCAGCCAGGGCCTGGGCGACAAGCCCTACTGCGTCGGCACGCACTTCTCGCTGGCCGACATCGCGGTCGGCTGCGCGCTGGGCTACCTCGACTTCCGCTTCCCCGACAACACCTGGCGCACCGACTACCCCAACGTCGTGCGCCTGGCCGACAAGCTGGCCGCGCGCCAGAGCTTCATCGACACGGCGCCGCGCGTGGCATGACGCGCGCGCGGGCGCCGGCGCCCTGAAGGCAGAAGCGGCCCGCGGGCCACTTCATCCGTTTCAGGCCACCAGGTCGAGCGGCGCCGGCGACGCGCCCACCGTCGGCATCGGCACCTTCATCGCCGCGGACGCGGGCGCCGGCGCGAAGCTGGCGGAGCGCGCGAGCGGCCAGTACACCCGGTAGACGTTGTGCGGCCAGTCGATCTCGCCGCGCTCGGCGGCCAGCAGGCTGCCCGGGGCGATGAACTCGAGGTGGTTGGCGAGCAGCTTGACCTTGTCGCCAGCGACGCGCCGCACCACGTGGTTGGCAGTGATCTCGTTGGGATGGTGCAGGCCGGCGGCCTGCACCAGCTCCTTGAGCGCCTCCAGCGTGTTGCGATGGAAGTTGTGCACGCGCTCGATCTTCGAGGGCACCACCAGCGCCTTCTGGCGCAGCGGATCCTGGGTGGCGACGCCTGTGGGGCAGTGGTCGGTGTGGCAGTGCTGGGCCTGGATGCAGCCGAGCGCGAACATGAAGCCGCGCGCCGAATTGCACCAGTTGGCGCCCAGCGCCATCATGCGCGCGATGTCGAACGCGCTGACCACCTTGCCGGCGCAGCCGATCTTGATCCGGTCGCGCAGGTTCAGGCCGACCAGCGTGTTGTGCACCAGCAGCAGGCCTTCCTGCAGCGGTGCGCCCACGTGGTCGGTGAACTCCAGCGGCGCCGCGCCGGTGCCGCCCTCGCCGCCGTCGACGACGATGAAGTCGGGCAGCAGGCCCGTCTCGAGCATCGCCTTGGCGAGCCCGAACCATTCCCACGGGTGGCCGACGCAGAACTTGAAGCCGGTGGGCTTGCCGCCGGAGAGCTCGCGCAGCCGGGCGATGAACTGCAGCATCTCGACCGGGGTCGAGAACGCGCTGTGGCTGGCCGGCGAGACGCAGTCGACGCCGATCTCGACCCCGCGCGCCTCGGCGATCTCGCGCGTCACCTTGGGGCCGGGCAGCACGCCGCCGTGGCCCGGCTTGGCGCCCTGGCTGAGCTTGACCTCGATCATCTTGACCTGCGGCTCGGTGGCGTGCCGCGCGAACAGCTCCGGGTTGAACGTCCCGTCGGCGTTGCGGCAGCCGAAGTAGCCCGAGGCCACCTCCCAGATCAGGTCGCCGCCCTGGGCGCGGTGGTGCACGCTGATCGAGCCCTCGCCGGTGTCGTGGGCGAAGTTGCCGCGCAGCGCGCCGCCGTTGAGCGCGCGGATGGCGGCGCCGCTGAGGGCGCCGAAGCTCATCGCGCTGATGTTGAAGATGCTGGCGTCGTAGGGCTGGGCGCAGTCGGCGCCGATGCGCACGCGGAAGTCGTGCGAGGCGATGCGGGTGGGCTGCAGCGAATGGTTGATCCACTCGTAGCCTTCGGCATGGACATCCAGCTGCGTGCCCAGGGGGCGCTTGTCGGAGTCGCCCTTGGCGCGCTGGTAGACGAGCGAGCGCTGCTGGCGCGAGAACGGCGCGGCCTCGTTGTCGCCCTCGATGAAGTACTGGCGCATCTCGGGCCGGATGAATTCCAGCAGGAAGCGCAGGTGGCCGATCACCGGATAGTTGCGCAGGATCGAGTGGCGGCGCTGGCGCACGTCGCGCAGGCCGGTGACCACGCCCACCAGGCCCAGCACCGCCCACGCGCCGCCGGCATGGACGACGACCTGGGTGAACGCGCCGAGCAGCATCACGACGGCGCAGGCGATCCACCCGATGTAGCGGATCGGAAAGAAGCGATCGAGCGACAGCAGCCAGTTGGGCATGGGGATGTCTCGTGGATTGTTCTGGTCGGGCCGTCCGCAGCAGACGCCCCGGTCTCGGCATCATCGGCGCATTGCGGGTAGAACTTGATGGCGGCACGCGGCGCCGACCGTGCCGGCCGCCCCGCTTTCGGCACTGTAATGCGTGGCCGGCAAGGCCTGCCCGGTGACTTCCCTGGCTCGCCGGCGCCGGATCACTCGACGCCCGACTCCGCCGAGTGCCACACGCCCCAGATCAGGCTCACGCCGATGCCCGCGTCCTGCCGGCTGCGCACCAGCGGGCTGGACTCGTTGGCGGCGCCGCGCACCGTCTCCAGCTGTGCGAAGTATTGCAGGCGCAAGGTGGGGTTGATGCGATGGCGCAGGCTGGCATTCAGGCGGGTGGCGATCAGGCCGGCGCGCGCGTCGTAGGCGGGGCGGCCCGCCGTCGCGTAGGCCGGGCCGACGCCGTAGTACAGCTCGTTGAGCGAACGGTCGGCGAACAGCGTGCTGGCCGAGACCACCAGCGAGAACGAGCGGCCGGTCCAGGCGGTGTGCGACAGGCGCGGCTCGAAGGTCCAGCCGCGATGCTCGAGGTGGTGGCTGACGTCGAACACGGCGCGAACGGGAATCTCCAGCTGGGTCAGGCGCGGCTCGCGCTTGTCGTCCACGAGGTCGCCCAGGTTGATCTTCAAGGCCGGCCCGACCTCGGCGAGCGTACCGATGGACGGCATGCCCTGGCGCACCCGCACCCTGTTGGCCGACGAGCCGAACGAGCCCGAACCGCTGACGTCCCACTCGAAGCGCGGCGACCGATAGGCGCGCAGGCCGATGCCGTTGCCGTCGACGCGCAGCAGCGAGCCGCGGTAGATGCCGAACGGCAGGATGCGCAGGCGCGCCAGGTCCTGGTCGGAGCCGGGGTAGGCCGGCTGGTAGGCGGCGATCGCGACGGCGCCGATCTCCCACAGCGGAAGCGCATCCCGGGGCATGGCGGGCTCGGTGGCGCCCGCGGTGTCGGCGGCGGTTTCCTGGGCCTGCACGGCGCCGCTCGCGCAGAGCGACAACGCGGTGGCAAGGCCGGCCAGGCGGCGCGGGAAGGACGGGGCACGGGTCAAGTCGGCGTTCCTGGAGACAGTGGGCGAACCCCGGCAGGGGCGTCGGGCATGGCGCGCCTCGCGGCGGGCCATGGGCGCCAGGACACTATACTGATGCCATAGCGCCGATTTGGTTTCCGGCTTGCGGGCGCTCTACAAATATCGCTAAAGAGGGGCGCCCTGTCCGGTGTCCGTGCGTTGCGCATTGCCGGTGTTGGTCTGCGAAGACCATTCAATGAAGGGTGCCGAGATGGGTTCCGTCGGCCGGATCGAGCCGCAGGCGATGCATTTCGCCGAGCCGCTGCCGCTCACCAGCGGCAGGCAGCTCAACGACTACACGCTGGTCTACGAGACCTACGGCACGCTCAACGCGGCGCGCGACAACGCCGTGCTCGTGTGCCACGCGCTCAACGCGAGCCACCACGTGGCCGGCATCTCGCCCAAGGGCGACACCGGCTGGTGGGACAACCTGGTGGGGCCCGGCAAGCCGCTGGACACCCACCGCTTCTTCGTCATCGGCGTCAACAACCCCGGCTCGTGCTTCGGCTCCACCGGCCCGCTCGATCGCAACCCCGACCCGGCCGCCGGCGGTCGCGTCTACGGCGCCGACTTCCCGGTGGTGACGGTGGAGGACTGGGTGGACGCGCAGGCGCGGCTCATCGAGCGCCTGGGCATCGCGCGGCTGGCGGCCGTGCTGGGCGGCAGCCTGGGCGGCATGCAGGCGCTGGCCTGGACGCTGCGCTACCCGGAGCGCGTGGCGCACTGCGTGGCGGTGGCCACCGCGCCCAAGCTGTCGGCGCAGAACATCGCGTTCAACGAGGTGGCGCGACGCGCCATCATCACCGACCCCGACTTCCACGGCGGCCACTACACCGAGGCCGGCACCGTGCCCAAGCGCGGCCTGCGCGTGGCCCGCATGATCGGCCACATCACCTACCTGTCCGACGATTCGATGGAGGCCAAGTTCGGCCGCGCCACGCGCTCCGAGAACGACCCCCTCGGCCCGCGCCACAACTATTCGACCCAGGACATCGAGTTCCAGGTCGAGAGCTACCTGCGCTACCAGGGCGACAAGTTCAGCGAGTACTTCGACGCCAACACCTACCTGCTGATCACCCGCGCGCTGGACTATTTCGACCCGGCGCAGGCGCACGAAGGCGACCTGTCGGCCGCGTTCACCGTCGCCCGCGCGTGCCGCTTCCTGGTGGTCAGCTTCACCACCGACTGGCGCTTCGCGCCGCAACGCTCGCGCGAGATCGTCAAGGCGCTGGTGGACAACCGCGCCGAGGTCTCCTACGCCGAGATCGACGCGCCGCACGGCCACGACGCCTTCCTGCTGGAGGATCCGCGCTACCACGGCGTGATGCGGGCCTACTTCGAGCGCATCGCCGCCACGCTGGCGCCGCGCGCCGTGGAGCACGCAGCATGAGCGCCGCCCGGCCGCCAACAGGCACTCGCACCGCATCCGTCGGGCGGAGGGTCGCCGCATGAGCGAGCGTCGCGACCTCGACATCATCGCCAGCCTCGTGCCGCGCGGCTCGCGCGTGCTCGATCTCGGCTGCGGCACCGGCGAGGTGCTGGACCACCTGATCCGCCACCACGGCTGCAGCGGCTACGGCATCGAGCTGGCCGACGCCAACGTGCTGGCCAGCCTGCAGCGCGGCGTCAACGTGATCCAGCTCAACCTCGAGGAAGGCCTGGCGCTGTTCGACGACCACAGCTTCGACGTGGTGCTGCAGCTCGAGACGCTCCAGCACCTGCGCAACACCGAGAAGATGCTGCGCGAGACGGCCCGCGTGGGCCGCATCGGCATCGTCAGCTTCCCCAACTTCGCGCACTGGCCCAACCGCCTGCACGTGGCGATGGGCCGCATGCCCGTCACGCGCGCGCTGCCCTACGAGTGGTACGACACGCCCAACATCCGCGTGACGACGCACGCCGACTTCGAGGTGCTGGCGCGCCGCAACGGCCTGGACATCCTCGAGTCGTTCGGCCTGCAGGGCGGCCGCGTGGTGCGCTGGCGGCCCAACCTGATGGCCAGCGTGGCCGTGTTCAAGTTCCAGCGCAGCTAGGGGCGGGTCCTCAGGTCGGCGTGGGCGGCGTCTTGCCCAGCTGCGAGAAGTACACGACCAGCCAGATCCAGCCGACCACCGGCAGGCACAGCAGCGCCCACCACCAGGGGCTGCGGCCGGTGTCGCGCAGGCGCCGCGTGCCGGCCGCCAGGTACGGCACCAGCATCACCAGCCCGAACACGCCCGCGGCCCACTCGGCGGCGAAGCCCAGCAGTGCGTTGATGACGACGATGAACAGCACGAACCACCAGTATTCCGACCGGGTCGCGCAACCGTTGAAGTCGGCGTACTTCCGGGTGACGCATGTCTCGACGGCTTCCTGGATCTGCATGGCGTGCGCTCTCTGGGTTCGGGTGGGACGACGATCGCCCGGCATGGTATCCGGGAAGACGGTCGCTGTGAACGCGGCCCGCCTCAGTCGAGGGCCAGCGCCTTCTCGAAGCAGACCGACACCGCGCTGCCCGCGTAGCGCCCGTAGCCGTCGATGCGGCGGTAGCCGTGGCGATCGTAGAACGCGACGGCGCGCGCGTTGACGAGGCGGGTCGACAGGCGCACGGCGGCGTAGCCGTGGCGTGCCGCTTCCTGTTCGAGGAATCGCAGCACGGCGGCGCCGACGCCCCGGGTGCCGGGGCGGGCGTACATGCGCTTGATCTCGGCGACGTCGCCAGCGAGCGGCCGCAAGGCGCCGCAGCCCAGCGCGCGGCCGTGGGCGTCGCGCGCGATCGCGAAGCAGGCGCGCGACCCGCGCACGTCGTCGATGTCGAACGAGGCCTGGCCGCTGGCCCCGGTGATCGCGGCGAGCACGGCCGACAGCTCGGCCACCAGCGCGCTCGCGTCGGCGCCAGCCGGATCCTCGGCGGCCACGGCGACGGTCATCGCGCGCGGCGCCACAGCGCGCGAGCGCCCTGGCACAGGAGGAGGTAGCCGCCGAAGTACAGCAGCACGGTGGGCAGCGCCGACAGGGTGAAGGCCTCTGCGGCACGCGCGGGCAGCTGGTCGATCAGGAGGCTGGGCCAGAACAGCAGCACGTCCAGCGCACCCGGGTGCGCCTGTTCGTCGAGCAGGCGCCAGGCGCGGGGGCCGGCCAGCAACGGCGTGGCGACGGCCAGCGCGGCGGAAATCAGGATGTCGAGGCGGTGGGGGGCGGCCATGAGCCGCCATTCTCGCTTTGCCTCGCCAGGGCGCGCGCGCGGCGCGCCCGAGGGCGGGCGAACCCGGCCCGCGAACGGGTCGGGCCGCGCAGCGCGGTCTTACTTGGTGACGGCTTCGGAGGCGGCGGAGGCGGCCTTGTGCGCGACGTGCTTGACGCCGGAGGCGGTGGCGTGGGCGGCCTTGACCGTGCCGGTGGCCACTTCCGAGGCGACGTGCTCGGTGCCGGTGGCGACGGCCGACGCGCCCTTGGCGACGGCGTGGCCGGTGGCCTTGGCGGCATGCTTGACGGCGCTGGCGGCGCTGGCCGGAGCGGTCGCGCCTTCGGCGGCGCAGGCGAGGGAGGCGGCACCGATCAGGGCGCAGGCGATCGAGAGGGTACGGAAGTTCATGGTGTGTTCCAGGTAGTTTTTGACCAGCGCGCAGGGCGACCCGCGTCACGGCGCTTCGCGGTGTCGGGCTTCCGGGGAAGCCGCCTCGCGAGGCACGCCAGTCTTCAACGCGGGAGGCGTCAGGCCGGTTGACCGCGCAACGCCTTGCGGATCACCAGCTTGAGCCCGGACCACACGTCGCTGACCGCGCACACCTTGACGTCGACGAAGCCCAGCGGCAGCGCGAGCTCGCGGATCGTGTCCTCGGTGATGTCGGTGGGCACCTTCGAGGCCTTCTTCGGCCACGACACCCACACGGCCGCCGCCGGTCCGATGCGACCGCGCGTGCTGTCGAGCAGGCGCGCCAGTTCGGCGCGCCGGTCGACGAACAGGTGGACGACGTCGGTGGCGGACGACACCGCGTCGTCGAAGCGCACGCCCGCGGGCAAGGGCGCGAGCCAGTCGAAATAGCCCTGCGGCGCGCCGACCACCCGGACGCGGGCGTCGGCGGCGATGCCCAGCTTGCGTGCCAGCGGCGTGCCCGAGTAGCCGGCGGTGGCCATCGCCTCAGGGCCGGGCGATCGCGCCCAGCGGGTCGAACACGCCCGGCTGCTTCGCCTGCCAGGCCGCGATGGCGCGCGCCATCTCGTCGATGTCGAACACCGCGCTCTGCAGCAACGTCATGTGCTCGAGTGAATCGGCGGTCGAATGGTCGCGCGCATGGTTGAGCGCGGCCTTGCTGGCGGCGATGGCCAGCGGCGACTTGGCGGCGATGGACGCGGCGAGCTTGCGGGCGTGCGCGAGCAGCGCGTCGGGGTCGGGCAGCACCGCGTTGACGAAGCCGGTGGCCAGCGCGCGCTCCGCGCCCAGGCGATCGCCGGTGAACGCGAGCTCGCGCGCGAGGCCCTGCGGCAGCAGGCGCTGCAGGCGCTGCAGCACGCCCAGGTCGGCGGCCATGCCGATGTGGATCTCCTGCACCGTGAAGAACGCGTCGGCCGCGCACACGCGCAGGTCGCAGGCCGCGGCGAGATCAAGCGCCCCGCCCACGCACGCGCCCTGCACGGCGCAGACCACCGGAAAGCGCGCGGCGTCCAGCACGTCGAAGCAGGCCATCAGGCGGCGCAGCTGGGTCTGGAACGACAGCCGCTTGCGGGCGCTGCCGGTGTCGAGCATGGCCTGCATCGCGCCGTCGGGCGCGAAGGTGTCCAGCGCCATGCCGGCGCTGAAATGCCTGCCCTCGCCGCGCACGATCAGCACGCGCGTGGTGCCGGCGTCGTCGAGCGCCTGCACCGCGTCGCGCAGCGCCGGGAAGAAGGCCGGCGCCATCGTGTTCATGCGCTCGGGCCGCTGCAGCACCAGCTCGGCGATGCCGGCGGCGGGGTCCGTGTCGATGCGGAAGAAGTCGTTCATGGCGTGGGTTCCTTCAAGGCGCGCCCGGCGGCCTCGCCACGGATCTTGGTCACCAGCGGCAGCTGCGCCGCGCCTTCCTGGTCCACGGCACTGCGAATCGCCGCCGGCAGCGCGACCTTGTCGCCCGAGAACCAGTCCTCCTGGTTCGTGAAGACGTCCGGCGCGGTCAGCACGAGGAAGCTGACCTGGGCGCCGGGCCGGGCGCGCGGCAAGGCGCCGGCGAGCACTTCCAGCACGGTGCGATCGAAGGGCGCGTCCTTCATGGCGACCGCCTGGCTCTTGCCGCGGGGATGCAGCACGCCGGTGGAGGTATCGGGCGCTCCCGTGTAGGTGACCTCGTCGCCCACCAGCGAGATCGCGACGAAGCGCGGGGCCGCGGCCGGCGCCGATTCCGCTCGCCAATGCGCGCCCAGCAAGGCCAGCGCCGCGGCGCCGATCAGGAACTGTCTTTTCACGGATCCTCCCCGGATCGTGTCATTGCGCCGCCTGCCGCGGCGGCACCGTCTTGTTCGCAGCCCATTGTGTCGGCGCGCCTGCCGCCGTCGACATCGGCATGTTCCCTCAGGCGGGCGCCACGTGCCTCACCCGCTTGCCGAACACGCGGTTCGGATAGTCCTCGCCCTCGAACGAGTAGACGCTCGCGCCCAGGTCCTCGTAGCCGCGGCGCGGGTAGAACTGCAGCGCGCGGGCGTTGCCGGCCCACGCGTTGAGCCACAGCGACTCGGCGCCGCGCGCGGCGGCCGCCTTCTCGGCCTGGCGCAGCAGGTCGCGCCCGATGCCGCGGCCGGTGAAGGGCTCCTGCACGTACAGGCGCTGCAGTTCCGACGCCGCGGCCGCGCGCAGCAGCGGGTGGCCGCAGTCGTCCTGGACCTGCGCGAAGCCGACCAGGTGGCCCGCGCATTCGGCCACGACGATCGCGATGCCGGCGGTGGCCAGCAGGGACGCGTAGACCGCCACCGAGTGCTGCGCCAGCACCTCGCGCGCGAGCGCCCCGCGGATGCCCTGCCGGCAGTAGGTGTCGAGAAAGACCTGCGTGGACAGCACGCCCAGGCAAAGCGCGTCGTCGGGCGTGGCGGGTCGAAAGGAGATCGGAGGGGATTCGGTCATCGTGCAAGGGGGAAGTCGGGTCGGCATTGCCCGGGAGCAGGCGCGCAGCATAGCCTGCCGGGGGAGTGTCCGACCCGATGGCCGCCGGCGCCCCCGCGCCCTACACTGCCGCGCATGAATCCCGTGATCACCGACGATGGCCTCGCCCTCCACCTGCGCACCTGGCCCGCGGAGCGCGCGCGGCGCGGCGTAGTGGTGCTGGTGCACGGCCTGGGCGAGCACGTCGAGCGCTACGACCACGTCGCGCGCCGGCTCGCCGCGCAGGGCTGGGCCGTCGTCGGCTACGACCACCGCGGCCACGGCCGCTCGCCCGGCCAGCGCGGCGGCATGCCGGCCGACGAATCGCTGTGCGCCGATCTCGGCCGCGTGCTCTACGCCGCCCGCGAGGCTTTCCCCGGCCCGCTGGTGCTGGTCGGCCACAGCCTGGGCGGCCTGGTCGCCGGCCGCTTCGTCGCCGAGGGCCTGCAGCCGCGGCCGGCCGCGTGGTGGCGCCCGGTCGACGCGCTGGTGATGTCCTCGCCCGCGCTGGACCCCGGCACCAACGCCGTGCAGAAACTGCTGCTGGCGGTGGTTGCACCGATGCTGCCCGACCTGGCGGTGGGCAACGGGCTGAAGGTGGACTGGATCTCGCGCGACGCCCGGGTCGTCCAAGCCTACGCCGCCGACCCGCTGGTGCACGACCGCATCACGGGCCGCCTGGGCCTGTTCGTCGCCCGCCAGGGCCCGGCGGTGATCGCCGCCGCGCCGCGCTGGACCACGCCCACGCTGCTGATGTGGGCCGGGGCCGATCGCTGCGTGGCGCCGGCCGGCAGCGCCGCCTTCGCGGCCGGCGCGCCGGCCGCCGTCGTCACCGCGCGCGAATGGCCGGGCCTGTTCCACGAGATCTTCAACGAGCCGGAACAGGACGCCGTGCTGGCCGCCCTCGCCGACTGGCTGGCCGCGCACGTGCCCGCCGCCGCGCCGCTGGCAGTTCCCGCGTAGAAGTCCCCGCCGCGCGCAGGCGCGCCCCCGCCACCAGCGGCGGGAAAGGCGCAAAATGACGCCCTACCCTGAACCCTGCCGCCCGGTGCGCGGGGCCCGGCCCGCCACCCGCGCGCCGGCGCCGCCGAACGCCGCCGCGGCGCGCCCCACGGAGCCCGCCATGAACGCCCCCGAACGCCTGCCCGTCCCCGCCGCACCCGACAACGCCGCGCTGGCGGACTTCGCCAACACCGCGTGGAACGAGCGCATCCTGCCGCAGCTCAAGGACTACGTCGCCATCCCCGCCAAGAGCCCGATGTTCGACGCCGACTGGGAACAGCACGGCCTGCTCGACAAGGTGGTGCGCGACGCTGCGCAGTGGGTCGAGAGCCGCAAGGTGGCCGGCCTCACGCTGGAAGTCATCCGCGAGCCGGGACGCACGCCGGTCTTCTTCTTCGAGGTCGCCTCCACCCGTCCGGCCGCGTTCGGCACGCCGCCCACCATCGTCATGTACGGCCACCTCGACAAGCAGCCCGAGTTCAGCGGCTGGCGCAACGACCTGGGACCGTGGACGCCCAAGGTCGAGGACGACAAGCTGTACGGCCGCGGCGGCGCCGACGACGGCTACGCCATCTACGCCGCGGTCAGCGCCATCGAGGCGCTGAAGGCGCAGGGCGTGACGCACCCGCGCATCGTCGGCCTGATCGAGACGTGCGAGGAGTCGGGCTCGTTCGACCTGCCCGTCTACCTCGATGCGCTCAAGGATCGCCTGGGCGACGTCACCCTGGTCGTCTGCCTCGACTCGGGCGCCGGCAACTACGACCAGCTCTGGCTCACCACCAGCCTGCGCGGCAACGTCACCGGCACGCTGAAGGTGGAGATCCTCACCGAGGGCATCCACTCCGGCGACGCCAGCGGCCTCGTACCCTCGAGCTTCCGCATCCTGCGCCACGTGCTCGACCGCCTGGAAGACTCCGGCACCGGCCGCCTGCTGCCCGACAGCTTCCACTGCCAGATCCCGACCGACCGCGTCGCGCAGGTGAAGGCGGCCGCCGCCATCCTCGGCGACGAGGTGTGGAAGCGCATGCCCTGGGCCTGCGGCGCCGACGGCGGCCCGACGCTGCCCACCACCACCGACCCCACCGAGGCGCTGCTCAACCGCACCTGGCGGCCGACGCTGTCGGTCACCGGCGTCGACGGCTTCCCCGAGGTGCGCAACGCCGGCAACGTGCTGCGCCCGTTCAGCGCGTTCAAGCTGAGCCTGCGGCTGCCGCCGCTGGTCGACGCCAACGAGGCCTGCATGCGCCTGAAGACGCTGCTGGAGGACAACGCGCCCTACAACGCCAAGGTCACCTTCCAGGCCGACGGCCGCATGGGTGCCTGGGGCGCCACCGGCTGGAACGCGCCGTCGCTGGATCCGTGGATGGAGAACGCGCTGGGCGCCGCCAGCCAGGCGCAGTTCGGCGCCCCGCTGGGCTACATCGGCCAGGGCGGCACGATCCCGCTGATGAACCTGCTGCAGCAGGGCTTCCCGAAGGCGCAGATGATGGTCTGCGGGGTGCTGGGGCCGAAGAGCAACGCGCACGGCCCCAACGAGTTCCTGCACCTGCCGTACGCGAAGCGCCTGACGGCGGCGGTGGCCCAGGTGGTGGCCGCGCACCCCTGAGCGCGGCGGTGCGGCCCGGCCTGGCGGGCCTGCCCGCGCTCAGCGCCGGCTGCCCATCGCAAGCAGCGCGCCGCCCACCACGATGCCGGCGATGCCCGCCCACAGCGGAATGGGCACCGTCTTCGTTTCCTTGACGTTCAGCTCGATCGGGCCGATCTTGGCCGCGGTGCGGTCCTGGGTGTAGCTGAAGCCGCCGTAGACCAGCGCGAGCGCGCCGAGGGCGATCAGGAGGATGGCGAGGAGTCGCATGGTGTCGCTCGGGTGCAGGGGCGGCGGGCCGCGGAAACGCCAGCGTAACCCGCGCCCCGGGCGCCGCGTGTAGGCGCTCGCCGCGCAAGGTCGGGCTGGACCGGGGGCAAACCCGGTGCGCCGCCCGTCCGGTCCATCCGCCACGGCTGCAGCCTGTCCCCCCGAACGCGACGCCAATCGCTCCGCCCTGACAGCGGCCGGGCGGCCACGTAGAGTGCAAGCATCGACAAGGTTCGTTGGGCACTTACAAAAATGGCTACCCCTTCCTTCAACTCGCCCTCGGCGCAGGAACGCTGGCACCGGTTCAGCGCCGCGGCGGTGCAGGCGTTCCACCGCTATGCGACCTGGCTGGTTTCGCTGAGCTGGTGGCGCTTCGCCTGGTACGCCCTGCTGCTGATCATCGCCACCGGCCTGCTGCAGAAGCTGCCGCCGTTCAGCATGACCTACTACGAGACCGTCGTGGAATCGGCCCGCCACAAGGTCAAGGCGCTGCCTGCGCCGCCCGCGCCGCCGGCCCCGCCGTCCGCCCCGCAGCTGCAGAAGCCGGAGCGCCCCGAGGTGCCCGAGCAGCCGGAACGTCCTGAAAAGGCGGAGAAGCCCGGGAAGCCGCCGCTGATCAGCGAGTCGAAGACGACCGGGCCCGACGGCAAGGAATCCAAGACGGTGGACATCACCCTGCCGGGCATCATCGTCAACACCAAGGACCACAGCGTCAAGAACAAGGGCGTGAACATCTCGTTCTCGGGCAACGGCATCCACATCACCAGCGACGAGGGCGACGAGCCGGCCGCGGCCGCATCCGCCGCCGCCTCCGGCGCGGCAGGTGCCGCCTCCGGGGCGGCCTCGGTCGCCCCGGCGCAGACCGCCCGGCAGCGCGCCGAAGCCAGCCGCGTCGCCGCGGTGGCCGCCCGCGACGCCGCGCTCGCCAAGGCCCTGACGGCCAAGGCCGCCGCCGAGGAGGCGCGTGCCCAGGCGATGGGCGCCACCGGCGCGGCTGCCGCCGCCTCGCAGGCCGCCCAGGCCGCCTCCGTGGCCGCCGCGCAGGCCGCGGCGCAGGCGGCATCGGAGGCCGTCGACATCGTCGTCGGCGGCCAGCACATCCGCATCAGCGTGCCGCCGCACGCGAGCAGCGACGAGGTGCGCGACGCCATCAACGACGCCAGGCAGTCCATCGTCGAATCGCTCAAGGAAGTGGAAGAGGGCAAGCGCCAGGCCGAACAGGACGCGCGCGACCGCGCCCAGGAGGCGGCCGACGCGGCGCGCGCCAAGCAGGACGACGAGGGCGACGAAGAGGACAACGTGGTCATCGACCCCGACGGCCAGCGCCGCTCGACCCACGCGCGCACGGTGCCGTGGGTGCGGCTGCAGGCGTGGGCGGTGTGGTGGATCCTGGGCTCGATGCTGATCAAGATCACCTACAAGGGCCGCATCCAGGCCGAGGTCAAGGCGGCGGAAGCCACCGAGACGGCCGAGGCCGAGTCGCTGCGCCGCCAGGTGCTGGAAGCGCGCATGGCGATGATGCAGGCGCAGGTGGAGCCGCACTTCCTGTTCAACACGCTGGCGTCGATCGACCACCTGATCGAGTTCGACCCCAAGCGCGCCAGCCAGATGCAGCGCAACCTGATCTCGCTGCTGCGCGCGAGCATGCCGTCGATGCGCACGGCCACCGAGAGCGGGCTGCGTCCGCTGGACCTCGAGCTGGCCGTCGTGCGGCCCTACCTCGAGATCCTGAAGGTGCGCATGGAGGAACGCCTGACCACCGAGATCGACGTGCCCGACGGCCTGCTGTCGGCCGAGTTCCCGCCGATGATGGTGCAGACGCTGGTGGAGAACTCCATCAAGCACGGCCTGGAGCCCAAGGCCGAGGGCGGCCACCTGTCGGTCAAGGCCGAGATCCGCCACGGCAAGCTGTGCGTGACCGTCGCCGACACCGGCCTGGGCTTCGCCGGCGCGGCCGGCGGCGAGACGGCCGGCACCGGCGTGGGCCTGGCCAACATCCGCGAGCGCCTGTCGCTGCTCTACGGCAGCAAGGGCACGCTGACGATCGCCAACAACCCGGTGGGCGGCACCATCGTCACGATCACCGTCCCCTACACCGCCCACACCGATTCCCCCGCCCCCGATTCCGCCAGCAACGAAGGAGCCAAGGCATGACCGCCTCATTCGACAACGGACCCGAATCCGACGACCGCCCGCGCGCCGTCGCCCCCTCGACGGCGCTGGTGCCCTACCGGCCACGCCCCAGCCGCGTCGCCCGCGTCTTCCGCTGGTGGCTGGGGCTGAGCGTGCTGGCCTTCGTCGGGGTGGCGCTGTGCGTGCTGCTGGGCTTCAACCATGCGGACTTCGCGCCGCTGCACATCGTCATCGACGGCGACGACGTGACCGACGGGCTGACCATCAACGGCCTGACCGACGGCGGCCGCGTGCTGCTGGCCTTCGGCGCGGCGATGCTGGCGTTGCTGCTGCTCCTGCTGATTCCGGTGCTGCTGTTCCTGGTCGTCGGCTCGGTGGCGATCGCGCTGGTGTGCGGCATCGGCGTGCCGCTGATCGTGCTCGCGCTGGTTCTGGGCGTGGTCACCTCGCCGTTCTGGATGGTGGGCCTGCTGGTCTGGCTGGTCGCGCGCCGGCGCGACTCGCAACGGCTCGCCGGCTCCGCTACGATGCCGGCATGAACACCACTGCTTCTTCCTCCGCCACGCCCGTCGTGCGCGGCGTGATCGCCGACGACGAGCGGCTGATGCGCGACCAGTTGAAGGCCCGCCTGGCCGAGGTGTGGCCGGAGCTGCAGATCGTCGGCGAGGCCAAGAACGGCCTCGAGGCGGTCGAGCTGGTTGCCCAGCACCACCCCGACGTCGTCTTCCTGGACATCCGCATGCCCGGCCTGTCGGGCGTCGACGCGGCGCGCCGCATCGCCCAACTGCCCGCGCCCGACGACGGCGACGGCGACGACGATGAGGAATGGGCGCTGCCCGAGATCGTCTTCATCACCGCCTACGACCAGTACGCGATCGAGGCCTTCGAGCAGGGCGTGGCCGACTACGTGCTCAAGCCCGCCGAGCGCGAGCGCCTGGGCGTCACCGTCTCGCGCATCAAGCAGCGGCTGGCGCTGCGCGGCACCGAGGACGAGCCGCCGGCGCCGCACCTGCAGCAGCTGCTGCACAAGCTGGCCGCCAAGCTCAATCCCGGCGGCACTCCGCCGGCGCTGAAGTGGATCCAGGCCACCGTCGGCCAGGCGATCCAGATGATCCCGATCGAGGACGTGCTGTTCTTCATCTCCGACGAGAAGTACACGCGGGTGCAGACCGCCACCATCGAGGCGCTGATCCGCAAGCCGATCAAGGAGCTGGTCGACGAGGTCGACCCCGACCTGTTCTGGCAGATCCACCGCTCCACGCTGGTCAACACGCACTGCATCGCCGGCGTGACGCGCGACCTGCGCGGCCGCCAGATCGTCAGCATCAAGGGCAGCAACGAGAAGCTGGAAGTCAGCCGCTCCTACACGCACCTGTTCAAGGGCATGTGAGGCCGGCGGCGCGCTAGCGGTGCAGCAGCCCGGCGCGCGCGGCCCAGGCCAGCGCACCGGCGGCGCCCAGCGCCAGCACGAGCACCAGCGGCCACCAGCGGCGCGCCGCGCGCGGCGCCGGCGCGGCGACGGCGGCGGCGTCCGCGCCATCGGCGGCGTCGAAGTCGAGGGCGCTGGTCGGCGCGAAGCCGGTGACGAAGGTGGTGTCCTCGCCGTCGTGGCTGGCGCCGCGGCGCAGCAGTTCGGCCTTGGCGGTGACGCGCTCGGCGTCGCTGAGCGACCCGTCGAGCTTCGCGTGGATCTCGCGCTCGCTCAGGTTGCGATAGCTGCGGGCCAGCGAGGCCCGGCCTTCCAGGGGAGCTGCGAAGCTCATCGTGGCTCCATCGCGCGGACGGCCGCGCATGCGATGAACCATTGGGCCAGCCAGTAGATGGACAGGTTCCACAACGTGGGCATCGGAATGCCGCCGACGAACTTGTCGGTGGCCAGGATCGCGTCGGACAGCACGAACAACGCGCCGCCGAGCGCGACGGTACGCCAGCGCGCGGCGTCGGCCTGGCCGCGCCGCGCCAGCCACACCGACGTCGCCTGCGCCGCCATCGCGGCCAGCGCGCACACGTAGACCAGCACCGGCGCATGCAGGGCGGCCGGCACGCCGGCCCACAGCCCCGCCAGCACGCTGGCTGCGACGATCGCCCACGCGCCGAACGCCGCCGGGCTGGCCAGGAATCGCACGCGCCGCGTCAGCGCCACCAGGTAGGCCAGGTGGCCGAGCAGGAACGCGACGAGGCCGGCCAGGAAGCCCTGCACGGGCCACAGCAGCGCGACGTCGCCGGCCAGCGAGAACACGAGGCCGATGACGATCCAGCGCTTGACCAGCCCGTCGTCGCTGCGGCCCAGCGCAGCCCACGCGATGACGCACAGCGTGGCGAGCGGCTTGAACGCGAAGTTGAGCCAGGCGCGGTCGAGCGCCCAGGGCGCCGCGGCGATGGCCAGCAGCGCCGCGACGGCGCCGAGTACGGGAAGCAATCGACGCGCGGTGGCGTACGGAAGGTCGGAAGACATGGCCGCGAGTGTCACTGCGGCGGCGCCGTCGATCGCTCAGGGATTGCCCGGCGACTCCCCGGATTTGGGGACGCGGGGCTGCGCGGCGCGCGCAATAGTGCACGGGGATCAGCCTGTCTAGGCATGTACGCACCAGTAAGCGTGGGGCGCGCGCGACATGCGCGCGGGCGCATTCCGCGTGAGCGGGCTGACGCGCGCGCCGCGCGCGTCAACGAGCTGCCGCGCATCGGCTTCTCAGGTCGCGGCCGTCGGCGGCGCGCTGGCGGTCTTGGCGGCGATGGATTCGCGCAGCTTGCGCAGCCGCTCGCGCGGGTCTTCCTGCGACTTCGCCTCGTTGAGCTTCATCTCGGCGATGAATCGGCTGGGCACGCCGGCGATCGTCTCGCGGCCCTTCTTGCGGCGGCGCAGCGTGCTCACCGCCAGCGTCTGGCGCGCCCGCGTGATGCCCACGTACATCAGCCGGCGCTCTTCCTCGAGGCGGTCGACCGTCATCTCCTCGGTGTCGGAGCGGAACGGCAGCAGGCCCTCGTTGACGCCGGCCAGCACCACGTGCGGCCACTCCAGCCCCTTGGAGGCGTGCAGCGTGGACAGCGTGACCACCTCCTGCTCGTCGCCGCGCTCGGCCAGGCTCAGGATGACGCTGATGGACTGGGCGATCTCCAGCACGCTCTTCTTCTCGCTCTCGAAGGTGCCGCCTTCCTGCGTGATCTCGCCGCCGCAGCGCTTGGCCACCCAGTCGACGAAGTCGAGCACGTTGCTCCAGCGCGCCTGCGCCACCTTCTCGGAATCCTCGCCGTCGTGCAGGTGCTGCTCGTAGCCGATGTCCTTGAGCCACTCCAGCAGCATCGGCCGGGCGGCCTCGGCGCCGATGGTCGTCTTCGCCTTGTCCTGGAATGCGTTCACGTAGCGGCCGAACTCGTGCAGGCCGTCGATGGCCTTGGACTTCAGCGCCACGCCCAGCGACTCGGCGAACAGCGCCTCGAACATGCTCACCTTCCACTTGCCGGCGAATTCGCTGAGCGCGCCCAGCGTGGTGTGGCCGATGCCGCGCTTGGGCGTGGTGACGGCGCGCAGGAAGGCCGGATCGTCGTCCTCGTTGACGATCAGGCGCAGCCAGGCGCACAGGTCCTTGATCTCGGCGCGGTCGAAGAAGCTCTGGCCGCCGGAGACCTTGTAGGGGATCTGCGCGCCGCGCAGCTTCTGCTCGAACACGCGCGACTGGTGGTTGGCGCGGTACAGGATCGCGAAGTCGGAGAACTTCACGCGGCCGTCGTTGCCGCGCAGTGCCTGGATGCGCGCGACGGCGCGCTCGGCCTCGTGCTCCTCGCCGTCGCACTGCACCACCAGCACCGGCTCGCCGTCGCCCAGGTCGCTCCAGAGCTTCTTGGCGAAGATCTTCGGATTGAGGGCGATGACCTCGTTGGCGGCGCGCAGGATCGCGCTGGTCGAGCGGTAGTTCTGCTCCAGCGGGATCACCTTCAGCGTCGGGTACTCGGCGGGCAGGCGCTTGAGGTTGTCGATGGTGGCGCCGCGCCAGCCGTAGATGCTCTGGTCGTCGTCGCCCACCGCCGTGAAGCGTGCGCGCTGGGGGTCGCCCACCAGCTGCTTGAGCAGCTCGTACTGCACGGCGTTGGTGTCCTGGTACTCGTCGACCAGCACGTGCTGGAACAGCTTCTGCCACTTCGCGCGCGCTTCCTCGTCGCGCTGCAGCAGCTTCAGCGGGAAGCCGATCAGGTCGTCGAAGTCGACCGCGCCGTAGGCGGCGAGGCGCTCTTCGTAGAGCTTCATCACGCGCGCGGCCACCTGTTCGTCCGCGTCCTTGGCCACCGACGGCGCCATGTCGCTGGTGATGCCCGTGTTCTTCCACAGGCTGATCGTCCACTGCCACTGGCGCGCGAGCTTGTTGTCGGTGGCGCCGCCGGCTTCCTTGAGCACGCCCGCCACGTCGTCCGAGTCGAGGATGGAGAACTGCTCCTTCAGGCCCAGCTTGCGGCCGTCCTCGCGCAGCATGCGCACGCCCAGCGAGTGGAAGGTGCTGATCGCCAGGTCCTTGGCGGCCTTGGCGCCGACCAGCTGCTTCGCGCGCTCGCGCATCTCCTGCGAGGCCTTGTTGGTGAACGTGATGGCCGCGATGTTCTTCGGCGCCAGGCCGTGCTGCAGCAGCCGCACGATCTTGTAGGTGATGACGCGCGTCTTGCCCGAGCCGGCCCCGGCCAGCACCAGGCACGGGCTGTCCAGGTGGTGCACCGCCTCCATCTGGGCGTTGTTCAGCCCGGCGGCGGCGGGCGCGGCGGCGTTCGAGGGGCGGGAGTCGGGGGGAGCGGCCATGGAGCGGGAAACGTGGAACCGGAACAGCGAAAGAAGGCGGGGAACCGCTCGCCGCAGACGTTGCGATCATAGCGAACCGACCCCGGAGCAGCCCCGGCACTCGGGCTCCCGCGGTGTGCTAGACGCCGCCGGCGCGCGCCGGCCGGCGGTCCGCGCCCCGCGCTGGTGCGGCGAAGGCGCACCAGCAAGCTTGCCTTCAGGTTTCGCGCTCAACGTAGGGAGACCCCGTCCATTGGCGTTGCACGGCCTCGGTAGTTACCCGACAATCGCGCTCGCATCGTTTCCGGTCCAGCGCTCCCGCGTTTTCTTCATTCGCGTGCAAGAAAAAGAAGGATGGTCGTAAACCGTTCGTGCCCGGGGCACGTTAACCCGATGTTCCCCGCGTCAATCCACTCTTAAAGGTTTCACCATGAAGAAGATCCTCGCCGCCGTCCTGTCGCTCGCCATCGGCGCCACCGCTTTCGCCCAAGGCACGGGTGCTCCGGCTGCCGCCGCGCAAACCGCCACCGCTTCGCCGGAAGCCGCTTCGGCCGCCGTGTCCAAGAAGGCCGCCAAGCACAAGGCCAAGAAGGCCAAGAAGGCCGCCAAGGCTGCTTCGGCCGCTTCGGGCGCCTGATTCCCACGGGTCGGCGCGCGGCTTCGGCCGCGGTCGACCCGGGAATGAAGAAGACCGATCCGGGTTCCGGGTCGGTTTTTTTTCGTCCGCGCCGCCCGCGCAGATGAAGAAAGGGCGCCCGTCGGGCGCCCTTCGCGTTGAATCGGGCACGGGTCGCGCCCGTGCGCTGCTTCAGCCCAGGTTGACCGGGAAGAAGATGCGTTCGCCGTCGCGCCAGATCAGCAGCGCGACGCGCTTGGGCTTGGCGGCCAGGATCGCCTTGACCTCGTCGACCGAGGCCACCGGCTTGCCGTTGACGGCCAGCACGACGTCGCCCGGCTGCACGCCGGCCTTCGCGGCGGCGCCGTCCGCGTTCTCCACCACCAGGCCGCTCGCACCGACCTCGCCGCGCTCGTCGCGGTTGAGCGGGCGCAGCGCCAGGCCCAGCCGCTCTCCGCCACCCGCGCCGTCGCCCTTGGCCACTTCGAGCTTGTCGGTGCTGGCACCCAGCGTCGCGACGACGGTCTCGAGCTTCTTGTCGCGCCACACCTCCAGCGTGACCTTCTCGCCCGGACGCGCCAGGCCCACGCGCGAGGACAGCATGCCGGGCTCCTGGATCGCCTCGCCGTTGACCTTGGTGATGACGTCGCCCGACTTCAGGCCCGCCTTGGCCGCGGCGCTGCTGGGCGCCACGGTGGACACCAGCGCGCCGTCCGGGCGCTCCAGGCCGAAGCTCTCGGCCAGGTCCTGGGTCAGCGGCTGGATGGACACGCCCAGGCGCGCATGCGTGGCGTGGCCGGTGGCCACGATCTGGTCCTTGATGGCCAGCGCCACGTCGATCGGGATCGCGAAGCTCACGCCCTGGAAGCCGCCGGTGCGGCTGTAGATCTGCGAGTTGATGCCCACCACGTTGCCGGCGGCGTCGAACAGCGGACCGCCCGAATTGCCGGGATTGACTGCGGCGTCGGTCTGCAGGAACGGCACGAAGTTCTCGCCGGTCTCGCTGGGCAGCGAGCGGCCCTTGGCGCTGATGATGCCGGAGGTGGCGGTCTGGTCGAGGCCGTAGGGCGCGCCGATGGCCAGCACGTAGTCGCCCACCATCAGCCTGGCGGGCTGGCCGAAGCGCACCACAGGCAGGTTCTTGGCGTCGATCTTGAGGACGGCGATGTCGGTGGCGGTGTCCACGCCCAGCACCTTGGCGACGTACTCGCGGCGATCCTGCAGCTTGACGACGACGTCCTTGGCTTCCTTGACAACGTGCGCGTTGGTCAGGATCAGGCCGTCGGAGCCGATGATGAAGCCCGAGCCCAGGCCCTTGAACGGCTGCTCGGGCGCGACGCCGCCGCGCTGCACGCCGGGGGCGCCTGGCATGCCGCGGAAGAATCGGAACAGCGGATCGTCGGGGCTCAGGCCGCCCTGCTCCTGGATCTCCTCGGCGGTCTGCTTGTGCGTGCCTGCCACGCTGACGTGGACGACGGCCGGGCCGAACTCCTGCACGATGGCGCGGTAGTTGGGCGCGGTGCCGGGCGGCAGCGCGGGCAGCGGCGGCGTGACCGGCGTCGGCGCGACCTGCTGGCCGGTGGCGGCCGCGGCGATCGCGGCGGTGCTGCCGCCGGTGCCCGCGGCGGCCACGGTGGGGGAGTGACGCAGCCAGGACGGCAGGTCCAGCGCGCCAGCGGTGCCCATCACCGCCACGCCCGCGCCCAGCAGGCCCCAGGCGAGCGGCTTCAGGTTGGTCTTGTTCATGTGCTTCGACTCCTTGTCGGCTTCATTGCTGTGGAAGCGCGCCGACCGGGAGGCGACTCCTTCGCGGCGCATGACACGGAATGTGCGCGCCGTCGATGAAGGCTCCATTAGCTCAACATGAGGCCAACATTAGGACCCCGCGACACCCGCCCGCGCGGGCCACGTCACGCGCACGCGCAGGCCACGCGCGGGCGACTCCGACAGCGCCACCTCGGCGCCCTGGCGCAGCGCCACCTGGCGCACGATCGCCAGGCCCAGGCCCGAGCCGGTCTGGTCGGCCGCGTTGTCGCGGCGCACGAAGCGGTCGAACACCATCTCGCGGTCGGCCTCGGGAATGCCGGGGCCGTCGTCGTCGACCTGCAGCACCGGCCGCGCCGCCACGCTGCCCACCCACACCGACACGTGGCCGGCGTGCGGGCTGTAGCGCACCGCGTTGTCGATCAGGTTGCGCGCCAGCACCGCGACGTCGGCGTCGCCGGGCACCGTGACCGCCTCGGCGCCCTCGGCCACGTCGAGCTCCAGCGTGGTGCCGCGCGCGTCGGCCAGCGGCGCGACGTCGGCCATCGCCTGGCGCACCAGCTCGGCCAGCGGCGCGGACGGCGCCGCGCGCGGCGGTCCGGCCTCGCTGCGCGCGAGCGCCAGCAGTTGTTCGACCAGGCGCGTCGCGCGATCGACGCCAGCGGTGAGCGCGCGCGCGGCCTCGTCGCGCGTGGCCTCGTCGGGGGCGCGCCGCATCACCTGCACCTGCAGCTTCAGGGCGGTCAGCGGCGAGCGCAGCTCGTGGGCGGCGTCGCCCACGAAGTGGCGCTGCGCGGCGAGCGCGGCATCGAGCCGGGCCAGCAGCGCGTTGAGCGACTGCACCAGCGGCAGCACCTCGTCGGGCAGCCGGTCTTCCGGCAGCGCCTGCAGCGAGCCGCTGTCGCGCGCGCGCACCTCGCCGGCCAGGCGCTGCAGGGGCGCGAGCGAGCGCGAGACCAGCCAGCCGATCACCAGCGCCAGCGCCGGCGCCACGGCCAGCAGCGGCACCACGCTGCGCAGCGCGGCCTGCGCGGCGCGCTCGTGGCGCACGCGCTCGGGCTGCGCCACCTGGATCACCCGGTCGCGGGTCTGCACGCTGAACGTGCGCCAGACGATGCCGCCGGCCGGGATGTCCGCGAAGCCCAGCACGGCGCGCGCCGGCGGCTCGGTCTGCAGCTGGGTCGCGTAGACCTCGTGGCCGTCCTCGCGCCAGATCTGGATCACGTAGTCGAGCTGGCCGTCGGCCAGGGCGCGCGCGTCCTCGGGCCCGATCTCGCCCTGGTCGCGCAGCGACAGCGCCATCTGGCGCAGCTGGTAGTCGAACAGGCTCTCGGTCTGGCGCAGCACGTTCCAGTACACCGAGCCGCCCATGGCCAGCGCGGCGACCACGAGCACGGCCAGCAGCGACAGCAGCAGCCGCACGCGCAGCGTGCTGCCCAGGCCGAAGCCGAACCGGCGCGGGCGCAGGGCGCGCATCAGGAGGCGGCCCCGTCGGCCGCGTCGCGCCGCCCCAGGTAGTAGCCGACGCCGCGCATCGTGCGGATCAGCTCCGGGCCCAGCTTCTTGCGCAGCTGGTGCACGTAGACGCTGACCGCGTTGCTCTCGACCTCCTCGCCCCACCCGTAGAGCCGGTCCTCGAGCTGCGCACGCGACAGGATGGCACCGGGGCGCTGCAGCAAGGCTTCCAGCACCGCGAGCTCGCGCGCGGACAGCATCACCGGCTCGCCGCGCAACGTCACCTCACGCGTGGCGGGGTCGAAGCTCAGGTCCTCGTGGGTCAGCCGCGTGGCTGCGCGGCCGCTGTGGCGGCGCAGCACCGCGCGCATGCGGGCCAGCAGCTCGTCGAGCTCGAACGGCTTGCTGAGGTAGTCGTCGGCGCCGGCGTCCAGGCCGGCGACGCGGTCGCCGAGGCCGTCGCGCGCGGTCAGCACGATCACCGGGGTGGAGTCGTCGCGGGCGCGGATGCCGCGCAGCACGTCCAGCCCGTTGCCCTTGGGCAGGCCGAGGTCCAGCAGCACCAGGTCGAAGCGCTCGGTGGCCGTGGTGGTGGCCGCGGCCTGGGCATCGGTCACCCAGTCGACGGCATGGCCCTCGAGCTTGAGCGCCGCGCGCAGGCTCTCGCCAATCATCCGGTCATCCTCGACAAGCAGCAATCTCATGGGCCGATTCTGATCGAATCGCCGGCGCGCGGTTCCGTCGCGCTAGAACAGCTTGCCCAGCCGCAGCGTGACGCCGGCGAACACCTGCCAGCGCGGCGTCGCGTCGTTCAGGCCGCGGGCGGCGCCGAAGTCGAACACCGCGGCGGGCGACTGGTTCCAGCTGGCGGCCGCGAGGACCTGGCCGGTGCTGGGCGCGCCCGACTGGTGCGTGCCCGAGAGTTCGCCGACCACGCCCCAGGCGTCGGTCAGCGAGCGCGAGAACGCGGCCGCCCAGCCGGTCTGCCAGGGGCTGGGCTGGCCCGAGCCGCCCAGGTGGGTCTCGTTGAGGTTGAGGTCGGTGTGCCAGCCGGGCGCGAAGTCGCTGCTGAAGATGGCGTTGACCGTGGTCTGCGCGTGGCCGATGCCGATGGACGACTTGGCGGTCGGGAAGGTCTCGCCGAGCTCCAGCCCCCAGGCGGTGGCGTCGCTGACCGCGAAGCGGCGCTTGAGGACGACGGCCGTGTCGCCGACGCCACTGTCCGATGGGCCGAAGCCGGTGTCGCGCACCCAGGCGTCGCCGCCGACGCGGATGCCCCAGTCGGGCGTGAACGCGAGCTTGAGCGTGTAGGGCAGCGTCGTGCGCGAGGCACCGCGGTCGGTCGCGCGCAGGCCGCCGGCCTCGAGTTCGAGATAGCCGGGCGCCGACAGCTGCGCCGGCGTGGAGACGCTGGGACGGTACGGCACAACGGCCGGGCCGCCGGCGTCCGGCGCGTCGGCCGCCTGGGCGGTGGCCGCGCCGGCGAGCGCGGCCGCGGCGATCAGGAGGATGGTCTTCATCGGAGGTTCTTTCGCATCGTGATGCTGGTGGGTTCGAAACCGAGCGCGTCGTAGAGGCGCCGGGCACCGTGGTTGTGCCCGAAGACATGCAGGCCCAGTTGCTGCGCCCCGTGCTCGCGCGCCACGCGTTCGAGCTCGAGGAGTGCCGCGCGCGCGTAACCGCGGCGCCGGGCGTGCTCCTCGATCTCGATGTTGTAGACGTACGCCTGGCGCCGGCCTGCCTGGTCGGACTCCGCCCACCATAGCGTGCCGACCTCGGCGCCGCTGTCGGCATCCTGAAGGCGCACGAAGAACTGGTCGGGCGTCCGCAGCCCCTGCGGCAGGAGTGCCGCGTGCGCCTCCTGCGACTTCACGATCGACTCCGCCAGCAACCAGTGGCCCTCCTGGACGTTCAGGAGGGCGAACGCGGGAACGGCCTGGAGCAGCCAGGCCTGGAACTGCGGTTCGGTGAACGGGACGAAGCGGACGGTGGCCGTCATGCGTCCGGCGCGGCCTCGACGACGACCGCGGTGCCGTAGCACAGCACCTCGGTCAGGCCCGCCATCACCTCGGTGGCGTCGTAGCGCATGCCGATGATCGCGTTGGCGCCGAGGGCACGCGCGTGGTCGCGCATCTCCTCGTAGGTCATCGCGCGCGCCTGCTCGCACAGCTGGGTGTAGACGGTGATGTTGCCGCCGAACAGGGTCTGCAGCCCGCCCAGGATGTTGCCGACGATGGAGCGCGAGCGCACCGTCAGACCGCGCACCACGCCCAGGTTGCGCACGATGCGGTGGCCCGGAAGCTCGAAGGCCGTCGTCACCATCGAGTCGTGGATCGCGCCGCCGCGCGGACTGCCGGGCGCCACGCTCACTTCTTCGCGTAGGTGATCTTCTTGGCGCCGCCTTCGCAGGTGCCCACCACCTTGGCGTCGCCCACCTTGTCGGCGTCGACGATGTCCAGCGTGTAGCCGGTCACCTTCTTGGCGTCGAGCTTGGCGGCGATCTCGGTCTTGAGCTCCTCGCAGGGCTTGCCGGCGGCGAAGGCGGACGGGCCGGCCAGCGCGAGGCCGGTGGCGAGGATCAGGGCGGCATGGATCTTCATTCGAGAGCTCCCGGTCGGGGTGAAGGACAGCCGTGACTGTAGCGCGCAACCCCGCCGCCGGGCGGCCCGGACGCTCCCGCGCACGGGGTATTCAGATGCCCAGCGGGTCGACGTCGATGGCCCAGCGAACGATGCCGCGGTGGGCGTTCTTCAGGCCCGGCAACGCCGGCGTGAACAGCGCCAGCAGCCGCTGCAGCGTCGCGCGCGACGCGCACTCGATCAGCATCTGGCGCCGCTCGAAGCCGGCCACCTTGGCCACCGACGGTGGCACCGGCGCGTAGAACATCACGTCGGCGGCCTCGGGATGCGCCTTGGCCAGGTCGCGCGCCGCGCGCAGGAAGGCCTCGGCCACGTCCTCGGTCTTCGCCTCGGCGCGCAGCAGCGCCAGGTGCGAGTACGGCGGCAGGCCGGCCGACTCGCGTTCGGCCAGCTGCGTGGTGGCGAACGCGGCGAAGTCGTGCTTGCGCAGCGCGGCGAACAGCGCGTGGCCCGGGTTGAAGGTCTGCACCCACATCTCGCTGCCGCGCGCGATGTCGGCGTCGCGTCCGGCACGCCCGCCCGCCTGCATCAGCAGCGCGAACAGGCGCTCGGGGGCGCGGAAGTCGGCGGCGAACAGGGCGCTGTCCGGGTTGACGGCGGCCACCAGGGTGACGCGGCGGAAGTCGTGGCCCTTGGTCACCATCTGCGTGCCCACCAGCACGTCGACCTCGCCGGCGTGCACCGAGGCGAGCTGCGACTCCAGCGTGCCCTTGGCGCGCGTCGTGTCGGCGTCGATGCGCAGCACGCGCGCGCCAGGCAGCAGCTCGGCCACCTGCTCCTCCAGGCGCTCGGTGCCGCGGCCCATCGGCTCGATGTCGAGGTTGCCGCAGTCGGGGCAGGCGCGCGGCACCGGCTCCTGCGTGCCGCAGTGGTGGCAGCGCAGGATGCGTTCGCCCTTGTGGAACACGCGCCACGCGCTGCAATGCGGGCAGGCGCTCTTCCAGCCGCAGGCGGGGCAGTGCAACACCGGCGCGAAGCCGCGGCGGTTGAGGAACAGCAGGGTCTGCTCGCCGCGTTCGATGCGTTGCCCGATGGCCTCGAGCAGCTGCGGCGCCAGCGCCTGCGGCGGCGCGCGTGGCGCGGCGCGCGGCACGGTGGCCATGTCCACCAGTCGCACCGTGGGCAGCGCGCCCTGGCCCACCCGCTCCGTCAGGGTCACCTGGCGATAGCGGCCCGTCTGCGCATGCGACCAGGTCTCGAGCGAGGGCGTGGCCGAGCCCAGCAGCACCGGCACCTGCGCGAGGTGGCCGCGATAGACCGCCAGGTCGCGCGCCGAGTAGCGCGCGCCGTCCTGCTGCTTGTACGACGGGTCGTGCTCCTCGTCGACGACGATCAGCCCCAGGCGCGGCAGCGACGAGAACACCGCCAGCCGGGTGCCCAGCACGAGGTCGGCTTCGCCGAGGTGGGCCGACAGCCAGTGCTGGAGCCGCTGCGCGGGCGTCAGCGCGCTGTGCAGCGAGACCAGGCGGCGGCCGGGAAAGCGCGCCGCGAAGCGCTGTTCGAGCTGCGGCGTGAGGTTGATCTCCGGCACCAGCACCAGCGCCTGCTTGCCGGCCGCCAGTGCCTGCTCGGCCAGCCGCAGGTAGACCTCGGTCTTGCCGCTGCCGGTGACGCCGAACAGCAGCGTGGGCGGCGGCGCCGGCGCGGCGGCCCAGGCGGCGAGCGTGTCCATCGCCGCGGCCTGCTCCGGCGTGAGGACGGGGCGCGCGGCCGACGCACCGACGGCGTCGGGCAGCAGGTGGTCGCGCTTCTTGCGGATGCGCTTGGCCAGGGCGGTGTTGTCGAGCTTGCGCAGTTCGGGCGGCAGCACCGCCAGCGCCACCTCGCCCAGGCTGCGCTGGTAGTAGCGCGCGGTGAACTCGACCAGCGCGCGCCAGTCGGCCGGCAGCGGGGGCAGCGCATCGAGCGCCTCGATGACGGGACGCAGCACCAGCGCCGGGCGGGGCTCGCCGTCGGCTGTCGGCTCGGCGGCGGCGGCGTCGATCGCGGCGAAGTCGGCGTCCCACACCAGGCCCGTGACGTCGCGCCGACCCAGCGGCACGCGCGCCAGGGTGCCCGGCGCAAGCCCCTGCTCACTTTCGTAGGTGAGCAGCGAACGCATGCCCGCGTACTGCGGCGCATCGATCGCGACGGCAACCCGCGTCAAGGCCGCGTCCCCATGGAAGAGTCGACTTGGGGGCGATAGTTGTCAGATTTATGAGCTGGGAGCCGTAAGCTCATGATCCGTAAGCGTTTTTGAAGTCACCCACAGTTTCTGTGGATAACTTTGTGGGAAAGCTGGCAGAAGCACGGCCAAATGCTTGATTCACCGTGCGCGGGCCTTCATCGCTCAAATTTGATGCATCACCGAAAAAATCAGATGAATCAATAACTTGGCACCAAACCGGGGGATTTCCAGAGGACGTGTGGTACCCCCGGGGGCAATAGTTATCGACGACTGAATTTTGGGGATAAGTCAACACCTGAGCGCTCACTTACCGGACGAATACCGGTTTGCCTGCGTTCAGTGGTTGTAAGTGGTCTCCTACGCCGCGCGCAATTGGCGCGAGTGGGCGTGGACGGCTTCGACGAGCGCCGCCACGTGTTCTGGCGGCGTGAACTGGCTGATGCCATGGCCGAGGTTGAAGATGTGCCCGGCCGTGCTGCCGTCGGTGTTGCGCGGTGCGCCGAAGCTGTCGAGCGCGGCGCGCGCCTCGGCCGCGATGGCCTGCGGCGGCGCGAACAGGGCGATCGGGTCGAGGTTGCCCTGCAGGGCCACGCGGTCGCCCACGCGGCGGCGCGCGGCGCCCAGGTCGGTCGTCCAGTCGAGGCCGACGACGTCGGGGCCGATGTCGGCGATCGCCTCCAGCCACTGGCCGCCGCCCTTGGTGAACACGATGGCCGGGATGCGCTGGCCGTCCTTCTCGCGCTGCAGGCCGGCCAGCACGCGCTGCGTGTAGGCCAGCGAGAACGTGCGGAAGGCGGCGTCGGCGAGCACACCGCCCCAGCTGTCGAACACCATCACGGCCTGGGCGCCGGCGTCGATCTGCGCATTGAGGTAGGCCGCCACCGCGTCGGCATTGATCGCCAGGATGCGATGCATCAGGTCGGGGCGCGCGTACATCAGCGTCTTGACCTGGCGGTAGTCGTCGGAGCCGCCGCCTTCGACCATGTAGCAGGCCAGCGTCCACGGGCTGCCGGAAAAGCCGATCAGCGGCACCCGGCCGTTCAGCGCCTTGCGGATCGAGGCGACGGCGTCGAACACGTAGCGCAGCTTGGCCATGTCGGGCACGGCGAGCTTGTCGACCGCGGCCTCGTCGCGCACCTTCGTGGCGAAGCGCGGGCCCTCGCCTTCGGCGAACGACAGGCCCAGCCCCATCGCGTCAGGCACGGTGAGGATGTCGGAGAACAGGATCGCGGCGTCGAGCGGGAAGCGGTCCAGCGGCTGCAGCGTGACCTCGGTGGCGAAGTCGGTGTTGGTGGCCAGGCCCATGAAGCTGCCGGCGCGGGCGCGCGTGGCCTTGTACTCGGGCAGGTAGCGTCCCGCCTGTCGCATCAGCCAGATCGGCGTGTAGTCGGTCGGCTGGCGCAGGCAGGCGCGCAGGAAGCTGTCGTTTTGAAGAGGTGGCCACATGCGGGCAATTATCTCCGCCGGGGGCGGGCGTCGCATGCGCGAGATCAGATCGGCTTCAGGGGCCCGCGGAACTTCTCTTTCAGCGGGCGGCCCGGAAGGGGCGGGATCTGGACCTCGTGGTGGGTGGCGACGGCCACCGGCAGGCGCGCCAGCAGGTCGGAGATCAGCTTCAGGCGGCCGGCCTTCTGGTCGTTGAAGTTCACCAGGGTCCAGGGTGCATGCTTGGTGTGGGTGGCCTCGAGCATGCGGTCGCGCGCGCGGCCGTAGTCGTCGTAGCGGGCGCGGGCCTGCAGGTCCACCGGCGACAGCTTCCATTGCTTGAGCGGATCATCCTGGCGCTGCGCGAAGCGCTTCTCCTGCTCGGCCTGGTCGACGGTGAGCCAGTACTTGAACAGGCGCACGCCGTCGTCGACGAGCATCTTCTCGAAGACTGGCGCGGACTTGAGGAAGGCGTCGGTCTGCGCCGGCGTGCAGAAGCCCATCACCGCCTCGACGCCGGCGCGGTTGTACCAGCTGCGGTCGAACAGGGTCATCTCGCCGGCGGCGGGCAGGAAGTCGATGTAGCGCTGGAAGTACCACTGCCCGCGTTCGCGCTCCGTGGGCACGCCCAGCGCGGCGATGTGGCACTGGCGGGTGTTGAGCTTCTCGGCGATCGCCTTGATGGCGCCGCCCTTGCCGGCGGTGTCGCGGCCCTCGAACAGCACCACGACGCGCTCGCCGCGCTCCGCGAGCAGGCGCATCACGCCGGTCAGCTCGACCTGCAGCGGCCGCAGCTGGCCCTCGTAGTCGTGGCCGTCGCCGTTGCTTGCCGCGTTCTTCTTGCTCATGGCCGGATCATGCGCTGGTTCATGGGCGGACGGGCGGCAACCGGCGCGCCCGCCCGCCGCGTACCGTCAGAACGCAGGCACCGCCGGCATGGCGGGCAGCGCCG
Source organism: uncultured Vitreoscilla sp. (assembly GCA_964418745.1). Classification (GTDB taxonomy): domain Bacteria; phylum Pseudomonadota; class Gammaproteobacteria; order Burkholderiales; family Burkholderiaceae_C; genus Scleromatobacter. The sequence goes on from CAYQMX010000019.1 coordinate 95,684, forward strand.
GGGCGGCCGGCATCGCCGGCAGGGCCGGCGTGGCGGGCAGCGCCGGCATGGCGGGCAAGGCCGGCAGGGCCGGCGTGGCCGGCGTGGCCGGCAGCGCGGGCAAGGCCGGCAGCGCGGGCATGGCCGGCATCGCGGGCATGGCCGGCATGTCGGGCAGCGCCGGCATCGGCGGCAGCGCCGGCATGTCGGGCAGGCCGTTCATCGCCGGCATGGCGGGGGTGGCCGGCATCGCGGGCGTGGCCGGCATCGCAGGCATCGCCGGCATGGCGGGCATGGGCGGCATGGCCGGCATCGCGGGGGTGGCCGGCAGCGCGGGCAGCGCCGGCATCGCGGGCATGGCCGGCATCGCGGGCATCGCCGGCATGGCAGGCATGGCCGGCATGTCGGGCATCGCCGGCATGGCGGGCATCGCGGGCATGCCGGGCACCGCGGGGACGGCCGGGTCGACGGCCTTCTTGATGCAGTCGCCGCAGGCGCACGGCACGGCCGGCAGGCCGGTGGGCGTGGCGCTGGAGAACTCGTTGCCGAGATCCTTCGTGGCGTTGGCGGTGGCAGCCTCGGCGGCGCCGGCGGTGGCGTCGGCAGTCGAGGCGGCCTGCGCCTGGGCCTTGGCGGCGTCCTGCTGGGCCTGCGCCGCGGTCGCCTGCGCCTGCTGGGCGGCCTGCTCGGCCTGGGCCTGCGCCTGCTGGGCGGCAGCGCTCGCGTCGGCCTGCGCCAGCGCGGCCGCCTTGTCGGCCGCCGCCTGCGCGTCCTGCGCGGCCTGCTGGGCCTGCGCCGCCTGGGCCTGGGCGGTGGCGATCGCCTGCTGCGCCTGGGCGCCGGCGGCCTCCTCGGCCTGGGCCTGGAGCGCGGCGGCCTTGGCCGAGGCATCGGCGGCCGGAGCCGCGAGCTGCTGCAACTGCTGGGCGGCCGCCGGCTCGGCGCCGGCCAGGGCGTCGCCGAGCGGACCGCCGAGCGCGGGCGGGCTGGGGAAGCTCATGCGGCACTCCTCGGGGCATCGTTGGCCGCGCCGCCGGACAGCGTGCGGAACACCAGGCGGGCGAAGTTGCCCAGCGCCTTGGCCTTCTCGGCCGCCTTCATCCGCCGGTCGGCCAGGATCTGGGCGATCGCGGGAATGCGGGTGTCGAACTCCTCGCCCAGCAGCCAGGCGGTGTAGACGTAGGTGGCGGCCGAGTGTTCGTCGGTCAGGCCGTAGCGCTGCGCCTTGGCGGCCTGGCGATGGAAGGCGCCGACCAGGGCGGGGAAGTCCATCTTCTTCGCCTGGTCGGGGTGATTGCGGCGAATGATGGCGATCAGGCGGGCGTCGAACGAGTCGCGGCCCATCTGCGTCCATTGTTCGCTGGAAATCTGGTTCATCGACATCTCCACCGCGCCCGTGCGGCCGGTCATGGCGCATTGTGTCGCGCGGGGCCCGGTGGTGCCAATCCCCGTTTCTTGGGTGGATCCCCGGATGAGAAAAGCCCGCGCACGTTGCCGTGGGCGGGCTTCGGGAGGCCGGCGCGGCGGGATCAGTGGCCGGGCTGGTCGCGGAAGCGGCGGATGGCGGCCAGCTGGGCGGCGAAGACGGCCAGTTCGCTCTGCGCCTTGGCAACGTCGAAGTCGCCCTTGGCGTTGGTCAGCGCGGTCTCGGCGGCCTTCTTCGCCTCGAGGGCCTTGGCCTCGTCCAGGTCCTTGCCGCGGATCGCGGTGTCGGCCAGCACGGTCACGCGGTCGGGCTGCACTTCGAGGATGCCGCCAGCGACGAACACGAATTCCTCCGCGCCATCGCTCGCGCGCTTGATGCGCACGGCACCGGGCTTGATGCGCGTGATCAGCGGGGTGTGGCGCGGCATGATGCCGAGCTCGCCGCTCTCGCCCGGCAGCGCGACGAAGCTCGCCTCGCCGGAGAAGATCTGCTCTTCGGCGGAGACGACGTCGACGTGAATGGTTGCCATGTGAGTTCCGTTTCGATGAGGGACGACGGGTGCAGGAGGCGTTCAGCCACCGCTCGGCGAGCAGTGGCCGGGCGCCTTACTGCATGCCCTTCGCCTTTTCGATGGCTTCGTCGATGGTGCCGACCATGTAGAACGACTGTTCCGGCATGTGGTCGCATTCGCCATTGATGATCATCTTGAAGCCGCGGATGGTTTCCTTCAGCGGCACGTACTTGCCCGGCGAGCCCGTGAACACTTCGGCGACGTGGAACGGCTGCGACAGGAAGCGCTGGATCTTGCGGGCGCGCGACACGGCCAGCTTGTCTTCCGGCGCCAGTTCGTCCATGCCCAGGATGGCGATGATGTCGCGCAGTTCCTTGTAGCGCTGCAGCGTGGCCTGCACGGCGCGGGTGGTGTCGTAGTGTTCCTGGCCGATCACGTTCGGGTCGATCTGGCGCGACGTGGAGTCGAGCGGGTCGACCGCGGGGTAGATGCCCAGCGAAGCGATTTCGCGCGACAGCGACACGGTGGAGTCCAGGTGGCCGAAGGTGGTCGCCGGGGACGGGTCGGTGTAGTCGTCGGCCGGGACGTAGACGGCCTGGATCGAGGTGATCGAGCCGACCTTGGTCGACGTGATGCGTTCCTGCAGGCGGCCCATTTCCTCGGCCAGCGTCGGCTGGTAGCCCACGGCGGACGGCATGCGACCCAGCAGCGCGGACACTTCCGTGCCGGCCAGCGTGTAGCGGTAGATGTTGTCCACGAAGAACAGCACGTCGCGGCCTTCGTCGCGGAACGACTCGGCGATGGTCAGGCCGGTCAGGGCCACGCGCAGGCGGTTGCCCGGCGGTTCGTTCATCTGGCCGTAGACCATCGACACCTTCGAGTTCGGCAGGTCGTCCAGGTCGACGACCTTCGAATCGGCCATCTCGTGATAGAAGTCGTTGCCTTCGCGGGTGCGCTCGCCGACGCCGGCGAACACGGACAGGCCCGAGTGCGCCTTCGCGATGTTGTTGATCAGCTCCATCATGTTGACGGTCTTGCCGACGCCGGCGCCGCCGAACAGGCCGACCTTGCCGCCCTTGGCGAACGGGCAGATCAGGTCGATGACCTTGATGCCGGTCTCGAGCAGTTCCTGCGACGGGCTCAGCTCGTCATAGGTCGGCGGCTTGCGGTGGATGACGGCGGTCAGGGTCTGGTCGACCGGGCCGCGTTCGTCGATCGGGTTGCCCAGCACGTCCATGATGCGGCCGAGGGTGGCCTTGCCGACCGGCACGGTGATGCCCGCGCCGGTGTTGCGGACCATGCTGCCGCGGCGGATGCCGTCGGACGAGCCCAGCGCGATCGTGCGAACGATGCCGTCGCCCAGCTGCTGCTGGACTTCCAGCGTCAGCGAAGTGCCGTCCATCTTCAGCGCGTCGTAGATGTTGGGCATCGCGTCGCGCGGAAACTCGACGTCGACCACGGCGCCGATGGTTTGAACGATCTTGCCCATGGCATTAGAAGTCGTCATCTTTTTTCCTTGATATCTCGAAAGATTTAAACCGCAGCCGCACCGCTGACGATCTCACTCAATTCCTTGGTGATCGCCGCCTGACGCGTCTTGTTGTAGATCAGCTTGAGCTCGCCGATGAGGTTGCCCGCGTTGTCGGTGGCCGCCTTCATGGCCACCATGCGCGCGGCCTGCTCGGACGCCATGTTCTCGGCCACGCCCTGGAAGACGAGGGCCTCGATGTAGCGCTTGAGCAGTTCCTCGATCACGCCCGGCGCGTCCGGTTCGTAGATGTAGTCCCACGCATAGCCGCTCTTGTCCGTGGTGGCGCCACTCTGGATGCCTTCGGACGACAGCGGCAGCAACGGCACGATCATCGGTTCCTGCTTCATCGTGTTGATGAAGCGCGTGTAGCACAGGTGCACCGCGTCCAGCTTGCCCTCGACGAACTGCTCGAGCATCACCTTGACGGGGCCGATCAGCTTCTCGAGCTGCGGCGCGTCGCCCAGGTGGGTGACATGGCTGACCACCTGCGCGCCGGAGCGGTTCAGGAAGCCGAAGCCCTTGTTGCCGATCGCCACCGCGCTGACCTTGCCGCCGGCCGCCTGCACGTCGCGCACCTTGAGGGTGAGCGCGCGCAGGATGTTGGTGTTCATGCCGCCGCACAGGCCCTTGTCGGTCGTGATCACGATGAAGCCCACGTTGCCGGCCGGCTTCGTGACCTCGCGCATGAACGGCGAACGGTATTCCGGATTCGCCTTCGACAGGTTGGCCGTGATGCCGGCGATGCGTTCCGCATAAGGCCGGGCCGCACGCATGCGCTCCTGCGCCTTGCGCATCTTGGACGCGGCGACCATCTCCATCGCCTTCGTGATCTTGCGGGTGTTCTCCACCGACTTGATCTTGCCGCGTATTTCCTTTCCTACCGCCATGCCGGTTCTCCTTTGAAGAGGGTCGTGGTCGGGGGAATCAGGCGAACGACTTCTTGAACGCGGCGATGGCGGCGCGCAGTTCGTCTTCCGCGGCCTTGCAGGCCTTGGCGAACTCGATCTTTTCCGGCTTGTCCGTGTCCTTGAACTTGACGTTCCACTTCGCGCCGTTCTTCTCCAGCGTGGCCAGCAGCGCGGCGTGGTTGGACTTCAGGTGCTGGTGCAGGCCGTGCTCGAACGGCAGCACCTGCTTGATGGTCAGCGAATCCATGAAGTCGTTGTTCACGGCGAACAGGGTGGCGGCCATCAGGCTGATGGGCAGCGGAGAGTACTGGTTCTGCTTGAGCAGTTCCGTCACGCGCGCGCCGCGATCGAGCTGCTTGCGGGTGGCTTCGTCCAGGTCGGAGGCGAACTGCGCGAACGCGGCCAGCTCGCGGTACTGCGCCAGGTTGGTACGGATGCCGCCCGACAGGCTCTTGATCAGGTTGGTCTGCGCGGCGCCGCCGACGCGCGACACCGAGATGCCGGCGTTGATGGCGGGGCGGATACCGGCGTTGAACAGGCTGGTTTCCAGGAAGATCTGGCCGTCGGTGATCGAGATCACGTTGGTCGGCACGAAGGCGGACACGTCGCCGGCCTGCGTCTCGATGATCGGCAGCGCCGTCAGCGAACCCGTCTTGCCCTTGACCGCGCCCTTGGTGAAGGCTTCGACGTAGTCGGCGTTCACGCGCGCGGCGCGCTCGAGCAGGCGGCTGTGGAGATAGAACACGTCGCCGGGGAAGGCTTCGCGGCCCGGCGGGCGGCGCAGCAGCAGCGAGACCTGGCGGTAGGCGACGGCCTGCTTGGACAGGTCGTCATAGACGATCAGCGCGTCTTCGCCGCGGTCGCGGAAGTACTCGCCCATCGTGCAGCCCGAGTACGCCGAGACGTACTGCATGGCGGCCGATTCGGCGGCGGTGGCGGCGACCACGATCGTGTACTCGAGCGCGCCGTTGGCTTCCAGGGCGCGCACGACGTTCTTCACCGTCGAGGCCTTCTGGCCGATGGCGACGTACACGCAGGTCATGTTCTGACCCTTCTGGTTGATGATCGCGTCGATCGCCACGGCGGTCTTGCCGGTCTGGCGGTCGCCGATGATCAGCTCGCGCTGGCCGCGGCCGACCGGCACCATCGAGTCGATCGACTTCAGGCCGGTCTGCACCGGCTGGTCGACGGACTGGCGGGCGATCACGCCCGGGGCGACCTTCTCGATGACGTCGGTCATCTTGGTGTTGATCGGGCCCTTGCCGTCGATCGGCGCGCCCAGCGCGTTGACCACGCGGCCACGCAGCTCGGGGCCGACCGGCACTTCCAGGATGCGGCCCGTGCACTTGACGGTATCGCCTTCGGAGATGTGCTCGTACTCGCCAAGAATAACGGCGCCGACGGAGTCGCGCTCGAGGTTCAGCGCCAGGCCGTAGGTCGGCTGGCCGTCCTTGGTGGCCGGGAACTCGAGCATTTCGCCCTGCATCGCGTCGGACAGGCCGTGCACGCGGCAGATGCCGTCGGTGACCGAGACGACGGTGCCCTGGTTGCGGATGTCGGACGACGCCCCCAGGCCTTCGATGCGGCTCTTGATCAGTTCGGAAATTTCAGCGGGATTCAATTGCATGACTTAGCTCCCAAAGGTGAGGCCGCGAGGCCGCCTGGGTTGAAGGGCGATTCTGTTCGAGCGGGCCGGCTCTTTAGTGGGTCAGCGCGACACGCATCTGCTCGAGGCGGGCGACGACCGAGGTGTCGAGCACCTCGTCGCCCACCGTCACGCGCACGCCACCGATCAGCGACGAGTCGACCGTGACCGAGGTCTTGAGCTGGCGGCCGAAGCGCTTCTCCAGCACCTTGGCCAGGTCGGCCTGCTGGGTCGCGTCGAGCGGGAAGGCGCTGACGATGTGCGCATCGGCCACGCCGCTGCGGTCGTTGACCAGCGTGCGGAACTGCGACGCGATCTCGGGCAGCACGGCCAGGCGATCGTTGTCGATCACCACGTCGAGCAGGTTGCGCAGCTTCGGGTCGAGTTCGGTGCCGGCGATGCCGGAGACCAGCTTGAAGACCTGTTCGTCGGTGACCTTGGGGTCGGAGGCGAACTGGCGCAGGCCGGCGTCGCCGGCGATGCCGGCGAGCGCGTCCAGCTGTGCCGCGAGCTGCGCGCCGTCGGCGGCAGTACTCGACTGGAACAGCGCCGCGGCGTAGGGCCGCGCGATGGTGGAGGGCTCGGCCATGGTCTTACAGCTCGGTCTGCAGGCGGCCGAGCAGCTCGGCGTGGACGGCCGGGCTGACCTCGCGGCGCAGGATCTGCTCGGCGCCCTTGACGGCGAGCGCGGCCACCTGGTCGCGCAGGGCGTCGCGCGCCTTGCTGGCTTCCTGCTGCGCTTCGGCCTGGGCCTGGGCGACGATCTTGGCGCCTTCCTCGGTGGCCTTGGTCTTGGCTTCCTCGACGATCTGCAGCGCGAGGCGCTCGGCGGCCGCCAGGCGCTGGGCAGCGTCGTTGCGGGCCGCGCCGAGTTCGGCTTCGATGCGCTTGTTGGCGTTGTCGAGTTCCTTGCGGGCCTTGTCGGCAGCCGACAGGCCTTCGGCGACCTTGCGCGCACGCTCGTCCAGGGCGGCCGTGATGGGCGGCCAAATGTATTTCATCGTGACCCCGACCAAAATCAGGAACACGATCATCTGGATGATCAGGGTTGCGGTGATGCTCACGTTATTGCCTCGAAAGCCGTTGTCGGAGGGCGGCGCGCCGCGTCCACGAAAGGGAAGACGGTCGCGCCGACGACTTCAGTGCAGGGCGAATTACTTCGCGATCTGCGCCAGCTGGGCCAGGAACGGGTTGGCCGTGGTGAACCACAAGGCGATACCGGTACCGATGATGAACGAGGCGTCGATCAGGCCGACCAGCAGGAACATCTTGGTCTGCAGTTCGCCCATCAGTTCCGGCTGGCGAGCGGCGGACTCGAGGTACTTGCTGCCCATGATGCCGATGCCGATACAAGCGCCGCAGGCGCCCAGACCAATGATGATGCCGGCGGCCAGGGCGACGTAGCTGATGAGTTCCATGTTGACTCCAGTTAAGAAATTGAAAGGGGAAAAGTTATGCGGACAGCGCGGACCGCGTCGCCGGCGAACCGGCGGCGCGCGGTTTTCAATGCGAGTCGTGGGCTTGTCCGATGTAGACCAGGGTCAACATCATGAACACGAAGGCCTGCAGCGTGATGATCAGGATGTGGAACAGCGCCCACACGGTGCCGGCAACGATGTGCAGCAGGGCCAGGCCGAAGCCGCCCGCCGTCAAGGTGAATGCGCCGCCCAGCAGGGCGATCAGCAGGAAGATCAGTTCGCCGGCGTACATGTTGCCGTACAGCCGCATGCCGTGGGAGACCGTCTTGGCGACGAACTCGACCGTCTGCATGGCGAAGTTGACGATGCCCAGCAGCACGGCGAAGAGCGGGTTCTTGCTGGTGCCGAACGGCGCCACGACCAGTTCGTGCGCCCAGCCGCCGGCGCCCTTGATCTTGACGTTGTAGTACAGGCAGCAGATCAGCACCGCCACGGACATGCCCATGGTGATGGAGATGTCGGCCGTCGGGACGACGCGCAGGTGCAGCTCGTGGTTGCCGGTCAGCGCCTGGCCGAGGGCCGGCAGCAGGTCGACTGGCAACAGGTCCATCGCGTTGAGCAGGAAGATCCAGATGAAGATCGTCAGCGCCATCGGGCCGACCATCTTGCGGCTGGTGGCGTTGTGGACGATGGCCTTGGCCTGGTTGTCCACCATCTCGATCATGAATTCCATGGCGGCCTGGAAGCGACCGGGGACGCCCGAGGTCACCCGGCGCGCGGCGACCAGGCCGATCAGCAGGAAGACGATGCCCAGGATCGACGAGAACAGCACGGAGTCCCAATGGATCACGTGGAAGTCGACGATGGGCACCTGCGCAAGATCGTCGCCATTGGTGAGATGGGTCAGGTGATGCTTAATGTATTCACCGGAGGTCGGTGCGTGTTCTTCTGCGGCCATGTGGTGTCCGTAGCTTCCCGATCAAGTCTTCAACGCGAGCGCCACGCGAGCGCCACCCAATACACAGTCAGGCACCCGGTCAACGTGACCAGCAGCGCCGGCCACACCACCGGGTGCAGCACTCGAGCGGCGGCGACCAGCATCGCCATCGAGCAGACAATCTTTGCCGATTCCCAACCCAGCAGACCCAGCGCGGTGGTCAGCGGCGACTTGCTGTCCGCCAGCCGCGTCGCGCCGCGCGCCATCAGCGCGCTCGGAACGATCGCGGTGGCGGCACCGAACAGCGCCGACCACAACGCAGGCAACCCGAACACCAGCCCGACCAGCAGCGAAATGACCGCGCCGGCCTCGGCCTGGACCAGCACCACCCGCCACGGGGACGGCGCGATTCGCTGGTCGCGAAACGCTTCGGCCTCCGTTGCCGACAAGCGGCGCGGCAGCGGGTCTTCGTCGTCCCAGTTCGCAGCGTTGAACGCCGGCCCACCGACGACGGGGCCGGCAGGTTCGGTGGAAACTTCTTGCTGCGGTGCGGAACTCTGAGGACTCATGGGTGTCGGACTGGGGTTCTCGTTCACTCGGTCGTTCATGAACGCGGCCCCGGCACGGTGCCCTGCAGGTCGACCCCGGTTTCCCGGAAATCAACCTGCTTTGGTTGAACTAAGCCTGTCAATTCTAACCCGAAAGGGTGCGCCTTTGCCACCCCGGTGCATGACGCACATCAACGTGCGGCACGGGCGTCGCGGCGCCGTAACAGCGTCGTAACCCGTCAGGCCTTTGCAAGCGAGCGTCCCGCATTTCGACGCGCCCGCCCGCGATCGGGCCGCGCCGACTTTCGCGGGCGACCCTGATTCACGTCAGTCCGCGGCCATCGCCGCCGGGACGTCCGGCGCCCGCTGGGCCTAAACTGCGCCCCATGCGTCCGCCGACCTTCCTGCTCCGCCCGACCGCCGCCCTGCGGCGGCTGGGTGCGCGCTGGGCCCTGGTCGCGCTGCTGGCCACTGCGCTGCTGCCCACCTTCGCGCGGCTGCTGCAGACGAGCGGGCCGGCCGACTGGGCCACCGTCTGCCAGTCCGCGCCCGCGGGCGCCCCGCTGGGCGAGACGCACGCGCCGGGCGACGCCTGCGCGCTGTGCTCGCTGGCCCACACCACGCCGATGCTGGCGGGCACTGCCCCGCCGGCCGTCGCGATCCTGGCCTACGCACCGCCGGCGCCGCCCGCGCCCGCCCGCGTGCGCCCGGCCGTCGCGCAGGCGCGCGCGCCCGGCGCCCGCGCGCCACCGTCCCTGGCCTGAGCCTGTTCCAGCCGGCTGCCGCATCCGACATCGACCCTGTCGCCCCGCATGCGCGCCGCCTCCACTCAGACCCCGGCGCGCCGCTTGCCGCGCGCCGCCCCGACCTCGGACGCTTTCGCCATGTCTACGCTTTCCCTTTTCGCGCGCACCGGCGCCACCCTGATGCTGGCCGCCGCCTCGGCCGACACCCTCGCCTGCTCCGCCTGCGGCTGCACGCTCAATGCCGACTGGGCCACCCAGGGACTGACCAGTCGCACCGGCGCGACCGCCGACCTGCGCTACGACTTCTTCAACCAGGACGACCTGCGCTCGGGCACCGGCCGCGTCGACCGTGCCACGCTCGCGCTGCCCAACGACCAGGAGATCCAGCAGCACACCGTCAACCGCAACGCCACGCTGACGCTGGACTACGGACTGAACGCCGACTGGGGCGTCACGCTGACCCTGCCCTGGCTCGAACGCCGCCACACGACCATCGCCGAGGGCGACACCGACATCTCCACCTCGCGCTCGAACAGCCTCGGCGACGTGCGCGTCGTGGCCCGCTACATGGGCTTCTCGGAGGGCCAGGACTGGGGCCTGCAGTTCGGCCTGAAGCTGCCCACCGGCGACGCCCACGGCGTGAACTTCGACGCCGGCCCGCAGCAGGGCGAGATGCTCGATCGCGGGCTGCAGGCCGGTACCGGCTCGACCGACCTGCTCGTGGGCGCCTTCAAGTTCGGCGCCATCGGCGAGACGGCCGACTGGTTCGGCCAGGCGCAGCTGCAGTTGCCCGTCGCATGGGACAGCGCGTTCAAGCCCGGCGCGGGCGCCAACCTCACGGCCGGGGTGCGCTGGCGCGGCTTCGAGGTCGTCACCCCGCAGCTGCAGGTCAACTCGCGCATCGAGCGCCGCGAGACGGGCAGCGAGGCGGACACGCCCAACTCCGGCGCCACGCTCGTCTACCTCAGCCCCGGCGCGACGTTCAGGACGAGCACGCGCACCAGCGTCTACCTGTTCGGCCAGGTGCCCGTGTACCAGCGCGTCAACGGCCTGCAGCTCGAGCCGAAGTGGAGCGTCTCGGCGGGCGTGCACGCCGCGTTCTGAGGCCGGTCGCGCAGCCGATGGGCCAGAATCCGGCAGCGCGCGCCGCCCGCCCGGCGGCGGCCGCCGAACCAGGTTCCCGACCCATGCTGCACGCTCCCTCGCTCGTCACCGCCGCCGGCGGTCCCACCCTGTCGCGCATCGTCGCCGGCACCTGGCGCATGGCCGACTGGCAGTTCAGCGTGGCCGAGCGGGTGCGCTGGATCGAGGGCTGCCTGGCGGCGGGCATCACCACGTTCGACCACGCGGACATCTACGGCAACTACGCCGTCGAGGCCCTGTTCGGCGAGGCGCTGGCCGCCGCGCCGCACCTGCGCGAGCGCCTGCAGATCGTCACCAAGTGCGGCATCCGCATGGTCTCCGGCGCCCGCCCCGAGCACCGCATCGGCCACTACGACACCTCGGCCGCCCACGTCGAGCGCTCGGTCGACAACTCGCTGGCGGCGCTGCGCACCGATCACCTGGACGTGCTGCTGATCCACCGCCCGGACGCGCTGATGGACGCCGACGCGCTGGCCACGTGCTTCGGGCGCCTGCGCACGGCCGGCAAGGTGCGCCACTTCGGCGTGTCCAACTTCACGCCGTCGCAGTTCGCGCTCCTGAACAGCCGCATCGAGCTGGTCACCCACCAGGTCGAGGCGTCGCCGCTGCACATCGCGCCGTTCCACGACGGCACGCTGGACCAGGCCCAGGACCTGGGCATCGCGCCGATGGCCTGGTCGGCGCTGGCCGGCGGGCGACTGTTCACGGGCACCGACGCCGACGCGCTGCGCGTGCGCGGCGTGCTCGAGCGCATCGCCCGCGAGCGCGCGATCAGCGTCACCACGCTGGTCTACGCCTGGCTGCTGCGCCACCCCGCGCGCCTGATCCCGCTCACCGGCTCGCGCCGGCTCGCGGCGATGCACGAGGCCGTGGCGGCGCTGGACGTCGAGATCGACGCGCAGACCTGGTACGAGATCTGGGTCGCCGGCAACGGCGCCCCCGTGAAATGACGGCCTCACGGTCGCTGGCCGCTCGGGTGCATCCGGCTTGCAGGCCGGATGCCGTTTCGCCGGGGTCTCGCTGCGCGAGCGCTTGTGGGAGCCCAGCCGCGTCGGGCCCGGCAAAGCCGGATCCCGCGCTCCCTTGAATTTCCGGGTCACTGCGTCAGCGGCAGCGCCGGCGGAGCCGCGGCACCGAAGTGACGCCGACGATCAATCCTTGAACGCCAGCACCACGCGCCGCGTCGACGCCGACTTCTTCTCGATCTTGCGCACCACCAGCGCGCCGATCTCGGCCGTGTTGGCCACGTGGGTGCCGCCGCAGGGCTGCAGGTCCACGCCCTCGATCTCGAGCAGGCGCACGCGGCCGCTGCCGCGCGGCGGCTGCACGCTCATGCTGCGCACCAGGCCCGGGTTGGCGTCGAGCTCGGCGTCGGTGATCCAGCGCTGCGTCACCGGGTGCGCCTCGGCCACCAGCCGGGCGAGGCCGGCCTCCAGCGCGTCCTTGTCCAGCGGGTCGGTCATGTGGAAGTCGAGCCGCGCGTAGTCCGCGGTGATCGAGCAACCGTCCACCGGATGCGGCACGAGCGCGCACAGCAGGTGCGTGGCGGTGTGGAAGCGCATGTGGGCGCGCCGCCGCGCGAGCTCGATGCGCGCGCGCACCGGCGTGCCGATCGCCAGCGCCGCCAGGTCGGCGGCGTCGGCCGGCACGTGCAGGATGGCGCCCGGCGCCTCGCCCTTGCGGGTGTCGGCGATCGCCACCACGCGGCCGTCGGCCAGCACCAGCTCGCCGCGGTCGCCGGCCTGGCCGCCGCCGTGCGGGTAGAACACCGTGCGATCGAGCTGCACGCCGCGCTCGTCGACGTGCGTGACGACCGCCTCGCACTCGGCGAGCGTGGCATCGGCGCGGAACAGTTCCTCGGTCATCGCGGTCCTTGCGGGCGTCAGAGCAGCACGGTGCCGGCGACGCAGGCCGCCACATCGCCGCCGATCCAGGTGCCGTCGCCGTCGCGCCGCACATGGACGCGGCCGGCACGGCCCAGGGCCGTGCCCTGCGCGGCCACGTAGTTCGCCGGCGCGCGGCCGGTGTCGATCAGCCAGTGCGCGATGTTGGCGTTGAGGCTGCCGGTGACCGGGTCTTCGTTGACGCCGATGGCCGCGGCGAAGAAGCGCACCTCGAAATCCGAACCGCTGCCAGCCGCTTGCGGGCCGACGACGCCGACCTTGCCCAGCGCCTTCAACGCCGCATGGTCGGGCTCGAGCGCCAGCACCGTGGCGGCGCTGTCCAGGAGCAAGGCCAGCTGCGGGAAGCCATTGGACAGCCACGCCGCGTCGTGCACCCGCGCGGGGTCGAGCCCGAGGGCGGCATGGACGCGCTGCAGCAGCTCGGCGTCGGCGCGTTCCACGGTGGTGGGCGGCGCGGCGAACGCGAGGCGGTCGCCGCGGCGGATGGGCACCAGGCCGATGCCGCATTCCTGCACGATGGTGTCGGCGCGTCGCGGCGTGCCGCCGGCCGCCAGCCACGCGTGGCACGAGCCCAGGGTCGGATGGCCGGCGAACGGCAGCTCGCCGCCGGGCGTGAAGATGCGCACCCGGTAATCGGCCTCGGGGTGCGTCGGCGGCAGCAGGAACGTGGTCTCGGACAGGTTGGTCCAGCGCGCGAACGCGGCCATCCGGTCGGTGACCAGGCCGCGGCCGTCGTGCACCACGGCCAGCGGGTTGCCCAGCAGGGCCGTCGCGGTGAAGACGTCGACCTCGCTGAAATCGCGCCGGCGCGGCGCCTCGCTCGGATTCATGGTCGGGCCTCCGTCGCTCAGGCGGCGCTCAGCGACGGCTGCGTCGCCAGGTGGGCCTGGATGACCTGGCCCAGGCGCTGCACGGCGTCGGCGATGGCGGCCGGCGCGAGCGTGACGAACGACAGGCGCATCGTGCGGGTGTCGGGGTGGTCGGCATAGAACGCCGCGCCCGGCACGTAGGCCACGCCGGCTTCCACCGCCTTGGGCAGCAGCGCCATCGCGTCGCAGCCGGCCGGCAGGCGCAGCCAGAAGAACATGCCGCCGCTGGGCTTGATCCATTCGCAGCCGGCCGGCATCGCGGCCTTCAGCGCCGTCTCCATCGCGTCGCGCTGGGTTCGGTAGCGGTCGCGGATGGTCGGGATGTGGGTGTCGAGGAAGCCGTTCTTGATCACTTCGTAGACCACGCGCTGGCTGAACGAGCCGGTGTGCAGGTCGGCGGCCTGCTTGGACTGCAGCAGCTTCGGGTACAGCGTCTTCGGGCACACCATGAAGCCCAGGCGCAGGCCCGGGGCCAGCACCTTGGAGAACGAGCCCAGGTACAGCGTGCCCTCGGCCCACCGCGAGGCCAGCGGCGCAGGCGGCGCCTCGTCGTACCAGAGGTCGCCGTACGGGTTGTCCTCGACCAGCGGCAGGTTGGCGCGCTGGGCGGCGGCGACGATGGCATCGCGGCGCGCGGCCGGGATCACGCGGCCGGTCGGGTTCTGGAAGTTCGGCAGCACGTACATGAAGCGCGTGCCGGCCGGCAGCGCGGCGATGGCGTCGGGCAGCGGGCCGTCGGCGTCGCCGGCCACCGACACGAACTGCGGCTCGTTCGGGTTGAAGGCCTGCAGCGCGCCCAGGTAGGTGGGCGTCTCGACGGCCACCGTGTTGCCGGCGTCCAGCATCACCTTGCCGACCAGGTCGAGGCCTTGCTGCGAGCCGTTGGTGATCAGCACGCGATCGGCCGGCGCGTCGACGCCCTTGGCGCGCAGCATCGCCGACACCCAGTCGCGCAGCGGGCCGAAGCCTTCGCTGGCGGCGTATTGCAGCGCCTCGCGCGGGTTGTCGGCCAGCACCTTGGCGGTGGCCTCGCGCATCGCGTCGATGGGGAAGGTGTCGGCCGAGGGCAGGCCGCCGGCCAGCGAGCGCACGCCCGGCAGCTCGGTGAGCTTGAGGATCTCGCGGATGACCGACGGGTTCATGCGTTCGCAGCGCCGGGCCAGGTGCCAGGGCGAGGAGGTCGGATCGGAAGAGGAGCTGGAGCCGGTCATGGGATGCCTTCAGGAAGAGACGCGCGGCCGGGCCGCGCAACGGGATTCGAACATCAGGAAAGAGGTCGGGGGGTGCCGATGGGCATGCGGCGGCCGAGGTAGACGCACGCCATCACGGCCACCGAGAAGCCCAGCGTGGCCAGGCGCAATTGTTCACCCAGCAGGAGCGCGCTGAACAGGATCGAGACGAAAGGCTGCAGCAGCTGCACCTGGCTGACGCGCAGCGTGCCGCCCCAGGCCATGCCGCGGTACCAGGCGAAGAAGCCCATCCACATCGAGAAGACCGCCACGTAGGCGAAGCCGGCCCAGGCCGCGGGGCGCACCGGCTCCGCCGGCCACTGGGCGACCAGCATCGGCAAGGTGACGGGCAGCGCCAGCACCAGCACCCACGAGATGGTCTGCTCCGCGCTCAGGCCCTGGGGTCCGGACGACACCTTGGCGCCGCTGATGTAGCCGATGGACGAGGCGACGACCGCGCCCAGCAGCAGCAGGTCGCCCAGCTGCGGCCGCCCGGCGCCGCTCCACGCCGCGAACGCCACCACCAGCGCCGCGCCCAGCAGCGCGAAGGCCCAGAAGCCGCGCGACGGCCGTTGGTGCAGCACGAGCGCGCCCACGGCCGCGGTCGACAGCGGCATCAGGCCGGTGATGACCGCCGCATGCATCGCGTCGACACGGCGCACGGCCAGCCCCAGCAACAGCGGCCAGCCGAGCACGTTGCCCGCCACCGACAGCGCCAGCATCGGCCAGTGCTGGCGGCGCGGCCACGGCGCGCGCATGACCAGCAGCCAGGCCAGCGACAGCAGCCCGGCGACGCCGGCGCGGCCAATGGCGACGAACACGGCGGGCAGCTGCGGCGCGGCGTCGCTGCCGGCGGCCAGGCGGGTCATCGGGATGGTGCCGGCGAAGATCAGCATGCCCAGCACGCCCAGCCACAGCCCCTGGCGCGCGCGGCGCGCCTGCGCGGCCGCGGCGACCCCGGCCGGGGCAGGACCGGGGGCAGGCATCGGCAGGGCGGGTTGAGGCTCGAGGCGCATCGGGCTCCGGCGGGCGCCGCGCTTCGGGACGAAGCAGGGGAAACGGCGTGCGGGACGGCCAGTCTAGGCCGATAATCAGTACACGAGCAGTACAGTCCCCGGGTGCAGTTCGGTGATCTGTATTGACGGCCACGGCAATACAGATCCGCCGTCCACCCTGCCGCCAGGAGCGCCCGCCATGCCCCAAGACGCCGTCCTTCCCGCCGCCGCGCCGCGCGCCCGCCGCAGCGCGGCGATGCCCTCCGTGCCGGCCGCCGCGGCCGTCGGCGCCACCGTGCTGGCACGCAGCGCCGCCCAGACGCTGGCCCAGCAGCTGGCCGGCCACTACGCGACACGCATCCGCCAGCGCCTGCTGCTGCCTGGCGCTCGGCTGCCTTCGGTGCGCGAGAGCGCGCGCCGCCATCGCGTGAGCCCGTCCACCGTCGTGGCGGCCTACGACCAGCTGCTGGCCCAGGGCCTGGTCGAGGCCAAGCGCCAGCGCGGCTTCTTCGTGCGCGACGCCGACACCGCGGCGCCGCGCCCGGTGGGCGCACCGGCGCCGGTGCCGCAGTCCTCGGCCACGCGCCTGGAGATCACCACCGAGACCTCGCTGCGACTGCACGCGCCGGTGCGCCCGCCGCCGGTGGACGCCACCGCGCTGATCCGCGGCATGTTCGCGGCCGACGCCCAGCACCCCGCGCCCGGCCTGGGCACGCTGCCGGCCGAGTGGCTGGATGCGGCGATGCTGCAGACCGCGCTGCGGCGCGTGATGGCGCCGCCGAAATCGGCGGGCGCGCCGCACCTGCCGTCGAGCTACCTGAGCTACGGCGAGCCCGCCGGCGACACCCGGCTGCGCCACGCGCTCGCGCACCGGCTGGCCGACTTCGGCGTGCCGGCCACGCCGGCGCAGATCGTCACCGCCAACGGGGCCACGCACGCGCTCGACATCGTCTCGCGCGGGCTGCTGAGTCCGGGCGACGCGGTGCTGGTGGACGAACCCGGCTGGTCGGTGGAATTCGCGCGCCTGACGCAGCTGGGCATGCGCCTGCTGCCGGTGCCGCGCGGCGTCGACGGCCCCGACCTGGCGGCGATGGCCGCGCTCGCGAAGACGCACCAGCCGCGGCTGTACGTCACCTGCTCGGTGCTGCACAACCCGACGGGCGCGTCGTTGAGCCTGGCCGCGGCGCACCAGGTGCTGCGGCTGGCCGAGCAGCACGACTTCCGCATCCTCGAGGACGACACCTACGCCCACCTCGCGCCCGCGCACGCGCCGCGCCTGTCCGCGCTCGACGGCCTGCGTCGCACGATCTACGTGTCGGGCTTCGCCAAGATCCTGGCGCCGGGCTGGCGCGTCGGCTTCCTGGCGGCGCCCCCGGACCTCGTGGAGCGCCTCGTCGACGTCAAGCTGCTGGGCACGCTCACCACGCCGGCGCTGCTGGAGCAGGCCGTGGCGGTGTGCCTGGAGCAGGGCTGGCTGCGCCGGCACGCCGATCGCGTGGTGGCGCGCCTGGGCGCGGCGCGCACCCGCACGGTCAAGCTCGCGCTGGCCGCGGGCTGCCGCTTCGTCACGCCGCCGGCGGGCCTGTTCGGCTGGGTCGACACCGGCGTCGACACCGAGCGCCTGGCCACCGACATGCTCGACGACGGCTGGCTGCTGGCCCCCGGCACGGTGTTCCATCCGGGCCGCCACCCGTCGACGCTGATGCGCATCAACTTCGCGACGACGCAGGAGCCGCGGTTCTGGCAGGCGTTCGAGAAGGCGCGCCTGGGTTGAACCGCGCGGCGACGGTTCAGCCGCCGATGTTCAGGCCGAACATCTTCGAGAACTCGAGGTACTGCTGCAGCGTCATCTTGTCCCTGGCCATCTTCGGGTCGGCCTTCTTCGCCTCGGCCATGTGCATGTCCCAGCTCCTGGACATCCCGTCCATGAATTCCTTCTTGCTGACCATGCCGTCCTTGTTGGCGTCGATCCTGTCCATCTGCAGGGTGTAGGTGACCGAGTCCTCGCGGCGCACGTCCTGCGCGAGCGAGGGCAGCGAGAACGACGCGGTGACGGCGAGCACGGCGGAGGCGAGGGCGAGGGCGAATTGGCGCAGCGAGATCTTCATGACGGTTCCTTCGAGGAAATGACGGGGGTTGGACGGCCACCTTGGCCGCTGGACCCGCGTTGTCTCGCGAGCCAGTGACCGGTAGTCGTGCGACCGCGTCGATTCCTTACGCCGGCACCGCCCGTCAGCGCGCGCGCTCCGGTGTCGACGCGCCGGGCGCCGCCGCTGCCGGTGCCTCCGGCGCGGTGGACGGGCCGGGGGCCGGATCGAGGGCGGGCATCGACGCGCGCGCGACGGGCACGGCCGGGCGCGGCATGGCGGGCGCCTCGACGCTGCTGTCGCGGAACGCGAGCCACAGCATCAGCACCAGGACGGTCGCCGCGACGGCGGGCAGAACCACTTTCTTGTTGGGCAAACAGGCTTTCTCGAGGGTCGACGGCCTCGGCAACATCCAGGGCAGCGTCGAAGGACCAGTATGAGGCTCGGCGCGCCGGGGGATCGCCGAAATCACCCCGGACGTCGCGGCGGGCCGCACCCGGTCATGGCGTCACGAACTTGCGCGCCTGCTCGCGCAGCGCCTCGACTTCGCCGACCTGCGCGCTGCGCAACTGCATCTTGACCAGGTCGCGCAGGTCCTGGCAGGGCGAGAAGCCCGTCGCGGGCGACCAATGGGCGGCGAGGACGGCGCGCTCCGCGCGCACGAGATCGCGGCGCGCGGGGTCGCCCGAGGTCTGGAACATCAGGGCGCCGCTGATGGACAGCATGAGCAGGGTGTCCGAATGCGCGAACATCGCGTCGCTCACGGTGCGGCATTGCTGTTCGCGCAGCGCGTCGCCGCCGGCATGGGCGCGGCACAGTTGGAACAGGGGCTGGAAGCTCGGAAAGGGCACGGCCGCCGCCTGGCCCAAGGCCTTGACCACCAGGTCGCCGGCAGCGGCCAGCTCCCAAGCGTCCTTGGGCACCTGGCGAGCCACCGCGCCGGCCATGGCGTTGAAGTACATGTCGTACCGGGTCGACGACGCGAGCATCGCCATCGCGCGGCGCACGCCGTCGGCATCCCCCGCGGACTGCGCCCGGGCGAGTGCGTAGAGCCAGGGAACGCCGTTGCCGGGGTCGACCCGGGCCCAGCGCTCCATACCTACCTGGTCGCAGGCGCCGGGACGGCCAGCGACTCCGCGAACATCCACGGATCGTCCGGCATCGTCGCCAGCGCCAGCGCCGCCTCGCGCCGGGCGCGCATCCCGGGCGGATCGAGGTCGATGTCGGGCGGCGGCGCCAGGGCCGCGCGCTCGACGGCGGGCGCGCGCACGACCCACCAGCCGGCCAGCGCCAGCAGCGCGACGCCGACCGCGACGGCGGCGCGGCGCACCGTGAAGAGGGGACGCCGGATGCCGCGCTCCCCTACCGCTTGCCGAGCTCTTCCCAGCGCTCGAGCATCGCCAGCAGGTCCTCCTCGATGCGCGCGAAGCGCGCCTGCGCCTCGGCGATCTTCTGCTTGCCCTGCGTGTAGAGCTCGGTGCTGGCGAGCGCGGCCTCCAGGGTCTTCTGCTCGGCCTCCAGCGCGGCCATCTTCGCGGGCAGCTCGTCGAGCTCGCGCTGCTCCTTGTAGCTGAGCTTGGCCTTCTTCGCCGGCGCCAAGGGTGTCGTCGCCGCCACCGCGGCGGGGGCCGGTGCGGGCGGCGGTGCACTGGTGGCGGCCGCGCTGAAGCCCTCCTTGCCGCGGCTGCGCGCGCGCTGCGCCTGCCAGTCCTCGATGCCGCCTTCGTACTCGCGCCACAGGCCCGGGCTGACATCGCCTTCCCACACCAGCGTGCTGGTGACGACGTTGTCGACGAAGCGGCGGTCGTGGCTGACCAGGAACACGGTGCCGGTGTAGTTGGCCAGCAGTTCCTCCAGCAGCTCGAGCGTGTCGATGTCGAGGTCGTTGGTGGGTTCGTCCAGCACCAGCACGTTGGCGGGCAGCGCGAACAGTCGCGCGAGCAGCAGGCGGTTGCGCTCGCCGCCGGACAGCGACGAGACCTTCGCGTTGGCGCGCTCCGGGGCGAACAGGAAGTCGCTCAGGTAGCTCATGATGTGCTTGCGCGAGTTGCCGATCTCGATCCACTCGCTGCCGGGGCTGATGGTGTCGGCCAGCGTGGCGTCGAGCTTCAGGCCGGCGCGCATCTGGTCGAAGTAGGCCACGTTCATCATCGTGCCCAGCTTGATGTCGCCCGAGGTGGGTTTGAGCTGGCCCAGGATCAGCTTGAGCAGGGTCGTCTTGCCGCAGCCGTTGGGGCCGATCAGGCCGATCTTGTCGCCGCGCAGCACGGTGGTGGTGAACTTGTCGATCAGCACGCGGTCGCCGTAGCGCATCGTCACGTTCTCGAGCGCGGCGACGATCTTGCCGGACTGCCCGCCCGTGGCCACCTCCAGTCGCACCTGGCCCACCTGGTCGCGCCGCGCGGCGCGCGTGGCCCGCAAGGTCTCGAGCCGGCCGATGCGGGCCACGGAGCGCGTGCGGCGTGCCTCGACGCCCTTGCGGATCCAGATCTCCTCCTGCGCCAGCAGCTTGTCGGCGCGCGCGTTGGCCAGCGCCTCGCTCTCGAGCTCGCGCTGCTTGGTGGCCTCGTAGGCGGTGAAGTTGCCCGGGTAGCTGCGCAGCTTGCCGCGATCGAGCTCGACGATGCGCGTGGCGGTGGCGTCGATGAACGCGCGATCGTGCGAGATCAGGATCAGCGAGCCGCGGTAGGTCCGCAGCAGGTCGGCCAGCCAGTCGATGGCGTCGAGGTCCAGGTGGTTGGTCGGCTCGTCGAGCAGCAGCACGTCGGGTGCGGCCACGAGCGCCTGCGCGAGCGCGACACGCTTGCGCACGCCACCGGAGAGCTTCTCGACCAGCACCTGCGGGTCGAGGTCGAGCCGGTGCAGCGTCTCGTCGACGCGGCGCTCCCAGTCCCAGCCGCCGAGCGCCTCCAGGCGCGTCTGCAGCCGGTCCATCTCGTCGTGGTCGACGCCGTCGTGGTTCTCGTACTTCTCGCGCGTCTCCTTGGCCTCGCGCACGCCCTCGCTTACCGCGTCGAACACGGTGATGCCGGGGGCGAACTGCGGCTCCTGCGGCACGTAGGTACGGCGCAGGCCGCGCTCGACCTGCAGCACGCCGTCGTCGGGCTTGTCCAGGCCGGCCAGGATCTTGAGCATGCTGGACTTGCCGGTGCCGTTGCGCCCGATCAGGGCGACGCGCTCGGCGGTCTCCAGCGCGAAGTCGGCGCCATCGAGCAGGGCGACGTGCCCGAAGGCGAGGTGGGCGTTGGTCAGGGTCAGCAGGGCCATCAGCGTGCCCCGATCGCTGCGCGATGGATCCGCGCGGGGCGCGGCCGGTTAGAAAGGATCATGGCCTTCAGTCGTGGGTCGGGAGTGGAGTCGGGTGACGGTGGTCTCGAGCGCGTCGACGAACATCTTCGCCACGTCGAAACCGGTTTGTTCGGTGATTTCCTGGAAGCAGGTGGGGCTGGTGACGTTGATCTCGGTGAGCACGTCGCCGATCACGTCCAGCCCGATCAGCATGAGCCCGCGCGCCGCCAGCTTGGGGCCGATGACGCCGGCGATCTCGCGTTCGCGCGCCGTGATCGCCCGCGCCACGCCCAGGCCGCCGGCGGCCAGATTGCCGCGCACCTCGGTGCCCTGCGGGATGCGCGCCAGCGCGTGCGGCACCGGTTGCCCATCGATGACCAGCACGCGCTTGTCGCCGTCGACGATCTCGGGCACGAACTTCTGCACCATGATGGTCTGCGCGCCGCCGAGGTTGAGGGTCTCGACGATGCTGCCCAGGTTCAGGCCGTCTTCGCGCACGCGGAAGATGCCCATGCCGCCCATGCCGTCCAGCGGCTTGAGGATGATGTCGCGGTGCTCGGCGTGGAACGCGCGCACGTCCGCGGCCGAGCGCGTGACCAGCGTGGGCGCGATGAACTGCGGGAACTCCAGGATGGAGAGCTTCTCGGGATGGTCGCGCAGCGCGGCGGGCGAATTCAGCACGACGGCGCCTTCGCGTTCGGCGTGGCCGAGCAGGTGCGTGGCGTAGAAGTACTCGGTGTCGAACGGCGGATCCTTGCGCATCAGCACGGCGTCGAACTCGGCCACCACCACCGTCTCGGCGCCCGTGCTGGTGTACCAGGGCGCGTCGTCGTGGCCCTCGACGCCGGTCAGCACGACGGGCAGCGCGCGCGCCTGCACGCGGCCGCCGCGCTGCCAGCTCAGGTCCACCGGCTGCGTCGCCCACAGCGTGTGGTCGCGCCGGCTCGCCTCGCGCATCATCGCGAAGGTGGAGTCCTTGTAGATCTTGAACGTATCGAGCGGGTCGGCGACGAACAGCAGCTTCATGGGGGCACCTGGTCGGGTGGCTGGCGCCCGCGCGCGGGGGCACGGGGCGAGGAAAGGGGGAAGGACGGGCCGCATGGCGGCGCGGCACGCCATGATGGCGCGCGGCGCGCCGACGGCGGACGGCAGGGTTTTCGACGGGCGCGGCGTCAGGGCGTCAACGCGGCGAAGCCCGGAAGTGTTGCACACCCAGCGCGACGGCGCCCGCCACCACGCCCCAGAACGGCGCGCCGATGCCGCCCAGGTTGACGCCCGACAGCGTGACCAGGAAGGTGAGCGCGGCCGCGTCGCGGTGCCGCTCCACCGCCAGCGCCGACGCCAGCGCCCCGGCGATCGTGCCCAGCAGCGCGAGCCCGGCCACGGCCACCACCAGCGCGCGCGGGAACGCCGCCATCAGGCCCACCACCGCGCCGCCGCCCAGCCCGATCAGCAGGTAGAACACGCCCGCGGCCACCGGGGCGATGTAGCGCCGCTTCGGGTCGGGGTGGGCTTCGGGGCCCATGCAGATCGCGGCCGTGATCGCCGCCAGGTTCAGGCCGAACGAGCCGAACGGTGCCAGCACCAGCGTGGCCAGGCCGGTGGTGGCGATCACCGGCGATACCGGCGCCGTGACGCCGGCCGCGCGCTGCGCCGCCACCCCGGGCAGGTTCTGCGACGCCATCGTCACGATGAACATCGGCAGCCCGACGCCGATGGCCGCGGCCACGCTGAACTCGGGCATCACGAAGACGGGCCGGGCCCAGCCCCACTGCACGCCGGCCAGCCCGATGCGCCCGGCCGCCGCCGCCAGCGCGATCCCCGCCAGCAGCACGCCCGGCACCGCGAAGCGCGGCCAGAAGCGGCGGCCGACCACGAACACGAGCGCCATCGCGCCCACCAGCCACGCGTCGCCGTGCGCCGCCAGCGCGGCGTCCAGGCCGAAGCGGGTCAGCACGCCGGCCAGCAGCGCGGCGGCGATGGCCACCGGCACGCGGTCCATCAGGCGCTCGAACAGGCCCGACGCCCCGGCCAGGACGATCAGCAGCGCCGACACGATGAAGCCGCCGGTGGCCGCCGGCAGCGTGACGCCGTGCGTGGCCACCAGCAGCGCCGCGCCCGGTGTCGACCATGCGGTGAGCACCGGCTGGCGGTACCACAGCGACAGGCCGATGCTGGTCAGGCCGGTCCCCACGCCCAGCGCCCAGATCCACGACGTGATCTGCGCGGGCGTCGCGCCCAGCCCCTGCGCGGCCTGGAACACGATCGCCACCGAACTCGTGAAGCCCACCAGCACCGCGATGAAGCCGGCGACGACGGCCGGGAACGAGACATCTTTCAGCATGGCGCGAAGCGTACCCGACCGGGTCGGCCGGGCGGCCTTGTAGGACAAGCGGAAGCCGCCGCGTCGGTCGAGCACGGAAGCCGGGGCGTGCATTCACGTTCTGAAGCAACTCGGCACGTTGGCTGACATCCTGGGGCCACCCTGCCGCGTTTAATGAGCGCAGCCCCGAACCGATCGGGACCCGAAGAGGACATGACCATGAACACCACGAACCTGAACCAGACCCCGTCCAACGCCCCCGGCATCCACCGCGGCGTGTGGATCGGCGGCGGCCTGATGGCCCTGACGATCATCGCCCTCGCGACCACGCTGGTCGTGAAGAACAACGACGCCCTGCCAGACGCCGCCAGCGCCACGCCGGGCGCGCCCGCCACGCAGCAGTCGTCGGTGGCCAACCCGCCCGTCGTCACGGGGCAGTCCGGCAGCAACGCCCCGGTGCACGAAGCCGCGCGCCCGGTGCACCACACGCCGACCCGCAACGCGCAGGGCAACGCCTACAACGAACCGCCCCAGCAGGTGGCTGCCGCCCCGGTGTGCACCACCTGCGGCGTGATCGACGGCTACAGCGCCGTGCAGGTCAAGGGCCAGAACAACGGCGTCGGCGCGGTCGCCGGCGGCGTGGGCGGCGCGCTGGTGGGCAGCAAGATCGCCGGCCGCAGCAACCACACGCTGGGCGGCGTCATCGGCGCCGTCGGTGGCGGCCTGCTGGGCAACGCGATCGAGTCGCACGAGCGCACCACCACCGTCTACGACGTGCGCGTGCGCATGGCCGACGGCACGGTGCGCACCGTCCGCCAGGCCACCATCCCCAACGTCGGCCAGCGCGTGAATGTCGAAGGCAACACGCTGCACGCGATCGACGGCCAAGGCTGAGTTCCAGCGCGCGGTCGCCGCGGCATGGCTGCCGCGTCGCCAGGAAGACGGCCCGCATCGCGGGCCGTTTTTTTTCGCCCGCGCGGCCGTCAACCCGCGTGGAACGCGTCCCAGGCGGTCTTGACGATCAGCGCCGACACCACCGCGATGAACACGATGCGCACGAAGCCCGCGCCGCGCGCCAGCGCCAGCCGCGTGCCCAGCAGGCTGCCGACGATGTTGGCCACGGCCAGCACCGCGGCGACGTGCCACCAGACGTGGCCCGTCCACGCGAACAACGCCAGCGCGGCGAAGTTGGTGGCGGTGTTCAGGCGCTTGGCGGCGGCCGAGGCATGCAGGAAGTCGTAGCCCAGGAGGCGCACGAACAGGAACACGAAAAAGCTGCCGGTGCCCGGGCCGAAGAAGCCGTCGTAGAAGCCGATGCCCAGGCCGATCAGGCCGGCCGCTCGGGCCTCGACGGCGCCGTGCAGGCGCGGCGTGTGCTCGCGGCCGAGCTGCTTCTTGGCGACGGTGTACAGCAGGATGGCCAGCAGGACGAACGGCAGCGCCTGCTTCAACGGCCGGGCGCTGACCAGCGTGACGACCCAGGCGCCGGCGAAGCTGCCGAGCAGTGCGCCGGCCATGCCCCAGGCCATGGTGGCGCGCGCGAGCGTAACGCGGCGGGCGAACTGCACGGCGGCCCACGCGGTACCCCAGATGGCGCCGCCCTTGTTGGTGCCGAACAACGTCGCCGGCACGGCGCCGGGATAGGTGGCGAACAGCGCCGGCACCAGCACCAGGCCGCCGCCGCCCACCACCGCGTCGACGAAGCCTGCCAGGCCGGAGGCCGCCGCCACGATTGCAAGATCGATCATCGCGGCATTATCGATGGGCTGCGCCAATGGGCTGCCGCGGTGCGACCACGCCCGAAATGCGGGCCCCAAAAGGACAAAAGGGCGCTGCCTGTAGGCTGCGCCCTTCGTCGGTTTGTGTCTGGCAGTCGCAGTTTGAGCGCCGCCTGCCTAGCCCGATAAGCGTTCGAGCCGGCGAATTATGTCTCCTCGTACCCCCTTCGCGTCATTCGCACCTAGGGGGTGCATATGACAAGAAAGTATATGCACTGTATCGGCGCGCTGCCGGGCTGCACATCGGGGGTTTCCCGCTGTCACAATGCACCAACATTGTTCAGGTAGTGTTCATTCGACGTTCAGGTCGTGATTTCCGACACGGCCCACTCCGCCGCGCGCTCCGCGATCATCAGGGTGGGCGAGTTCGTGTTGCCGCTGGTGATGTCGGGCATCGCGCTGGCGTCCACCACCCGCAGGCCGGCCACGCCACGCACGCGCAGGCGGGCGTCCAGCACGGCGTCGGGCTCGTCGTCGCGGCCCATGCGGCAGGTGCCCACCGGGTGGAAGATGGTCGTGCCGATGTCGCCGGCCAGCCGGGCCAGCTCGTCGTCGCTCTGGTAGTCCAGCCCCGGCTTGACCTCGCGCGGATGGAACGCCGCCAGGGCCGGCTGCGCCACGATGCGGCGCGTCAGCCGCAGCGACTCGGCGGCCACGCGCCGGTCGCCCTCGGTGGCCAGGTAGCGCGGCGCGATGCGCGGCGCCTGCGCCGGGTCGGCCGAGGTGATGTGCACCTCGCCGCGCGACTCCGGGTTGAGGTTGCAGACGCTGGCCGTGAAGGCCTCGAACGCATGCAGGGGCTCGCCGAAGGCGTCCAGCGACAGCGGCTGCACGTGGTACTCCAGGTTGGCCCAGCGCCGGCCCGGGTCGGAGCGCGTGAACGCGCCCAGCTGCGACGGCGCCATGCTCATCGGACCGCTGCGCGACAGGGCGTACTCGGCGGCGATGCGCGCCTTGCCCAGCAGCGTGGCCGACAGGGTGTTGAGCGTGCGCGTGTTGTCGACCGCGAAGACGGCGCGCACCTGCAGGTGGTCCTGCAGGTTGGCGCCGACGCCGGGCAGCTCGTGGCGCGGCGCGATGCCCACCGCCTGCAGGCGCGATCCGTCGCCGATGCCCGACAGCTGCAGGATCTGCGGCGAGCCCACCGCGCCGGCCGACAGCAGCACCTCGCCCCGGCAGCGCACCTGCACCGGCGCGTCGGCGCGGATGCGCAGCTCCACGCCCCGCGCCACGAGCCGCTCGCGCGCACCGGCCGGCGCGTCCTCCAGCAGCAGCCGCGTGACGTGGGCGCCGGTGAGCACCTGCAGGTTGGTCCGCTTCAGCGCCGGGCGCAGGAAGCCCTTGGCCGCGTTCCAGCGCACGCCGCGGCGCTGGTTCACCTCGAAGTAGCCGACGCCTTCGTTGTCGCCGCGGTTGAAGTCCTCGGTGGCCGGAATGCCGGCCTGCACCGCCGCCCGCGCGAACGCATCGAGGATGGGCCAGGACAGGCGCTGCTTCTCCACGCGCCACTCGCCGCCGGCACGCCGGCCCGTGGCGTCGTGGCCGGGGCCCGCATGCACGCCGGCCTCGTCGCCGCGCCAGTGATCCTCGTGGCGCAGGAAGTAGGGCAGGCAGTTGGCCCACTCCCACGCCGGGTCGCCGGTGCGGCGGGCCCAGCCGTCGTAGTCACGCGCCTGGCCGCGCATATAGATCATGCCGTTGATGCTGGAGCAGCCGCCCAGCACCTTGCCGCGCGGGTAGCGCAGCACGCGGCCGTTCAGGCCGGGGTCGGGCTCGGTCCTGTAGAGCCAGTCGGTGCGCGGGTTGCCGATGCAGTACAGGTAGCCGACCGGGATGTGGATCCACGGATAGCTGTCGCGTCCACCGGCCTCGACCAGCAGCACGCGGTGGCGCGGGTCGGCCGAGAGCCGGTTGGCCAGCAGGCAGCCGGCGGTGCCGGCGCCGATCACGATGAAGTCGAACGGGTCGCCGAGGTGCATGGAGACGCATCTTAGCGAGCCAGGCTTGCCCCCGTCGTGCTCGGCGACCCACGCGGCGGCCCAGGCGTCGAGCCAGTGCCGCCGCGCCGGCGCGGTCATGCCGGTTCGCCGGCCGCGCCGCGCAGCCGCGCGAACAGGGCGTACCAGTCGATCCGCCGGGTCAGCAGCATCACCGTGGCGAGCGCGGCGAACAGCATCACCGAGCCGATGACCAGCGCGTTCTGCTCCATCTGCAGCAGCGCGTACAGCAGGCCGTACAGCAGCGCGATGCCGGCGCCGAACAGCAGTCCCGCGGCCAGGCGGCCCAGCATGGATGTCGCGTACACGCCCAGCAGCAGCGCGCAGGCCGAGGCGGCCGCGGCGTAGGCCTGGGCGAACGGCAGGTGCTCGGACAACGAGAGCAGCAGCAGGAAGAACAGCGACAGCGCCAGGCCCACCAGCAGGTACTGCACCGGGTGCACGCGGCGGCCCGAGAGCACCTCGACCAGGGCGACGGCGATGAACGTGAGCGCGACGAAAAGCAGGTCGTACTTCACGGCGCGATCGCTGAGCACGTACGGGTTGACCGGGTCGATGAAGCCGACGGCCATCAGGTCCAGGCACTTGTCCGACTTGGCGCTGCCGTCGCCATCCGCCGCCTCGCCGGTGAGGCTGGCCGGCGTGCACAGGCCCAGGCCACGGGCGACGTCCGCGGGCGCCGTGGTGGCCAGGGCCGACAGGTTCCAGGTGGCGCTGAAGCCGTCGGTGCGCACCTCGCGCTGCTCGGGCGAGAACTGGCCGCCGAACGACGGGTGCGGCCAGTCGGAGGCCAACGTCCAGCGCACGCTGTCGGCCGCGGGCACCCAGGCGAGCTGGCTGGTGCCGATCAGGTCGAGCTCGACGCGCACCGACAGCGGCCGGGCGCCAGCGTCGCCGTCCACGCGCGCGGACGCGAGGCGGGCATGCAGGCCGCTGGCGTAGGCGGCCGCGGTCGTGCCCGGCTCCACCGGCAACGGCTGGCCATCGGCGCTGGCGACCGCCGCGCGCACGCCGCGGACGTCGCTCAGGGCCACCAGCAGCACCGGCGCCTCGCATTTCAGGCGGCCGTCGGGGTGCTCCGGCGCGGGCTGCAGCGGCGCGAGCGAGGCGAAGTCCGCGGCCACCGTGAAGTGGCCCACCCAGGCGTTGACCTTGAACAGCCCGCGCCACAGCGGGTCGGCCCGGGTGCGGCCGTCCACCGCCAGCCGGGTGGGCACCTGCTGCAGCGCGAAGTCGCGCCGGCCGGTGGTGACGGTGCGATCCTTGCCGGCGCCGGCCACCACGTCCCACTCCTCGCTGCAGACGCGCACCAGCAGCGGCCCCAGCACCGCCTGCGCCGCGGCGTGCGAGTGCTCGACGCCGCGCACCGCCTCCTCGCCGCGCCCCTTGCGCTCCTGCACCAGGCCCTCGATGCGACCCAGCACGACCACCAGCATCAGGCCCACGAGCGCGATCGCGCCCACCTTGGCCAGCAACGGAAACTTCATCTCTCTCTCCTCATGGGCGCCAGGAAGCGGCACCGATGCGCGACGATGCCGGTGCGACGTGAGGGCGCGATGAGTTCCGTGAAGCGAGCGTGAAGCGGCTACGACTCGAGCGGCAGGCGCACCGTCACGCGCAGCCCGGGCGCGGCCGGCTCGAACGTGACGGCGCCGCCGTGCAGCGCGGCGGCCTGCCGCACGATGGCCAGGCCCAGGCCGCTGCCGCGGCGGCCGTCGCGCGGGCGCGGCAGCGAGAAGAAGCGCTTGCCCAGCTGCGGCAGCGCGAAGTCCGACACGCCCGGGCCGGTGTCGCGCAGCGTGAACACCGCCTCCGCGCCGACCCGGCGCAGCGACGCGGTGATGGCCGAGCCCTCGGGCGCGAAGTCGAGCGCGTTGGACCACAGGTTGGAGAACAGCAGCACCAGCGACTCCGGGTCGCCGGCCAGCTCGATGTCGGCGCGCGCCTCCCACACGAGGCCGACGCCGCGCTGTATCGCCAGCGGCACGTGCGCCGTGGCGACCTCGTCGATCAGCGCCAGCAGCACGACCGGTCGCGGATGGGCGATCGCGCGCTGGCCCTCCAGGCGCGACAGCTCCAGCATGCGGTCGACGATGTCGCGCAGCCGCAGCGACTGCTCCTGGACCTGCTGCGCGAAGCGCTCGCGGTCCGGCGCGGGCAGCTCGTCGGCCAGCAGCTCGGCCGCGCCCTGGATCGCCGTGAGCGGGCTCTTGAGCTCGTGGGTCAGCGCGCGCACGGTGTGTTCCAGGTGCTCGCGATCCTCCAGCCGCTCGCGCATCTCGTCCACCGCCACGGCGAGGTCGCCCAGTTCGCCCGGCAGGCGCGGCACCGGCACGCGTTCGCCGGCGTGCACATGCGTCGCGTAGGCCTTGAGCTGGCGCACGGCGCGCACCATCCAGGTCGTCACCAGCACGCCCACCGCGGCCGACAGGCCCAGCAGCCAGAAGCCGGCGACGAAGATGCGGCGCCGGGCGCGGTCGATGAACTGCTGCACCGTGGCCAGCGGCTTGCCCACCGAGACGACGCCGATCACGCGCTCGCCGTCGCGCACCGGGGCGGCCACGTACATCACCGAGCTGGCCTCGTCGTCGGGCACGCTGCGCGTGGCGCGTGCGCCGTACTGGCCGCGCAGCGTCAGGTAGACGTCGCGCCAGCGCGAGTAGTCGGCGCCGAGCGCCGAGCTGGCGGCGCCGGCCACCGAGGGCGCCGCCTGGGGGCCGAAGCCCGAGTCGAGCACGACGCGGCCACCGGCGTCCGTCACGTAGACGCGCAGGTCCAGCGTGCGCTTGTGCAGGCCCCAGATCTGCAGGTCCACCGGCCGCTGGCGATAGGCGGCGAGCTGGCGCGCGAGGTCGGAGTCCTGCAGCGTGCCGCCAGGGGGCATCGCGCGCAGGTCGGCGGCAGCCTGCTCGGCGATCAGGTTGGCGGTGTCGGCCAGGGCGTCTTCCATCACCTCGCGCGCGCTGGGCTTGACCTCGCTCTGGAACACCTGCAGCGCGAAGAAGCCGGCCAGGCCGGTGATGAGGAAGAACGCGAACAGCAGTCGCAGGCCGAGGCGCATCGCAGGTCAGCGGAAGGAGGCGGGGTCGAGGGCGTAGCCCATGCCCCGGTGGGTGGCGATCGGTTCGAGGTCGGGGCGCACCGCGCGAAGTTTGGCACGCAGCGTCTTCACGTGGGTGTCGACGGTGCGGTCGGTGGCCTCGCCGTCGCTGCCCCAGACCTCGTCGAGCAGCGCCTCGCGCGAGCGGATGCGCCCGGGCGTGCGCAGCAGCGCGCGCAGGAGTCCGAACTCGAGCCGGGTCAGCGCCAGCCACTGGCCGGCGAAGCGGATGCGCTGGCCGTCGGCATCGAGCTCGAACAGGCCCGGCGCGGGCTCGGCCGCGCCCGCGGGCGCCAGCGCCGCGCGCCGCAGCAGCGCGCGTACGCGCGCCACGAGCTCGCGCGGGCTGAACGGCTTGGTGAGGTAGTCGTCGGCGCCCAGTTCCAGGCCGACGACCCGGTCCAGTTCCTCGGCGCGCGCGGTCAGCATCAGTACCGGCAGGCCGCGCAGCGCGTCGCGGCCGCTCTGGCGCCATTCGCGGCACAGGTCCAGGCCGCTGCCGTCGGGCAGGCCCACGTCCAGGATGGCCAGCGCCGGCAGCGCGGCCGCCACGCCGGCGCGCGCGGCGCCCACCAGCAGCACGTGATCGACCGCGAACCCTTCGCGCTGCAGCGCGAAGGCCACGGTGCCCGCGATCGCCGGGTCGTCTTCCAGGAGAAGGATGCGTGCACTCAATTGTTGGCCGACAGTCCGGACAGGGCGGGGAACAGCTTGAGCAGGCCGTCGGACAGCAGCTCGACGGCCATCGCCGCCAGGATCAGGCCCATCAGCCGGGTCATCACGTTGATGCCGGTGCGCCCGAGCAGCTTGGCGATGCGGCCGGCCGCCGAGAACGCCGCGAACGTGGCCAGCCCGATGACCACGCCGTAACCCACCAGCACCGCGTGCTGCAGGAGGGTGCGCGTCTTGTCCGCATAGATCACCATGGTGGAGATCGTGGCCGGCCCGGTCAGCAGCGGGATGGTGAGCGGCACGATGGCGATCGAGTCGCCCGCGTCCGCCTTGGCCTGGCCGTCGCCGACGTCCGAGCCGCGGCTCTCGGCCTGCTCGGCGTTGAGCATGTTCATCGACGAGATCAGCAGCAGCAGGCCGCCGCCGACCTGGAACGAGGCGATGGTGATGCCGAAGAACTCGATGATCTGCAGGCCGCAGATCGCGCTGAGCGCGACCACCATGAACGAGGCGATGGCCGCCACGCGGATCGTGCGCTGGCGCTGCGCGGTGCTGAGGTTCTGCGTGAAATGCAGGAAGAACGGGATCGCCCCGATCGGGTTGACGATGGCCAGCAAGGCGACGAGGGGCTTGAGCAGGTGCAGATCCATGCGGCGATTCTCGCCGCGGCCGAGTCCTTTCGATCGATGAAGTTCCCTGCCCGGTTCCGTGCAGCTGTCGAGATTGCGGGAAAACCCGTTGGTTCAAACCCTCGCGAAATGCGCGAAATGGCCCTCTTTCACCTGCAAGGAGGGGGGTCGCGCGTCCGGAAACGACAAAACAACAATTTCCTTGACTGCGCTTTGCATTTCGTGATTTGTTAGGCTCATAATCAAACCAGGGCAGCCGGTGCTTCGAGCATCCGTCTCCCGTTGATGCTGTGTCTGGTTGCGGCGCCTTCGCTTGATGGATCACGCTGGGTTGAAGCTCCACATGGTTTTTTTTCTTTGAAAGGGCTTCCCCAGTGGGAAACAAACTGTACGTAGGCAACCTGGCCTATAGCGTTCGCGACGATTCACTGCAAGAGTCTTTCAGCCAGTTCGGCACCGTCACGTCCGCCAAGGTCATGATGGACCGCGAAACCGGCCGTTCCAAGGGCTTCGGCTTCGTGGAAATGGGCTCGGACGCTGAAGCGCAAGCAGCCATCAACGGCATGAACGGCCAACCCCTGGAAGGCCGTCCCCTGGTCGTCAACGAAGCACGTCCGCGCGAAGAGCGTCCGGGCGGCTTCAGCGGCGCGCCGCGCAGCCCGTACGGCGGCGGTGGCCGTTCCGGCGGCGGTGGTGGCGGCGGCTACGGCGGTGGTGGCGGTGGCGGCTACGGTGGTGGCGGCGGCGGCGGTGGCCGTTCCGGTGGTGGCGGCGGCTACGGCGGCGGCGGCGGTGGCCGTTCCGGCGGCGGCGGCGGCTACGGTGGTGGCGGCAGCGGTGGCCGCGGCGGCTACTGAGCACCTGCTCGCTGTTACTGACACGCATCTGTCGGTTTGAATGAAGAAAGCCCTGGCGCCTCGCGGCGCACGGGCTTTTTTCATTGGCGGATCGCCACGCCTGCGCGGGCTGTGCCAGATCCCGAATCTTGCGCGGCGCGGACGGTGTCGAGTCCGACACGGGCGGGGCCCAGCCGGGCGGCAGTGCCGCTCAGCGAGCGCTTACTGCATATGGCGTTTCTTGCGCGGCCGCCGGGCCAGGACGCGGTCGTATATCCAGTTGGGCAGTATGCGCAGCACCCGCGCCAGCACCCCCATCTGCCACGGAATCACGCGCAGGCCCGCGCCGGCGGCGATGGCGTCCAGCGCCTGGCGGGCGAATTTGTCGGCCGGCATCAGGAACGGCATCGAATATGAATTGCCCTGCGTGAGCGGGGTATCGATATACCCCGGGGCGATGGTCACGACGCGCACGCCGAAGGGCCGCAATTCGACCCGCAGGCTCTCGCAGAAACTGATCACGCCGGCCTTGCTCAGCGAATAGGCCGCGTGGCCCGGCAGGCCGCGGATGCCGGCGACGCTGGCGATGCCCACGAGGCGGCCGCCGCGGCGCTCGCGCATCGGCGCGATGAACGGCTGGAAGGTGGCGGCCATGCCCAGGTTGTTGGTCTCGATGACCGCGCGCAGCACCTCGAGGTCGGCCTCGACGCTCATGTCCACGCCTACGCTGATGCCCGCGTTGGCGATCACGACGTCGGGCAACCCCTGCGCGGCGAGGCAGGCACG
This sequence comes from uncultured Vitreoscilla sp., assembly GCA_964418745.1. GTDB lineage: Bacteria > Pseudomonadota > Gammaproteobacteria > Burkholderiales > Burkholderiaceae_C > Scleromatobacter. The sequence continues at coordinate 128,969 of CAYQMX010000019.1, forward strand.
CCCGGCGGCGGTCATCGCGGCCGTGTCGCGCGCGTCCGCCACGTAGACCGCCGCGCGATCGGCGGGCCAACCCTGCGCGGCGATCCAGGCGCGCATCTCGTCGCCGCGTCGGGCGACCAGCGCCAGTCGGCCGCCGCGCCGGGCCCACTCCAGCGCCAGCGCCTGGCCGATGCCGCTGGACGCGCCGGTGATGAACAGCAGCGGCGCCGTCATCGCTTGGCGGGCGCCTGCGCGGCCACCGACTTGCGCAGCTGCGGCTGCATCAGGGCGTGCACGTTGCCGTGCAGCGTGAGCAGGCGCGTGCCGTCGTCGTACTCGAGGCCGTCGGCGTTGAACTCGCTGTCGCCCTGGCGCACCACCACCATGTAGGTGGAGTCGACGCGGCGCAGCTTGGGCAGCGCGTGCAGGTGCTCGCCGTTCATCTGGATCGGCAGTTCACCGGGGGACTCGGAGACCACCTGGGCCTGGCCGTCGAGCCACACCTCGCTGCTGTCGCCGCGGGCCCGGCCGTGCTGCGCGGTGGCGATCATGCGGCGGCCGTCGGGCTCGGTGGTGACCATGCGGATCTGCTCCACCTCCATGATGTCGTCATCGGGGAAGTGCTGCATGTGCTCGCCCTCGATCTCCACCTTCAGCGCGCCGGCGACGTCGAAGCGCTGCAGCGTGAAGTGGTCCAGCGTGTAGTCGGCCTCGTGGCGGACGGTGCCCGGCACGGACGGCGCAAGCAGCCCCGGCGTGTTCTTGGCGACCAGCCAGGTGCCCAGCGCCAGCCCCGTCATCAGGATCAGCGGCAGGTAGCCCGAGATCGCCTCGCGCACGCGCACCGGCCAGGCCGGCCGCGTGCGCCGCTGCTGGTCGTCCACCGCCGCGCCCAGCGGGCTCAGCGCGACCGGCACTTCGGGCAGGTCGGGGAGGTGGAGTTCGCCCTTCATCCGGCGGTCACTTCGAATCGAGCGTGACGAGCAGCTTGGTCATCAGCGGCACATACAGTCCGTTGGCCATCAGCAGGAGGTCGCAGAACTCGCGCGCGGCGCCGCGGCCGCCTTCGCGCCGGGTGACGTGGTGCGCGGCGCCGAGCGCCTCGGCGTGGGCGTTCGCGGGCGCGCAGGCGAAGCCGGCATTGGCGAACAGCGGCAGGTCGGGCCAGTCGTCGCCGATCACGGCCACGTCGCCCCAGTCGATGCCCAGCTGCTGCAGCAGCTCGTTGGCCACGGCCAGCTTGTCCGAGGCGCCGAACGCGGCGTGCGGCAGGCCGAGATCGGCCACGCGACGGCGCACCGCGGCGGAGTCGCGCCCGGTGATGACGATGGGCACGATGCCGCCCTTGCGCAGCATCAGCAGGCCCTGGCCGTCGAGCACGTTGAAGCCCTTCAGGGTCTCGCCGTCGGCGGTGATCCAGATCGAGCCGTCGGTGAGCACGCCGTCGACGTCGAAGATGGCCGCCTTGATGCCGCTGCCGGCGCCCTGGGCCTGGAGCAGCACCTCGGGGGCGAAGCTCAGGTGCGAAGTGGGAGTGGATGCCATCAGATGACCTTTGCGCGCAGCAGGTCGTAGGTGTTGAGCGCGCCGACCAGCTCGCCCTTGGCGTCGACCACCAGCAGGCTGGTGACGCGATGGCGCTCCATCAGGTCGGCGGCGTCGACGGCCAGCGCGCCGGCGCGGATCAGGTGCGGGCGCGGGTGCATCACCTCGTGCGCGACCCGCTGGCGCAGGTCGGCGCCGGTCTCGATGAGGCGGCGCAGGTCGCCGTCGGTGAAGATACCCACTGGCGTATTTCCGTCGACGATCGCCGCGATGCCCAGTCCCTTGCCGGACATCTCCTGCAGCAGTGCCGAGAAGCTCGCGTCGCGCGCCACGCGCGGCAGGCCGTCGCCGGTGCGCATCAGGTCGGACACGTGCATCAGCAGCTTGCGGCCCAGCGCGCCGCCGGGGTGCGAGAGCGCGAAGTCGGTCTCGCGGAACCCGCGCGCGTCGAGCAGCGCCACCGACAGCGCGTCGCCCATCGCCATCTGCGCCGTGGTGCTGGCGGTGGGCGCCAGGTTGAGCGTGCAGGCCTCCTTGTCGACCGCGCACGACAGCACGATGTCGCACACCCTGGCCAGCGACGAGTCGGAGCGCCCGGTGAGCGCGACCAGCGTGACACCCAGGCGGCGCAGCGCCGGGATGATGGCGCTCAGCTCGTTGGACTCGCCCGAGTTGGAGATCAGCAGGCAGACGTCGCCCGAGGTGACCATGCCCAGGTCGCCGTGCGCGGCCTCGGCCGGATGCACGAAGAACGACGGCGTGCCGGTGGATGCCAGCGTGGCGGCGATCTTGCGGCCCACGTGGCCGCTCTTGCCCATGCCCATGACCACGACGCGGTGCTCGCAGTGCAGGATCGTCTCGACCGCGCGCGCGAATTCGGCGGTCAGGCGCCGCTGCATGCCCAGCAGGGCTTCGGCCTCGATCGCGAACGTTTCGCGGGCCAGGTGCAATGCGCGTTCGGCGTCGAACGGCAAGTCGTTTTTCAAGGTGGGCTGCCTGTGTTCTAGGATGGGGGGATTCTAAGTGTCCCCAACCCCCGGCACTGCGCGGGGGCATGGCACTGCCCGACCTCCACCCACGCGCAACGCCCCCGCGCCCAACCCGGTCCCGCATGGCCTCGACCCTCGAACTCGTCCTGCTGTACCTGGCCGCCGCCATCGCCGGCGTGGTCGGCTTTCGCATGCTGCGCCTGCCGCCGGTGCTGGGCTACCTGGTCGCGGGCGTCATCATCGGCCCGAACGCGCTGCAACTGGCGCACGACACCGCCGGCGTCCGCGGGCTCGCCGAGTTCGGCGTCGTCTTCCTGATGTTCGTGATCGGGCTCGAATTCAACCTGCCCAAGCTGCGGGCGATGCGCACGCTGGTCTTCGGGCTCGGCGCCTCGCAAGTGGTGCTGACCATCCTGGGTGCGGTCGCCGGCAACTTCGCGCTGATCTGGCTGTTCGCCCTGCTCGGCCGCCCCTGGGACCTCGGCTGGCAGGCCGCGGCGGTGCTGGGCAGCGCGATGGCGATGTCGAGCACCGCGCTGGTCGTCAAGCTGATGGCCGAGCGGCTGGAGCTCGAGAGCGAGCACGGCCGGCGCGTGATGGGCGTGCTGCTGTTCCAGGACCTGGCCGTGGTGCCGCTGCTGGTGATCATCCCCGCGCTCGGCGGCAACACCGGCAACCTGCTGGCCACGCTGGTGCCGGCCATCGTCAAGGCGGCGGTGGTGCTGGCGGTGCTGCTGTCGGGCGGGCAGAAGGTGATGCGCTGGTGGCTGACGGCGATCTCGCGCCGCAAGAGCGACGAGCTGTTCATGCTGAGCCTGCTGGGCGTGACGCTGGGCATGGCGGCGCTGACCGAGCTCGCCGGCCTGTCGCTGGCGCTCGGCGCCTTCGTCGCCGGCATGCTGATCGCCGAGACCGAATACAAGCACCAGGTGGAGACCGACATCCGGCCGTTCCACGACGTGCTGCTGGGCCTGTTCTTCATCACGATCGGCATGAAGCTCGACTGGCGCACGCTGGCCGACGAGTGGGTGGTGGTGATCGTGCTGACGACGGCGCCGCTGATCGCCAAGGCCGCGCTGGTGGCCGGGCTGGCGCGCGTGTTCGGCAGCGCGCCGGGCGTGGCCCTGCGCACCGGCCTGTACCTGGCGCAGGCCGGCGAGTTCGGCTTCGTGCTGCTGAGCCTGGGCACCGAGCACCATGTGCTGCCCGATCGCTGGGTCGCGCCGGTGCTGGCCAGCATGGTGCTGTCGATGCTGGCCTCGCCGTTCCTGATCCTGCATGCCAACCGCATCGTGATGAAGCTGGCCAGCAGCGACTGGCTGATGCAGTCGGTGGCGCTGACGACCATCGCCAAGCGCGCCATCACCGCGGAAAAGCACGTGATCATCTGCGGCTACGGCCGCTCCGGGCAGAACCTGGCGCGCATGCTGGAGGTCGAGCGCATCCCGTTCATGGCGCTGGACCTCGACCCCGACCGCGTGCGCCAGGCCGCCGCCGCCGGCCAGAACGTGGTCTTCGGCGACGCCGCCCGGCTGTCCAGCCTGATGGCCGCCGGCCTGGCCCGGGCCAGCGCCGTGGTGTGCAGCTACCACGACACGCCGTCGGCGCTGAAGGTGCTGCACCTGGTGCAGACGCACGCGCCGCGCGTGCCGGTGGTCGTGCGCACCATCGACGACACCGACCTTGAGGCGCTGCGCGCCGCCGGCGCCACCGAGGTGGTGCCCGAGGCGATCGAGGGCTCGCTGATGCTGGCCTCGCACGCGCTGGCGCTGGTGGGCGTGCCGATGCGCCGCGTGATCCGGCTCGCGCGCGACGCACGCGAGGCGCGCTACGGCCTGCTGCGCGGGTACTTCCACGGTGCGGACGACGACGAGGCCGGCGACCAGCAGCAGGCGCGGCTGGCGAGCGTCACGATCCCGGCCCACGCGCAGGCCGCCGGGCAGACGCTGGCGGCGACCGGCGTCGAGGGCAACGGCGTCCAGGTGGTGTCGCTGCGGCTGTCGAACGGCCGGGTGCTGGCGCCGAATCCGGACCAGCGCCTGGCGGCCGGCGACACGCTGGTGCTGGCCGGGATGCCCGAGATGCTGCAGGCGGCCGAGGAACGCCTTACCACCGCCGTCTGACCTCCTGCGCGTGCGCCCCCGCCGCCAGCGCTCGACCCGAGCAAGGGGATGACTAGGGAGCGGCGGATCCGGCTTCGCCGGGCCGCTCGGGGGCAGCGAGCGCGGGGCTCGATGTCAAGCGACGGGGGTGCCGCGTTCCAGCGTGCCGCGCATGCGCTCGGCCATCACGGCGCCGGAGGCGCGCAGGATCTCGTAGGCGAGCTCGGGCTGGCTGGCCAGCATCTCTTCCAGGCGCGGCCGGCTCAGCGCCCACACCACGCTGGGCGCGATCGCATCGACCTGGGCCATGCGCATGGTCTCGCCGAACAGCGCCGGCTCGCCGACGATCGCCCCGGCGCGCAGCAGCGCGATCTTGGCGGCCGACGTGGCCGTGCCCCGCACGTAGACCTGCAGCGTGCCCGACTCGAGGAAGTACATCGTGCGATCGGAATCGCCCTGGTAGATCAGGACGTCGCCGCCCTTCATCTCGCGGCGGATCAGGTACGAGCCCACCACGCGCCAGTTTTCGGGAGAAAAGCGCGGTCGAAAGGCGTCGTACGCATTCAGCGTATGGATCGCCTGGACCAGATTGGTAACGTTCATGATTGTCGAATCCTCGCCGATGGTGCCTGGCCCTGCTTTGGGATATGGCGGCCCATCGTGCCTGTTGCCAGGCATTTGACACCAATTGTCACGTCTCGCCCGGGCAACGGCAAGGCAAAGCACGACGTCCATCGGCGCAGGCACACCGTCTGTCGCATCTCCGGAACTAGTTCACACCGATGGCGCCGCATTCGGGCGCCGGCAGCGGCGGTGGGCGCTTGCTTCAGCTTGTGCGAAGCCCCTTCCGCGATCGTTCGACGGCGGGCTACTTGCCGATGCAGAACCGCCCGAAGATCTCGCCCAGCAGGTCGTCGGCGGTGAACTGGCCGGTGATCTCGCCGAGTGCGCCATGGGCCAGGCGCAGTTCCTCGGCGAACAGGTCGAGTGCCGCGTCCCGCTGGTCGGCATGGGCCTGGGCGCGGCGCAGGTGGTCGTCGGTGCGGGCGAGCGCCTCGACATGGCGGGTGCGGGCGATGAACACCCCGTCCGGCACGTGGGTGGCGCCGGCGCGCTCGAGCAGGGCGTCGCGCAGCGCGTCGAGGCCGGCGCCGGTGTGGGCGGACAACGCCAGCGCGCCCGCGGGCAGCGCGTGCTCGGGCGCGAGGTCGCGCTTGTTGAACACGTGCAGCGGCGCGGCGGCGTGGGCGCGCGCCAGGTCGGCGGCGATCGCGGCGTCGTCGGCCTGCGCGCGCGGATCGTCGGCGCGGCTGAGGTCGTGCAGGAACAGCACCGCGTCGGCGTCGGCGATCGCCTGCCAGCTGCGTTCGATGCCGATGCGCTCGACCTCGTCGGCCGACTCGCGCAGGCCCGCGGTGTCGATCACATGCACCGGCACCCCGTGGATCTGGATCGTCTCCGTGATGCGGTCGCGCGTGGTGCCGGCGATGGGCGTGACGATGGCCAGCTCGGCGCCGGCCAGCGCGTTCAGCAGCGAGCTCTTGCCGACGTTGGGCGCGCCCGCGAGCACCACGCGCAGGCCTTCGCGCAGCAGCGCGCCCTGGCGCGCGCGCAACATCACGGCGTCGAGCTGCGCGCGGATGTCGGCGAGCTGCCGGCGGGCGCCGGCGCGCTCGAGGAAGTCGATCTCCTCCTCGGGGAAGTCGAGCGTGGCCTCGACCAGCATGCGCAGGTGCACGATGCGCTGCGCCAGCGCGTCGATCTCCCGGGAGAACGCGCCGGCCAGCGAGCGGCCGGCCGAACGCGCGGCAGCCTCGGTGCTGGCGTCGATCAGGTCGGCGACGGCCTCGGCCTGGGCCAGGTCCAGCTTGTCGTTGAAGAACGCGCGCGCCGTGAACTCGCCGGGGTTGGCCACGCGCAGGCCGATGCCGCGGCCGGCCTCGAGGCAGCGCGCGAGGATCAGCTGCAGCACCACGGGCCCGCCATGGGCCTGCAGCTCCAGCACGTCCTCGCCCGTGTAGGAGTTCGGCGCGGGGAAGTGGATCGCCAGGCCCTGGTCCAGCGCCTGGCCCTGCGCGTCCAGGATCGCGCCGTAGTGCGCCACGCGCGGCGTCAGCGGCTTCGCGCAGACGGCGGCGATGAGCGTCGACAGGTCGCGCCCGGACGCCCGCACGATGCCCACCGCGCCACGGCCCGGGGCGGTGGCGATCGCGACGATGGGGTCGTTCAGGTGGGCGAGCGAGGCGATGGCGTTCATGTGCGGCTCATTGTCGCGCGGCCGGCCCAATGGGAAACGCCGCGTTCCGGCGCAAGCGGGGCTTGCATCGGAACGCGGCGTTCGAGCCGGCGGCGCGGGGGTTCAGCCCTTGACGATCTTGGCGTCGGTGGCCTTCAGGGCCTTCGGCTTCTCGCCGCTGATCTGGCGGTTGATCAGCCACTGCTGGACGATGGTCAGCGTGTTGTTCGTCACCCAGTACAGCGTCAGGCCGGCCGGGAACGAGAACAGCGCGGCGCTGAAGGCCAGCGGCATCAGCCACATCATGCGGGCCTGCATCGGGTCGGCCGGGGCCGGTTGCAGCGAGACCTGCAGCAGCGACGTGGCCGTCATCAGGATCGGCAGGATCGCGTACGGGTCCATGATGGACAGGTCGTGGATCCAGCCCAGCCAGGGCGCGCCGCGCATCTCGGCCGACGACGTGAGCACCGTGAACAGCGCGATGAAGATCGGCATCTGGATGAAGATCGGCAGGCAGCCGCCCAGCGGGTTGACCTTCTCCTCGCGGTAGATCTTCATGATCTCCTGCTGCTTCTGCTGCGGGTTGTCCTTGTAGCGGACGTTGAGTTCCTGGATGCGCGGGTTGACGGCCTTCATCTTGGCCATCGAGCGGTAGGCGTTGGCATTGAGGCCGTAGAACGCGATCTTGAGCAGGAACACCAGCGCGACGATGGACCAGCCCCAGTTGCCTATGACCAGGTGGATCTTGCTCAGCAGCCAGAACAGCGGCTGGGCGATGATCTTGAGCAGTCCGTAGTCCTTGACCTGTTCCAGGTTCGGGGCCAGCGGCGCGAGCAGCTGCTCCTCCTGCGGGCCGGCGTAGAGCTTGGCCTTGATCGTCTGGCTGGCGCCCGGGGCGACCGTGCCCACGGGAACGAGCGCGGCCACTCGATAGGTGGGCAGGCCGTTGACTTCCGGGCCCAGGCGCGCGACGCCGTAGGTGCGCGACACCGAATCGGGCAGCACCCACGCGGAGGTGAAGTAGTGCTGGATCATCGCGATCCAGCCCTCGGTCGTCGGGTGCGAATCGACGAGCTCCTTTTCCTTGCCCTTGTCGAGGTCGGCGAACTTGATGAACTTGAACTTGTTGTCTTCGTAGACGGCCGGCCCCGTGATCGAGCTCGGGCCGTTGAAGTAGCCGCCCTCGGGCACGCGGCCGTCGCGCACCAGCTGCAGGTAGAGCTCCGGGTTGATCGGCGCGCCGCTGTGGTTGACGATCTCGTGGGTGACGTCGATCGCGTAGCTCCCGCGATGGAAGGTGTAGGTCTTGACGAGCTGCACGCCGCCGACGTCCGGCGACTCGAATCGCACGGCCAGCTCGTTCTTGCCGTCCGCGAGCGTGCGCTGCGTGCTGGCCAGCTTCATCACCGTGGTGTGGTGCGGCAGCGGGCGACCGTCCATGCCGGCCAGGCCGGTCTGGGCGGTGTAGTACTGCGCGTTGTTGGTGTCGAACACCTTCACGTCGACCAGCTCGGGCGCCGGGGCGCTCATGCCGACGAGGCGCTTGAGCTGGCGCAGGATCTCGCTGTGGTTGTCGACTTCCTTGTACTTCAGCAGGTCCAGGTCGACCAGGTCGGCGCCGCGCGTGCTCAGGCGGGCCTTGACGAGGTCGGTCTGGACGACGACGTCCTCGACGGGCAGGGCGACATCGACGCCGGCGGCCGATGCGGCGGCGGCCGACGTGGCCGCCGCGGACGACGCCGCGCTGGCGATGGCCGCCGACGCCACGGGCGGCGCCACGACGGCCTTGGCCACCGGACGCGGCGCGAGCAGGGACGTGTCGCCATGGTAGACGCGCCACTTGTCGAACAGCATCAGCAGCGACATCATCAAGACGACCAGCAGCAGGGTGCGGCGAAATTCGGTCATGGGGGTGCTAGAGGTTTGTTTTGTCGGTCGCGGCCGGCGTCGGCGTCGCGGCGGCCGGCACTTGGCCGGATTCACGCTGCAACAGGCCCGAGAACGGGCCGGTTGCGGGATGCGAAGATGGGGACGCTTTCAAGCGTTCCCAGGGCATATTGTCGGGGACCTCGTCGCAACCACCGTGACACCACGGATTGCAACGCAGGATGCGCCAGCCGGCCAGCCCGGTGCCGACCAGCGCGCCATGGCGTTCCAGCGCCTGGATCGCGTACGCGGAACAGGTGGGCGTGAAGCGACAGCTCTGGCCCACCCACGGGCTCAGCAGCAGGCGATAGGCGCGCACCAGGCCGACCAGCGCCCGGCGCGGCAGGTGCCACGCGGCGCTCAGGCCGCGCATGACGTGCCCTGGGCCGGGGACGGCGGCGGGGTGCCCGTGCGCGACTTGCCCGCCTTGCCACGCGCCGACGCGTCGCCCGCCGGACGCGGCTTGACGCGGTCCCGTTCGCCGCGCACGGCCCGCTCGAACAGCGCGCGCAGCTCGACGCGCGCCGCTTCCTTCAAGGCCTCGGACGCGGCGCTCGGGTACTGCTTCGGATCGAACGGGGAGCGCTGGCGCACCACCCACAGCCCCGGCTCGAGCTGCGGCGCGCAGGCGGCCGCCACGTTGCGGATCTGGCGCTTGACCAGCGTGCGCGTGACGGCCCGCCTGGCATGGCGCTTGGGCACCACCAGGCCCAGCCAGCGGGCCGGCCCACCAGCAGGACTCGGGGTTTCCACCAGCGCCGACGGGCCCGGAACCTGCGAGTCGTCCACACCTGTCGAACGAGTGTCCGGGGCGCCTGTGGATAACTCTGTAGACAAGCTGGCGGTAACCGGTGCATGGCCGGGGGCGATGCCCTCGGAAAGTGCATCCGGCGCTTCAGTGGAGACCGCGGGCCGCGCCATCGGCCGCTTCAAAGGCAGCGGCCTGCCGTCCAGGTGATGGACGGCAAAATGGGGGCTGCGCAGACGCATCGGCGTCGCGAGCACGCGCACGTAGTCCGCAGGCCGCACGATGCGGCCCAACAGCGAAGAATCGAGGTCGCCTGCGGTCATGGCCGCCGGCCCGGTGTGCCGTGAAGCAGGAATGCGGCGCATGTCCGCGGCGTCACCCCCGCGAGCGGGGGAAATGCGCCTGAGGACATGGACACCTCGGAGGCAGCGTCAGCTGCCCCGCGATTCCTTACCGGCGAAGCGTTCAGTCCGACGTCTGGAATCAGACGGCGAGACGCTTGCGACCCTTGGCGCGACGGGCAGCGATGACGCTGCGGCCGCCACGGGTCTTCATGCGGACGAGGAAGCCGTGCGTGCGGGCGCGACGGACTTTGGAAGGCTGATAGGTACGCTTCATGATGAAAAATCTCCGGGGAACCCTCGATTAGAGCAGAGAAAGGCTTTAAGAGTCAACGAGTTGCCACGTACGGCCGTGCGCTGCGGGGGGATTGACCGAGCGCTTCTTTCTGTGGATAACCATTCTTTTGCCGATCCGGCGCGGGTAGAATCTGGCCGCTTGAGAAGAACTTGTCCACAATGTCCCTAGACCTTTGGCACCGCAGTTGCGAGCGACTCGCGACCGAGCTGCCCGAACAACAATTCAGCACGTGGATCCGGCCCCTGCCGCCGGCCGACTTCACCGACCTGGGCGACGGGGCGGTGGCGCTCGTGCGCGTGCCCAACCGCTTCAAGCTCGACTGGATCCGCTCGCAGTACGGGCCACGCATCGAGTCCGTGCTGAGCGAGCTCGCCGGCAAGCCGGTGCGCCTGGAACTGGCCCTGGCGCCGCGCGAGAACCCCGCGCCCGGCCACGCCGCGGTGCCCACCGGCAGCGGCTTCATCACCACGCACACGCCGCAGCGCATCGGCGCGGTGTTCGAGCACGTGCTGGCCACGGCGGCCAACGGGCACGCCGGCGCGCCCGCGAGCACCCCCGCGCAGGCGCGCCCCATGCACGCCGCGCCGGCGATGAATTCGCACCGGCTCAATCCGGCGCTCACATTCGACACGCTGGTGGCCGGTCGCGCCAACCAGATGGCCCGCACCGCCGCGCTGCACGTGGCCGGCGCCCCGGGCGCGATGTACAACCCGCTGTTCGTCTACGGCGGCGTCGGCCTGGGCAAGACCCACCTGGTGCACGCCGTGGGCAACCAGCTGCTGAAGGACCGCCCCGACGCCCGCGTGCTGTACCTGCACGCCGAGCAGTTCATCTCCGACGTCGTCAAGAACTACCAGCGCAAGACGTTCGACGAGCTCAAGGCCAAGTACCACTCGCTGGACCTGCTCCTGATCGACGACGTGCAGTTCTTCGCCGGCAAGGAGCGCACGCAGGAGGAGTTCTTCAACGCCTTCGAGGCGCTGCTGTCGCGCCGGGCGCACATCATCATGACGAGCGACACCTATCCCAAGGGTCTCGCCGACATCGACGAACGCCTGACCAGCCGCTTCGACTCCGGCCTGACGGTGGCCATCGAGCCGCCCGAGCTCGAGATGCGGGTGGCCATCCTGATCCGCAAGGCCGAGGGCGAGCAGGCGCAGATGCCCGAGGAAGTGGCGTTCTTCATCGCCAAGAACGTGCGCGCCAACGTGCGCGAGCTCGAGGGTGCGCTGCGCAAGGTGCTGGCCTACTCGCGCTTCTCGCAGAAGGACATCAACATCGCGCTGGCCCGCGAGGCGCTCAAGGACCTGCTGTCGATCCAGAATCGCCAGATCTCGGTCGAGAACATCCAGAAGACCGTCGCCGACTTCTACAAGATCAAGGTGGCCGACATGTACAGCAAGAAGCGCCCGGCGAGCATCGCCCGCCCGCGCCAGATCGCCATGTACCTGGCCAAGGAACTCACGCAGAAGAGCCTGCCCGAGATCGGCGAGCTGTTCGGCGGGCGCGACCACACCACCGTGCTGCACGCCGTGCGCAAGATCGGCGGCGAGCGGCAGAAGAACACCGAGCTGAACCAGCAGTTGCACGTGCTGGAACAGACCCTGAAGGGATGACGACGACCCCCTCGATCGCCGGGTCGCGTCCTCGCAGGACGGGCAAGGCGGGCCCCCTGTCAAGTCACAACCCTGGGGACCGTTCCGGGACAACCGGGCACCGGTCCACAGGCTGGCGCGACGGGCCAAAGTTGTTATCGGCGAGTCCGACCGCAACCAGGGGTTCGACCCCCAGACTTGTGCGGCCTCCAAGCCCTTGATAAATCAGGCGAAAATAGAGTTCTCCACAGTGCACGACGGGCACTACCAGCTACCACCAGGTTAAAAAAGAGGAAGACATGATTGTTCTCAAAGCGCCTCAGGAAAAACTGCTTGGCGCGTTGCAGGCGGTGTCGGGGATCGTGGAACGCCGGCACACGCTGCCCATCCTGGCCAACGTGCTGATGCGCAAGAACGGCGACACGATCGAGTTCACCACCAGCGACCTCGAGATCCAGGTGCGCACCTCGGCCACGCTGGGTGGCGACGAGGGCAGCCTGTCGACCACCGTCGGCTCGCGCAAGATGATCGACATCCTGAAGTCGCTGCCGGGCGACCAGATCGTCTCGCTGACCTCCAGCGGCACCAAGCTGACGCTGCAGGCCGGCAAGAGCCGCTTCACGATGCAGACGCTGCCGGCCGACGACTTCCCGCTGGTCAACGAAGCGGTCGACTTCGGCCCCAGCTTCGGCGTGCCGCAGAAGGTGCTCAAGAGCCTGATCGACCAGGTGCACTTCGCGATGGCCGTGCACGACATCCGCTACTACCTCAACGGCATCCTGTTCGTGGCCGAAGGCAAGACGCTCACGCTGGTGGCCACCGACGGCCACCGCCTGGGCCTGGCGCAGGCCACGCTCGAGACCGAGATCCCGAAGCAGGAAGTCATCCTGCCGCGCAAGACGGTGCTGGAACTGGCGCGCCTGCTGGGCAACGTCGACGAGCCCATCGAGATGCGCTTCGCCGGCAACCAGGCCAAGTTCACGTTCTCGGGCCTGGAATTCGTCACCAAGCTGGTGGAGGGCAAGTTCCCCGACTACAACCGCGTGATCCCGAAGAACCACAAGAACTCCGTGATCCTCGGCCGCCAGCCGTTCCTGTCCAGCCTGCAGCGCGCGGCCATCCTCACCAGCGAGAAGTTCAAGGGCGTGCGCGTGAACCTCGAGCCGGGCGCCCTGCGCATCGCCTCGAGCAACGCCGAGCAGGAAGAGGCCAAGGAAGAACTCGAGATCGACTACGCGGGCGACGCGATCGAGATCGGCTTCAACGTCACCTACCTGATGGACGCGCTCAACAACATCGACCACGACATGGTCAAGCTCGAGCTGCAGGACGGCAATTCGAGCGCGCTGATCACGGTGCCCGAGCAACCGGGCTTCAAGTACGTCGTGATGCCGATGCGCATCTGAGGCGCACGCGCCTCCTCGTGCCGCGGTGCACGGGCGGCCCGCCGGCGGCGGGTCGCGCAGTCCTCGACCAGGACCGCCGCCGATCCGACTGTTTGGACCAAGACAAGGCACGCAGCCCCCCCCGGGCTCGCATGCATCCAGGAAGTGAATTGCAATGACTGACCAGATCTCGCCCGACGACACCCCGAAGGACGTTCCGACGCCGCAGCAGCCCGACGCCAGCGGCGTCGCGCCCGCGCTGCCGGAAATGCCGGCGCTGTCGGCCGAAGAGGTGAAGGCCAACTCGGCGGCGGTCTCGGCCGCCTACGGCGAAGGCTCCATCCAGATCCTGGAAGGCCTGGAGGCGGTGCGCAAGCGCCCGGGCATGTACATCGGCGACACCTCCGACGGCACGGGCCTGCACCACCTCGTGTTCGAAGTGGTCGACAACTCGATCGACGAGGCGCTGGCCGGCTACTGCGACGACATCACCGTCACCATCCACACCGACAACTCGATCTCGGTCGTCGACAACGGCCGCGGCATTCCCACCGGCGTGAAGATGGACGACAAGCACGAGCCCAAGCGCTCGGCCGCCGAGATCGCGCTGACCGAGCTGCACGCCGGCGGCAAGTTCAACCAGAACAGCTACAAGGTGTCGGGCGGCCTGCACGGCGTGGGCGTGTCGTGCGTCAACGCGCTGTCGAACTGGCTGCGCCTGACGGTGCGCCGCGACGGCCAGCAGCACTTCATCGAGTTCCGCAAGGGCGTGCCGCAGGACCGCATCATCGAGGTGCGCGACGGCTTCGAGGTGAGCCCCATGAAGATCACCGGCGAGACCGAGCGCCGCGGCACGGAAGTGCACTTCCGCCCCGACGAGGAGATCTTCACCAACATCGACTTCCACTACGACATCCTCGCCAAGCGGCTGCGCGAACTCTCGTTCCTGAACAACGGCGTCAAGATCCGCCTGGTCGACGAGCGCAATGCCAAGGAAGACAACTTCGCCTACATCGGCGGCGTGAAGGGGTTCGTCGAGTTCATCAACAAGGGCAAGTCCATCCTCAACCCGAACATCTTCCACGCCCAGGGCGAGAAGATGAGCGACCAGAACACGCCAGTGTCGGTCGAGGTGGCGATGCAGTGGAACGACACCTACAACGAGTCGGTGCTGTGCTTCACCAACAACATCCCCCAGCGTGACGGCGGCACCCACCTGACCGGCCTGCGCGCCGCGATGACCCGCGTCATCAACAAGTACATCGACGACAACGACTTCGCCAAGAAGGCCAAGGTCGAGATCGCCGGCGACGACATGCGCGAAGGCCTGGCCTGCGTGGTCAGCGTGAAGGTGCCCGAGCCCAAGTTCTCGAGCCAGACCAAGGACAAGCTGGTCTCCAGCGAAGTGCGCGCCCCGGTCGAAGACATCGTCAGCCGCCTGCTCACCGACTGGCTGCTCGAGAATCCGGCCGACGCCAAGATCATCTGCGGCAAGATCGTCGATGCCGCGCGGGCGCGCGACGCCGCGCGCAAGGCCCGCGAAATGACGCGCCGCAAGGGCGTGCTCGATGGCATGGGCCTGCCCGGCAAGCTGGCCGACTGCCAGGAGAAGGATCCCGCGCTGTGCGAGATCTACATCGTCGAGGGCGACTCCGCCGGCGGCTCCGCCAAGCAGGGCCGCGACCGGAAGTTCCAGGCCATCCTGCCGCTGCGCGGCAAGATCCTGAACGTGGAGAAGGCGCGCTACGAGAAGCTGCTGTCCTCCGAAGCCATCCTCACGCTGATCACCGCGCTGGGCACGGGCATCGGCAAGGGCATGGGCGGCGACGACTTCAACCCCGACAAGCTGCGCTACCACCGCATCATCATCATGACCGATGCGGACGTCGACGGCGCCCACATCCGCACGCTGCTGCTCACGTTCTTCTATCGCCAGATGCCCGACCTGGTCGAGCGCGGCCACATCTACATCGCGCAACCGCCGCTCTACAAGGTCAAGCAGGGCAAGCACGAGCAGTACCTGAAGGACGGCGACGAACTCAACGCCTACCTGCTGAAGGTGGCGCTGGACGGCGCCGCCATCGAGCCGGGCGAAGGCCGCGCGCCGCTCAGCGGCTCGGTGCTGGAAGAGCTGGCGCGCAAGTACCTGCTGGCCACCAGCGTGATGGACCGGCTGTCGAACTGGATGGACGTCGAGGCCCTGCGCACCCTCGCCGACGGCCTGACGCTGAACCTGGACGACGCCGCCCAGGCCGAGGCCAGCGCGGTGGCCCTGGCCGGCGCGCTGCACGATGCCGAGGTGAGCGCGCAGTTCGACGAGCGCACCGACAAGCACGTGCTGCGCATCGAGCGCCAGCACCACGGCAACACCAAGGCCAGCGTCATCACGCAGGACTTCGTCCACGGCGCCGACTACGACGCCCTGAGCAGCGCCGGCGTCACCTTCAAGGGCCTGCTGAGTGCCGACGCGGTGGTCAAGCGCGGCGAAGGCGAACGCCAGAAGGAAAGCAAGGCCGCCGACTTCCGTGCCGCGATGGCCTGGCTCATGGCCCAGGCCGAGAACGCCGTCGGCCGCCAGCGCTACAAGGGCCTGGGCGAGATGAACCCCGAGCAACTGTGGGAGACCACGATGGACCCGGCCGTCCGCCGCCTGCTCAAGGTGGAGATCGAGGACGCCATCGAGGCCGACCACGTCTTCACGATGCTGATGGGCGACGAGGTGGAGCCGCGCAGGCAGTTCATCGAGCTGAATGCGTTGCGGGCGGCGAACATCGACGTCTGAGGTGTCGGGTGACACGGAAAGTGAAATGCGCGACAAGTTAGTGAAATGGAACTGACGAAGAAAGTGACAGGATCTTTGCCGGCCAGAACGCAAGACGCCCAGCAGTGCTGGGCGTTTTTCGTCTGGGGTAGGAGCAGGTGCGTTCCCGCGCCTTAAGCGATAGATCACGCGGTAGAAGATCAGTCAGGTCTGCCGTGAGGCCGTCAGGCTTGGCAGAGGTGCATTAGGGCCGACATGACCGGCTGGACCCGACCCAGAGCAGAAGATGCCGTGGAAAGATGGGATGCCTCGAAGCCGACATTCAATCCGTCGAGCGGCGGGCGACTGTGAGCCGACGCCGTTGCTGTCGAAAATCCTATCGCTCACGTTGCCTGAAAGCAGTGACATCCAACGATGGCAAGACTGTGGCGCGCGCCTCTTGGTGCAAATGAAGAAGGTGAACGATCATGAAGAAGCCCATGAGTCTCGCCGAGCAGGTAAGAGACGCACAAAGGGCGGTAAATTGTTGGTCGAGCCAGAAGAGGGAATCGGTGCGGCTGGAAGGTACTAGCATCCAACAGAACCGCGGTAAGGACCGCATGAGCTACACCGAGACGCTGCCGCAATCCAAGAAGGGTTGAGACCGACGATCGGCGGGTTTGAGAACCCGCGAAGGCGGGTCGCGCCGACTCAGAGGTCGACCAGGTGGGGGTTCTCGTTCGAGGTGCGCCGTCAGCGACGGGCCTGACGCAAACTCAACTTCCTCTACGAAGCGAGTTGAACCCCGGGAGCCTGTCAGGAATTTTGTGTGCGGGGCATAACATGACGACCAGGAACATG
>CAYQMX010000020.1:0-138998 GCA_964418745.1 uncultured Vitreoscilla sp.
GCGCGACGTCCTCGCCGCCGCCGCCGACGGCGCCCGCCAGGCCGGCGCCGCGGCCGGCCCCGCCGAAGCCGCCGTCGCCGCCGGCCTGCGCCTGGGAGGGCGACTGCTGGAAGGTCGGCTGGTCGGACACGCCGCCGCCGGTCAGGCTGATGCCCACCTGGCCGAGCTGGGCGCTGAGGTCCGGCATCGCCTGCTGCAGGGCGTCGCGGGTGGACGCCACGTCGGCGCTCATGTGGACCCGGGTCTGGGTGCCTTCCATCTCGATGCGCACGCGGATCGGGCCCAGGTCCTGCGGGCTCAGCTGCACCTCGGCGTGCTGCACCCCGCCCTTCATCCAGACCTCGATCTGCTGGCCCAGGGCCGGACCGAATGCCGGACTCTGCGGCGGGATGGCCAGGCTGGCCTGCGCCGGGGGCGTCGGCGCCGCCGCGTGCGCGCCCGGGTTGCCCTGCAACGGCGCGTTGGCCGGGGCGCCGATCGCACCGGCCTGCACGGCCACCGGATCGGGTTGCGGCAGCATCGCGGCGAGCGAGTCGCGCGCCTCGGTGGCGGCCTTGACGGCGCCTTCGGCCTTGGCCAGCGCCGCGGCGATGTCTCCCGTGGCCGCCGCGCCCTTGCCGGGCAGGCCGGACGCCGTGGCGGGCGCGGTGCCGGGCTTGCCGGCGCCCAGGCCGGCGACGAGGGCCTGGCGACCGTCGTCCTTGCCCGGCCGGGCGCTCGCCTTGCGCAACGCACCCAGCGGGTCGGCGGCGAAGTCGTCGTGCTCGCCGGTGGCCGCGGTGCGGTCGGCCAGCGAAGTGGTGGGCGGCGCGACGGGCGGCTGCACCGGCAGCAGCGCGGCCGGGTCGAGCGGCGGGGTCCGGGCGTCGGCGACCGGCGCGTCCTTCGCGTCCCTGGCGTCCTTGTCGTCCCGGGCCTGCCGGGCGTCGGTGGCGTCCTGACCCGTCTTGTCGCCGCCGGGCTTCTTCGCCGCCTCGGCCTTGGGACGGCCGTCCAGCGCCTTGGCGTCCTTGTCGGCCGCCGGCTGGGCCTTGAGCAGCTCGGCCGCGAAGCCGCCGCCCTGGCCTTCGTCGGCCGTCAGCACCGGCTTGGCCTTGCTGGCGGCGTGGGCCGCGTGCGCGTGGGCGGCATGCGAGGCATGCGGGCTGGAATGGGCGTGGGTGCTGGGGTGCAGGGCCATGGTGTCGCTCGCAAGGAGGTCGGGATTCGGGGGGATGTCAGGCCATGCCGGCGTGCGTGCGCGAGGCGCTCGGCCGCTGGGCCAGTTCGTCGAGGTTCTTCTGGTCGCGGCGGTCGGCCACCTTGGCGAGCGCGGCCTCGCGGCGCTGGATCAGGCGTTCGACCGTGGCCACGCGGATCTCGCGCTCGACCAGGCGCTCGCGTTGGGCCTCGACCATGCGCTGCGCATGCTCGACGACCGACTGCTGCTGGCCGATCGCCTGGTCCAGGCGGGCCAGGAAGCCGTGGTAGCTGCGCAGGATCTCCATCTGCGCGGCCTGCTGGAACTGCGCGGACCACTTCTGGCAGTACTCGCTGCGGTAGGTGGTCAGGCCGTCGGACTGCTGCTGCTGCGCCTGAGCGTTGGCGACGGCGGTGCGCACGTGGGCCAGCTGCTCGTCGCGGCGCTTGCGTTCGCGTTCGAGCAGGGTCCGCAGCAGCTCCAGGCGCTTCATGCGCGACTCCGGTCAGCGGGGGCGGCGGCGATCGTCACAGCGCGATCGCCTTGGCGAGCTGGTGGCGGCTCTCGGCCATCGAGGTGCGCTCGTGCATGTCCTGCTGCAGCAGCGCAGTCAGCTTCGGGCTCATCTTGACTGCGGCGTCGAGCTCGGGGTCGGCGCCGGCCGTGTAGGCGCCCAGCTGGATCAGGTCGCGCGCCTTGCTCACCTTGGACAGCGCGTGGCGCGCGATGCGCGCGGCGGCCAGGTGCTCGCGCGGGGCCACGCTGGTCATCACGCGAGAGATCGACCGCTCGACGTCGATGGCCGGGAAGTGCCCGCTCTCGGCCAGCTCGCGCGACAGCACGATGTGGCCGTCGAGGATCCCGCGCGCCGCGTCGGCGATCGGATCCTGCGGATCGTCGCCCTCGGTCAGCACGGTGTAGAAGGCGGTGATCGAGCCGCCGCCGGCCCCGGCGTTGCCGGAACGCTCGACGAGCTGCGGCAACTTGGCGAAGCAGCTGGGCGGGTAGCCGCGCGTGGCCGGCGGCTCGCCGATGGCCAGCGCGATCTCGCGCTGCGCCATCGCGAAGCGGGTCAGCGAATCCATCAGCAGCAGCACGTGCTGGCCGCGGTCGCGGAAGTGCTCGGCCACCGCGGTGGCGTAGTTGGCGCCCTGCATGCGCACCAGCGGCGGCGCATCGGCCGGCGCGGCGACGACGACGGAGCGCGCGAGGCCGTCCTCGCCCAGGATGTCCTCGATGAATTCCTTGACTTCGCGACCGCGTTCGCCGATCAGCCCGACGACGATCACGTCGGCCTGCGTGTAGCGCGCCATCATGCCCAGCAGCACCGACTTGCCCACGCCGGTGCCGGCGAACAGGCCGATGCGCTGGCCGCGGCCCACGGTCAGCATCGCGTTGATCGCGCGCACGCCGGTGTCCAGCGGCGTGCGCACCGGGTCGCGCTCCATCGCGTTGATGGAGCGGCGCACCATCGGCTCGTCGCGCACGTCGTGCAGCTCGCCCAGGCGATCCAGCGGGCGGCCGTGCGCGTCGACGACGCGGCCCAGCAGGCCGGCGCCCATCGGCAGGTGCAGGCCGCGATCCTCGCTGCGGCGCCACGGGTGGTTCTCGACGCCGAAGCGCGGCGGCAGGTGCGGCACGGCGCGCGGCATCACGCGCGCGCCGCTGGCCAGGCCGTGCAGCTCGCCGGTGGGCATCAGGAAGGCGCGGTCGCCGTCGAAGCCGACCACTTCGGCCGTGACCGGCGGCTCGTTGGGGGAGCCGGAGACGTCGCACACCGAGCCCACGGGCACGCGCACGCCCGCGGCCTCGAGCACCAGCCCGGTCACGCGCACCAGGGTGCCCTGCATCTCGAGCGGCTGCGGCACGCTGGCGTAGTTCTCGATGTCGGCCAGGTAGCGCTGCCAGCGCGCGCCGCGCTCGGTGGGGGACGTGGCGATCGTCATGCGTCGATCCCGCCGACGATGATCTCGGGCGCGTCCCAGGTGTCCTCGCGGCCGAACACGGCGGCGGCGGCGGCCCAGCGGGTGCCGATGCGGGCATCGACCTGGCCGAGGTCCGATTCGACGACGCAGCCGCCCGGCTCCAGCGACGGGTCGGCCACCAGGCGCGCGTCGCGGGCCTTCAGCGCCTCGCCGGCGCCGTCCAGCACGTGCTGGTGGTCGGACGGGTGCAGGTGCACGCGCAGGTGGCGGGCCGACAGCACGATGGCGCCGACGGCCTCCTGCGCCACGCGGGCGACGATCTCGGGGCGGGTGTCGAGCTCGTGGCGCACCACCTGGCGCGCCAGCTGCACCGCGGTGCGGGTGACGGCCAGCGCCATCTGCTCCTCGAGCGCGTTCCACTGGTCGTCGAGGCTGGCCAGCAGCGCGCCGAACTGGGCCGCCATCTGGCGGGCGAAGTTCTCCTTGAAGGCCTCGAGGGCCACCTGGCCGTCGCGGTAGCCGTCGGCGTAGCCGCCCTCGCGCGCGTGCTGCACCTCGACCAGCCATTCGGCCTCGGTCGGCGGCGCGGGCGGCGGCGGCGGCGCGGCGTGCGCCTTGTTCTCGGGCCGGTCGGCCGGGTGCGGCGAGGGCGTGGGGGCGCCGCCGAACGACCCCGGGCGCCACGCGGCGAAGCCCTCGAGCTCCTCGCGCGGGATGAAGCGCGACTGCGGCGCGCCGCGCGGGGGCAGCGGCGAGGGCTTGTCGTAGTTCGGGTCGTGCAGGCGCGAGCGCGGCGTCTTAGAGGAAGTCATCCGCGCCTCCGCTGGCCAGCACGATCTGTCCTTCGTCGACCAGGCGGCGCACGATCTTCAGCATTTCCTTCTGCTCGGACTCGACCTCGGAGACCCGCACCGGGCCGCGCGAATCCAGGTCCTCGCGCAGCGTCTCGGCGGCGCGGCTGGACATGTTGCGGAACACCTTCTCGCGCAGTTCGGGCGTCGCGCCCTTGAGCGCGATGACCAGCGACTCGCTCTGCACTTCCTTGAGCAGCGACTGGAAGCCCTTGTCGTCGAGCTTGTTCAGGTCGTCGAACGTGAACATGTTGTCCATGATCTTCTGCGCCAGCTCGTTGTCCGCCTCGCGGATGTAGTCGAGCGCGGAGGTCTCCACCGAGGAACCCATCAGGTTGATGATCTCGGCCGCGGTCTTGACGCCGCCCAGCGACGCCTTCTTCAGTTTCTCGCCGCCGGCAAGCACCTTGCTCATCACCTCGTTGAGGTCCTTCAGCGCGGAGGGCTGGATGCCGTCCAGCGTGGCGATGCGGATCAGCACCTCGTTGCGCTGGCGCTCGGTAAACGACTTGAGCACCGAAGACGACTGGTCGAAGTCCAGGTGCACCAGGATGGCGGCGACGATCTGCGGATGCTCGTTGCGCAGCAGCTCGGCCACCGAGCTGGCGTCCATCCACTTCAGGCTCTCGATGCCGGTGACGTCGCTGCCCTGCAGGATGCGGTCGATCAGCAGGTTGGCCTTGTCCTCGCCGAGCGCCTTGCGCAGCACGGCCTTGACGTACTCGTCGGTGTCCTGCACCAGCACGTGCTGGGACTGGGCGATGGTGCCGAACCTGTCGAGCACGCCGTCCATGCGCTCGCGGGTGATGGACTTCATGCGGGCGATGGTCTCGCCCAGCTTCTGCACTTCCTTGGGGGCCAGGTGCTTGAAGACGGCGGCGGCCTCTTCCTCGCCGAGCGACATCAGCAGGATCGCCGCGTCTTCGACGCCTTGGTCGTCTTTGTTGGCTGCAGGCATGGGGTCGGGGTCTCGTTTCCGGGCAGGCGCGGTCGGTCAGGCGGCTTCGCCGTTGACCCACTCGCGCACGATGTTGGCGACGGCAGTCGGGTTGTCCTTGGCGAGCTGGCGCGCGCTCTCGAGCTTCTTGGCCATCTGCGGCGCCTCGAGGAGCTCGGGCAGCGCGTCCATCGACAGCTCGTGCTGGTCGTCGACGACGGCGTCCAGCCCTTCTTCCTTGGCCTCGACGATCGGCGGCGCGAGCGCGGCCATGATCGCCGGGCGCACCAGGCCGAACAGCACCGCCAGGGCCACCAGCGTCAGGCCGGCGGGCACGGCGCCGGCGCGCAGCAGGTCCACCAGCCACGACTGCTTCCAGATCGGCACTTCCTCGGCCTTCATCGTGGCCTCGGCCTTGAACGGTGCATTGATCACCTTGACCGAGTCGCCGCGCGTCTGGTCGAAGCCGATGGCCTCCTGGACGAGCGCGGTCAGCTTGTCCATCTCGTCCTGCGTCAGCGGCGTGCTGGTGGTCTTGCCCTTGCCGTCGGTGTTGACCTTCTGGTTGACGACCACGGCGGCGTTGAGGTGGCGCACCAGGCCGGTGGCGTTGCGGGTGACGCGCACGGTGCGGTCGACCTCGTAGTTGGTCACCGTCTCGCGGTGGCCGTTGGCGCCGACGGTGCCGCCCTGGGCCGCCTGCAGCGGGGCCGAGGCGCCGTTGATCGGCGCGGTGGCGCCGACCGGCGGCTGGTTGCTGCTGGCGCCCGGCACGCCCGAGGGCACGGTACCGGCGCTGCCGCCGGTGTCGTTGAGCTGCTGGCTGCGCACGGTGGCGTCGGCCGGGTTCTGGTTCGGCTTGAACTGCTCGGAGGTCGCCTCGCTCTGCGAGAAGTCGATGTCGGCGGTGACCGTGGCGCGCAGGTTCTCGCGCCCGACCACCGGCTCCAGCAGTTCCTGGATGCGCTTGGTGTAGCCGGCTTCCATCTGGTTGACGTACTGCAGCTGGCTCGCGTCCAGGCCCTGCACGTTGCGGTCGCCGTTCTCGGTGAGCAGCGCGCCGGTCTGGTCGAGCACGCTGACGTCCTTGGTCTGCAGCTCGGGCACGCTGGAGGCGACCAGGTGCACGATGCCGGCCAGCTGCGAGCGGTCGAGCGTGCGGCCGCCGCGCAGCATCAGCACCACGGAGGCGCTGGGCTTCTGCTGCTCGCGGAAGAAGCCGTTCTGGTTGGGCAGCGCCAGGTGGACGCGGGCCGACTCGACGGCGTCGATGGAGCCGATGGTGCGCGTGAGCTCGCCTTCGAGCGCGCGCTGCAGGTTCACGCGTTCCTGCGTCTGGGTCTGGCCGAACTTGGCGTTGTCCATCAGCTCGAAGCCGATGACGCTGGACTTGGGCAGGCCGGCCGAGGCCAGCTTCAGGCGCACCTCGTTGACCTTCTCGGCCGGGACCAGGATGGCCGTGCCGCCCTCGGCGAACTTGTAGGGCACCTGCATCGTGGCCAGCTGGGCGACGACGGCGCCGCCTTCCTTATCGGGCAGGTTGGCGAACAGCACGCGGTAGTCGCCCTGCGAGCTCCACAGCCCGATCGCCACCACCACGGCCACCAGGCCCGCCAGGCCCACGCCCAGCTTCATCTTCGCGCTGGCGGGCATGGCCAGCAGGCGATCGAGCGGTCCGGGGACAGCGATGGGAACGGCGGTGGCGAGGGCTTGTTCCATGGGAGGTCGGGAAGATCTCGGGTTGTCTGCACTGGCGTCCGGGCTGGACAGGGGCGAACCCAGCCTCGGCGCAATGAATGCATTCTTTAGCCTCGAGCCGGGCGACGAAGCCACGAGAAGGGTGCCGTTTGGCCGGCACATCCGTTCTTCGGCGCGGGGCCGTCTCGCTAAAGTTCAGACCATGCCAGCCGACCCCGTCCTCCGCCCCGACCGCCAGCGCGCCGCCGCCGGCCGGTGTGCGCGCGCCCGGGCGGCCCGGAGCGCCTCATGACGATGGATGTCCGCCTCAAGCCCTTCGACTTCGCCGCCGCGGTGGCGCGCGCGGGCCTGCGCACCGACGGCACGCCCATCGCGGGCGGCGCCGGCGCGGCCGGTGCGCTGTCGGGCACCGCGGGCGCCGGCAAGGCCAGCTTCGGCTCGGCGCTGACCGATGCCCTCAAGGGTGTCAGCGACATGCAGAACCAGGCCAACACGATGCAGAACGAGCTGCAGATGGACAACCCGACCGTCAGCCTCGAGCAGACGATGGTGCAGATGCAGAAGGCCCAGATCGGCTTCCAGGCGGCGATCTCCGTGCGCAACCGGCTGGTGCAGTCCTACACCGACATCATGAACATGCAGGTCTGAGCACCCGCATCGGGGAAACGAGGCGCCCGCGGGCGCCTTTCCCGTTTCCGGCTCAGGCGGGCGGCGCGTCGTCGTCGGTGTCCTCGCCCATGAGGGAGCCCACGTTCCAGCAGGCGCCGCCCACCGCCAGGCCCAGCAGCGCCAGCGTGAAGGCCAGGCGCTCCCCGTGCCACAGCGACGCCGCCCACTGACGCAACTTCACGGCCTGGACGCCGGCGGTGCCGCCCAGGCGGGCCACCTCGCGCATCTCGCGCTGCTCGGCGATGGCGTCGCCCTCGGGCTCGGCGACCGCCTCCGCGTAGACGGCGGCGCCCGCCACCAGGCCCGCGAAGGCGATGGCCAGGCCGATGCGTTGGACGAGGCGCGGGGTCGGGGACATGGCCGCGCATTGTCGCCCGGCGCCGCTTGCGCAAACGGAGCGCGCGACTTGCGCAAGTCGCCCGGCGCGGCAGCCGGAACGCGACTCAATCGACAGCGAGTTCGGCGGAGCCGGCCGCACGCCGCCAGGTGCGCACCGTGCCCCGCCCTGCCCGCTTGGCGTCGTAGCACGCCTCGTCGGCGGCCTCGAGCACCTGCTGGACGCTGGCGAACGTGGCGTCGATGGCCACGATGCCGATGCTCGCGCCCACCGACAGCGTCTGCGCCTGCGCGCCGCTGCGCCAGTCGAGCCGGTGCTCGGCCACCAGCGCGCAGATGCCGGCGGCGATGCGCTCGGCCGCGTGGGTGTCGCAGCCGCGCAGCAGCACGGCGAACTCGTCGCCGCCGATGCGTGCGACGGTGTCGTGGGCGCGGGCGCGGTGCAGCAGGATGGCGGCGATGTTCTTCAGCAGCACGTCGCCCGCGGCGTGGCCGCTGCTGTCGTTGACGGCCTTGAAGCGATCCAGGTCGATGAACAGCGCTGCCGCGGGCGACTCGTCGGCGCGCATCGCCAGCTCCTCGGCCAGGCGCAGCTCGAACTCGCGCCGGTTGACCAGTCCGGTCAGCTCGTCGTGCGACGCCGACCACGACAGCTGCTCCCGATGGCGGCGGCTCTCGGTGACGTCCGTGAAGATCCAGATCGCGCCGGCGTCGGGGTCGCCGGCGCGCACGGCCGCCCCCTGCAGCCGGGCCCAGAAGCGGGTGGAATCGGCGCGCACCAGTTCGCGCTCCGCGTCGCAGGTGCCGCCGGAGTCGAAGATCTCGGTGGCCAGCTGCAGGAACGACCGGTGGGCCCCGTCCGACGGCGAGATCACGTGGGTCTCCATGCCCCGCACCTGCACGCTGTCGTAGCCGAACAGGCGCGCGAACTGGTCGCTCACCAGCTCGAAGCGGCCGCGCCGCGTGAACGCGATGCCCACCGGGGCGTTGGCCATGACGGCGCGCATCTTCTCCAGCAGCTCGTCGCTGGTCTTTCGCATCGCCGCCTTCTGGCCCAGCACGTACTGGAACACGCGGGCCAGCTCGCCGAGCTCGCCGCCGGCGCGCGGCCACGGATCCTGGGCCGCGAAGCCCTCGTCGAGCAGGCGCAGCGCGCGCCGCTCGAGCTGGCGCAGCGGGCGCAGCAGCGCCAGCATCACCAGCAGGATGATCAGGCCGCCGGCCACCGCCACGACCGAGCCGATGCGGATCGCCTGCAGGCGCCCGGCGCTCGGGCCGCCCAGCAGCAGCTCGGCCGGGGCGCTGCGCATCACGACCCAGTCGGCATCGGCCACGCCGGCCGTGGCGACGATGTCGTCGCCGATGCGGTGCGCCGAGCCCTGCGGCTCGATCGGCTGGCCTTCGGCCTTCCAGCGCGCCACCACGCCGGCGAAGTGGGGCAACGCGGCCGCGTTGCGCATCACCCAGGACGGATCCCGGTGCGAGACGATGGTGCCGTCGGCGTCGGTGACGAGGGTGGTCACCGGGTCGTGGTCGTCCATCGCCGGGCGCGTCAGGTCGTTGAGCAGCGTGTTGGACGACAGCTTCATGCCGCCGATCAGGATCGCCGCGATGCGGCCCTCGCGGTCGAACAGCGGCATCGTCATCACGAACATCGGCGTGCCGCTGGTGCGGCTGACGCCAGGCTGCGAGATCACCGGGCGGCGCTCGCGCACGGTGCGGCGGATGTAGGCGCGATCGGCGGCGGCGATGGCGGTGGCGCGCACGCCGCCGTCCTCGGCCACGGCGATCAGGCGCAGGCCGGCATCGGCGATGAAGACGCTGTCGAACAGGCTGCGCAGCACCTGCTGCCGGTCGAGGAAGTCGGCCACCGCCGCCGGCTGGCCCAGCCGGTCGACGGGCAACTGGGCGGAGGCGGCGCGCAAGGCCTTCTGCAGCGACACGATCTTGGCCGACAGCACGATGGCGATGCGCTCGGCGTTGGCCACCTCGGAGTCGAGCGCCGCGCGCTGGCTGCGCTGCTCCATGGCCTGCAGCACCAGCACCACCGTGAGGGCGACGCTGGCGGCGATCAGCACCAGGCTCGCCAGGGCGAGCCGCAGCTTGAGCGAGCCGGCGAGGGCATGCAGGCGGCGGAACACGGAGGGGATGGCCTGGGAGAGTTCGAGTGCTGCCTGCGGACGCGCGTCCGGCGGCGGACACGGTGCCGGCTTCGCGTGGTCGCGAAGCGCGTCGGCGCCGCTACTCGTGGGACATCATTCGCCGACGCTTCTGCGTCTGGTCGATGTAGAGCTGCAACGCCCGCTGCGCCGCCGAGGTCATGCCGACGATCTCGCAGCCCAGGCGAACCGAACCGTTCTCGGCGCCGGTGGAGGTGACGTGGTGCAGCATCAGGCCGGCATCGATCTGCGTCTCGGCGTCCAGCGACAGCCGCACGCCCTGGATCACGGCGCCGGGCTGCAGGTTGGGCACGTCGGCCGGGTGCAGCAGCGCGCAGCCGCCGATGCTGACGTCGAGCACGCGCAGCGCCAGGCTCATGTCGGGAATGGACGGATGGCGGAACGAGGCCGTCGGCGACGTGCGCTCGATGGTGCGCACGCGGAAGGTGTTGCGGCGCTGGAAGCGGAACATCTCGCGCGGCAGGCGGGCCTGCAGCACGCTGGCCTTGTGGCCCTGCACCAGCACCAGGTCGCTGACGTCGAACTGCACCTTTATGCGGTCGAGGTAGGCCACGGCCACGCATTCGTCGGCCTCGACGATGTCGTGCACGGCATGGGCCATCATGTCGGCCGTGAACGAGAGGCGGCCGGACGCGGAGTCCACCGTCCACAGCGTGGTGGTGTAGGCGCTGCCGTCGGAGGCGCTCAGGTTCAGCGGCACCACGTCGTCCATCAGCTGCTTGAGCAGCGCGCGGATCTCCCCGGAGGCGGTGACGCGGAACTCGGCGAGGGAATCGTCGGATCCCATCGCGTCGAGCGAAGCGGGGCGCGTGTCTTCGAACATGGTGGTCAGGGGCGTTGGGTTGTTCGCGAAGCGACGGATCGGTGCAGGCTCTCGGGAAGCGGGGGGTTCGCGACCCGGGCCGAACCGAGCCCCCCGCGGGGGGCGCGACCAGCGCGAGCGCGGGGGCTCAATGAAGCATGGTCGGGCGGCCGCCCATCATCTGGTCCAGGTCCTCGAGCCACGGCTCGGCCAGGTGGCGGATCTCGGCGTCGTTCAGGAGGATTCGCTGCATGATGCGCGACTTCTCCTTGGCCTCGTTCTGCATCAGCTGGCTCGACTGGGCGGCATTCTTGAGCTGGGCGATCAGCACGGCGCAGGCGCCCTCGAGCTTGACCACCTCGTCCCAGTTGCCGGTGCGCGCGGCGGCGAGCATGTCGGCGCTGGCCTTCTCGATGGCCTCGTAGTAGTTGAGCAGCTTCGTACTCATGATCTTCTTCTGGGTGTAGGTGCTCGAGGTGTTCACAGGCCGGCCGCTTCCACCTGGGGGCCGATCGCGATCCAGGCGTCGCGCAGGGGTCCGATCAGGCGCACGCACTCGTCCAGCGCCGCCTCGTCGTTGCGCAGGTTGGCCTGCAGCAGGCGCAGCGCGACGTACGCGTACAGCGAGTTCAGGTCCTCGGCCAGGCGACCGCCGGCCTCCAGGTTGAGGCCGGCCTTCAGGCCCTCCTCGACGATGCGGGCGGCGCGGCTGATGGCCTTGCCCTTGGCCTCGATCTGCCGGGCGCGCATCGCGCCGCGGGCCAGGACGATCGAGTCCATGAAGCCGTTGAACAGCAGCTCGATCAGCTTGTGGGCCGAGGCCGAGTTGACGCTGGTCTCGACGCCCACGCGCGCGTAGGCGTTGGCAAAGCCGTGGGAGCGTCCGAATGCAGAAGGGGTTGCGGCTGTGAACATGGTGGCGAGGTCGGGATGCGAGTCCGTTGTGTGTTCGTCTTGACTTGTTATCGGAAGTAGCGGCGTCGCTCTTGAAGTGGAACTGGCCGGTTTGCGCCCCCAAGTCGATGCAAGCCTGGCGAAGGCCGCACGACAGGTGGGCAATCCGCCCGCGCGTCGCCGTCCATCTTCAGCCTGACTTCTGCATCAGCGCGACCTGCTGCGTGACGTAGCTCGACAGCGCGCTCATCTTCGACATCGTCGTGTCCAGCGCCTGGTATTGCGCGGTCAGGCGCGCCTGCGTCGCGTCCAGGTGCGTCTGCATGTCGTCCTGCTGCTTCTGGTTGCGCGACAGCTCGCCCTGCAGGCCGCTCGTGCGGCTGTAGAGCGCGCCGTCGAGCGCCACCGCCTTGTCGCCCATGGCCGCGAAGCGCACCGCGATGCCCGTGTTGTCGCTGGTCGTGCCCTGCGTGGCGAACAGCTTCTGCAGCTCTTCGGGCTTGGACAGCGCGGCAGTGAGCTTGTTGTTGTTGCCGACCGCCAGCGTGCCGTCCTTCTGGACTGCGATGCCGATGTCGGACAGGCGTGCGAACACCGACGACGTGGTCGACGTCGTGTTGACCACGCCGCGCAACTGGTTCTGGAAGCCGATGATGGACGGGTCGCCGGTGAGGGGACCGTCCTTGCGCGCGGTGCCGGCTGCCACCGCCGTCCCCGCGTCGTACTTGGTCTGCAGCGAGATGTAGGACTGCAGGGCCGAATAGGCACTGACGAAGTCCGTGATCGCCTTCTGCATGGACGCCGTGTCGGCGGCCACGTTGACGTCGATCGGGGAGTCGCTCTTCTTCAGCAGCGTCAGGGTCAGTCCGTCCGAGATGTTGCTGAGCTTGTTGGTGGCCGATTCGACCGCGATGCCGTTGACGGTGGCCTTGGCGTTGAGCGCGGACTGGTTGAGCGTGAGCTGCGAGCCGGCGGCGCCGGTGCTGCCGTCGAAGTTCAGCGCCGACAGGCCCGCCGCGGGGTTGCCGTCGTCGACGGTCTCGGCGGCGGTGATCTTGAAGCCGTTGGCCGCGCCCGTGACCGTCGAGCGCAGCGACAGGCGCGAGCCGTTGGCGTCGGTGATGATCGAGGCGGAAACGCCGGCGTTCGCCGCGTTGATCTTGTCGCGGATCGCACTGAGCGACGTGTCGCCGGCACCGATCGTGATGTCCACCGCGGTCGAGTTCGGTGCGTTGGCGAAGGTCGTGGTCGGCGGCGTGGCGCCGTCGGACGTGTAGGTGCCGAGCTGGATCGTCAGCGTGCCCGCGTTGAGCGCCGTGCCGGCCTGCACCGTGGAGGTCACGGTCTGTCCCTGGGCAAGCTGCTGCACGCTCACGGCGTAGTCGCCGGCCGCCGCCACGCCGGTGGACGTGTCCGCCGACACGATCGTGGGGTCGGCGGAACTCGACGTGGTCTGCGTCCACAAGGTGGATGACGACAGCGCGCGCGCCTTGTCGGCCATCGTCGAGGTGAGGCTCTGGATCTGCCCGACGGCGGAAATCTCGGTCGTGACCGTGCTGGCCTTGTTCTGGAGCAAGGTGAGCGGCTGCGACTCCACCGCCATCAGGGACGAGATGATGCCCTTCACGTCGAGCCCGCTGCCGATGCCGGCGGAGCTGATGGAGCCCGTCGTGCTGCTCGTGGTGGTGGTCATGGATTTCCTTGCGGTTCTTGAGCGAACTATCGGCGCCTTGCGGACCTTCTTGAGGGGTCCGGCCGCCCGGAAAGCCTTCTGGACTCGCCGAAACACCCCGCTTTTCGTTCGATCGGATCCGTCGCGACAACGAGAAGGCGCGCCGCGCAGGCCTCGAGGACGGATCCTCGGGGGCTGCGGGGCGCGCCCGGATGTCGCGCCAGGCGAAGCCGATGACGGCCTTCGCGTCGCGCCAGCGCTCGTTGCGCGCTTCAGCCTTGCAGCAGCTTGAGAACCTGGTTCGGCAACTGGTTGGCCTGGGCCACCATCGCCGTGCCGGCCTGCTGCAGCACCTGGGCCCGGCTCATGTTGGCGGTTTCCGACGCGAAGTCGGCGTCCATGATCCGGCTGCGGGCGGCCGACTGGTTCTCGACGCCGGTCTGCAGGTTGGTGATGATGGCGTCGAAGCGGCTCTGCGTGGCACCGAACGTCGCGCGCGTGTCGTTGACGTTGTCGAGCGCCTTGTCGATGTTGTCGATCACGGTGCCGATGGCGCCCGAGGTCGCCGACGCGTCGATCAGGGCCGTGGAGGTGTTCGTCACCGCCGTGATCGTGGCGTCCATGGCCATGTTGGACGTCGAGATCGTGATCGTGTCGTCGGCCGTCGTGTTCGCGCCGATCTGGAACGTCAGCGACGTCGCATCGGCACCGAGGATATGCTTGCCGTTGAAGGTCGTGCCGCCGAGGACGCGGCCGATTTCCATCTGCAGCTGGGCGAATTCCTTGTTCAGCGAGTCCTTGTCCGACGAGCTGTTCGTGGAATTGCGCGACTGGATCGCCAGCTCGCGCATGCGCTGCAGCGCATTGCCGACCTGCGACAGCGCGCCTTCGGCCGTCTGCGACATCGAGATGCCGTCATTGGCGTTACGCACCGCCACGTTCATGCCGCGCACCTGGGCGTTCATGCGTTCGGCGATGGCCAGGCCGGCGGCGTCGTCCTTGGCGGAGTTGACGCGCAGGCCGGAGGACAGGCGCTGCATGGATGTCGCCAGGGAGCCCTGCGACATGTTGAGGTTGCGCTGCGCATTCAGCGAAGCAATGTTCGTATTGATCGTCAATGGCATGTGAATACTCCAGGACTCAGGCACAACCGGCGAAAGTGCCGGAACTCAGTTCGATGCGCGGCTGTCAGGCAGGCCTTGCGAGCCTCGCACCTCCAAGCCCGGTACTTGGTCACCCCGACTTGCTGCTCGACTGCGGGGGGGATCATCCTGTTCCCGCCGCCGTGCACGTTCATCGTCAGTGCTTCCGGACCGCGTTCCCCGCTTCTCATGGATTGAGGGAGACGTTGGATTGGATTGTGCGAATACTTGAGTGCGGGCAAATCACCGATATGAGGGCTCAAGTCCGGCCATTTCGCACCTGCGCCCCCCGGTCCGCCGCCCTGCTGGAAAGTGCCCGCCCATGAAGGAAGCCCCGCCGGCTTGCGCCTGGCGGGGCTTTCTACTGGTTGTGCGCCGGGGGTTGGCCCCGGCCGCTCTGGCGGCGATCAGCGCAGCAGCGTCAGAACCTGCTGCGGCTGCTGGTTGGCCTGGGCGATCATCGCCGTGCCGGCCTGCTGCAGCACGTTGGCGCGGCTCATGTTCGCGGTTTCCGACGCGAAGTCGGCGTCCATGATGCGGCTGCGCGCGGCCGACTGGTTCTCGACGCCCGACTGCAGGTTCGAGATGATCGAGTCGAAGCGGCTCTGCGTGGCACCGAAGGTGGCGCGGGTGTCGTTGACGTCGTTGATCGCCTTGTCGATGTTGTCGATCACGGCGCCGATGGCGCCCGAGGTCGCCGAAGCGTCGATCTTGGCGGTGTTCGCCGTCACGGCCGTCATCGTCGTGTCGGTGGTCATGTTGGTCGTCGCGACCGACACCGTGTCGTCGGCCGTGGTGTTGGCACCGACCTGGAAGTTCAGCGTCGTCGCGTCGGCCCCGAGCATGTGCTTGCCGTTGAAGGTCGTGCCGCCGAGGACGCGGGTGATTTCCGACTGCAGCTGCGAGAACTCCTTGTTCAGCGAGTCCTTGTCCGACGAGCTGTTGGTGGAGTTGCGTGCCTGCACCGCCAGTTCGCGCATGCGCTGCAGCGAGTTGCCGACCTGGGCCAGCGCGCCGTCGGCGGTCTGGGCCAGCGAGATGCCGTCGTTGGAGTTGCGGATGGCGACGTTCATGCCGCGCACCTGCGAGTTCATCCGTTCGGCGATCGACAGGCCGGCGGCGTCGTCCTTCGACGAGTTGATGCGCAGACCCGACGACAGGCGCTGCATCGACGTCGCGAGCGACATCTGCGAGCCCGACAGGTTGCGCTGCGCGTCGATGGAGTTGATGTTGGTGTTGATCGAGAGAGTCATGATGATTCCAGTTGGGTAGGTGACGATTGCAGTGGAAAGTCTCCGGCAAGAGCACTGGCGTTGTGTTGCCTAGCGCCAGGTGCTCCTTCGGTCTGCGCGGTGTTGTCTGTTCACCGCCAGGCCCTTGGCCACTCACCGGACCCAAGCTCGATTCGTGAGCCTGTTGCCTTGTTTATCGAGCGATCACCATCGGATCTTGAGCACTAAATGCATGCACGCCCGCCCGATTTCTCGAGAAGGCGTGCGGAGGAAAAGCGGGGGAATGCCACGGACGGCAGCGCGCGTGGCGAAGCCGTCCGGGCTGGCGCCCCGGAGGGCGCGGGCTGGCCGGGGATCAGCGCAGCAGCGTCAGAACCTGCTGCGGCTGCTGGTTGGCCTGGGCGATCATCGCCGTGCCGGCCTGCTGCAGCACGTTGGCGCGGCTCATGTTCGCGGTTTCCGACGCGAAGTCGGCGTCCATGATGCGGCTGCGCGCGGCCGACTGGTTCTCGACGCCCGACTGCAGGTTCGAGATGATCGAGTCGAAGCGGCTCTGCGTGGCACCGAAGGTGGCGCGGGTGTCGTTGACGTCGTTGATCGCCTTGTCGATGTTGTCGATCACGGTGCCGATGGCGCCCGAGGTCGCCGAGGCGTCGATCTTGGCGGTGTTCGCCGTCACGGCCGTCATCGTCGTGTCCTGCGTCATGTCCACCGTCGCGACCGACACCGTGTCGTCGGTCGTGGTGTTGGCGCCCACCTGGAAGTTCAGCGTCGTCGCATCGGCACCGAGCATGTGCTTGCCGTTGAAGGTCGTGCCGCCGAGGACGCGGCCGATTTCGGCCTGCAGCTGGGCGAATTCCTTGTTCAGCGAGTCCTTGTCGGACGAGCTGTTGGTGGAGTTGCGTGCCTGCACC
The DNA here is from genome assembly GCA_964418745.1 of uncultured Vitreoscilla sp. Classification (GTDB taxonomy): domain Bacteria; phylum Pseudomonadota; class Gammaproteobacteria; order Burkholderiales; family Burkholderiaceae_C; genus Scleromatobacter. The sequence continues at coordinate 16,433 of CAYQMX010000020.1, forward strand.
GCCAGTTCGCGCATGCGCTGCAGCGAGTTGCCGACCTGGGCCAGCGCGCCGTCGGCGGTCTGGGCCAGCGAGATGCCGTCGTTGGAGTTGCGGATGGCGACGTTCATGCCGCGCACCTGCGAGTTCATCCGTTCGGCGATCGACAGGCCGGCGGCGTCGTCCTTCGACGAGTTGATGCGCAGACCCGACGACAGGCGCTGCATCGACGTCGCGAGCGACATCTGCGAGCCCGACAGGTTGCGCTGCGCGTCGATGGAGTTGATGTTGGTGTTGATCGAGAGAGTCATGATGTTCACTCCTGGGGAGACAAAGTCCAGCGGGATTGCCGGAGATTTCGCCCCAAAGTCGAAAACGGTAGGGGCCGTGAATTGCTTTTCGGCGGGTCGATCCCGGGACTTGAGGACTATTTGAGCCGTTTTTTTCAGGACCCCCCGCGGGCTCCGTGCGCCATGCCGCCTTCCATGCCGCGCCGGCCCCGCCGGGCGGGGTCACCCGGTGTTCCTGCGAACTGCGCCGGGTCTGCGCCTGTTATCGGAGCGAACCGGCCGGGCCTTCACCCTAGACTGGACCGATCATGAAGAACTCCGCATCCCCCGGTCGTCCCGTCCACGGCGGCGCCAGTGCCCGGCGCGCCGAGGCCCATCGCCAGGCCGGCCTGCACGCGCAGCGGGCCCATCGCTGGGACGCCGCCGTGCATGAATTCGAGCGCGCCACCGACCTGACACCGGCCGACGCGCTGATGTGGATGAACCTCGCGCGCTCGCGGATGGCGCTGGGCCAGTGGCTGCCGGCGCTGGAAGCCGCGCACCGCGCCTGCGAGCTGGACCGCAGCAGCGCCGTGGCCTGCCGCATCGCGGCCGAGCTGGCGCTGCAGATGTCGCGCCCCCATGAAGCCTTGCGCACCCTGCAGGCACTTTCCGTCGAGGCCGTGCGCGACCATGACTACTACAACGCGCTGGGCAACGCCCTGTTCCAGACGCGGCAGCCCCGCGAAGCGGTGGACGCCTTCTTCAAGGCGCTGACGCTCAAGGTCGACTCGCCTCTCGTGCACTACCGCCTGGGGCTTTGCTTCATGGACCTGGCGATGGACCTGGAGGCCGCGGAATGCTTTCGCACCGCCATCTCGCTGGACGATGGTGTCACCCGCGCCCTGGCCCTCAGCCTGGTCGTGCAGACCAATCGCCAGGCCTGCCGCTGGCAGGACGACGCGGCCGACACCCGCGCCCTGCTGGAGGCCGTCGACCGCGACGACCCCGAGACCGCCCGCCTGCTGCTGCCGTTCGCGCTGATCGCCATCGAGTCGACGCCGCAGCAGCAGCGCCGCCTGGCCGAGCGCCGCGTCGCCGGCCTGACCGCCGCCGTCGTGCCACTGCCCGCTCCCGGACCGCGCCGCCCCGGCCCCATCCGCGTGGGTTACCTGTCCTCGGACTTCTACCACCACGCCACCGCCGTGCTGATGACCGAGCTGCTCGAGCGCCGCGACACGGGCCGCTTCGAGACCTTCCTGTATTCGCACAGCCGCGACGACGATTCCGCCACCGCCCGCCGCGTGCGCGCCGCCTGCGAGCACTTCGTCGACGTGCGCGACCTCGGCAACTGCGCCGTGGCCCAGCGCATCCGCGCCGACGGCATCGACATCCTGATCGACCTCAAGGGCCACACCCGCGACAGCCGCATGGAGCTGATGGCCTACCGTCCCGCGCCGGTGCAGGCCGCCTACCTCGGCTACCCGGCAACCACCGGCGCGCCCTTCATCGACTACTTCATCGGCGACCGCGTCACCACCCCGCTGGCCCACGCGGCCCAGTACACCGAGCACATCGCCCAGCTCGACGGCTGCTACCAGCCCAACGACGCCGCGCGCCCGCTGCCGCCCTGCCCGCCACGCGCCGCGCTCGGCCTGCCGGAGGACGCCGTGGTGCTGTGCTGCTTCAACCAGACCTACAAGCTGTCGCCGCACATGCTGGACCTGTGGTCGCGCATCCTCGCCGACGCGCCGCGCACCGTGCTGTGGATGCTGGCCTGGAACCCGCACGCCAAGGAGAACCTGCTGCGCGAGCTCGCCGCGCGCGGGGTCGCCCCGCAGCGCGTGTTCTTCGCCGCCAAGATCGACCTGGCCGACCACATCGCCCGCCTGCGCGCCGCCGACCTGTTCCTGGACACCTGGCCCTGCAACGCCCACACCACCGCCAGCGAGGCGCTGTGGGCGGGCGTGCCGGTGCTCACCGTGCCGGGGCCGACCTTCGCGTCGCGCGTTGCCGCCAGCCTCGTGGCGGCGTGTGGCCTGGCCGACCTGGCCTGCGCCAGCGACGCCAACTACGTGGAACTGGCCACCGCGCTGGCCAACGAGCCCGAGACCCTGCGCGGCATCAAGGCGCACCTGGAGGTCCATCGCCGCACGCTGCCGCTGTTCGATGCCGAGCGCCTGGCGCGCGACATGGACGCGCTGCTGACGCGCATGCACGAACGCCAGCTTGCCGGCCTCGCGCCGCAGGCGCTCGAGGCGGGCCGGGCATGAAGCCCTACAAGGTCGCCCTGGTGATGATCGCGCGCAACGAGGCGGCGCGCATCGTGCGCGCGCTGGCCAGCGCGCGCCATTGCGTCGGCGAGCTCGTCGTGCTCGACACCGGTTCGACCGACGCCACCGTCGCGCTCGCGCGCTCCGCGGGCGCGCGCGTGGGCCATTTCGCCTGGTGCGACGATTTCGCCGCCGCCCGCAACGCGGCGCTGAAGCTGGCCGACGCCGACTGGAACGTGGTGGTCGACGCCGACGAATGGATCGCCGAGGCCGGCGTGGACCTGCTGGCGCTGCGCCACACGGTGCCCGACTTCGTCGGCACGCTGCGCGTGGACAGCCATTTCGACACCCCGATCGGCGTGTCCGTCTCGCCCAGCTGGCTGCCGCGCGTGCTGCCGCGCGGCGTGCGCTACGACGGCGCCGTGCACGAGCAGCCCCGCCACAAGCGCCCGGTCCGGCGGCTGGCCACGGTGCTGGCCCACGACGGCTACCGCGCCGACGCCCTCAAGGCGAAGGCCGGCCGCAACGCCGAACTGCTCGCGCGTGCGCTGGCGCAGGCGCCCGACGACGCCTACCTGCACTACCAGATCGGCAAGGACCACGACGTCTACGAACGCTACGCCGACGCCTGCGCGCACTTCGCCCGCTCGCGCGCCTGCGAGGAGGCCAGCGGGGCCACCGTCACGCTGGCGGGCACCACGCCGGGCTGGCACCACGACCGGCTGGTGCGCGAGATGCATGCGCTCAAGAAGTGCCGCCAGCACGCGCAGGCCGTGCTGCTGGCCGAGCACGCGATGGCCGCCTGGTCGCACTCGCCCGACTTCTTCTTCGCGCTCGGCGACCTGCTGCTCGACTGGGCCACCGAGGAGCCGGCACGCGCCGGCGAGCTGCTGCCGATGATCGAATCGGCCTGGCTGCGCTGCCTGGAGATCGGCGAGCGGCCGGACCTCGAGGGCTCGGTCGCCGGCCGCGGATCGACCCTGGCGGCGCGCAACCTGGTCGTGCTGTACGAGGGCACCGGGCGCGCCATCGAGGCCCTGAGGCTCCGGCAGTCGCACTAGGGCGAATTGCCCAGGGCGGCGGCCCCTTTTCCGGGCTTGGCCGCCCTCCCCGCTCTTCAGAATCGGTGCACGGCCGTCTCCCGGCCCCGGCATGGCCGGGCGGGCGCGGTACCCGTCCCTTTCCGGAGCCCGGTCCCATGAAGAATCCTCCCGCAATCCACCTGGCGATCATCCAGCCCGCCGGCTACGTGCACTCGCTCGGCTTCCTGGACCAGGCGCGCTACTTCCGCCACATGTTCCGCCGCCAGGGCGCGACCGTGACGATGGCCAAGAACCGGCTGCGCGAGGATGCGGTCAACTTCGTGTTCGGCGCCCACCTCGGCTTCCCGGCCGACTGGCTGGAACGCCACGCCTGCGTGTTCGTCAACCTCGAGCAGCTCGGCGCCGGCGGCGCCGCCGTCAGCCCCGACTACCTCGCGCTGCTGCGCCGCTCGGCGGTGGTCGACTACGACGCCGCCAACGTGGCGGCCTACGCGCAGGACGCCGCCGACGTGCCCATCGTGTCGTTCGGCTATGCCTCCTACCTCGACAAGCCGGCGCTGCCGCTGGAGCAGCGCGACATCGACCTGCTGTTCTTCGGCAGCATGAATCCGCGCCGCCAGGAGTTCATCGCCCGCGTGGAGGCCGCCGGCTTCACGGTGGCCACCTTCGACGCCCCGGTCTACGGGCCCGAGCGCGACGAGTTCATCGGCCGCGCCAAGGCCGTGCTCAATTGCCACTTCTACGAGAGCAACCGCTTCGAGCAGGCGCGCGCGTTCCATTGCCTGTCGCTGGGCACGCCGGTGATCTCCGAGTACACGCCCACCACCGACCCGTCCCCGGCCTTCGTCGACTCGGTGCTGTGGCTGCCCGAGCAGGTGGAGGAATGGTTCGGCCTGCACTTCGGCACGCCTGCCTTCTACGAGGAGGCACGCAAGCGCCTGGCGACCTTCCGCACGCCCGACGCAGCGCACGATCCCGTCGAGCAGTACGCCGACCTGCTGGCGTTCGCCAGCGGCTTCCAGCAGGGCTTCGCGCGCCTGCGCGACCCGGGTCCGTGGCGGCCGCGGGCGATCAACCTCGGCTCGGGCAAGGACTACAAGCCGACCTGGCTCAATGTCGACATCCTGGACCGCGCCGAGCCCGACCTGGTGCTGGACCTCGGCCAGCCGGTGACGCTGCCGTTCGCGGCCCCCACCCGCATGGGCGGCACGGTACTGCTGGAAGAAGGCGCGCTGGAGCTGATCTATGCCAACAACGTGCTCGAGCACGTGCCCGACCTGCCGATGCTGATGACCAACGCGCTCAAGCTGCTGCAGCCGGGCGGCGCGTTCTCCATCGAGGTGCCCTACGAGAAGGCGCTGACCGCCTGGCAGGATCCGACGCACCTGCGCGCGCTCAACGAGAACTCCTGGCTCTACTACACCGACTGGTTCTGGTACCTGGGCTGGTTCGAGCATCGCTTCGAGATCGCCAAGTCGCAGTGGCTGGACGCCCAGGTGCAGCCGTGCGCCAAGGAGAACGCCGCGTTCATGCGCGTGACGCTGCGCAAGATCGCCACCACCCCACGCGAGCGCACCACCGCGCGCACGATGCGCGCGGACTTCGGCGGGCTGGACAGCGACGAGCTGTACGCCGCCGACGAGGCCGTCGCGCTGGCCTGAGCCGGCGCCGCCGCTCCCCAACCAACAAGAGACTGCACCGGACATGAACACCCTCGCGATCGCGATGATCAAGAACGAGGCCGACATCGTCGAAGCCTTCGTGCGCCACAACCTGGCCCTGCTGGACCTGCTGGTGGTGATCGACAACGGTTCGACCGACGGGACGCGCGAGATCCTCACCGAACTGCAGCGCGAAGGCCTGCCGCTGGTCGTGTTCGACGACCCGATCTTCGGCTACTACCAGTCGGAGAAGGTCACCCACGTCTACCGCAAGGTGGTGCCGGTGTTCAACCCGGAGCTGGTCTGGTTCCTCGACGCCGACGAATTCATCCACGCGCCCTCGCGCGCCGCGCTCGACGCCGCGTTCGCGGTGGTGCCCGCCGGCACCGCGGTGCTGCTGCCGTGGCGCACGCACCTGCCGGACGTCGAGGTGGACGCCGCCCGGGTGCTGGCCGACCCGCTGGGCGCGATGCCCGACCGCCGCCGCCGCGAGGAGCCGGCCTACTTCAAGGCCGTGGTGCGGCGCGATCCGCGCGACGACGAACGCCTGGTCGTCGAGCAGGGCAACCACAACCTGCATTTCACCGACGGCACGCGGCCGCCGCTGCGCGCGATGGAAGGCGTCGGCGTCGTCCACCTGCCGGTGCGCAGCGTAGAGCAGCTGTCGGCCAAGGTCATCAACGGCTGGCAGGCCTACCTGGTCAAGAACCGCCACGCCGAGGTGCCCACCGCCGGCTTCCAGTGGCAGCAGCTCTACGAACGCATCGTCTACGGGCAGGGCATCGACGCCGCCACGCTGATCGAGGTGGCGCTCGACTACGCGCAGACCGCGCGCGTCGGCCGCAACCGCCGCGACGACACCGTGCGCGAGCCGGTGCCCGCGCGCTACGGCGCGCCGCGCTACCTGGGCCTGGCCCGCACCAACCTGCTGGCCAAGATCGCGATGAACATGGAGTCGTTCATCCTCAACGGCGACGGCACGCGCAAGCCGGACACCGATGAATCGGCCGCCCCGCGGCGCGACATCGCCGGCCTGCTGGAGGTGCTGCGCCAGACCGACGCCCGCCACCTGCGCGGCGCGCCCGGCAGCGAGGGCCCGCTGTGGGTGCGCGAGCTGGCGCTCGCCAATCCGGCCTGGAAGGACGGCGCGGACGGCACGGCCGAACTGCTGCTGGCCGCCAACATGCCGGCGGACGCGTTCGCGCTGATGGCCGGACAGACCGTCGCGCATCCGAAGCGGCGCATCGTCTGGTGGCCCGCGGAGGCGGCCGACGCGGCCGCCACGGACAACGCCCTTCGTGCCTGGTACGGCGCCGGCTGGGAACCGCACCTGCTCGAGACACTGGGCTACCGCGCACTCTCGGCCTTCCCCGAGCTGAGAGGCGGTGCGATCGTGCTGCACCCGGTCGAGCCCGGCCGCTTCGAGCGCGCAGCCGTTGTCCGCGGCGTGCTCTCGGCACCCGCAACCGCCCTCGTCCTGCACGCCAATCCGCCCAAGCGCGTGCTGCATCCCATGCAGGACCTGCAGCTCGAGGCGCTCGCCGCCTGAGGCTTCTTCAACACCGCCCGCCCGCACCCCAAGGAACGCCATGGCCTTTTGCTGCCTCTGCGAACGCAACGTCGATGCCTGGGTCCCCCACCCCGGCCGTGCCCAACGCAGCCCGTTCATGGCGCTGATGGGCACCGTCGGCTCCGACCTCGCCCACTACGGCTGCCCGCATTGCGGCTGCAACGACCGTGACCGCCACCTCTGGATGTACATGGCTGCGGCAGGCCTTCCGGAACAGTTGGCGGGGGCGCGCATCCTGCACCTGGCGCCGGAGGCGTCGCTCGAGCCCCGGTTGCTCGCGTGCAGGCCCGCCGAGTACGTCCGCGGCGACCTCTTCCCGGCCCGCGCGGGCATCCAGCGCGTCGACGCGGAATCGATCGCGTTCGAGGACGGACGCTTCGACCTGATCATCGCCAACCACCTGCTGGAACACGTGCGCCGTCCCGAGCGCGCGTTGAGCGAGTTCGCGCGCTGCCTGGCACCCGGGGGGCTGCTGATCGCGCAGACGCCCTATGCGCCGGCGCTGAAGCACACGTTCGAACTCGACCGTCCGCCCTCGGAAGACTTCGCGAAGGTCTACTACGGCCAGGTCGACCACGTGCGGCTGTTCGGTGGCGACATCGGCGTGCTGTTCAACGCGGCCGGCCTGACCGGCGGGCTCCTGCCGCACGCACAGCTGCTCGGCGATTTCGACCCGCTCGAATTCGGCTGCAACGCGCAGGAGCCCTTCTTCGCGTTCTCCAAGCCGGCCCTGGAACTCGAGTCCGCCTGATCCGGGACGCCGGGGCGGGTGGCCGCCTTGCGGCATTCGCGCCGCGAGGGGCGATGCCCTCAGGCAGCCAGCAGCAGCGGCCGTTCCGCTTCCCGCTCCTGGCATGGCGCCAGCGCAGGCGCGGCGGCAGCGCGCACGAGGGCTGCGATGCGCTCGACATCCGCATCGGCCAGCGCCGGATAGATCGGCAGGCACAGCACCTGGTCGGCGGCCGCGCGCGCCACCGGAAGCCTTGCGCCGTCCGCGGACGGCAGGCCGCGGTACATCGGGAAGTCGGAGATCAGCGGGTAGAAGTAGCGCCGCGCGACGATGCCCTGCTCGCGCAGGTGCTTGTAGAGTCCGTCGCGCCCGAGCGCGTAGGCCGGATCGACGAGGATCGGGAAGTAGGAGTTGTTGGGCGTCGCCCCGGCCGGCAGCGCCAGCGTGCGCACCCCGGGCGTGTCGGCCAGCAACTCGCGGTACCGCTGCGCGATGGCGCCGCGGCGGGCGATGGCCTCGTCGACGTGCTTGAGCTGGACCAGCCCGAGCGCGGCATTGAATTCGCTCATCTTGCCGTTGATGCCCGTGGCGACGACGGTGGTCTCGTTGACGAACCCGAAGTTCTTCAGGTGGTCGATGCGCTGCTTGGTCTTGGCATCCGGGCAGATGATGGCGCCGCCCTCGAAGGTGTTGAAGACCTTGGTGGCGTGGAAGCTCAGCACCGACAGGTCACCATGGTTGAGGATGCTGCGCATCTGCCCGTCCTCGTTGCGACGGACGCCGAACGCGTGCGCGGCGTCGTAGATCACCTTGAGGTTGTAGTCGTCGGCGATGCGCTGGATGCCTTCGACGTCGCACGGCGTGCCGTAGCAATGGATCGGCATGATGGCCGTCGTCTGGGGCGTGATGGCGGCCTCGATCCTGGCGGGATCCATGTTCAGCGTCACGGGGTCGACGTCGACGAACACCGGCTTGATGCCGTTCCACATCAGCGAATGGGCGGTGGCGACGAACGAGTAAGGCGTCGTGATGACCTCGCCGGTGATGCGCAGCGACTGCAGCGCGGTGACCAGCGCGATCGTCGCGTTGGTGAACAGGCTGATGTGCTTGACCCCCAGGTAGTCACACAGCGCGGCCTCCAGCATCTGGTGGAACGGGCCGCCGTTGCTCAGCACCCGCGTGTCCCAGATCTGGCGCAGGTAGGGCATGAACTCCTCCAGCGGAGGCAGCTCGGGCTGGGTGACGTAGATCGTCTTGCTGGTGGTCATGGGCGTCTCTGGTTCGGCAGCGACCTGGGGAGCCACGGGTCCGTACACGAATGATGGCTGCGCAGGCGTGCCGACGATCCACGGAAATGGCGGGGCGAGGTCGGCCAATTGGCCGTGGCGCGCCGACGTCGGCAGTCCGGCCAAAGAGCCGATTTGGTGCCCATCGCGCCCGCAGTTCCATCGATCGCCATCGAGGCTGGGCGCGGATCATCGTCCCATTGCCCCCTCGGAGGCCCAAGGACGCGCGCATGCCGACGATCACCACGCTCATTCCCGCCTACAAGAAGGAATTCCTGGGCGAGACCTTGCTCGGCCTCGCGCGCCAGACCTTCCGCGACTTCCGCGTCATCGTCTCCGACGACAGCCCCGACGACGAGATCACCCACCTGATCGCCGCGGGGCACTACGGCGACCTGCCCCGCACGCTGGACCTGCAGGTGGTGCGCGGGCCGAAGAACGCGCGCCTGAACCACCAGGCGCTGATGGACCGCTGGGCCGGCAGTTCGCCCTACGTGCACCTGCAACTCGACGACGACGTCGTCTTCCCGGAGTTCTACCGCACGCACATCGCCGCCCACCAGACGGGCCGGTTCAGCGCCTCGATCAGCCGGCGCTGGGTCACCCACGGCGACGCGCGACCGGTGATGGGCATCAACCAGCCGGCGATCGTCGCGCGCAGCCCGCTGCTGTACGTGCCCGTCGACGCGGACGCCCTGTTCCAGACGATGGTGCCCACCTGCAACAACTGGGTCGGCGAGTTCACGCACATGGTCATGTCCGCGGAGGGCGCGCACGCGTATCCGCGTCCGCCCGTGGACGACCTGTCCTACTACGGATGGCTCGACGTCGGCTTCCTGCTGACCGCGGTGCAGAAGGCGCCCGTCGTGATCGTGCGGGACCACCTGGGCATCTTCCGCCAGCACGCTGCGCAGACCACGCACAACATGAACACGGGCATCGGCCGGGTGTCGTCGATGGCGTGGGTGACCACGGCCCTGCTCGCCTGGCGCGAAGGCCGGATCACGCCCGCGGACGTGGTCACCGCGATCACCTGGAACGTGCGCCAGTGCCTGGCTCGCTTCGGCGAGGACGACCCCGTGATGAACGAGTTCTTCGACCTGATCCAGGCGCACGGCGGCAACCTGGAGCGCCTCTACGCGGCGTACCGGCCGTTCTGGCTGCGGGTGCTGGCCAGCCATCCGGCGACGGCCCCGGCGGCCGCCGTCGCACGCGAACCCGAACCGGCCTGACCATGGCGCAGGCGAACGGCAATTTCTCGGTCGACCAGGTCCTGGCCGCACTCGAGGCGCTGGGCGTCGGCTTCGTGCTCCACGGTTCGCGCGACGTCGGGCCGCTGCACTTCTGCAGCGCGTTCGCGCAGCAAGCGCACGGCCTCTATTTCCGCGAAGGCGACTCCGCGCCCGACTTCGACTACACCGACATCGCGGTCCTGACGGCCACGCCCGTGGCGACCGGCATCGCCTGCCAGATCGAGGTGGCCCACCCGCAGCGCGCCTTCTACCTGCTGATGCGCCACTTCTTCCAGGCGCCGCGCGCCAGCGAGACGGCGATCCACCCGAGCGCGGTGATCGACCCCGCCGCGCGCATCGGAGCGGGCACGGTGATCGGCCCGTACTGCGTGATCGGGGACTGCACGATCGGCGCCGGTTGCCACCTCGATTCGCATGTCGTGATCAAGGATCACTGCATCGTCGGCGATCGCGTCACGATCGAATCGCATTCCACGGTGGGCGCCACGGGGGTGGCCTGGGTGTGGGATCCGTCCAGCGGAGAACGCATCGTCCAGCCGCAGATCGGCGGCGCGCGCATCGGCAACGACTGTTTCATCGGCACCGATGTCACGGTGGTGCGCGGATCGATCAACGAAGTGACGTCGCTGGGCGACGGTTGCGTCGTCGCGCACGGCACCAAGATCGGTCATGGATGCGTCATCGGCGCCCATGTGCATTTCGCAAACAACGTCTCGATCGCCGGCAACTGCCGCCTGGGCGATCGGACCTTCCTGAGCGCCGCCAGCGTGCTCAGGCCGCGCATCACGCTCGCGCGCGGGGTCGTCGTCGGAGCTGGCGCTGTCGTCACCCGGAACGTGGACCAGGAAGGTGTCGTGGTGTCGGGCGTTCCCGCCCGACTCATGGACACCAAGGCCAGCCACTCGGGCGTTCCCAAGCTTCCGTCCTGAAAGGACAACACCATGTTCGGTTCCTACGTTTCCCCGCAAGCCTCGCTCGGCGCCGATGTGCGGATCGGCCGGTTCTGCATCGTCGAAGACGGTGTCGTGCTGGCCGACGGTGTCGTCCTGGAGGACTACGCGATGGTCCAGGCCGGGGCCCGCATCGGCGCGCGCACCAAGATCGGCACGTACACGAAGATCGGACGCGACGTCCGCATCGGCGAGGACTGCTCGTTCACCTCGTTCTGCGAGATCCGGGACAAGTGCGATCTCGGCGACCGCGTGCTGATGGGCAGCCGCGGGACGCTGTCCGCCGGCACCGTGGTCGAGGACGAGGTCGTGATGAAGTACGCCTTCGTCGTCACCGACACGCCCGACCTGCAGAAGAACAACGAAAAGAGCGTGGGCCGGCTCAAGCGCAAGTCGCGCTTCGGCGCCAGCGTGGTGATCATGCCGTCGGTGACCATCGGCGAGAACGCCGAGATCGGCGCCTGCTCCCAGGTGCGCAAGGATGTGCCCGACAACCAGGTTTGGTTCGGAGTGCCCGCCAAGTACTACCGCGAGGTGGACGGCGTGGCGGTTCCCGCGGTTCCTGCGGCTGCCGCGGTGCGCAAGCTCGCGCTGGCACGCTGAGGGTCCCTTGCGCCGGGGGCGCTCCTAGACCAGCTGCATCTGCGCATGCAGCGCCATGGCCTTGAGCACCGTGCGCTCGCGCTCGGTCAGGCGGCGCGGCTGGAGGCTCAGCAGCAGCAGCCGCGCCTGCGTGCCGTCCGGCGCCTGGAAGGGTTCGGAGGCCACCAGGTGGAAGCCGGAATGGTCGATGCCGGCCAGGCTGCTGGCGATCGCGTCGCCCGTGACGATGCGCGCCGCGTCGACGTTGCACATCTTGGCAACGTCCATCAGCAGGAAGCCGATATCCTCGAACGGTGGCATCTGGGGCTCCGGTTCTGGTGCGGTCGGGCGGCTTCAGTACGCCGAAGCGACCTGCGTCGCGGCGGCGGACACGGCGCCGAGCGCGTAGCCGCCCGTGCTGGCGGTCACGGCATGGCAGACGTCGAGCGCGCCCCACGACGCCGACACGCGGCCGGACGCCACGGTGATGGCCGCGGCCAGCGGCAGGCCGCCCTGCGCCGCGCCGGGCACGGCCAGCGCCGTCTCCGTCTGCGCCGCCGTGACGACGGAGTCGGCCAGCGGCGCATTCGCGTCGTCGGCGACCAGCAGCAGGCGGATCTGCTCGTAACTGCCGTCGGGCAGTGCCGACAGGTCGATGGGCAGCGCACCGCCCGCCGCCAGCGCCAGCAGGTCGATGCGCACCGGCGCCGCCAGCGCGATGTCGATCCAGCCGGCGCTGCCGAGGTCGGCCGCGCCGTTGGCGTTCACGCGCACGGCCGCGACGGTGACGTTGACGCTGCGCAGGCCGCAGGCCTGCACGGCCGTGGCGGCGCGGATGCCGCTGCCGCCGATGCCGCCTACGCTCTGCGCGGTCGCGCCGCTGCCACCGATGCCGCCCACGCTCTGCGCCGTCGCGCCGCTGCCGCCGATGCCGCCCACGCTCTGCGTCGTCGCGCCGCTGCCACCGATGCCACCGACGCTGTGCGTCGTCGCGCCGCTGCCGCCGATCCCACCCACGCTCTGCGTCGTCGCGCCGCTGCCGCCGATGCCGCCGACGGCGCTCGCCTGGGCCGTGCCCGTGGCGCTGTCGTCGGCCGGTTCCCCGCCGCCGCAGGCGGCGAGGAACGCGAGCATCGCCAGGGCGACGGCCGAAAGAAGGGGTCTGCTGCTCATGACTGGATTTCCTGGCTGCTGGTGAGTTGCTCGAAGTAATGGATGCCGACGCCCACGCGCGCGGTGTCGCCGGCCGGCAGGCCCGAGGCGGGCAGGTGCTCGATGTCGTGCTCCGTGAGCCAGGCGTCCAGCCCCTCGAGCAGCGCCTGCGACTGGCGGGCGCTCATCTCGCGGAAGGCCGGCAGCGCTTCGATGGGGATGCCCACGTGCATGACCTTGCGCTGGTAGCGCGCATCGGTGGCGCCGTGCTCGATGTTGTGGGTGATGGTCTCGATGAGCTCGCCGACGTCGGTGCCCAGGATGCCCAGCTTCTGCACCATGCTTTCGTGTGGCACGAAGGCACGTTGGCGCAGCGCGACCTTGCCGTCGGCCAGCACCTGCACGGCGCCGACCCGCTGCAGCTCGTCGAGCACCGCACGCACCGGCACGTCGCCGCCGTGGGCGCGCACCAGTTCGGCAAAACCATTGGGGCCGTCCATCGGCAGCGGCTGGGGAGCGCCTTCGCCCCCGGCGAAGCGGGGCTCGCGCACCCAGGCGGTGAGCACGCGCGCGGCGCGGTTGTAGTGGGCGGTGGTGACGTCGGCGCGGGACGACGGCTCGGCCAGCAGCAGGTTGACGTCCTTGCGGGTCAGCCCGGTCAGGATGGCGGCGCGCGAGATCGACGGCTTCTTGCCCGGCAGCGCGAAGTCCTCCATGGCCGTCTCGACATAGACGCGCTTGGCGATCGACTCGAACGCGGCATAGGGGAACGAGTGCTTCAGCAGCAGCCGCACCAGGGGACGCAGCAGCTTGGCGAGCGCCAGCCCGATGGCGGAAATCAACACGGAGTCTTCAAGCATTTGGGAAATATATCCCAAATCAGAAGTACGTGTGGGGGTACTGTCGAGTAATCCTTGTAGGAAGTTGCCTTACAGCGGACCTGGCGCACGCCCGACTCAAGTCGCGGAAGTGGGCTGATGTTGCCGGCCAGTTCCGGGCTTTAAAGTCCATCTCACGTTGACACCGTTTCTTCCCTCCACAGACACAAGGAAAAGCATCATGGAAACCACTCAAATCCTGGCCGAGATCCGCGAAGCCAACCTGTCGTACATGATGCTGGCCCAGAGCCTGATCCGTTCGGATCGCGACCAGGCGCTGTTCCGCCTGGGCATCTCGGAGGAAACCGCCAACATGATCTCGGCGCTGACCCCGGCCCAGATGATGAAGATCGCCTCCGGCAACACGCTGCTGTGCCGCTTCCGCATGGACGACGACCTCGTCTGGAGCCTGATCACCAGCCACGGCAAGACCGCCGCCAACGAGACCGTCTCGCGCCTGCACGCCTCCATCCTGATGGCCGGCCGCCACCAGGAAGCCGCGTAAGCCGCCCGACCGCGTCCGAAACAACAATTCACCAGGCTGGAGAGACCGTCATGCGCGTCAAGAGCATCCTTACCGAAGCCCGCCAGATCGAGCGCGCCGTCACGCTGATCAAGCTGGGCGCCCGCCTGCAGGTGCTGGAGTCGGAGACCGATCTCTCGTACGAGCGCCTGCTGCGCCTGTACAAGGAAGTCTCGGGGCGCAGCCCGTCCAAGGGCCAGCTGCCGTTCTCGACCGACTGGTTCATGACCTGGCAGCCCAACATCCACGCCAGCCTCTTCCTCAACATCCACGAGTACCTGAACAAGGCCGCGGCGATGGAAGAGATCGACACGGTGATCAAGGCCTACCAGCTCTACATGGAGCAGACCGAGGCCCAGGGCCTGGAGCCCCTGCTGTCGGTCACGCGCGCCTGGCGCCTGGTGAAGTTCGTCGACAACGGCATGCTGACGCTGACCAAGTGCACGAAGTGCAGCGGCAACTTCGTCACCCACCCGCACGAGATGGCGCGCCATTTCGTCTGCGGCCTGTGCAACCCGCCGGCCCGCGCCGGCAAGGGCAAGGCGGCCGGCGCCCTGTCCCTGGCCCACTGAATTCCCGTCGCGCAGCACGGCTGAGCTCGGGGCCCGCGTCAACGTGCGGGATTCGAGCCCCGCGGCCCCGGCCGGGCGCCGCAATCCGTGAATTGCTACGCGATTCTTTACAGATCCGGGCTTGATTGGTGGAACAAACCGCCCGATATCAGGTCTAGTTCATACTGTTTTTCTTGCTTGTCTCCTCCTAGCACAACCCCTGTGCTTTCCAAGGCGATCCCTTCAACCGGATCGCCTTTTTCTTTGTGCGCGCGCGCCACGCTCATCCATGGGGACATGTTGCAGCGCAAGAAGAACGGCCCGGTTTGTCGGTCTTTTCCAGCGGGTGCGCCCGGGCCCGCCCCCGGACACTCGATCCATGGCTCACGCTCCCCCGATCCGCCCTGCGCTGCTCGCACGCCTGCCGCTGCGCTGGCCGCTGCCTGCGCTGCTGGCCTGGGGTGCGGGCTGGGTGGCGATGACCGTGCTGGCCCGCACCGGCACCCTGGCGCCCGGCCTCGCGGTCGCCGCCGGGCTGCTGGTGGCGGCCGCGCCGGCGCTGCTGGCCGCCACGTTCTGGCGGCGGGCGATCGTCGCCGCCGGGTTTCCCGTCTCGCTGGTGGTCACCGGCCTGGGCGGCGTGCTGCCGGCCTGGGCCTGGCTGCTGCCGCTGGGCGCGCTGGCGCTCGCCTATCCGATCACCGCCTGGCGCGACGCGCCGGTGTTTCCGACGCCGCGCGACGCCCTCGCCGGCCTGGACCGCCACGTGGCGATGGCGCCATCGCCACGCATCCTGGACGCCGGCTGCGGCCTCGGCCACGGCCTGCAGGCCCTGCGCGCCGTCTGGCCGCAGGCGCGCCTGGCAGGCATCGAATGGAGCTGGCCGCTGGCGCTGGCCACACGGCTGCGCTGCCCCTGGGCGCGCGTCGCGCGCGGCGACATGTGGCGCGGCTCCTGGGCCGCGCACGACCTGGTCTACCTGTTCCAGCGCCCGGAGAGTATGGCGCGCGCGCTGGCCAAGGCCGACGCCGAGATGCGGCCGGGCAGCTGGGTGGTCAGCCTCGAGTTCGAGGCCGTCGGCCGGCGCCCGCACGCCCGGATGGAGATGCCGTCGGGGCGTCCGGTCTGGATCTACCGGATCGGATCATGAGCAGCCGCAACGCCCGGGCCGGCGCGCAGCGCGCGGCTGGGGCCCGAATCCCCGCCATTTCATGCCCGGACAGCCCTCAAGGGCAGCCCCGGACGAGTCGATAAAGCCGCATGGCACCGGAAAACCCGGGCGCCGTCATGCATAAAGAACTGGAAGCGTACCCAAAATGTTTGTGATCGTCGGCTGGGTCGTCGCGCTGGCTTGCATCTTCGGCGTGTACATCGCGCACGGGGGCAACATCCACGTGATCCTGCACGCCCTCCCCTTCGAGATGATCACCATCTTCGGGGCGGCCGGCGGCGCCTTCCTGGCCAACAACCAGATGAAGGTGGTCAAGAGCTCGCTCAAGGGCATCGGCCAGTGCTTCAAGGGCAGCAAGTTCAACAAGGCGCGCTACATGGAGCTGCTGGCGCTGCTGTACGACATCCTGCAGAAGGCGCGCAAGGAAGGCCTGATGTCCATCGAGAAGGACGTCGAGGACCCGCACAGCTCGGCGCTGTTCCAGAAGTACGCCATCGTCGGCAACGACCACCACGTGGTGGAGTTCGTCACCGACTACCTGCGCATGATGGTCTCGGGCAACCTGAATGCCCACGAGATCGAGTCGCTGATGGACTCCGAGATCGAGACCCACCACAACGAGGAACACGCGGCCGTGGCCGCCATCGGCCGGCTGGCCGGCGGCCTGCCGGCGTTCGGCATCGTCGCGGCCGTGCTGGGCGTCGTCAACACCATGGGCTCGGTGGGCCAGCCCCCGGCGGTGCTGGGCGGCATGATCGGCTCGGCGCTGGTGGGCACCTTCCTGGGCATCCTGCTGGCCTACGGCTTCGTCGAGCCGCTGGGCGGCCTGCTGGAGCAGAAGGTGGAGGACGCCGGCAAGGAACTGCAGTGCATCAAGACCACGCTGCTGGCCTCCATGCAGGGCTACGCCCCGCAGGTGGCGATCGAGTTCGGCCGCAAGGTGCTGTACTCGCCCGACCGCCCGACCTTCACCGAGCTGGAAAGCCACGTGAAGGGCAAGAAGTGAAGCACGGGAAGTAGGCCATGGCCGGCGATTCGAAGAAGCTCCAGCCGATCATCATCAAGCGCGTCAAGAAGGGCGGCCATGCCGTCCACGGCGGCGCCTGGAAGATCGCCTACGCCGACTTCGTGACGGCGATGATGGCCTTCTTCCTGCTGATGTGGCTGCTGGGATCGACCACCGACGGCGACAAGAAGGGCATCGCCGACTATTTCCAGTCGCCGCTCAAGATCGCGATGGCCGGCGGCTCCGGCTCGGGCGACTCGAACTCGGTGCTCAAGGGCGGCGGCGAGAGCCTGACCTCCACGGTCGGCCAGGTCAAGAAGGGCGACGTCGAGGCGGCGCGCAACACGATCAACCTGCACAAGCTCAAGGCCGAACAGACGCGCGCCGAAGTGGCGCGCCTGGAAGACCTGAAGCAGGAGATCCAGCAGAAGCTGCAGAGCAACGAGAAGCTCAAGGAGCTCAGCTCGCAGATCCGCCTGGACATGACGCGCGACGGCTTGCGCATCCAGATCGTCGACGACCAGAACCGGCCGATGTTCGCCTCGGGCTCGGCCAGCATCGCCCCCTACATGAAGGACCTGCTGCGCGAGATCGGCTCGGTGCTGACCGAGGTGCCCAACCGGCTCACGCTCGAAGGCCACACCGACGCCCAGCCGTTTCCGGGCGGTGATCGCGGCTACAGCAACTGGGAACTGTCGTCCGACCGCGCCAACGCGTCGCGGCGCGAGCTGATCACCGGCGGCCTGGCCGAGGATCGCGTCCTGCGGGTGCAGGGGCTGGCCTCCAGCCAGCCCTTCGACGACAAGAACCCGCTGGCGCCGACCAACCGACGCATCAGCATCATCGTGATGAACCGCGAGGCGGAAGACCGGATGTTCCGCACCGACCCCGACAAGGTGGCCCCGGATGGCGCGGATTCTCCGGCCTCGGCTGCGACAAATTCCACTGCGCCGGCGGCCGCCGACTCAAGCGCCCCCTCCCACTGACCGATAACACTGCAGAACTTCGCCCCTGAGGACACCATGAGCAATCCAACCGACCTTAAATTCCTTGTCGTCGACGACTTCTCGACCATGCGCCGCATCGTGCGCGGTCTGCTGAAGGAGATGGGCTGCAACAACTGCGAGGAAGCCGAGGACGGCCAGGTCGCGCTCAACATGCTCCGGGCCGCGAAGTTCGACTTCGTCGTCTCGGACATCAACATGCCCAACATGAACGGGTTCGACCTGCTCAAGGCGATCAAGGCCGACGAATCGCTCAAGCACCTGCCGGTGCTGATGGTCACGGCCGAGGCGCGCAAGGAAGACATCGTGCTCGCCGCCCAGTCGGGCGCCGCCGGCTACATCGTCAAGCCCTTCACCAAGGCCACCTTGGAAGAGAAGGTGCAGAAGATCATGCAAAAACTGGCGGCCACCGCCTGACCCGGGAGCGGATCATGAAAATGGAAGATATCGCCAACATGAGGCCGGCCGACGCATTGGCGGTCTCTCCCGAGGTGTTCCAGCAGCTGGGCAGCATCACCCGCCTGCTGCACGACACGATGCAGCAACTGGGCGTCATGCCCAAGCTGCAGATCGCCACCGACGGCCTGCCCGACGCGCGCAGCCGCCTGAGCTACATCGCCTCGAAGACGGCCGACGCGGCCAACAAGGTGCTCAACACGGTCGATGCGGCCAAGAACGAGCACCGCCAGATCTCCGAAGCCACCCGCGCAATGGCCCAGCTGATCGTCGCCGACCCGGTCAAGGCCGTGGCCTCGGGCGCCGTGATGAACTTCGTGCACGAGGTCGAAGCCTCGACCAAGCGCATCGACGACCATCTGACCGACATCATGATGGCGCAGGACTTCCACGACCTGACCGGCCAGGTGGTGGCCAAGGTGGTGACGCTGGCCAACGACCTGGAAGACAGCCTCGTCAAGCTGCTGATCCAGGTGGTGCCCGAAGGCGTGCGCGAACAGGTGGACCCGAGCGTTCTGAACGGCCCGGTCGTCAACCCGGAAGGCCGCACCGACGTGGTCTCCGACCAGGGTGAAGTGGACGACCTGCTGGCGAGCCTCGGGTTCTGAGTTCCCCCGACCGTTCGAACGATGCCCGCGCCTCGCGGGCATTGCATTTTCCGGGGCAGGCGCGTGGCCACGGGGGCCGGCGTCGCCTGCTGCCCTACTCGCCCACCAGGCCGTTGCGGATCGCGTAGACCGTCAACTCGGAGTTGTTGGTCAGCGCCAGCTTCTCCAGCACCCGCGCCCGGTACACGCTGACCGTCTTGGGCGACAGCGTGAGTTCGCTGGCGATGTCGGACAGCCGCTTGCCCGAGGCGATCATCACCAGGGTCTGCAGCTCGCGGTCGGACAGCTTCTCGTGAGCGTGCGCCACTTCGGGGGCGGTCAGGCTCTCGACGAGCATCTGCGCGATGTCGGGGGTGACGAACTTGCGGCCCTGCGACACCGTGCGCACCGCAGTGACGAGCTGCTGCGGGTCGCCGCCCTTGTTGACGTAGCCGTAGGCGCCGGCGCGCAGCGCGCGGATCGCGTACTGGTCTTCCGGATACATGCTGCAGATCAGCACCTTCATCGTGGTGCCCTCGTCCTTGAGCACGGCCAGCACGTCCAGGCCGCTGCGGCCCGGCATGTTGATGTCGAGCACCAGCACGTCGCAGGTGGTGGCCCGCAGCAGCGTGCGCAGCTCGGGGTAGTCGCCGGCCTCGCCCACCACCTCGATGTCGGGCGCGTCGGACAGCGTGTCGCGGATGCCGCGCCGGATGAGGGCGTGGTCGTCGCAGAGGATGACACGGATCATAGGTCTCCCCAAACCGATGGATCGTCGGAATCTTCGAAGGGCGCATGGCCGTCGTCGGCGTCGGGCCCGAATTCCGAGGCGTAGCCGACGGCGTCGGCCAACGGTACGGACAGGATCAGCGTGGTGCCCTGGGTGCCGCTGGACAGGTCCACCCAGCCGCCGACGGTGGAGGCGCGCTCGTGCAGCCCGCGGATGCCGAAGCTGCGCGCCTTGCCCAGGTCGGCGCCGCGCAGGCCGACGCCGTTGTCGCTGACCTCCAGCGACAGCACGCCCCCGGCCAGCGACAGGTCGATGCTGACCCGGCTCGCGTTGGCGTGCTTGGTGATGTTGGTGAGCGCCTCCTGCGCGGTGCGGTAGGCCACCAGCGGCACGCCCGAGGGCAGTTGCATCGTCTCGTGGCTGGTTCGGAAGGTGCAGGCGACGTTGGTGCGCTTCTCGAAGCGGGAGGCCATCCATTGCAGCGCGGCCACCAGGCCCTGCTCCAGGATCGCCGGGTGCAGGTTGTGCATGATCCGCTTGCTGGACTCGATGGCGTGAGTGACCACTTCCAGCGCGGCCTGCGCCCGCTGTTGCACCTGCACATCGCTGGCGTGACGAACTATCCAGGCGAGGTCGAACTTCAGGGCGGTCAGCGAGCCGCCGACGTCGTCGTGGATCTCGCGCGCGATGGCGGCGCGTTCATTGTCGACGCTGGTCTGCAGGTGCTGCGCGAGCTCGGACAGGCGCTGGCGCGATTGCGCCAGCTGGTGGTCGGCGCGCTCGCGCGCCAGGCGCGCCTCATGGGCGTCGATCGCGTGTTCGACGGCCGGTGCGAGGCGGGCCAGGTTGGCCTTGAGCAGGTAGTCGCTGGCGCCGTTGCGCATCGCGGCCACCGCCACGTCCTCGCCGATCTCGCCGGAGATGAGGATGAACGGCAGCGGGCGCTCGCGCGTCTTGACCATCTCCAGCGCCGCCAGGCCCGAGAACCCCGGCACGTTGAAGTCGGACAGCACGATGTCCCAGTCGTCCTCGAGCGCCGCCCGGAAGGCCGGCTCGGAGTCGACCCGCATCGT
This sequence comes from uncultured Vitreoscilla sp., assembly GCA_964418745.1. Taxonomy (GTDB): domain Bacteria; phylum Pseudomonadota; class Gammaproteobacteria; order Burkholderiales; family Burkholderiaceae_C; genus Scleromatobacter. The sequence continues at coordinate 37,157 of CAYQMX010000020.1, forward strand.
CTCGACCTGGGTGCCGCCGCGACGCAGGTGCGCCATCTCGAGCTCGTGATCGAGTTCCGAATCCTCCAGGTGCAGCACCCGCAGGGCGCTGCGGCGGACTGGCGCGGCTTGGGATGGCATGCGCAGAGTGTATCCGCCGGTTTCAGTGCCACCCGGTCGCCTCCAGGGGGGTTTCGGGGCCCGGATTCGACGCCCGGAACGGAACTAGCCCACGCATAAGCAGAAATGCAGGGGGATTTCTGTCGTGATCTCCTCAATGTCGGGGGGGCATGTGCCGAAGAATCAAGCGCAATCCCCAAGGGTTTGAAGGCGCGACCGATGCCTTGCCCGAAGAACACAACATCCATTGCTTGGAGCCACGATGCTGACGAGTGACGCCCAGAACCCATCGCCCGGCGGAGGCCTGCCGCTGGTCGCGGCGGCAGACCTTCAGGATCACCTGATGGTCGCCTCGCACGACCTCGAACGCCTGCAACGCCTGCTCGAGGACGCCGGCGAGGCGCTGATGGGCCATTTCTACGGTGCGTCGAACCAGATGAACGTGCTCAGGGACGAGGCGCCGAAGGTCAACCTGGACGTCGCGCCGATCCGCGAAGCCCTGCAGAGCCTGGCCGGCGCGATCACCGCGCTGCAGTTCCAGGACATGGCCACCCAGTTGATCGCGCACACCCAACGCCGGCTGCGCAACTGCGCCGACCGGATCGCGCGCGACGCGATGGGCGACGACGAGGATGGCGAAGCCATCGTCGAGGACGCCCCGATGCGACCGAACCCGGTGACGCAGGACGAGATGGACGCTGGCTCCATCGACCTGTTCTGACCTGACTCCCCCTTCAAGCCCTTATTCAAGACCCCTCCGGAGAACTGCAATGCACACGATTCTTGCCGTGGACGACTCCCCTTCGATGCGCCAGATGGTGGCGTTCACCCTGAAGAACGCCGGTTTCAACGTCATTGAAGCCGTCGACGGCCAGGATGCGTTCGAGAAGTCCACCCAACGCGACTACAACCTCGTGCTGACCGACCAGAACATGCCCCGCATGGACGGCATCAGCCTGACGAAGAAGCTGCGCGAGAACCCGAAGTTCAAGCAGACCCCGATCCTGATCCTGACCACCGAGTCCAGCGACCAGATGAAGATGGCCGGCCGCGCCGCGGGCGCCACCGGCTGGCTGGTCAAGCCCTTCGATCCGGCCAAGCTGATCGAGGTCATCGGCAAGGTCGTGCGCTGAAAGCCCTGGCCCCCGCGCGAGGACAGGCAACAAGAATCCGGATCAGGAGTAAGAGTAATGGGTGAGATCAGTAACAACAGCAGCTCGGCCGGCATCGACCTGAGCCAGTTCTACCAGGTCTTCTTCGAGGAAGCCGGCGAGAACCTGGAGCTGATGGAGCAGAAGCTGCTGGAGCTCAACGTCGACGCCGCCGACGACGAGGAGATGAACGCCATCTTCCGTTGCGCGCACTCGGTCAAGGGCGGCGCCGCCACGTTCGGCTTCTCCGACGTGGCCGCGCTGACGCACCAGATGGAGACGCTGCTGGACAAGCTGCGCCGCCACGAACTGAACCCCACCTCGGCGATGGTGGACGTGCTGCTGGCCGCCGGCGACGCGCTGAAGGCGCAGCTCGCGGTGCACCAGGGTTCGGCCAGCACCGCCCCCGACACCAGCGAGCTGCTGTCTCGCATCCGCGCGATGGCCGAAGGCCAGGCGAGCGCCCCCGCGCCCAAGGCCGCCGCGCCCGTCGCCGCGCCGACGAGCACCAGCTCGACGCTGAAGTCGATGCCCGTGCCGAAGGCGCAGACGCGCGCCATCGAGCTGGTCGTCGGCCCGCTGGACAAGCCCGAGACCGCCGATGCCCTGAGCGAGCTGTTCAAGGAAATCGAGGATCTCGGCACGATCGAACCGCTGGACGGCGGCCGCGCCGCGGACGGCATGCGCCGCTTCCGCGTGGTGACGACCACCTCCGACAACGAACTGCTGGACCTGTTCACGTTCCATGTGGCACGCGAGAAGATCCAGATGCGCGCCACCGACCCGGGCTTCGGCTTCTTCCCCGAGAACGCCGGCGCCCCGCCGGAAGAGAATCCGGTCGATCCGGGCTACGGCTTCTTCGAGCCGCTGCCCGAGAACGGCCCGGCCGAAGCCGCGCCGGCACCCACCGCCGCCGATGCCCATGAAGTCGCCGCGCCGGCCCCGGTGGCCGTGGCCGCCGCGCCCAAGGTCGCCGCGCGCCCGGACGCCAAGGCCAACGTGCCGTCGCCGGACCAGGCGACGCTGCGCGTGTCGATCGAGAAGGTCGACCAGCTGATCAACCTCGTCGGCGAACTCGTCATCACGCAGGCCATGCTGGCCCAGAACAGCCGCGAAGGCCAGCTCAACCAGCAACTGCTGGCGGGCCTGACCGACCTCGAGCGCAACACCCGCGACCTGCAGGAAGCGGTCATGTCGATCCGGATGATTCCGATGTCGATGGTGTTCAACCGCTTCCCGCGCATGCTGCGCGACCTCGCCGCCAAGCTCGAGAAGAAGGTCGAGCTCGTCACGCAGGGCGAGGCGACCGAGCTGGACAAGAGCCTGGTCGAGAAGATCACCGACCCGCTGACCCACCTGGTGCGCAACTCCTGCGACCACGGCATCGAACTGCCGGCCGAACGGCTGGCCAAGGGCAAGCCCGAGCACGGCACCATCACGCTGGTCGCCTCGCACCAGGGCGGCTCCATCGTCATCGAGGTGCGCGACGACGGCAAGGGCCTGTCGCGCCAGAAGCTGATCAGCAAGGCCCGCGAGCGCGGCATCGACGCGCCCGACAGCATGACCGACCAGGAGGTCTACGCGCTGATCTTCGCGCCGGGCTTCTCGACCGCCGAGGTCGTGACCGATGTGTCCGGCCGCGGCGTCGGCATGGACGTGGTCAAGAAGAACATCACCTCGCTGGGCGGCACGGTGGAGATCGACTCCGCCGAGGGCTACGGCATGAGCGTGAAGGTTCGCCTGCCGCTGACGCTGGCCATCATGGATGGCATGAGCATCGGCGTCGGCGACGAGTGCTACATCCTGCCGCTGGCCTCGGTGGTCGAGTCGTTCCAGGTCGCCCCGGGGATGATCAAGACGATCGGCGGCTCCGGCCGCGTCGTCGAGGTGCGCGACGAGTTCATGCCCGTCATCGACCTCGAGCGCGTCTTCGAGGTGCCGCGCTTCGACTTCGAGCACGTCAGCAACATCATGGTGGTCGTCGAAGCCGAGGGCGCCCGCGTGGCCCTGCTGGTCGACGAACTGCTGGGCCAGCAACAGGTGGTCGTGAAGAACCTGGAAGCCAACTACCGCAAGGTGCAGGACGTGTCCGGCGCCACGATCATGGGCGACGGCCGCGTCGCGCTGATCCTGGACACCGGATCGCTGGTGCGCCGCACCCGCCATTGAGGCCCTCGGTGCAAGTCAAATCCGAACGACATCCCGATTTCTTCTGAAACGGATTCCCCATGTTGAGCTCTCTCTCCATACAGGCCCGCGCCATGCTTTTCTTCTCCCTGTTGTTCGGCAGCCAAGCCGTCGTCATCGCCGGCCTGATGCTCGGCTGGCCGCCCGTGGTCTTCGTCAGCGCCGGCCTGGCGCTGTGCGTGGCCACGGCCTACGTGTTCGCCACCGGCATGATCCTGGTGCGTCGCATGATCACCGAGTTCACCGCCCACGCGATCGCCATGGGCGGCGGCGACCTCAGCACCACCATCCGCACCAGCGGTCCGGCGGCCTCGACGGCCTCGCTGCGCGCGCTCAAGACCTTGCAGGACGAACTGCGCAAGACGATCTCGTCGATCCGTTCGGGCACGCACGAAGTCTCCACCGCCTCGTCCGAGATCGCCACCGGCAACCAGGACCTGAGCCAGCGCACCGAACAGACCGCCAGCAACCTGCAGCAGACCGCCAGCTCGCTGTCGCAGCTGACCGGCAACGTGCGCCAGAGCGCCGACTCCGCCGCCCAGGCCAACCAGCTCGCCAGCTCGGCCACGCAGGTGGCGCGCCGCGGCGGTGCGGTGGTCTCGCAGGTCGTCGCCACGATGGAAGAGATCAACTCGTCGTCCAAGAAGATCGCCGACATCATCGGCGTGATCGACGGCATCGCGTTCCAGACCAACATCCTGGCGCTGAACGCCGCGGTGGAAGCGGCACGCGCCGGCGAACAGGGCCGCGGCTTCGCCGTGGTGGCCGGCGAGGTGCGCTCGCTGGCGCAGCGCTCGGCCGAGGCGGCCAAGGAAATCAAGTCGCTGATCGGCACCAGCGTCGACAAGGTGGAGACCGGCTCCAAGCTCGTGCAGGACGCCGGCTCGACGATGGACGAGATCGTCGCCAGCGTGCAGCGCGTGACGGACATCATCGGCGAGATCAGCGCCGCCGCGCTGGAGCAGAGCCAGGGCATCGGCCAGGTCAACGAAGCCGTCACCCGCCTCGACCAGATGACGCAGCAGAACGCCGCGCTGGTGGAGGAATCGGCGGCCGCCGCGGAGAGCCTGAAGGACCAGGCGCACCGCATGACCACGGTCGTGGCCAACTACCGCCTGGACGGCGTCTCGGAAGTGCAGGCCTACGTCGCGCCCCCGGCCGCCCACAAGCCGGCAGCCGCCAAGGCGATCGCCAAGGCCGCCGCGTTCAAGCCGACGTCCAAGCCGGCGGCGGCCAAGCCCGCGGCGCCCAAGGCCCCGTCGGCACCGGCAACGGCACCCGCCGCCGCCGCGCCCGCACCGGCGGCCGCGTCCGGGGCGAGCGACGACTGGGAATCTTTCTGATCCGGCACGGTTGAACGGAAGGGGCGCATCCAGCGCCCTTTCTTTTTTCCACGAATTTCGCACCCGGGCCGCCCTCCACGGCCGATAGCCATGAACTTCATCAAACAACAGCTGCGCACGCTGACCGTGCGCACCCGCATGGTCGGTGCCATCGCGATGGTCCTGGCGCTGCTGCTGGCCGTCGGCGCGGCAGGGCTGGGCGGCATGTACAAGGTGCAGGCCCAGAGCCGCCTGCTGTCGGACAGCACCGTCAACGGACTGGGCGCGCTCTCCGTCCTGGCCAAGGCCTCCGGCGACCTCGGCCGCTTCGAGAAGGACATGGCGATCGACTTCGACAAGAAGGACAAGCTGGCCGAGGCGCGCGCCCACTGGGACGCGGCCGGCAAGCTCGTCGAGGCCAACGCCCGCGTGCTCGCCCAGGTCTACGACGGCGAGACGACCAAGGCGGCCACCGCGCTGCTCGATCGCCACGCGGCCTATGTCGCCGCGCTGGGCCCCATCTTCGCCAAGCTCGAGAGCGCCGGCTTCGAGTCGACCGCCGCCGTCAACGCCGCGCTGACCGAGACCGCCCTGCCCGCCGCCCGCGCGGCCGACGAGGCGCTGGTGCAGACGCAGAACGCCGTCTCGCGCGAGGCCGCGCAGGCCACCGACCGCATGGAGGCCACGGCCCGCGCCGCCTTCGTGGTGTGCATGGTGGTGCTGGGCGTCGCGGTGCTGGTCGTCGTGCCGCTGACGCTGGCCAATTCCTCCTCGATCACCAAGCCGATCGACTACGCGCGCCAGGTGGCGCTGGCCATCGCCGGCGGCGACCTGACCCGGCCGATCCGCGTCGAGGGCCGCGACGAGGCGGCGCAGCTGCTGGGCGCGCTGGCGCAGATGCAGACCGCGCTGCAGCGCCTGGTCGGCACCGTGCGGCAATCGTCCACCAGCATCCATGCGGCCTCCAGCGAAGTGGCCTCGGGCAACAACGACCTGAGCCGGCGCACCGAGCAGACGGCCAGCAGCCTGCAGCAGACCTCCAGCTCGATGTCCGAGCTGACCCTGGCGGTGCGCCAGAGCGCCGACGCGGCCTCGCAGGCCAGCCAGCTCGCCTTGTCGGCCTCCAGCGTCGCGCGTCGCGGCGGCGAGGTCGTCTCCCAGGTCGTCGCGACCATGGAACAGATCAACGCCAGCTCCAAGCGCATCGCCGACATCATCGGCGTGATCGACGGCATCGCGTTCCAGACCAATATCCTGGCCCTGAACGCCGCGGTGGAGGCGGCGCGCGCCGGCGAACAGGGCCGCGGCTTCGCGGTCGTGGCCAGCGAGGTGCGCAGCCTGGCGCAACGTTCGGCCGGCGCCGCGCGCGAGATCAAGTCGCTGATCGACACCTCGGTCGACCGCGTCGAGGACGGCACGCGCCTGGTTCAGGACGCCGGCGCCACGATGAGCGAGATCGTCGCCAGCGTGCAGCGGGTGTCCGACATCATCGGCGAGGTGACCGCCTCGGCCGCCGAGCAGAGCACCGGCATCGGCCAGGTCAACCAGGCCGTGACCGAGCTCGACCAGATGACGCTGCAGAACGCGGCGCTGGTGGAGCAATCCGCCGCCGCCGCCGAGAGCCTGCGCGAGCAGGCCGCCCGCATGAGCGACGTCGTCGGCGCCTTCCGCGTGGACGCCGCCGGCGGCCCGGCCGGCCTGCGCGGCTGAGCGGCGGCCATCGTCATCGCCTGCCGCCGCGCGCAATAAATCACTTGATTCCGCCGGGCACCCGCCGATAACGGAAACAGAACCCCTTCGTCCCCGAACAACGCACCCGAAAGCCCAGAGGATCCGCCATGGACATGATCAAGGAAGCTACCCACATCGCGCGCCAGTCCGCCGAGCGCTCCGCCACGGCAGTCAAGGGCGCGAAGGGCGAATTCCTGACCTTCCGCCTGGGCGGCGAGGAATACGGCATCGACATCCTGCGCGTGCAGGAGATCCGCTCGTACGAACAACCGACCCGCATCGCCAACACGCCCGAATTCCTGCGCGGCGTCGTCAACCTGCGCGGCGTGATCGTGCCCATCGTCGACCTGCGCCTGAAGCTGTCGTGCGCCGAGGCCGACTTCAACGCCTTCACGGTGGTCATCGTCCTCAACGTCAAGGGCCGCGTGATCGGCGCCGTCGTCGACTCCGTCTCGGACGTCTGCGAACTGGGCGGCGACACCATCAAGCCGACGCCGATGATGAACTCGCACGTCGACATGTCCTTCATCACGGGCATCGCCAACGTGGGCGAGCGCATGCTGATCCTGATGGACATCGAGGCGCTGATGAGCGCGTCCGACATGGGCCTGATCGAGAGCGCGGCCTGAACCTGCCGACCCTGCCGTCCTGCACTGGCCGCCTCCGGGCGGCCTTTTCGTTTCCGCCGCCGGAGGCGGGGCCCCGCCGCCTGGCTCGACCGGTTGGGGCGCGCGTGAACCTTCTGCCCCCTGGCGCGGAAGAAAGTCTCACGCCGCGGCGGCGCGCTCGTCCCTAAGATGGCGCCACACCTTCAACGACCCAGAAACGAGTCCCCGTGCCCGACCTCATCGTCCATGGCGGCCGCCCCCTCGGCGGCCGCATCACCCCCAGCGCCAACAAGAACGCGGTGCTGCCCATCCTGTCGGCCACGCTGCTCACCCGCGAGCCCGTCACGCTGCGCGGCGTGCCCGACATCACCGACGTCCGCAAGATCCTCGCCGTGTTCCGCGAGCTGGGCAGCCGCGTCGAGGGCGAACTGAAGGACGGCGTGCTGCGCATCCACCACGAGCACACCCGCTTCGACCCCGCGGTGCACAAGCTGCCCGAGGAGATGCGCTCGTCGGTGATGCTGGTGCCGCCGCTGCTCGCGCGCTTCGGCAGCGCCCGCATCGAGAACGACGTGCAGGGCTGCACGCTGGGCGTGCGCGAGATCGACCCCCACGTCGAAGTCTTCGAGGGCTTCGGCGCGCAGGTCGAGCGCGGCCCGGGCGCGCTGCTCGTCCACGCGCGCCGCCCGCTGCACGCCCATCGCCGCTGGCTGGACTACGCCTCGGTCACCACCACCGAGAACTTCGTGCTGTGCGCGGCGCTGGCCGATGGCGTCTCCGAGCTCACCAATGCCGCCTCCGAGCCGCACGTGCAGGAATTCTGCGGCTTCATGCAGCGCCTGGGCGCGCGCATCGAGGGCGTGGGCACCTCGCGCCTGACGATCGCCGGCGTCGACGCGCTGCATGGCGCGGACTTCACGTTCGTCGAGGACTTCCACGAGGTGGTCACCTTCCTGGCGCTGGGCGCGATCACCGGCGGCGACGTCGAGGTGCGCAACAGCGCGCCGCAGTTCTTCCCGCTGCTGGACCGCAGCTTCGCCAAGCTGGGCGTGGAGGTGGTGCACGAGGGCGGCTGGTCGCGCGCCTGGGTGCCGGCCGGCCTGAAGGTGCGCGAGCCCTTCACGCGCAACATGCTGCAGAAGATCGAGGCCGCGCCGTGGCCCTACTTCCCGGTGGACCTGCTGCCCATCTTCATCGCGCTGGGCGTGCGCGCCGAAGGCCAGGTGATGTTCTGGAACAAGGTCTACGACGGTGCGCTCGGCTGGACATCGGAGCTGTCGAAGTTCGGCGCCCATGCGTTCCAGTCCGACCCGCACCGCGTCATCACCTTCGGCGGCAAGCCGCTGGTGGCGGCCGAGGTCGACAGCCCGTACATCATCCGCGTGGCCATCGCGCTGCTGATGCTGGCCTCGAGCATCGAGGGCCGCTCGACGATCTACAACGCGACGCCGATCCGGCGCGCGCATCCGCGCTTCGTCGAGAACCTGGTCTCGCTGGGCGCGAACATCGAATGGGTGGGCGCCGACGCCTGAGGGTCACGCCGCGCGCAGCGACTCGAGCTCCACGATGCGCGCCGTCACCGTCGCGCCGCTGACCTGCAGCAGCGCCACCGACACCGGCAGGTGGAAGCGCACCGGCCCGGCGCTGCCCGGGTTGACGAAGAGCACGCCGCCGCGGCGCTCGATCTTCGGGCGATGGGAATGGCCGCTGACGACCACGTCCACGCCGGCCGCGACCGGGTCGATCGCGAGGTCGGCCAGGTCGTGCAGCACGTGCAACGTGACCTCGCCGAAGCGCAGCGACTCCGCCTCGGCGATGCGCGCGGCCCAGGGCGCGCGGTCGTTGTTGCCGCGCACCGCGGTCACCGGCGCGAGCGTGGACAGCGGCTCGAGGATGTCCTCGCCGATGTCGCCCGCGTGGACGATGAAGTCGCTGCCGCGCAGCACCTCCACGGCCTCGGGGCGCAGCAGGCCGTGGGTGTCCGAGATCAGGCCGATGCGGATCATGGTCAGTCCTGCGCCGCGCGGCGCAGGGTCTCCATCACCGGCCGCGCCAGCACCTCGTGCAGGCTCCACCAGCCGGCCGCCAGCGCCAGCGCAGCGCCGCTCGCGGCCCCGGCCAGCGGCACCCACCACGGCGGATTCCAGTGGAACTCGAACACCCAGGTCGCCAGCCCCCAGCCCACCGCCACCGCGGCGCTGGCGGCCAGCAGGCCCGCCAGCGCGCCCACGCCCAGCAGTTCCACCCGCTGGACGCGGCCCAGCAGCGTGCCCGACGCGCCGACCGCGCGCATCACCGCGAATTCGCGCGCCCGCGCCTCGCGTGTGGCCGACACGGTGGCCACCAGCACCACCAGCCCGGCGACGAGCGCGAACGCGAACAGCAGCTCCACCGCGTGGATGACCTGGTCCAGCACGCCCTGGATCTGCGCGATGGTGGCCGACACGTCGATGGCCGTGACGTTGGGGAACTGCGCCGCAAGCCGGTTGTCGAAGCCCGGCCGCAACGGCGCCTTGAACGCGCTGATGTAGCTCAGCGGCAGGTCGCCCATGCTGCTGCGCGGGAACATCACGAAGAAGTTGACGCGCATCGACCCCCAGTCGACCTTGCGCAGGGACGTGATGCGGCCGGACACGGGCTGGCCACCGACGTCGAACGCCATCCGGTCGCCCAGCTTCAGCCCCAGCGTCTTCGCCAAGCCTTCCTCGACGCTGAGGCCGTCGGCTTCCTCGGGCGTCCACCGGCCGGCGACGATGCGGCTGCGCAGCGGCTGCGTGCCCGAATGGCTCAGGTTGAGCTCGCGCTGGATCATGTTGGACGGGTCGGAGTCGGGCTTGTAGCGCCGGCCCACCGGCTCGCCGTTGACCGTCACCAGGCGGCCGCGGATCATCGGGAACCAGTCGTCGCCCTGCACGCCTGCTGCCTTCAGCATCTCGCGGTAGGCCTGCGCCTGGTCGGGCTGCACGTTGATGACGAAGCGGTCGGGCGCGTCGGGCGGCGTGGCGCCGCGCCAGCTGTCGATCAGGTCGGTGCGCAGCAGCACCAGCACCCACAGCGCCATCAGCCCGATGGCCATCGACGCGACCTGCAGCACCGCGAACGCCGGCCGCGCCGCGATCGCCCGCGTGGCCAGCACCAGCCAGCGCGGGGCGCGCGACTCCGGCACCATGCGGCGCAGCGCATGCACCGCGAGCCAGCCCACCCCCGCGAACAGCAGCGCCGCGGCGGCGAAGCCGCCGACGCTTATCAGCCCCAGCTTGACGTCGCGCGCGGCGGCGATCATCAGCGCCGCGAAGCCCAGCACGGCGCCGGCCAGCACGCCCACGCTGGCCGCCTTGGGGTTGCCGACATCGCGCCGCAGCACGCGCAGCGGCGGCACGCGCGCCAGCTGCAGCACCGGCGGCAGGCCGAAGCCCAGCAGCAGCGTCAGGCCGACACCCAGCCCCAGGAAGGCCGGGGCCGGCCCGGGCCACGGCAGCCCGTTGGGCAGCCAGCCGGTCAGCAACGCCACGAAGCCCAGGTGCAGCACGAAGCCGAGCGCCAGGCCGACGAGGCTGGCGAACAGGCCCAGCCCCAGGAACTCGATCGCGTGCACGGCGGCGATGCGGTTCTGGGTCTGGCCCAGCACGCGCAGCATCGCGCAGTCGTCGAGATGGCGTTGCGCGAAGTCGCGCGCCGCCACCGCCACGGCGACGGCTGCCAGCAGCGCGGTGAGCAAGGCCACCAGGCTGAGGAACTGCTGCGCGCGGTCGACCGTCTGCGTCATCTCGGGCCGGCCCGACGCGAGGTCCTCGACCCGGATGCCCCGCAGGCCCTGCGCCTTGATCGTGGCCTTGGCCCAGTCGACGAAGGCCTGGGCCGGCCTGGCGTCGCCGCCCGGGGCGACCACGGCCAGCCGCCAGGTGACCCGGCTGGACGGCTGCACCAGGCCAGTGGCCGGCAGGTCGGCCAGGTTGAGCAGGGCGCGCGGCGCCAGCGCCGCGAAGCCGGCGCCGCGGTCGGGTTCGATGGCGATCAGGCCGGCGATGCGCAGCGTGGCGTCGCCCAGCTCCAGGCCGTCGCCCACCCTCAGCGACAGCGCGCCGGCGAGCGCCGGATCCACCCAGACGGTGCCGGGCGCCGGCCCGTGGCGAAGCTGCTCCACCGGCGCCGCTTCCCCCAAGCGCACGGCGATCGCGCCGCGCAGCGGGTAGGCCGGGTCGACCGCCTTGACCGCCGCCAGCCGGGCGGCGCCGCCCTGGGCCGCGCCGGCGCGCGCCATGCTGGGGAAATTGGCCGCCTGGCCGACGACCAGGCCGCGGGCGAGGGCGGCCTGGACGAAGGCCGGCGGCAGCGGCTTGTCGGCCAGCACCACGGCATCGCCGCCGAGCAGCTGGGCGGCGTCGCGCACCAGGCCCGCGCGCATGCGGTCGGCGAAGAAGCCCACGGCACTCAACGCGCCGACCGCGAGCACCACGGCCCACAGCAGCAGCTTGAGTTCGCCCGCGACCAGGTCGCGCCACACCTGGCGACCGGCCAGCCGCCAGACACTCGCCTGGGGGCGCTTCGTGGCGGTCGTCGTTGCATCGTCGTTCGTCATGGCCGCAACGGTACACCGAAGCCATGTCCGGCGTGGCGCGCGGTCTTCCGGCGCGCGCCGGGCCGATCCGGTCGTCAACGGCGTTGAACTGCGTCGGCAATCGCTTCGAACGGCGCCGCGGCAGCCCGGTGCTTCAATGACCGCATGGACACCCGTTACGCCCCCGTCTTCCTCTCGCACGGCTCGCCGATGACGGCGCTCGAGACCGGCCCGGCCAGCACCTTCTGGCACGACCTCGGACGCGCGATCGAGGCGCGCGTGGCCGCGGGCGGCACGCCGCCGAGCGCCATCGTCGCGCTGTCGGCGCACACGCTGGCGCGCCGCGCGGTGACGCTGGCGGCCGCGCGCCACGAGGCCATCCACGACTTCGGCGGATTTCCGCCGGCCCTCTACGACCTGCGCTACGAGGTCGCCGGCGCGCCCCGGCTCGCGCCGCACGTCGAGCAATTGCTGCAGTGGGCGGGCATCGAGGTCGAGCACGCCGACGCGGGCGGCCTGGACCATGGCATCTGGGTGCCGCTGCGCGCCATCCGCCCGCACGCCGACATCCCGGTGCTGCCGGTGGCGTTCGCGCCCACCTGGACACCGGAGCAGCTGTTCGAACTCGGCGCCGCGCTGCGGCCGCTGGTCGACGAAGGCGTGTGGATCGTGGGCACCGGCTCGATCACCCACAACCTGCGCCTGGGGCTGCCGCGCCCCGACCCGGTGCCCGAGATCCCGGCCAGCGCCGCGTTCCGCGCCTGGTTCGCCGAGCGCTCGGCCGCGCGCGACTGGCCGGCGCTGTGGCACTACCGCGCGCTGGCGCCCGAGGCGCAGTACATGCATCCGACCGACGAGCACCTGCTGCCCTGGTTCATAGCGGCCGGCGCCGGCGGCCAGGAAGATGCGCCGATCCGGGTGCACGCGAGCGTCGCGGGCGGGCACCTGGGCATGGACGCGTACGCGTTCGGCGCGCACGCGCCCGCGCTGGCCGACGCCGTCGGGACGGCGACGGCGACCGCCTGAGCAGCCGCCGGCGGCGGTGCGAGCCACGCGACAGGTCGGGCGGGTACGATCCGCATCCGTCCGCTTCGCACCCGTCGCTTCTACATGCTGGGTATCGCCCCACTCGCCCGCTACGAGATCACCACCGCCCGCCTGCGCCTGGTCGCCGGCGACCCCGGCCTGGCCCCCGCCGTGTGCGAGTTCCAGCGCCGCAATCGCCAGCACTTCGCGCGCTGGGATCCGCCCACCGTCGAATCGTTCTACACGCTCGAAGCGCAGGCGGCGCGCGTGGCGACGGGCCTGACGGCGTTCCAGAACGACACGGCCTACCGATGGTGGCTCATCGACGCGGCGCGCGCCGGCGGCGCGCGCCTGCCCTCGTCCGACGTCGACGTGATCGGCAGCCTGCACTTCAGCCAGATCTCGCGCGGCGCGTTCCAGAGCGCGATGCTGGGCTACGCGCTCGACGAGGCGCACGTGGGCCAGGGGCTGATGAGCGAGGCGATCGCCGCCGGGCTCGAGGAGATGTTCTCGCCCCGCGTGAACCTGCACCGCGTGCAGGCCGCCTACCGACCCGAGAACGTGCGCAGCGCGCGCGTGCTGGAGCGCCTGGGCTTCCACAAGGAAGGCCTGGCGCCCGACTACCTCTACATCGACGGCGCGTGGCGCGACCACGTCGTCACGTCGCTGCGCAACCCGGCGTTCGTGGCGCCGGACGGCTGGTGATCAGCGCCGGAAAGTCCCCACGGTGCTGCCCTGGGTGGCGAGCGCGGCGGCTGATCGGCGATCAAGGCTCGCCGGCCGCGAACACGGAATCGAGCTCCTCGATCCACAGCGCCTTGTCCTCCTCGTCGACGAACGCGGCCTCGAAGCTGTTGCGCAGCAGGGTGTAGGCGTCGAGCGCCGTCAGCTGCGGCAGCGATTCGAACAACTGGACGAAGTTGTCGTTCATGTAGCCGCCGAAGTAGGCGGGATCGTCCGAATTGAGGGTGACGCACAGGCCCGCGGCCAGCAGCGCGGGCACGTTGTGGCGGCCCAGGTCGTCGAACACGCGCAGCTTCACGTTGGACAGCGGACACACCGTCAGCGGCGTGCGCGCGCCGGCCAGGCGGGCCACCAGCGCCGGGTCTTCCAGGCAGCGCACGCCGTGGTCGATGCGCTCGACGTGCAGCACGTCCAGCGCGGCGCGGATGTAGGCCGGCGGGCCTTCCTCGCCCGCGTGCGCCACCAGGCGCAGGCCCGCCGCCCGCGCACGGGCGAACACGCGCTCGAACTTCTCGGGCGGATGGCCCATCTCGCTGGAGTCCAGGCCCACGCCGATGAATTTGTCGCGGTACGGCAGCGCCGCCTCGAAGGTGGCGAGCGCGTCGTCCTCGCTCAGGTGGCGCAGGAAGCACAGGATCAGGCGCACGCTGAGCCCGAGCTCGGCCTCGGCGCGGCGGGCGGCGCGGTCCAGGCCGCGGATCACCACGCCGATGTCGATGCCGCGCGCGGTGTGCGTCTGCGGGTCGAAGAAGATCTCGCAATGCACGACGTTGTCGTCGGCCGCGCGCTGGAAGTAGGCCCAGGCCATCGCGTCGAAGTCGTCTTCGGTGATCAGCACGCTGGCGCCGGCGTAGTAGACGTCGAGGAAGCTCTGCAGGTTGGTGAACGCGTAGGCCGCGCGCAGCGCCGCGACGCTGGCGTACGGCAGCGCCACGCCGTTGCGGCGCGCCAGCTCGAAGATCAGCTCCGGCTCCAGCGAGCCCTCGATGTGGATGTGCAGTTCGGCCTTGGGCGCCGCGCGCAGCAGCGCCAGCAGGTGCGAACGGGTGATGTGGGCGAAGGCGATGGGCAGCGTCATGACCGGAATCCAGGCGGGGAATGAGCCGACTTTAAGCCGTCCCGGCCTCGATGGGGATGGCATGGCGGCCCCGGTCGCACGATCATGCCCCGGCATTTGGGTAAGCTTCCTCGGTTTTCGCATAAGGAGCCTGCGCCGCGGCACGGAGAATCGCGGGCTTCGACCTGCTTTCGCGCGTGCCGTCACACGCCGCAGGCCGGAATCCCTCGCGGCCGGCCGCCCCGGCCAGCCGCGCCGCGTCCCGCTCATTCCCGTTCCCGCAGGCCCGTCCCCTTGACCTTCGATCTCTTGCACGGCGTTGCCGGCCTGCTGGTGGGCGCCATCGTCGGCGTCACCGGCGTCGGCGGCGGCGCGTTGATGACTCCCATCCTCGTGATGATGTTCGGCGTCGCGCCGACCACCGCCGTGGGCACCGACCTGCTGTACGCGTCGATCACCAAGATGTTCGGCACCGCCGTGCACCACCAGGCGGGCACGGTCGACTGGCAGGTGGTGCGCCGCCTGGCGCTGGGCAGCCTGCCGGCCGCGGCGCTCACGCTGGCCTGGATGCACTTCCAGCACATCGGCCAGGTGCGCGGGGGGCTGATCACCTTCACGCTGGGCATCGCGCTGGTCGTCACGGCGCTTGGCATCCTGTTCAAGGAACCGATCCACGCGCTCGGCACGCGCTTGCGGCTCGCCGACAGCGCGCGCTTCAAGGCGCTGCAGCCGTCGATGACGGTGCTGTGCGGCGTCATGCTGGGCGCGATGGTCACGCTGACCTCGGTGGGCGCCGGTGCGCTGGGCACCGCGATGCTGGTGTACCTCTACCCGCTGCGGCTGTCCGCGGGCAAGCTGGTGGGCACCGACCTGGCGCACGCGATCCCGCTGACGATGATCGCCGGGCTGGGCCACCTGACGCTGGGCAACGTGGACCTGAACCTGATGCTCAACCTGCTCGCCGGCTCGATCCCCGGCGTGATCGTCGGCTCGTACGTGAGCACGCGCGCGCCGGTGGTGCCGCTGCGCATCGCGATCGCCTGCGTGCTGCTGTTCGTGGCCTGGAAGATGGTCACGCGCTGAGCGAGCGCCGGTTCAGCCGGCGTGCGAGCGCCGTGCCACCCGGCTCAGCTTCGCGTCCAGCCTGGCCTGCACCTTGCGCTCGGCCATGCCGTCGCGCGTGTCGTAGTGCGGCGTCCACTTCTTGCCCGCGGGCTGGCGGTCGTCCCAATACATCAGGTAGCCGCCGGCGGCGACGGCGAACGGCGCCAGCGACGCCCCGGGCTCGGGGCGGCCCAGGAAGTCGTTGCGCGCGCCTTCGACCACCTTGCGCGAGAACCAGCCGGGCAGAACGAAGTTCTGCACCTTCACGCCCTCGATCTCGTAGTACTCGCCCGAGACCGCGTCGCACAGCTCGAACTGGTGGAACACCAGGTGGCGGTGGTCGAGCGGATGCGGCCCCTGCACCAGCAGGTTGTTGAGGGGGTCGCCCACCAGCTCGATCGCCTCGTGCGACAGCGCCACCGTCCACTCGTTGGCGCCGTCCGAGCACGCATCGAGGAACACGAAGCCGAACGGCACGTCCGCGTTGTTGCCGTCGTGGTAGCCCTCGGTGAGCGCCATCGTGGCCTTGTCCTCGATGTAGAGGACGGCGTCGCCGCGGCGCCCCGGCAGCAGCGGCAGGTCGATCTTCTTCGCGTGCTGCGTCGGCACGCGGCCGGCGCTGTCGACGCGCAGGCGGGCGCCGAACTGCCAGTGCGGGTAGAAGTCCTCCTCCAGCTGGCGGTTGATCGCCCGCACCGCCTTCTGCAGGTCGGCATCGGACAGGTGCTTGCTGCGGTTGACGACCGAGATCAGCATGGAAGGACTCCCGCGAGGATTGATGGATGGCGGCGATTGTCGGGCTTCCCCGGCCGGTCCGCCACCCTGCGCAGGCGCCATACTGCTTGCCGACAGCCACTGCCGCCACCGCCGATGGATTACACCGAAGTCCTGCAACAGATCGCCCGCGAACTCGAACCCGTCATCGGCCAGGGCCGGGTCGCCAGCTACATCCCCGAGCTCGCCTGCGTGGCGCCGGACCAGTTCGGCATGGCGGTGGTCACGATCGACGGTGCGGTGCACGCCGTGGGCGACGCCCGCACGGCGTTCTCGATCCAGTCCATCTCCAAGCTGTTCACGCTGGTGATGGCCCTGCAGCTCGAAGGCGACCGCGTGTGGAACCGGGTCGGGCGCGAACCCTCGGGCACGCCCTTCAACTCGCTGATCCAGCTGGAGGCCGAGGGCGGCAAGCCGCGCAACCCGTTCATCAACCCGGGCGCCCTGGTGTGCACCGACATCCTGTGCACGCGCTACGCCGTGCCCGAGAACGCGGTCGTCGAATTCCTGCGGCCGCTGTGCGACAACCCCCACGTCCACTACAACCGCGCGGTAGCGGCCTCCGAGCGCCGCACCGCGCATCGCAACGCCGCGATGGCGCACCTGATGAAGGCGTTCGGCAACCTGCACAACACCGTCGACGACGTGCTCGACGCCTACTGCCGCCACTGCGCCATCGAGATGAACTGCGTCGAGCTCGCGCGCGCCGTCACCTTCCTGGCCCACGGCGGCACGCACCCGCGCGGCCACGCCCCGGTGCTGGACGCCAGCCTGGCCAAGCGCCTGAACGCGCTGATGCTCACCTGCGGCACCTACGACGCCGCGGGCGACTTCGCGTTCCGCGTCGGCCTGCCCGCCAAGAGCGGCGTGGGCGGCGGCATCGTGGCAGTGATGCCCGGCGAATGCGGCGTGTGCGTGTGGTCACCGGCGCTGGAGCCGTCCGGCAACTCGCTGGCGGGCTCGCTGGCGCTGGAGCGCTTCACGACCCTGACCGGGCGCTCGATCTTCTAGGGCCTGTTCAGAAGCAGGTGACGATCGCGTCGACCACCGTGTAGTCGTCGTCGACGATCGGCATCCAGCGCCACTTGTCGAACGTGGTGCACGGATGCGAGATGCCCAGGCAGACGCGGTCGCCCACCCGCAGGTCGTGGGTCTCGGAGGTCAGGTGCAGGTAGGCGTGCTGGTCGTTGAGCCGCTGGATGGCCCAGCCCTCCGGCGCGGGGCGGATGTCGCGCCGGGCCCGTGCGCAGGTGGCCAGCGGCACCGGCATGCCCAGGTCGTGCGAGAGGTCGCGCTTGCCCACCGCCAGGATCGCCAGGCCCGGCTCCGGCATGGATTGCACCAGCGCCCACACCTCGAGCGCGGCGCGCAGTCCCGCGTCGTCGGTGCAGCCCAGGCGGCGGTTGGCCGCATGCACCAGGCGCTGGTAGTGGCCCTGGTCGTGGGTGACGTAGCAGCCCGAGCGCAGCAGGCCGGCCACCGGCCGCGACAGCGCGGGGCGCAGGCGCGGCAGCACCAGGTCGAACACGCCCGAACCGCCCGCCGACACGATCACCTCGTCGGCGCCGAACAAGCCCTCGGCGTCGCATTGCCGCGCCAGGCGCTCGACGCGATCCATCAGGTCGTCGACCGCCGGCCGGTCGTCCTCGCTGCGGCCGGTGTTGGACAGGCCCTCGTAGCACTCGACGCCCGCCAGCGTCACCGCGGCGCTGGCGTGCGCGCGGCGCGCGAGGGCCAGCGCGTCGTCATGCGCGCGCACGCCGGTGCGCCCGCCGGCGACGCCCAGCTCCAGAAGCACCTCGAACGGCTGGTCGGCGGACACCGTCTCGATCAGCGCCAGCTGCGCCGGCGAATCCAGCAGGAACAGCACGCGGACGTCGGGGTGCGTGACGCGCAGGGCGGCGATCGCGCCCAGGTCGGCGGCGGCCAGCACCTGGTTGGCAATCAGGATGTTGCGGGCGCCGGCCGCCAGGCCGGCCTGCATCTGCGCGACCGTGGCGAAGGTCAGGCCCCAGGCGCCGGCGTCGAGCTGGCGGCGGAACAGCTGCGGCGACATGGTGGTCTTGCCGTGCGGCGCGAACCGCACCCCGGCGGCGTCGGCGAGACGCTGCATCCAGCCGATGTTGTGGCCCAGCGCAGGGCGCCGGATCACCGCCAGCGGCAGCGGCAGGTCGCCCGCCAGGACGTTCCAGCCCTGCGTCCCGACGCGCGAGCGCCGCAGCGGCGCGGCGCCCGGCGGAAAGCCCTTGAAGGTGGCGTCGAGCAGCGGGTCGAGGACGTCGGTCATGCGTCGATTATCGAGCGGCGCGGCACGGACCACCCTGGAAATGCCAACTTCTTCACGGTGCGGCGCGCGGCGGGAACAAATGGGCGCGCCACGGGCATCCGCCCTGCATCCGGTGGCCACGGGCGGCCGTAATGCCCTGGACATGACACCGAACCGCCCACCCCTCCTCGCCGCCGGCACGCTGCTGCTCGCGCTCGCCCTGCCCGCGCAGGCCGCCACCGTCACGGTGCGCGTCAACGGCGCCGACGGCCAGCCGGCGCCCAACGTCGTCGTGCAGCTGATGCCGGCGCACCCCGGCACGCCCAGGCCGGCCGCCGAGCCGGTCGTGATCGCGCAGCGCGACATCCACTTCGTGCCCTACCTCACCGCCGTGCCGGTGGGCACGACGGTGCGCTTCACGAACCAGGATCCGTACGACCACCACCTGCGCTCCGAGCCGGGTGGCCCGTTCGGCAACGTCGCCCCCGCGCGCGAGTTCGAGATGCGGCTGGCGGCCGCCAGCGGCGACAAGGTGGCCAGCGCCGAGCTGCGTTTCGACCGCGCCGGCGTCGTCGTGCTCGGCTGCCACCTCCACAGCTCGATGCGCGGCCACCTGTTCGTCAGCGAGACGCCCTACGTGGCCGTCACCGACGCCACCGGCCGCGCCGTGATCGCCGACGTGCCGGACGGCGCTGCCGAGCTGCGCACCTGGAGCCCCGAGCAGCTGACCGAGCAGGCGGCCACGCCGCGCCAGGTCGCGGGCGCCGGCGTGGAGTTCGAGACCGCGCTCAACTTCACGCCCCCGAAGCCGCGCCGCCGCCGCGGCTGACCCCCACGCCCTCGCCTCGCTCCGGAGAACCGCATGCCTCTCGCCGACTTCACACTGCATCGCCCCGCCGCGCGCGGCGCCGTGCTCGCCGCCGCCCTCGCGCTGGTCCACGCCGGCGCGCACGCCGCGACGGACAAGCTGCTGTTGACGGGCGGCGTCACCAGCATCGAAGGCAGCGCCGGCGGCGGACTGACGCCCTGGGCCGTGATCGGCAGCAACGCCACCGAGGGCCAATGGGGCGCCACGGCGACGGCCTCGGTCGTCTCGACGCGCAACTACACGATGCAGGTGCAGGGCGCGCTGCTGGCCTTCGACGACCGCTACGAGCTGTCCATCGCGCGCCAGGACTTCGCCACCGAGGCCACCGGACGCGCGCTGGGCCTGCCCGGGCTGCACCTGAAGCAGGTCGTCGTCGGCGCGAAGCTGCGCCTGCTGGGCGACGCGGTGCTCGACGCGGACCGCTGGCTGCCGCAGGTGGCCGCGGGCGTGCAGTGGAAGCAGGCCGAGGCCGGCGCGCTCGAGCCCACGCTGCAGGCGCTGGGCGCACGCACGCACGGGGCCGACTTCTACGTCAGCGCCACCAAGCTGCTGCTCGCCCAGGGCCTGCTCGTCAACGGCACGCTGCGCGCGACCCGGGGCAACCAGGACGGCCTGCTCGGCTTCGGCGGCAGCGGCCACCGGCGCTACCGGCTGGAGCCCGAGTTCTCGGTGGCGTGGCTGGCCAGCCGCACGCTGGCCTTCGGTGCCGAGTACCGCCGCAAGCCCGACAACCTGGACCCGTCGCCGCTGGGCGCCGGCCTGAAGGAAGACGACTGGGCCGACGTGTTCGCCGCGTGGGCGCCGGCCAGGAACTTCTCGCTGACGCTGGCCTGGGTGCAGCTCGGCCGCATCGTGCCGGCCGTGGCCACGCGCCGGCAGGACGGCGGCTACGCGTCCGCGCAGCTCGCGTTCTGAACACCGCCCGCCCCGCTTCCGAAGGAATCGCCATGAACAGGATCCTGTCCGCGCTCGCCCTGGTGGCCGCCGCGTTCGCGTCGCCCGCCGCGCCGGCCCAGTCGGCCGCGCCCGCGGCGGCCCCCGTCGCGCCCACCGACGACGCGCTGTTCCGCGCGCTCGGCGGCCAGCCGGGCATCGCCCGCATCGTCGGCGACTTCGTGCCGCGCCTGGTGGCCGATGCGCGCACCGGCGAGTTCTTCAAGCACGCCAACCAGGCGCACCTGCAGCAGATGCTGGCCGAGCAGTTCTGCGCGGTGGCCGGCGGCGGCTGCGTCTACAGCGGGCTGCCGATGGCGACCGCGCACAAGGACATGGACATCGCCCGCGGCGACTTCAACGCGCTGGTGGAAGTGCTGCAGGCGGCCATGGACGCGCAGGGCGTGCCGTTCGCGACGCAGAACCGGCTGCTGGCCCGGCTGGCGCCGATGCACCGCGACATCGTCAACGTGCACTGACGCGCACGCTTGCGGCACACTTGCGCGCATGCCTGCCGCCAAGACCGCCATCGTGCCGACGCGCTTCAAGTCCGCCCGCGCCTTCGAGGCCTGGCTCGCGCAGCACCACGCCACGGCGGACGGCCTGTGGCTGCAGCTGGCGAAGAAGGGTGCGGCCGAGCCCGGGGTGACCTACGCCGAGGCGATCGAGATCGCGCTGTGCTGGGGCTGGATCGACGGCCAGAAGCAGGCGCTGGACGACCAGCATTTCCTGCAGCGCTTCACGCCACGCCGCGCGCGCAGCATCTGGTCGAAGATCAACGTGGCCAAGGTCGCGGCGCTGGCGGCGGCCGGCCGCATGCAGCCCGCCGGCCAGGCCCAGGTCGATGCCGCGAAGGCCGATGGCCGCTGGGACGGCGCCTACGACGGCGCGCGCAACGCGACGGTGCCCGACGACCTGCAGGCGGCGCTCGACGCGCATCCCGCGGCCAGGCGCTTCTTCGCGACGGTCAACGCCACCAACCGCTACGCGGTGCTGTGGCGCGTGCAGACGGCCGTCAAGCCCGAGACCCGGGCGCGGCGCATCGCGCAGCTGGTGGACATGCTCGGGCGCGGCGAGACCCACCACGCCCAGGCGCCCGGGAAGAAGCCGCGGCCGTAGCCGGACCAACCGTTCACGCGTAGTCGTACTTGCCGCCGCGCGCCAGCGCGCGCTGGTAGGCGGGACGCGCATGCGCACGCGCGAGCCAGTCCAGCGTGCGCGGCGTCGCCGCGGCGCTCAGCCCGCCGCGCGCGTTGGCGGCCTCCAGCGGGAAGCTCATCTGCACATCGGCCGCGCCGAACTGCGGGCCGACGAACCACGGATGCGCGCCGAGCTCGGCCTCGATGAAGGCCGCCTGGCGGGCCAGGTTCGGGTCGACGAAGCCGGTGAGCACCGTGTCGGCGATCTTGCGCGCGATCGGCTTGACGAAGAACGGCATCGGCGTCGTCTTGATGCGGTTGAAGATCAGCTTCATCAGCAGCGGCGGCATCGCGCTGCCCTCGGCGAAGTGCAGCCAGTAGACGTAGCGCCGGTACTCGGGCGTGCCCTTGGCCGGGCGCAGGCCGGAGGCCTCGCCGTAGGTGTCGAGCAGGTACTCGACGATCGCGCCGGACTCGGCGACGGTGACGTCGCCGTCGGTGATCACCGGCGACTTGCCCAGCGGGTGCACCTTCAGCAGCTCGGGCGGCGCGAGCATGGTCTTCGCGTCGCGCTCGTAGCGCCTGATCTCGTAGGGCAGGCCCAGTTCCTCCAGCAGCCAGAGGATGCGCTGGGAACGCGAGTTGTTCAGGTGGTGGACGATGATCATGGCGCCGGTGCCTTCGGGTGAGCGGTGGCGCGATTGTCGCCGCGCGGCGCCCCGGCCCGCGCGCGCAGGGCGAAGCGTCGCCTCGGCGACAGCCGATCAGAGGGCCAGCGCGGCTCGCAGCGGGTCGGGCAGGCCGGTGACGGCCGGCATGCGCAGCGCGCCGAACAGGTTCTTCGGGTCGGCCATGTCCGGCACCAGCGCGATCGTGCGGCCCAGGCCCAGTTCGACGGCCAGGTCGCGCAGCAGGCGCAGCGCGGAGAAGTCCTCCAGCGCGAAGCCGACGGAGTCGAACACGGTGACCTGCGCGGCCGACGTGCGGCCCGGGGCCAGGCCCGCGAGCACGCGCCAGAACTCGGTCACCGGGAAGTCGGCCGGCATCTGCTGCACGTCGCCCTCGATGCGGCTTTGCGGCTCGTACTCGACGAACACCGCGCCAGCGCGCAGCACGTCGGCGTGCAGCTCGGTCTTGCCCGGGCAGTCGCCGCCGACCCCGTTGACGTGCTGACCCGGCTCGAGCATGTCGGCCGTGATGATGGTGGCGTTGGTCTTGTCGGCCGTCACGGTGGTGACGATGTCGGCGCCACGCACGGCCTCGGTGGTGCTCGCGCAGACCGTTGTCCGCAGGGCGGGCGCGGCGGCGCGCAGGTTGGCCACCAGCTTGGCGGTGGCGCCGGCGTCGACGTCGTACAGGCGCACTTCCTCGATGCCCATCAGCAGGTGGAACGCCAGCGCCTGGAACTCGCTCTGCGCGCCGTTGCCGATCACCGCCATCACGCGGCTGTCGACGCGGGCAACGCGGCGGGCCACCATCACCGACGTGGCGGCGGTGCGCATCGCGGTGGTGAGCGTCAGCTCGCTGAGCAGCTCGGGCCGGCCGGTGTGGACATCGGCCAGCAGGCCGAAGGCCATCACCGTGGGCAGGCCGGCGCGCGTGTTCTTCGGGTGACCGTTGACGTACTTGAAGCTGTAGAGGCGGGCGTCCGAGATCGGCATGAGTTCGATCACGCCGTCCTTCGAGTGGCTGGCCACGCGGGCCGACTTGTCGAACTCGCCCCAGCGGGCGAAATCTTCCTCGAGGTAGGACACCAGCGTGCCCAGGCAGGCGGCCAGCCCCTTCGCGCCGACGATGGCGCCGATGTCGCGGGTGGTGAGCAAGGTCGTCATGAATGTCTCCGTTATCGATGAGGAGATTGTTTCGCGACCGTGCGGCAAGCGAAATGGGCAAAAATGCTTCGATTCGGTCAATAATCTGCCATATCGACAGCGCATGCTGCCATTTCGTCAATTCTTCTTGACGGGTTCTTTATGGACACGCTGGACCAACAACTCGTCGCCCTGCTGCGCACCGACGCGCGCGCCTCCGTGGCCACGCTGGCGCACCGGCTGGGCGTCTCGCGCGGCACGGTCAACAACCGCATCCGCAAGCTGGAGGACGACGGCACCATCGTCGGCTACACGGTGCGGCTGCGTCCCGACATCGAGCACAACGAGATCACGGCCTGGATGAGCATCGCAGTCGAGGGCAACCAGACGCGCGAGGTCATCAGCATCCTGCTGGGCGAACCCGGCGTCGGCGAACTGCACGACACCAACGGCCGCTGGGACCTGCTCGCCGAGGTGCGCAGCGCCAACCTGGCCGACCTGGCCGCCGTGCTCGAGCGCGTGCGGCTGATCAAGGGCATCGGCGCGACCGAGACATCCATCCACCTGCAAAGCTACAAATGACCGCACCTGGTTCCGCAGACACGACGCCGAACCGGCGCCACCTCCTTCGCCTGGCGGCGGGCGCCGCCTCGATGGCCTGCCTGGGCAGTCCCGCCGCCGCCCGGGCGGCCAGCGCCTCGAAGCCCCGGGTCGCGTTCCTGAGCCCCGAGGCCGGCGCGGCGGCGCTGGCCCATGCGGCCGGTGACGACTACTACGACAACATGAGCCTGCTGGAGATCCGCGCCCGCATGAGGTCGCCGTTGCCGGGCGTGTCGCTCGCCGATGCCCGCACCGCGGTGCGCGACTACGACGCCGCCGCCGTGCTGGCGTTCACCGACGAAGAGCGCGCCGCGATCGCCGGCGTGATCGAGCGCATGCAGGGGCTGCTGGCGACGCGCGCGCCGCTGTTCGCGCGCACGCCGTGGTCCTTCATCAAGCTCGACGATCGCGCGGAGGGCGGCATGCCGCATACGCGCGGGGCGCACATCGTGATGCCCAAGGCCGCCGTCGACGCCTACGTGACGATGCACCGCGAGCTCGCCGAGTCCGGCAAGCTGGCCGTCTCGGCGCGGGGGCGCAGCCTGCTCGTGCACGAACAGACGCACGTGCTGGAACGTGCGAGTCCTGCGCGCTTCGAACCCTTGTTCACCGACGTGTTCGGCTTCACGCGCATGACGCCGCCACCGCGCACGCCCTGGCTGGACGCCCACGTGTGCGCGAACCCCGACGGTCCGGACCTGGTGTGGGCGTTCCCGCTGGAGCGCATCGGCGGCAAGGGTTGGGTGATGCCCTACGTGGCGCTGCCCGAGGTGGCCGTGCCGCGCATGCCGCAGGACTTCCAGGCGATCGGCGTCGAGGTGGTCAAGGACGCCGAAGGCTGGACGGTGGTGGAGCGCGACGGCGTGCCCCGCCAGCGCGCGCTGGACGCCATCCCCGGCTACGACGCCCACTTTCCGTTCCCGGACGAGGATTTCCACCCTACGGAGATCGCCGCCGTCGCCCTGTCGCACTGGATCCTGCGCGACGTGCCCGGGCTGGAGCGCCGGCCGCTGATGCCCGCGATCGCCGACTGGGCGCGCACGGCGCTCGCCTGAGGCGACCGCGCCCCGGCGCTCAGGCGGCCGGCTGCGCCGCGATCTGGCGCAAGGCCTGCTCGAACAGTTCCGGCGGTTGCCCGCCCTGGATCAGGTGCCGGTCGTCGATGATGATGGACGGCACCGAGTGGATGCCGCGCTGCTGGTAGTAGGCTTCGCGCTCGCGCACCTCGTCCGCGTAGCGGCCGCTGGCCAGCACCTCGCGCGCCTGCACCGGATCGAGCCCGGCGGCCGTGGCGTAGCGCACCAGCGTGTCGTGCGAGCTCGGGTCCTGGCCGTCGGTGAAGTAGGCCTGGAGCAAGGCGTGTTTGAGCGCCAGCGCGCTGGCGCCGGGCGTGCCGCGCTCCTCGTCGAGCACCTCGGCCCAGTGCAGCAGGCGATGCGCGTCGAAGGTGTTGTAGATGCGGGCGCGGCCGTCCATGTTGAAGGTGAAGCCAACGGCGGCGCCGCGCTGGCGGATCGCCTCCCGGTTCTGGCGCACCTGCTCCGGCGGCATGCCGTATTTCCTGGCCAAGTGCTCGTCGGTGTCCTCGCCCTCGGGCGCCATCTGCGGGTTCAGCTCGAAGGGCTGGAACTGCAGGGTCACGGGCACGTCGGGGCCCAGCCGTTCGAGCGCGGTCTCGAGGGAAGCCAGGCCGATGGCGCACCAGGGGCAGGAGACGTCGGAGACGAAATCGATCTTCATGGTCGGGGCGCGCGGCGCGCGGCGGAAAACAGGGAATCGTCGCAGTTTAGGACGAAGCCGGGACCCGCAGGCACCGTACGGGCATGGCCGGCGGCGCGCCTCGGGTAAGCTGCCCGACGGCCCGATCCCCGGGCCGCCTGCAACCGGCCGCGCCCTTGACCTTCTTCGTCCTCGCCCTGTTCGCCGCGCTCGCCGCGCTGGCCCTGTGGAACCGCCGGCGCCACCTGCGCCTGAAGGCCGCCTGCAGCGCGGCGTTCGCGCGCTGCTACGCCGCCACGTCGCCGCCGCCCGCGTTCGAGATGGCCTATTCCTACGGCGAGCCCGTCTTCCAGGTGCTGTTCGCCTCGCCGGCCGCCATGGCAGGCGCTGCCGACGCGAACGCCGCGTTCCTGCGCGAGATCGACGACCTGTGCAAGGCGCGCGGCCGCCGGCGGCAGTTCAAGGCGCAGCGGGCGGTGTTCTTCCAGCATCCGCCGGCCGCCGAGCCGGTGGTCGTGCATTGCTGCGAGACGATGCGGGCGCAGGTGGGCAAGACGATCGTCCACCAGCCGCAGTCGCGCGACTACGGGCTGAAGCCCGCGATCGCCGGCGCGACGCCGCTGGCGATCGCGCATTGCCCCTGGTGCGGCTCGCCGCTGCCGCCACCGGCCGCGCAGCAGGCGGGCTGAGCCGGTCGCCGGCGGGTTCGTTCAGACGAAGTCGCGCACGCGGTAGTACGTCATGCCCACGGCCTGCATCAGGCCGCCGACGGCCTCGCCGCCGGGGAACGGCGGGTTGACGATGGGGGCGAACCAGTCGAGCTCGTCGGAGCGGGCCAGCATCTTGTCGGAGACGAGCTTCGCGGCGACGCGCGTGGGCACCAGGCCGTGGCCGCAGAAGCCCTGGGCCCAGAATACCCGGCCGTCGCGTTGGCCCCAGTCGGGCATGCGGCGCATCGTGATGTCGATGTGGCCGCCCCAGGCGTAGTCCATCTGCACGTCGGCCAACTGCGGGAACACGCGCGAGATGTTGCGCTTCATCGCCTGCGCCAGGTTGGCCGGCGTGCCGCCCAGGTAGGTGCACTTGCCGCCGAACAGCAACCGGTGGTCGGCGGTCATGCGGAAGTATTCGAGGATGAACTGGTTGTCGTAGACCGCATGGTTGTGCGGGATCAGGCTGCGCGCCAGCGCCTCGCCCAGCGGCGCCGTGGTGCCGATGAAGGTGCCCACCGGCAGCGTGCGCGACGCCAGCTTCGGGTCCAGCTTGTCGACGTAGGCGTTGGCGGCCAGCACCAGCTGGTCGCAGCGCACCACGTGCGGGCCGACGTTGACCTCGACGCGGCCGGCCTTCTCCACGTAGCCGTCCGCCTTGCTCTGCTCGAAGATGCGCACGCCGTGGCCCTCGACCGCGCGCGCCAGGCCCAGCACGTACTTCAGCGGGTGGATGTGGCAGCCCTCGGGGTCGATGATGCCGGCCTGGAAGCGCGGTGAGTTCACATAGCGCGGCAGGTCCTTCTTCTCGACGAGCTGCAGCTTGTCGTAGCCCCATTCGTTGACGCATTCCTCGATCCAGCCGGTGAGGTCGGCCACGCGGCGCCGGAGCACCGCGACCTCGAGGTGGCCCTGCACCAGGTCGCAGTCGATGCGGTGCTCGGCCATGATCGCGCGGATGTCGGCCACCGCCTCGCGCGACGCGTCGAACATGCGGCGCGCGCGCTCCTGGCCCATCACGCCCTTCAGGCGCTGCATGCCGCACGGGAAACCGATGATCATCTGGCCACCGTTGCGGCCCGACGCGCCCCAGCCCACGCGGCTCGCCTCGACGATGGCGACGCGCTTGCCGGCCTTGGCCAGCTCCAGCGCGGTGTACAGGCCGAAGAAGCCGGCACCAACGACGCACACGTCGACGTCCAGGTTCTCCTGCAGCGACGGGCGGTTCGCCTGCAGGTGGCGCGACGTGGCCGCGTAGTAGGAATCGATGTAGTCGGGGTCGGAGCGGAACATGGCGGCGTCTCGGCAGTCGTGAGGATCGGGGAGCGGCTCAGGCGAGCTCGACCAGGTGGACGAGGTCCCAGTGGTGGCGCGGGTCGGCGACGGCGTGGCGCTCGGCGCTCTCGTGGCGTTTCAAGGCGACGAACAGGTCCACCAGCGGGTCGCCGAACAGGTCGCGCATCAGCGCGCTGGCCTCGAGCGCGTCGCAGGCCTCGGCCAGCGTGCGCGGCAGCGCCACGCCGGCCGCCTCGCCGGCCGGCGCGAGGCCCTGCTCGATGCCGGCCAGGCCCATGCCCAGCGTCGCGGCGACCACCAGGTAGGGATTGGCGTCGCCGCCCGGCAGGCGGTTCTCGATGCGGCGGTTCTGCGGGCTCGCCTGCGGCAGGCGGAACGCCACGGCGCGGTCGTCATGGCCCCAGCTGGCCGACGACGGCGACGCGTTGCTCAGCCGGATGCGGTCGAACGCCATGTCGTGCGGCGCGAAGAACGCCATCGCCGCATCGGCGTGGCGCTGCAGCCCGCCGATGAAGGCGCCCAGCGCCGCGCGATCGCGACCGTCCGGGTGGGCGAAGGCGTTGGTGTGTGCGGCCGGCTCGCCGGCCGGTGCGCCGTCGCGGTGCTGCAGGCTGAAGTGCCAGTGCATGCCGGTGCCGGGCTGGTCGAGGAAGGGCTTGGGCGCGAAGGTGCACAGGAAGCCGAACTGCGCGGCGACCTGGCGCGCGAGGCGCTTGAAGCGGAACACCGCGTCGGCCTGCGCCAGCGGCTCGCCGGGCATGAAGTTGACTTCGTACTGCGAGTAGGCGGCCTCGTGCGCATGGCCGCACACCGGAATGCCCTGCAGGTGGCAGGCGGCGAACAGCGCGTCGAAGTAGTCGGCGAAGTGGCTGGTGCGCTCCAGCGAGTACGCCTCGCAGGCGCGCTCGCGCGCGGGCAGGCCTTCGCGCGAGGCGGGCGCGTGCAGGCTCACCTGGCCGTCGAGCTCGCGCCGGTCGACCAGGAACAGCTCCAGCTCCGGCGCCACGGCGGCGACGAGGCCGGCCGCGTCCAGCCGCGCGAGCACGCGCCGCAGCGCGGCGCGCGGCGACAGCTCGCTGGCGCACAGCGTGCGGTGGTAGCGCTCGGCGCGCAGCGGGCCGGCCGGCTCGCAGATCACCGCGGCCGTGCCGCGCCGTCCGGGCTGGGCGCACAGCGTGGCGAGGTCGGGCACCAGGCTGATGTCGAGGTAGGACGCCGGCAGCAGCGGGCCGAACACCGCCTCGGGCTCGCCGGCGGTCAGCGTCAGGCCGAACACCACCGACGGAAAGCGGCAGCCCGCCATGCCGACGAAATCGGCGTGGCCCACCGACTTGCCGCGCGCCACCGACGTGAAGTCGCCCACCGCGCACTCGATGGCGGTCACGGGCGTGCCGCCCAGGGCGGCTGACAGCTGCGCGAGCGCGGCGCGCAGCGCGTCGCGGTCGGGCGCGGCGAGGGCCGCGGAGGAGGCGGGGACGGTCGAGGCGATCATGGGCCGCAGCTTACGCAGCGATTGGCCCAGCGTGAAGGGCCACTTCGGCGCGATTCGATTGGGCCACTTCGTCGGCGAGGGCGTACGATCGCATCCTGCCATGCCGCCGCCCCGCCCCGCTTCCGCCGCCGTGCCCCATGACGATCTCGCCGACTGGCTGCGGCACGCCTGGGCGCACCCGGCCGCGGGGGAGGCCGCGCAGCCCATCGGCACCCGCCTGACCCAGCTGCTGCGCCGGGCGATCCTCGAAGGCGTCGTGCCGCCGGCGCACCGGCTGCCGTCCACGCGCGCACTGGCGCAGGCGCTGCGCATCGCGCGCAACACCGCCGTGCCCGTCTACGAGCAGCTGCGCGCCGAGGGCTTCGTGGTCGCCGGCCGCGGCTCGGGCACCTACGTGTGCCGCATCGCGCCCGACGCGCTGCCGGCCGCGGCGAAGCCGGCGCATCCCGTCGCCGAGCCGACCCGCGCGCCGACGCCGCTCGCCTTCTCGCGCCGCGGCCGCCGCTACCACGGCCACCCGCTGCACGAATTCTGGACGCGCCAGCCCTTCTGCCCCGGCCAGTTCGACTTCGCGCTGTTCCCGCACCGGCTGTGGAACCGGCTGCAGCAACGCCAGCTGCGCCGCGCCGACCCGGTGCAGCTCGAGCAGGGCGAGCCCGGGGGCGCGCCCGAACTGCGCCTGGCGATCGCCGAACACGTGCGGGCCACGCGCGGCGTGCGCTGCGCGCCCGACCAGGTGATCATCACCGACGGCACCGGCGAGTCCATCGACCTCGTCGCGCGCCTGATGTGCGACCCGGGCGACGCCGTGCTGCTCGAGGACCCCGGCTACTGGGCCGCCACGCAGGTGCTGGCCGACCACGGCCTGCGCCTGCAGCCGGTGCCGGTCGACGCGCAGGGCATGGCGGTGCCCGTGCTGCGGGCGGGCCGGCGCGCGCCGCGGCTGGCCTACCTGACGCCGTCCAACCAGTTCCCCACCGGCGGCGTGATGCCGCTCGCACGCCGCCTCGAATGGCTGCAGTTCGCCGCCCGCCACGACACGCTGCTGCTGGAGGACGACTACGACAGCGAGTACCGCTACGAGGGCGCGCCGTTCCCGTCGCTGCAGGGCCAGGACGACGCCGGGCGCGTGATCTACCTGGGCACGTTCAGCAAGACGGTCTATCCGGGCATCCGCGTGGCCTTCCTCGTGGTGCCGCCCGGGCTGCAGCGGGTGTTCGCCGACGCGTCGGCCGACTTCTACCGCGACGGCGACCAGATCGTCCAGCAGGTGCTGGCCGAGTTCATGCGCGAAGGCCACTACGCGGCGCACGTGCGCACCTTGCGCCGCGAGTACGCGCTGCGCCGCGAGGCGATGCTGCGCGCGCTGGCCGACGCGCTGCCCGCCGAGTTCGCCGACCGCCGGCTGGCCGTCGTGTCGGGCGCGCGCGGCGTGCACCTGACGCTGGCCCTGCCCGCCGGGGTCGACGACCGGGCCCTGGCGCGCGCGGCCATCGCGCGCGGCGTGACGACGATCCCGCTGTCGGTCTACGCCACGCGCGTGCCCTGGCGCGGCCTGGTGCTGTCGTTCGCCGCGACGCCGGTGGCGCGGATCGCGCCGCTGGTGGCCGCGCTCGCCCCGGTGCTGCGCGACGCGCTGGTGCGAAACACCTGAACTATCGATCGGCCGCAGGCGATGGCCAGGCTATCGATTCCCCAAGGTCGAGCGGAACATATCCCCCCAAATGGGCACTCGACAGGAGCGATCACGGCCTAGAATTTTTGCAGGAGGTCCCGCATGCACCGGCAACAGAACCCGCCCGCGCACGGCATGCCATGACGATCGACGGCCGCTCGCTGCTGGCGGTCGTCGCCGCGCTGTGCGTGGTGTTCAGCATCGTCGTGCTGGCGCTCGAGCGCCGCATCCGCCAGCCGCTGCCGGGCCTGCGCCTGTGGGCCGTCGCCAACCTGTTCCTCGGCGGCGCGGCGGCCGCCCACATGCTGCAGGGGCATGTGTCGCTGTGGGTGCCGGCCATCGTCGGCAACTGGGCGATGCTGGTCGGCCGCAGCACCAGCATCGCCGCCCTGCGCCAGTTCGATCGCCGGCCGGTGCCGGTCGCGTGGCTGGCGGCGGCATGCGGTGTGCTGATGCTGGCGATCGCGGCCACGCTGTTCGTCTGGCCCGAGCCGCGGGTGCGGGCAATGGTGATGGTGGGCGGCATGGCGGCGCTCGCGATCTGGGGCACCTTTTCGCTGGCCACCAGTGCGCCTCCCAGCGTGAGCCGCGTCCTCACCATGGTGGGCCTGGGCGGCTGGGCACTGGCCAACCTGTGGCGGCTGTGGACGACCGCGCACCTGCCGGCGGGCGCGCCCGTGCTCGATCTCGGTAATCCGACCGTTGCCGCCTACCTGGGCGCGCTGGTGATCCTGGACGTTTTCTGCAACATCGGCTTCGTGCTGCTGATCACCGACCGCATGCACGAGTGGGTGCTGCAGCTCGCGCGCACCGACCACCTCACCGGCGCGCTGTCGCGCGGCGCGCTCTACCCGCAGGCGCAGCGCGACCTGCAGATCGCGTGCCGCCAGCGCACGCCCACGGCGGCCTTCATCGTCGACATCGATCGCTTCAAGACGATCAACGACAGCCACGGCCACGCCGGCGGAGATGCGGTGCTGCGCCACGTGGCCCGGCACGGGCAGGCGGTGCTGCGCTGCACCGACCTGTTCTGCCGCTATGGCGGCGACGAGTTCGTGGCCATCCTCCCCGAGACGGACCTGCTGACCGCCGCGGCCATCGCGGAACGGCTGCGGGTCGCCGTGGGCGAACCGGTGCCCGGCGCGCCGGCGCTGCCGTGCGGCCTGCACGCCGTGACGGTGAGCATCGGCGTGGCGGCGCTGGAACCGGGCTGCGGCGGCGTCGACGAGCTGATCGCCCAGGCCGACCAGGCGCTCTACACGGCCAAACACGCCGGGCGCAACCGCACCCGCGTCGCCGACGAGGCGCCGGCGCCCGAGAAGACCCTGCTGCGCGTGATCCAGGGCCGGACCTGAGGCGCCGTCCGGCGCCCGCCGTCCGGATTCAGATCTGCACGCGCGTGCCCAGCTCGATGACCGAGTTGTTGGGCAGGCGGAAGAACTCGACCACGCTGCCGGCATTGCGCGTCATCGCCGCGAACAGCCGTTCGCGCCAGTGCGCCATGCCGTCGCCCCGCGTGGGCACCACCACCTCGCGGCTCAGGAAGTAGCTGGTCATGGACTCCTCCACTTCGAGGCCGTGCTGGCGGCACAGCGTGAGCGCCTGCGGGATGTCGGGCGTGTTCTTGAAGCCGTAGTTGACGGTGACGCGCCAGAACCCGCGCGCCAGCGGTTCCACCTGCACCCGGTCGGCGAACGGGATCCACGGCACCTCGTGGAACTTCACGGTGAGGATGACGTTGGTCTCGTGCAGCACCTGGTTGTGCTTGAGGTTGTGCAGCAGCGCCTGCGGCACGGTGCCCACGTTGGCCACGGTGAAGACCGCGGTGCGCGGCGTGCGCACGATGTCGTCCTCGGCCAGCGCGGTGATGAAGGGGATCAGGTCCGGGTCGTCGCGGCGGATGCTCTCGAGCAGCAGTTCGCGGCCGCGCTTCCAGGTCGACATGACCGCGAACATCGCCAGCGCGAGCAGCAGCGGGAACCAGCCGCCGTGCAAGAACTTCAGCGAGCAGGCGGCCACCAGCAGGCCGTCGAGCGCCGCGAAGAAGCCGGTCGCGCCGAGCGCGATCCACAGCGGAAAGCCCCAGCCGTAGCGCACCACGAAGTAGGTGAGCACGGTGTCGATGAGCATGGTCACGGTCACCGCGATGCCGTAGGCCGCGGTGAGGGCCGACACGCTGCCGAAGCCCACCACCGCGCAGACGACCGCCACCATCAGCAGCCAGTTGACGCGCGGCAGGTAGATCTGGCCGGCCTCGCGCACCGACGTGTAGACGACCTCCATGCGCGGCAGGAAGCCGAGCTGGATCGCCTGCTTGGTCATCGAGAACGCACCCGAGATGACCGCCTGCGAGGCGATGACGGCGGCCACCGCGGCGAACGCCACCATCGGCAGCACCCAGGTGGACGGGAACAGGCGGAAGAACGGGTTGGCGATCGCACCCGGGTCGCGCATCAGCAGGGCGCCCTGGCCCATGTAGTTCAGCGCGAGCGCCGGCAGCACCAGGGCGCTCCAGGCCAGCCGGATCGGGGTCTTGCCGAAGTGGCCCATGTCGGCGTAGAGCGCCTCGGCGCCCGTCAGCGCCAGCACGATGGCGCCGAGCGCGGCCAGCACGTGCCAGCCGCGATCGAGCAGGAACTCCACCGCGTAGAGCGGGTTGAGCGCGACCAGGATCTGCGGCGCCTGTGCCACGTGCAGGAGTCCGACGATGGCCAGCAGGCTGAACCAGACGACCAGGATCGGGCCGAACGCCTTGCCGAACGCGCCGGTGCCGAAGCGCTGCGCCGAGAACAGCGCCACCAGGATCACCACCGACAGCGGCACGACGTAGGCCTTCAGCGTCGGCGTGACGACCTCCAGCCCCTCGACCGCCCCCATCACCGTGACGGCCGGGGTGATGACGCTGTCGCCGAAGAACAGCGTGGCGCCGAACATGCCCACCAGCAGGATCAGCGTGCGCCGCCGCGGCGTGCCGCCGGCGGCCTTGGCCGCCAGCGCGGTCAGCGCCATCGCGCCGCCTTCGCCGTTGTTGTCGGCGCGCAGGATCAGGATCACGTACTTGAGCGTGACCACCAGCATCAGGCCCCAGAAGATCGTGGAGACGGCGCCGATCAGGTGGGGAGCGTCGAGCGGCACGCCCACGCCAGACACCGGCAGGAAGATCTCGTGCAGGGTGTAGAGCGGACTCGTGCCGATGTCGCCATAGACGACGCCCAATGCGCCCAGCGTCATGGCCCCGAGGCCCGCGCCGTGTTGCTTGCTGCTCATGTAGACGTCTCTGTGGGGCGAACCGGCCTCGTTGATCGAGACGGCATTTTGACCCAATGCCCGGGAAGATCGCCATCCGGTCGCGCGCTCGTCGTTTCGGCGCCCGTGGTGTTGCCGATTGCCGCCCGCGCCGCCGCGCCGTTACAGTGCCAGCTTCCCCGCCCCGAACACGCCCATGCTGATCAACTGCGTCGCCTACGAGAACGGCAGCAAGCTCGCCGACATCCCGATCGCCAAGATCAGCGAGTACCTGCGGCGGCCGGGCTGCTTCGTCTGGGTGGCCATGAAGGACGCCACCGACGACGAGCTGACGACGATGCAGGAGGAGTTCGGCCTGCACGAGCTGGCGATCGAGGACGCTCGCCACGGCCACCAGCGGCCCAAGGTGGAGGAGTACGGCGACACCCTGTTCGCGGTGGTGCACACCGTGGAGCTCACGCCCACCGACGAGATCCTGGTCGGCGAGGTCAACATCTTCGTCGGGCCGAACTTCGTGCTGTCGGTGCGCAACCGCAGCCGCCAGAACCTGCTGCAGGTGCGCGAGCGCTCGGAACGCGAGCCCCAGTTGCTGCGCCACGGCCCCGCGTTCGTGTTCTACGCGCTGCTGGACGCCGTGGTCGACCGCTACTTCCCCATCATCGACACGCTCGAGACCGAGCTCGAGGCGGTGGAGGAGCAGATCTTCGAGCCCGGCAACTCGAGCGCCAACATCCAGCGCCTGTACCAGCTCAAGCGCGACATCGGCATCGTGCGCCACGCCGTGGCGCCGCTGATCGACTCCGTGCACAAGCTGTTCAGCGGCCGGGTGCCGGCCGTCTGCGAGAACAACCGCGAGTACTTCCGCGACGTGTTCGACCACCTGCTGCGCATGAACGGCTCGCTGGACAACCTGCGCGACACCATCGGCACCGCCATCCAGGTCAACCTGGCGA
This sequence comes from uncultured Vitreoscilla sp., assembly GCA_964418745.1. Taxonomy (GTDB): domain Bacteria; phylum Pseudomonadota; class Gammaproteobacteria; order Burkholderiales; family Burkholderiaceae_C; genus Scleromatobacter. Next base: position 72,226 of record CAYQMX010000020.1, read on the forward strand.
TGGTGGCGATCGAGGAATCGGTGGTCAACAAGCGGCTGGCGGCCTGGGCCGGGATCTTCGCCGTGATCAGCGCGTTTGCCGGCATCTGGGGCATGAACTTCAAGTTCATGCCGGAGCTCGAGTGGCGGCTGGGCTACCCGCTGGCGCTGGCGACGATCACGGTCGTCTGCGTCGTGCTGTACCGCCAGTTCAGGAAATCAGGCTGGCTCTGACTCGCGGGCTTCGCGCGCGTCGAGCTCCACCTCGACGCGGTCGCGGCCGTGCTGCTTGGCGCGGTACATCGCCTCGTCGGCGCGCTGGATGCCCTCGCCGAGGTCCTCGCCGCGATGCCATTCGGCCACGCCGAAGCTGCAGGTCACGCGCAGCCCGTCGGGCCAGGCGGCCGCGGCGATGCGCTCGCGCAGGCGCTCTGCGATGCCGCGGGCGGCCGCGCCGGAAGTGTCGCGGAACACCAGCAGGAACTCCTCGCCGCCCCAGCGCGCGAACAGGTCGTCGCGCTGCACCGAGGCGCGCATCAGCTGCGCCAGGCCGCGGATCACCTGGTCCCCGGTGGCGTGGCCATGGGCGTCGTTGATGCGCTTGAAATGGTCGATGTCGATGAACACCAGCGCGATCGGGAACGTGCGGGCCGTGCCCAGGCGCACCAGGCGCATCAGCTCGTCGGCCAGGCCCTTGCGATTGAGCGCGCCGGTCAGCGCATCGGTGCGCGCGATCTCGGCGAGGTTGCGCGTCTCCACGCGCAGCGATTCGTTGAGCCGCTGCAGCGACGTCTGGCTGGCGGCCGACAGCCGCAGCTGGTCGCGCGTCAGCACGCTGCCGAGCACCAGCCAACCCAGCACGGACAGCATCCACACCGCGATGATGCCCAGGCGGAAGGTCGATGTCGGGATCAGCTTGCCGGTGAGCTCGATGCGCTGGATGCGGATCGTGTGCAGGCCCGGCTCCACCTTCGGGTCTGTGGAGAACGCGATCTGCGTGGCGTTGCGGAAGTCCGGCGCCTCCAGCTCCAGCGTCATCGGATGCTCGTCGATCCACCACTGCGACACGGTGAAGCGGCCCAGCGGCACCGCGTAGCCCTGCGGGTGGACCGACGGCTGGTAGATCAGCTGGTCGACCTTCTGGGAATCGAAGTCGCCCACCTTCGAATACGACGAATCGAAGTTGCGCACGTACACGCGAACGCGCTGCTGCGCCTCGGGACCGGTGGCGGTGACCCACAGCCGCATCGAGTCGTAGCGGCTCAGGTCGATGCCGCCGGGCGCCTTGGCGAACTCGATGCGCAGCTCGCAGAACGCCCATTGGTAGCCGGCGCGCAGGTCGCAGTCCATGCCCAGCGTGTCGACGCCGCGGCGCACCGTGGCGACGCTGCGGCCGCCCGGGTTCGCGCGATCGTCCAACGCGGTCACCGCGTAGGGCGACCGGGCGTCGATCACCAGCGTCGAGGTCATGCCGAACTCGTTCCAAAGCAGCGCGAGCCCGGTGAGGGCGAGCAGGACGATCAGCAGGCGTCGAATGGCCCGGGGGTGCATGGAGGGGAGGCGGTGGCGCGGAAGCAGCGGTTGTCAGACAGGCATCGGCGGTCCGGCCCCGGACTTGAGGTAGCGCAGCGGATGGTTACACGCGGGCCCGCGGCCCGGGACCGGCGGCGCGCCCGCGCGCCGGTCGACGCGCGGCGGGCGGTGTCGCTCAGCGGCGCAGCAGCGGCGCCTGCAGTTCGTGGACGGCGCCGGCGCCGATGGACGCGCCGAAGCGCTTGGCCAGGCGCTCGGCCACGTTCTCCTGCAGCGTGTAGTCGATCACGTCCTCGGCCTTGACGACGTCGCGGGCGACGAAGTCGAGGTTGCCCAGGTGATCGGCCAGCCCCTGCTTGACGGCGTCCTCGCCGTTCCAGAACAGGCCCGAGAAGGTCTCGGGCGTCTCGTGCAGGCGGGCACCGCGGCCGTCCTTGACGACGGCGATGAACTGCTGGTGGATCTGGTCGATCATCGCCTGCGCGAACGCGCGCTGGCGCGGCTGCAGCGGTGAGTACGGGTCGAGCATGCCCTTGTTGTCGCCGGCGGTGATCAGGCGCCGCTCGATGCCCAGCTTCTCCATGGTGCCGGTGAAGCCGAAGCCGTCCATCAGCACGCCGATGGAGCCGACGATGCTGGCCTTGTCGACGTAGATCTCGTCGGCGGCCACCGCCATGTAGTACGCCCCCGAGGCGCACACTTCCTCGCAGACGGCGTAGATCTTCTTCGGATGCAGCACCTTCAGGCGCCGGATCTCGTCGTTGACGATGCCGGCCTGCACCGGGCTGCCGCCGGGCGAATTGAAGCGCATCACGACGGCGACGGCGTTCTTCTCCTCGAAGGCGCTGCGCAGCGCCGAGACGATGTTCTCGGCGCTGGCCTCGCTCTCGGCCGAGATCTCGCCGCGGACCTCCACCAGCGCGGTGTGCGGGCCATTGGGCGTGTTGACCTTGCCGCGCTGCGACGACACCAGGCCCCACACGATGGCCAGCGCGAACAGGAACCAGGCCAGGCGGGCGAACAGCCGCCAGCGGCGTTCGTTGCGCCGGTCGCGCAGCAGCTCGCCGGTGACCTGCGCGAGCACATGTTCCAGGCGCGAGAGGTCGGCGTTGACATTCAGGGTCGCCGGAGCGACGGGCGCGGGCGCGGGCGCCGGGGCCGGGGCGGGCCCGTTGTCCGGCAACGGCGGCGTCTGCGTGGGCTCGAAATCTTGGGTCATTGGGGGGTGCGTTTCAGGAAGAAGACGGGGCAGCGGCCGGGCCGATGTCCGGGGAAGGATACCAATACACCTGGCCGGCGCGCTCGACGACGCCGATGGCCATCAGGCGCGCGCCCGCGCACGGGCCGGCGATGCACTGGCCGGTGGTGGGCTCGTAGACCGCCCCGTGCATGGCGCAGACGATGAAGTGGCGCTCGGTGTCGAGGAACTCGCCGGGCTGCCAGTCCATCTCGGTGGGCACGTGCGCGCAGCGGTTCAGGTAGGCGACCACGCGGCCACCGAAGCGCAGCGCGAACGCGCGCGCCGGCGCGCGCCACAGCCGCACGTCGAACACCACGGCCGTGCCGGCCTCCGCCAGCGCGGCGCTCGCACACAGCGGCAGCGCGCCGGGCGGCGCGAGGGCCGCCTCCTCAGGCATGGTGGTGCAGCCAGGCGGCGAGATCGGCCACGGACTTGGCGACGACCAGCGGGGCGTGCGCGGCGAACTCCGACGGCGGATGCGCCCCGTAGGCCACCGCCACGCTCGGCGCGCCGGCGTTGGCGGCCAGCTGCAGGTCGTGCGTGGTGTCGCCGATCATCAGCGTGCGATCGGGCGCCACACCGAACTCGCGCATCAGCTCCTCGAGCATCTGCGGATCGGGCTTGGCGCGGGTCTCGTCGGCGGTGCGGGTGCCGTCGAACACGCCCTTGAGCTCGACCGCATGCAGCGCCTCGTCCAGGCCCGCGCGGCTCTTGCCGGTGGCAACGGCCAGCCAGTGGTTGCGCTTCTTCAGCGCGTGCAGCATGTCCAGCACGCCCGGGAACAGCGTCAGCGCGTGCTGGCGCGCCAGGTAGTGGTAGCGGTAGCGCTCCACCATCCGCGGGATCTGCTCCTTCGCGATGTCGGGCACCGCGTGCGCCATCGCGCCGTGCAGGCTCAGGCCGATCACCCAGGAGGCGCGCTCGTCGTCGGGCACCGGCAGTCCGAGGTCGCGGCACGCCGCCTGGATGCTCTGGACGATCAGCGCCGTGGAGTCGAACAGCGTGCCGTCCCAGTCGAAGACGACGAGGTCGAAGCGGCGCGGGCGGTCGATGGAATCAGTCATGGGCGGGCGTGAGGCGGGCCAGCGCCGCGACGAGCGCGGCGCACTCGGGCGGCAGCGGCGCGTTCAGCTCGAGGCGTTCGCCGCTGGCGGGATGGTCGAACGCGAGCTGGCGGGCGTGCAGGAACATGCGCTCGAAGCGCACGCCCGGCACCGCCTCGCCGCGCGCGTAGCGGCGGTTGAGCACGAAGTCGCCGTACTTGTCGTCGCCGACGATCACGTGCCCGGAATGCTGCAGGTGGACGCGGATCTGGTGGGTGCGGCCGGTCTTGATCGTGACGTCCAGCAAGGTGGTGGCGGCGAATTCCTGCGCGATGCGCACCAGCGAGATCGATCGCTGGCCGTCGGCGTGGTCGTCGGCCACCGCGCGCACGCGGCGCTCGCCGCCGGCGTCCCCGGTCTTGTGCAGGGCGACGTCGATCACCTTGAGCTTCGCGGGCCAGCGGCCCACCACCAGCGCGGCGTAGGTCTTGCCGGTCTCGCGGGCGCGGAACTGCTCCTGCAGCGCCACCAGCGCGCTGCGCTTCTTGGCCAGCAGCAGGATGCCCGAGGTCTCGCGGTCGAGCCGGTGCACCAGCTCCAGGTAGCGCTGCTCGGGGCGGGCGCGGCGCAGCTGCTCGATCACCCCGAAGCTGACGCCGGAGCCACCGTGCACCGCGGTGCCGGAGGGTTTGTCGATGGCGATCAGGTACTCGTCCTCGAACAGGATCGGGAACTCGCGCGGCGGCGCGGCCTCGGCCGCCGTGGCCGGCGCGGCCATGCGCACCGGGGGCACCCGCACCAGGTCGCCGCCGGCCAGGCGGGTGTCGGCCGCGGCGCGGCCCTTGTTCACGCGCACCTCGCCGGAACGGATGATCCGGTAGACGTGCGTCTTGGGCACGCCCTTGAGCTCGCGCAGCAGGAAGTTGTCCAGGCGCTGGCCGTCGAACTCGACGTCGACGGCGACGATGCGCACCGCCGGCTCGACCGCGGCGGGCGGCGGCGCGGGCACCGGCCGGACGGCGGCCGCCGCCGGGCGCGAACGCGGCTGGACGGCGGCGGCCGCGGCGGGCCGGCCCTTGACCTGCGCCTTCGATTTATCGGCGCGCCGGGCCGGGGTTTGGGCCGGCTTGCGTTTCGCCTCTATAATTGGCCGGACCACGTTGGTGCCATAAGTTCTTGATTTTTCAGAGTTTACCTGGGTAATCCTCAAGCGAGACCCCCGGTCGGCCCTTTGAAACTCGACTACAAAGGTTTTCCGGCGCGGCGCCAAGTATCGAAAGAGACGCGGCAAAACAGGTGATGCAACGCGCTCGGCGCGTCGACAGGCCGGTGACCACGAAGTGGCCCGGCGGCCGATGCAAGGACGCGGAAGAGCAACGACTAATGAACCGACCTGCATTCGACGCAGGCTGGAGATAAAGGTTTCCCCAAGGTTGCCAGAAGCATTTCCCCCATGGGAAAGGCAGTTGGCGGCCGGTGTCAGATCCTTTGCATTCGCAAACGCATGGCGTTCGTTTCCCACCCCCACCCGACCCCGCTTCGCTGCGCGGGCGAGACCGCACGGCCCTGGCCGCTGCCCGGCGCATTCCCGCGCCGCGCCGCCGGCAACGCCCTGCCCTCGCTCCGTGCCCGAGGCCGTCGGGTGCGCGGACCTGCAGGAGCGGCCCCGGCCGTGACCGCAGGTGGCCTCAGGGAAACGTCCGGCGTCCTGCCCCGCGAAGCAAGAACCTGACGCCCAAGCGCCAACGCCGTTCACGCCGCCTCGTCCTCGAGGCACGACGAACAGTCCAGGGCGGTTCCTTCCATCGGTTCCGGTTGTCGTTTCTCGTGCATCGTTAGCGCGCCCCACCGGCCCGGCCCCATCGGCCTGGCAGGGGCGCAGTGAGGCGACCGCCTCGCGCCGGCCCCTGGCCGCGCGAAGCGAAGAAGGAGTGCACGTGAAACGCATGCTCATCAATGCGACCCAGCCGGAAGAACGCCGGCTGGCCATCGTCGACGGACAGAAACTGCTCGATTTCGAAAACGAGATCGAAGGCCGCGAACAGCGCAAGGGCAATATCTACAAGGCGGTCGTGACGCGCGTCGAGCCCTCGCTCGAAGCCTGTTTCGTCGATTACGGCGAGGACCGCCACGGTTTCCTGCCGTTCAAGGAAATCGCCCGCACCTATTTCCGCGAAGGCGTCGACGTCAAGTCCGCTCGCATCCAGGACGCGATCCGCGACGGCCAGGAACTGCTGGTCCAGGTCGAGAAGGAAGAGCGCGGCAACAAGGGCGCGGCGCTGACCACGTTCGTGTCGCTGGCCGGCCGCTACCTGGTGCTGATGCCCAACAACCCGCGCGGCGGCGGCGTGAGCCGTCGCATCGAGGGCGAGGACCGCGAGGAACTCAAGGAAAACCTCGACCAGCTCGAGTACCCGAAGGGCATGAGCCTGATCGCGCGCACCGCCGGCATCGGCCGCAGCGCGCCCGAGCTCCAGTGGGACCTGAACTACATGCTCAAGCTGTGGGACGCCATCGACGGCGCCTCCAGGTCGGGCAAGGGCGCGTTCCTCATCTACCAGGAATCGTCGCTGGTCATCCGCGCCATTCGCGATTACTTCACCGCCGACATCGGCGAGATCCTGATCGACACGGACGACATCTTCGAGCAGGCGCAGCAGTTCATGAACCACGTGATGCCGGAAACGGCCAATCGCGTGAAGCGCTACCGCGACGACGCGGCGCTGTTCAGCCGCTTCCAGATCGAGCACCAGATCGAGACGGCGTTCTCGCGCACCGTCAACCTGCCGGCCGGCGGCGCCATCGTCATCGACCACACGGAAGCGCTGGTCTCCATCGACGTGAACTCCGCCCGCGCCACGCGCGGCGGCGACATCGAGGAAACCGCCACCCGCACCAACCTGGAAGCCGCCGACGAGATCGCGCGCCAGATGCGGCTGCGCGACCTCGGCGGCCTGATCGTCGTCGACTTCATCGACATGGAGGAGTCGAAGAACCGCCGCGAAGTGGAACAGCGCCTGCGCGACGCGCTGCGCTTCGACCGCGCCCGCGTGCAGTTCAGCTCCATCAGCAAGTTCGGCCTGCTCGAGCTGAGCCGCCAGCGCCTGCGCCCGGCGCTCTCCGAGGGCAGCCACATCACCTGCCCGCGCTGCAACGGCACCGGCCACATCCGCGACACCGAATCGTCCGCACTCCAGATCCTGCGCATCATCCAGGAAGAGTCGATGAAGGAGAACACGGCCGCCGTGCACGTGCAGGTGCCGGTGGAAGTGGTGTCGTTCCTGCTCAACGAGAAGCGGAGCGAGATCACCAAGATCGAGCTGAAGCAGCGCACCACCGTGCTGCTGGTGCCCAACAAGCACCTCGAGACGCCGAACTACAAGCTCGAGCGCCTGCGCCACGACGACGTGCGACTGGAGAACCTGCAGGCCAGCTACACGATGATCGAGGAGCCGCAGGACGAGGTCGCGATCACGCGCCGCGACAAGGCCAAGGCCAAGCAGGAACCGGTCATCAAGGGCGTGCTGCCCGACCAGCCGGCGCCGCCGGCACCGGTGCCCGCGCCGGCGCCCGCCCCGGTGGCGCAGGCCGCCCCGGCGGCACGCGCGCCGCGCCCGGCCGCCCCGGCCCCGGCGCCGGCCGCCGGTGGCTTCTTCGGCTGGATCAAGAACCTGTTCGGCGCCGCGCCGGCGCCCGCACCGGCACCCGTGGCCGCGCCGACGACGGCCGCTCCGGCCGCGCGTCCCGGCGAAAGCCGCGACGGCAACCGCGACGGCCGCGGTCGCGACGACAAGCGTCGCGGGGGGCGCAACGGCGAACGCGGCGGTGAACGCGGCGATCGCGGCGCCCGTGGCGCCGAAGGTCGCGGCGGCGAGCGCAAGGCCGGCGAAGGCCGTCCGCCGCGCGACGACACGCGCCGCGGCGATCGCGGCGGCGAGCGCGGTGGCGAACGCACCCGCGAGACCGTGCTCGAGAATGGCGAGGCGCGTCCGGAAGGCCGCGGCGGTCGCCGTGGCGAGCCGCGCGCCGAAGGCGCTCGCCGCGAACGCGGCCCGCGCGAGGAGCGTCCGGCGCAGGTCGACGGCGCCGAGGGCATGACGGCCGAGGCCGCACCGCAGCGCGATCGCAGCGAGCGCGCCGAACGGGGCGAGCGCGGTGAACGCGGCGGCCGGCGTCCGGCGCCGGTGGCCGAGGCGGGCGAGGCCCCGACCGGCTTCGGCGAGCTGGGCGAACAAGGCGAACTGAGCGATACCCCCCCGGGTGCCGACGTGGTGGCTGGCGCCGTGTCCGGCGACGGCACCCCCGCGGCCGATGGCGAGCGCGACGGTCGTCGGCGCCGCCGTCGTCGTGGCGGCCGTGGCCGTGACGAGGCGTCCGCCGAAGGCGGCGTCGAGGGCGAAGCCGCGGAAGGCACGGATCGCGCCGAGGGCGAAGCCGCCATCGACGCGACCCCGGTGGCCGAAGGCGAGGCCCCGGCCGACGGCGAAGGCGGCAACCGCCGCCGTGGCCGCGGACGCGACCGCAACCGCGGCCCGCGCCGCGAGGACGGCCAGGGCGACACCAGTGGCGAGACCGCCACAGAAGGCCTGCCGGGCAACGCCGCGCTGGCCGGTCCGGCGGACGCCGCCGAGCCCGCCATCGTCGCCGCGCCGGACACCGAAGAGCGCGCACCACGCCGCGAGCGCGGCGATCGGGGCGAGCAATCGGAAGTGATCGCCCCGGTCGAGGCGAGCGACGCCGAGGAAGCAGCCCCGGCGCGCGTCGCGGTGCCGTTCGAATCGCGCGCCTTCACGGCGCCGGTCGCGGCTCCCGCACCCGCTCCGGTGGTCGCGGCGCCCGCGCCCGCCCCGGTGGCCGCTGCACCCGTGCCCGCTCCGGCGGCTCCGGTCGCGCCGGCCGTCCCGGTCGTGCCGAACTTCGAGCTGCCCCTGGCCGACCTGAACTCGCTCGCGGGTTCTGCCGGCCTGGAATGGGTGCATTCGAAGGCCGACAGCGTGCGTGCGGCCCAGGAAGCCATCGCCAACGCGCCCAAGGCCGTCCATGTGCCGCGCGAACGTCCGCCGGCGGTCGTGATCGACGAAGGCCCGCTGGTGCTGGTCGAGACCCGCAAGGATCTCAGCCAGATCAAGCTGCCGTTCGACACCGCCGCGCAGGCGCCGGCGTCGCCCGAGTGAGCATGAGCCACCGCCCCGCCCTGCCCGCGGGGGCGCGTCGGTCGCCGGTCGCGCGGCGTTGCGCGGGCGTGGCCGGGCTCGCGATGATGCTGCTGGCCGCGCTGGCGGGTTGCAAGGCGAACGGCACGGCCGATGCCGCCACGCTCACCCCGGCCCAGGCGGCGCTGGTCGCCTCGGCTCCGGCCGTGGCGGCGGCGCACGTGCCGTCGCCGCCGGTGCTGCAGCCGGCGGGCACGGCGGCCGAACTGGCGACGGTGGATGCCCAGCTGGACAAGACGCTGGCTGGCGCCGCGGTCTGCCAGGCCGACACCGAGTGCCACTCGGTGGCGGTCGGCGCCAGGGCCTGCGGCGGGCCGACCGGCTACCGCGCGTACTCCGAGCGCGGCGCGACGGTGGCCAGCGTCGAGGCGCTGGCACAGCACGAGCGCGACCTGGCCGCGCAGGCGGCCCGCGAGTCGCACCAGGTATCGCCGTGCTTCATGCTCGCCGACCCGGGCGCGCGCTGCCAGGCCAACCGGTGCGTCACCGGCCGGCCGGCGAACTGAGCGTCCGGCGCCCTCCTCCGAGGCCGCGACCCGCGAGGGCTCGCGGCCTTTTTCATGGCCCCGGCCCGGCCTGCACGATGTCGTGGGCGTGTACGCCGGTGCCCGCGCCGGCGACTCAGTCGGGCGCGCGGTGTTCGAGCGTGAGCGCCACCCGGAAGCCGATGTCGGAATCGCGCTTGTCCGCAACGTAGGCCTCGCGGAAGGCCGAGCGCATCCAGTGCGGATCGCCGTACCAGGATCCGCCGCGCAGGACGCGGCGCCCGCCGGGCTCGCCGCGGATCGCCGCGCTGCCGTCCGTCGGTGCTTCGGCGTAGCTGTCGGCGTAGCGATCCTCGACCCATTGCCAGACGTTGCCCGCCATGTCGTGAAGGCCGAACGGATTGGGTGCGAAGCTGCCGACGGGCGTCGTCCTGCCGCGCGACACGCCCGTCCTCGCGAAGCAGGCGTCGATGCCGAAGAAGCCGTCGTAGTTGGCCTGGTCGGTATTGATGCACGATCCGGTGTAGAACGCGGTCGACGTGCCGGCGCGCGCCGCGTATTCCCATTCCGCCTCGCTGGGCAGGCGGTAGCGTCGTCCGGTCTTCCTGCCGAGCCACAGCACATAGGCGCGGGCATCGTCCCAGCCGACGTTGACGACCGGCAGGCGGCCGTGACCCCAGCCGCCGTCGTCGGGCCGAACGCCGCCGCAGCCGCCATCGCGCACGCAGGCGTCCCATTCGGCGAAGGTCACCGGGTAGCGGCCGATGGCGAACGGCGGCACGTCGACCAGGTGGCGCGGCGACTCGTCCGGCTTGCGGGCGAACTCGCCCTCGGGACTGCCCATCGCGAAGCGGCCACCGGGCAGGACGACCATCTCGGGGCATTCGTCGCAATCGCGCAGGGACCGGACACCGGCGACCCACGGCGGAGACACACAGCCCGCGACCATCGCCGCGAACACCAGCGCGCAGGCGATCGCGCGGGGGGTGCGGTGCCGGAGCCGGGCCATGCCGATGCGCCTGGGCGGACGTGGGCGACGGCGGCCCGGACTCAGAGACGCTCGAGCGCGCGCAGGTAGGCCGGATCGCGCATCAGGTCGTCCCAGGCCAGCGGCTCGGTCTGCGGCAGCAGGTCCAGGCGGCGGCGCTCGGCCGCGCCGTCCGGCTCCCAGCTGCCGTCCGAGCGCGCCTCGACGAGGCCGTCCAGCAGGTCGTCCAGCGGCCGGCCCTGGCCCACGCTCTGGTTGCACAGCAGCACCAGGTCGCAGCCGGCATTGATCGCCAGCACCGCCGCCTCGGCGTAGCCGAGCGTGCGGCCGGCGAGCGTGCGCGCGCCGGCCATGCTCAGGTCGTCGCTGAAGATGGCGCCGGTGAAGCCCAGGCGCTCGCGCAGGATGTCCTGCAGCCAGCGGGTCGAGAAGCCGGCCGGGTTGGCGTCGACGTCGGGGTAGACGACGTGGGCGGGCATCACGCTGGCCAGCGAGGTCGACAGCCATTCGTACGGGCGCGCGTCGTCGCGCAGGATCTCGGCCAGCGTGCGCGGATCGACGGGCACGTCCACATGGCTGTCGGCGGCGACGTGGCCGTGGCCGGGGAAGTGCTTGCCGCAGTTGGCCATGCCGGCCTGGCGCATGCCCAGCATCAGGCTCTTGGCCAGCAGCGTGACGATGCGCGCGTCGCGGTGGAACGAGCGGTCGCCGATGACCGCGCTGCGGCCGAAGTGCAGGTCCAGCACCGGCGCAAAGCTGAGGTCGACACCGCAGGAGCGCAGCTCGGCGGCCATCACGAAGCCGGCCGCGGTGGCGGCGTCGGTGGCCGCCATCGCGCCGTCGCCCGCGGCGCCGGTGCCGTCGTCCATCCAGCGCTTGCCGTACGCGTCCATCGCCGGCAGGTGCGTGAAACCGTCGGTGCGGAAACGCTGCACGCGACCGCCTTCATGGTCGACGCACACCAGCAGGTCGGGCCGGATCGCCTTCATCTCGGCCACGAGGTCGGTGACCTGGCGGCGGTCGATCCAGTTGCGGCCGAACAGGATCGCCCCGCCGGTCAGCGGATGCGCGAGCCGGCGGCGGTCGTCCGCGCTCAGCTTCGTGCCGGCGACATCGAGGATGACCGGCGCGTGGTCGGCGTAGCGCGGGTCGGCGGCGAAGTCGAGCGGCTCGCCGAATTGCGCGACGATGCGCGCCTCGCCGGTCGGCCGGCCCGTCTTCGGGGGGTTCGGCGTCTTGCCGGTCTTGCGGTTCTTGCTGGCCATGGCGTCAGGTCGGGGTTGCGGCGCCGGCGTCTGCCGCCGGCTGGGTCTCGACCACCACGAAGGTGGCCACGTAATCGGTCTCGTCGGTGACGGTCACGTGCGCGATCAGGCGGCGCTCGGCGAACCAGGCCGCGAGCTCGCCGTGCAGGCGGATGAACGGCTTGCCGGAGCGTTCGTTGAGGATCTCGCAGTGGCGCCACGTCATCGGCAGGTGCAGGCCCATGCCCACGGCCTTGGAGAACGCCTCCTTGGCCGAGAAGCGCGTGGCCAGGAAGCGCAGGCCACGGCTGGCCACGCGGGCGCTGCGTGCGTGGAAGATCGCCAGCTCGTCCGGGCCCAGCACCTTCTCCGCGAAGCGGCCGCCCTTGCGCTCCAGCGTGGCCGCGATGCGGCGCACGTCGCACAGGTCGGTGCCGATGCCGTAGATCACGCCAGCGACTCCGCCGTGTCGGCGTCGGCGATCGCGCGCAGGTAGCGCCGCACGGTGTCGTGCAGGCCGAATTCCAGCGCGTCGGCGATCAGCGCGTGGCCGATGGACACCTCGTCGACGCCGGGCACCGCGCGGAGGAAGTCGGTCAGGTTCGCCAGGCTCAGGTCGTGGCCGGCGTTGATGCCCAGGCCCAGTGCCAGCGCGGCCTGCGCGGTCCGCGTGAAGCCCGCCAGCACCTCGGCCTGGCGCGGCGTGCCGTGGGCGCTCGCGTAGGTCTCGGTGTAGAGCTCGATGCGATCGGCGCCGAGCGCGCGCACCTGGGCCATCGCCGCGGGCACCGGATCCATGAACAGGCTCACCCGCACCCCCAGCGCGTGGCAATCCTCGATCAGCGGGCGCAGGCGGTCGGACTCCTTGTCCAGGTCCCAGCCGTGGTCGGAGGTGAACTGGTCCTCGCTGTCGGGCACGAACGTGGCCTGGTGCGGCCGCTCCGCGCGGATGAAGCCCATCAGGTTCTGGTACGGATTGCCCTCGATGTTGTATTCGGCCTCGGGCCACTGCGCGAGCAGCGCGTGCAGCTCGGTCACGTCGGCCGCCCGGATGTGGCGCTCGTCGGGCCGCGGATGCACCGTGATGCCCTGCGCGCCCGCCTGCAGGCACAGCGTGGCCGCGCGCGCGACGCTGGGGATGCCCAGGTGGCGCGTGTTGCGCAGGTGGGCCACCTTGTTGACGTTGACCGACAGCGCGCAGCGGTGCGCGCGGACGATCTGTTCGGGAGCGACGAGCGGGTTCATGGAAGCGGTCTTTCGGATTTCGGTGTGCCGATCACCTGCCGGGCGTCGCGCATGACGTCGCGGGTGCGCAGCGAGGGCGAACCGAGATGATAGTGAACGAGCGCCCGCAGCACCGGCTTCAGGCGCTCCAGCCGCATCGCGCAGGCCACGTGCAGGGCGCCCAGGTTGTCGGCGCGCAGCGCGGCGTCGATCTCCAGCAGGTCGGCGCCGGGCAGGCGCGCGGCCGCCGCGGCGGGCGTGGCCGCCACCACGCCGCGGTCGCCGAGCAACTGGTAGGACGCGTCGGCGGCCAGCGGCTGCTGGGTGGCCGTGACGCGGTCGAGCTCGGGCAGCAGGCCGATCGCCTTGAGCAGCACCAGCTCGAACGCGCGCAGGCCGATCTGCTCGGCGAACTCGTCGGACGTCGCCAGGCTGCGCAGCGTGGCGGCGTAGGCGTCGAACAGCGCCGGGTGCGCGTCGCCGCGCGCGAGCAGCTTCATCAGCAGCTCGTTGAGGTAGAAGCCGGCGAACAGGCGCGCCGGCGGCAGCACCGGCGTGGCGTCGAGCCCGGCCCATTCGGCGCCGCGCAGCGTGACGACGTCGGCCTGCGCGTCCTCGGCCTGGCGGCCGATCGTGGCGGCGATGCGCTGGAACGGCAGCAGCACGCTGCGCAGCTGCGAGTACGGGCGCTTCGCGCCCTTGGCGGCCACGGTGACGCGGCCCTTGCTGCGCGTGAACAGGTCCAGGATCAGGCTCGTCTCGCTCCAGTCGTAGCGATGGAGCACGTAGGCGTCGAGCGGGGTGGTGACGCGCCGGGCGGTGGCCATCGATGGCGGCCTGGCCTACTCGTAGCCGTAGGAGCGCAGATGCTCTTCCGAGTCGGCCCAGCCGGAACGCACCTTGACCCACACCTCGAGGAACACCTTGGCCTCGAGCAGGCGCTCCAGCTCCTGGCGCGATTCGGACGCGATGCGCTTGAGCTGCAGCCCCTTGGCGCCGATGACCATGCCCTTGTGGGCGTCGCGCTCGACGATGATGGTGGCGGCGATGCGGCGCATCGTGCCTTCCTCGACGAACTGGTCGATCACCACCGTCACGTTGTAGGGCAGTTCGTCGCCGGTCAGGCGGAACAGCTTTTCGCGGATGACCTCGCTGACCAGGAACCGCTCGCTGCGGTCGGTCAGCATCTCGGCGTCGTAGAACCACGGCTGCTCGGGCAGGTAGGGCCGCAGCACGCCCAGCAGGCGCTCGATGTCGCTGGTGGAGTATGCCGACATCGGGAAGAACTCGGCGAACGGGAACTTGTCCTGCATGGACTTCAGCCAGGGCAGCAGGTCGCTGCGGCGCTGGATGGCGTCGAGCTTGTTGGGGATCAGGATCACCGGCTTGCCCTTGGGCATCAGCTGCAGCGCCTTGGCGTCGTCGGCGCCGAACTTGCCGGCCTCGACCATGAACAGCACGATGTCGACGTCCGTCAGCACCGACACCACCGTCTTGTTCAGCGACTTGTTGAGCGCCGCCGAGTGCTTGGTCTGGTAGCCGGGCGTGTCGACGAACACGAACTGCGACGGCCCGTCGCTGCGCACGCCGGTGATGCGGTGGCGCGTGGTCTGCGCCTTGTTGGACGTGATGCTGATCTTCTGGCCGACCAGCGCGTTCAGCAGCGTGGACTTGCCCACGTTGGGCCGGCCGACGATGGCCACGAGGCCGCAGCGCTTCTTCTCGCCGTGCTCGTCCACCGAGGCGGCGTGCAACGCGGCCAGGGCCGCCTCGCCGAGCTCGGGCGACATCTCGTCGTCGCCGTCCTCGGCGAAGCCGTCGGGCGTCTCGTCGCCGTCGAGGTCGCCTTCGGGGGCGGGCGCGTCCTGGGGACGCTGGTCGTCCGGCAGGTCGTCGGATGCGTCGCGGGGAGGCTTGATTTCAGGCACCGGTGTTTCCTTTGCGGGCCGGCACGTCGAGCGCCCCGGCCTTGATTCGATCGAGCAGTTGCTGCGCGGACGCTTGTTCGGCAGCGCGGCGCGAGCGGCCGACGCCGGTGGCGCGCCATTGCAGCTGGGGGACGTCGCACTCGACCTCGAAGGTCTGGGCATGCGCCTGCCCGTGCGTGGCCGAGATGCGGTAGGCCGGCACCGGCACGTGCCGGGCCTGCAGCCACTCCTGCAGCTCGGTCTTGGCGTCCTTGCGCCAGTTGTCGGTGGTGGTCGACATGATGGTCTCGCCGAACAGCCGCCTGACCAGCGCCTGCGCGGCCTCGAAGCCGCCGTCGATGCTCACCGCGCCGATCAGCGCCTCGACCGCGTCGGCGAGGATGGACGGCCGCGCCGCGCCGCCGCCGCGCGCCTCGCCCTCGGACAGCCGCAGGGCCTCCGGCAGGCCCAGCACGAGGGCCACCTTGTGCAGGCTGTCCTCGCGCACGAGATGGGCGCGCACGCGCGTGAGGTCGCCCTCGTCGGAGCCCGAGAAGCGGTCGAACAGCAGCCGCGAGACGGCCAGGTTCAGCACCGCGTCGCCCAGGAACTCGAGGCGCTCGTTGTGGTCGGCGCCGAAGCTGCGGTGCGTCAGGGCGCGCTCGAACAACGCGCGTTCGGCGAACTGGTAGCCGAGCCTCTGCTCGACCAGCGCCGCCCCGCGGGCGGGCGCAGACGGCGCACCGGTGGGCATCTCAGCGCCGCCCGGCCGCCCGCAGGCGCCGAGTCGCCGCCGCGAGGGGCAGCCAGCGAAGCGAACGGGCGGACCGGGTCATCTCAAGGGCCCTTGGCCCCGCCGGACGTGGCCGTGCCGGAGTACTTCACCAGCAGGTAGACGGGTTCGATGATGGGGATCTCGACGTTGTAGGCGAACGAGGTGCGGATGGTGCCCGTGTCCCCAAGAACCTGGACGTTGAGGTCCTTGTAGCTGATCGTGTGGATCGAGTACTCGATCTCGGTCGACTTCGCGAACGCCGAGCGCACGTCGGCCGGCGTGGCCGGGCCGTTCTTCATGATCTGGGTGACCACCTTGCGGATGGTCAGGTACTCGTTGACCGACGGGAACACGCGCGCCGCCATCAGCATCACGAAGCCGACGATGACCGCCAGCACCAGCAGGCTGATGAGCGAAGCGCCACGCTGGCGGGAGGGTCGACGGGACTGGATCATGAGGTGTGCCCTTGGTTCAACGCGCCGGCGGCCGCCGGCGCCGGATCAATGGAACGAACCGATGCGACTCAGGTCGTTGAAGTTCATCCAGACGAAGAAGGCGCGGCCGACGATGTTCTCGTCCGGCACGAACCCCCAGTAGCGGGAATCCTGCGAGTCGTCGCGATGGTCGCCCATCATGAAGTAGCTGTTGGGCGGCACCTTGCAGACCACGCCCTCGGCACTGTACTGGCAGTTGTCCTTGAACGGGAAACCGTTGAACGGCATCACGCCGGCCGGCGAGTCGGCCTTGGTCAGGATCTGGTGCTTGACGCCCAGCAGGTCTTCCTCGAACGCCTGCTCGTACTGGCGGCGCTCGTCGACATAGTAGTCGGGCTCGGGCCGCGCGGCCACCGGCTGGCCGTTGATGCGCAACTGCTTGTTCAGGTACGACACCGTGTCGCCCGGCAGCCCCACCACGCGCTTGATGTAGTCCACGCGCGGATCCATCGGGTAGTGGAACACCATCACGTCGCCGCGCTGGGGGTCGTGGTTGGCGATGATCTTCTTGTTGATCACCGGCAGCCGGATGCCGTAGTGGAACTTGTTGACCAGGATCAGGTCGCCCACCTGCAGCGTCGGGATCATCGAGCCGGAGGGGATCTTGAACGGCTCGAACAGGAAGCTGCGCAGCACGAAGACGACGGCGATGACCGGGAACAGGCCCGCGGTCCAGTCGAGCCACCACGGCTGCTGCAGCAGGCGGCCCTTGACGTCCTCGACGTCGCCGTCGACCTGGATGCCCTGGCGATTCAGGTCGGCGCGGCGGGCGGCCTCCTGGCTCGCGTAGAGCTCGGCGGCCTTGCGGCGCCGCGGCGCGAAGTACAGGCGCTCGGCCAGCCAGTACGCGAAGGTGACCAGCGTCAGGAGCAGCAGCAGCAACGCGAAGTTGCCGATCCACTTGTCCATCAGCCAGCCGCCGAGATAGATCACCAAGGCGGCATACAGCGCGCCGGTCAATGCACTCATCGATTCAGTCGTCCACTTGGAGGATGGCGAGGAAAGCTTCCTGAGGCACTTCGACGGAGCCGATCTGCTTCATTCGCTTCTTGCCTGCCTTTTGTTTTTCGAGCAGCTTCTTCTTGCGGGACACGTCCCCGCCGTAGCATTTTGCCAGCACGTTCTTGCGCAGCGCCTTGATGTTCTCGCGGGCGATGATGTTGGCGCCGATCGCGGCCTGGATCGCGACGTCGTACTGCTGGCGCGGGATCTGCTCGCGCATCTTGGCGGCCACGGCCCGGCCGCGGTACTGGCTCTGCACGCGGTGGACGATGATGGACAGCGCGTCGATGCGGTCGCCGTTGATCAGCAGGTCCACCTTGACGACGTCCGCCGCCCGGTATTCCTTGAACTCGTAGTCCATCGAGGCGTAGCCGCGCGAGATGCTCTTGAGCTTGTCGAAGAAGTCCAGGACGATCTCGGCCAGCGGGATCTCGTAGGTGAGCATCACCTGGCGGCCGTGGTAGGCCATGTTGAGCTGCACGCCGCGCTTCTGCACCGCCAGCGTGATGACCGGGCCCACGTAGTCCTGCGGCATGTACAGGTGCACGGTGACGATGGGCTCGCGGATCTCCTTGATGCGGCCGATGTCGGGCATCTTGGACGGGTTCTCCACCATCAGCACGGTGCCGTCGTTGAGTTCGACCTGGTAGACGACGCTGGGCGCGGTGGTGATCAGGTCCTGGTCGAACTCGCGCTCCAGGCGCTCCTGCACGATCTCCATGTGCAGCAGGCCCAGGAAGCCGCAGCGAAAGCCGAAGCCCAGCGCCTGGCTGACTTCCGGCTCGTAGTGCAGCGAACTGTCGTTGAGCTTGAGCTTCTCCAGCGCGTCGCGCAGCTGGTCGTACTCGCTGGCCTCGGTCGGATACAGCCCGGCGAACACCTGCGGCTGGATCTCCTTGAAGCCGGGCAGCGGCTCGGTGGCCGGGCCGGTGTTGTTGGGCAGCTTCTTCTCGAGCGTGATCGTGTCGCCGACCTTGGCCGCCTGCAGCTCCTTGATGCCGCCGATGATGAAGCCCACCTCGCCGGCCTTGAGTTGCTCGCGCGGCAGCGACTTCGGCGTGAACACGCCCATCTGCTCGATGGGATAGACGGCGTTGCTGGCCATCATGCGCATGCGGTCGTTCCTGCGCAGCACGCCGTCGACCACGCGCACCAGCATCACGACGCCGACGTAGTTGTCGAACCAGCTGTCGATGATCATCGCGCGCGGCGGCGCGTCGGGCAGGCCGCGGGGGGGCGGCATGCGGGTGATCACGGCCTCGAGGATCTCGTCGATGCCCATGCCGGTCTTGGCCGAGCAGGGAATCGCGTCGGTGGCGTCGATGCCGATGACGTCCTCGATCTCCTTCTTGGCGTTTTCGGGATCGGCGTTGGGCAGGTCCATCTTGTTGAGGACCGGCACCACCTCGACGCCCAGTTCGAGCGCGGTGTAACAGTTGGCGACCGTCTGTGCCTCGACGCCCTGGCTCGCGTCGACCACCAGCAACGCGCCCTCGCACGCCGACAGCGAGCGGCTGACCTCGTAAGAGAAGTCGACGTGCCCCGGCGTGTCGATCAGGTTCAGGTTGTAGGTCTGGCCGTCGCGGGCGGTGTATTCGAGCGCCGCCGTCTGCGCCTTGATCGTGATGCCGCGTTCGCGTTCGATGTCCATCGAGTCGAGGACCTGGGCATCCATTTCGCGGTCCGACAGGCCGCCGCAACGCTGGATGATCCGGTCGGCCAGCGTGCTCTTGCCGTGGTCGATGTGGGCAATGATCGAGAAGTTTCTGATGTGATCCATGAGGGTCGTTCGAACGGTCAGGCGCAAGGTGCGTGACGCGCTTGCCGTGTCGGCGCGGACTCGCAGCGGGGAAAGGTGCGAGGGGCGCGAAATGGGAGGCCGCGCCCGGCGTCGAGACTAAAAAAAAGGCACGTCCAAAGAGAGACGCGCCTTCCAACAAAATCGTATGGCAACTGCTTGTTGGGCTTTCATTGTAGCCAAAAGCACCCCGGTGGAAACCGCGTCTTTGCTGGGTTTTTGTGGCGTTGCACGACTCCAACATGAAAATTCGTCCACAACTTATGCACAGGATGTCGTGCATGAATTGTGGACAAGTTGGATGCCTGGAGAACTCACCAGGAACACCGCGCCAACCCAGCGATTTCAGCCTCAATTGTACCGTTCCGCCGACCTCGGACGGGGACAAATGTTGGGCAAGTGGGCGCCCGCACACTTGTGCTGGGCATTGTCACGGAACGGCCTGGCGACAGACTTGTTCGGCAGGCGCACAAGGCTCCTGCCTGATGAAAAGACCCGTCGGCGCACTCGACTGTCGGATCATCGAACGGCGTCGTCCAGGGAACTTGTAACAGACCACTGGAGTCGAAACGGCACGCGACCGATAACGACGCAGGCTGGTGCGGCTGGCAGGAATCGAACCTGCGACCCTCTCCTTAGGAGGGAGATGCTCTATCCACTGAGCTACAGCCGCGCAGCCGGCCAGTGTATCAAGCGCACCCGGGCCGGGGTGCGGCGGGCGTTGCCGGGCTGGCCGTCGTTGGCTGCGGATTGGAACAAGTTTCAGGCATGTGAGGGCACGCTCTACAGGAGCGGCGGTTCTATACTCCACGTCGTACGACGTCGCCATGGGGACGACGCCGGTACTGCGTTCTCTCGGAATCGGGGCGAAGACAGACATGGGTTCGAAATTCAAGGTTGCGGGGCTGCTGGCCCTCGGCGCGGTCGCCGGTGCATTGACCACGATGCAGCTGCAGGCCACCGCGCGCAACTCGCTCGCGTCGCTGCCCCTGGAAGACATCCAGCGCCTGACCGACGTCTTCGAGCGCATCAAGGCCGACTATGTCGAGCCGGTGGACGAGAAGAAGCTGATCTCCGACGCCATCACCGGCATGGTGGCCGGGCTGGATCCGCATTCGCAGTACTTCGACAAGAAGTCGTACAAGGAATTCCGCGAGGGCACCTCGGGCCGCTTCGTCGGCGTGGGCATCGAGATCGGCATGGAGGACGGCCTGGTCAAGATCGTCTCGCCGATCGAGGGCTCGCCCGCCTTCCGCGCCGGCCTGAAGCCCAACGACCTGATCACCCGCATCGACGAGACCCAGGTCAAGGGCCTGACGATGGACCAGGCGGTCAAGAAGATGCGCGGCGACCCGGGCTCCAAGGTGGTGCTCACCATCTACCGCAAGGACGACAGCCGCAGCTTCCCGGTGACGATCACGCGCGAGGAGATCCACGTGCAGAGCGTCAAGGCCAAGGACATCGACGGCTACGCCTGGGTGCGCGTCAACCAGTTCCAGGACCGCACGGTGGAGGATTTCGCGACCAAGGTCGAGGATCTCTACAAGAAGGATCCGAAGATCAAGGGCTTCGTGCTCGACCTGCGCAACGACCCGGGCGGCCTGCTCGAGGGCGCCGTCGGCATCGCCTCCGCGTTCCTGCCGCCCGATTCGGTGGTCGTCAAGACCAACGGCCAGATCAACGAATCGAAGCAGACCTTCAAGGCCTCGCCCGACGACTACCTGCGCCGCGGCGGCAGCGATCCGCTCAAGCACCTGCCCGCCATCATGAAGACGGTGCCGCTGGTGGTGCTGATCAACGAGGGCTCGGCCTCGGCCAGCGAGATCGTCGCCGGCGCGCTGCAGGACTACCACCGCGGCACGCTGATGGGCGCGCAGTCGTTCGGCAAGGGCTCCGTGCAGACGGTGATGCCGCTGCCGGGCGACACCGCCGTCAAGATCACCACCGCGCGCTACTACACGCCAAGCGGGCGCTCGATCCAGGCCAAGGGCATCGTGCCCGAGGTGTGGCTCGACGAGACCGCCGAAGGCAACGTCTACGCCGTCCTGCGCACCCGCGAAGCCGACCTGGACAAGCACCTGGTCAACGGCGACGAGAAAAAGGACGCCGAGCGCGAGAAGGAGCGCGAGGAAGCCCGCACCAAGCTCGAGGCCGAGCTGGCCAAGAACAACAACAAGCCGCTCAAGCCGCTGCCCGAGTTCGGTTCGCCGGAAGACTTCCAGCTGAACCAGGCCCTGAACCGCCTGCGCGGCCAGCCGGTGGTGGTCAGCAAGACCGCCACCGAACGCAAGACGGACGACACGACGACGCAGTGATTCCCACGCGACGCCGGCCAGCAGCGCGTGCGTGCGCTCGTGGCCGGCGTCGTCGCTTCCGGACCCCGCATGACCGATGACGAGCTGCTGCGATATTCGCGGCACATCCTGCTCGACGAGCTGGGCATCGAAGGCCAGCAGCGCATCCGCGCCGCTCGCGCGCTCGTGATCGGCGCCGGCGGCCTGGGCTCGCCCGTGGCGCTGTACCTGGGCAGCGCCGGCATCGGCCGGCTGACGCTCGTGGACGACGACGCGGTCGACCTGACCAACCTGCAGCGCCAGATCGCCCATACCCATGACCGTATCGGCCGACCCAAGGTGGACTCCGCCCGGGCGGCCGTGCTGGCCATCGCGCCGGCGCTGGAGGTCGTGGCGATCGCGCGCCGGGTCGACGCGCCGGCGCTGGCGGAGCTGGTCGCCGAGGCCGACGTGGTGGTCGACTGCAGCGACAACTTCGCCACCCGCCAGGCGGTCAACGCCGCGTGCGTGGGCGCCGGCGTGCCGCTGGTGGCCGGAGCCGCCATCGCGTTCGACGGCCAGCTGTCGATCTGGGACACGCGCTCGCCCGCCGCGCCCTGCTACGCCTGCGTGTTCCCGCCTGCCGACGCGCCGCCCGAGGCACGCTGCGCGACGATGGGCGTGTTCGCGCCGCTGGTGGGCATCATCGGCGCGATGCAGGCCGCCGAGGCGCTCAAGCTCGTGGCCGGCATCGGCACCTCGCTGGCGGGCCGGCTGCAGATGCTCGACGCGCGCGACATGCAGTGGACGACCATCCGCGTGCCGCGCGACCCGGCGTGCCCGGTCTGCAGCAGGCGCTAGCCTCGGCAGCACGCGGGCGGCGGGCTAACATCCGGGCATGAAGAACAATCGCTCCCTGAAGGCCCGCAATTTCCCGAGTGCCGGCGAAGAAGCCGCCAAGGCCAAGCCGCCCTCTCGCTACGACGGCCCCGGCAGCGCCTACCACCTCGCGTTCACCGACATGGACTTCCTGCTGCAGGAAGAACTGCGGCCCGTGCGGGTGCAGCTGGAGCTGATGAAGCCGGAGCTGGTGCAGTCCCGGCTGGGCATCGAGTCCACCATCGTGATATTCGGCAGCGCGCGCATCAAGCCGCCCGAGACCGCGCACGAGCTGCTGGCGGCCGCGCGGCAGGGCGGCGACGCGCTCGCGATCAAGCGCGCCGAGAATGCGGTCGCGATGAGCCACCACTACGTGGAGGCGCGGCGCTTCGCGGCGATGGTCACCACCGGCACGCGCCACCTCGCCACGCCGATCCACGTGGTCACCGGTGGCGGCCCCGGCATCATGGAGGCCGGCAACCGCGGCGCGTTCGAATCCGGCGGCAAGAGCATCGGCCTGAACATCGTGCTGCCCCACGAGCAGCAGCCCAACGCCTACATCACGCCGGAGCTCTGCTTCCAGTTCCACTACTTCGCGCTGCGCAAGATGCACTTCCTGATGCGCGCCGTCGCGCTGGCCTGCTTTCCCGGCGGGTTCGGAACGCTCGACGAGCTGTTCGAGGTGCTGACCCTGATCCAGACCGGCAAGTCGCGCGCGCGCCCGATCCTGCTGTTCGGCGCGGCGTTCTGGCGCCGCCTCATCGACTTCGACCTGCTGATCGAGACCGGCATGATCTCGCCCGACGACATCCACCTGTTCAAGTTCGTCGAGACGGCCGACGAAGGCTGGGCGGCGCTCAAGGGCGCCTACGGATTCGAGGGCCTGGACGACCTGCCGGCGGGCGCGTTCGACGAGCATTGATCGGCGCGAGGCCCGTCAACACGAATCATTCGCACCGCAACCCCGGGGACAATACGCCATGACCAAAGTTTCCCTGATCGGCGCGCCGACCGACATCGGCGCAGGCGCCCGCGGCGCCAGCATGGGCCCCGAGGCGATGCGCGTGGCGCAGATCGGCCCGACGCTCGAGGCCCACGGCATCGAGGTGTTCGACCGCGGCAACCTGAGCGGCCCGGCCAACCCGTGGCAGCCGCCGGTGGCGGGCTTTCGCCACCTGCCGGAGGTGGCGGCCTGGAACCGCGCGGTGCACGACGCCGTCCACGCCGAGCTCGGCCTGGGCCACCTGCCGATCCTGCTGGGCGGCGACCACTGCCTGGGCATCGGCTCCATCAGCGCGGTCGCGCGCCATTGCCGCGAGACCGGCAAGAAGCTGCGCATCCTGTGGCTCGATGCGCACGCCGACTTCAACACCCACGTGCTCACGCCCAGCGGCAACATCCACGGCATGCCGGTGGCCTGCCTGTGCGGCCACGGCCCGCAGGAGCTGATCGAGATCGGCGGGCAGGTGCCGGCGATCAGCCCGAAGTGGATCCGCCAGATCGGCATCCGCAGCGTCGACGCCGGCGAGAAGAAGTTCGTCCACGAGATGGGTCTCGAGGTGTTCGACATGCGCTATATCGACGAGATGGGCATGCGCCACGCGATGGAGCTGGCGCTGGCCACGCTGGACGACAACACGCACCTGCACGTCAGCTTCGACGTCGACTTCCTCGACCCGCAGATCGCGCCCGGCGTGGGCACCGTCATCCCCGGCGGCCCCACCTACCGCGAAGCCCAGCTGTGCATGGAGATGATCGCCGACACCGGCCGCCTGGCGTCGCTGGACGTGATGGAGCTGAACCCGGCGCTGGACGTGCGCAACCAGACCGCGGTGCTGGCCGTCGACCTGATCGAGAGCCTGTTCGGCAAGAGCACCCTGATGCGCAAGTAGGGCCCGCGAAGGCCGCCGCGGCGGCGGCGGGCCGGCGGGTTTCCTGGCGCATACTGATGTCCGGGACGTTGCCAGGGACTTCCAGGTATGACGCTGCTGCGGGGGTTGACGACGCTGGCCGTGACGGCCCTGTGCTCGCTCGCGCTGGCGCTGGGGGCCACCACGCCGGCGGCGCAGGCCGCCACGCTGCGCATCGCGAGCGCGTTCGATCCGCAGACCATGGATCCGCACAGCCTGGCGCTCCAGTACCACACGCGGGTCGTCTTCTCCATCTACGAGTCGCTGGTCGGCCGCGACCAGAACTACCACCTGGTGCCGGTGCTGGCCACCGAATGGACCCGCACCGATCCGCTGACCTGGCGCTTCAGGCTGCGCCCCGACGTCCGTTTCCACGACGGCAGCCCGTTCACCGCCGAGGACGCCGTCTTCTCGTTCGAGCGCGCGCTCGCGCCGCCGTCGCAGCGCCAGTTCGTGCTCAAGGGCGTCAAGCGCGTGCGCATGGTCGATCCGCTGACCATCGTCTTCGAGCTCGGCGCGCCCGACGCCTCGCTGCCGCAGAAGCTGGTGCTGGTGGCGATGATGAGCAAGCGCTGGGCGCAGGCGCATCACGTGGAGCGCGCGCAGGACTTCAACGCGCGCCAGGAAACCTTCGCCGTGCGCAACGCCAACGGCACCGGCGCCTACCAGCTGGAGCGCTACGAGCCCGACATCCGCACCACGCTGAAGGCGTTCCCGCAATGGTGGAACCGCCGCAACGCCGACAACGGCAATGTCGACACGGCCAGCTTCGTCACGATCCGCTCCGATGCCACCCGGCTGGCGGCGCTGCACTCGGGCGAGATCGACCTGGTGCTCGATCCGCCGTACCAGGACGTCGAGCAGTTGCGCCACGACCCCGACATCGCCGTCACCCAGGTGGGCGACATCGCCACGGACTACCTGGCGTTCGACCAGGCCAGCACCGCGCTGCCGGGCGTCGCGCCGGGGCCGGACGGCCGGCCGCGCAACCCGTTCAAGGACCTGCGGGTGCGGCGCGCTGTCTACCAGGCGATCAACATCGACCTCGTGATCCAGAAGGTGCTCAAGGGCCTGGCCATGCCCACCGGCGACCTGCTGGCCCCGGAGTTCGGCGCCCCGGTCGACGTGGGCGGGCCGCGCCTGCGCTACGACCCGGTCCACGCGCGCGAGCTGCTGCGCGAGGCCGGCTACGCCGACGGCTTCGATCTGACGATGGACTGCGTCAACGTGGCGTTTCGCGAGCATGTCTGCCAGGCCATCGCCGCCATGCTCACGCAGGTGGGCATCCGCACCCGCCTGCACGCCTCGCCCAGCACGCAGTTCTTCCCGATGATCACGCAGGGCAAGGTGAGCCTGGCCGAGTACGGATTCACCGGCACGTCCGAGGACGCCTGGCAAAGCCTCAACGGCCTGCTGCACACCTGGGACAAGGACGGCGGCGGCACCTTCAACGCCGGTCGCTACGCCAACCCGCAGCTCGACACGCTGATCGACGCGGTGCGCACCGAATCCGACCCCGATCGGCGCCGCGCCCTGGTGGCCAGCGCGCTGAAGATGGCCAGCGACGACATCGCCTACGTGCCGCTGTACCGCCGCACGCTGAGCTGGGTGATGCAGAAAAAAGTGCACGTGGTCATGCTGCCCGACGACACGATCCCGGTGCGCTGGGCGACCGTGCGCTAGCGCCCCCGTCCCGCCCGGCCGCGGCCGGGCGCGGCCGACGCCCGGCGCACCCCCCCCCGGAGGCGACGCCCAGGTGTGGCACGACGTACGAATCGGGTGTCCGGGAATGCCACCTGCCAATCAGCTGGACCGTGGGACCTTTCCCGCGCGCCCGGAAGGCAACCCGACCACCATGCTGCATCTCCGCTCGCTCGGCACCCGGCTGCGCATCGCCGTCATCGCCTTCACGATGGCGGCGCTGGCCTTGGCCGTCTCGCCGCTGTTCGTCGACGCCCTGCGGTCCCCGCCGGGCCCGGGCCCGGCCACCGGCGACGCCCTCGTGCCGGCCGTGGTGCTGGTGCTGGTGCTGGTGCTACTGCTGCTGGCGCTGGCCGCCGCATGGACCGTCTCCGCGTGGCTGCAAGCCGCCATCACGCGCCCGCTCGCCGAGATGACCGCCATCGCGCGCGACGTGGTGCGCGACGGCGAGCTCGCGCGCCGCGCCCGCCGGTCCGGCGCGGACGAGGTCGACGAGCTGGTCGACGCATTCAACGGCCTGCTCGACGAGATCGGCCGCCGCCGCGCCGATCGGCAGGCCGTGGCGGCCGACCAGGAGCGCGAGGTGGCGCAGCGGCGGCGCGCGCAGCAGGAGGTGATGCGGCTGAACGAGGAGCTGGAACGCCGCGTGCAGGATCGCACCGCGCAGCTGGAGGCGTCCAACCGCGACCTGCTGGCGGCCACCCGCGAGGCGGAGCGCGCCAACCGGGCCAAGTCGGAGTTCCTGTCCAACATGAGCCACGAACTGCGCACGCCGCTCAACGCGATCATCGGCTTCGGCCAGCTGCTGGCCGACGACAGCGGCGCCAGCGTGCCGGTCGAGCGCAGCCGAGGCTTCGTCGGTCACATCGTCGACGCGGGCCAGCACCTGCTGACCTTGATCAACGAGGTGCTCAATCTGGCGCAGATCGAGTCGGGCAAGGTGCCGATCAGCCTCGAGCCGGTGGAGCTGCGCGAGGTGCTGGAGGAATGTCACGCGCTCACGCGCACGGCGTCCGCGCAGCGCGGCATCCGCCTGGTGTTCCCGATGGAGACCACGCTGCGCGTCAACGCCGATCGAACGCGCCTGAAGCAGGTGCTGCTGAACCTGCTGTCGAACGCGGTGAAGTACAACCGCGACGGCGGCGCCGTGATCGTCGAGTGCACCCCGGGCGACGAGGGGCGCGTGCGCATCGCGGTGCGCGACACCGGTGCCGGCCTCACCGCGCAAGAGCTGCCCGCGCTGTTCCAGCCGTTCAACCGCCTCGGCCGCGACACCACCGGCATCGAGGGCAGCGGCATCGGCCTGGTGCTGACGAAGCGGCTCGTCGAGCTCATGGGCGGCACGATCGGCGTGCACAGCCTGCCCGGCACCGGCAGCACGTTCTGGATCGACCTGCGCAGTGCCGAGCCGGCGCGCGTCGAGCTGCCGAGGCTGCCGCAGCGCCTGCCGACGCCGGCCGAGCTGCTGGGCGCCGACGCGCCGCCGGCGACGATCCTGTGCGTGGACGACAACCGTGCCAACCTGGCGCTGATCGTCGAGGCGCTGTCGCTGCGCGCCGACTGCCGCGTGCTGACGGCCGTCGACGGCCAGATCGGCGTGGAGCTGGCGCGCAGCGCGCATCCGGACGTGATCCTGATGGACAACAACATGCCGCGGATGACCGGGCGCGAGGCGATGCGCATCCTGCGTGCCGATCCCGCCACCGCGGCCATCCCGATCATCGCGGTGAGCGCGGCGGCGATGCCCGACACGGTGTCGTCGGGGCTCGAGGAGGGCTACTTCCGCTACCTGGTCAAGCCGTACGACCTGGTGGACCTGACCGACGCGATCGACGCGGCGCTGGACGCGGCGCGCGGCGGCGCGCGCTGACTCGCCGGCGCTCAGGCGGCCCGCGGCCGCCGCGGGCCGCCGGCCTTCGCGGCCGCCGTCGTCGATACCGCAACCGGTATGTCGGCGGCGGCGCCGTCGCCCCCCACGATCCAGCCCTCCAGCGCATCGGCGTCGGCCGGCATGCCGTAGCCGGGTCGGGTGTCGGCCCAGCCCGCCAGCAGCAGGCATAGCGCCGCGTCCAGCTTGTCGCCGCGCGGATCGGCCACCAGCGCGTCGCGCTGTGCGTGCGTGAGCTTCAGGCGCAGCCCGCGCCAGCGGCCCTGTTCCAGCGCATCGACCAGGTCCTTGCGGGCGATCAGGCGCTCGGGGGTCTGCTGCGCCTTGGTGTCGCTCTTGTACGAGCGCCGGCCGATCAGCGCGCGCGCCACCATGCCCGGGTAGCCCTCCAGCGCGACGCGCCCGGTGTCGCCGGCCTGCAGGCCCGGCATGTGGACGCCGGCCGCGCGCAGCGCCGGCACGCCGGCGTGCAGCATGAAGGCCACCGGCGGGTTGACCCATTTCATCGACGGGCTGCTGCCGGCCGGGCCGTCGCAGGCGCGGTGCGCGAACTTGCCGCCCACAGGACGCGCGTCGCAGAACGCCGCGAAGGTCTCGACGATGGCGGCGCGCGACAGGCCCGCGTAGTGCGTCATGCTGGCGGCCCAGTCGGCGGGCCAGCCGAGCGTTTCCAGCAGCTCGCGGGGCAGGCCGAACGGCAGGTCGAACACCGCCAGCCACGGGCCGGGACGTGCCAGCGTGCGCTCGAACGCCGCGAGCGACGTGTCCTCGTCGAAGCGCTCCAGGCGCAGCAGGCCCGGGCGCTGCCAGCGGCCCCAGGCCCAGACGATGGCCTTGCCGCGCCGCGGCGCGCTGGAGAAGTCGACGCCGGCGAGCGCGGGGCCGGCGAGCTCGACCGGGGCGTCGGGCGACAGGGGGGTGGCAAGGTTCATGTCAGGCATTTTTGCGCACAAGCGCACGCCGCACCCGCGCTGCCGGCGGCGCATTGAGGTAGTCTCGTTTTTCTCGCAGACCTGCCCTGCCCGGTCCCTCCCCGGAGCCTTCGCCTCACCCCATGGTCGCGCCCGCGCCCCCCTCAAAGACCTCGCCCGCGCCCACTGCCCCGACCGTCACCGACGCCACGCCGCCGCGCCCGAGCGCGCGGGCGCGCGATGTCGTCGACGACGATGCCGCACCCGGCGCTCCGCTGCTGGAAGCCCTGCTGGCCGACACCGCGCGGCCGTCGCGCCTGGGCCTGCCGGCGGGGGCCGCGCCCGTGCTCGAGGCAGCCGGCTTCCTCACCGCCGTCGCGATCGTGCTGGCGATCGGCACCAGCCTGCTCGGGGCCGCCCCGGGCTGGGCGCGCCTGTTCGACAACGTGCACTGGAGCGTGGCCGACGCCGGCGCCGCCTGGCTGGCCTGGATCGGGGTGCGCGACGCGCGCCAGAAGGGCCTGCGCGCCGAGGCCGCCGCGCGCCGCTGGTTCGCGCTGGGCTTCACGTCGTACGCCATCGGCCAGGCACTGTGGAACCTGCAGATCGTCCTCGCCTGGCAGCCGTTCCCCGCGCCGTCCGACCCGTTCTACATGCTGATGGCCCCGTGCTGCGCGATCGGCATGATGGGCTACCTGCGCGGGCGCGTCAGCGAGGCGCAGCGCCTGGCCGCCGTGCTGGACACGCTGTCGCTGGCGATCGCCGTCGTCGCGCTGGCGCTGGTGGTCTACCTGCCGGCCCGCGGCGACATGAGCGCGCTGGCACTCGGCGTGATGGTGGCCTACCCGACGCTGCTGCTGGCCGGCGCCTGCGTCGGCGCGATGCTGATCGCGCTGCTGCGCGTGGGCCGCGGCTGGAGCGTCTGGGCGCTGACGGCAATGCTCGCCGCGCATGGCGGGCTGTGGATGGAATGGAACGCGCTGACACTCAGGCACGCGCTGGCCGACGGCGGCGTGGTCAACGCCCTGTTCTCGGTATGCACGCTGGCGGGCGGCCTGGCGGTCAGCTGCTGGCGCGTGGAGGCGACGCCGAACCCGCGCATCGACCGTTACTACGAAGGCGCGCTGCGCCTGCTGCCGCTGGTCGTGGTGGTGAGCGTGACCTTCGCGGTCACGCTGCAGGACTCCGCCGCCGGGCTGTCGCCCGCGGCCCGGCTGGCCTGCGAGGCCGCCGCGGTGGTCGTCATCGTGCTGGCCGCGGTGCGTCAGACACTGCAGTTGCGCGACCGCGATCAGCTCATCGAGGCCCAGCATCTGCTGCGCGACCGCGAGAACGAGCTCAGCGAGCTCAACCAGCACCTGGAGCAGCGCGTGTCGGTGCGCACGCGCGAGGCCGAGCAGCGCAACGCGGAGCTGTCGACCGCGCTGCAGCAGCTGTCGATGGCGCAGCACGAACTGGTGCGCGCCGAGAAGCTGGCCGGTCTCGGGTCGCTCGTCAAGGGCGTGGCCGCCGAGATCTCGGCGGCCCTCGCCAACGCCGACATGGTGGCGATGACGCTGCCCGCGCAGGTGGAGGCGCTCGGGCGCCTGCAGTCGGCTGGCGCCGACGACGCGGGGCGGCCGGCCGTCGACGAGCGCCGGCGCGGCCAGGTCGCCGGCTACGTGGCCGCTCTGGACGAGAGCCACAAGCAGCTGGGCCAGTCGCTGAACCAGGCCCAGCGCGTGATCGAGGTCTTCCAGCAGATCGCGGTGGACCAGACCAGCGACCATCGGCGCACGTTCGACCTGCTCGCCACCGTGCGCGAGATGGTGGAGTTGACCCGGCTCGCGCACCGCCACGACCCGATCGAGATCATCGTCACCGGCGAGCCCGACCTGGTGCTCGACAGCTACCCCGGCGCGATCGGCCAGGTGCTCAACCAGCTCATCGAGAACGCCATCGTGCACGGCTTCGCGCGCACCGGCGAGGGCACGATCGCCGTGCGCGTGTGGCCGTCGGGCCACGACGCGGTGCGCATCACCGTGCAGGACGACGGCGTGGGCGTGCCGGCCGCCGACCTGTCCCAGGTGTTCGCGCCGTTCTTCACCACGCGCCTGGCGCAGGGCGGCAGCGGCCTGGGCCTGACGATCTCGCGCAACATGGTCAACGGCATCCTCGGCGGCCGCATCGAGCTCGTCTCGCCGCCGGGCGCAGGCACCACCGTCACCCTGACGCTGCCGCGGCTGGCGCCACGCTCACAGGGCTAGCAGCACGACGCCGCCGGCCATCAGCAGCGCGCCCAGCACGCGCTGGCCGCGGTCGCGCTCGCCGAGCAGCTTGCCGCCGATCAGCGCCGCGAACAGCATCGAGACCTCGCGCGCGGGCGCCACGTGCGACACCGGCGCGATCTTGACCGCATACAGCACCAGGATGTAGGCCAGCGGGCTGATCAGCCCCAGCACGACGGCGTGCCACTTGTAGCGCCGCCACGCGTCGACGAAGCCCTGCGGATCGCGCATCAGCGTGGGCAGCATGAACGGCAGCCGCACCAGGTTGCCGAAGTAGTCGACCAGGATCGGGCCGATCAGCAGCCGCTTGACGGCATAGCCGTCGAGCACCGTGTAGATGGCGATCAGCACGCCGGTGGCGGCGCCCCAGCGCAGGCCCGCGTGAACGCGGGCGCGCTGGGCCGGGTCGTGCGCCGCGCGCAGCAGCGCGGGTCCGCCCGCGACGATGAACACGCCGCCGCAGACGAACAGCACGCCGGCGGCGCCGTGCAGGGTCAGCGCCTCGCCCATCGCCGCGACGGCCAGCACCGAGCTGATCAACGGGCCGGTGCCGCGTGCCACCGGGTACACCACGGTGAGGTCCGACACCCGGTAGCCCTTGAGCAGCACCTTGAAGTAGGCCAGGTGCGTGAAGCCGCTCAGGCCGATGAACGTCCACTGCGTCCAGCCCCAGCGCGGCACCTCGGTCCAGCCCAGCCACAGGCCGGCGGGCGCCCAGAACAGCGCCAGCAGCAGCCCGCCCATGAGGACGAAGTGGCGGTTGCCGCCGGTCTTCTTCGCGACGATGTTCCAGGACGCATGCAGCAGGGCGGCAACGATCACCATCGCGAGGGCGGACAAGGGCATCGGGCATTCTAGAATCCCCCGGGACGCGAAGCGGGGAACAACGATGCTGAGGATCCTGGGCAAGCCGGTCTCGATCAACGTGCGCAAGGTGCTGTGGCTGTGCGAGGAGCTCGCGCTGCCGTACGAGCTCGAGCCCTGGGGCGCGGGCTATCGCGACACCGACACCCCGGAGTTCCGCGCGCTGAACCCGAACGCGATGGTGCCGGTGATGGTCGACGGCGATGCGGTGCTGTGGGAGTCGAACACGATCTGCCGCTACCTCGCCGGCCGCCAGGGCCGCGACGACCTGCTGCCGAGCGAGCCGCTGGCCCGCGCGCGGGTCGAGCAGTGGATGGACTGGCAGGGCGGCGACCTGAACAACTCGTGGCGCTACGCGTTCATGGGCCTGGTGCGCCACAGCCCGGCGCACCAGGATCCGGCGGCGCTCGCGGCCGGCGTGGCGGGGTGGAACCGCCACATGGCCATCCTGGAGGCCCAGCTGGAACGCGACGGCGACTTCGCCACCGGGCCCGTGTTCACGCTGGCCGACATCGTGCTGGGCCTGTCGGTCCACCGGTGGGCGATGGCGCCGATGGCCCGCCCCGAGCTGCCGCGCGTGCAGGCCTACTACGACCGCCTGGCGCTGCGCCCGGGCTTTCGCCAGCACGGGCGCAACGGCACGCCCTGAGCCGTCTTCCAGGTGTTCCGCCTCGAAGGCTGAACGACAATGCGCCTGCCCATGCTGGAGTGCTGAATGACCCAACCCGTTCTCGTCGAACTCTGGCGCGGCGACATCGTCGAGTCCTTCCATCGCGGCGCCTATGCGGTCGTCGATGCCGCCGGCGCCGTGGTGCGCCAGGCCGGCGACACCGAGCGGCCTGTCTACGCACGCTCCGCCGTCAAGGGGCTGCAGGCGCTGCCGCTGGTGGCCTCGGGCGCGGCCGAGCGCTTCGGCCTGGACGACGCCGAGCTGGCGCTGGCCTGCGCCTCGCACGGCGGCCAGCCGCAGCACGTGGCCACGGCCGCGTCGATGCTGGCCAAGGCGGGACTCGACGCCGAGGTGCTGGAATGCGGCGTGCACTGGCCCTCCAACGAACTCGCCGCGCGCGCGCTGGCGGCCGCCGGCCAGGCGCCCTGCGCGCTGCACAACAACTGCTCGGGCAAGCACTCGGGCTTCGCCTGCCTGGGCGCGCTCATGGCGGGCGACGCCGACCGCGCGCGCGGACTGCTGCGCGGCTACGTCGAGCCGTACCATCCGGTGATGCGCGAGATCGGCGCAGCGCTCGAAGCGGCCACCGGCGTGCGCCTGGCCGACGCGCCGCGCGCCACCGACGGCTGCTCGATCCCCACCTTCGGCATTCCCCTGCGCGCCCTCGCGCACGCGTTCGCGCGCTTCGGCACGGGCGCGGGCCTGACGCCGGAGCGCGCCCGCGCGGCCGGGCGACTGCGCGCGGCCGTCGCCGCCGCGCCGCTGATGGTGGCCGGCACCGGACGGCTGGACACGCGGCTGATGGAACACTTCGGCGCGCGCCTGTTCTGCAAGGTCGGCGCCGAGGGCGTCTACTGCGCGGCGCTGCCCGAGCTCGGGCTGGGCATCGCGTTGAAGATGGACGACGGCAACACCGCACGCGCGGCCGAGGTCGCGCTGGTGGCGCTGGTCGAGTCCCTGCTGCCGCTGGCCGACGCCGACCGCGCGTTCGTGCAGCCCTTGCGCGACGTGGCGCTGACCAACTGGAACGGGCGCGCCGTCGGCCGGCTGGCGGCCGCGGGCGCGCTTGGCTAGGCCTGCGGCGGCGCGCGCTCCGGCTGGCGCTGGACGCCGCCCGGCAGCGGCGTCGACAGCGCGGCGCGGGCGCGCAGTGCGCGCAGGGTCTCGCGCGCCAGCAGGTAGGCGCTGGTCTCGCGCGCCGTCATGGAGGCGGTGCGCCGGCGGCGCGCCGTGGGGTCGAGGTCCGCTGCGGCGACGCAGCGGCTGCGAGGCGACAAGGACATGGTTCGCTCCTGTGGATTCAGGCGTCGGGGTCGATGATCTCGAGGGGTGCGCCCGGCGGCAGGCGCGGCCAGTCGCGCAACGCGTCCTGCGGGACGTGCAGGTCGCCGCCGCGCGGGTCCGCACCCACGAAGCGCAGCGCCGCGCCGACGCCGCGCGCCGTCGGCCGCCGCATCAGGTGCACCGCATATTCCCCCGGAAACACCGCGCGCCGCCGGCCATCGGCGGAGAAGCCGACCAACGGCGGCGCCTCCTTGACTCGGACTCTGTAGCACTGCATGGCGGTCTCCCGTACCCGGCCGCGCGCCCGGTCCGGCGGCGATGCGCCGCGGCGCCGGGCCGCGCGCCGGGCGATCACGGCGTGTTGACCGGGATGCGGCGCGGCTGCGCATGCGCCTGCTTGGGGATGCGCAGCGTCAGCACGCCGTCCTTCAGGTTGGCCTCGATGCGCGCAGTGTCGAGTTCGCGGCTGAGCGTGAACGTGCGGCGGAAATGCGGCGAGTCGATCTCGGCCCACAAGGGCTGCAGGCCCTCCGGCGCGAGCGGGGCCATCGCGCCGTCGATGACGAGCGCGTCGCCGTCCAGGCGCAGCTCGAGCTGGTCCCTGGGCACGCCGGGCATGTCGGCCAGCAGCGTGATGCCGCCGGCGTCCTCGAACACGTCGACGGCCGGCACGGTGGTACGCGCCGCGCGCTGCGCGGCGGCGGGGTTCGCCGGCGAGGCGGCGCGGGCGATGGCGTTGGGGGTGGTCATGGCGGTCTCCTTTCCTGGCGAGGGCGGGTTCATTGGACGGCGATGCGCTGGGGCTGGGCGGACTCGCGCAGGCCCACGCTGACACGCAGCACGCCGTCGACGTAGGTGGCGCTCACCTTGGCCGGGTCGACGTCGTCCGGCAACGAGAGCGCCCGCGCGAACCGGCCCGAGACGCGCTCGCGGGCATAGACCTGTGTGTGCGCGTCGGCGCCGGGCGCGAACGGCTCGCGCTCGCCGGCGATGCGCAGCACGCCGCGATCGAGCGTGACGTCGATGCGGGCTGCGTCCAGGCCCGGAGCGAAGGCGTAGACCTCGACGCTGCTGGCGGTGCGGCCGACGTTGATCGCCGGCAGGGTGCCCGCCGCGACCGAGCGGATGCCGCTGGGCAGGCCCTCGGCGGCGAAGGCGCTGGTGATCTCGCGCTGCAGGCGATCGATCTGGTCGAACAGCGCGTGGGGGGTGCTCAACATTGCTTGGACCATGGATTCCTCCGTTGCAGTTGATGGCCAGGCGCCGGCGCGACATGCACCGGTTCGTCGCTGAGATAGGTCGGGTGCCGGCGGCTTCAAGAGCCATCGTTCGATGATTTTCCTAGGGTTTTCACCAGGTCTCCTTGAGCAGCGTCGCCGCCTTGCCCGGATCGCCGGACACGCCGCAAATCCGACGCCGGCGCTCGGCGATTCGCCGTCTCCAACAGAATGACTCCTCGGCAATGCAACGCACGCCCGGTGTGCGCGCCGCCTCTCCCACCGCCCCGACGCATCGATGAACCCCACGCCCGTCCCGGTTTCACTCGTCCTCGGCAGCGGCGGCGCCCGCGGACTGGCGCACATCGGCGTCATCCAGTGGCTGGTGGACAACGGCTACGACGTCCGCTCGATCTCGGGCTCGTCCATGGGCGCGCTGGTCGGCGGGATCTATGCCGCCGGCAAGCTCGAGGTGTATGCCGAATGGGTGCTCGCGCTGGAACGCATGCATGTCTTGCGGCTGCTCGACCCCGCCATCGGGCGGCCGGGCATCTTCAAGGGCGAGCGCATCATCAGCGTGCTGCGGGCGCTCGTCGGCGACCGCGCCATCGAGGACCTGCCCATCGCGTTCACCGCCATCGCCACCGATCTCGAGTCGGGCGCCGAGGTGTGGCTGCGCAACGGCAACCTGTTCGACGCCATCCGCGCGTCCATTGCCACGCCGCTCGTGTTCACGCCGTTCCCGTGCGACGGCCGGCTGCTGCTCGACGGCGCCATCGTCAACCCGCTGCCGATCGGCCCGACCGTGGGCGACGCGACGCAGCTCACCGTCGCCGTCGACCTCAGCGGGCCCGCGCAGGCGCAGCCCCTGCCCGCGCCCAGCCAGAGCCTGATCGACGACAGCGGCTACCGCAGCCGCATCCTGAAGTTCATCGAATCCGTGCGGCCGGCCCGCGCCGCCAAGGAGCCCGCGCACGGCATGGTCAGCGTGGCGATGGCGTCGATGCAGAGCATGCAGGACACGATCACCCGGTTGCGCATGGCCGAATATTCTGCGGACGTCGTCGTCCAGGTGCCGCGCAACGCCTGCGGCTTCTTCGATTTCTGGAAGGCCGAGGAACTCATCGCGCTGGGCCGCGAATGCGCCGCGAGCGCGTTCGCCCGTCTCGAGCGCCACCGCGACGACGAACGGCGCGAGCCCGCGTGAGCACGGCGCCGCCTCGGGCGCGCCTCAGGCCGGCGTCCACAACGTCGGCAGCCCCTCGATGTTGCGGAACACCGAGGACAGCGCCCCCTGCGTGACCAGCGCCGTCGCGCGCTCGATGTCGGGTGCCAGGTAGCGGTCGGTGGGCATCGCGGCGCACTGCGCGCGCAGCAGCGCGTGCGCCTGCTCCAGCGCCTGCGAGCTGCGCAGCGGCCGCAGGAACTCCACGCCCTGGGCGCACGCCAGCCACTCGATGCCCAGGATCACGGCCACGTTGGCGATCATCGGCTGCAGGCGGCGCGCGGCGAAGGTGGCCATCGACACGTGGTCCTCCTGATTGGCGGAGGTGGGCAGCGAGTCGACGCTGGCCGGATGCGCGAGCGACTTGTTCTCGCTGGCCAGCGACGCCGCGGTGACGTGGGCGATCATGAAGCCCGAGTTCAGGCCCGCGTCGGCGGACAGGAAGGGCGGCAACTGCGACACGCCGGCGTCGATCAGCATGGCGATGCGGCGCTCCGCGATCGCGCCCACCTCGGCGATGGCCACCGCCATCGCGTCGGCGGCCAGCGCGACCGGCTCGGCGTGGAAGTTGCCGCCGGACACCAGGACACCGTCTTCCGCGAACACGAGCGGGTTGTCGGTGACGGCATTGGCCTCGCGCACCAGCACCAGCGCGGCGTGGCGCAGCTGGTCCAGGCAGGCGCCGACGACCTGCGGCTGGCAGCGCAGGCAGTACGGATCCTGCACGCGGTCGTCGCCTTCCATGTGCGACTCGCGGATCTGGCTGCCGGCCAGCAGCGCGCGGTAGTAGCGCGCGACGTCGATCTGGCCGGGCTGGCCGCGCAGCGCGTGGATGCGCGGATCGAACGGGCCGTCGCTGCCGCGCGCGGCGTCCACCGTCAGCGCGCCGATGACCAGCGCCGATTCGAGCACCGGCTCGAAGCTGATGAGGGCGTGCAGCGCGAGCGCGGTCGAGGTCTGCGTGCCGTTGATCAGCGCCAGGCCTTCCTTGGCCTGCAGCGTCAGCGGCGCGATGCCGGCCCGCTCGAGCGCGGCGAGCGCGGGCACGCGCGCACCGTCGACCAGCATCTCACCCTCGCCCATCAGCGCCAGCGTCATGTGCGACAGCGGCGCGAGGTCGCCCGACGCGCCCACCGAGCCCTGCGAGGGCACGTACGGCACCAGGCCGGCGTTGTGCACGGCGATGATCGTGTCGACCACCTCCTGGCGCACGCCCGAGAAGCCGCGGGCCAGGCTGGCCGCCTTCAGCGCCAGCATCAGCCGCACGACGGCCGGCTGCAACGGCGCGCCCACGCCCACCGAATGCGAGCGGATCAGGTTGCGCTGCAGGGCCTCGAGCTCGCCGGCGCTGATGCGCTTGTTGGCCAGCTTGCCGAAGCCGGTGTTGACGCCGTAGACCGGGGCGTCGCCTGCCGCCGCGGCCTGGACGACGGCGGCGCTGGCGGCGATCGGGCCGGGCGCGGCCGGGTCCAGCGTCAGCGCGAGGCCGCCGGCATGCAGCGCCTGCAGGTCGGCCAGCGTCAGCAGGCCGGGTTTCAGTTGGAGAGTGGTCATGGGGTGGGCAGTCATCACTTGAGCATCGGCAGGTCGAGGCCGTGGCGGCGCGCGGCCTCGCGGGCGTCGGCGTAGCCGGCGTCGGCGTGGCGCATCACGCCGGTGGCCGGGTCGTTCCACAGCACGCGCTTCAGGCGCGCGTCGGCCTCGGGCGTGCCGTCGCACACGATCACGATGCCCGAGTGCTGCGAGTAGCCCATGCCCACGCCGCCGCCGTGGTGCAGCGACACCCAGGTCGCGCCGCCGCCGGTGGCCAGCAGCGCGTTGAGCAGCGGCCAGTCGGACACCGCGTCCGAGCCGTCCAGCATGCTTTCCGTCTCGCGGTTGGGCGAGGCGACCGAGCCGGAATCGAGGTGATCGCGGCCAATGACGATGGGCGCCTTCAGCTCGCCGCTGCGCACCATCTCGTTGAACGCCAGGCCGGCGCGGTCGCGGTCGCCCAGGCCGATCCAGCAGATGCGCGCGGGCAGGCCCTGGAACGCGATGCGCTCGCCGGCCATGTCCAGCCAGCGGTGCAGGCCGGCGTCGTGCGGGAACAGTTCCTTCATCTTCGCGTCGGTCTTGCGGATGTCCTCCGGGTCGCCCGACAGCGCCACCCAGCGGAACGGGCCCTTGCCCTGGCAGAACAGCGGGCGCACGTAGGCGGGCACGAAACCGGGGAAGTCGAACGCATTGGCCACGCCCTGGTCGAACGCGACCTGGCGGATGTTGTTGCCGTAGTCGACGGTCGGGATGCCCATCTGCTGGAACGCGAGCATCGCCTGCACGTGCTGCGCCGCGCTCCTGGCCGCGGCGTCGCGCAACGCGGCGTGGCGCGTGTGGTCGGCCTGCGCTTCGCGCCACTGCGCGACGCTCCAGCCCGCCGGCAGGTAGCCGTTGACGAGGTCGTGGGCCGAGGTCTGGTCGGTGACGAGGTCGGGGCGCACGCCGCCGGCCGCGGCGCGGCGCGCCAGCTCGGGCAGGATCTCGGCCGCGTTGCCCAGCAGGCCGACGGAGACCGCCTTGCCTTCGGCGGCGTAGCGCTGCATGCGCGCCAGCGCGTCGTCGATGCTGGCGGCCTGCTCGTCGAGGTAGCGCGTCTTCAGGCGGAAGTCGATGCGGCTCTGCTGGCATTCGACGGTCAGCGAGCTGGCGCCCGCGAAGGTGGCGGCCAGTGGCTGCGCGCCGCCCATGCCGCCCAGGCCGGCGGTGAGGATCCAGCGCCCGGCGAGGCTGCCGCCGAAGTGCTGGCGGCCCGCCTCGACGAAGGTCTCGTAGGTGCCCTGCACGATGCCCTGGCTGCCGATGTAGATCCACGAGCCGGCGGTCATCTGGCCGTACATCATCAGGCCCTTGCGGTCGAGCTCGTTGAAGTGCTCCCAGGTCGCCCACCGGGGCACCAGGTTGGAGTTGGCCAGCAGCACGCGCGGCGCATCGGCATGGGTGCGGAACACGCCCACCGGCTTGCCCGACTGCACCAGCAGCGTCTCGTCGGGCTGCAGCGCGCGCAGCGCGGCCAGGATGGCGTCGAAGCAGTCCCAGTTGCGCGCCGCCTTGCCGATGCCGCCATAGACCACGAGCGCATCGGGGTTCTCGGCCACCTCGGGGTCGAGGTTGTTCTGGATCATGCGGTACGCGGCCTCGATCAGCCAGTTGCGGCAGGTGATCTGGGTGCCGCGCGGCGCGCGCACCGGGCGCGGCAGCGACGCGGACGCGACGGGAAGGGGGGACAGGTCGTTCACGGAGGCTCTCCGGCAAGGGTCGAAAGCACGTGGCGGCTTTCGCAGGGCATACCGCAAACTGGGTATTCGCGAGGCGCCCGGGGTTGGAATGGCGTGCCGCGGCGGTGGCGGCGCCCCGAGGGACGGCATCCTCGGCTCGGGTCGTACTCTACTTGTCTAGACAACCTTGTGCAAGTAGGATCACCCCATGCCTTCCTCGACTCGATCGCGCCTTCGCACGCTGCCCGCCCACCCCGCCGCACGTGCGCCGCGGGCATCGCAGCAGATGCTCGCCGCCGGCGCGCCCGCCAACGGCGCCGTCCTGCCGCGCACCACGCCGCAGCCGCCCTACGCGCGCGTCAAGCAATACCTGAAGGACGCGCTGGAAGCCGGCCGCTGGGCGCCCGGCGCGCAGATGCCGTCCGAGGCCGACCTGGTGGGGCAGTTCGGCGTCAGCCGCATGACGGTGCACCGCGCGCTGCGCGAGTTGCAGGACGCCGGGCTGATCACCCGGCTGCAGGGCGTGGGCACGTTCGCGGCGCAGCTCAATCGGGTGTCGTCCACGCTGACGATCAACGACATCCAGGAGGAGATCCACCAACGCGGCCACCGCCACGACGCCACGGTGCACCTCAAGCGCGCCGAGGCCGCGCCGGCGGCGCTCGCGCAGCGCCTGGGCCTCGCCCCCGGCGACACGGTGTTCCACACGCTCATCGTGCACCGCGAGCACGGCGTGGCGCTGCAGTGCGAGGATCGCTACGTCAACCCGGCCTGCGCGCCCGACTACCTCGACGTCGACTTCACGCAGATGACGCCCACGCACTACCTGCTGGACGTCGCGCCGCTGTGGGAAGCCCACGTGTCCATCGAGGCCGCGCTGCCCACCGCGCAGGAGGCCCGGCTGCTGGGCATCGCGCGCACCGACCCGTGCCTGATCGTGGTGCGCGGCACCGTCAGCCGCGGCGTGCCGGTGACGCTGGCGCGCCTGGTGCATCCCGGCTCCCGCTACACGCTCGAGAGCCAGTTCCGGCCGTGATCCTCGTGAATGCCTCCGCCGTCGCGCCGCAGCCGTGGAGAAACGGCGGCGGCGTCACCCGGGAACTGCTGCGCCTGCCGGCGGGCGGCGACGCCGACTGGACGCTGCGCATCAGCGTGGCCGACATCGACGCCGACGGTCCGTTCTCGCCGTTTGCCGGCGTGACGCGCTGGTTCACGGTGCTCGCCGGCGCGGGCGTGCGCCTGCGCTGGCCCGCGCACGCGCGCGACCTGCGCGTGGGCGACCCGCCGCTGTGCTTCGACGGCGCCGAGGCGCCTGGCTGCGCCTTGCTGGGCGGCCCCACGCGCGACCTCAACGTGATGGTGCGCCACGACCGCGCCGACTCCCTGGTCACGCCCGCCACCTTCCTCGACGAGGCGGAGCCCGGCTCCAGCCCCGGCTTCGGCTTCTTCGCGCTGCAGGCGCTCGCCCTGCACGGCGTCGGCGCCGCGCCGGTGGCGATGGCCCCGCTGTCCCTCGCCTGGTGCACCTCGCCGTTCGACGCGGCCCGCGCCTGGTCGGTGGCCCCGCCGTCCGCCGCGCCCGCAGTGCCCGCCGCCACGCCGCCCGGCTGGTGGATCCGCCTGCTGCCGCCCCGGCGATGACCGACTTCCTCGAATCCTTCACTCCGGGCCTGCCGGCCGCCGCCCTGGCCGCCACGCCGGCGCCGGTGCGCCGCGTGTGGCGCCACGCGCGCCTGGCCACGCTGGCCGACGCCACCGGCTGGGGGCTGGTCGAGCGCGGCGCCGTCGTCACCGAGGACGCCCGCATCGCGTGGGTCGGCGCCGAGGCCGACCTGCCCGCGCTGGGTCGCGGCGCCGTGGAGGAGCACGACCTGGACGGCGTGCTGCTGACGCCCGGCCTGGTCGACGCCCACACCCACCTGGTCTACGGCGGCCACCGCGCGCACGAGTTCGAGCTGCGGCTGCAGGGCGCCAGCTACGAGGACATCGCCCGCGCCGGCGGCGGCATCCGCTCCACGGTCGCGGCCACGCGCGCCGCCGGCGAGGACGCGCTGTTCGCCCTCGCGGCGCGCCGGCTGGCCACGCTGCGCGCCGGCGGCGTCACCACCGTGGAGATCAAGTCCGGCTACGGCTTGTCGTTCGAGGACGAGGCCCGGTGCCTGCGCGTCGCGCGCCGGCTGGCCGGCGGCGGCGACGGCGTGCGCACCACCAGCCTGGCGGCGCACGCGCTGCCGCCCGAGTTCGAAGGCCGCGCCGACGACTACATCGACGCCGTGTGCGCCTGGTTGCCGAAGTGGCACGCCGAGGGCCTGGTGGACGCGGTCGACGCGTTCTGCGAGCGCATCGCGTTCAGCCCGGCCCAGGTCGAGCGCGTGTTCGCCGCCGCGGCGGCGCTGGGCCTGCCGGTCAAGCTGCACGCCGAGCAGCTGAGCGACTCCGGCGGCTGCGAACTGGCGGCGCGCTTCCGGGCGCTGTCGTGCGACCACCTCGAGCACCTGGGCGAGGCCGGCGTCGCGGCGCTGCGCGCGGCCGGCACGGTGGCGGTACTGCTGCCCGGCGCGTACCATTTCCTGCGCGAGACCCGGCTACCGCCGGTCGCCGCGCTGCGCGAGGCCGGGGTGGCGATGGCCGTGGCCACCGACCACAACCCGGGCACCTCGCCCACGCTGTCGCTGCCGCTGATGATCCACCTGGCCTGCGTCGACTTCCGCCTCACGCCGGAGGAAGCCGTGCGCGGCGCCACCGTCAATGCCGCGCGCGCCCTGGGCCTGGCCGACCGCGGCAGCCTGGCCGTCGGCCGGCGCGCCGACTTCGCGCTGTGGGAGCTGGAGCACCCGCGCGAGCTGGCCTACTGGTTCGGCCACCCGAGCTGCCGCCGCACGGTCGTCGGGGCCGCCGACTGAAGGACCCTGTTCCATGATCGCCGACCACCCCTCGTTCCACCTCCGCCCCGGCACCACGCCCCTGCT
Organism: uncultured Vitreoscilla sp.; assembly: GCA_964418745.1. Lineage (GTDB taxonomy): Bacteria > Pseudomonadota > Gammaproteobacteria > Burkholderiales > Burkholderiaceae_C > Scleromatobacter. The sequence goes on from CAYQMX010000020.1 coordinate 114,462, forward strand.
GGTGAGCCTGCCCCACTGCGGCGAGCTGATCCCTGCCGAGCTCCAGGCGCGCTACCGGCCGCGCGCGCTGCAGGTGGAGGACACCGACTGGCACCTGCACAAGCTCTACGCCTTCGCCGCCGAGATGGGTGCCAGCGTGCTGCAGCCGCGCGCGTCGCGCTTCGTCATCGACCTGAACCGGCCGTCCGACAACGCGCCGATGTACCCCGGCGCCAACAACACCGAGCTGTGCCCGACCCGCTTCTTCACCGGCGAGCCGATCCACGTCGACGGCGGCGCACCGACGCCGGCCGAGGTTGCGCAACGCATCGCCCAATGGTGGCAGCCCTACCACGGCGCGATCGCCGCCGAGCTCGCGCGGCTGAAGGCCGAGCACGGCCACGCGGTGATCTTCGACGGCCACAGCATCAAGAGCGAACTGCCCTGGCTGTTCGAGGGCCGCCTGCCGGCGCTGAACCTGGGCACGGTCGACGGCAGCAGCTGCGCGCCGACGCTGCGCACGGCGCTGGCGGGCGTGCTCGCGGCGCAGGAACGCTATCCGCACGTGGTGGACGGCCGTTTCAAGGGCGGCTACATCACGCGCCACTACGGTCGGCCCGCCGACAACGTGCACGCGGTGCAGCTCGAGATGACCTGGGACTGCTACATGGACGAGGTGCCGCCGTACCTCTGGCGCCCCGAACGGGCCGCGCCGGTGCAGCCGCTGCTGCGCGAGCTGCTGCGCACGCTGCGCGACTGGCGGCCGCAATGACGGCGCCGCCACCGCAGGCGCAACGGTTCTGGGCGCCCGCCGCCTGGGTGGACGGCGGCTGGCAGCGCAGCGTCGTCCTGGAGGTCGACGCGCGCGGCCACTGGTCGCACATCGCCGCCGGCGTCGCCGCGCCGCCCGACGCCGAGCCGCTGGCCGGGCCGGTGCTGCCGGGCCTGGTCGACGCCCACAGCCATGCGTTCCAGCGCGCCTTCGCCGGCCTGGCCGAGCGCCGCGAGGGCGACGCGGACGACTTCTGGAGCTGGCGCGACCGCATGTACCGCGTGGCCAACGCCGTCACGCCCGAGAGCCTGCGCGCCATCGCCGCGCACCTGTACGTCGAGTTGCTGCGCGGCGGCTACACGCAGGTGTGCGAGTTCCACTACCTGCAGCACCAGGCCGACGGCACGCCCTACGACGACCGGCTGGCGCTGTCGATGGCGCTGGCCGACGCCGCCGCCGACGCCGGCATCGGGCTGACGCTGCTGCCGGTGCTCTACGAACGCGCCGGCTTCGCCGCGCCGACGCTGCGCCCCGACCAGCGGCGCTTCCATGCGGGCGCGGACGATGTCTGGCAGCTCGGCCGCGAGTTCGAGTCCCGCGTGGCCGCGGCCGGCCGGGCCTCGCTGGTGCCGCTCAACGCCGGGCTCGCCATCCACTCGGTGCGCGCCGCCGCGGCCGACTCGATCGCGCAGTTGCGCCGGCTGGCCCACGAGTTCGACGGCCCGATCCACGTGCACGCGGCCGAGCAGCGCGCGGAGCTGCGCGACTGCGTGGCCGCCACCGGCCGCACGCCCGTCGCGTGGCTGGCCGCGCAGGGCTGGCTGGACGCGCGCTGGCAGCTGGTCCACGCCACCCACGTCGATGCCGGCGAGATCGCCGCGACCGCCGCCAGCGGCGCCGGCGTCGTCATCTGCCCCGGCACCGAAGGCAACCTCGGCGACGGCTTCACCGACGTGCCCGCCTGGCTGGCCGCCGACGTGGACCTGGCGCTGGGCTCCGACAGCAACGTCACGCGCAGCTGGCGCGAGGAACTGCGCTGGATGGAGTACGGCCAGCGCCTGAAGCTCGAACGCCGCAACGTCGGCGCGCAGCCGCGCGGCGTCGCCAGCGCGGCCCACGGCCGGACGTCGCGGCCGCAGCCCGACACCGCCGCCAGCCTGTTCGAGCGCGCCCGCGCCGGCGGGGGCCGCGCGGCCGGGCAGGCGCGCTGGGGGCTGGAAGTGGGCGCCCGCGCCGACCTGCTGGTGATCGACCCCGACGACGCCAGCCTGCTGGGCCTGCCGCAGGCGCGCTGGCTCGACGCGCTGGTGTTCTCCAGCCCGGGCCGCCCGTGGCGCGACGTGATGGTGGCCGGCCGCTGGGCGCTGCGCCAGCACCGCCACGCCCACGTCGAGCGCATCGGTGCGGCGTTCGCGCAGGCGATGGGCTCGCTGTGGGGCGACGACCCGGCCGCCTGACGCCCGTCCGCCAGGGAACCAATGGCCCGACGGCCGGGTCTGACCCGCGTCAACGCCAGGTAAAGGCCCGTCCCTTGCCTCGACACGGACAACCGGAAGCAGAAAATGACCGGATGCGCGACCGCGCGATCCCGAAGGAGCTCGACATGAATGCCACCCCCGTCCCCAGCCCCGCGCCGGCGCCGTCCGCGGCGCGCACGCTCGCCCGCTCGCTGGCCATCGCCGCTGGCGCGCTGGCGCTGGCCTGCGGGGGCGCGCAGGCCCAGTCCCACGGCGGCGGGCACGGCGGTGGGCACGGTGGCGGTGGCTGGCACGGCGGTGGCGGCTGGCACGGCGGCGGCCACGCGGTCTACCGCGGCGGCTGGGGCTTCGACCCGTTCTGGGGCCTGGGCGTGGGCCTGGGGCTCGCGCTGGCCGCGCCGCTGTACTACGACTCGCCCGGCTACGTGGTGGTCGACCCGCCGGTGTACTACCCGCCGGCGTACTACCCGCCGACGCCCGTCTACGCGGCGCCGGTGGCACCGGCACCCGCCGCGCCGGCACCGACCCCGACGGCTGACCCGATCTTCTATCCGCGCAACGGCCAGTCCGCCGAGCAGACCGAGGCCGACCGCCAGGCCTGCAACCGGTGGGCCACCACCCAGCGCAACGCGATGGCCGACGCCAGCGTCTTCCAGCGCGCCACCTTCGCCTGCATGGATGGGCGCGGCTATACCGTCCGCTGAGCGCGCCAGCGCGTCACTTGCTGACGAGGCCGCAACAATCTGCCAAGATGGCCGCGCCGCCACCCCGGCGGTCGCCTCGAGGAGCCCGCGATGAGCAACCGCCACGGTACGCCGATCTGGTACGAACTGATGACCCGGGACCCGCTGGCGGCGCGCCGCTTCTACGCGGCCGTGGCCGGCTGGCACATCGACGAGGCGCCTGCGCCGGGCGCCTCGATGGACTACCGCATGATCAGCGCCGACGACGGCGCGGTGGGCGGCATGGCCACGCTCACCGACGAGATGTGCCGGCACGGCGCCCGCCCGTGCTGGCTGATGTACCTCGGCGTCGACGACGTCGACGCGTGCGTGGCGGCGATCGGCACGGCCGGCGGTCGCGTGGAACTGCCGGCGTTCGACATCCCGGGCATCGGTCGCATCGCGATGGTGACCGACCCGCAGGGCGCGCCGTTCTACGTGATGCGCGGCGCCAGCGACGAGAACAGCACCGCATGCGATCCCACCCGCGCCGGGCACGGCGCCTGGCACGAACTGCACGCGGCCGACGGCGCGCTGGCCGTCGAGTTCTACGTCCGCCAGTTCGGCTGGGGCCGCTCCGGCGCCATCGACATGGGACCGATGGGCGTCTACCAGCTGTTCACGATCGACGGGCGCGACCTCGGCGGCATCATGACCGACGCCAACTTCCCGCGGCCGGCCTGGCTGGTGTACTTCCGCGTCGACGGCATCGAGCGTGCGGCGCAGCGCATCGTCGAGGCCGGCGGCCAGGTGGTGCACGGCCCGATGGAGGTGCCCGGCGGTGGCTGGATCGTCAACGGCATCGACCCCGACGGCGCGATGTTCGCGCTGACCGGGACCCGCTAGGGCCTGTTCACACTGAAAGCCTGCCCTAGAACGAATAGCCCGCGGCCACGACCCAGGCGCGCGGGTTGAAGTGGATCGTCGTCGTCCGGATCACCCCCGAGGTGTCGGAGCGGTAGTTGCTGTTGACCCGCGCGAGCGAGTAGGCGGCCAGCACGTTGATCTCGCGCGTGATCTGGTACGAGGCGCCGACCGTGGCCGCCGGCCCGATCGAGCGCGACAGCTTGACCCGGGTCGGCCCGCCGTTGGCGGCGTCGCCGGCGGGGGTCGAATCGAGCTTGTAGAAGCGCGTGTAGTTGACGCCGATGCCCGCGTAGGGACGCAGCGCGCTGGAGCCGTCCAGGAACTTGTAGTTCAGCAGCAGCGAGGGCGAGAACCAGCGGGCCGTCGCCACCTCCTGGCCGTTGAACGGCACCGAGCCGACGGTGGCCGGTCCCTTGCCGTAGGTGCGCGACTTCGGCGGCACGCCGCCCGCGAGCTCCAGCCCCCAGTTGTCGTCCAGGTTGCGCACGTAGGCGAGGTAGGGCGTCGTGACGTCGCCCACGCGGATGTTGATGCCCGCCGGCGTGAACGGGCCGCTCAGGTCGTGGGCGGTGGTCGCGTAGTGGACGAAGTAGGCGCCGAGGCGCAGTTCGTTGGCCGGTGCCGCGTCGGCGGCGTGGGCGCTGGCGAGGCAGCCCGCCAGCAGGCCGGCTGCCGCGATGGCCGGGCGGGCGAAGGAAGTGGTGGGTGTGTTCATGCTGGCCCCTGGGTCAGAAGTTCGCGAAATAGGCCTGGGCGGCCGTCTCGCACGCCGTCTGGGTGAGGGGGAAGTGGTAGTTGGCGACCACGCCGTTGCCCACGTCGGTGGCCAGCGTGGTCGGGTCGGTGACGCCCTCGCCCAGGAACAGCGCGATCGCCTGCGAGGCGACGCTCGCCAGGCCCAGCACCATGACCCCCTGCGGCGAGTTGGGCACGCCGGGCGCGCCGAAGTAGCTCGCGAAAGCCGCGTTCGACACCACGGCGGCCTGCACGTCGGTGCTGATCTTGGCGGTGCCGGCCGTCGGCTCCGAGGCGTAGACGCCGGCCGCGATGGTGCCGATCACCGTGGCGACCTGGCCCGCGTTGGCGGTGTTGCCGTTGGTCGTCGGGTCGATGTCGACCACGCGCACCAGGCCCGCGGTGACCTGCGGCGTCCACAGGGCCTTCATCGCCAGCGTGTTGATCTTGTAGAAGACCTCCGGATCGTTCATGCCGCCGCACAGCATGACCGGCGCCTTGGGCGTCCAGCCGCGCAGGTCGTTCTTCTTCAGGTCGGCACGGATGCCCAGCGCCGGCGTGGCGGCCGGTGGCAGCAGCGTGGTGGGCGACGGGATGAAGCCGTCGGGCGTGGCCACGGAGTCGAGCGCGTAGGCGATGCGCAGGGAATTGTTGAACAGGTACGGGCTGCCGAAACCCAGCGCGCCGATCGGGTTGGCGGCCGCGCTCGGCGCCGCCAGCGCCGCGTCCAGCGCGGGGATGCCGGTGCCGGGCTCGGAGCCGGTGCCGGGCGTGGTGCTGTCGAACTCGGCGAACTGCGGCAGCTTGCCCGAGCTCACCAGCGTCGTGTACGTGTACTGGCCGGGGATCAGCGTGTCGATGCCGGTCGCGTAGGTGGCGCTGAAGACGTCGCTCGGCGACTGGTAGACGTTGCCGTAGGACTGCTGGTAGCTGTTGACGATCATCGGGTAGTAGATCGTGCCGCCCAGGCCCGGGGCGCTGTAGGTGATGGCCGCGTCGCCGAAGGCCAGCATGGCGTACGGGCCCGACATCGGCGCCGCCGCCGTCACGGTCATGCCCTGGGCCTCCATCGCGCGGTGGGTGGCCATGGCCACGTGGCCGCCCTGCGAGTAGCCGGTGATGAACAGCTTGCCGTTGTCGGTGACGCCGGCCGGCAGGCCGTCGGCGAGCGCGGTGCGCGCGGCGGCCAGCGCGTTGATGACGTCCTTCGACTGCTGGTCGGCGTTCAGGTACGGGTGGTAGGTGAGCGGCGACGCGTCGTAGCCGGCGTAGTTCGAGGCCACCACGATGTAGCCGTGGGCGGCGAAGAACGCGCCGATCATCGCGCTCTCCTGCCACGCCTCGTTCGTGGCGTCGGTGATGTTGGCGATGTTGTAGGTCTTCGTGACCGCGGTGCCGTGCGTGTAGACCAGGATCGGCCGGGCGCCCGAGCAGCCGGCGCCGCCGGTGGGCGCCATGATGGCGCCCGAGGCGGTGGTCTGCTCGTCCTTGCCGCCGACGGTCTGGTAGCGGAAGTAGTGGAAGTCGACGCCGCAGGTGGGCGTGCCGGCCAGCGCGACCAGTTGCTGGCCCTGCGCGGTCGCGCTGAGCTCCGCCGTCAGGTCCGCCGCATTGAGCGAGGCGACGCGCAGCGGCGGGGATTCGATCAGCGTTCCGGGCGCGGTGCTGTTGTTGACCGTCGCGCCGGGGCTGCCCCCGCCGCATCCCGCCAGGGTGGTCGCCGCGAGGGCGGCCACGCCGAGTGCAAGCGTCGTTCGCATGATGTCTCCTGGTGTTTTCCGTGCCCGTGCGCCCCGTGGCGCCTGCCGGCCGCTGTCGTGGGCCGAAGGCTTGGGCACCACGATAGTTCGATTTCATCCCCGGCCCGATGGGGTGTTCCCTGTGGACCGGCGACCATCATGGGCCGTCGCCCGCGCCCGGCATTGACGCACGACAACTGGCGTGCGGCGCGCCGCGAGCGCGGCCTTGCCGTGGCGGCCGCGGCAGCGGGGGCGCGCTCACGCGCCGTCGCGTTGCGGCGGGACGATCAGCCGCGCCGCGGCGGCGGTCTCCTTGAGCGACTTCAACAGCGCCGGCAGCTCCGGCCCGGGCGCCGGATGGGCGAGCAGGAAGCCCTGCATCTCGTCGCAGCCCTGGCGCACCAGCTGCAGGCGCTGCTCCAGCGTCTCCACGCCCTCGGCGATCACCCGCAGGCCGAGCTTGTGGGTCATCACGATGATGGTCTCGACGATTGCGGCGTCGTCGGAGTCGGTGGGGATGCCGCCGATGAACGAGCGGTCGATCTTGAGCCGGTCCAGCGGCAGCCGCTTGAGGTAGGCCAGGCTCGAATAGCCGGTTCCGAAGTCGTCGATGGACAGCTGCACGCCGAGCTCGCGCAGCGACTGCAGCACGCTTTGCGCATGCTGCGGGTCCAGCATGACGCTGCTCTCGGTGATCTCCAGCTCGAGGCACTCGGCGGGCAGGCCGCTGAGCTGCAGCGCACGCCGCACCGCGCCGTCGAGCCCGGGGCGCTGCAGCTGGCGCGCCGAGATGTTGACGGCCACGCGCAGCGGCGACAGGTTGTCGGCCAGGCCGTCGCGCTGCCACTGCGCCACCTGGCGGCAGGCCTCGTTGAGCACCCATTCGCCGATGCCCAGCACCAGGCCCGTCTCCTCGGCCATCGGGATGAAGGCGCTGGGCATCACCAGGCCGCGCACCGGATGGCGCCAGCGCACCAGCGCCTCGACGGCGCAGACCTCGCCGGTGGACAGGTCCAGCTGCGGCTGGTAGTGCAGTTCAAGCTCGTGGCGCTCCACCGCGCGCCGCAGGTCGTTCTCGAGCCGCAGCCGGCCGTGGGCCTGCGCGTCCATCTCGGGGCTGAAGAAGCGGTAGGCGTTGCGGCCCTCGCCCTTGGCCTCGTAGAGCGCGGTGTCGGCGTACTTCAGCAGCAGCTCGCCGCTGGCGCCGTCGCGCGGGAACAGGCTGACGCCCAGGCTGGCGGTGACGTGCAGTTCCTGGCCGCCGAGCACGAACGGCTCGCCGAGCGTGCGCATCAGCTTCTCGGCGATGCGCGCCGCATCCACCGAGCCGGCCACGTTGGAGACCACCACCTGGAACTCGTCGCCGCCGACACGCGCCACCGTGTCGTTGTCGCGCAGCGTGGCGCGCAGGCGGCGGGCGATCTCCTGCAGCAGGACGTCGCCGGCGTGGTGGCCCAGCGAATCGTTGACCAGCTTGAAGCGGTCGAGGTCCATGAACAGCACCGCCACCTGCTGGTCCAGGCGCTGCGCCTGCGACAGCGCCTGGCCGAGCCGGTCCATCAGCATGGCGCGGTTGGGCAGGCCGGTGAGGGAGTCGTGGTACGCCAGGTGCTCGATGCGGGCCTCCTGCGCCTTGCGCTCGGTGACGTCCTGCATCACGCCGGCGCGGCGCACGAAGCGGCCGGCGCCGTCGCGCACGAGGTAGACGCGCATGTGCACGTGGCGCTGCTCGTGGCCGGGCGGGCAGACGCGGAACTCGAGCTCGAGCTCGGTCTGCTCGAGGTCGTCCATGCGCGCGCGCACGGTGGCGCGGTCGTCCTCGTGCACGTAGGCGAGCCAGGCGCGCCAGTCGGCATAGACGGCCGCCACCGGCATGCACCAGATGCGCTCGAACGCCGGGCTCATGTAGAGCGCCACCTCGCGCTGCGGGTCGCTGAGCCAGAACACGTCGCCGATCGACTCGGCCATCTGGCGGAAGCGCTCCTCGCTCTCGCGCAGCGCGCCGCGCTCGCGCTCGAGCTGCGCGCGGTACCAGGCGTTCTCGATGGCCACCGGCAGCCGGCTGAGCAGGTCGTCCTGCTTGACGAGGTAGTCGGTGGCGCCCAGCTTGAGCGTCTGCGCGGCGCTGGTCTCGTCGCCTTGCCCGGTGATCACGATGATGGGCAGGCCCAGCGCGCGCTCGTGGCGCACCTCGCGCACCACGTCCAGCGCGTCCATGCCCGGCAGCTTGAAATCGAGCAGCAGCACGTCGGGCCCGTCGGCGACGTGCGGCGGCAGGCGCGCCAGGGCCTCCTGCGCGGTGTGCACTGTCGCCAGCTGCACGTGCGGCGCGTAGCGCGCCAGGTGGCGCTGCAGCAGGTCCACGTCGGCGGCGCTGGGCTCGGCATAGAGCACGCGGATGGGTGCCGAGCGCTGCGCCGAGGCCTGGCGGAAGGTGGCGATCACGCCCGCCAGCGTGGCCGGCAGGCGCTCGATGTAGGCGCCGGCCTTGACCACGTAGTCGTCGGCGCCGCTGCGCAGCGCCGCCACCACCAGCGCCTCGTCGCCCGAGCCGGTGAGCATCACCACCGCCACCGGCAGGCCGCGCGCGCGCACCTCGCCCAGCAGCTCGAGGCCGTTGCCGTCGGGCAGCCGCACGTCGACCAGCAGCACGTCGGGCAGGTCGCCCGCCGCCTCGCGCGCGGCCAGGCGCAGGCGCGCGTCGGCCAGCGTGTGCGCGGTAGCGATCGCGATGTCAGGCGCGAGCCGGGCCAGGCGCCGGCAGGTCAGGTCGGCGTCCTGTTCGTTGTCTTCGACGTACAGGACCTGCATGGGAGCGCGCCCCTCAGACCGGCTGGTGGTTCAGGACGCACCAGTAGAGGTCGATCTGGGCGGCCACGTCGATGAACTTCTCGAACTCCACCGGCTTGACGATGTAGGAGTTTGCGCCCAGCGCGTAGGCGGCGGCGACGTCGGTGTCCTCGCGCGAGGTGGTGAGCACCACGACCGGGATGCGGCAGTACGCGGGGTGCGCCTTCAACTGGCGCAGCACCTCGAGCCCGCTGACCCGCGGCAGCTTCAGGTCTAGCAGGATCACGACCGGCAACGGATGACCCGATGACCAGCGCGCCATCCAGTCCAGCGCCTCCTCGCCGTCGCGTGCCACCTCCAGCGTGTTGACGATATGGCGCTTGGCGAACGCGCGCTGCGTCAGGTCGACATCCATCGGGTTGTCTTCGACCAGCAGGATGGGGCGGCGATCTTCCATTGGCGCAGCATAGCGAAATGCGCCGCCTTGTACACGGCATTTGCACCGCCCCCATTCGAGGGGGCGGGATGCCGCGCGCATCAAGTCACATGTTCGGCGCCGGCACCGGCACGGGCAGCCGGATCCAGAAGGTGGCGCCCTGCCCCTTGGCGCTCTCGCCCCAGACCTTGCCGTTCATGCGTTCGACCGCCTTGCGCACGATCGCCAGGCCGACGCCGGTGCCCGGGAATTCCTCGGCGCGGTGCAGGCGCTGGAAGATCTCGAAGATGCGGTCGTGGTAGCGCATGTCGAATCCGGGGCCGTTGTCGCGCACCCAGAGCAGCGCGTGGTCCGGTGCCCGCCGCGCACCGATCTCGATCGCGCGATCGGGCCGGCCGGCCGTGAACTTGATCGAGTTCTCGAGCAGGTTGCGCAGCGCCAGCACCAGGCCCTCGCGCTCGCCCAGCACCACCAGGTCGGCGTCGACCGCCCGGACCAGCGCGACGGCCTGGCCGACAAGGTCGCCGGCCACGCCCTCCAGCACCGTCGCCACGACCGGGGCCAGCAGCACCGGGCCGAGCTGCGGCCGGCCGCGCTCGACGCGCGAGTAGGCCAGCAGGTCGTCGATCAGGTCGCCCATGTGGGAGGTCGCCTTGCGGATCATCGAGACGAAGAAGCGACCCTCCTCGTCGAGCTTGTCCGCATGGTCGGATTCGAGCAGGCGGCTGTAGCCGTCGATGCCGCGCAGCGGCGCCTTCAGGTCGTGCGACACCGAGTACGTGAACGACTCCATCTCGCGGTGCTTGGCCTCCAGCTCCGCGGTGCGCTCGGCCACGCGCCGCTCAAGTTCGATGTTGAGCGTCCGGATCTCCTGGTCGGCGCGCCGGCGCTCGGTGATGTCGATCAGGAAGCCGTGCCAGACGACGCCGCCCTCGCCCTCGCGCACCGGCATCGAGTGCGCCTCGACGCAACGCTCGCCGCCCGGCGCGAGCGGCACGCGGAACGTGGCCAGCCACGCGCTGCCCAGGCCGGCCGACAACTGCAGCGACGCGGCGACCGCGGCGCGGTCGTCGGGGTGCACCAGGTCCAGCAGGTCGATGCCGCGCTCGACCAGCGTGTCGGCATCGACGCCCAGCAGGTCGCGGATGGCCGGGCTCGCGAACGTGAACTCGCCGCGGCCGTCGGGATGCTGGCGATAGGAATGCACCGCGCCGGGCGCCGTCGCGACGATGCGCTCCAGGCGCTGCTGGGCGAGCCGGTGCGCGCTTTCCAGGGCCTCGCTGGTGCGCGCCAGCGTGATGTCCTCGGCGAAGCCGGCCATGTAGCGCATGCGCCCGTTCGCGTCGAACAGCGGAAAGCCGCGGCCACGGATCCAGACGACGCGGCCGTCGGGCCGGTTCACGCGGTACTCCGTCTCGTAGAAGCCGGCGGCGTTGGCGTGCTGGGCCGCGTCGGCCACGCGCTGGCGGTCGGCCGGGTCGACGCCATCCAGCCAGTGCACCAGGTTCTCGAACAGCGGCGCCGCGGGCCGGCCCCAGATGCGCTCGTAGGCCGAATTCATGTACAGCAGCTTCTGCGAGCGCGGGTCGACGATCCACATCAGGTCCAGCGAATGGTCGCCGAACATGCGCAGCAGCTGCTCGTTCTCGTGGGCCTGGCGGGTCGCATTGCGTTCGTCGGTGAAATCGGTGAACGAGACCACCACGCCGCGGCCCCGGCCCTCGCCCAGCGCCGCCACCGGCGTGGCGCGCGCCCGCACCCAGCGCCGGCCGTGGTGCGTGGTCTGCACGACGACCACGCCGGTGGTCGTCGTGCCGTCGCCGTGCAGGGCCCGCCACACCGGGCGCTGCTCCTCGGGCATGGGCACGCCCTGCTCGTCGGACTGGGCCCAGCCGAGGTCGTCGATGCGCTGGCCCAGCGCACCGTCGCCCAGCCCCAGCAGCCGGCGCGCGGCGGGGTTGGCATCGACGATGCGCAGCTCCTCGTCGAACCAGAGAACGCCCGATTCGAGCGCGTCGAGGACGCGCCTGTTGATGTCAGTCCCCACGCCGGCTCCTGGCTTGTCGTCTGCGGTCGCAGTTCCGGACTCTAGCCGCTCGCCGCGGTCGGCGACAGCTCGTCCGCGCGCTGGGCGCCGCCCGCCGGGGCGTCGGCCAGCCAGCGCAGCACGCGCGCGCCGGCCAGCGTCGCGCCGATCTTGTGGCGCCGGCTGGGGTGCACGGCGTCGAAGCCGAGCTCGAACACCAGCACCGGCGCGACCGCATGCACGCGGCCGAAGCGCAGGCCGACGTTGGCGCGCAGCCAGGCGTGCAGGCGCAGCAGCTCGTCGTCGGGCAGCGCGATCGGCACGCGGGCCAGCGGCAGCAGGCGCAGGCCCGCGGCCGCGGGATCGTCGGCGGGCGGTGGCAGGAACTCGCCGGCCATCGCGGCCGTCATCGCGGCGCGCTGTTCCTCCGCCGAGCGCGGCGCGCGGCTCCACAGCGCGAAGCCGCTCTCGACGACGGCCAGCGCCTGCGCCGCCGGCGCGCCGGCGGCCAGCGCATCGGCCGGCACGTACTGCAGGACGGCGCGCACGCGGTGCACGCCGGCGCGCACGCCCCAGGCCGCCGCCGGCTCGCGCTGGCGCAGCACCAGGCCGCTCCAGCCCCGGACGCGGGCGGCGTCGGCGTGCGCGGCCAGCGTGGCGCCATCCGGCGGCGCGCAGTCGGGCGCGGTGAAGATCGGCGGCAGCGCCGCCGGCGCCGCGAGGTCGGCGGCGGGCCAGCGGGCGAGCAGCTGCGCGCGCCGTCCCGCGGCCGGGACGGGGCCGCCATGCCAGTCGACGAGCGCCAGGTGCAGGCCGGTCGCCGCGGTGGCCGGGCGCCGGCGCGGCGCCCAGGCATCGGCCAGCGCGACCGGCCCACCGGCCCGCCAGGCGAACAGCACCGCCTCGATCGCGCCGTCGGCCGGCCACGCCGCCGGTGCCAGCCAGTCCGGCGGCAACAGTGCGTTCAGCAGGCGGCCGCCGCGCTGCCAGACGGCCACGTCGTCGCCGCGCCGCACCACCTGCACGCGCACGCCGCGCCAGCGCGGTTCGGCGCGCAGCTCGCCGCGCCGCCAGGCCTCCAGCAGCTCGGCATGGCGCGCAGCCGGCGCCTCGGCCAGCGGCGCGAACGCGTGCGGTTCCGGCGCGGCGGCCGGCGCGGCGGCGTGCAGCAGCGTGGCGCGCTGCCGATACCACTCCCAGGCGACCGCGTGGGTGTCGAGGTCGAACGCCCGCGCCCAGGCGCGCTGCCACTGCCACTCGTCGACGACCGGGCGCACCAGGCCGCACACGGCGCGCACGGCCCAGCGGCGCGCCAGCGCGTCGTCGAGGCCGGCGATGGTCGCGGCGACCGCGGCCGCGCGCGCCGCGGCCGGTTGCGCCGCCGCGGCGGTCCACTGCGCCTGCCAGTCCGCCAGCGCGGGCCGGGCCACGCCGTCGGGCCACGGCAGCAGCAGCGCGACGGCCTCGGCGGCCTCGGCACTGGCCGCGCGGCCGACATCGAACAACCAGGGCGCGGTGCCGTGCGCCGCCGCCAGCGTGCGCGCCGCTTCGGCCAGGGCAGCCTGGGTCAGCCGGGCGGGCCGCGCCGGGCGCGCATTCGGCGCGGCCACCAGCCAGGTGCCCGCGAGCGCGCCCGCGTCCGGTCCGGCGGCGCGCAGGTAGCGCGCGAGCGCGTCCACGCGGTCGGCGTCGCCCGGTCGGGACTCCAGCTCTTCGGTGAGGACGGCCAATGCACGCATGCGTGCATGATGCCCCGGCGACTTAGGCGGCCGCGCGCCAGCGACCGTTGTCGAGGCGGTTCAACGCCGCCGACGCCCATTCGCGCGCCAGCGGGAACGGGCCGTAGCCCGAATCGACGTTGATGTGGCCGGCGTTGCCCAGACTGATCCAGGCGCTGCCCCAGCGCGTCGCCCAGGCATGCGCCTGCGCCGCCGACATCCACGGGTCGTTGTCGCTGGCCACCAGTGCGGTGGGCATCGGCAGCGGCGTGCGCGGCAGCACGTGCGCTGCGTCGAACCGGTCCGGCTCGGCCGGGGCCACCAGCAGCATCGTGGCCACGTCGGCACGCGGCTGGCGCGAGACCGCGCGCACGCTGGCCAGGCAGCCGAAGCTGTGGGCGACGATCACGTGCGGGCCCGGGCCCAGGGCGGCCAGCGTGGTGGCCACGCGCTCGCTCCAGCGTTCGAGGTCGGGCGTGCGCCAGTCGTCCTGCTCCACCCGCACCGCGTCGGCCACCTGGCCCTGCAGCCAGCTCTGCCAGTGCCCGGCGCCGCTGCCGTGCAGGCCGGGCACGATCACGAGTCGCGAGCGCGACGGCGCCGCGGCGGCACGATCGACAGGCAGGGGCAGGACATCCATGCGTGCCAGCGTACGAGCGTGGCGGGCGCCCGCCTACGAAGGAAATGCCATATGCAGCGTCGTCCTGCGCGACCGACCCGGGAATATTGGCGCGCCGGCCTCAAGTCGGCGCCCGATCGGCCGAAGAGACGAACATGCGTCGGCCCCGCCCAGCACGAAAGCCCTTGCGGCGATCGTTGCAACAGCAGGGGAAGACGCCGGCATTTCTTCACGTCGCCGCCGCCGCGTTCGTGCCAGCCACTGGCGCGCCGTCCGGCCCGTGGGCAAGATGAGCGCGTGCGTCCGCGAACCGGCCGTGCGCGAAGGACCCTCGCCATGTTGACGCCCAGCATCACCGCCACGACACCTGTTGCTCCCGACACCTCGAACACCGCCCGCGCGGCGACGGTCGAGGCCTCGGCGCGCGCGGCCGAGCGTGCGCAGTCGCTGGCGGCCGACGCCAACGAGGCCCGGGTGGCCGACGTGGCGGCCGCGGCCGTGGCCGCGCGCCAGGCCGCGACGCAGGTGCCCGACCCGATGGCCAGCCTGTCGACCGTGGCCATCGCGGGCGCGCTCAACAGCCTGCCGGCCGCGCTCAACATGATGCGCAGCATCGTGATGGCCTCGGCCAGCGGCACGCTGACCGAGGCCGATCGCCAGACCCTGCATTCCGAATACGCGCAGCTGAGCGCCCAGGTGGTCAGCTCGGTGGGCAGCGTGGGCGCGGGCGCGCAGGCGCAGACTTCCACCGCGCAGGACAACGCGGGCGACGACAACGCCCATGCGTCGCACGACCAGCGCGACGCGCGCGGCGTCGCGCCGCCGCAGGCGGCCGTCCAGCCCGCCGTCGCGCAGCCGCCCTCGCCGGTTCCCGACGCCCAGGCGGCGCAGGACGGCACCGCCGCCGAGGCGCCGGTGCCGGACCGCCGCGCCCGGCGCGCCAGCGCGCCGCCGACGAGCTCGGCCGATCTCGAGACGCGCACGCCGGAACGGCGCACCCGCGTCGCGCAGGCGGAGCAGATCACGCAGTTCGTGCACGCCACGCAGCCGGAACCCGCCGCGCCGCGCGTCGTGGCGGTGGCCTGAGCGGCAGGGATTTCAGGCGGCCAGCCTGTCGGCTGCGTCGTCCGTTTCGTTGAGCACCCGCGCCAGCACGCGCCCCTCCAGTTCGGCGAACGCGGCCGCCCCGTGCGCGCGCGGCCGCGCCAGCGCCACGGCCTCGTCGAAGGTGACGCGGCCGCCCTCCACCAGCAGCACGCGGTCGGCCAGCGCCACCGCCTCGGCGACGTCGTGGGTGACGAGCACTGCCGTGAAGCGATGTTCGCGCCACACCGACTCGATCAGGCGCTGCATCTCGATGCGGGTCAGCGCGTCCAGGGCGCCCAGCGGCTCGTCGAGCAGCAGCAGCCGCGGGCGGTGCACCAGTGCGCGAGCCAGCGCCACGCGCTGGCGCTGGCCGCCGGACAGCACCGCGGGCCAGTCGCCCACGCGATCGGCCAGGCCCACCTGCGCCAGCGCGTCGCGCGCCCGGGCGGCCGCGTCGCGGCTCTCGAGACCCAGCGCCACGTTCTGCAGCACGGTGCGCCAGGGCAGCAGGCGCGCCTCCTGGAACATGATGCGCACGTCGTCGCGGCTGGCCGGGGCGCCGGGCTCGCCCAGCCGCACCGCGCCCGCCGACGGCGTCTCCAGGCCGGCCAGCAGGCGCAGCAAGGTGCTCTTGCCGCAGCCACTGCGTCCGACGATGGCGACGAACTGGCCGGCGCCCACGTCGAGGTCGATGTCGGACAGCACGCTGCGTTCGCCGAAGCGCTTGCCCAGGCCGCTCAGGTGCACGCCCAGGCCCGCGGCGGGCGGGGCGATCCAGTCTCGTTGCATCTTGGCGTTCTCCACGGATTCAGGCGCCGCCGCCCAGGTAGGCGGGATTCCAGCGCAGGAAGCGCCGTTCCAGGCCGCGCGCGATCAGGTCGGCGAGCTTGCCCAGCAAGGCGTACAGCAGCACGCCCACCAGCACGATGTCGGTCTGCAGGAATTCGCGGGCGTTCATGGTCATGTAGCCGATGCCCGATTGCGCGGAGATCGTCTCGGCCACGATCAGCAGCACCCACATGAGGCCCAGCGAGAAGCGCAGGCCCACCAGGATGGACGGCAGCGCGCCCGGCAGGATCACCTCCCGGTACAGCGGCCAGCCCTTCAGGCCGTAGCTGCGCGCCATCTCGATCAGGCCGGTGTCCACCGACTTGATGCCGTGGTACGTGTTGAGGTAGATCGGGAAGAACACGCCGATGGCCACCAGGAACAGCTTGGCCGATTCGTCGATGCCGAACCACAGGATGACCAGCGGGATCAGCGCCAGCGGCGGCACGTTGCGCACCATCTGCAGCGTGGTGTCGAGCAGCGTCTCGGCGGTGCGGAAGCTGCCCGTGAGCAGGCCCAGCGCCAGCCCCAGGCCGCCGCCGAGGACCAGGCCGGCCAGCGCGCGGCCGGTGCTGATCGCCACGTCGTGCAGCAGCGCGCCCGACAGCAGCAGGTTCCAGAACGCCGTGGCCACCGCGAACGGCTCGGGCAGGATGCGCGACGACAGCCAGCCGGTGCGCGAGGCCAGCTCCCAGCCGACGATCACGGCGATCGGCACCAGCCACGGCACGAGGCCGTTGACGCGTGCGAGCCTCATGCTCGACCTGCGGCCCTGCCGTCGGCGAGGGTGTGCTGTCCCAGGGAGCGCGCGAACCGGCTTTGCCGGGCGCGTCGCGGCGCACCCCCTCGGGGGGCAGCGACCGGCAGGGAGCGTGGGGGCGTCATTTCGGCACGATGTGGTTGGCGACGACTTCGCCGAACGGACCGGCGAGCACCGGGCCGGTCGACAGCTTCCGGCGCGTCTCGAGCGGCAGCAGCGGGAACACCAGCTCGGCGAAGCGGTAGGCCTCCTCCAGGTGCGGATAGCCCGACAGGATGAAGTAGTTCATCCCCAGGTCGGCGTACTCCTGGATGCGCGCCGCGACCTGCTGCGGATTGCCCACCAGCGCCGTGCCGGCGCCGCCGCGCACCAGGCCCACCCCGGCCCACAGGTTGGGCGAGACCTCGAGCCCGGCACGCGGGTTGGCCTTGTCGAACTTGCCGCCGTGCAGCTCCGCCATGCGGCGCTGGCCGATCGAATCCATCGCGGCGAACTTCTTCTGCGCCGCGGCCACGATGTCCTCGTCCAGGTGCGAGATCAGCTTGCCGGCGGCCGCCCACGCCTCGTCCTCGGTCTCGCGCACGATCACGTGCAGGCGGATGCCGAACTCGAGCTGGCGGCCCAGCTTCTGCGCGCGGCCGCCCACGTCCTTGATCTTCTCCGCGACGGCTGCCGGCGGCTCGCCCCAGGTGAGGTAGGTGTCCATCTGGGCCGCGCACAGGTCGTGCGCCGGCCCTGACGAGCCGCCGAAGAACATCGGCGGGTACGGGTTGGAGATCGGCGGATAGAGCACCTTGGCGCCCTCCACCTTCAGGTGCTTGCCGTCGTAGCTGAAGGACTCGCCGGCGTGGCTGCGCGCGAGCACCTCGCGCCAGATCGTCACGAATTCCTCGGACACCTGGTAGCGCTCCTCGTGGCTCAGGAACAGGCCGTCGCCGGCCAGTTCCTCCGGGTCGCCGCCGGTCACCAGGTTGACCAGCACGCGGCCGCCCGAGAGCCGGTCCAGCGTGGCGGCCATGCGCGCGCTCTGCACCGGCTGGACGATGCCGGGCCGCAAGGCGACCAGGAACTTCAGGCGCTGGGTCACGTCGACCAGGCTGGCCGCGACGATCCACGAGTCCTCGCACGAGCGCCCGGTGGGCAGCAGAACGCCCTCGTAGCCGAGCGTGTCGGCGGCGATCGCCACCTGCTTGAAGTAGGCCAGGTCGGCGATGCGGGCGCCGGTGCTGGTGCCGAGGTAGCGCGAGTCGCCGTGCGTCGGGATGAACCACAGGATCTTCATGGCGGTCTTTCTGGAGGATTGGGGAAACGGGGCGTCAGACGGATGCGGCAGCGGGCCGCCAGACGGCGTCGGCCACGCGCAGCGGCCTGGGGATCAGGCCGAGGCGGCTGAAGGCGTCGGCCACGCGCTGCTGGTCGGCGATGTCGGCAGGCTTGAGCACCGTCACCGGGCCGGACGTGCGCCGCGCCAGGAAGCGGATCGTGCCGGCCAGCGGCACCCCGGTGGCCTCGGACAGGAACTTGGCCGTCTGCGGCAGGTTGGCCTTGGTCCAGGCATCGGCCTCGGACAGCGCGGCGAACAGCGCCCGGAGCACGGCCGGCTGCTGGGTCAGGGCCTTGGAACCGAGGTAGAAGCTGTTGTTGCTGGACAGCCCCTGGCCGTTGCTCAGCACGCGGGCGCTGCCGTCGACCTCGGCGGCCGCGTAGTACGGATCCCAGATGGCCCAGGCGTCGAGCGCGCCCTTCTCGAACGCCGCGCGGGCGTCGGAGGGCGTGAGGTACAGCGGCGTGATGTCCGACCACTGCAGGCCGGCCTTGTCGAGCGTGCGCACCACGAGGTAGTGCGCGCTGGAGCCCTTCTGGAAGCCGATGCGCCGGCCCTTGAGGTCGGCGAGCGCCTGGATGGGCGAGTTCTTCGGCACCAGGATGGCGGAGTTCGCCGGCTTGGGCGGCTCCAGGCCCACGTACCAGATGTCCTTGCCGGCGGCCTGCGCGAACACCGGCGGGGTGTCGCCCGTGAAGCCGAAGTCGAGGCTGCCCACCGACAGCGCCTCAAGGATCTGCGGCCCCGCCGGGAACTCGACCCACTTCAGCGAGGTGCCGGGCAGGCGCGGCTCGAGCAGCCTGCGCTCGCGCGTGACCATCAGGTTGACCGAGGACTTCTGGTAGCCGATGCGCAGTTCGGCCGCGGCCGCGCGCGCGGGGCCGGCGGGCAGCGTCGTGGCGCCGAACGTGGCGCCCAGCAGCGCCAGGACGCGGCGGCGCGAGGTCGCGCGATCGTCGAGGTCGGACATCGCCAGCGCCCTACTTCGCCGCCACCGCGGCCGCGCCGGGCAGCGCGTCGACGATGCGGATCGGCTTCGGGATCAGCTTCAGGTCGTAGAACGTGTCGGCGATCTTCTGCTGCTCGGCGGCCACGGCCGGCGTCAGCGGCACCACGCCGAAGCGGTAGCGCCGCAGGCTGGCCTCGACGACGGCGGCGTCCAGCCCCTGCAGCGGCGCGATCAGCGCGGCGGCGCGCGGCACGTCGGCCAGCACGAAGCGCGCGGCGTCCTGGGTGTTGGCGAACAGCTCGCGGATGACCTGCGGATTGGCCTGCGCGTAGTCGGTCTGCGCCAGGTAGTAGTTGAAGTCGTTGACCACGCCACTGCCGTCGGCGAGCTGGCGCGCGCCGGTCTGCTTCTCCACCGCGGCCAGGAACGGATCCCAGATCGCCCAGGCGTCGACCGCGCCCTTCTCGAACGCCGCGCGCGCATCGGCGGGCGCCAGGAACACCGGCGTGATGTCGGCGTAGGCCAGGTGGTTCTTCTCCAGCAGCTTGACGAGCAGGTAATGCACGTTCGAGCCCTTGTTGAGGGCGACGCGCTTGCCCTTGAGTTCGGCCACCGACTTCAGCGGCGAGTCCTTGGGCACCACCAGCGCCTCGGCCAGCGGCGCGGCCGGGTCGTTGCCGACGTAGACGAAGCGCGCGCCCGCGGCCTGCGCGAAGATGGGCGGCGCCTCGCCGACGAAGCCGACGTCCACCGAGCCGACGTTCAGGCCCTCCAGCAGCTGCGGCCCGGCCGGGAACTCGACCCACTTCACGCCCACCCCCAGCGGCGCGAGGCGCCTTTCCAGCGTGCCCTGAGCCTTCTGAAGCACGAACAGGCTGGCCGACTTCTGGAAGCCGATGCGCAGCTCCTTGGCGGGCTCGGCGGCGGCGCCGAAGGTGGCCAGCGCCAGGGCCAGCGCAGCCAGGCCACGCAGCCAGCCGCGGCGTTGCGCCGGTCGGTGCGAATGCAGGAAGGTCGTCATCGGGAAGTTCTCCGGGGTCGTTGTTCGAGGAAGCGGGGGAGGCGTCAGGCGACGAGCGCCAGCGGGGTCGGCGCGGGCTCGGCGTGCGCGCGTGGGGCGAGCGGGCTCTCGGCCAGCGCGCGCTCGACGCGGCGCGCGACGTCGTCGTGCGCCACGTGGCCGTGCAGCGCGTGCGGCGTGAACTGCGCGTCGACGGCGTAGACCGCGTCGAGAATGTGGCGCGCGCCGAGGGCGGCGAGCACCGGCTTGAGCGCGTAGTCGAGCGCCAGCAGGTGGGCGGCGCTGCCGCCGGTGCCCAACGCCAGCACCGTCTTGCCGCGCAGCGCATCCTGCGGCAGCAGGTCGAGGAAGCTCTTGAGCAGGCCGCTGTACGAGGCCTTGTAGATGGGGGTGGCGACCACGACCAGGCGCGCAGCGGCCACCTGCTCGATGGCGCAGCGGATCGCCGGGTCGTGGAAGTCCGCACGCACCAGGGCGGCGGGCGGCAGGTCGCGCAGCACGATCTCGACGCGCGGCGTGCTGTCGGGGAATCGGCTCAGGACATGGCGCAGCAGGGCCGTCGAACGGGAATTCGCCGACGGACTGCCGGCGAGGGCAACGATGGACATGCGACGGAGTGTTGCGTTGTGAACAGTTCCGTCACGATAGGGACAGCGCCCCGCTGCGAAAACGAATGCAAACGGCTATCGTTATCCGCGTGCCGCCTTTGTCGGCGAACGCGCATCGTTATACGCCCGGCGTTGACGGTTCAGGCGTCGGCATCCTCGGGGTCGTCGCCGAACGCCGTGCGGAACGTGCCGCATGCCAGCCCTTTCTCGCCCAGCGCGCGCACCAGCACCGCTTCATCACCGTGGGTGACGATCACCCGCGCACAGCGCGTGGCCTCGACCGCGGCGAGCAGTCCCGGCCAGTCGGCATGGTCGCTGAGCACGAAGCCGCGATCCAGGCCCGCGCGGTGGCGCGCGCCGTGCTGCTGCATCCAGCCGCTGGCGAAGGCCTCGCGCACGCGCACTGCGCGCTGCCAGCGCCAGGGCGCCTGCGCGCCCGGGGGCGCGACCACCAGTGCCCCGCGCAGCGCGCGCGGATCCTCCAGCTCGCTCCACGGCCGCGTCGGCGGCAGCGCCACGCCTTCGGCCACGTGCGCGGCGTTGATCGCCGCCGCGGCCGGATGCACGTAGATCGGGCCGATGCCCGGCTCGATGGCGGCCAGCACGTGCTGCGTCTTGCCCAGGCTGTAGGCGCCGACCAGGCTGGCCTCGCCGGCGGCGGCGTTGGATTGCCACCAGCGCGCCATGTCGTCGAACACGTCGGCGTGGCGCGGCCAGCGGTAGATCGGCAGGCCGAAGGTGGCCTCGGTGACGAAGCAATCGCAGCGCACCGGCTCGAACGGTTCGCAGGTCGGGTTGGTGTCGCCGCCGGTCGACAGGCAGTAGTCGCCGGCCACCACCCACACCTGGCCGGCGGCCTCGATGCGCACCTGGGCCGAGCCCAGGATGTGGCCGGCCGGGTGCAGGCTCACCCGCGCGTCGCCGATGGCCACCTGCTCGCCCCAGTCCAGGCCGGTGACGTCGATGCGCCCCAGGCGCGCGCGCAGCACGCCCACACCGCGGCGGGCGGCCAGGTAGAGCCGGTGGCCGGTGCGCGCGTGGTCGGCGTGGGCGTGCGTGATCACGGCGCGGTCGACCTTGCGCCACGGGTCGATGAAGAAGTCGCCGGCCGGGCAGTACAGGCCCTCGGGGCGCCGGACCACCAGGTCAGCGGCCACCGCCGGCCCCCGATTGCACGCCGGTGCGGCGCGCCAGCAACGCCCGGGGGCCGGCGGCGGCACGCCGGTGCGCGCCGTCACATCCGTGGCCGACCCGCGTGGAATACTGCGCTGCATGGAGCAGCCTTCTTCCCCCGCCGCCGGCGCCGCGGCCCCGCAGCCGCCGCGGCACGAGACGCTGGCCGAGCTCACCGCGCTGGCGCTGGGCGCCGACCCGGCGCGCCTGACGCTGGCACAGCTCTACCTGGGGCTGGACGGCCGCATCCCGCGCCGGACCTACTGGCTGCACGGCGTGCTGTCGCTGCTGCTGCTGGGCATCGTCGTCAACGCGCTGCTGGCCATCGCCAACGTCGACAACGAGACCGCGGGCAAGCTGGCCAACCTCGTCTTCCTTTGGCCGCTGATCGCGGTCTCGGTCAAGCGCCAGCACGACTTCGACTTCTCGGGCTGGTGGGCGCTGATCCACTTCGTGCCCGCCATCGGCTCGCTCATCCTGCTGGTGGTCGACGGCAGCCTGCCCGGCACCCCCGGCCCCAACCGCTTCGGCGCCGACCCGCGCGTGGCGCTTGCCCGCGCCCGCGTCAGTAGCGGCCATTGATGCCCGCCATGCGCAGGAACCAGTGCGCCACCATCGCGACGAAGGTGCGGCGCAGCACCGCCAGCCAGCCCTTGGCGTAGGGCGGTGCGACGACGGCGCTGGACGCCGCGATCGCGATGTCGAGCTCCGCGGCGACGCGCTGCGCGAACGGCCCGTCGCAGACCACCACATTGGCCTCCAGGTTCAGCAGCAGCGACAGCGGGTCGATGTTGGAGCTGCCCAGCGTGGCCCAGTCGTCGTCGACGACGGCCATCTTCGCGTGCAGGTAGGCCGGCGTGTACTCGTAGATCTGCACGCCGCGCGCCAGCAGCTCGTCGTACAGCACCCGGGCGGCCATGCCGGCGATGCGGTAGTCGATCTTGCCCTGCAGCAGCAGGCGCACCCGCACGCCGCGCTCGGCCGCCTTCGCCAGCGCGACGCGGAAGTGGCGGTCGGGGTAGAAGTAGGGCGTGACCAGGTCGATGCGCTCGCGCGCGTGCTGGATCGCCTCCATGTAGACGCGCTCGATCGAGCGCCGCTGGCGCAGGTTGTCGCGCACCACGAAGGCCAGGTTGACCGGCGGCTGCGGCTCGGGGGCCGAGGCGCGGTGCGGGCGCACGATGCGCAGGCGCGTGGCCAGGCGGCGCGCCCGCGCCATCGGGGCGGCGCTGCGCGCCAGGCTGGCCAGCTCGTCGCGCCAGACGTGCCCCAGCATCGCACGCGTCCAGATCGCCTGCACCGACTGCTCCACCTCGGCCACCGCCTTGCCGCGCAGCAGCGCCGCGAAGTCGAGCCGGGGCGCATCGCTCCAGCCGTGGTGCAGGTCGTTGCGGTCGGCGATCAGGTTGATGCCGCCGACGAAGGCGACCTGGCTGTCGACGACGCACAGCTTCTGGTGCAGCCGGCGCGCCTGGCCGGGCTGGAAGTAGCTCCACCAGCGGTCGATCGGCCGGAACACCGCCAGCTCGACGCCCGCCGGCACCATCCACTCGCGCAGCGCCGCCAGGGTGGCCTTGGAGCCGAAGCCGTCGACCACCGCCCGCACCTGGACCCCGCGGCGCGCAGCCTCGGCCAGCAGCAGCGCCAGCGTGTGCGCCACCGCGTCGTCGTGGAAGATGTAGGTGGCCAGCCAGACCGTGTGGCGCGCCTGCGCGATGGCCGCGCCCATCGCCGGGAACAGGTCGTCGCCGCCGCGCAGCAGCTCGATCGAATGGCCGCCCTCGAACTTCGGCTTGACGCCGAGGCTCCAGGGGGCGCGCGCATTGGCGCGTTCACGTCGCTTGGCGCGAATCGCGGAACTCCCGGTTTCCAGGTTGCTCGCCGGGGGCGCCGGCCACGATGGCGCGGACGCGCCGGACGTCAATTTAGCTCAAGCTCGGCCACGTACGGCAGGTGGTCGGACATCCGGGCCCAGCCGCCCCCGCGCGGCACCATCGTGCCCTCGCAGCGGAAGCCGCGCATGTAGATGCGGTCCAGCGAGAACACGGGCAGGCGCGACGGAAACGTCGGGCGCTTGGGCACGCGCTTGTCGGACGACAGCGCGCGCGTCAGGCCGGCGGCGGCCATGGGGATGTCCAGGCGTTCGCCCCAGTCGTTGAAGTCGCCCGCCACCAGCACCGGCTCGTCGGGCGGCAATTCCTTGGCGATGTACTGGGCCAGCCGCTGCGCCTGGCGCATGCGGCTGGAATGCACCAACCCGAAGTGGGCGACGATCGCATGCACCGTCGTGCCGTTCCAGTCGACCGGCACGTACAGCAGGCCGCGCTGCTCGAAGCGGTGGTCGGAGACGTCGTGGTGGCCGACATCGCCCAGCGGCCAGCGCGAGAGCAGCGCATTGCCGTGCTCGCCGTGCTTGGTGAACGCGTTGGAGCGGTAGGCGGAGTTGTAGCCCTCGGGGGCCAGGAACTCGGCCTGGCCCTGCTCGGGCCAGCCCAGGATGGTCTGGTCGAAGCGTGCGGCGTCGCGGGTGTGGTGCAGCCGCACCTCCTGCAGGAACACCAGGTCGGCGTCCAGCGCCTCGACGCCCAGCACCAGGTTGTGGATCTCCAGGCGCTTGGCGGCGCCCAGGCCCCGCACGCCCTTGTGGATGTTGTACGTGGCCACGCGCAGCCGCGTGGCGGCGGTGGCGGTCTGGGGCGGCAGGACGGTGAAGTCCGACGTCATGTTCATCACGGCAGGTGGCTCACGCGGCGAGGCGTGCTCGGGGAAGTGGACAGGGCCGCGACGAACGACTCGCGGGAGGATCCACAGGCAATCGTCATGCCGGCACATGATGCCACCGAACGCGCGGCCGGGGGCGGGGAGCGCAGCGAGCCGGGTCGTCTCCCGCCGGCGCGCGCTCGGCCG